>JAAXJB010000039.1:1340-47064 GCA_012270065.1 Rubripirellula sp. | reverse complement strand
CGGAATTGGATTCGCTATATTTTTCCATGACTCCATGACTCCATGACTCCATGACCCCATGACTCCATGACTCGCGCGTGAGTTATTCTGGGTCAGTCGTACGAAACTGTGCGTTGTGGGATTTGATGAGTCACGGCTGTGATCCGTCTGAGCAGGTGGGGTGATTTTGCTCTCTTGGTATCAGGTAGAAACATGCGAATCTTGACTTCTTTGTTGCCGCAACTCATGGTGGATGAATCAGAGAGTGTTGATATTGCTGTTGTGGTTGATGTACTACGCGCGACTTCTGTCATGACCACAGCATTTGAATCTGGTGCAAACCAGATTTATACCTGCTGTGAAATCTCGGAAGCCAAAAACCTGTCTGATCGGCTTGCCCGAGCAAATCGGTCCGCGAGAAGACCGTTGTTGTGCGGTGAACGGAAATGCCGAGCGATCGAAGGTTTTGACTTTGGGAACTCGCCAGCTGAGTACGTTCCAGAGACGGTTCTCGACCAGATTCTGGTGATGACTACGACTAATGGTACAAAAGCCATTGAAGCTGCATCATCTGCAAAGAAAGTGATAGCAGCCAGTTTTTTGAATCTTCCCAAAGTGGTTGATTTTCTTCGTGGTGCAAGGACAGTGCACGTGGTCTGCGCGGGTACCGACGGAAGGATAACAGCCGAAGATGTGCTTCTGGCTGGCGCGATCATCGACGCATGTCGAGTGGAATATCAGGCCGCTATTCAGGACGATGATTCGCAGTTGGCGATGAGTCTATGGTTGTCATCTTTCTCGGTCCAGGACGGTACACCATGGACAACCTATCAGCAGGGGCATGGCGCATGGCTATCAGACTCACTTGCCAATCGCTTTTCACAAACGCTTGGCGGCATCAATCTGACGAAGTTGGGACTTGGAGAAGATCTGTCGCGTTGCGCCCAAATCGGAACAAAGTCGGCAATCGCTGTCCGTGTACGCCGCAAACCAACTGTTTTTGAATTGCTAGCTAATCATTGACAGTCTTGCTTTACAGACGGGGGTCCTGTTAACAACACGACTACGTTTGGGAGGTTTTGCAGATTGGCTGATCAAGAAGATGCAGAAGACGAGCTGAATAGCAAAAAACCAGTGAATCGTGATTTGGTCACGATTGGCTTGCTGCTTGGTGCTGCGCTGGCATCGATCGGTGGCTTTGCGGTTCTGTTATCCATGTGGTGGACAACAGACGTCACTGAGCCCGAGTCGTTGTTGCGTTTGGCTTCACGAGAGTTTGTTGACGGCCGACCCATTGTGGCAGGAAAACTGGCTGAGCTTGCAGAATTGGAACCTGCAGATTCGCCAATCGAGCCACTCGAAATGCCTCTGGATACGTCTGATGAAGATGTTGATGCGCAGCGAATGCGAGAGGCAGCGTTGGACCAGATTCGTCTTGAGCGATTGGATTTGATCCGTTTGCGGGACTTTTTGATCGGGGTTGGAAGAGCCGCTGAGGCCAAAAGAGCACCAACACCTCGCGAAAGACGCAACCTGTATTTTTCAGCAGTTCCACATCTGGAACTATCTCGTGAACATGGGTTTCCGCCTGGGCGTCGTACTCAGGGTTACCGGGTCATCGGTGAGACACATTTCCATTTGGGGCGTTTTGATGATGCCGTTATCAATTTGAATCAGGCGATTGAGAGTGAGCCGCTGCTGAGGCGAGAATTGCTGCCGATGATTGCCGAGTCGCAATATCGCGCTGAAAAAGATCAGCAGGAGGATGCTTTAGCAAGTATTAACGAGTATCTGGCTGACCCTGGGCTGGATCTGTCTGCCAGGAAAGACGCAAGTAATCTGCGAATCAAGATCCTGATGGAACTGGGATACTGGGACGATTTGAAAACTGCGTTATCAGAACATCAGAAACAGCAGACAGAAGATGATCCGCTTGAGAGTCGGGCTACTTTTCTTCGCACCGTTGCGAATATCAAAAAACTGAAATCGGAGGCCAGTTTGTTGGCCCAGTTTAATGATGAGGTTGATGAAAATCAGCGTCAGGAAGTATCGGTGGAATTGGCAAATGCACTGCAGGTACTCAACGCGCTGAACCAGACCTCGGAAAAATCGAGTGACGTTGGATTGTGGATCGGACGTGTAAAATTAATGCAGGGTGATGTCACGGGGGCGATCAATGCATTTCATGACGTTGTTCGCCGGGATCAAGCCACCGGTTCTGGTCAGATTGGTTCTGCAGAGATTGTGAGCGGGCTTCAGGAAATTGAATTGTTGACCAGGAACAAAGAGGGCCAGCAGGTGGCGCAGGCTATCCGTTATCTCATGGGGGAAATTGGAACACGGGATGGTTATGACCATGAATTATTGTCTTTTCGCGAATTCAATGCACGAATCGGTCAAGCCCTGAACCTGCTGCGTAGGGCAGATGAGTATCAAGCTGCGATCAATGCTGCTCGCACATTGCCACCAGTGTTCGATCAAGGTGAAGCATTGGTACAGGAGGGCAAGGGTTATCAAGAATGGGCTGAAAAGACTCTGAAGGATGGTACCAATTTCTATGGCAAGGTTTCGGATGAGACTGCTGTTGTGGTGCGTCAGCGCTACCGCGCCGCGGGAGACGCATTCGCGGAAGCGGCGCGATTGCGATTCAATGGCGAGGAGTACATACCTACTCTTTGGGCAGCCATCGATGCCTACCAGAAGGGCAAGCACTTTTCGCAGAGTATCAGGCTTCTTGAACCCTACCTTCGCCAGGAGGACAAAAGTCGACAATCACAGGGATTGATTGCCTATGGAAAAGCCCTGCTTGCCGTGGGTAAGCCCGAAGAAGCAGTCAATGCTTTTGAGCGGTGTATCGAAGAGTACCGAAAGGATCCACAGCGATACGCTGCACGCTACTACGGTGCGTTGGCCTATGCGGAGTCTGGTGATAGTGATAAGGCACGTTCGTTGCTACGTCAGAATGTCGACAGTGAAGGTCGGGAACCGGATGACCAAACGCCCGATCTCAAGCCCGAGAGTGCCGAATGGCAGGATTCTCTCTATGCACTTGGATCACTGCTCTATGAGTTGGGCTATCAGAACTACTTGAAGGCAGAGCAGGCAGATCCGGAAGATCGTTTGAAAATGCTGCGTGATAATCAGCCCATTTTGAAGTCGGCAATTCGGCGTATGGAAGTCGCTGATCAACGTTGGTGGGATGAGTACAATGATGGACGTTCCAAAAGGAACGCCTACTACATTGCGAGGACGCATGTCATGGCATCAGAGCTGCCTCGCATGGAGGCCATGTTGCCTGACACCTTGAGCGCGGCTCAGCGCGCATCCAACAGGGAAGCAGACATGCACTTGCAAAAGGGGCTGGCGGCTTTCCGACGCTTGAGCCAATACCTTGCGATGCTCGATGAAGAACAGAATTTGTCGAAAACAGACAAGGCAATGCAGAGAAATTGCCTGCTGTTCGAGGCAGATGTTTTAAAAGCAATGAACAAGTGCAGAGAGGCCGCAGATCTCTATCAGAGCATCGAAGCTTTGTACATTGGTCAGCCAATCGCCCTCGAGGCCATTTTGGGCCGTGCGAATTGTGCCAGGCAATTGGGGAATGATCGTGAATTTGAAATCCTGCTCCGGCAGGCAAGCGAGATGCTGAAACAGATTCCTGCGGAGTCTGATCCCGAATTTGCGGAAACGACCCGCTATGACAGGGAAGGATGGCAGCAATTGCTGGATTGGATTATCCAGGACTTTGAAAAGCAAAAAGCGTGATCCAACCGAGGATGCAGAAATGAACGGTAAGCAACTTGCTGATCTGGTACAGCAGAGGTGGGAAATTCTGAACCAATTGATCAGGATGGGTCAGGAGCAATTGACGGTCATTGAGAAGGGGCATATGAGTGACCTGATGCGGCTGCTTTCCCGCAAACAACAGCCTTTGAATCAACTCGTTGAGCTGGGGGAAAAACTGCGTGCCGCAAAGTCTGATGATCCTCAAACCAGAGTCTGGGAGAGTGATTCCATGCGGGAAAGGTGCAGGAAACAGCAGGATGAGTGTGAAAAAATGAACCTTGAAGTGTTGGCGATAGAAGCTGAGTGTGAGGCAAAATTGAGCCACAACCGTGAAGAATTACGCCAGCGGCTGGAACGCGTGGACTCTGGGTGGCAGGCGGTGTCTGGTTATGCTGACCATTCGATTCAAGTCAACAGTGGAGGAACTCTCGACCTTTCCAGTGATTGATCATGTCTAGCATGAAACCTCTGCTTTCACAAAAGGTTTGAGCAATCCGATCACTGGTGTCTCAAGTGGCGGGAGCCATGGTCCGGAGCTATGGTCCTGCGTCTTGCAGTCCGGGGTGGAATTCCATGAATGACGCCGGAGACTTGAAATGCAATGATAGCAAATCGGAATTTGAAGAATTTGCCTTGCATTGATCAGCGTAAAACTGATATGCCAAACGAACTTTCGTTCATTTTGACTGCTGCACCGAACAAATCGGGAGCGTACCATGCCAGATCATTGGATCGATCCGAGTCAGTGCCAATCTTTAGCCGTTCTTATCGAATCGGTAACGGCGCCTCTGTTGATTGCACATGAGGCAGCGATTTGCCTCGAATTGGACATCGATACTTCTCTCGAAGTGCCGGCTGATTCCCAGCAGACGGTTGAACTGATCCGGGCACTGGTCAATCAGTCATTGCAGCAAATGCCTCAAGGCGGCGATTTGACCATTACAGCTTGCCAGACCGCCAAGGGAATGGAGTTGGAACTGGCCGATACGGGTTGTGACATCGAGAATCGTCAACAACGTACGCCAATCGCAGCAGCGGCATTGGGAGTGGAATTGTTATGGCAGAACTGTCCGCAAGGCGGGGCTGCGGTGACCATGACTTTTCGGCGACAAAGTGGTACTGACCGTATCGCGGCGTAACACAAACGGCACTGGCAGGGTTGTTCCATGTTTGGCATTTTCAATACGACAACGATTCCGGCGCTCGAGCAAACGCTGACGTTTTCACAGAAACGGCACGAACTTCTCGCGGGGAATTTGGCCAATCTTGATACGCCGGGCTATCGAGCCAAGGATCTGGATGTTGGGGATTTCCAAAATGCCCTTGCTGAATCCATTGATCTGCACAAGAAAGCGATTGATTCGGGAAAGCCACTGACAAGAGATGATATCCGATCAGGGCCTCGCGATGCGATGGAGCAGGTGGTCTACCACGATGAGAGTGACGTGTCGTTGGAGCAACAGGTATCTGAGGTTGCAAAGAATGAACACATGCATGCGTTGGCAATCACAACCATGCGAAGCCAGTTTGCGCTGTTGAGAGCTGCAATTACTGAACGGGCTTGAGAATAGAAGTACAATTCAATGTCGGATTTTATGATGCTTCAGGTGAGAAAGAACAGGATTGATCATGTTACGTGCACTTGATATCAGCACCTCAGCGCTTGTCGCAGAACGAACTCGTTTGAATGCCGTTGCGGGCAACATTGCGAATATATCGACGTTAAAAAACGAGAAAGGTGAGGCCGAACCTTATCGGGCCAGAGAAGTTGTCTTCCAGACGAACGATGAATTGTCAACGCAAGGTGCGTCGGGTGTGAAGGTGGAAGAGATCAGATCCAGTGATGCCGAGCCACTGTACCGTTATCAGCCCCAACACCCACTCGCAATCAAAGAAGGCAAGTGGAAGGGATATGTTGCGTACCCGAATATTGACCTGACGACACAAATGGTAGATGCCCTTGAATCCACACGTGCGTATGAGGCAAACGTAGGTGTGATGGAGATTACCAAGAATCTGAGTCGCGAGACTCTGACAATTCTGGCCTGATTTTCTTACGGCTCGAAGGTTGAGTCTGTACTTGCATCCATGAGTGCAGTATCGCATTAACGCGAGATTCGAATCAGAAAACCTGATCTGGCAAGGTCGGAAGCGAACTGAAACATGCGTCCAATCAACGGAATCCAGCCTCCGACCAGTCCTGAAACCCTCGCTGGTATAGCATCATCGAAAGCAGGGAAAGCAGATTTTGAATCCGGAATTGATGAATTCGCCAAACTGCTCAGCAGGGAAGTCGAGGACGTCAATTCGATGCAGATGGATGCGAATGACATGGTGCATTCCCTGCTGACCGGTGGTGATGTCAATGAGGCGGAAGTGCTGACAGCAGTTCAAAAAGCGGATCTTGCGTTTCGCATGCTTTTGCAGGTACGTAATAAGCTGATTGAGGCTTATCGTGAAGTACAGCAGATTCAGATCTGAACGCATGGCATTCCACACTAGGGCATCAATTTTAGCACGCAAGCATCCAATACATTTTCTTTGCGGATCCATCTGAATAGTCATGAATTTTCTGAGACAGTCAACGGACCAGGCACGTCAGGTGTTTCTGGCAATGCCCATGCAGTCGCGGATCATAGCGGCGATGTTGGTCACAGCGATTGCGATCGGACTCGCATTTCTGGTGCGTGGTTCCGATGTGAAGTCAACCGAGTACCTTTTTGGTGGCCGCTCGATGGGCGAACAGGAGATGGACTCCATTGAAGTCGCGTTGAGCGCCGCAGGTTTGAATGACTGGGAGCGGGAGGGACGTCGAATCAAGGTCCCCAAGGAATCCAAGTCTGCGTACATGGCTGCTTTGGGTGATGCCGCCGGATTGCCGATTGCCTTGCGAACTGAGGTCGACCAGGCCATCAAATCCAGCAGTCCCTTTGATTCCTCTGATTTGAGGAAGTCGCGAGAGATGCATGCCAAAGAGAAAGACTTGGGTAACAAGATTTCTCAATTTCCGGATGTGCGGTGGGCGAGTGTTGAGTATGACCAGGGAGAACGAATCGGGTTGTCCCGTGTCATGCCACAATCAGCGAGTGTGATGGTACAACCGGAGGGTGTGCGTGCCTTGCCACGCCAGCGCATTCTTGCAATTCAGGAATTGATTCGTGGTTCGTATGCAGGAATGGCGACCGACGATGTCGTTGTGATTGATACCAACAGTACCACAGTCAGCACGGGTGCCGATGGCGAGGATCCTTTGTTGACAAAGCAACGCGAAGCAGAAAAGCACATTGAGTACAAGTTGCGCAAACTTCTGGTCGAGTATCCGGCTCAGATTGCTGTTTTTGCTGAGATTGATCCGACCATGGAATCTGAACTTGCCTCTGTGAAGTTTGATGCGGAACCCACCAATCTGCAGAGCAGTTCCAAAAAAGTTGAAACCACCCGTAACCAGCAAATTCCAAGTGGTGTCCCTGGGGCCGATCCAAATGCAATTGGTAACCGGGCCCAAAGCATCTCCAAGGATCTGGAAGTGCTCAATACCACCGAGGATGAGCGACAGAGTAGTGGAGTCGCAGGCCAGCAGTTTGAAAGTTCAAAGCTGGCAGACCTGCAGGTGAAATCGGTTCGAGTCTCGATCATGTTGCCAACCAGCTATTACGAACAACTCAACATCAAGAATGTCACGGACGCTGATCCAACCAAAGACAAAAAAGACATCGTGCTTGATTTGGCGACGCTCGAGGCTCTGCGTGCTACAACGCAGAAAAAAATCCAGGACATCGTCAGTCCACTTTTGCCCAAAGTAGCAGCGGGAGCGGCTGCTGACTCTCTGGTCACTGTACGGGATGCTCCCGAATTGCATTCTGCAGAAACAGAAGAGGAATTGGCAACAAGTCAGGCTTTGACGTGGCTGGCTGACTCTTGGCAGACACTGGCTCTTGTCTTTCTGGGGCTGGTCGCATTGCTGGTTGCCCGTTCAGCAGCCAAATCCACCGGAAACGCTACTCCCAAAGAATTTCAGGAAGGATTTGGAATCGAAATGCCAGTTCCAGTTCATACAGAGCAGGATGCGGAAGAAGAGCCCGAACGGATGACCATCACCGGTGGATCGCTCAAGGAAGAATTACTGCATCTGGTAGAGGATAATCCCGAGGTGGCTGCCAATGTGATTCGTGGATGGGTGGGTGACGCCGTTTGAGGCATTTTTCTCGAATCCTGCGTCCGCCGAGTCCCTGCTGGATATCTCACGTGAGGAAGCCACTTTTCTGTTTTTAAATGCCGCTTTGGACACGGTTCTGATGTGATTTCCTCTTCCAATGCACGCTCAGGTTTGGGTACAAGAAGTACTCCCGTGGATCAAGGCAAAGGAATGCTGGCCTTCGGGAAGCTGTTGAGGTATTGCTAGGCACGAGGGAGTGGCCCCACATGGCAAACGCATGGGACTCGGGATTGGATCGCGAAGCGATGTTGCGTCGTGTCGCAATCGTGCTTAGCAGTCTACCAGCGACAGTGGCTGCCAGCCTTCTGGGTGAGATCGATGCTGATACCAAGTTGGCGGTGCGACGAACGATGATGTCCTTGGCAGATGTCGATCCGCTCGAACAGAAACGGGCTCTGCATGCCTTTAAAATTTCCGTTCAGAAACCAGGTGCCTCTCGCAATCAGTTGCCGACGCCCGAAAAAAACAAGCCCGTGCTGACGGCAGGTGCAACGGAACCCGCGGCTGAAAATGGTTCCCGGGTCATCCGATCAAGTGCCGTGCAGGGTGAGCCCAATCGCGGCATGAATTCCGGTATTCCAGTCAACGATGATGACCACCCATTGGCCTTCCTTGAACAGGTTGATGAACAGGGCTTGGCCAATTTGTTGAAAAGAGAACGACCGCAGGTGGTCGCTACTGTTTTGGCTTCGATCAGACCAGATCATGCAGCCCGAGTCTTGCCACATCTGGGCAGCAGTTTGGAAGACATGCTCGGGCGTATTGGGAAAATTGAAACCATTCCCCGTGATTCACTGACTGAGTTGGCGGATCATTTTCGGAAGTCATTGGGAACACGGGCTGCCGATTTCAGTGATACTCTGGGGCGTCGTGCCCTGGATGCGATTCTTGCGGCCATGCCAGCAGAGCAGGAGCCAGACAGGGCAAAGAGTGCTTCGACGCTGGGACGGACTGCTGTACGAACAGGTTCCTTTGGCACCACCCCCGGGGATGCCGATTCCACGCAGTCCGGTCACTTCCCTTCAGCAGGGCAGGCGGTTGAAAATTTGACGTCCCGGCTGAGGATTGCTGAGGGTACCTCTTGGCAGGCTGTTGGAGAATATTCGCCTTCGGGAAATCAGCGAAAACACCAGAGAGGGGAAGCATCTCTGGTTTCACGAAACACGACTACGGATGCTCCCGTCCCGGTATCGTCAAAACACACCGACACTGCTGAGCAAACAGTGCCCTTCCCTTCCACGGATTCGATTCATCAGCATCTGGTCGAAATGTCTCCACAGCATCTTTGCGAGACGCTTGGCAGGGTCCAGGCAAGAGTTGCGATGTTGGCATTGTGTGGGCTTCCTAATCAAGTCACTTCTGCCGTACTTGCACTCCTGCCGAAGGCAGAATCACGGAAAGTACGTGAATCAATGAATTCACTTGGTGCATTGCAATTGCGCGAGATTGATGAAGCCAAAGAGATCGTTGCGGTGGAGTCGCTTGAAGTAATTGACAAACCAGTTTCCACTGCTGCCTGAATAGCGAGTTGTGATCTATGGCCACTGTTTTGAAATCAGGTGATCGTGACAAGCAGCGAGCCGCCGCGCAAAAAGTGTCTGCCGTCGCAGGTTTCAATCTCAGCGACCTTGCTGATGAGGGACGCACACGTCTTGAACAGTGTCGTTTGCAGGTCCATGAAATGCTTGCTCAAGCGGAACGTGAGGTAGCGGGAATTCAAAAAGCTGCTCAGGAACGTGGGTATGACGAGGGGTTGAAGCAAGCGGCCATCGACGCTGACAAGAAACTTCAGGAAAAGGCGGAACAGCAGGCCAGGCATAGTACCAGCGTGATGCAGGAAGCCGTCAGGAAAATCCGTGATGCACATGCAGAATGGATGAAGGACTACGAGGATATTCTCATCAAAACGTCTTTGGCGGCAGTCGAGAAAATCACCCGTCGCAGGTTGGAAGCCGAACCCGAGTTGATGGTCAAGTGGGCCGAGGAAGCATTGCTGAGTACAAGGACGGCAGTGAGTTTGACGCTTGTGATTCATCCTGAAACGCTCGCGAAAGCAGGTGAGGCATTCGAAAAGATGGTCATGACACCGGGTCTGCCAGAGAAAACGCGAATCGAAACGGATGAGAAAATTGCCAGGGACGAAGTGATTGTGCGGCAAACAGGTGGTGAGATTCAAGCAGGTCTGACTGCTCAGTTGGATCGACTCGAGGAGTTGTTGCAGTGATGGATGACGCAATCAGCGAATTCAATCTGGTGACACCCGTGTTGCCAGATTCCGTGGCGACAGAAGCGATGATTGGGCGGGCTGTCACCCAGCATGTGCGGGGCCGGGTTTCAGCAGTCGCAGGAGAATCTGTGGAAATCGAGGGCATGACTGCGCCACTCGGTGCGATTTGCGAGCTGCAATCACAGGATGGAGTGATTTCACGCTCACGAGTGATTGGCTTTCGTGGTGTGAAGCCCATTCTTGCACCATTGGAACGACTCAATGCACTTTCTGCTGGTGATTCTGTTCGGCTCGTCGATACAACATTGAAATTGCGTGTGGGGCCTTCCTTGTGTGGTCGTGTCATTGATGCTTTTGGCCAGCCGGTTGACGGCAAACCACTGCCCAAGGATTTGCAAATCGTGGATGCGGAGCGTGAACCGCCTCACTCGATGGAACGTCCCGCGATCGATGCTCCTTTGCAGACCGGAATTCGAGCGATTGATGCCATGTTGACCTGCGGACAGGGACAAAGACTAGGGATCTTCGCAGGATCTGGCGTTGGGAAAAGTACGCTTCTGGGAATGTTGGCGCGTGGCTCCGATGCCGATCGCATTGTGATTGGGATGGTCGGGGAACGTGGCAGAGAGGTTCAAGAGTTTCTTGAGCGTGCTCTTGGGGAAGTCGGTTTCGCAAGAAGTGTGGTGGTCGTCGCGACCAGTGATCGCCCTGCCGCACAACGGGTGGCCGCAGCGTGGACAGCCACTGCAATTGCTGAGGCATTTCGTGATCAGGGTGAGAATGTTCTCCTCTTGATTGATTCGGTGACCCGATTCGCGATGGCACAACGGGAACTGGGCCTGGCGGCTGGTGAGCCGCCCACAACCCGGGGATATCCGCCCAGCGTATTCAATCTGTTACCAAGACTGGTCGAAAGAGCTGGACGGACAGATCGTGGCTCCATCACCGCTTTTTATAGCGTCTTAGTCGAGGGCGATGACCAGAATGAGCCGATTGCAGACACTCTTCGGGGTTTGCTCGATGGTCATATCGTTCTCAGTCGTGATTTGGCAGCAGGCGCACATTGGCCGCCTATCGATGTTTTGCAAAGTCTGAGTCGCTTGCAACCGCATCTGGTTGCCCCGCATGATTTGAAGGTCGCCGCCGCGGCCCGTCAGCATCTTGCTGAATACCGGCGACATGCCGACCTGATTTCGATTGGAGCATATCGCCAAGGCAGTGATCCCAAGGTCGATGCAGCGATCGCCATGAGAGATCCACTTAATATGTTTTTGCAACAGGAGGCCAGTCAAATCACCCCACTGCCTGATTCAAATCGCATGCTTGCACAACTTATCGGCACTCAGGCTGTAAATTCATCCGTAAATGGAGGTGTTTCTGCGCAGGCCGCCGGTGTAGATAGTATGGTTGATAGTAGTCCGGGGGTCGTGACAACCTGATTTGATGTGTTTTCAAAGATTCATGACCGAGAGGATCAACTTTGCCCATCGAATTTCGATTTAAAGTTCTGCTGGAATTACGACGTCAAGAACGTGATGAGGCAGGGGCTTCGTTGGGACAGGCCAATGAGGCCATCAACAAAGTGAATGCCCAGATTGACGAGATCAAACGTGAACGCGTCAATTTGCGCAGTTCCTATGACGTCAATCGCAAAGGCGATGTGTCTGTTGACGCGCTGCTCGCACACGGACGCTATGACCTGCAGTTGCAGGCAGATATCAACGCTTTGCAGACAACAGTTGCCGAATTGCGAGTTGAGATGGAAAAACGACGAGAGAAACTCGTTGCCGCTGAAGCTGAACTCAAACGCTTTGAGAAACTGAAGGAAAACGATGAGGCCGCATTCAGGGCACTGGAATCGAAAAGAGAAAATGAAGAGGCCGACGAAGTATCATCACGTCAGTATGCCCTCGAACGCCAACGTCAACGGTAAACAATCATGATGTCGAACATCTTCCGGGGAATCGCCGCATTCTGTGTGGCCACTGTTCTGACCCAGGTCATTTTGTTGAGTTACTTTCTGATTCAAGGAACGATGAACCGAAAGACTGCTGTTCAGTTGATCGCATTGGTCAATGGGATCGACGTTACTGGAAACCGCCTTCAAGAGTTTTTGCGTCAAAGTGAAGAGTACGAACAGCCAAGTTTTGAGGAAATCCTCGACGAGCGAAAAATGAAAAGCCTCGACATGGATGTCCGGCTGAGAAGCCAGCAGGAGTTTCGAGATGAACTGAGCATCATGTTGGCAGATCTTCGCACTGATCAGGATCGATTCAGCAATCGCTTGCTAGCATTTAGGACTGAGTTGAAGGAACTCAAGCAGGAGGCCGAGGAATCCGGTATTCAGGAAGTGCAGCGTACGATTCAGGGATTAGAGCCAGAGCAGGCAAAAGAACAACTGCTGATAATGTATGACGATAAAAGAATTGATGACGTTGTCACAATCCTTCAAGCCATGTCCACAGATGCACGAAAAGACATATTGGCAGAGTTCACGACGCCGGCAGATGTTGACATCCTTGCAGATGTGTTGCGGCGGATCGGTGAAGGCATGCCAGTTTCATCATTGATCAACGAAACGAACGATAATTTGTAGCCGTCGGTTGGTTCCCGACGTCCACGCTATCGGACGTTACTGGGGGGAGCCAGAGATGAGTGATTTGGAAGCGGTTCGCCATGCGCATGATGCTACCATTACAGAGTTAGCGGGTGGGAAGTTACGTTCGCTTGCCAACAGCAGTATCAAACAGCCAGCGGTTGAAGGGATTCTGGACGGCTTTGCCGAAGTTTTCGCTCGCATGTCTGAAGCGAAGATTGTGCCCATCGACGAGCAGTCGCAGCAAATCGTCGAAGATTCAGTTCCTGTGGCTCCGGAGTCCAGAGAAGAAGATGTGCAAACCGAAACGCAGCATCAGAATCAGGAACACACTGACTGTGTCGCGCCTCAATGGGAGGATCTACCGACAGATGAGGTAGTGGTCGTCTCTTCACAGATGCCTGAACAGACAACGTTTCAGGAGAGCGGATCTCGCGAAGATGAGGAAACAGAGTCATTACTGACTGCTGAGCCGGAAACTGTCTTGGCCACGGAGGCCAATTTTGAAGAGTCATTGGCGGAAGTTGAGAATCGCATTGTTGAACAAGAAGAAGTACGAGGCGTTGTTCCAATTGAGAATGTTGAAGAAGGGTGGTCGAAGCAGCGTGATACGACAAAAACAGTGGAAGCCCGGACAGCCGAAGTGAGTCCTGTCGTTGTGCTTCCCGAGCGGGACCGGGGCGCGGCGGAAAAGCAGGAGATGGATGCGGACTTGTCAACATTGGAAGATCAGTCAGAACAGCAGCCTTTGGAAGCCGTTGGCGAAACAAGACGGCAACGCCGGCAACGGCATCGGGCAGAGCGTGTGCCTGAGGCAAAAGCATCGATCTCGTCTCAGCAAGGCCAACAGCACTCGAGTTCAAACGCAAAAATACCCATCAGCCCTGAAATGTTGGAAGCTGCCGCCATCATGGAAAGTTCTCCGACCGACTTGCAGGAGCGTTCTGCTGATCGCGTTGGCAATCGTCTTTTGCAGTTGGCATCGGTTGCGAATTCTACGGTTTCAGCGAGCGCTGCCGGTAATGCCCGATCGGCTGCCAACACGGGTGCTGTGGGCAGGAACTCCGCTTTCAACCCGTCGGCTGCAGTGGCAACCAAGGTAGGCGATCGACCTGTCAACCAGTCAAGCAGCAACAAAGCAGAAAATGCGAACACGTTAACACGCGTAAAGCTGATTCAACGAGTGAGCAAAGCATTTCAACATCTGGGTCCAGAGGGTGGGGTGATACGCCTGCGTTTGGCCCCTGCAGAAATGGGTTCGGTGCGTGTTGAAATGCGAATTCAGCAACGAAATGTAGCGGCGAGAGTTGTTGCAGAAACGGAAGCCGCAAGTGCCACCTTGCGTGAGCACCTTCCTGATTTGCGTGCCAAGCTGGAGTCATTTGGCATGCAAGTCGAGCAACTTGAGATCGAGACCGAGAATCTTGATCACGACCGTGGCTCCCAATTCAGTGACTCCCGGTTCAACGACACATCTGATCGAGATGATCCCTGGCAGAATTTTTCAGGAGATCGGCAACGTGACCCAATGAAGAAAACGTCGGAAACGAACTCAAGTGATGTTTCACAAGATGTTTCATCAAAACCTGTGGAGTTAGTGCCAGCTGAAGGAATCGATGTGCACCTGTAATCCATCCGGGGCACATGCATGATGATTGCTCTCGCTTTTTCCGGTTGTCTCAACGTAAAAGAGAATTGTCAGAGATGTACTGAGGCATCGCGATGCAATGCTGCAATTTCGGGAGAGGACCATGTCGCAAATCGGCCAGCCAGCCAGTTCGAGTGCTGCCGCGCAACAAACAACCGCAACAGCCAGTCAATCGAGTAGCAATTACAACGAACTTGATATCGACGATTTCTTGAAGTTGCTCATCAGCGAATTGCAGAATCAGGATCCTCTTGATCCGATGGACAACAGTGAAATGGTCCAACAGATCGGGCAGATTCGCGAAATTGGAGCAACCGATCAATTGACCAAAACCCTGTCTTCACTCTCTTCAAGCCAGGAATTGGTGACCGCTAGCAGTCTGATTGGTAAGACGGTTGAGGGATTGGCAGAGGATTCCAGTGCAGTTGATGGCATTGTTGATCGCATCACAGTTGAGACAAGTGATGAAAACGATACACGAACAGTCAAAGTTCACGTGGGTGGAAAGACGATGGATATTAAAAACATCAGAGAAATACAGACTGGGTAAATTCTACCGATTGTGAATTGCCAGCAAAACTTGCGTTGAAGCTGGCAATTGTCTCATCATTCACGGTGAGCCATCGAGAGAGTTCATCCTGCCTCATCATGGGAGCTCAAGTCGATGGGTCTTACATCTGCTCTTACTACCGCACTGACTGGTTTGAATGCTGCGGAAACGCAGATTGATGTGATTGGCAATAATCTGGCCAATTCACAAACCGTTGGATTCAAATCGTCAGACGTGATCTTTGGAACCCAGTTTCTACAAACTCTTTCGTTGGGGGCCGGGCCATCGGATAACAGTGGTGGTATCAATCCACGTCAGATTGGCTTGGGTGTTCAGGTGGCTGAAATTGCTGCCAACCACAATCAGGGCACGATTGAAATCAGCAGCAATTCATCGGATCTGGCCATTCAAGGTGACGGATTCTTCATTGTTGAGGGTGGAGAGGGAGAACGACTCTACACACGGAACGGAATTTTCAAGCTCAATAGTGATGCTGAGTTGGTAAGTGTTACTGGACAGCGTTTGTTGGGGTATGGGGTCGACGAACAGTTCCGTCTTCAAAAAACCGAGTTGGTCCCACTTTCCGTTCCTTTGGGTAGTGAAAGCGTTGCCAAAGCAACTGAGAATGTCACTTTTGAGGGTACGTTGACACCTGAAGGTGATCTAGCAACCATTTCGCAGGTGATTCAGTCGAGTCGTTTGGGTGACTCGAAAGTTCCACGACCTGACTCCACCAGCGTTGGCATCGCAGCTGCTCCACTTTCTGACGCTGGCGCGGTGATCGTGAACAATGGTGGTGTTGGTACCTTGGCTGCCGGAACCTACCAATACCGCTTCGCATTGGTCGACGTGGCCGGCGCCGAAGCAACGCCCAGTGTTTCGATAAGTTCAACGGTAGGAGCGGGAGGGCGAATCCAACTCAGTAACCTGCCACAAGAGCTCACCGGCGACTACCCAACTGTCAACATCTATCGAACAGGACCTGACGGAAGTGATTTTTTCCTGCTTGGTTCTGCACCAGCTGGTGGGGCGTTCGATGATGACGGCTCGACACCATTGTCGGGAACGCCGTTGGATGAAACCACTCTGACTGGAAACTATTCGTACATGGTGACTTACCATCGGAGTGGTGAGGTTGAAAGTCGCCCGAGCGAATTAATCGGGCCGCAAAACGTTGTCAACGGCCGAATTTCTCTGAGTAATTTGCCTGTGCCACCCGTGCCGGGTCCCGAAAGTGGTTTTCCTGCGTACGATGAAATACGGATTTACCGGAATCTGGCTGGTGACCAAAACAACTACTATCTGGTCGACACCGTTACTCCTGGTTCCGACTATACGGATTCAAAGTCAGATGCAGAAATTGCAGACCTGACAATACCAGGAAATAAACTGGTGGATCTTGATGGTCCCATGATTACCAGCAATACGCTGTTGACAGATGTTCTGAAACGCGATGGCTTGACCTACCAAAATGCTTTCGAAATAGGCACGTTGAGTTACAGCGGTCGCAAAGGCGGTCGGGCATTGGGAACGAAGCAGCTTGAGATTGCCGCGACCACGACCGTGCAGGATTTTGTTGACTTTCTCGAGTCTGCATCGGGTATTCAGAGCCTGATCATTGATTCCCAGAACCCGATTCTCGCATCTGAAAATAATATCCCGGGTGAAAGCGGTGACCTGGTTCCCGGTGGATACATTCAGGATGGCACGATTCGTTTTGTCAGCAACACCGGCGAACTGAATGCTCTTGAAATAGATCTGTCGGCTTTCAGGGTTTAAAACTCTGTCGGCCAGGTGACAACACCAAACCTCGCCTTTGGAATTCTGCAGGAAGCACAGGGTCAGAGTGCCGTCAGTGATTTCATTGTTTACGACTCTCTGGGTGTCCCTCTGAACGTACGGGTAACAGCTACGCTTGAAGGAAGGACCAATGAGCAGACCATCTATCGATGGTATGCCGACAGTGCAGAGAATCAGCCAATTTCGGGAACAGACATCGCAGTCGGAACAGGTTTGTTGTATTTCGATGGAAACGGGAACTTCGTTTCGGCAACCAACGACAGCATTGCGATTGATCGTGTGGGCGTACCGAGTGTTAACCCGCTTCAATTCGATCTCGACTTCAGTCAAGTTTCCGGCTTGGCAACTCAGGAAGCAAGCCTGGCAGCTACTCGTCAGGATGGTAGCCCTCCCGGTGTATTGACAAGCTTCGTGGTTGGTGAAGATGGTACCTTGCGTGGTGTGTTTGGAAACGGCGTGACGCGTGATCTGGGGCAGTTGCAGTTGGCAAGATTTGCCAACCCTGTGGGTCTCGAATCTCGCGGTCTCAACGTATTCGCCAAGGGGGTCAATACGGGTTTGCCCGTTCAGGGTGCTCCAGGAGAAAATGGCATTGGCGGTGTGATTGGCGGTGCTCTTGAGTTGAGCAACACGGACATTGGGAAAGACCTCGTCGAGTTGGTGATGGCAAGTACCCAGTATCGTGGAAACAGCCGCGTGATCACGACCAGCCAGCAACTGCTTGACGAGTTGTTGAATCTGCGGCGTTAGTGAATCATCCGGTCAAAGTGCTGGCAAACACTGCGATCAGATGCTTTTTGCATGTGGTTTGGAAAGTGACCGGATCGAATGAGCAGGTGTTTTTCGACAGCTCAAGCTCTGACACCCTAGATTGTGCAGTCCAAATCAGCACAATCTGGTTCAAGGCATGACAAGAAGTGTCCGTTGCTGGCTTGCCCGGTAAGCAAAGGAACTACTTTCACGAGATAAACTGATTTTCGTGATTTCCCGAGTTATTCCCACCCAGAGACAGATTTTTCCGATGGCAAAAGCTCCCAAGAATGCGATCAGCCCTTCGCGCGCAGAAGACTATCCAGAGTGGTATCAGCAGGTCATTCGTGCCTCTGATCTGGCGGAAAACAGTCCCGTTCGTGGATGCATGGTCATCAAGCCTTGGGGATACCGGTTGTGGGAAAACATGCAACGGGCGTTGGACGACATGTTCAAGGCAACAGGCCACCAGAATGCTTATTTCCCTCTGTTCATACCAATGAGCTTTCTGGAAAAGGAAGCCGAGCATGTGGAGGGTTTTGCCAAGGAGTGTGCGGTGGTGACTCATCATCGCCTTGAGCCTGACCCCGACGGGGGCTTGCGACCCGCTGGCAAGCTTGAGGAGCCATTGATTGTGCGTCCCACCAGTGAGACGATCATTGGTGCTACTTATGCCAAGTGGGTACAGAGTCATCGCGATCTGCCGATTCTGATCAATCAGTGGGCGAATGTTGTGCGTTGGGAAATGCGGACAAGAATGTTTCTGCGCACGGCGGAGTTTCTTTGGCAGGAAGGTCACACCGTTCACGCCACCAGCGAAGAAGCGATTGCTGAAACGGAGCAGATGATCGATGTGTATGCCGATTTCGCTGAGAATTGGATGGCGATGCCCGTGATCATTGGAAGCAAGACCGCCGACGAAAGGTTTCCCGGAGCCGTGGAGACGCTTTCCATCGAGGCAATGATGCAGGATCGTAAAGCTCTGCAGGCCGGTACGAGTCATTTTCTCGGACAGAATTTCTCCAAGGCCCAGGAAATCGTTTTTCAGGCTGAGAACGGTGAACGTGAGTACGCATGGACCACCAGTTGGGGTGTCTCAACCCGCCTTGTGGGTGCATTGATCATGAGTCATAGCGACGATGATGGGCTGGTTGTTCCGCCAAGGTTGGCGCCTTCCCAAGTTGTTATTCTTCCGATCTATCGTGATGAATCTCAGCGAGCAGCCGTGTTGCAGTATGTCGAAAGAATCAAGGATGAATTGACAGCGCAGCAGTATGCAGGAAGTGCTGTGCGGGTAGAAGTTGATGATCGTGATATTCGGGGTGGGGAAAAGAAATGGCACCACGTCAAACGTGGTGTTCCCATTCGGTTGGAGATTGGTCCAAAGGACATCGAAAAGGACGCGGTGTTTCTTGGACGCAGAGATCAGGCCAAGAGTGTTTCCATGGGGCGGGCCGAGCTGATCGCGGAGATTTCCTCGTTACTTGAAGAGATGCAGCAGGGGCTGTTTGATAAAGCCAGAAAACTGCGCGATGATCATTCCCGCGTGATCACAACCGAGTCAGATTTTCGGGATTTTTTCACGTCAGCAGATCCACAGGACATTCATGGTGGATTCGCGCACTGTCATTTTGCATCGGAAGAGGAGCTTCAACCTCTGTTGAAGGAGTTGAAGGTCACGATCCGGTGCATTCCCCGGGAAGACAACGACGAGGCTGGGGTTTGTTTTTTGACCGGAAAACCTGCCGCGAAGAAGGCCATCTTCGCGAAAGCCTATTGATCGCCGGGGCCGCCTGATTTTGAGCAGGCATAGCCACACTCCTGTGAAGCCTTAACGGGATGATGGAATCGTCCCAGTCGGGCATCGAGGACATGCCTGTTTTTGTGTCCTGTCGCCCGATTCCGCCCGGGTATCGAGTCGGAAAATGACTACGCGGATCGCTGGTAGATGGCAGTGAGAAGAGATTCCGTGTCTTTGAATTTTTTTCCGCCTGCCATTGTTTCGTCAATCAATTTCCGGGCGTCGGCCTCACTGTGTCCCAGAGTGATCAATGCATCAAATGTTTCACTGATTACCGCTGAGGCTGCTGTGCCAGCATTTGAACTTTTCTCTGAAACAGTCTGTCTTTCAACCATCAATGCGAACCTCGGCATCTTGCGACGCAACTTTGCGATCACTCGCTCACTGGTTGCGGGTCCGATACCGGGAAGTGCTGAAAGTCCTTTTGCATCCTGTTCTTCGATGAGCACCGCGAGTTCTTTCACAGGGCGTACCATGGCGCGAAGAGCCTTCTTGACTCCGACACCATCAACGCTGCAGAACAAGTCAAAGAACTGACGCTCAGGTTCTGTCATGAAACCGATTAAACGCGGTGTGAGACGTCCTCCCTGGGCATTTCCTTCAATGTAGTCCAACGTGTACAGACGAGTTGGCTGGCCGATGCTGTTTTGCAGCAGGCGACGTGTGTAATCAGCCACCAGTACCTCATATTCAAAGGGGGTGGCTTCAATGGTGACTGCTGTTTCACTGACGCGAACAAGTGTTCCTGAAATGGTGACGATCAATGGTGAGTGCTCCAGGTCTGATGTAACGCCGGTTGGACAGCAAGTTGGTTCATGATCGACTCTCAGCGTCCTTCGCAGATCGCGGGTTGCCGGTGAGAGGCGTAAGGGATGTTCCATCGCCAAGATGGTAGCCACAGAGTGCGATCGCGAGAGCATCGGCGACGTCCGCGGGTTCGGGCACGGTTGCCAGACCCAATTGTATTTTTACGGCAGCCTGGATTTGGTGCTTTGGTGCATGACCGTTCCCTGTCATCACTTTTTTCACACGGGTGGGTTCAAAATGCAAGACAGGAATATTTGACTGCGCCGCGGCAAGACAGATAACCCCACGTGCATGGCCCATCAATATTGCAGTTCGAGGACGCTGGTAATGTGAGAAAAGTTGTTCCAGTACAAGTACATCGGGTCGGTGCGTTTCAGTGACTTCCCGCAAACCCTCGTGGATCTCGTGAAGTCGGGTTTCAATGCTGTCTCTTGATTTGCTGCGAATGATACCAGCTTCAATTAATTTGATCTTGTCGGTAGCCGATGGCAAGCCACCGGAACATCCAACTTCAATGACGCCGTAGCCCGTGGTATTCAACCCCGGGTCGACTCCCAAGATGCGGCGGCAAGTCGAACTCGAGGTCACGAGTTGCGTTCCCAGCTCGTGCCTTCTTTCTTGTCGAGCAATGCGACACCAAGATCGGCCAAGCGATCGCGAATTGCATCACCGGTCGCATAGTCCTTGCGGCCCCGTGCTTCTTTGCGAAGATCGATCAGCAGGTTGACTACACCATCAAGCAGATCAGCGTCTGATTCATCTCCACCATTGCCTCCGACTGCCGGCTTGAGAAAAACCCCCAGGACGCTTGTTAGTTCACGAATGACCGATGCCGCTTTCGTCAGTGATATGACCGCGGGTGACTTGAGATCTGCAGCCGGTCCCAAGCCATGTTGATCAATGTGACGGTTCAAAGCGCGAAGCGAGTCAAACAGGACACTGATGGCTGAACCTGTATTGAAATCGTCATCCATCGCCGAAAGAAATTTCTCCCGTGATGCGTGCATTTCCTGCAATAGAGGATCGTCACCTGGTTCAAAATCGCCCTGTGAACGTACCGTGCCCACGGGGAGTTCATAGAAATATTGACCCGGATATTCCGGGCAGTCCTGCAACGATGTGATCTCGTTAAAGCGATCAAAGAATCGGTAGAAAGCCTCCAGTGATGTGCCAGCTTCCTGCAACCCTTCTTCGTTGTATACGATCGTCGATCGATAGTGGGTTCTGAGGAGAAAGAAACGGATCCGCTCACCGGTATGTCTGCGTATTACATTGGAGAGTCCACCGTCGCCTTTGCTGCGGCTGATTTTTCCAGCTGATGCTTCTTCTGCTGATTCTTCACGGTCACTCTTTCCTCCAACCTTACCTTTCTCTCCGGCTCGCATCAGGCCGTTGTGCATCCAGTACTTGACCATTGGAGCGTTGTGGCAACACCCACTTTGAGCAAGTTCGTTTTCATGATGAGGGAACATCAGGTCGAGCCCACCACCGTGAATGTCGAATGTGTCACCCAGGATTTCATGGCTCATTGCAGAA
This sequence comes from Rubripirellula sp., assembly GCA_012270065.1. Classification (GTDB taxonomy): domain Bacteria; phylum Planctomycetota; class Planctomycetia; order Pirellulales; family Pirellulaceae; genus Rubripirellula. The sequence continues at coordinate 25,368 of JAAXJB010000039.1, read as the reverse complement.
CATTCGATATGCCATCCCGGACGACCGGGCCCCCACGGACTGTCCCACGAAATCGAATCATCCTTGGCACTCTTCCAGAGTGCGAAGTCGCCCGGTGAACGTTTTTTTGCCGCAGCTTCACCACCTTCACCTTGCTGCGAATCCATGCTTCGATTGGAAAGTTGACCGTAATTGCTGTCCTTGGCGACGTCGAAAAATACGTCACCGTCCACGGCGTATGCGAAATCCTTCTCTTCCAGAGATTTGATGAATGAGATGATTTGCGGCATGTGGTCGGTCGCTCGCGGTAAATAGTCGATTTGGTTGACACCAAGTTCCCGCAGGTTCGACAGATAGTCAGCGGTCATCTCACAAGCAACCTGACTCATGGGAATACCACGTTCCCGACTCTTCGCAATCAGTTTGTCGTCCACGTCAGTGATGTTGACTACCCAGGTCACATCATAGCCGCTGAACCTGAGGTAACGCTTGATGGTGTCGAAAATAACGGGACCGACCATGTGGCCAATGTGGGACTCCGCGTAAACGGTTGGCCCGCACAAATAGATGCCAACCTTTGGAGGGTGAAGAGGTTCGAAAGGCTCCTTGGTCTTGCTGAGTGTGTTGTAAACCCGGATGGAGGGTTTTTGGGCCGATGCGTCGGAGTCGTTTTGGCTTGCAGTCGCGGTGCTCATCTTTGTCGTCTGAGGGAGAAGTGGGACGCAGTTGGAATTTGTATTCAATCAGCGAGTAAGGATCCCCGAATCGAACCGCTGATTGGCAGTCAAATGAAAGCAAATACGCGTGAGTGATTCTTCGTTTTGCTCGGCAAGATGGGGATTATAGGGTCTGTTCGTTTTTCTGCAGAGACCGATTTTCAGCCGTGCGAGGGTGAGCCGATTTGCAGTGCAAAATCTTGGGTGCCTGAAACGTAAGCCATTGGTGAGGTGTTGGGACGAATGCTCTTCCCAGCGTAATGATGGCAATTAGTGGTTAAATTCTGAAAACCTGTTTTCAGATTGATTCTCCAAGGAATTCTGAGGAAAACTACAATGGCCTTGGCTTGCGTGAACTCTGAGTCAGCAAGTGAATCAGTGTCATGTCGTCATGATTGCGGTGCCCGTGCTCGGCATCCAATCATGTTTCATAGACCAAGACGACCGCTCTTGCGGAGATTGCTTCACCGTGGCCTATGGGCCCCGTCCCCTCCCCTGTCTTGGCTTTGATGCCAATACGGTCTACCGGAGCCCCGGTGATTTCAGCGATCACTGCGCGCATTGAGTCGATATGCTCGGCCATCTTGGGCCGTTCGGCAAGGATCACACAGTCAAGATTGACAATCTCCATGCCTCGATGCCGCAAGCGTCGCATGGCTTCTTGCAAAAAATCTGTGCTGTCCCGGTCCTGGTTTTCTTGAGCATTGTTGGGGAAAAGTCGTCCGATGTCTTCCTCAACGACCGAACCAAGAATGGCGTCTGTAATGGCATGTAAAAGAACATCGGCATCGCTGTGACCTATGCTGTGAAGTTCACAGTCAATATCGACCCCACCGATTCTCAGTGGACCCCCGGGGCCGAGCCGATGAGTATCGTATCCAAGGCCAACTCGAATTGGTGGGATTGTTCCTGTCATGGGAGTGATTTTACACGGATGAATCGGAAATTGGTGGGAAGGTCGCTTTTCTGGGGTTGGTCCAGTTTCTGGGGGTGGTTCAGGCGACTGGCGGCCCGACCATCGTAGGTGATCGAGCCTGTCTGAGGGAGGTGATCAAGATGTCCAAGTCGCTCCTGTTCTCATGTAAATCACGATCGCTCGAGCTGGGCGACGGTTGGAGGGCTGTCCGGGGTGTCGGCTGCTTGAATCGGGTGGGAAAAGATCTGTCACGGCTTTGAACATGCTGCTTCGTACCTACAATGATCGGCTACCACCTGTTCGTGAGCCATCCTGATCAAGAGTCATGACGTCCATGCCAATCATCGAAGTCCGACAGTTGGCCAAGTCTTATCGCGTTTACAACAAACGAGAGGGATTGGCGGATAGCGTTCGTGGGCTTTTTCGCCGTGATTACCGGGAAGTCAAAGCCGTTCAGGGAATCGATCTGAATGTGGAGCAAGGCGAGTTTGTCGCGTTTCTTGGTCCCAATGGTGCCGGTAAAACCACAACGTTGAAATTGCTCAGCGGGGTCATCAATCCAACCAGCGGTTCCGCGAGTGTGATGGGATTCACGCCCTGGCAGAGAAAAAACGAGTATCGGCGAAGATTCGCGCTGGTCATGGGGCAGAAAAACCAGTTGTGGTGGGATTTGCCAGCTCAGGAATCCTATCGACTTCACCAGCAGATTTATGGCGTTCCGATTGAACAATTTGAACACACACTTGCTGAGCTTACGGATCTACTGGATGTAAAAGATCTGTTGAGCCAACCGGTACGCGAGTTGTCTCTGGGCGAAAGGATGAAGATGGAGTTGATTGCAGCATTGCTGCATCGACCAGAAGTACTTTTTCTCGACGAACCAACAATCGGGCTCGATGTAATTGCACAGCATAATATCCAACAGTTCCTCAAGTATTATCAGGAAAAGCGCAAGATCACGATTTTGCTGACAAGTCACTACATGAAGGACATTGCGGCTCTATGCAAGCGGGTGGTGATCATTGCTGGTGGTCAGATTGAATATGACGGCTCTCTATCAGGCGTGATCGACAAGTTTTCTGGCCACAAGATAATGACCCTGCAATTTGCCGACGGGCATCAACCTGACCTATCACGACTCGGTGATGTGTTGGATGAGACGTGGCCCAAAGTGCAGGTGCGCGTCGAGCGAACCGAGGTGCCTTCCGTATTGGCGGAAGTGCTTCGGGACAATCCGATCGAGGATGTTGCTGTTGAAGATGTGCCATTGGAAGAGGTCATTGCGGAGTTGTTCCGTGAGTCATCGCAAAAAGCGAAAACGTGATCAGGAATGATTTGCGGACCCATTGTGTCCCGTCTTCACTACTTTGCAGTCAAGTTGTTCATTAAGGTGGCTGACGATTCAGGAAATGGGGGTCGCAGCTCCGTGGGGCACAGCTCAGCAGAACCTTTCTCCAAAGATCCTCTGGTTGGCCGTCTGGACCAAAACGTCTTCTTGCGTTCTGTTGAGACGGTATTGATTCTTTCTCCGCGCGGTTATCAGCAGCATGCCACTTCTTTCCATCGATGATCTTTCCATTGGATTTCGCGGGCCTCTACTTTTGGATGGGGTTTCCGCGACCATCGAAGCGGGGCAGCGAATTGGACTTTTGGGCCGCAACGGAGCGGGTAAGACGACTTTGATGAGATTGCTGGATGGCAGGTTGCAGCCCGATTCCGGCAATATCAGCTTCAAACCTGGTGCAAAAATCGCTCGTTTGACGCAGAGTGTTCCCCGTGACCTTGCAGGCACGGTCCATCAGGTTGTCATGGCTGGTCAAGAGGATACGGGTGATCCAGAGACTCAGTGGCAAGTGCAACACGCGGTTGACTCGACTTTGTCGCGAATGGAACTCGACCCTGAGATGGAGTTTCAGACGCTTTCCAGTGGTATGAAGCGTCGTGTTCTTTTGGCCAGATCGATTGCATCTGAGCCCGATGTTCTGCTACTTGATGAACCGACGAACCATCTCGACATCCCGTCAATTCTGTGGCTGGAAAATTTTCTTTCAAATTGGAAGAAAACTCTGATCTTTGTTACCCACGATCGATCATTTCTTCAAACGCTTGCCACGCGAATCTGGGAAATTGATCGTGGAAAGCTATTTGACTGGTCGTGTGATTACTCGACTTTTCTCAAGCGGAAAGAGGATGCCATTGCCGCTGAGGAAAAACAGAATGCCCTGTTCGACAAGCGTTTGGCCGAAGAGGAAGCGTGGATACGGCAGGGAATCAAAGCGCGACGTACACGCAATGAAGGCCGCGTCCGGGCACTCAAGGCCATGCGTGTTGAAAGATCCCAGCGACGCAAGGGTGAAGGCAGGGCCAAGATGAAATTGCAGGAGGCGGAACGCACGGGGATGCTTGTTGCGGATGTCGATGAAATTTCTTTCAGCTACGGAAATCGGAAGATCATCAACAAATTCAGTACGATGCTGATGCGTGGGGACAAGATTGGAATCATTGGGCATAACGGAGCAGGCAAGACAACCTTGCTGAAACTGTTACTTGGGCAACTAGAGCCTGACGAGGGTACCGTGCGAACCGGGACCAATTTGCAGGTGGCCTACTTTGATCAATTGAGAGATACACTGGATCCCGAAAGCACTGTTGTCGAGAACGTGGGTGACGGTAGCGATAAAGTCAGGGTTGGTGACAAGACCAAGCACATCATGGGGTATCTGCAGGATTTTCTGTTCACACCGGAAAGAGCGAGGACAGAGGTTCGTTTCCTTTCGGGTGGGGAACGTAACAGGGCATTGCTTGCGCGCCTGATGACGAAACCTGCCAATGTGATCGTCCTCGACGAACCTACGAACGATCTGGACAGTGAAACGCTTGAATTACTCGAAGAACAGTTGGCGGATTTCAACGGCACACTCTTGATGGTCAGCCATGATCGTACATTTCTGAATAATGTTGTGACCAGCACCATCGTTTTTGAAGACAGTGGTGTACACGAATATGCAGGCGGGTATGACGAATGGAGAGCGGCGGTTGAACGTAAACAGTCAAATCAAGATGCAAAGAAAACGCAGGCCGAGGTAAAAACCAAAAACGAAAAAGTAAAAAATACGCCCGAAAAAAACAGAAAACTCTCCTACAAAGATCAGCGGGAACTTGAGCAATTGCCCGAGCGGATCGAACTGTTGGAAAAATCCATCGGTGAAGTTCATGAGGTGATGTCCGAGCCCGGCTATTATCAGAAAAGTGGAGAAGACATTGCCGCAGATGCCGCCAGACTGAAAAAGCTGGAAGATGAGTTGGCGACGGCCTTCGCAAGGTGGGAAGAACTTGATTCCTGAGAACGCGCAGGCGGAATATCATTGATTCACGCGTTTCCTTGGCAACAGTTGCAACGATGGATATTTTCAGGGTCGATCATTCGGGGCCTTGAGGGTAAATCCTTGAGGGTAAATCTCTGTTAAAATGAAGGGGACTGATTCGGTACCACCCTGCTCGGTTGATATTTCCTGTTGTTTTTCACAGGAATTTTCGGACCCAAAGGAACCGGTTCCCTTGCTCGCCTGCCTGTTTCTCAGCACTACCGGCTGTTTGAACCCCCGACCATTAATCGTTTCGCTGTCATGAAATTGTTTCGACCATTTTGCAACGCAGTCACGTTGCTGATGCCTGGCCTGTTCGTTTCTCTGTTGCTTGTGAATGTCAATTTTGCAGACGCAGAAGAAATTGATTTCAACACTCAGATCAGGCCCTTGCTATCCAACAACTGTCTGACCTGCCATGGTCCCGATGAAGATGAAAGAGCAGCCGGCTTGAGGTTGGACACCGAAGCAGGTTCACGTGCCGACTTGGGAGGGTACGCTGCGATCGTGCCAGGGAAACCAGCCGCAAGCGAGTTGATTCAGCGTTTGACGACGGATGATGAAGAACTGAAGATGCCGCCCGAGGGCAAAGGAAGACGACTGAGCAGCGAGGAAGTCGAGCTTGTCCGTCAGTGGATCGCTGAAGGGGGAAGCTTTGCCAGACACTGGTCCTATGTAAAACCGACACGCCCTGCGCTGCCGACCGTCAAGTTGAAAACGTGGCCGCGCAATCCGGTGGACCACTTCGTGCTGTCTGCTTTGGAATCGCGCGGACTTGAGCCTTCACCGGAGGCGGACCGCCTGACTTTGGCGCGACGTGTTTCGCTTGACCTGACAGGGCTGCCACCTTCCTGGGAAGAGGCGCGGGAATTTGTTGAGGATGAGCGATCCGATGCGTACGAACGCTATGTTCGCCGCCTGTTGCAGAAACCAGCGTTTGGTGAACGCTGGGCACGAGTCTGGCTTGATCTCGCTCGCTATGCCGATTCGGCTGGATACGCAGATGACCCACCAAGAACCATTTGGGCATTTCGAGATTATGTAATCAAGTCACTGAATGCGAATAAACCTTTTGACCAGTTCACCATTGAGCAAATTGCTGGTGATCTCCTCGAGAATCCGACGCAGGAGCAACTGACCGCAACCGCTTTCCACCGGAACACCCTGACGAACAATGAAGGTGGAACCAACGATGAAGAGTTCCGAAACGTTGCAGTCGTTGATCGGGTCAACACGACCATGGCGGTGTGGATGGGGACGACCATGGCATGTGCTCAGTGCCACACGCACAAGTACGATCCAATCACTCAGGAAGAGTACTTCAAATTTTTCTCCTTCTTCAATAACACCCAGGACGCGGATCGACGGAATGAGAGTCCGATCATTGATGTCTGGACGGACGATCAGCGTTCGCAACAACGGATTCTTCAGGAAAAAATTGATTCTCTGCAGCAAGTCATGGCGACTTCGACTACCGAATTGCAAAAAGCGCAGCATGCATGGCTGAAGGAACTTGAGACAGATGCCACTTGGAGCATTTTGCAGCCATCCGTGCTGTCTGCGAGTAAACGTCAGTTGACTGAAGAGGATGGCTGGATTCTGGGCAGCGCAGACAAGGCCGACACAGATGAATATGAACTGACATTTCCTTTAAAGAATGTTGACCTTGCCGGGCTGCGATTGGAAGTGCCTATGGAGCAGTCCGACAATTTTGTTGTTACCAACGTGAAGGCGATGATCCAGAAAAGAGGCAGAAACGCAATCGATGCGAAGTACATCCGGGTTGATTTGCCGGGTTCAGGAAAAATGATCCACCTGGCGGAGATAGAAGCCTTCGTTGACGGAAAGAATGTCGCCACAGAAGGTAGCGTCACCGCCAGTTCAGAGGATTTTGGTGGAAAGAGCGAGTACGTCAACGATGGAAAGACCGATGGAAATTTCAACAATCGATCCGTCAGTCACACAAAGATCGAGAAAGATCCGTGGATTGAAATTGATCTGGGAAAGGTCATGTCTGTCGAGCGGGTTGTGATTTGGAATCGTACTGACGGAGCGGATGCCATTCAGCAGCGTTTGAAGGGATATCGTGTTTCACTGTTGGATGGAAATCGTAACCCTGTCTGGGATGAGATCCCCGTGGGTGTGCCATCGCCCAGTTCGGAATTCAATACCGGTGGGCCTTCCAGATTTCCGTTGGTAGCAGCGTACGCTGATCATGAACAGGATGGATTTCCCGCCACTGATGCGCTGAAAGATGATCGGAATGGTTGGGCCATAGCACCTTATCAGGGGCAACCGCATTCGCTCACGATGCTGCCAAGTCAACCTGTGTTTCTGGAAGACGGAGAACTGATTCTTACGATTCGTCAAGATTCCGTGCACTCGGGGCACCTGCTGGATCGATTCCGTATCGCAATGACTTCGGATCGGGGAGTTTCAAAAATTGCCGCGATTCCAGCGGATGTGCTCGGGCTTGTCCGGAGATACCAGAAAGAAGACAGGCTTGACGAAAACGAAGCCAGCAAGTTGTCGGACTACTTCCGGAAAATCACACCGCTGCTGGAGACTGAAAGGACAGCGTTGAACAAAGCCAAGGCGAGTTTACAGGCTATCAAACCCGCCACGACCGTGCCGGTCATGACGCAGTTGGCTGATGCAGCCAGACGCGAGACACGCATTCAGATTCGAGGTGATTACAAGAACACGGGTGAGCTTGTTGAAGAGGGAACTCCCGAGATCTTTCACCCCCTTCCAGACGGTTCAAAACGAGACCGTCTCGCTTTGGCAAAGTGGTTGGTTGATGATGAAAATCCGCTGACGGCACGGGTGATTGCGAATCGTCATTGGGAAGAGGTTTTTGGCGTCGGCATTGTTCAGACAAGTGAGGAATTCGGTTCACAGGGTGAGTTGCCTTCGCATCCAGCATTGCTTGACTGGTTGGCAGTCGAACTTCGTGATGGCGGATGGGACCTCAAGCAGCTTCTGACGGTTCTGGTGACTTCGGCGACCTATCGCCAGAGTTCGCGATCTGACAGGAAATTGCAATCTGCTGATCCGGCAAACCGGTTTTACGCGAGGGGCCCGCGGTTCCGGATCTCCGCGGAAATGGTCAGAGATCAGGCACTTTTTGTCAGTGGATTATTGAGCGATCGTATGTACGGTCCGCCCGTAAAACCCCCACAACCATCATTGGGACTGAAGGCGGCCTTCGGGTCAGCAACTGACTGGCAGGCAAGCAGCGGTGAGAATCGTTATCGGAGGGGTATCTATACTTCTTGGCGCCGATCCAGCCCATATCCGTCCATGGCACAGTTCGATGCTCCAAACCGGGAGGTTTGCACTGTTCGTCGTATCCGTACCAACACACCCTTGCAGGCGTTGGTTACCCTGAATGATCCTGTCTATGTCGAAGCCGCTCAGACGCTGGCGAGGAAGATGATTGCTCATGGCAAAGAGACGGAGGAAAGGATCCAGTACGCATTCAGGAGGTGTTTGCTTCGTGATCCGACCGATGCCGAAATCTTGCGAATCACGCAATTATTCCAGTCCGTTTTCAGCAAGTACCAAGGGCAGCATCAGCTGGCGGAGCAGATGGCGACTGTTCCAGTTGGCGCGTTGCCCCAGGGTGGAAACGCGGTTGAGTATGCTGCATGGACGGTCGTAGCAAATGTGATTTTGAATCTTGATGAAATGTTCATGAAACGTTGAGACCGCTTTTTATTTTTCTTATTCAGATCAACCATTTTGTAAATTGTCATGACAGACTTTTTCGAGCAAATGCGTCAACAGACCCGTCGACATTTTCTGCAGCAGTCTGCTGCTGGTTTGGGTGGGATTGCACTCAACAGCTTGTTGGCCAGCGAAAACAGCAGAGCCGAGCGAAACGCAGCTAATCCTCTGGCAGTTCAGACTCCGCATTTTCAGGCAAAAGCCAAGCGTGTGATCTATTTGCACATGACTGGATCGCCACCGAATCTTGATTTGTTTGATCGCAAGCCCGAGTTGGTGAAGCGGAATGCTGAAGATTGTCCTGATGAGTTTCTGGCTGGTCGAAAATTTGCATTCACTTCCGGTGTCCCAAAACTACTGGGTTCACCGAGAAAGTGGTCACAGGTCGGTGAATCAGGAATGTGGATGTCGGATGCCATTCCGAATTTTCACGACATTGCCGATGAAATGTGCGTGGTGCATTCAATGCACACGGAGCAGTTCAATCATGCACCAGCTGAATTGTTGGTTTACACGGGGTCACCACGCTCTGGCAGGCCATCCATCGGGTCATGGGTCACTTATGGATTGGGGAGTGAGAATGAGAATCTGCCAGGATTCGTAGTTCTGATATCCAGTGGAGTGCAGCCAAACGGAGGAAAAAATTCTTTCGGAAGTGGATTCCTGCCATCGGTCTATCAGGGAGTGCAGTGTCGATCCAAAGGAGACCCCGTTCTCTATTCATCCAATCCAAAGGGCATGGATCGTAACATGCGAAGGCTGAGCCTTGATGCGCTTCGTGATCTCAATGAGATTCAGGCGGGTGAATTGGGGCATCCCGAAACATTGACCAGGATTTCGCAGTACGAACTTGCGTTCCGAATGCAAACTGCTGTACCTGAAGTGATGGACATTTCACAGGAGTCTCAGGCAACTCTCGATCGGTATGGAGCAACCGTCGGTGGTTCCAGTTTGGCGAACAACTGCCTGTTGGCGAGAAGATTGGTGGAATCCGGTGTCCGTTTTGTACAGTTGTTTGACTGGGGCTGGGACTTCCATGGAACTGGTAAACAGGAGGGTTTGACTGACGGCTTGACTAAAAAGTGCGCGACCATGGACAAACCGGTGGCTGCTCTGATCAAGGATTTGAAGCAACGTGATTTGCTGAAAGACACATTGGTTGTATGGGGTGGAGAATTTGGACGCACGCCTTTCCGTGAAGGTCGTACCGCGAAAGGTTCTGTGCTTGGACGCGACCATTACCCCGATGTGTTTTCCATGTGGATGGCCGGCGGCGGAGTCAAGGGAGGACTTGACTATGGAAGTTCCGATGAGTTGGGGTTCAGCGTCGCCGAGAATCCAGTCCATGTCCATGATTTACAGGCAACGATATTGCATCAATTGGGCTTTGACCACGAAAAATTGACTTACCGTTTTCAGGGGAGGGACTATCGCCTAACCGATGTCCATGGAAAAGTCATTCAGGATATTCTTGCCTGATTGACCGTTTAGCAGGATTCGATTGCACCGGGCCATTGCGGTATCTATTCTATGCTCCGTTCCCTGTCGACAAATCCTTCTGTTGATGACATGTCTGTCTGCTGAAGGGGTTCCTGAGGTCAAGCATCTACTCTCTTGAAGGTTGTATTCAGGGTACCGTTCACCCCGGCTGAGTCTGTATCTCCATTCTCGGTATTGAACCACTCCATGTATGTGTGAAGAGATCTGTGATGCACAATCAGCTGATTTTAATTCTGACTTTCGTTGTGGTTTTGTCATCCGCTGTGTGGTCGGGCGAACGGCCAGGTTGGGAAACTTCCCGGATCATCGGTTCACCAGAGGCTCCCAAGCCTTTTTCAGTGCAACGTGTTTATCCCAAGTTGCAATTCAATCAGCCTGTTGAATTGATGGCTGTTCCCCAGTCCAACAAGATGATGCTTCTGGAGGTCACAGGTAAGCTTTTTGTTTTTGAGAATGATGGCAATTGTGCCAAGGCAGATCTGGTTGCCGATTTCAAGCCGTTGATTGAGAAGTTCAGGCGGGCGTATGGGTTCGCATTGCATCCTGACTTTGCAAATAATCGGCAGCTTTTTCTGGCTTATGCAGGTGATCCTGTCGCTCGCCCAGACGGTTCGAGGCTGTCCCGTTTTATTGTCAGTGAAAGCGAACCATTTCGGGTCGATCTGGGAAGTGAAGAAGTTTTGCTGACATGGCCGTCGGGTGGGCATAACGGCTGTGCGATTCGGTTTGATTCAAAGGGGTTGCTTTATTTTTCGGCAGGTGACGGAGCAAAGCCGTTTCCACCTGATGAATACGATGTAAGTCAGGACCTTTCTGATTTGCGTTCGTCCATCTGTCGAATCGATGTTGATCATCCATCGAAAGGTCGAAGCTATTCCATTCCACCTGAAAATCCCTTTGTTAACGTTCCCGGCGCGCGAGGTGAGATTTTTGCCTATGGTTTCAGAAATCCATGGCGTTTCACCATCGTTCCTGACACAGACCAGATACTGTGCGGGGACGTGGGTTGGGAATTGTGGGAAATGATTTTTGATGTCAAAAGCGGGGGAAACTACGGCTGGAGCATCTTTGAAGGACCGCAGGCCATCCGTCGTGATATTCAGCAGGGCCCCACACCCGTTGAGTTGCCACTTGTCGCTTATCCTCATTCGCTAGGGCAATCGGTGACAGGAGGGCAGGTTTACCGTGGAAAGAAACTTCCCGAGCTTGAGGGTGTGTATTTGTATGGTGATTATGTTACCGGCTTGCTTTGGGGATTACGTCATGAAGGAAAACAGGTGACGTGGAATCCTGTTCTTGCTGAAACCGGAATTCCCATCATCACCTTTGCCGAGACACCGGAAAATGAAACTCTTGTGGTAGGTTACGACGGTGGAATTTACGAATTGGTGCGTAATCAGGTTGTTGGCTTGACCGATGAGTTTCCAAAAAAATTGAGCACCACGGGGCTCTTTCGCAATACACAGGATATGGTGCCACAAACGGGAGTCAGACCGTATGACATTTCATCAGCTTCGTGGCAGGGAGAGGCGACGAGCGAATTTCTGATTGCAGTCCCTGGTCAGCAGACGATCCAGACCGCCCGGTTGCAACGGGCTTGGCGATATCCTGCGGGTACGGTCTTCGTCAAGACGATCTTTTTGGGTGACACTCGAGTTGAAACACAATTGTTGCATTTTGATGGAATCAATTGGCAGCCGTATAGCTATCTGTGGAATGAAAAACAGACTGATGCTGATCTCGTCGGGGCCGATGGGATTGAAAAGCAGATCAAGTACGAATCAGCAGACGGCCGTGTGCTAACCACATCGTGGAAAGTGCAAAATCGTGCTCAATGCCGATCCTGCCATGGACGCCAGAATGGTGGGGCAGTTGGATTTTCATTGGAAAACCTGCCGCAGTCCCAGATTTCACAGTTGGTCGAAAGCGGTGTGCTCGATCGTTCAGCACCACCAGGATGGAAAATTGGAAGCATGGTGAATCCCGCGGATTCAACCTGTTCGCTTGAGGATCGTGCGCGATCCTATCTGGCAGCGAACTGCGCACATTGTCATCGTCGCGGTGGAGGCGGAACGGTTCCGGCTGATCTTTCTTTTTCAACTGCCCGAGAGCAGATGAATGTTATCGACGAAGCGCCAACTCAGGGGGCATTCGGAATTACAAATGCCAAAGTGGTAGCATCAGGCCAACCAGACAAGTCAACCCTGTTCTATCGCATGGCAACCAGTGGGGTGGGACACATGCCAAAGCTGGGAAGTCGAGACATTCATCGCGAGGGACTGCGGTTGGTGTACCAGTGGATTGTGTCTCTTGAGAAACCGGAAGCTGTCGCGCTGACCGGAAGCGATGTTGGTGCGAATGCTACCTCAGATGCTCTGACACGCCTTTCAAATCTGCTTTTCAATGAGGAAATGAATCAACAGCAGTTGCAAGTAATTGCGCAACAGGAACAGACGACGGGAACACCATTCAGTGCGGCGTTATTTGAACAGTACTTGCCGCTGGAACAAAGGAAAAAAAGATTAGGACAAAGCGTTGATCGAGAGTCACTGTTGAAAATGGTTGGCGATGCGGAACGTGGACGAGCGCGTTTCCTTGACGGGCAAGCCATGCAGTGCATTTCGTGTCATCGCGTGCAGGGGAGCGGTCAGAGTATTGGTCCCGATATGGATGGAATCGGACAGCGTCGTTCGAAGCGTGAACTGTTGGAAAGTATTCTTGAGCCTTCCAGACTGATTGAAAATAAATACCGGAGCCATCAGATTCTGACCATCGATGGCAAGCTGGTCACTGGCTTGCTGGTTCGGGATACTGATTCTGAGGTAATTCTACGTTCAGCAGACGGTCAAAATCATCGAATTGGAAAAGTGGATGTTGATTCGAGACGGATTCAGTCCGAGTCGCTGATGCCTACTGGTCTGATCGCTGAACTGACTGCTCAGGAAGTTGCAGACCTGCTGGCTTTTCTGGTGTCCTTGAGGTAACGCAATTATTTTGACGGTTGTGTTTCTGTTCTGATTTGGGGTTCGGACTTTTGCGGGATCGGCAGCTCACCAGTGATCGTCATTCACGTCTGAGTGCTTCAATGGGATCCATTCGAGCGGCCCGGGTGGCTGGGTAAAGGCCAAAGAAAATGCCCACGGCAACGGAGATTGCAAACGCCAGCGGGATCGACCAGGGCACAATGACTGGGGTTACATTCCGGATCGCGTCGGGAAGATTGTTCATTGCCTCGGGAATTGACGATTGCAGTGCCTGACGAAGCCATCCCATCAACTGAGGGCATGTCATGCCTCCGACAATCCCGGCAATTCCGCCGAGCGCGGAAAGCACAATTGTCTCGGCTAGAAATTGACGTGTGATGTCTTTTCGGGTGGCTCCAAGAGCCCGTCTGATACCAATTTCCCGAGTTCGCTCGGTGACGGTTGCAAGCATGATATTCATGATGCCGATGCCGCCAACGATCAGTGTCACCGCCGCAATCATGCCCATGAAAACCATGAACATCAAACGGGTTGTCTTCGCTTGCTCAAGCAATTCAAGCGGAACAACGACTGCATAGTCCGTCTCGGTGTGAAGTTTTTGCATCGTTCTTCTGATTGCAGCAGCAGTGGGTAGCACGTGGTCGGAAGATTCAACCTGGAAGGTGATTTGGCTCAATTCAACCTCCTCCCCTGTCCGTTGCCCTGATTGCACGAAGAGCACGCGATCTCCAATGCGCTGCCAAAATGTATCCAGAGGGATGTAGATATCTTTCGCGAAGTCCTGGGCGGCGATGGAACCACCGATGCCAGCTGTTGGAGTTCTCGGTTCCATCACTCCGACAACTACGTAAGGCAATTCGCGAATGCGAATTACCTTGCCCATTGGATCTTCGGTAGAGAAGAAAAGGTCCGCCGCTTCGGCTGCGAGCACACACACATTTGCACGTTGCTGCACATCGATATCGGAAATGAATCTACCCCTTGCGAGCCGCAAATTCATGATTTCCGAGTATTCGGGAGTGCACGCCACCAGGTGACTCGCAATCGTCACAGCGCCATAGTGAGCTTCTCGTCGTGTTTCACGAATTCTGACGGCATTCCTGATCGTCTCGATTTCGGTCAAGGCAGCGACATCTGATCGGCGTATGCCATATTTCACATAAAAGTTTGATTCACTTACCGAATCGTCCGGGGGAATGACTGATCGCAGAATGATGTTGGTGGCACCGAGCTCAGAAATCTGACGTTGGGCTTCACGGCTGATTCCTTCACCTATTGCAAGGAGCCAAACAACACTGGCGACACCAATGAAAATTCCCAGAACAGTCAGAAGTGACCGCATGGGATGCAACAATAGACTCTTGATCCCCAGTCGCCAGATGCGTGGATGCAGGAGGTTCATGTTCCGGAATCGGTGTTGGCTTCATTGACATTGGTATTCGCGAGTTCTTTTGAACCTTCGCTTGGCTCCGAATTGAAGCCTGCAGACCTGTTGAGGTTGCTTTTAGCCTGCTTTGCTGCTGTCGTCTGTTCTGTCCTGTTGTCGGGCGTTTTGGACTTGCCGCTGGCCGCGGGAAGATCGGCTCTCTGGATGAAGCGGAAGGGTGTCAAAGCAACTTGGTCACCTTCGGAAATGCCATCAGTGACAACGACTTGATTGTTGTTGTTGGGACCGATTGAAATTGGTGTCGCAGTCCATTCTTTTCCTTTTCTCACAAGGCAGTAATGAGTATTTGCATGATTGATCACGGCCGCAAGCGGGATCAGTAAAACAGAATCCTCCGCTTCGAAGTAAATCTTTACCTTGGCGCGTAGTCCGGGGCGAATTGTGGGAGGTGGGTCGACGATCGCCACTTCAACTCCATATTCCAGTGGCGCACCATGCCAGCGCATCGGAAAAGGATAGGGTGCCACTCGTTTTACTTTGCCATAAAGCAGTTTTTCAGGATCGGCATCCAGAGTGATTTCGGCTCGCATGCCGGGCAGAACCCGATTGATGTGGGATTCGTTGATCTTCACATCAACCTGCATTTTGTTGATGTCGGGTAATCGGGCTACGATTTGGTTGTAGCGGATCTGGCTTCCCTCTTCGATGACAACTGGTTCGCCACGCTGCCGCTCATTGGCGTAGACAACCTGTCCCGCTGCAGGCGCACGAATCGTACAGTGTTCGATTTGTGCGGAAATCTCACTCAGTTTCTGCTTGCTCAGTTCCTGAGTGAACTTGGCAGCTTCGACATTCGCTTTCTGTTTTTCAATTTCGGCGGTGAATTCACCTACCTTTCGCTCCCTGGTGAATTGCCTGAAGACGTCCAACGCCCGCTTGCTGGCTGCAACATCCTTTCGGGATTTTTCAAGTGCGAATTCACCAGCGCTGACTTGCAAAGGTTTGATCAGTCCCTTCGCAGCCATTCGGCGATTCGACGCAAGCTCAAGTTCTTTTCGACGAAGTTCTTCCTCCGTCACAAATACCGCACTCTCAAGTAATTCAACTTCCTGGTCAAACAGTCCCTCGACGTATTCCCGCAGAGTGCGTTCGGCATTGGCAAGATTGCTTTCCGCCTGAATCAATGACGACTTGTCTTTTGCGACCACGATTTTTTGGGCAATCAATTCATTCTGTAAAACAGAGTCATCAAACTGAACCAGAAGATCTCCCTTTTTGACCTCTGTACCTTCCTCACAAAGACTCACGATTGTGACACCAGCTGATCCTCTGGACTCCACTTCACACCGGACTTCAACATTACTGCTGCTCCTGATATCACCTGGTTCCGTGACAAAAGCTTCGAAGTTACTGCGTTCAACCAGATGCAGCAGAAGTGTGTCTTCGGATTGCTCCTGCCAGAGTTGTTGATTGCTGGTCAGGTAAACGCCTAGCAGGGTCAAGGCACACAGGAAAACCGGCATGACAAGAAGAACACGCCCATGATGTCTGGTCCATTGGTGCCGCACGTTCATCGGGGTACCCTGGGATGGGAGGCAGAAACGAGGTGGGAAGATCAAATCTCCGGCTACCAATATAAATTGGCTCGAATCCTTGCTCAAATGAGTTGAGTTTGCGACATGGCACCTCAGGCGGGTGAACCCTGCCCTACAACCGGTCCATTTCCCCATTTGCATTCGTTTTCACTGTTAAAACAGCTCAAACACGTTTTTTGTAACGATAGGGCACCTTGTTTTTTTCGGCACTTTTTTTCGCCGATCCGCCGGAGAGTGTCACTCGTCGGTGACACAGCCTTCGCTGGCTGTCTTGACGTTCTTGATGTACTTGTAGAGCGTGCCACGTGTCGCTTTCAAAGGTGGTGCTGTCCAGGCGTTGGCGCGTTCGGCAAGTTCATCATCGCTTAGGTCCACGTCAAGCCGATTGGTTTCGGCATCGATCGTCACAATGTCGCCGTCGACCAGCAATGCCAATGGGCCCCCAACCTGCGCTTCTGGGGTGATGTGCCCGACGATAAAGCCATGACTGCCTCCACTGAATCGACCATCGGTCAGCATGGCAACATCCGCACCAAGTCCCGCTCCCATGATCGCGCTCGTTGGTGTCAGCATCTCGGGCATGCCCGGTCCACCTTTCGGGCCTTCATAACGAATCACAACAACGTCACCTTTCTGGATCTGTTTCTGTTCGAGTGCGTGAAGCATGTCTTCTTCACTGTCGAAGCAGCGTGCAGGTCCGGAAAATTGCAGTCCCTCTTTGCCCGTGATTTTTGCAACTGCACCTTCGGGAGCAAGTGTGCCACGCAGGATTCGGATGTGGCCAGTCTTTTTCAGTGGTTTTTCGACCGGGCTGACAATGCTCTGACCTTCTTTTAAACCGGGCAGATCCTTGACATTCTCTGCGAGCGTCTTTCCTGTGACGGTCATGCACGAGCCATCCATCAGGTCATGTTCAAGCAGGTATTTCATTACCGCCGGTGTGCCACCAATGGAGTGCAGATCCTCTTGTACGAACTTACCGCTTGGTTTCAGGTCGGCCAGATAGGGGATGCGGTCACTGACTGCCTGGAAGTCTTCGATGGTGAGATTCACATCGACACTACGAGCCATGGCGATCAGATGCAAAACGGCGTTCGTACTGCCTCCCAACGCCATGACGGTCACCATCGCATTTTCAAATGCGGCGCGGGTCATGATGTCACGTGGTTTAATGTCGGCTTCCAGCAGCTTGAGAATGGCTGCGCCTGCCCGTTGGCATTCTTCTTTTTTCTCATCATCCTCGGCTGGGATGCTGGCCGAGTAAGGCAGTGACATGCCGAGGGCCTCGATTGCTGTTGCCATCGTGTTCGCGGTATACATGCCGCCGCATGCACCTGCACCGGGGCAACTGCGTCGCACGATTTCGGAGCGTTCTTCTTCGCTGATTTGCCCAGCGATGAATTGTCCATAACACTGGAATGCGCTGACAATGTCCAGTTTTTCGTTCTTGTAACTGCCGGGTTTGATTGTGCCACCATAGACCATGATGGCTGGACGATTGAGTCGACCCATCGCGATCAGGCAACCGGGCATGTTCTTGTCACATCCGGGCAATGCGATCAGCCCGTCGTACCATTGAGCACCCATGATCGTTTCGATTGAATCAGCGATCAGATCACGACTTTGCAAACTGAAACTCATGCCGTCGGTGCCCATGGAAATGCCATCACTGACCCCAATGGTGTTGAACCGCATTCCAACCAGCCCTGCTGCTGTAACACCAGTCTTTACTTCAGCGGCGAGATCCAGCAGGTGCATGTTGCAACTGTTGCCTTCATACCAGACACTGGCAATACCTACCTGTGCTTTGTCCATGTCTTCTGGTTGCATGCCAGTCGCATACAGCATGGCTTGAGACGCTCCCTGACTTTTGGGCTGTGTGATTTTGCTGCTGTATTTGTTCAGTGGCTGATTCATGTGGCTTCTTTTTACGGTCGTTGCAACGGAGCAGAACGGTACAGATTATGATCACGTTTATTCAAATGAAAAAGGGACCGGGCGTAACCCGGGGAGAATCATCATGAAATCCACGTTTTTCACAGTCCTCACGGTGGGCT
This sequence comes from Rubripirellula sp., assembly GCA_012270065.1. GTDB lineage: Bacteria > Planctomycetota > Planctomycetia > Pirellulales > Pirellulaceae > Rubripirellula. Next base: position 7,140 of record JAAXJB010000039.1, on the reverse strand, counting down.
TTATCGCAGCATTCCCTGTGTTAAACGTTTGTGCCGAGGATGCCAAGGATGATTTTGCTGTGTATTCACTTCCTCTTTTTGACGGGCAATCGTTGCTGGGTTGGGAAGGAAACGCCTATTGGTTCCGAGTTGAGGATGAAGCAATTGTTGCGGGACGCTTGACTGAAAAAATTCCCCATAACGAGTTTCTCTGCACCACGCGGGAATACGCTGATTTCGAGTTGAGGTTCGAAGCCAAACTGGTTGGAGAAGGGCAAAACGCAGGCGTGCAGTTCAGGTCACAGCGCGTTGTCGGAAGCAGCGAGGTTTCTGGTTATCAGGCAGATATTGGCATGGCGTGGAAGCGATCAGTTTGGGGAGCGTTGTACGATGAGTCCAGAAGAAGAAAAATGCTGGCAGAGCCAGAGGCGGAATTGGGGAAGAAATTGGTCAAGCCCGGGCAGTGGAATGCGATGCGAGTGATCTGCAAAGGTCCTCGTGTACAGATTTTTGTAAATGGTGAACGAACGGTTGATTACACCGAGACCGACACGAAAATCCCGCAGCACGGAAAGATCGCTTTGCAAATTCACAGCGGCAAACCCACCGAAGCATGGTATCGCAATATTCGTATTCGCCCACTCTGACGGATTGTGTTTTCTGCCTCACATTCGTTTGCTCTGAATGGTTGTTATTGTGCAACTGGATTCATTTACAGATTTTCCATCCGCAATGAAAAATCAAATCAAATTTGTTTATTTTGATTTGGGAAACATCTTGGTCCGTTTTGATCCTGAGATCGCACTCAAAAATCTCTGTGAAGTGTTTGGAGTAAGTCGGGCACAGGCTCGGGAGGTGGTCTATGAAAGTGGTGCGCAGAACCGATTTGAGTTGGGGCACTTCAATGGAGAAGGATTTGCTGAGGAGATCCGCCGGGCCTTGCGTTTGACGAGTTCTCGAATGCCGACGATGAGATTACTTGAGGCTCTCAGCGACATGTTCTTACCAATTGATGAAATGGCAGAAATACTCGATGTTGTGCGAGCAAATGGATATGGTGTCGGTTTATTGTCCAACACTTGTCAGTCGCACTGGGATTGGATCTGCAACCAACCCTATCTGATGAATCAATTCAGTTTTGACGCAACGGTTCTCAGTTTTGAAGAACATGCCATGAAGCCGGATTCTGTGATCTACGAAGTCGCAGAGCAAAGGGCCGGTGTTTCTGCTGGGGATATCCTTTTTCTCGATGACAAAGCAGAGAATGTGCAGGCCGCTCGGAATCGGGGCTGGTTTGCGCAACGTTGTCTAGGTGGTCCAGAGGCAATCAGCGTGTTGAAGGGTTTTGAAGTTTTGGGGACAGAAACTTGAATCTTATCTTTCGTTCAATTTTGTTTTGGCTGGTATTTGCTTCGGCGGTAGCGTATGCATGGCCAGCGCAGCAACTCGGTTTCGATCCTTTCACACCACCAGATTCAATCAGGGCTCCTGTCCTCTGGACGTTGGTTGTCGTTGCCATGTTTTTTCTGGGCACGCTGGTGCGTCAAGAAGAGTTGCGTCCATTACGCAGGCACCCATGGTGGGTCGTGCTGGGTGTGCTCACACAGGTCCTGGTAATGCCAGGCGCAGCGTGGATCATGACGAAGGTATTTCCACTTGAGCCCGATATTGCAAACGGGGTCATTCTGGTTGGATGTGTTCCTGGTGCGATGGCGTCCAATGTATTGACCAATACTGCAAAAGGTAGCGTTGCGTATTCGGTCAGTTTGACCAGTGTTGCGACTCTTCTTTCACCACTGACGGTCCCGCTTGTGTTATGGGTGGTGGCGAGTGCTACCACTGAAAAATCACTTGTCGATTCTTCTGTTCGTTTGTGCGTGCTGGTTGTTTTGCCAACCGTTGTTGGTTTTCTGATCTGTCGTAAGTGGTCTTGGTTCCGACGCAGAGCCGATGCGTGGGGATCCGGCATCGCATCGGTAGCTCTGTTGGGAATCATTGTGATCGTGGTCGCTGGTGACCGTGAAAATCTTGTGAATGTGGGTTTGCTGCTGGCAGTTGTGTTGTTGCTGATCAATGTGATTGGATACCTTGCAGGGTGGTTTGTGGGTGGGATGGCAAAATTACCCCAAGCCTGTAGAAGAGCCTTGACTCTGGAGGTCGGCATGCAGAATGCAGGCTTGGGAACGGCATTGGCAGTGAGTCTGTATGGTCCGGATAGCTTGGCGACGATTCCAACAGCTGCATATACGTTTGGCTGTATGCTGACTGGCACAATACTGGCAGTCGGCTGGCAAAGACGAGGTGAAGGATTGGAAGCGAATGCGTCACCCGTGACGAGCGAAACCTGAATTATCCACCATCCTGACGTGATTTTCCTGAATTGCGAAACATCTGGGCCAACATTCGTGGCCGGTGGCCTTTGGGAGCTGGTTGATATGTAGGTATGATGATGGCAGTTGGGTACCTTTTCTGACGCACGAGTCTTGCAGAGCGAATGTCAACATTGCCGTCGAATCCGGAAATTGCCATCGACCGCGGTGTACCGCGAGCCGCAGCTGTGATTGACATTGGTGCAACCAGTATTCGCATGGCCATCGCGGAAATTCATCCCGATGGACAAGTGCGAACGCTCGACACTCTCACGCAACCGATGGATCTGGGGCGTGAAGCCTTCGAAAACAGGCGATTGTCGCGGAAGACCATCGAAAGGTCCGCCTCCGTATTGCAGCGTTACCAGAGGGTTTTGCAGGAATACGGAATCAAACCAACCGATGTACGAGTGGTTGCGACCACTGCAGTGCGTGAAGCCTCAAACCGTTTAGCTTTTGCTGATCGCATTTACGTCGCGACAGGCCTGAATGTTGAATCCATTGATGAGGCGGAGGTCAATCGCATTACTTATATGGGTGTCATGCCTCAACTGCAGGCAGATCCCTCTCTTGCCGATGGTAAATCTCTCGTTGTGGAGGTCGGTGGTGGAAACACCGAAATGCTCCTGCTGCGGGGTGGCAACGTTCTCGAAAGCCAGTCTTTCCGCTTGGGGTCATTGCGACTGCTGAGGATGCTCAAGGGCGTGCGTTCCAGCACTTCGCGGCGTCGTTCAATGATGGAAAGCCACATCAGACGCGCGTTGAATCGCTTGACGGATGAGAAATTGGATGGCACCCCGGTGCATGTCGTTGCGATTGGTGGTGATATCCGATTCGCTTGCAAGAATATTCTGACTGGTTGGGATGGTCAGTCGTTGGCTGGCCTACCGGTCAATCTGCTTGATGAGTTTACATCAAAGATTCTGAAACTCGATGAAGACGCAATTGTGCGCCGTTATGGAGTCAGTTACACGGAGGCTGAAACGCTTGGGCCCGCATTGCTCGTTTACACGATGTTGGCGAGACACTTGAGTCTGGATGATCTATTTGTTTGTGATACAAATCTTCGTGATGGCCTGTTGCAGGATATGTCGCTTGGCGGGGGTTGGACGGCTGATTTTCGGAATCAGATTGTTCGGTCTGCGATTTCGCTCGGACGCAAATTTGATCTTGATGAATCACACGCCCGGAACGTCGCTGAACTTGCGAGAAAACTGTTTCAGCAACTTCAGCATGAACACTTGCTGGACAGCAGGCACGAAGTGATTCTCTTTGTTGCTGCGTTGCTTCATGAAATCGGTTTGATTGTCAATGTGAAAAGCAATCACAAGCATGCTCTGTATCTGATTCGTCACAGCGAATTGTTTGGGCTTTCGAAGAGTGATTTATTGCAGGTGGGACTCGTCGCGAGATATCATCGACGGGCATTTCCCCAGCCATCGCATGTAGATTATGGATCATTGGCCCAGGAAGATCGCGTGGCCGTCTCGAAATTGGCTGCATTGTTGCGAATTGCGATCGCGCTTGATGACACCCGCAGTGGTCGGATCCTCGAGATCGAATGCGTCAATGACGGGCAGCAATTGGTCATCAACGTGCCTGGGGTAGATGACGTGTCACTGGAGCAAATTGCGATGCGAGAAAATGCAGGACTGTTCCGGGATGTTTTTGGAATTCCGGTACTGCTGCGTGCCCGTAAGTCCTAGGTGCCGGTATGAAACCCACCATGATCAATTCACAGACGGTTTTCCTGGGGTGTCCAGTATGGTCCTGCGGACACTGGGCAGGAGAGGTCTATCCAGCCAAAACGCCCAACAGCAAGTGGCTGCATTGGTACTCGCGTACTTTCAATACCGTGGAGGGGAATAGTACCTTTTATGCGTTGCCATCTTCGGCAACGATCCAACGCTGGGTTGAGCAGACGCCTGATACCTTTCGGTTTGCTTTGAAGTTCCCAAAAGTGATTTCCCATGATCTCGCGTTGCATAATGCGGAGAGTCAGACACGTGATTTCCTGCATCGGATTGAACCACTGCAGGCAGCTGGGCGACTTGGGCCTACTTTCCTGCAACTGGGGCCACGTTTTGGTCCAGACAGATTTCCTTTGCTTGTGCGTTACCTCGAAAAGTTACCACGTGATTTTAAATGGGCTGTCGAGTTGCGGCATGTTGGCTGGTTTGATCTGGGAAATAACGAGAGAAAAGTCAATGAACTGTTGAACCGGCTTGAGATTGACAAGGTTCTGTTTGATAGTCGCCCACTCTTTCAATCGCCACCGGATGACGAAATCGAGAAGGTGTCTCAGGGTCGAAAACCGCGTACACCCGTCCGTCAGACCATCACCGGCAAATTTCCAATGCTACGTCTCGTGGGACGCAACAACGTTGAGTTGGTCGACCAGTTTCTGGACCAGTGGGCACCAATCATTGCAGGGTGGGTACAACAGGATTTGACACCTTTTGTGTTTGCTCATGCACCGGATGACAAGTACGCCGTCAGGTTTGCCAGAAGATTGGCTCAGCGATTACAGGCAGAATTGCCGGAATTGGATTGCAGTATTCCATACCCGGACTCTGAACGCCAGCTTTCGCTACTGGATGAAAACGATGATTCGAAATAAACGCAGAGCATCGCGTGGAAGACAAGTGCCCATCAAGGCACCGTGTGTTTTTAACAGTTGTCTACGACACACATAGGATTACGGTTTGTCTTGGCTGTCTCTTGCAACGGATTCTCACAGTGATGATCTTTCATGGAAACGCTGTCAGCACATGGTGGACCAGTTCGTTGCGAGTGCAGGAATTACTGACGCGCGGGTGCTGCACGCGATGCGGAATACACCGCGACATGTATTCATGCCGGAGTCGAAGACACAGTATGCCTATTTGGATATGGCTGTTCCAATTGGTGATTCCCAAACCATCAGCAGTCCATTTACCGTCGCTCTGATGACGGAGACGATCCAACCCCAGCAAGATGATCGAGTCCTTGAGGTAGGCACAGGCAGTGGATATCAGGCTGCCGTTTTAAGCTCACTTGTGCGACATGTCTACTCGATTGAAATCATGCCATGCCTCAGTAAAAAGGCAGCAGAAAATCTATCAAGGCTGAAATATGGCAATGTTTCTACACGAGTGGCAGATGGATTCCAAGGATGGCCAGAAGCCGCTCCATTCGACAAGATCATCGTGACTTGCAGCCCTGAATCAGTGCCAGAGCCACTGGTGGAACAGTTGCGTGAGGGGGGAACGCTGATCATTCCGGTGGGGGAACGCTACCAGCAGACGCTTTACCGGATGACTAAACGCAACGGAAAGCTCGTGCCAGAAGAACTCCGGCCAACGCTATTTGTACCGATGACCGGAGAGGCAGAGAAGGATCGCGTGGTACTGCCCGATCTTGCAAATCCAGTGGTGGTAAATGGTGATTTCGAAGCCACCAAGCCATTGGTC
>JAAXJB010000039.1:0-1240 GCA_012270065.1 Rubripirellula sp. | reverse complement strand
GCCACCAAGCCATTGGTCTCTGACCAGTCGTTACCAGTGCATGTACCGGGATGGTACTACGGGCGTCAGGTACGTTTGATTTGCAGCACGCCGCAACATCCAGCTGTTGCAGGCAGTAGATTCATACGCTTCACGAACCAGACCCCAGGACTCAGTGCTCACCTCTTGCAGGGACTTCCGCTGGACGGCAGACACTGCACTCGCCTCGTATTGCGGGGTTGGTGCCGAGCTTTGAACATCGTTGCGGGAAGCGAGGTGGATTCGGCTCCGATGATCTCCCTTTCTTTGTACGACGAATCTCGGTCCGAATTGGCAGTTTTCTGGATAGGCCCGTTCGGTGAGACGGGGGGGTGGCAAGCCGGTGAGAGATCATTTGATGTTCCCACGGAAAGTCGTGAAGCCATCCTGCGAATCGGTCTGTTTGGGGCAACCGGAACGGCAGATTTTGACGAGATCGAGCTTTTTAGGCCCGAATAAGTACTGCGTCACAGTAGATGGCACCAGGCTGCTTAATTGACCCAGCTGTCAAAAACTCGCCAAGGATGCTTGTTTGCCCAGATTGTCTCGTTATCCTAGGTGGATCGCTGCGCCGTACGAGATGTGGCCAAAATCACTGCCGAGCAGAATCACTGCCGAACAACGAGGAGAATGAAAATCATGAGGTGTTTACAGTACTTGGCCTTTGCAGGTGCCATCGCCGTGCTTGCAGGGACAGTCGAGGCGGGTGGATCTTGGGGAGGTTCTTCAGGTGGTACCGGGTCTTCAGGAGGCCATGCGTCCTCCGGGGGTTATGCTTCGTCGGGAGGGTACGCCTCTTCGGGTGGTAGCAGCGGAGGATTCGCGATGCGTTGGCGGGCGAAACACAGCTACGCTTACTCAGGTGGATCATCGGGCGGTTCTTCGGGTGGATCTTCAGGCGGCTCTTCGGGTGGTTACGCAGTTTATTCGGCCGGCAGCAGTGGCGGTTCTTCGGGAGGCAGCACCGGCCACGTTGGTCCTGTTAGGCGACTTTTCGCCAAAATCCACGCAGCGAAAGCATCACTTCACCATGGTGGCAGCAGTGGTGGATCCTCCGGTGGTTACATGGTGCAGTCCAGCGGCTCTTCGGGGGGCAGCAGCGGTGGGTATTCCTCCTACCGTTTTCTCAGCCCACGTGTGATGTATTCCGGCGAAGTGCCCTATGAGTCGGCCGCGCCCGCTGCGGATGCACCAGCACCCGCCGCCCACCCGGCCCCAGCTC
>JAAXJB010000034.1:53937-58949 GCA_012270065.1 Rubripirellula sp. | reverse complement strand
AATCACTGCACCAACACACCGTACCCCGCTCTCTCAAAGATCGGTTGCCACCGATCTTTGAAACCTTTTCGTTTCTACGGCGGTGGCTCTCAGGTCGATTAGTGGTCGACAGTGACAGATTCCGCGTAGACCAGTTCTCCAGAGCGTCCGTCGAAATACTGGAAAATGACCTGTGGGTGTGGGTAGGCAACGAGACGTTTTCCACCGAGTTGTTTCGGCATGTTGAATACATTGTTGACTTGAACGACGCAAAAGTGCGGGTAGAGGCGTTGAAGTCGCGGCAGGTCAGGCAGGATGTAACTGCTCCATCGGATATCACATTCTCGTGGGCCAAACTTGAATTTACCTGTTGCGGGTCGATCACTTTCATCGTTGACGGGAACGTGGTTGACACTGTTGTGTGGTCCGCAGCAGAACTCCCAGATATTGTCAGTGACTTTGATTGCGAAGCTGTTGTGCAGGTCACCAGTCATCACGAATACTTTTTTTCCAAGCTTATCCCATTCTTCGATGAGCATTTCGCGTTCATCAAAGAATCCTGTCCAGGCTTCTTCCTTGTTGGGTGCGTCGGCTTCGAATCCTCCGGCGCCACTGTGGGGGATCATGAAGGGAACGGTGGAGATGACGAAGAAAAAGTCAGCATCGCTATTCTTCATGGATTTGAGCAACCATTCGCGTTGGGGCTTGCCCAGCATGGAAACTCCTTTTTTGCCGCGGTCGCGTACATCGTGCATGTCCCGATCACCACGCGTATCGATTAAGTAGAACTCGCAATTGGAGACTCGGAATTTCCCGTAGCTACGACGACCGATGGAGTAGCTGATATTTGTGTCATCGACCTTGGCGGGCATGTGGACACGCAGGTGGTGTGCGTCAATGACCTCCACGATGTCGTAGACATAGGAATTCTTGTTGCCCTCATCATTATCAAACTTCATGTCATTGACGCCGGCTTCCGGCGTACCCCAGTGGACATGCAGGTTGAGCATTTCGTTCAGTGGCAGCTTCGTGAAGTCGGCTTCCGGGTCGTGTAACACATCGCTGCCAGCTTTCATTTTGGCTTTTCCAAAGTGGATGCGATGTTCATGTTCCATCGGGTTAGCCCAGCCTAGATAATCGTGCCAGGCATAGGTTCCAATGTCTCGAAATACCGTGCGTCGATGGCGTTTCCCCGTCTCACCTGCACCCCAGATATCGTTGACCAGTTCGTGGTCATCAAAGGTGAAGTAGCTGGGGACATTTCTGTGCCATTTTGCAAGTTCGACACCACGGCTCAGGTACAGCTTGTAGTTCTCCCAGACACCTACCACCGTTGGCATGATCTTGACTGGCAGTGGCAACGCGGTGAGCCCCATGGAAAGTCGCCACGCCTCAACTGGATGCGTACGCAATTCTTCGTAGAGCCAGTCACCATTCATGATGTGAAAGTGGACTTTATCGGCCCAGTCGCGGTTCAGGTTTTCGTATGTGGTGGAACGATGGCCACCACCATGCATGGGATTCTGGTTTGCGCAGGAACCAATCTGGAAACGGAAGTTGAAGAGGCCTTTGGGGTTGTGAAGGTCGTTTTTTGATTCTTCACTGCTGGGCAAAGTGCGGAAACGGCCGGGCAAGCCGTGTGGAAGATCGTTCACATACACCTGGTAGTGGTAAACGGTATCTGCGCTGAGGCCTTTGATTTCCACCGTTCCTGTGTTGTCATGCTCGACAGTCGTCAGGGTTGGCGGACTTTGTTGATCAAGGTTGGTTGCACTGGTTCCGTAACGCACAAAGAAAGGACCCGGTTCCGATGTTCGCCCCCAGACTCGAATTGAGTTCGAGGTCGACATGCCAAGCATGGGACCATGCGTCAGGCGGATGGGGTCACGCCGGGTTTGAGCTGATAGTTCAACGTTCAGCAAGGCAACCACAATCAGAAACATGAAGGGAGCAACGGCTGAAGTCATGCATTGGCTGCTGATCCAGTTGCGTGGTGTCTTGAGGTGAGTTCGAACCATGGTGTCAAGCATCTTGTGTTGAAATCTCGAAGGAAGGAAGGGACAGAGTGAAAGGAAAACCATACGCCGGCAAAAGCGTTGCGTGTCAGTTTGAGTGGAACCAGTTGGGTGATCCCGAGTGCAGGCTCTTCCAGTCCCAATGTCGTGCAATGATAAGCAAAATCTGGCCGAGCAGGGGCATTTTGGTAGCTTCGTCCCATGCTTTTCATGGCGGCGCCGCTGGTTTCTCGCCTGTGAACAAGTTGCAGTGTGGTTCAGTGTGGGTCAGGTTGGTTCAGTTTGGAGCAGTGTGGTTCAAGCGACGATTGGATTTTGCCCGCCTCGTCATGGGCATTTGCCGTGGGGGAGTTGGTTTTTCGTACCGTGTCTTCAAGTTGATGCGATAAGTTTTTGACTGTTGCTTGATGCGATTTGCGGTCGGCAAGATTGACGTTCTCGTGTGGATCGATTTTGTGGTCGTACAGCATGCGTCCACGCAACTGTTTCGTGCCTTTGTCTTCCCGGTATTCGCTGAGCCTGTATTGATCAGTTCGAATCGTGTCGCCGTCGCGATACCGACCAACCGCCTTCATTTTACCGGTCAAATCCGGATTCTTCAGCAGAGGGACAAAACTCGTGCCCTGAAGATGCGTGGGTTTGGTGATCCCGGTCAATTCACAAACGGAAGGGTAAATGTCGATGAACTCGGTGAGTGCCGCGATGCGGGCCCCCGGGACCGCGTCTGGTTGTTGACCAGGGACGGAGACGATCAGTGGCGTGTGCATGGATGTTTCGAAACAGGAATGTTTGTTCCACATTCCGTGGTCACCGAGTTGCCAGCCATGATCACCGCACAGGATTACCACGGTGTTCCTGTTCAAGCCTGTTTCGTCCAGTGTCCGCATCAATCTGCCAATTTGCGCATCGATGAAACTGACGCATGCGTAGTAACCATGAATCAGCTTGCGAGCCTGCAATTTTGATACGCTTCCCCGGGGAGGTATCGTCGCGTAGCTGCGAAGTTCACCTGACTGGTGTACTGCACCTTCAGGAGCGTCGGGTGGACTTTGGAAATTACTGGGCACGTCGATGGAGTCGAAGTCATACAGGTCCCAGTATTTTTTTGGGGCGCAGAATGGCAGGTGAGGTTTGAAAAAGCCCACTGCAAGAAAGAAAGGAGTGTTTTTGGTTTTGTTTTTACCCTGCATCTGATTGAGTAATTCAATCGCCTGCGTTGCGATTTGGTGATCACGGTATTCGGAATCGTCGGCATCAAAGGCTTCGTAGGGCATGCCCCGCACCTTTGATCGCTTGGGATATTTTTGTCGATGGTTTGCAATCGCTTGTCGTTCTGCTTCGCGGTCGCGGTAGTCGGAGGTTTTCGGACGCCAGGGTTTCTGGCTCCAGCCATCTGCTGAGTCATCTGGGAAATGGAATACCTTGCCCAAACTGATGGTTGTGTAGCCGTTGTTCTTCAGGTGCTGGTTCATCGTTATGAAACCTGGCGCGTCCTTGTCAGCCCGAGCCGTGTAGGAAACGAAGCGTGTTGGGTGTGGCCTGAGACCTGACATCAAGGAAGCACGGCTTGCACCACAGGTGGGAACCATGCAGTACGCACGTTCAAATACCTGCCCACGCTTTGCCAGGGCATCGATGTTGGGGGATTGCATGAATGATTTGCCATAGCAGCCAAGCTGGGGACGCAAGTCATCCACCATGATGAACAGCACGTTGAGTCTTTGGGTTGTCTGTGGTGCAGTTGCTGTGGTCGCGACAAGGTTGGTTGCGTCAGCGGCGATCCTCGACTGGTCCGTACTGGACTGGTCCGTACTGGACTGGCTGGTAGGTGGCTGGTCTGTCGAAGACTGCGCAATCAACACAGTCAATGCCCGGCCAGCACAGTCACTGTTGTCCGTTCGCGGGAATCGCTGGTGAACCTCTTCCGGCCACGTTTCCGCTGTCGCTGGACTCAAGGTTCCCAGACTGGCCAGCGTCAGAATCAGACACACGGGGAGTCGGTGGAATTGGATTTTTGGCATGGCAATCAGTGGGGGGGCAAAATGACGAATCAGCGGAGAAATCAGCGGTGGTTGACTGGAAAGGACAGAAAATGACCCGTTTGACTTCACTGCGCGGTGACCCGGAGGATACCAGCGGATTGAATATCCAAAGTGCTGGACCTTTTGGGGGACACTCCGCACGCCGTCACGCCCGGGTCAGAAACTTCACGTCTGAAACTTCAGGTAGAGGGGCGATTGAAAGGCCATTTGCTGGCGAGGCGGTTAGCCCGAGGATGTGGCCTGAAACACGAATGTAGAATATGTCGGTTTTTCGGATCACGCCACTTCGTGAAGGTGGAAAAGGGGGATCGTCCCAGTGAGAACGTAAAATTTGCCTGAAATACCCACTCTTTGCCCCCAAATCGTGTTTCTGGTTGGTCTGCCGCTTTCCGGCGAGTATCATGGAGTGTGAACGGAAGTCTATTCCGCCCCTGGGGAAACAGTTGTTCTGTCGGCAGTTGTCGTGCCGATGTCGCTGTTGGAGGCCGAATTGACCCGCCGCATCCGTTTTTGTGATTCGTGACAGGAAATGCGTGTTGCTTTCCATGAACCGAGTCGGTCCCAATCAGTTGTTATCTGCGATGCATCGTCGGATAACGAGGCGAACAAATTCTCAAGGAACGTTGACGTGAGCATCCTTTCCCGTCGAAACTTATTTGCTGCTGTATCTCTTTCCATCCTTTTCGTACCAGGCGTCGCTTTTGCTGAACGCGAGGGCGAGCTGGCAACCATCAAGGCCGGACTTTTCGAGGCGATGGATGCTGGGCAGATCGATGTGAAGATCATCCCACAGAACGCGACGAAGGCAAATGTCCTGATTCGTAACCTGACCGATCAGCCCGTCGAACTGCGATTGCCCAAAGCATTTGCAAGTGTTCCCGTTCTCGCCCAAGGAATGATGGGCGGCATGGGCGGTATGGGTGGCATGGGCGGCATGGGCGGCATGGGCGGCGGCGGCATGGGTTGTGGCCAAGCT
>JAAXJB010000034.1:0-53927 GCA_012270065.1 Rubripirellula sp. | reverse complement strand
TTGCGTCTCCTGCCCTCTGAGCCGGGAGTTCTGGGCTTGCTCTCATGATTTGGCTGTGGCGGCTTTGGTGGCATTGGAGTGATGGGCGGCATGGGCATGGGCCTGCAGCGCATCGCACCCGAAAAAATGCAAAAGCTGACTGTTCAAATGGTGTGCCTTGAGCACGGCAAGAAAGATCCAAACCCGAAGATGGCTTACAAAATGGTGCCAATCGAGCAGTTCACCAAGAAAGCTGACGTGCGGGTTCTTTGCGAAGCGTTGGGATATGGACACGTGACCCAAAACACAGCACAGGCCGCTGCGTGGCACATGATGGATGGACTGACCTGGAATGAGCTCGCTGCCAAGAACCGAGTCGAGAGTAAATATCTCGGCAACATCCGCTGGTTCTCCCCATTCGAATTGCGGACTGCAATGGCGGTAGTCAAAGAAGCCGATCGGCTGGCCAAAGAGCGAGCGAGAACAAAAGGAAAAACATCCGAAGAACCACAAGAGTCGCTCAGCGATTTTGACGGTTGATTCGTAGCCCTTTGTCTGAACAAGTGAATCCCAGTGTGCTCAATAGCACGCTGGGTTTTTTATGCGCACTGGACTCTCTGGTTTTAAACCGCGTTGTTTTTGGATTCTTTGAATAACCTTTTGTCGCATGTTGTTGGGAAGCATCGCAAATCGCCAAGCAGAATGCTAAGGTGAAAAAGTGATGCCTTCTGCTGGTTGGCTATCAACCTGTTTGTCGGGCTCTCAGGGCTCATGCTGGACAATCCAATCCGTAGCCCATGCACGATAGCCTGCTCCAAACGAACAGAGAAATACAGGAAACAGTCTGATGTCAAAATTCGAAGTTGTGTGGAATTCAGAGGTAGCTTTCGATGGATGCCGAGGTGGGGAGAGTTGGTGGAGCGAGCATCGGACAATTCGTTTCGTTTGGACCGCGGTGTTCAGTCTTGCGCTGGTGGTGAGTGCCGGCTGTTTTTCGAGTGGCACCATGGGGCGGACAGGCGTTGGCGGTTTGGCGGTTGGTGATGAAGCGCCTGCCATCGATATCCAACGCATTGTTCATGGAACGCCCATGGACATGACCTCGAACAAGGTCAAGGTGATTGAGTTCTGGGCCACTTGGTGCGGCCCTTGTCTTGCAGGAATGCCACATCTGTCCGAGCTGCAGACCCGCTATGGTGACGAGGTCATGATTCTGGGCATTACATCGGAGGACTCCTCGACCGTGCAGGGGTTCCTTGCATCGGAGGCGGGCAACGGCAAAACCTGGGCAGATGTCGTGAAGTACCGGATGGCGATTGATAATCAAGACGCGACCAGTACGGCTTACATGCGGGCTGCTGGCGTGAGCTCGATTCCCACCGCGTTCATCATCGGGAAAGACGGTACTTTGAAGTGGATTGGTCATCCGTCATCGATGGATGGACCGTTGAAAGCTGCCGTCGAGGGCGATTGAAGGCGCGCTGCGGTGGCATGGCGGTGGCTTCATCTGATGGATTGAGGCAGTCAAGCGATGGGCAAGGTGTCAGCCAGGCAGAATCACCGTGCCAACCACGCAGAATCACCGTGCCACCCACGCAGAATAGCTGAGCATTCCATTCATTTGCCAAAAGGAACCATTTGCGTGAAATCGGGGCGTTCTGTCTAATCATGGTTGATTCCACCGGACTTCGCCCCAATCTGTTGAAACCATGCAGCTACCCATCATTTCCGACTCGGAGCAACCAAGGCTGAAAGCCAGCGACAAGCAGACGGGAGGGCAGCGTGGTCGCTACGCGGTAGTCAGTCTGGGGTGCCCCAAGAATCTGGTTGATACGGAGCAGATGCTTGGCAGGCTGGATGAAGACGGCTACGAAATGACCGATATGGTCGAGGATGCGGATTTCGTTGTTGTGAATACGTGTGGCTTCATTGATTCTGCTCGCGAAGAGTCATTGGGAGCCATCGATGAAATGCTTGCCCTGAAACGCGAGGGCAAGATTCGCAATGTCGTTGTGACAGGATGTTTGGCCGAGCGTCAGCAGGGCAAACTTCTCGAAGCTCGACCCGAAATTGATGCGATGGTCGGCGTGTTTGGACGCAATGAGATTGTTTCGGTCATTGATCGATTGCAGTCTGGAGTTGACGAACAGCAAAAACTGTTTCGTCCTGCCGCGATTCGCCCACTATCGGATGCGGTTCGCAGTCCGGTCACGCCCCGGCATTTTGCTTACCTCAAGGTAAGTGAAGGCTGCGACCGACTGTGCACGTTCTGCGCAATCCCAAAAATGCGTGGCAAGCATTACAGCAAGCCGATTGAGCAGGTTGTTGATGAAGCGAAGCGTCTGGGAGATGCCGGTGTACGCGAGATCGTGATCGTTGCCCAGGATACGACTTATTACGGACGCGATCTCTATGGTGAATCGAAGCTCACTGAGTTGTTGCAACAACTTGATGAGATTGATTCACTTGACTGGATCCGGCTGATGTATTTTTACCCCATGTACATTGACGATCGTTTGATCGATACCTTGGCCGGGGCAAAGAGGGTCCTGCCTTACATTGACATGCCGCTTCAGCATGCAAGCGATTCGATGCTCAAACGAATGGCAAGAAAAACAACGCGTGCCAGTCAGGAAGAGATTCTGCATGCACTGAGGTCCCGGATCGACCGGTTGGTGATGAGAACGACAATGATCACCGGCTTTCCCGGGGAAACAGACGATGATTTTGAGCAGTTGGCTGATTTCACTCGGCAGCAGCAGTTTGAGCATCTGGGAGTGTTTACCTATTCGGTGGAAGAGGACACTCCTGCTGCTAGGCTGCCCAACCGTGTCCCCGCAGAGGTTGCGCAGGCTCGGCATGACGCACTGATGGCTATTCAGCAGGAAATCGCTTTCAACTGGAATCAAAGCCGGGTGGGAAGCGTGGAGGACGTGATCATCGACGCCGAGCTACCGGAGCAGCAAGGAGTATGGATCGGTCGCACCCGTGGTGAAGCTCCTGACATTGATGGCATCGTTTACGTCTCGGGCATCGATCCGGGGCAAAATGTGTCGGTCGGTTCCATGCTGCAGTGCGAGGTGGTGGCTTCTGATGGATACGACCTGATTGCGGCACCGTTATCATCCTAGGGTCCGACAGGCACTGTGATCGATTGAATTATGCCGTTCTTGCCTGGTGATGCGGTCCCGGTTCCGCTCTCAGGCCATTGCAGCATGCTTCGCATCACGATTTGGACGCATGCTATCCATTCATGTTTCGACGCAGTTTGTGCAGTCTGACAGTCGTTGTATCGGAGTGGGATGCCTGAATTGAATATAGGGCAATTTGGATGAAGGGACCTTGGCGTGGCGCTCTCAATCAGCGACAACATTGAGTGTGGTAGAAAAGGCATATCGACGATGATTTGAACCATGACTGAATCAACCAACCCAAGTATCTACAACGTACCCAACGCTTTGACGAGCGTTCGTTTCGGTCTTGCAATCGCCGTTATGGTGTTGATTCCAAGTGGGCATTATCTGGCTGGGTTGATTGTCTTCATCATTGCTGCGTCGACAGATTGGATGGATGGATATTGGGCGCGCAAGTACGGCCAGGTGACAAAACTGGGACGTATCTTTGATCCTTTCGTTGACAAAATCATCATTTGCGGGACGTTCATTGCCCTGGTGGAAGTGAAGGGATCGGGCGTCGAATCATGGATGGCGACGATTGTTGTTGGACGGGAGTTGTTAGTAACAAGTCTCCGGGGAATGATCGAGGGCGCGGGCGGCGACTTCTCGGCCAGTCAGCTTGGTAAGTGGAAAATGGTGTTGCAATGTGGCGCGGTGATAGCCTCCCTGATCTTGTTGTTGAATGCGGAAAATGACTTGCTGGCGTGGCTCAGCTTCGGTTTTCTGTGGTCGGCGATTGCACTGACTGTTTATTCGGGTGTTGACTACAGTCGGGCTGCTGCCCGGGGGATTCGTGATCCGTCGACATCGTCAGACGCGCAAGGCGAGTGATGACAGAGTTTTTATTCCTGCTGTTAAACGTTCTGGTCATCGTTGTTTCAGGTGTCAGCTTCGTGATGTGGGTGCGTCTTGCTCCCCGGATCTATCGTAAGGGAGTACGCGGGTTTGCTGATGAGTGGTTGCCTGCAACTCGACGTGACTGCCCAACCTGGGGTCTCGCCGAAGTGTTCGTCATGTTCGGATCGATGATCATTTTTGGTCAGTTGCTGCTTCAGTTCGCCAGCAGCAATGGTTGGTATGAATTTCCCGAACCGGGAGCCAGTGTCACCGAGCAGTCACCCGACATGCTGTTCGTTGTTCTTGGTGTCTCCAGTTTGGCCAACTGCATTTCGATTGGACTGGTTCTGCTGTGGTTGTGGAACATTGATCGCAGTAACGTCAACAAGATCGGACTCTCGTTTGATCGATCAATGTTTGTTCTCGGGCTGAAAAGCGCGGTGATGATTTTGCCACCCGTGTTGATGGTCAGCGCGTTGGTGAATCTGTTGGTTGTCCAGTATGAACATGAGGTACTCAATGTGCTCGAAAAGCTGGATTCGCCGAAGGTGTTTGCAGTGCTTTTTTTCGGCACAGCGATCGTAACGCCCATTGCAGAAGAGTTGCTCTTCCGTGGTCTGATTCAGGGAGGGTTGCAACGTTTGGCAGATCGATTTTCTGGCCAAATCCAGTTTGCAGAGTCAGGTGGCGAACATGCGGCGGATTCAACTTCCGGGACCTTTGAAAACAGTGGCACGCAAACTGACGAGAGTGCTCTGTCCCTGGGCAATGAAAAAGTTGGTACTTGGCAACCGGTTTCGTATTGGCCGCTCGTGGTTTCCAGCTTCATCTTTGCAATTGTGCATTTGGGACAGGGGGCAGCGCCGATCCCATTGTTTGTGCTAGCGTTGGGCATTGGGTATCTCTATCGACAGACAGGCTCATTGATCCCGTGTATCGTGTTGCACATGGTCCTCAATTCGCTGACCCTGGTGGGAACCCTGTTGCAGTGACGGGTTATCACCGGAATGCTCGTTAGAAGCTTTGAAAGTTGCGTGGTTCCTGTTTTCAGATTTGGTTCTTCGGGCTTGATTTGACAGTCACACTTTGTCCGAGGAAAAGCAGGGTTTCCAATTCCCTGGCTTTTGGCAAATGGACATTTGCAGGGAAGATTACGTCCTTGCCGTGAGTTCGATAGCGTCACGTCTGGTAGACTGTTGAGGAATGTCGTTCCCAGCATGGTCACGGTCGGGCGAGACTGCTGTCCATCGGGAAAAGACGATTCGTCACATCATTTCTGCACTGAGACATTTACTGGAGGATACCTCCATGTTGAATTTGACGACCAAAGCTTCTGCTCACACCTGCAATGGGTCCACACGACGCGATTTCCTTCAGGTGGGTACGCTTGGCGCCATCGGCCTGGGATTGCCGCAGTACCTGGCTGCCGCTGAGCATGGGCATGTTGATCCGTCAAAAGACCAGCGTTCATGCATCATGATTTTCAATCTTGGTGCACCCAGTCAACTCGATACGTTTGACATGAAGCCTGATGCTCCTGCGGAAGTGCGGGGGCCATTCCAGCCCATTTCAACCAGGGGTGATTTCCAACTTTCGGAAATACTTCCACAGCACGCGGCTATCGCAGACAAATTTTCAATCGTTCGTTCCTGCTATCACACGGCTGCTGCAGTTCATGACGCAGGTTGGCAGATGCTGCAAACCGGAAGGCAGTTCACGGGAGGCGTGAATTATCCGCATGCGGGAGCCGTGTTGCAGTACATGCGTGGCCGGCGGAGTGATCTTCCGGCTCATGTCGTTCTTCCGGAAACGATGGGACGTGGGGGCGGCAATCTCCCCAATGGTCAGGCGGGCGGATTCCTGGGCAAGACCTATGACCCGTTTGCACTGATGGCTGATCCCAGCAAAGAGAATTTCAAAGTCCCTGATCTGCTTCCACCAGCGGCTTTGGGTGACGTGCGAATCGATCGGCGACGACGGATGAGGGCGGCGATCGAAGGGAAGCTGAAACAGCTTGAAAACACCGAGTCCGCGAAGATGCTGGATAAAAACTTTGAATCGGCTTACCGGTTGATGAGCAGCCATCAGGCACGTGAGGCCTTCGATCTCGCCAAGGAACCCAAGAAGGTACGAGAGCGTTACGGAATGAATCGCTTTGGGCAGTGCTGTTTGTTGGCACGACGCTTGATTGAAGCTGGCGTTCGATTTGTGACGATCAACACATTTTTGACCGTCTTCAATGAAATCACATGGGACATCCATGGCAGCAAACCGTTCACGACGATCGAAGGCATGAAAAATATCGTTGCTCCCATGTACGATCAGGCTTACAGCGCACTGATATCGGACTTGAGTGAACGTGGTTTGTTGGATGACACGATGGTGTGTGGACTCGCCGAATTTGGTCGCACACCCAAGGTAAATCCCGCTGGTGGACGTGATCATTGGCCACAGTGTTTTTCATGTACCTTTGCCGGGGGCGGCGTTCAGGGTGGGCGTGTTGTCGGTGCCAGTGACCCGATTGGTGCTGTTCCAGCTGATCGCCCTACCAACCCGGGAGAGATTGTTGCAACGATTTTCAACAGTCTGGGACTCGATTTGCACGCTGAAATGCCCGGCCCGGGAGGACGCCCCTTTCCTCTGGTTGATTTTGGAGTGCGTGAAGTACGTGAGTTGTTTTCCTGAGAACTCGGGAGATTCGCGTGGGCATTTCGGGAAGTGCCCGGCGGACCCGTGCTGTGATTTCGATAACTGAGATACCTTGTTCAAACGGCCATTTTGGGGACTCGCTGGAGCACGTGGCTGGCGGCAGGGTTTGTTGAACAGCAGGAATAAGTACCTCGATTTTAAATCCGTTGATTACCCATGTTTTCAAGTTTCAAATTCTTCTTCGCTTTGTTGCTGGGTTTACTGGCATTGGCATCTGATGCAGTCCGTGGGCAGGAGATCATGTTGTTGCCTGCAGAGTTCACTTTGCATGGACCCGAAAATATCCAGCGAATATCGGTTGTAAACGTTGATCAGGGACGTCTCGCCAGCATGGTTGATGCTGGTGAAGCGGAGTACCGCGTCAAGGATTCTTCAATCGCAGAAATTGACAATGGCGTGGTGCGAGGCCTGCGCGACGGTGAAACGGAGATCGAAGTATCCGTTCAGGGACGCACGAGCTCAGCACGCGTCAAGGTTGTCAACTGTGATCGCTCGGCCAAATGGAATTTTCGCCAGCATGTGCAGAGTGTTCTTGCCAAAAATGGGTGCAACATGGGAGCCTGTCATGGTGCTTTGGCAGGGAAAGGCGGATTCAAGTTGTCTCTCAGGGGGTACGACTCGGAGGCTGATTTTCAGGCCATTACCCGCAAGGCACGTGGGAGACGAATTGATTTGACTGAGCCCGGAAGAAGCCTGTTTCTTGCTAAACCGACAGCAGCTCTCCCACACAAAGGAGGCTTGAAATTGGAGGTGGGGTCACGTGACTATCAGGTGCTTTCGGAATGGATTGTTGATGGTGCGAAGGGCCCATCTCAATCGGATGCTGAGCTTGAAGAGATTTCGGTGACGCCGGACTCGGCTTTGCTGAAACCCGGGGATCGATTTCAGATTCTTGTCCACGCTCATTACAGTAATGGTGAGAAGGTGGATGTAACACATTGGTCCCAGTTTTCGGCCACGGACGAGGCGATTGCTACGGTAGATGACGATGGATTGTTGACGGTGCAGGGTAGCGGCGAGGCTGCTGTTCTGGTGTGGTTCGGAAGCAAGGTTGCTCTGGCAAGAATGACGGTGCCCTACCCGAACGATATTCCATCGGACGTTTTCCTGAACGAAAAACCACAGAACTTCATCGATGAACTGAATCTGCAGCAACTGCAGACTCTTCAATTACGACCATCGCCGCTGTGTGATGATCAGGCGTTTCTCAGACGTGCAACCCTTGATACCATCGGCCGCTTGCCCACCATTGAGGAAAGAGAAAAGTTCCTTGCTGGTGATGCTGGTAAACGCCGCGATGATCTGATTGAAAAGTTGCTCGCGAGTGATGATTTCGTTGCTTACTGGACATATCGCTGGTGCGACATGTTGTTGATCAATGGGACTCGTCTGCGGCCGGTTGCAGTGCGGACCTACTATGAATGGGTCAGGAAGGCAGTGAGTGAGAATCGGCCATGGGATCAGATGGTCCGCGAAATACTCACTGCAACGGGCGACAGTGATGAAAATGGTGCGACAAACTTTTATGCCCTGCATCAATCTCCGGAACAGATGACTGAAAACGCCTGTCAGGCATTCCTCGGTTTGTCGATCGGTTGTGCCAAATGCCATAACCATCCGCTTGAAAAATGGACGAACGACCAGTACTACGCGATGGCGAATCTGTTCTCACGCGTTCGTGCCAAGGGTTGGGGCGGTGATGGACGTAATGGAGATGGGTTGAGAACGCTGTATGTTGCAAGTTCAGGCGAGTTGATTCAGCCGGACCGCGGGCGACCTCAAAAGCCGGCTCCACTTGACTCGCCGCCGCTTGAATTTGATGATCCGACTGATCGAAGAATCGCTCTTGCGGACTGGATGACAGATCCTTCGAATCCTTACTTTTCCCGCGCGATCGCCAATCGTGTTTGGGCTAATTTTTTCGGGCGTGGACTCGTCGAACAGGTTGACGATCTGAGGCTCAGCAATCCTGCCTCAAATGAGGCTTTGCTTGATGCAGCAGCGGATTTACTGGTGGATGCCAAATACGATCTCAAAGTACTGATGCGGCACATCCTTCGCAGTCGTGCCTACCAGCGAAGCAGTTTGCCCCTGCCCGAAAACAGGGATGAGTCGCGGTACCTCAGTCGCTATTATCCACGCCGACTGATGGCTGAAGTGCTTCTTGATGGAATTGATCAGGTCCTTCAGACATCCACGGTTTTCAATGAAGTCGCGTTTCCCGGTGCTGATCGGCAAAAAACAGATTTTTATAAACCGGGAACCCGTGCGATTGAACTTTTTGATGCGTCTGTCAATTCGTACTTTCTGAAAACCTTTGGCCGAAACCCGCGTGAGATCACTTGCGAGTGTGAACGCAGTTCTGAACCAAGTCTGGTTCAGGTGTTGCACCTTTCAAACGGAGAAACACTCAATCCGAAACTGGCAGATCAGAAAAACCGGATCGCACTGATGGTGGAGGCAGGTGATTCCGACCCAACCATCATCAAACGCCTGTTTCTCGCAGCTCTTTCCCGGGAACCAAGCCAGAGCGAACTCGACAGGTTGTTGAACATACGAAGTGAATATGGAGAAGATCGGGCCACCGCCATGCAGGATGTTGCGTGGAGTATTTTGACCAGTACCGAGTTTACCTTCAATCATTGAAGCTTCAGATCCGGAAACGGAACTCCAGCACCAACTCAACGTTCTTCCGTGGAAGATTGACCATGAATTTCCCGAAACCCAATTACGCCAACGTTTTCCTTTTGGTCATTTGTCTGACGAACGTCGTTTTGGCTGATGATCAGATTGATTTCATCAAAGACGTGATGCCGATCATCAATGCACGCTGTGTTGCCTGTCACGCGGACGGTGATGCTGAAGGCGGCCTTGTCATGGAGACTCATGATGCTTTGCTCAAAGGCGGAGATTCTGGTGCAGTCATCACGCCTGGTGAAGCAAACAGTAGTCGCTTGTTGTTGCGGGTTGTCGGTAAATCCGGTGCTCGGATGCCACCAAAGGATGAGGAACCTTTGACTGAGGGACAGATTGCCATCCTGACCCGTTGGGTCGAGCAGGGAGCAGTCGGAGCAGAGGGCGATGCTCCGGTGTTGCGTCATCTGAACGTGCCGATGATCAGGGCAAGTTCGGACGTTCTGGTACCACTGACTGCGATCGCAGTGGATAACGGCGGAATGATGGTCGCTGTGGGTAGAACTGGGGTCGTGCAGGTCAAGAATGAACAGGGAAAAGTTCTTCAGGAGTGGAACAAAGCGAAGAGCGGGGTCGAGAATGTCAATGCACTCGAATTCAGTGAAGATGGAAGTCGTCTGCTTGTCGCCTCCGGTGTTGCCGGTGCCTATGGAACCGCACTGGTTTTTGACGTGGCTACCGGAAAACTTCTTTACGATCTTGGAGGTCACCGGGATGTGCTCTATGCCGCGAGGTTTTCTCCTGATGGACAGATGGTTGCTACGGCAGGTTACGATCGCCATATCAAATTGTGGGACTGTCAGTCAGGTGAATTGCTGCAGACGATGAAAGGCCACAATGGTGCTGTTTATGATCTCGCATTTTCGCCTGACGGCGAATTAATCGTCAGTGGGTGTGCTGATGAAACTGTGAAAATATGGCGTGTCGATACTGGACAGCGTGTTGCCACACTCAGTCAGCCGGAAGGTGAGGTGCTCGCCGTTGATATTGTTGATGACGGAAAATTGATTGTTGCCGCCAGTTCAGATAATCGCTTGCGTGTCTGGGATCTGATTGCAACAGAACGGTCGAAAACTTATCCGATTCGGATCACACGTTTTGTTGATGAATATCCTCTGCTGAAATTCGAACCAACAGCCGACGGCAGCAGGATGGTGGCTTTAACCGAAAAGGGTGATTTGAAGATCATCGATACGGATTCGTGGGAGACCACCGTCGACGTGCAGGAACTTCCGGATCGAGGCTTGGATTTCGCTTTGTCTGCGGACGGTGGCCAGATACTGATCGCCTTGGGAAATGGGCAGTTGATCAAGCGACTGCTGCCTGCTCATCAAACATCAGAAGCGTCCATGCAGCGCAAGTTGCAGTCGCGTTATCTGGAAATTGTTGATCGTGCAGAATTGAACGAAGCTGAGCTGCGAAAAACAACCGGCCAAGACAAGGGGACTGTCCTGGTGGTACCCCGTTCAGCTGAGGTCACAGGAAGCATTGCAGACCGTGGTGAGGTCGATGCATATCGTTGGGAAGTCAACCAAGGGGAAGTGTGGGCGATTGATGTTGATGCGATCGATGGAAGTGAGATGGACCCATTTGTCGCTGTCTTTGACGCGGACAATCAGCCCGTGCTGCGTACACGTTTGCAGGCAGTACGAGATTCGTATTTTACCTTCCGAGGCAAAGACAGTAAGCAGATTAGTGATTTTCGGCTGTTCAATTGGCAGAACATGCATCTCAACGATTATCTGTATGCCGGGGGTGAGGTTACGCGTTTATGGATGTATCCGCGCGGACCTGATTCGGGTTACAACGTTTACCCCAACGAGGGCACCAGATGGACTTATTTTGGAACGTCGCATACGACCCATGCTCTGGGTGAACCAGCATACGTAGTGCGACCGCTTGCGAATGGAGAAAAATCTGTTGCCAATGGATTGCCCGTATTCCGGATTTACTATGAAAACGACGATGATCCATCACGACTTGCAGGCAAAAACAGCCGCCTGTTATTCACGGCACCTGGCGATGGTGCCTATACCGTTCGGGTGTCCGATACCCGTGGTGATGGTGGCGAGAAGTTTGGCTACAAGCTGGCCATTCGGCCTGCCCAACCACGTTTCAAAGCTACCGTGGCGAAGCCCAACGCTGAAATCCGTAAGGGCGCTGGCAGGGAGGTGATCGTGCGCGTGGATCGATTGGATGGATTCGAAGGTCCTGTCACATTTGAACTTCAGGATTTGCCCGATGGTCTTGTTTCAAGCTTTCCCGTCACCATTGAAAGTGGACAACGGTATGCTGTCGGCAGCATTTATGCAGCAGAGAATATCCAGCCCTGGGAAGGGGACGTTACGCCCAAAGTTGTTGCCAGAGCAACGATCGGTGGTGAAGCTGTTGAACAGGCAGTCGGAGATCTTGGCGTTCTGAAGCTCGGGGAGCAGCCAAGTGTTATGCCGTCCATTCAACCCATTGGAGGTGAAGTCGGCTTTGCAGAAAACTGGACGTTACAGGTGCAACGGGGAAAGAGTGTTACGGCACGGGTTGTTGTACGTCGGAAGAAAGGATTCCAGGGCCAAGTCAGTTTCGGGAAAGAAAATGCGGGTCGGAATACAACGCATGGTGTTTATGTGGATAACATCGGCCTGAATGGTCTGCTCGTGCGGCAAAACGAGAATGAACGGGAATTTGTTCTGACTGCAGATCCAATTTCGCCACTTGGCAAGAGAGCGTTTTTTCTCCGTGGTGAGGTCGACGGGAATGTGACCACCCATCCAATCACTGTCGAAGTCCTGCCTTGATCAACCTGTTGTTCTGGCGTTTATGGACAAGGCCCCGGTGTACCTCACTGGTTTGATAGTCGCCACTGTGATGGCTTTGGAAGTTGTCGATACCATCGAATCCAAGTCGGCAACTTTGGGTGGCTATGAGAGAGTGCGGCAAGCGTCGGTGCATAAAAAATGCCCGCTGTGACAGCGGGCACTCTTTCGACTGGATGATCATCGAAGCCTAGGCGGAAACAATGTTCACGCGGCGACCCTTGCGGTCAAACATGACTTTGCCATCGACCAGAGCGTAAAGCGTGTAGTCATTACCCTGACCCACACCCGTTCCTGCATGGTACTTGGTGCCAACCTGACGAATGAGGATATTTCCTGCCCGTACGGCTTCGCCACCAAACTTCTTGACGCCACGGCGTTGGGCATTGGAGTCACGTCCGTTTCGGCTCGAACCCTGCCCCTTCTTATGTGCCATTTCTATTACCCGATATCAGAGATTTCCTGCGAATTGCATGATTTCGCAGCAATTTAGACGGAAACCGCCAATTTCTCAAGAGGCAAAACGCACTCGTTTCGGACGCGAATCTTACATTTTCGACTGAAATTACCTGATTTTCTGCTCAGTAACGCTCCGAGCCGTACTGATCGGAGGAAGTTCGGCTCGTTCCTAACCGGTTGAATGAGTGAGATCATCCGGACGATTCCCGAAATCAAGCGTTTTTCGAGTTTAGAAATGGCAGGGTTGGAATGGCTGGTTTTCAGGGCCGCCAGTTGGTCAGGACCGGGCTGAGCTTTGGCAGCTGAGCTTTGGCAGCTGAGCTTTGGCATCAGGGTGCTGCTGGGGCCGTTTGTTCCAGTCTGTTCAGGGTTGCTTTGAATTCGGCGTTGTCAGGTTCAGCAGCGACCGCAACTTTGATGTGGTTTTGTGCTTTCTGGAGATTCCCGAGTGCAAGGTGTGCCTCGGCTGCTTCGAAATTGCCCCGTGCATGATTGGGCTCCTGCTGAAGAAATTTGTCGAGCAATTCAGCAGCATCCGCAGTACGCTCTGCGTTACGGAGACAAAAAGCCATCAAGACGATGGTGGCGGAGTCATCCGGGTATGCCTCAATCACGTTTTCAAGCGTAGATACCCCCAATTCATATTGGCCTGTAGCAGAATACAGAAGCCCCAAGTCGTAATAGGCCCGGGCCATGTGTTCTTCATTGTCGGTAAGAAGTGCTGCTATCAAATATGGTTCAGCCTGCTCGACCATTCCTGAGTTCAGTAGCAATTCACCATACGGAAGGTGTGCACGAGCGTAATCCTCGATATCAAATAGAATTTGGTATTCAGATCGCGCCTCTTCATATTGCTCGAGATTATTGAGACTGTCGGCCAGCAGAAAACGGCTTTCCAGATCATCTGGTGCAATGAACAGCGAACGCCGGGCGGCTACAGTTGCTTCTGCGAATTTGCCTGCCCAATGGTTCACCTTGGCCAGGTTCCGAAAGGCGATCGAAGTTTCCAGATCATCAATCGATGCACTCACTTTGTCCTGGATTGAATCCATGCTTGCCTGGGATGGTGCTTGACCAGCAATGAGCGAGTTGGCGACTAATTCATCGACAATCCACTTCCCCAGCAGTCGATGGACTTCAAGTGTTGGGTGAACGTGATCGAGAAAGTAATCATCACCCAGACAGGCGTGACCTTTCTGGTCGATACTTGTCCGCCGTAGTAAATCTTCAGCTTCGACCAGAGTCACGTCAGCCCGTTCACAAACAGATCGTAATGCATTACGCAGAGGTTTGATGGCACGCAGCGGACAAATGTCTTCTTCCAACGCACGTGCAAAAGCCTCTTCTGCTTCGTTCCATTCTGCCCGTGCAAATAGAATCTGCCCCAACAGATATTGGGCATCTGCGGATTTTGGTGAAGCCTCAGTAACTTCGCGTGCGAGTGAAAGGGCTTCATCCAGTTGACCGCTTCGAAGGTGGGTTCTCGCAGTCTGTAGCACTTCAGTCAGTGATTTTTCATCCGTGCCTTCGTCAAAGAGAGACTTGAAAGGGCTGGTGCCTCTGAGGTTGGACACGGGGGAGACGAACACGATTTCGGCGCCTGCATTTCTGGCGATGGAAATCATGTCTTCGAGATTGTACTGATACTCGAAGATCACTTCCTTGCGCCACTCAGCGTTGCGGTGGTAATGCAGAGGTCCGACTGAATGATTCAGCATCTCATCGACCTCTTCCGGATACGGAGCAGATGATTTGGAAAGCGTTTTGGTTTCGCTATCTTCTGAACTGCTGTTTGATCGTTGCAGCGCTTGCGTCAATCGCTGAACGGTGGAACCCGTTCGAGTACTCTGCAGTGCCGCGCTAAGATCGTTCATCCACGACTGGTTTTCAAACATGCGGGCATAAGTGCGCCGTTCCAGAAACTCGTTTTGTGCCGAGTAGACAATGAACAGGTCAGGTTCATACTGTGCGAGTTCACGCATGACAGCTGCTACCCGGTAACTGGCATAACTCACACCCCCGGCATTGATCACTTCCCATTGGCTGGCTGGATCTACCTCGGGTAGCAATTCCCGTAACCAACGGACATAGGACGTGGAATCTGCGAAGGGGCGTCCAAAAGTGGTCGATCCGCCGACGCAGAACACTCGTTTGGTGTTGGCAGGCTTTTCCTTCAGGAAAGATTGGACATTGAACCAGCTTTCCTTGTTGCTGGCCGTGGTGAGTACGACCTCTCCTGATTCATTGGTGGATGACGCCAGCAGCGGAATCTGTCTCGAAAAGCCGGCGCTGGGATCGCTTTTGCTTGTGATCGTTGAAACCCCCAGCAAGAACAGCAGGAACTCCACCCCGCCAAAGAACAGGGAGGTGCAGATGAAAGCAAATGCGGCTTTCTTTTTCCAAGTCAGCTGTGTTTTAGCGGTAGGTTTTTTCGTGGGCATGCGTAGAAGGATGCTGGAAGCGTGATGAAAGCTGCCTTCGCAGCCTGCTAGCCCGAGGACTCTGTTGCCTTGGACAGGCGATAAATGCTGGGGGCTTCAAAGTTCACTTTTCCGCCACGTGTCATGAATTCCAAAATCCGGTTTTTGCCATCGTCAGCAACAGCCGCGTCACCAAGGAGTTCACCATTGAAGAACACAAACCACTGGGCATTGTGAAGCTCAATGCTGATTTGATCATAGGCTGGTGCGTTATTCTTATTTTCCGGAATTGGAATTTCCCGCGAGATGGGAACATAGATCCCCTCGCGGCCATCACATTTGCCAAGAGACACCGACTTCCGATTGTATCGCACAATGTAACGTGCACAATCCTGAAGGGAAGGACCGGAGTAACCGAAGTGCAGTTCACATTGATCAGCGGACAGCAGGTCAATGCCCACGCGGCATCCAAAACCAAAGCCAGTCTGTTGATCGGGAATGGGCGGAACGGGAAGTGGTCGAGAGATTGAACCCTCACCTGTTAATACCGATCCACCTTCTGAATCAATGGTGGCCAACCAGAGTCCGTCGGGGGCTTGGAATCCACTGAGAGTCCGACCATCAAACAACGCTTCTTCCCATCCATCCGGTGAAAGGGTGGGGGTTGCTGATACGCTCAGGATGCGTGGAGGATTCAAAATGAGCAGACTCAGTGTGGCGACCAGCAGCAGGATAGATGCCATCCGGACGCCGTTTGCATGTCTGGTGATCCAGGTGCGCACTCTTGACAGGCGGGGCTGTTGCTCCTGGTTGTTCGGGCTCGGCTGAGAGCGAGCGAATATGGGGTTGAGAAAGATCCCCGAACCGGTTTTGAGCAGTTTGTCTATCCGCTTGACCAATTCGTCGTAGTCCGCCGGTCGATCATCCGGGTCATGTTGCATCAAATCGAGGATCAGTTCGACAAGTTCTGGTCCCACGTCATCAGGCAGATGGTCAAGTTGCGGTGGTGTGGCTTTCACCTTGGTCGCAAAAATATCAGACAGTTTTTCTGCGTCGTAAGGAGGTTTGCCGGATAACATCTGGAATAGCGTTGCACCCAACGCATAAATGTCAGCACGATGGTCTACCGGTTTCCCCGTCAGTTGTTCAGGCGCAATGTACATGGGGGTTCCAACCATTGTCCTGCTTGGTGTCTTTGCTTCTGTGTCTTCCGCGGCATTCAGTTTGGCAAGTCCAAAGTCAGCAATTTTGACAAGCGGCACACCCTTGGGAAGATCAAAGCCCGCTGGTGCCTGAGTGAGGATCAGGTTTCCCGGTTTGATGTCCTGATGAATGATGTCATGCGCCTTGGCGTGCGCCAGGCCGAGTGCTGTCTGGCGAAGAATCCACAGGCTGGTTTGTGTATCGAGTGGTCCGCTCTCCAGCTGTTTTCGAAGATCCTGCCCCTCAACCAGTTCCATCACAAGGTAAAGACGATCGTTGTGGCAGCCGAAGTCATACGCCCGAACGATATTCGGATGCTTCAATCTTCCAATCGTGGTGCCCTCCTGTTCGAATCTGCTGATCACATCTTGTGTGGTCACTCTTGATTCGATGATGGATTTGATTGCAACATCACGTTTGAGACGTAGCTGGTAGGCCCGATAGACAATGCCCAAGGCTCCATGCCCCAGTACATCACTTACTTCGTAGCCAGGGGCGAGATCGTCAGGCTTGCTCAGAGCATCAATCATCTCCACCTGAACGGGCAGAAGCATGCCTGTTTGCAGAGCTGCTGACGATGCGCCAACCGAGTTGGTTTTGGCAAACTTGTCCAGCGTCTGCGCATCTTCCGCAGTGAGCAGTGTGCGGTCGCAAGCCACTGCAAGAAACTTGTCGGCAACTTTTGAGGACTTCGGGTCAGGTGGCATGGCTTATGGAACCCGGGTGGACAGACGGTTACCCGTATTATTTCGAGTGTAGCCTGTGCAACCCAGGAATCTGACAAGAATGCCTCTGAGGGGCTGTCTTGCTGTTTTTTTTCTACCATTCGACGGAACAGACGGACAAACAGTACGACCAGACTAACTGGAAGCGCTGATTTTGTGGCTCATGCCGGAGGAACGCCAGGTTGTGTGAGTGGATGAAGCGGTTGCAGGGATCTTTTCTGTTCAGGTCCAGCAGTGTCCTACGCGTGGGCGTTGCTGGATTTGCTTTCTGGTACCCCCAGTCAGCAGGCTTGTGGGAAGGACTGAAAGCAAGAGAGTGCACGGCCTGATCTATCAGGTTCTTCCCCCATTCGCGTGACTGCGAATGTCAGGCTGCTGTCTCAGTTTGATGAACTGAGAATCATCCACTTGCCATCAGGTGAAAAACAGATGCTTTTCCATGGCCTGGCGGTGTTGATCTCGGGAACCAGTCGCGGACTCGAATATGTCGCGATGTCCAGTTGAAAAATCATTTAGCGGCGATGCGGAGGTGAATACATGTTGAATAACAGACGCTTGCCATCAGGCGACCAGGCTAGATCTTCACCCATGGATTCGTTGGTTGAGAACAGTTTCCGGATTTTGGACACGCCCGTGATCGAAAGAACACCGATTTCCTCGTGTGTTTCGGTCTTTCCCTTGAATGCAATTTTACGACTGTCGGGCGACCAGCACATGTTCCAGTAAATGTATTGATAAGGATGGTCCGCCTTGGCCAGTGCTGTGCGGATTGAACCTGATTCGACATCATAAAGTCGTACGCTGTTGTCATTCGTGTAGGCGATGGTTTTCCCATCAGGTGACCATTGCGCCGCCCATCCATCGTCAATCCGCTTATGGACTGTTCCATTGGGATTCATGATCCAGATGCTCGCACCCTGCTCATAACGACAGCAAACGAACCGACCGCCGCTACCAGACCAGGATGGCATCTGGCCTTTGCAAACGTCGCGCACATCATCTCCATTCGTTTTCATGAGCATGATCTGTGTGAGGTTGCTTCGCTCAGGAGGCGATGCATCAAACAGGACCCAATTTCCATCAGGAGAAATTGAAGGTGAACTCACCACAGGGAATTCTTCGTTTCGATAGATCTGTTCCGAGTGCTCGCCATTGACCGAGATCCGGTACAACGAGTGAAGTCTGTAGGGCTCAAAATCAAATTCAGTTGAATCAAGTTTTTTATTGCCGTCACGGTCAAGTCGATGAAAGTAGTAGCGACGTTGCAGTTGGAAGAGATCTCGCGTGTGGAACTTGAACTCCGTGTAAGAGAGCAAGCCGTCCCGGTCCAGATCTTTGGGACGCATCTCCCACGGGTAGTTGAAATTGGCAAGCATCGATACCCGGAATTCAGATAAGGAAAGATGATCATCACCATCATCATCGAACGCTTTAATATTGGAGCTGACGAGATGTTTACGTGGACTGCGGATCGCTTCACGCAGTTCTGCCTGGCTCAGTTTCTGATCCCGGTTGGTATCGGCTCGGGTGAAAATGTTCGCGGGATTTCTCAGGTAAGGACCTGGTTTTTTTGCGAATTCTGAAAGATTGACCGCTCCATTCCCGTCAACATCAAACGACTCGAAATCCTGTTCTTCTGTTTCACTATTCCACCAGGTGTCGACGAATTCGCTTTTGGTAAGAACATCATCCTTGTTGATGTCGCAACGAAGGAAGTTGGCAAAGTCGACCACTTCACCTTCCTCGGTGCGCAGTAGATCACCGGTGATCCACCGGATGCCCAACTGTGTTTCGAGAAAACGAACGGCTTCCGCTCTCGTTATTTTTCGATTGCCATCACTGTCGGCATGCAGAATGAGTCCGCGATCGAGTCGACGCTGGCCATCAGTAGAAATGGAAGCGTTGTAATTGATCGTGAAAATTGTACTGTCGACGGTTTCTTCCGGGCGGTACTTCCAGCCGTCATACGACTCATCCATCGCTTCGATCGCTCGTTGCAGGATTCGTATGAACGGATCGCCGGTTGGTAGAGTTGCCTGACGCGCGGATGCATATTCCTCACGACTCAATTCCCCATCACCGGATGTATCGATGGTCGCGAAAGTTGCCAGTCGGCCGCTGGCATCGGTTTTCAGACCGCGGAACTCATCGCGTGAAAGCAACCCATTGCCATCGTTGTCGTACTTATCGAAGTCCGCAACTGCCGGTGACGACTTGGCAGAACTGGCATCCTGCGGAGAACTGGCATCCTGCGGAGAAGAAGGTGATTGAGCCAAAGCAGGGGGAGACAGTTCCGACGAATACGCCAGGGCAATCGCCATTGCGGTCCAACTCAGAAAGGTAGCCCTCACAAGGCAGCGAACAGTCACTGCTGGGGTACCGTGCACTGCTGGGGTACCGTGCACTGCTGGGGTACCGTGGTGTTCTGGGCAGTCATTTGACGCGTGGAGACCACTTTTCACCGTTCACCTCACGCCGATCCTGTCGCAGTGGGAGCAATTCCGTCGGGCGTGGTTTCTTCCACCAGCCTTCGGACAATCCTCCTTGCGTCGATTCCTTCACTTTGTGCGGCGAAAGTTGTAATCATGCGATGCGTCAGGACGGGTTCCGCGACTGCTTGTATGTCTTCGAGCCGGACCATGTACTGTCCATGCAAAGCGGCTCGTGTTTTTCCGCCCAGGATCAGGTATTGGATAGCGCGTGGGCCTGCGCCCCAAGACACCAGCGGCTTGAGCCATTCCGGTGCCGTACCTTCCTGGGGACGTGTTTGCCGTACCAGGCGAACGGCGTATTGATAAATGTGTTCGGGTACGGGAATCCGGCGGGTAAGATCCTGGAAACCTGTGATTTCCTCAGCCTGCATCAGCGGTTCCAGAGTCGGCAATGAAGTCCCGGTGGTGGTACGAGCGATCTCGATTTCTTCGCTTTCGCTGGGATACGTCAGCTCAATCAGGAACATGAAACGGTCAAGTTGCGCTTCGGGCAGCGGATAAGTGCCCTCCTGTTCAACTGGATTTTGGGTGGCAAGAACAAAAAATGGTTCTTCCAGTTCGTATGGCTTGCCGAGTACTGTCACGCGTCGTTCCTGCATTGCCTCCAGCATCGCAGCCTGTGTTTTGGGAGGTGCGCGGTTGATCTCGTCGGCAAGAACAATGTTGGCAAAGACCGGACCACGGATGAACTGGAATTCACGGCGTCCTTCCGCAGTGTCCTGAAGAATGTCTGTGCCCGTGATATCCATTGGCATCAGGTCGGGCGTGAACTGGATTCGATTGAAGTTCAGCGACATGGTTTCAGCAAGTTTGCTGATCAGAAGAGTTTTGGCCAGCCCGGGAACTCCCATCAGGAGTGCATGTCCGCGGGCGAACAATACCGTCGCCAGTTGATCGATCACCTCAGTTTGACCGACAATGACGCGACCAAGTTCAGCTTTCAGGCGGGCGTGGCACTGCTGCAGACGCTGGATGCTCTGAACATCATCGGAGCTAAGCTCCGCAGGAGGGGAAGGGGGGAGATCATTCATCAACAGAGCGGGTCCTGGCGGGTAAGTGGCTGCCTCAACAGACTACCCCCGATATGCTGAATTGGCAAGATTCGACCGGAAATGTAACGACACGTGCTTGGCAATTGAGGAAAAAAACAGTGGTTTCTGAACCGCTTGGCATCCATTTGTTGTTGTTGTTCATGCATTGCATTGGGGCGTTAAAGTGGGCGGCCTTGTGAAGCCTGTAGCCCGACGGCGATTGTGGCTGGAAAAAATGCAATCGCCGAATTTCGGAAGCCTGCTGCCAGATTTGGCCCAGACGAGCAAGGCAGCCGGATCGAGTTTCCTCGCGAAGGTACACATGTGACGATTCTTTGTCCCTGTTGGTTTCGCGGAGGTTTTGCCTTGCGAATCGACGGTGTGATCTGCAAAAACAGTCGATATTTGCCAATTGAACTGCTTCAAATTTCAGATCCGACGCTTACGCATCCTGTTGGTTCAGCTATCAGTGGCTAGAATGCTGTGCCCCCAACCTCGCTCGATGCGAACTCCTCTGTTGATTTGACTCAATGACGCAATCTCCCGGCAAAGAACGCAAGGCTGCGATCGCGTTCATTTTGATAACGCTGTTCATCGATATTCTGGGAATAGGAATCATCGTCCCGGTTCTCCCGGAACTAGTCAGAGAGCTGGTAGACGTGGGGCCACTTGAAGTGGTAGCGGGGGACGCAGAAGCAACGCTTCCGATCGATCAGACCAATGGTTCGGAAGACGAGTCCGAGGATGAAAGTTATGCCAGAGCAGCCAGGTATGTCGGTATCATCGCTGCAGCTTATGCCCTGATGCAATTTATCTTCGCGCCGATTCTGGGAGCTTTGTCAGATCGCTTCGGGCGGCGGCCTGTATTGCTCGTGTCACTTTGTGGGCTGGGAATTGACTTTCTGATACAAGGCGTGGCCACCAGTATCGGCTGGCTGTTTCTGGGGAGGATTCTGGCCGGGATCATGGGGGCGAACTTTGCAACCGCCAATGCGTACATCGCCGATGTTTCAACGGATGAGACGCGTGCCCGTAATTTCGGCTTCTTTGGAATGATGTTTGGCCTCGGTTTTACCATTGGTCCCGCAGTGGGTGGATTTCTGGGGGATTACAACCTTCGTTGGCCATTCTTTGTGGCAGCGGGATTGGCACTGGTTAACTGGTTGTATGGCTTCTTCGTTTTGCCGGAATCATTGCCACCCGAGAAACGTACCGCTTTCAGCCTTAGAAATGCCAATCCGTTTTTAACCGTTCGACGCTTGCGTATGTATCCCATGATTGCCGGGTTGGCCGCCGTGTTCGCCTGCAAGTCGCTGGCACAGCGCGGCCTTGAAAGTGTCTGGGTTCTTTATACCGGTTTTCGTTACCAATGGGATGAGAGTTTGAATGGGTGGGCTCTGGGCCTTGTTGGCGTCATGGCAGTGCTGGTGCAGGGTGGACTTGTGCGACCAACGGTGCGTCGACTCGGAGAACGTCGTACTGTGGTATTGGGAACCATTGTGGGTGCATTTTCCTTTTTGGGCTACGGTTTGGCCTCTCAAGGATGGATGATTCCCGGAATCATCATTTTTGGAGCTTTTGCTGGCGTTAGCGGGCCTGCCATTCAAACTCTGGTCACCAGTCGGGTGGATGAATCTGAACAGGGGCAGATTCAAGGTTCGTTAACATCGTTGACAAGCCTGACCAACATTATTGCGCCTCTGTTTTTCAATACCCTGCTATTCAGTTATTTCATCAGTGATGATGCGATCGTTCAGATCCCAGGGATTCCGTTCTTTGTCGGATCCCTCATTTTATTGGTCTCGGTCGGCATTGCGATGCGGGTTTTCCGGCGATTTCCTGAATCTGAACCGGAGTGAAGTCACGGCGTGACAGGCCAGTTCACGCCATTGCCGAAATCGTGATGGCCCGCGCCGAAAATTGAGTTGGAACTTGATCCAAGGCGAAAGGCATCTGACTGCGAGTCAAGATCCTCATTTTACCTTGATGACTCTCCGGCCGCTTACTGACTTGCCAATCACATTCGTGGCTCTCACCTCAATCACATGGATTCCGGGGGAAATATCGGTCCCAAGTTTTGCCGTCCAGATGTGCGGTGTCGAATGAGCGCCTGGCAATGAGGTCCACGGGCGGTTTGGAACCGCATCCTCGCGTTCCTTCTCTGCAACAAAGGCAGGGTCCGGTTGACGTTTTGGTTGCATGGCATTCCATTCACCCGGGTTGCCTTTTTGATCGACAATGCGGAAGGAAACCGCGGATTTTTCAGATCCATTGAACACGTTGGCAATCACATCTGTCGTTTTCAGATCCGCCTGTTTGACAGACTCGGGCGCATAAATCTGCATCTGATAATTGGCTGGGCGGTTGGCTCCACGCATTTCCAGTTTGTACTCGTGGCCATCAAACTCCATGATGGAGTAGCCATTGGGCCCCCCATCACTCATGGTTGCATGTGGAATCCCTCGTTCATCTTTTCTTCCACGCCACCAACTGCCGCATACGGTAACATTGACAATGTGATGATGTTTTTGAGGGCCTTTCCAGCCATTCTCTTCCCCCAGATAACGGTGTTCCATGTAGTGGGTATGCGCCGATAGCGATACGGTGGCTGGCCGTTCTTCAATCAGTCGATAAAGCTCTTCACGATCTCGGACACCATCCAGTGGTATGTGCATCATCAACACGACCAGCTGGTCTTTGGGAATCAGGGCCAGATCATTTCGTATGAATTCCATTTGCTTTTCACCAAAACCTCCCTGGTAACCACCTTTCTTTCCGTCGGTTGGACCATGCCATTGCACATCGTCGAGAACCATGAAATGGGTCGGCCCATAGTCGAATGAATAATAGGCAGGTCCATAAATCCGTTCAAAGGTTTCATCGCTTTGCTGATCAGTTTTGGCATCCTGATTGAGATCGTGATTGCCGATCACGTTGTACCACGGTATCCCAATCAGCGCCACAGCCTGATTGTGAGGTTCCATCACACTCAGGTCATCAAAGACGATGTCACCCAACGTTACTCCAAACGCTGCTCCATGCGCCTGTTCTGCGATGATCTGTTCAACCACATCGTGCGACATGTATTCCACCTCCGCAACGTTTTTCGGTTGTGGATCGCCGAACATGATTGCCTTGAATTTGTCCGGTTCGACACGGCGGAGTAGTGGAAAGTCAACAGATTTGGGGAGGGGGCCGGTCGGTGGCACTCCCTTGAAACGGAAGTTTTCCGGTGAGCCCGCGGGTTTGTGTATATAGAAAAACTGCGGCAACTGGTTCCGGTTCAAAGGTGTCGCCCAGTCCCGAGGCTTGATCACGAAAATGATCGTATCATCCGCCACAGGAATCTCGTATTGTCCATTCGCATCAGTCGTGACAATCTTTGATCCGTTGCTGACGCGGATACCTTTGATTCCCGCTTCACCGGAGTCGCGTTTGCCATTGCCGTTTCTGTCATCAAACACGAACCCGCGTGCAAGCTCCTCTGCCGCTGGTGTCGCTGCTGACGAACCTGCCGACTCCGGGGATGGCGAGTCTTGGCACAACGCTGGACTCTGAATTTGGCAAATGACCAGAGTGAGGCCAGCAATCAATCGAATGGGTGTTCTTCGCATGAGTCGGTTTGATTCGGGAGGCGGTGACTTGGAAAGGAAATGAAGATTATAAAAGCAGTCGGTGTCCCAGTGAAACGCCCCGTTTTCACCGATTGGATGATCCGACAGGTTCGCGGCAATGATAAATGGCTGTGTGTCAGCGGAAACGTTTTGAACCCCAGATTTCTGTGCGGCTGGGTGGAACTGTCCCAGGGAAATTCGGATTTTGATAAAGGAGTTCAGCAACCTTGCGGTGAGACCCCTCAAATCCGTTCGATATCAGATGCCAATTCCGGTCTGTGGGGACAAGGTCAGCACTAAAAGGCCACGGATCGAATGGATGGTATCCAATCGAATCAATCAGTTTTGAGGAATCCATGGTGACATTACCCGCTCTGGGGGGCATCGGTCCTGCGTCGATTCGAGGGCAACCATGTAGCAGTGATGGATCATATCCACCAACGACTGAGACGATTTGGGCAATTTCGTAGAGGCTCAGTTTTCTGGTGCCACCTGCATGGAACGTGCCTTTGATCGGCTCCGCGAATAATCTGCCGTAAAGTCGATTCATGCAGTCGGTGTAAGAGGGGGTTCGAATCTCGTCGAAATAAAGCGTTGCCGGTTTGTTTTTCTTGAAACGCGATGCGATCCAATCGATGGCTCCGGCATGTCCGTTGAAACTGATACCCATTGGCAATGAGATGCGCAGAATGCAACTGTCAGGACAGAGTTTTTTGACAATGTTTTCGGCTTCCACCATTTTCATGCCGTAAACCGTCACGGGGTCCACGGGATCGGTTTCGATGTAGCCGCCGTCAGATGAGCCGGAAAATACAAGATCGATTGACAGATGGATGACACGTGCATGATGTTCCTGAGCACATCGCATGATGTTCTCGGTGCCCACGACATTGACCCGGTGCGCCATCGCGGGGTCAAGTTCACAGGATTTGAGGCGGCATGTTCCCGAACAGTTCAGCAAGCTCTTGAATTGGTACTTGTCCCAGATCCGTTGAATGCCTTTGGCATCCTCAACGTCACATGCAACGATCCCCTCGCCTCGAAGTGGCCACATGGATTCCTGACGGAGGCCGACTACCTGATCGCCATGGAGCGCACGAAAATGATGGAACGCATTGTAGCCGGGAACACCGGCAATTCCTGTTATGAGCATCGGTAGCGGGGGTGCATCTGTCATGCTGCGGATTGTTGCACAATTCAGGATAAAGTCGAGGCGGATCCGGCTAGCGTTCGCCAATGCAATGGAGATGCTGTGCACCGCGAATCAGGATTACCGATCCCACCACTGCAAGTGATGCGCTTACAGGTTCACCGATTGGATTCAGGGACAACGCACGCGGTATTTCAGTCGCTGTCATGACAAGCGTCTGGCCGTCCAGATCGGTGATGTAGAGATTGCCATTGGCAGCAACAGGTGAAGCATAGATGTTCGTGAGTGGACCAAGCCGGAATGCACCTGGGGAGTCTGTTCCTGTTTTTGCGTTGATGCGTGTAAGTACGTTTTGATAGTGGGTCAGAAAATACAGCGAATCTTTGTAAATCAAAGGAGATGGAACGTACGGTGTGCCCCTGAAGCGGGACCAAAGTACATGTTCAGTGTCGGTGATGTCTCCTTGCGC
This sequence comes from Rubripirellula sp., assembly GCA_012270065.1. Taxonomy (GTDB): domain Bacteria; phylum Planctomycetota; class Planctomycetia; order Pirellulales; family Pirellulaceae; genus Rubripirellula. The sequence continues at coordinate 28,159 of JAAXJB010000034.1, read as the reverse complement.
TTCGGCGAGTCGGATAGCCATGAGTATTCGTTTTTCATAGCTGCTGCCGGCGTAGAGGATCCCATCGCTGACAACGGGCGTGGCAACGATATTTGCCGACATCCCTCCACATTCCCAAATCACTTGTCCGTTCAAGAGACGATAGCCGCGGATCTTATCTGTCCCGCAGACGATCACCTGCGGTTCACCGTCGACCGTTGTGATCACCGGAGTGCTCCATGATGTGACTTCATTGCGCTGTACACGCCAGCGTTGCAGTCCATTGCTCGTATTGAATGCTGCCAGAAAAGAATCACCTTCATGATCCCAGTTCACGACGATCGTGTTTCCATGAAGAGCAGGCGATGCACCCTCGCCGTGGCCATGCTTGGTGTGCATTTTTCCCAAGTCCTTTTTCCAGAGGAGTTCACCCTCACGATTCAAGCAGTACAGGCCGTGGGAACCGAAGTAAGCAAAAAAACGCTCACCATCGGTGACCGGTGATGCTGATGCGAGACTGGCAGTGTTGTGTCCTCCCTCTAGAGGGATTGCCTTTGTCAGCGTTTTTTTCCAGCGAACAGCGCCGGTATTCAGGTCGACCGCCCATGCCTGGAATTCATACATGCTGGTCACCATTCGATTGTCATGGGCGCCCGGGCGACCACTTGCACGTGGAGCAAGAGCTGGGCCGATGGGAATCGCTGTGGTCACGAAGATGAGATCATCTGACACGATGGGTGTGGAATGCCCCTCACCGTCAATTTTCGTTTTCCACCGATGATTGTTTTCAGAGTCCCATTCGGTTGGCGGGTTCGAGTTCGGTGCGACTCCCGTGCCGAGCGGACCTCGCCATTGAGGCCATTCTGACATGCCTTGATCTGCATGCGCTAACAACAACGCAACTGCAATGAACCCACGGGAAAAAGATGAATGGCACGCTACAAAAAACGATCGAACCCGCGGCATCACACGATCGACAGCAAGGTGCTGGTCCTGTCGCTCATGTTGTCGTCGTGAAGCTGAAGCCCGCTGGCACACTGGACGGAAAGATCGTTGCAACCGGTTTAATTGGTGCAAGGATGTTTCTGCAGGCATGAGTTTGTCCGGGTTTTCAGTTGAGCGTTCGTTACGATCCGATAATCCGCTACAAATTATCAGTGGTATCAGTCCTTGGGATACCCAGTCTGTGAAAAAAACGGGCCCAGTGCTAACTACAAGCTAGAAATGCTTGGTAACTCCTAATCTGTTCATATTTGGGCAAAAAATGACAGTCGGAAACGAATCTCGCGAAGCATCTGCACATAGAGGATCTGCGGAAAATCGACGGCAGCGTCGTTTCAAGACAAACGAAGCGCAGGTTCTTGCGTGCCGTATCGAACTGCCAAATGAAGATGCAAACGCGGGTACTGTGGTCGACCTGTCGAACAACGGCATGCGTTTGCTCAGCAATGGGCAATTCCGGGTGGGGCAGCAGATTCGGGTGATCATGGAAACAGATTTGCCGACCGAGGAGTTTGTCGGTGAAGTCAGGTACATCGAACCCTGGGTTGGCGGCCAAACCATTCTTGGTTGCAGCCTGAACGAAAACATCGGTGATGATGTTCTGCACACGCTTGCTGATCAGGGATTCTTGAATCGTCGTAGCGATCCCCGAATCGAAGTGACCCATCCGGCCAAGATGTTCTGGCCGTTGCACCCAGATCGAATCGATATCGAGTTGCGGGATTATTCAAACGGTGGCTTGATGATCCAAACCGATGTTGTGATCCCGGATGACAAGCGTTTGCGAGTCTGCATTGACTGCGAGGATGACACGGATTTCTGTGTTGAAACCAAGTTGCAATGGAAGCGTGTCACAGACAAAGGGTGCATTGCCGGACTGGCTTTTGTTCACGGCGACGCTCCCCAGCGTGTTGCGAGCGTTTTGGGAATCAATGTTCCGGGTGACGAAGACGCTGGCAAGCGAAAATCGGGACGTGGATTACGCACCGCTTTGTTCTTCGGATTGGCCGTTGTGCTTTTACTTGTTGCTGGTCTCGCCGTGCTTCAGTTCTCAGGAAATAATTCCTCCTGGGGCATGATCTTCTCCCGTTAGGATCGCCCGAGTGCTGTTTCCTTTCTTCGGCGAAGCAAGCCATTGCCGGGGCAACGCTGCTCCGCCTGTTTTAGCATCCCGGTTTGCAGCGGCAGCAGAAGTATCTGGAAAAACAGGGTGACTCCTCGAGTGGCCACTAAGACGTTTCAAGTGAACTTCACTGTTCAAGTGAATTTCGCTGTGTCTTGATCGCTGTGTCTTGATCACTGAGTGAGCGTTTTCGGGTCACTTTGTGATTGTGTCGCCGCTGATGGAATCGTTGTTTCCGTTTCGACGTCGATTCGCTAGCCAGACGAGTGCTGCACCGGTGAGTACCAGAACACACGCAATGCTCAGCCACAGAGGTGGAAGATGTGCCTGATTGTCGAAGCCCTCGCCCAAAAAACTGAGTTGTTCCTGATAGTAGAGAACCGTATTGAGTAACCCATTGTGGACGAAGTGAATGACGATTCCGGGCAACACACTTTGAGTCTGGTACGCCACCCAGCCGATGATCAAGCCCATGAGGGTGGATGGAATGAAACGCTCCACGAGCAAAGCGTTCCCTGTCAAAACGTGAAACAACCCGAACAGAAATGCGGTAATCAGAACGGTGCGAAACGGTGAGACGACACCAGAAGTTGCGGAAAAAAGATAGCCGCGGAAACAGAGCTCTTCGATAACGGCCGGTGTCAGAGCAAATGCAGCGATCAGCAGAATCGGTGACGCTTCACGCATCTTTTCGATAGACGCCTTGGCCCTCTCGATTTGCTGCTCGGATAGACCTCCGATCCCCAGAGCATCGGCGATCACGAATGCTTCATGGGCAAAGGCCCAAGCCCCCAGACCCAGCAGCGTTGCGCCAATGAAGGACATGATGCCAGCTGGTCGCAACTGAAATGTGGTTTTGAAATTGTTGCGGGACAGCCACGCGGCTGTGATTGGCAATACACCAAACGTGAAAATCAAAGCCAAAGCGTTGAGCAGGAGCGTCCATTGGATATCGATCCCATCGGAGTTTCCGATGAAACGTATCAGTCCGTTTGAAACAAGAAAGTAGGCCGGCACGAGCAGAGCGAGCATCAGAGCAGCAGCTTGCGGTGTTGGTACCGGGCTGGATTCGCGAGGACGCCTTAGCATCGAACCGATGGATTTGTCACTGGTCCGCGTCACAGCATCGCTGCCAAATAATTTCGCGGCGACTGACAGCGCCGCGGCGGCATAGGCCGTGGTGCTGACAATAGCAACAAATGCATTGCTGGGGTCAGCAGATCCGGAGAGTAGGTCGCGGGCGAGCAGGACAATGTTGATCAGTGGAAGGACCGTCAAAGCTCCTGTTAGGGTGATTCCAGGCATGAGCGAAAGCATCGCTGGGGTGAGCGAAAGAAGCATGACTGGAATCAGATAAGCCTGTGCCTCTTTGAATGACTTGGCGAAACTCGTCAATGAAAGAAGAATCGCGGCAAAAAAACCGCTGAACAGGACGAGCAATGCCAGCATCTGGAGGATCGTTATCCATGGAAAAGCATCACCACCGGTAAGAAGGCCCAGAAGGCCGCCAGCCCACAGTGTGGTGAACATGGCAATCAGGTTGGCGACTGCCGTCAGCAAGGCAACAGCAACGACAGCCGTGTACTTGGAGAACAGGACATAACCGCGTGGAACAGGCGACGCCATGACAGCTTCCATCGTTCCGCGTTCCCGTTCCCCCGCAGTCAGGTCAATTGCCGGGTAAACCGCACCAGTAATCGTCATCAATACAAGAACGAGAGGAACGATCGTCGCAAGCATCGAGTTCTCTTCCACTTCGCCGACATCTTCTGCTTGGACCGTCAGGGGCGGACGATAGTCTTTTGTTCTCTGCTTCAACAGGATTTCTGCCTGAGATAGCTTCAGCCATTGAAGTCTCTCGACCACCACGCGTCGGGCTGCCTGGCTGACATTGTCTCCACGGTATGCATAGAACGTTGCAGTTGGTATTCCCGTTTCCAGATTGCTCAGTTGGAGACCAACGTCAGCTTGATTGCTGAGTACCGCTTCGGCCGGTGAGATGCCAGGGATGATGATGGCGTTGAATTTGGCAAGTTCATTGCCGCTGCTTTCAAGAATCGCCTCTGGAGGAACGCTGAGGGGACTGCTCAACCACTGGTCCAGGATATCACGCTCCATGTCGGTAGCGACGCAAATTGTGTAGCCGTCGTCGATTTCACCGCTTGTCAGAAGAAAACGATTCAACGCCATGCTCATGATCGGGTAAACCAGCAGCGGCATCAGTAAAAGCGTAAAGATCGTGCGGCGATCACGAATCGTTTCTCTGAGTTCTTTCTGGCAAAGTCGCCAGAGGCGACCTTCGATGCGCGTTCCCGCCATTGTGTTAACTCCCCAATAACTCGACGAACATTTCGACGAGGTGGTCATGACCACTTTGCTGTCGAAGTTCTTGAAGAGTTCCCGTGCGATGCATGGTTCCCTGATGCAGTAAACCGAACCTGTCGCACAGTCGCTCTGCTTCGTCCAAGCGGTGCGTACAGACAACTACCGCTTTTCCCAGTTCTCTGAGATTTTTGATGTATTCAAAAATCGTCTGGACACCGACCACATCCAAACCACGGGTTGGTTCATCCAGCAGCATCACCGGAGGATCGTGAATCAGCCCGCGAACGAGGATCACGCGTTGCCGTTGTCCAGTGCTAAGACTGCCCGCCCGCCGATCCAACAACGGCTTGATGCCCATCAGTTCAGAAAGTTGCTCACACCGAGATGCAGCTTCGGTGGGTTCCACACCGTACAAATCTGCGAAGTAAAGCAGCATTTCCCGCACGCTCAACCAAGGGTACACACCATCGCTTGCGGAAACGAATCCGAGCCGCGACTTTACCGCGGACGGATCGGTTCGCGTACGATAGCCACTGACCTCCGCATAGCCAGCGTCTGGCTTGACGAGCCCCAGAATCATGCGGAGTGTGGTTGTTTTGCCGGCCCCATTCGGACCCAGAAGCCCGTACACCTCACCCGCTGCGACTTCAAACGACACCCCGTCCACGGCCCGGACTTCTGTCTCTTCGAGCTGAAATTTCTTTTTGAGCGATTCAACGATCAACATCGGTAGCCGCCCATGAAGGAAGGAGAAGAGAGGCCCGGGGTGTGCGTCCTAGACGAAACGTGATTGCTTTTGCAATTAAATTACATGAGTCTACGATATCGACAATCCCTGTACGGCGTTCAGAAGCAATATTACACAAGTCCGACATTGGTGCTGGTTTCTTTCATGAAGCCGCGATGCCCTGCAAAGCTGCGGGACCATACTGAAATCTCTGTCTCAAATTGGCAGTTGCTGGGCAGTTGCTCCGGAACCTGCCCATCGTCCTCTCAAATCAACGTCATCCGAATAGGATGACAGCCCTGTTTTGTTGCGTTTTCGCAACCGGTCGCATCACCGCTTCTTTGGTGCACTGGCTTCGTTTTTATGCGGCACAGGTTCAAAGTCGGTTTGATTTACCCACCCGGCACGCATTGAACCTGGATCCTCCAGGTACCTCTGATGGAAGTTTCGCTCCCGTCCATTGGCGTAGGGGTATTCGTCGAACACGTCACCATTTCCCACCAGACGTGGGTCATTCTCAGCCTGCAATGCATCTTGCATTGTGGTTTTCATTTTTTCCCGCAGATTCGCGTATCGGTCAGCATCTGCAAGATTGGTGAGGCACTCACGATCGGTTTCGATATTGAACATTTCGTATTCCGGTCGAAAACCGAATGCAAGTTGCCAATGTTTGTCGTCAGTACCGGATCGGCGGGCGTTAATCAGTTCGGTTTTGGTTGGGCTGCCATCAGTATTCAGGTACCCGGTTTCCGGGTTTCCTGCAGGCCAACGCTCGGTTTTGAAGTTGCGTATCAAAAGAAAAGAGCCCTGGACAATTCCGCGTATCGGATAACCTTCGTCGTTGGGGCGACCCACATCATGTCTCTCTTTTCCAATCAGCAAAAAGTCTCGGTGCGAGTCATCAGACTCCTCGCGGAAAAGGTGGGTCAAGGACTTCCCCGGTGAGGGTGCCATCTTGCTCTGTTGCCACGGTATGCCTGCCAGTTCAAGGTAAGTTGGCGCCAGATCAATGAAGGAAACGAGTGCATCGATGGTTCGACCTGGGCTCTTGATGCCTTCACGCCACATGATCGCCAACGGCAGATGATTACTCATTTCATATTCCTGCCCTTTGATTCTGGGAAAAGGCATTCCGTTGTCAGCCGTGACGACAACCAGTGTGTTGTCAAGTTTGCCGCGGTTTTCCAGTTCCCGAAGCATTCTCTGCAAGTGGCTGTCGAAGTGCTCGACTTCCAGTGCGTAGTCCAGCATGTCGTGTCGCACAACATCATTGTCTGGCCAGAAAGCAGGAACCTGATCAATGTCGCTTAGTTTCTTGTTTCCTTTGTTGACACCACTTTGAAACTCATACCTGCGGTGGGGTTCAGTGGATCCATACCAGAAACAAAAGGGCGCATCATCTGGGACGGTGTCCAGAAAGTCCTTGAAGTTTCCGGCATAGTCATTGCCGCTGATTGCTCGCGTTGGTGGCTTTGCTTTGCGCCGGTTGAACGGTTTTCCGGTCATCTGCCGTGATTTACCGTCTGCATCCTTGGCAATGCCGGGCGCCCAGCCCTTGCCCGTCATTCCGGTCGCATAGCCGTGTTCCCCGAGCACCTCGACATAACTTGAAAACTTGGCGGGAAAGAAGCACCAGTGGTTGGCTGCTGCTTCAAGTTGCCAGGAATTCCGCCCGGTCAGAATGCAGGACCGCGATGGGGCACACTTCGCGTTGGGAGTGTAGCAGCGGTTGAATAAAAGACCCTCGCGTGCAACCTGGTCGAAACCAGGGGTCCTGACCCACTCCGTCCCGTATGCGCCCATATGAGGGAAAGACAGATCATCAGCAATCGCAAACAGAATATTGGGTGGGCGGACGGAAGATTCGTCCTGTCCAATGGCGAGAGCTGGAACAAAGGCAAACAGAAGGCAATGGAAAATCGAACCTGAAAATTGCAGAGAGGCTGATGGTGCTGGATTTTTCACAGATCTATCGGGGTTCGCGAATGTGTGGCAAGTTTTAGAGAGGGATCCGGCAGCGACGACGAATCACTCGTCAGTCGAGGGGACTCTGGTTGGGCCAAGGAATACGACAGACTCCCCATTGGCCACAGTTTTCGTCCACCGCAACTTCCAAATATGAAAGTTGCCCACCGAATTTCTCGTGGGTTTTAGTTATCACGCGTTCGGCAATGACGCGTGCAATTTCCTCGGCGGTGGTGTTGATCACCGGCAGAATCACGCAATCCTCATTCGGGAATACCCAACGGCGGTCCCGAAAGGTTGCTGTTGTCTCCTTATCATCGCTGGTGATTTTGATTTCAGCATGGTCGCTGGGAAGGATCACGTGGTGATCAAGCGCTTGAGTCTGTTCCAGTACGGCGTCACGCAACGCAATGAAGTCAACCACGTAACGGTTTTCGTCCAGTGGACCTTCAATGCTTGCCCGCACACCATAGTTGTGGCCATGAATGCGTTCGCAGATATCGCCCGCAAAAGTAATGAAATGAGCAGCTGAAAAGACAAATTGCTCTTTACTGACGTCGACTCGGTAAGTGGCGTCACTCATGATTTTTTTTCTCCGAAGGATGGGTTCTCAGCAACAGATAAACCGAGGCTGCGATGAGATCTGCCGTGGTTCCCGGATTCAATTGATGGTCTTCTGAACGCAGGTACAGATCGAATTCACTGACGCTTTTCTGGTCATCAGGATCGACTAACCCGGCACGACGTTGTACCTCACCGGCAACCCGAAGTCCGTTTTTTCTCGCTATCAGGGAATCAGGTGTCCGGGAAAGCAGGTGGATTTGGGCGTGACAGAGTCCCGACAGGACATCGTGTGTGTTTTCGAACGCGTCGGATACTACGGGCGTGATTTCGAGAATCAATTCGCGAAAGCTGTCACAATATTGCCTTGCAATTTGATCCCGATCTGCTGCAAGATGCATGGCCTCGAGAATGTTCACCCGATCGTGACGCTTGTTGATGTCAAGTTTATCGGAGGATCCCATGCCGCCTGGCGTTGCAGATCGGATCGCTTCGAAAATGTCTGCACCGTCAAATTCGTCAAGCTCAGCCAGGCATGTGCTTGTCAGTGGAATCCAGTCTTCAAGCCGATTCGTGCAGACCGTCCGTTCGGATGTTTTTGTGAGTGTCATCTGACGCTCGTCTGCTGCCACGAGAGGGCCAAGCAGTAGAACGATTCCCAAATTGACATTGGTTCCCAGTTGTGCCCTGGTCTCAAGAACTGAATCACGCATTCGTTGGCTGATCCGCATTCCCCGGTTGCGAAAGTTCTGGCAGGTGATCTCCGCCGCTTCAAGAAAATCAGTGCATGCCAAGTCTTTGAATGAACGTCCCGGGTGCACGTTGCCCACCTTGGGGGCTGACGCTTCGAGAATACACGCCCAGCGTATTGCGTCTGCTGGAGAGGTGCAAAGTCGTCGGTAGGGCTCAAGCGGATCTGGCATGGGAGTTCAGTGTCAGAGTCATTTTTCTTGACTCGGGTTTCATTGGCGCACGTACCTTTTCCGCTTCGCTAGCCGGGAACCGAACCGGGTTTCAGCTTCAGGATTGGTTTTCCTTGAGGAAACGGCTGATTGCATCGAGCGTTTCTTGCGGTGCGTCCTCCAGGACATAATGGCCCGCATCGGCAATCTCGATGGTAGTTGCCTGCGGCCACACTGCCTCAAAACGACGAAGACATTCCGGACGGAAACACCAGTCCTGCATGCCCCAAACCAGAAGGGAGGGAATGTCAGCCAGGTCAGGTAGTCTCTGTTCCAAATCGGCAAGCGTTTTATAGGTGACGTGCTGGGGCGTCATGGGGATGTCGCGCACAAATGCATCGATTGCCACACGGTTTTTCCAGCTGTCGTATGGAGCGAGAAGCCCGCGTGCAACTTCCGGTGTCATTCGGTTGCGGGACATTGCCATCGTGATTGCGGCTCGGGCGAACGCATTCAATCCACGTACAGCCAAACTACCAAGAACGGGAGCCCTGCACGCAGCGATCCGCGTTGGCAGATAGGGTGGGGGGAATGCTCCCGTGTTCAGCAGTACCACTCGCTGAAGCTTCGGCATGCGTTCCAGGACGGAGCTGAGCCCGATGGCGCCGCCCCAATCGTGTGCGATCAGTGTGATCCGTTGAATGTCCAGAGCATCAATCAGGGCAATCAGGTTGTCACGGTGCGAGCTGAGGGTGTACGGAAATGCTGCTCGGGACGGTTTGTCACTGCGTCCACAACCGACATGGTCTACAGCGATGACACGGTAGTCGGAGGAAAATCGCTCAATCACCTTACGGTAATAGAAACTCCAAGTCGGATTACCATGCACGCATAGTAAAACTTCAGGCCCAGTGCCCTCATCGAGGTAGCGTAGTGTGTGCCCCGCAACCTGAAAATCATGGGAGGCGTACGGGAGTAGATCGGGTGCAACAGTCATGCCCTAGAGTTTCGACCATAGACCAAGTCAGCGAAACCACCCTCAGAAATCGCGTGTCCCGATCTGGGTGCAATTTTGAAGGATTTGGCTGATAATGAGCCCGGAAAACAGGTAATTCACAAAAGAATTCACGGCGAAATTCATTGCCGTGCTGATTCAAATCAGCTCCAACGCCGCCGAGGGCAACCAACCGCTTTGACCATTCGCGAGTTGTACCTTGTGCCAGAAGCCACGGTGATCCAGTATTTGCACCAGTTTGCCGGCGGGAACCGGGGTGTCTTGAACCAATTCAAATTCCGTGCCATCACCTTTCCTGAGGGGGATTTCGGATTGCGTGACGACGGCCTGTTTATCGCGTGAAAACTCCGAGATTCGCAATTGGTAAGAGCAGAACGTGGTCACGGCCAACAGCATCAGGCAAGTGGCGGGGAGCTTCCAGGGTTGTGGTCCCGACATCAACCGCCACCCTGCGAAACCCCAGGCACAAAGCCAAGCGATGAATGCAACAAAGAGCATCACACTTGGGGATACGAAGTGCAACACGAAGTCGTTGTAGCGTCGGACACGATTGATGGGGCTACCTGCAACGTCGTAGGAAATGCCCGCCGCGGCTTCTGTCTCTGCGAGTCGATCACGGTGGGATTGGTTCTCGGGTGAGTATCGCAGAGCACGTCGATAATTCGCGATTGCCTCTGCTGATTTTCCCGTACGAGCCTGAGCGTTCGCAAGCGTGGCAAACAGGTCATCGTTTGTGATCCCCGCATCAACAAGTAGTTGCAGGCGTTTGGCTACTTCAGAAAAACTCTCGTTGCTGGCCTGCTGCTCCGAACTGAGCATTGCCTCGGAATACAGTGTGGAAGCCTCCTGGAACAAGCGTCCTATCTGGGACTTTGACAATGGTTGATCTTCGGATGGTGCGGAATCAACTTTGTCACCAGGGCTCATTCGGGCTGCGGGTGCCTGCTCTGTTTTACCAGTTTCCGGCGTCGTGGCTGCTTTCTCTGTCTCAGAGGCAAGCGAAAGTGAAGCGGACAACGGAACAGTGAGCATTGCCAACAGGATGAAGGCAGACTTCGCCTTTCGATAACCGGAATCGGTTGCCATTACCCGCTGGTGAGCCGCGCGGTTTGTTTTTTCAATCGCAAGGCGACCGACCAGTTCTGTCGCGGCGGTTTTCCATCGGTCGGTTGAGGATGTGTCATCGTTTCCAAGGCACTGGTGATAGAGCCGCTCTGCATCGATCGCTAGCTCGTGGAATCCGGATGCACGAAGGGCACCCACCGTTTGGTCCTGTAACGCTTTGCCATCAGAGAGCCGATAATGGCGTTGAAGGAATTGTTCCAACCCCAATGCGACTTGTTGAGGAGTTGTCGCTTTGGAAATTGCATTGCTGAAACGTCGTTTGGCCGAGAGAAGGCCGCTGAAACGGCTGCGATTCCGATAACAACCAACGATCCCAACTGCGAGTGGTGGGACAAGCAGCATCACGAGAATTGAAAGGGAAATGGAACGGGGACGATCGGCATTCACGAGCATATTGCTGGAAAGCTCTGCCGCAGCAGGTGTCTCAGGAACGCCGGCCGTTGGGCCCGTTGGCGAGGTACCGGGAATGCTGGTCTGATTGCCAACAATCGCATCAAGTGCCAGTAGTTCAGCCGCTTCGACTTCGATTGGAATTGGATCACTTTGGATGGAGACAAACTGCTCTGTTTTCGGATTGAAAAAACTGTATTCAATGCCGGGTATTTCGAAAGTTCCTGTTTTCAGTGGTCGAATCGTCGTTGAGAAAACTTTCTGAGGGCCATCAACGAATCCGGCAAGTGGTTGGTTGGGAACCTTGAAGTCTTGAATGAGGTTCTGTTGTTCGGCGAGGGGAGGCGCTCTGAGGAGATCCATCGGGCCTTCCCCTGCAATTCCGATATTGAGAGTGATGGGATCACCAACTTTCGCGGTGCGTGGAGCTGCCTCGCTTGCAATTCTGTATACACCGACAGCACCGCGGTAATTCTGCGGCCGCCCCTGTTCGGGCACAGGTTTGACTGTGATTGTTTCAACCTCGGTTTCAGCAATGATAGGTCGCACGCTGGTGATTGCGATTTGCGATCCAAAATTGGAAAAGAGATCACTGCCAAAACCGTTGGCACCGCTGAAAAAATCATCACCGAATGCAGAGAATGGACTACGAGTGCGGCCCAGTTTTTCAGGGTAGTTCAAAATGATCCGCACGTCGTCTCCGTCAATTTTGCCGGGTCGATCCGGATAGACGGTGGCATTGATTTCGTAAAGCAGATACTCACGTTCCTGGCCCTTCATGTCTTTTCGCAGGGTCAGTTTCCCTTTCGGAACCTGACGGTTCTTCGCCATTTCAGCAAGGGATTCCTGAAAGTTACCCCACTTGGTCTGCTTGCTGATCAGCGACCACATGGTGGCTTCATTGAGCGTGAGGTTGAATTCCCGATCGCGATAGGCTCGTACCCAGATCTTGAGCGTCAGTTGCAAAGCTTCACCGACGTAGATCTGATCGTCTTTTCCTTCGATTTCGACGAACAGTAAATCGTCAGTCTCACTTTGTGTCGCAATGATCCGTACTTCCTGTGTTTGCGTTTCCTGACCATTGACAATCACCGTGGCGGGTGGAATTGTGAATGTGCCTTCACGCGTTGCAGTCACGGAATACAGGTAGGTCAAAGTATTTCGTTGGCTGGTACGGCCATTGATGATCGTGGTGCGAAAACTGCGCGAGGGCGGTCCCTGAGGCACGATTTCAAGTCCGTCAACAGCGGGGATCATCGGCTTGTCGTTGCTGTCCGCATTATTGATCTGGATCTGCAGCGTGAAAGGTAGATTGACATAGGTTTCCCGGGTCGAAACGCTACTTTGTACATCAGTTGCAACGGCGGATGATGTCATGCATAAGCAGAGGATGAGCAACGGCATTGCCCATTTGATATTCCGTAAATCCATCATCATCATCACCAATCCCTTTCAACGGGTACGCGTAAGGCACGCTGGGCGGCTTGTTTGCGTAATCGCCGCAGCATGTCACGGTCTCGGATGGACTGCAGTAACTTGCGTGCCTCTTCTTCAGTCATCTGGTCGCTCACAGCAGCAACTGGTTCCGTTGTCTGTTGTTCGGGCGTGCTCTCTTGCTCGTTGACGGCAGTCAATTCGCCTGCAGATTTATTGTCAGGGGTCTCTGTTTCTGTCTCGTCTTTGCGCTGTTCCGGAGCTTGCATTTCAGTTGGTGAACGATCACGGTCTTCCGCGGACTGGGGTTGCTGCTGCTCCTGTTGCTGCTGGTCCTGGAGTTGTTCAATCAGGTTTTGCGCCAATTCGATATTTGCTCTCGCGTCTTCGTCGGTCGGCATGATGCGTAGAGAGCTGCGATATTGTGTGATTGCAGCTTGCAGCAGCTTGATCGCATTTTCGATGTCTTCTGAAGTCCCCGATCGAGTGGATGTATCCGATGGGGGCAGTCCGGTATCGCCTGCATCTTCAACCGTTTTCTCGGGATTGATTACTTTCAGGGCCTGGGCATAGCGAGCATTGCCCAGGTTGAATCTTGCACTCGCTGCAACGGCATCGTTCTGCGAGCCGATGACTTGGCGAAATTGCTGACTGGCATTTTCGAGGTTGCCGATGCGGTAATACGCAATTCCAAGGTTGTACATCGTTTTGTCAGTAGGATCGCTGATGCTTGAATACTGGTCGATTGCCAGTTGGTTGTTGTTGGCTATCAAAGCTTTGTCCCCAATCGAGGCAACGACGGCTCGATCTTCTGGCGTCTCAGCATTGGTGTGTTGATTTGCGGCCAATACGATAAGTATTGCCAGATTGAGACTCAGTGCTTTTAGAAATGTACGTTTCCAGTTTAGGTTTTCCCTGCGCGAAGGAATAAGATTCAGGGAGTGACCGGGCTGCGGCAGAAATACTTCGTTGCTCATGTGCCGTTGAGGCCATGTTCGTTGGAAAAGCATTCGATTGCAGTGGGGTGTGGGTGTCATCATCCGGCGGTTTTCCACGTGGAAGCATACAATTTCGTGTTGATGCTGGATACGAAACAAGTGCGGGAAGGGATCGAGACGAATTTGGTAGATCTCGATCGAAAATGAAGGGGGACGTGCGTTTCATCATGATGAAACGCAGGCGGCATGTCTTGGCCCGGGAGCGTCAAGCATGCGTCGGGCTGCAGCGAAGGGATAGCATCAGTATATCGGCCGTTGTTGTTGCGACGGGAACGCCAGCCTGACCGCATTCAAGTGCCTCGTCTGTTCCCGTACCAGCGAATCTGCATTCGATCACAATAGTGATAGCCTTGGCTCTCAACCCAGGGTTTCAGCCATTCTGCAGCTGCATCCATCGCCTCGTTGGTGCTGCCCTGCGGCATCACCCAAACTTGTTGTGCGGGTACTTCGAGTTGTTGGACTACCTCGATTAATTCCTGATAATCTTCCGGCGTGTCGACTACGAATTTGATCTGATAGTCACATGAACTCTCAATCAGACGCCGCATGGTTTGAATGGGCATTCTCCGTTCGGAGTGGAGTTTGTTCCATTTCGGATACTGACGCGGGTCAGGGGCACTGGAACCGAATTTTGGGCTGATCGAAAGCAGGTCACAGGGCGTTTCGCGATCGATAGTACCAGCTGTTTCAACGGTCAGATGGAAACCAGCATCGCGCACGATTTGGCAAAAAGCGGTTGATTCAGCTGGCAGCATTGGTTCGCCACCGGTCAAGACGACGTGGCGGAGACCAGACGCATGAACCCAGTCGAGGATCTGTTCAAAAGATGCCAGTTCGCCTTTGGGCTTCCATGAAGCGTAAGGTGTATCGCAGAACCAGCACCGTAGGTTGCAACCGCTGGTTCGAATGAAAAAACTTTCTGTCCCCGTAAGCTGACCCTCGCCTTGACGGCTGGTGAACGTTTCAGCAATACGTAGCGTCCCCCTAGTCGCCGTGGACGACTCATGCGAGAATCCGGTCTTACCAAGTGGAGTGATCAAATTGAGCGATTCAGAAAATTTCCGTGAGACCTTGGAAGTCTTTGATAATCCAAGCCCGTCGCGAAACTTTACGATTGAACATCATTGTCCGGAGTTTACTTCGGTCTGTCCGAAAACAGGGCAGCCGGACTACGGAACGATCGTGTTTACTTATGTCCCTGATCAGGTTTGCGTGGAACTGAAGAGCTTGAAAATGTATCTTCAGCGATTTCGTAACGAAGGCATTTTCTACGAGGCTGTCACAAACCGGATCATGGATGATTTCATTGCCGTGGTCCAGCCGCGCAAAGTGACCGTTGAAAGCCGCTGGACACCGCGGGGCGGGCTGAATAGCAATATCATCGTGAATTATCCCGATCAAGGCTAGGGCGGCTGGGCCGGTGCTCTGCCTGCCACCAATGCGACCTTCACGGCACCGGCGAATCTGCCGATTCTGTCCAAATTGCAGTCAGGGTTTGGGCCTTGATCCGTCACGGGCTGGCTTGAGCTGATAGGAAGAAATGACGGGGATTTGGGGCTTTTGTCGTGGTGGCTCGATTTTAGGGTCGGATTGGCGTTAAATCCGCACGTCTTCGCGCCTACGGAGCCAGCAGGGGTTGAGGCACTGACGGAAGTCGTTAAAAACGGGATCCATCTGCCGGGGATCCCATTCGCCCGGCCTTCATCATCAGCACCACAGGGATCTCACTATGACGGCTCCGGTTCTTCTGAGTGGATTTGCCGACGAGGCAGCGAACGAAAAGCAGGCAGTGCAGCAGTATTCGGCCTTTGCCGCTGTTGGCTTGAAGTACTACTCCATCCGTTTTGTTGATGCGGGGGAGGGAATCAAGAATGTCATGCAACTGTCCGAGCCTGAAATCCAGCATCTGGTAAAGATGCAAGGTGACTACGGTCTGAAGGTTAGCAGCATCGGTTCGCCGATCGGCAAGGTAAAACTGTTGGATGTTGATGATGGAACGTCAAACAAGTACGTTCCGTTTGATCAGTACCTCCGGGAAGACGTCGAGATCGCCTGTGAGAGAGCAATCGCTTTTGGCGCGAAACTGATTCGAGGCTTCGCCTTCTATCATCCCAAGGGCACCGATCCTCATGAGCATGTCAATCAGGTCAGTGATCAGTTAGGACAGATTGCAGACGCATGCGAGAAACATGGTTTGACGTTCGGGCTCGAAGTCGAAGCCAATCTCGTTGGGCAGACGGGAGATCTGCTGAAGGCAATTGCAGATCAGGTCAATCATCCAGCCATGCTCACCATTTTCGATGCCGCCAATATCGTGACCCAGGGTTTCACCGCTGATGAAACCTACGCACAGTATCTGGCAATGAAACCAAGCTTGGGGTGGTTGCATATCAAGGATTACCACGATCCCTCTCCGACCGGCAGAATTGAGCATGTCGATGAAGCCAGCTTGAGTAATTTTGTGCCCGCTGATGTTGGAGACAGTGGGCACGAGGCGATTTTGCGTGACTTGAAAGATTTTTTGCCTGATTTGGAATCGCGAATGGCTGCCCGCGGCGCAGACGGTGTCTTCCTCGACCTCGAGCCACACGTCAAAGGTGGCGGTCAGTTCGGAGGCTTCAGTGGCCCCGATGGTTTCGGTGTTGCTTTGCGTGGGCTGTGCAGGGTCCTTGATTACGTCGGCATCCAATATGACCTTCGTTCGTTTGCGGACATCAAAAGCTGATGGAAAAAAGTACCGAGGATCGCGTCACCGAACTGGAGATTCAGCTGGCACATGCCCAGCGACTCTACGAGCAGTTGAACGAAGTGGTGACTGAACAGTCCAGACGACTGGATCTTGTTGAGCGACTTTGTGAGCGATTGCAAACCCAGTACAAGGAACTCAAGGAACGGCAACCCGAGTCACGTTTCGATCCGGTCGATGAAAAACCGCCGCATTATTGAATTGGCTCTCCCGCAGATCCGCTCTTTTCAGAACGCAAGTCCAACTGCTCGCAAGGCTGTCACGCCTGATGCTGACGGCCATCAGAAAATCTGACGATGACTGGGATTCCACCGCTGTGACCTGAAAAGGCCTCGCGGGCAACTCAGTATCCGATGCCGACTCGCAGCACAAAGCTGTCTTTCGGGTCGAAGTTGTCTTCGGGATTGGAGCGGTATTTGACTCGTCGGTGGAATACCCAGCCGACCTCCGCAAACGCGGCACGGCGACCAAGACGGAGAGCTTCCGTTTTACCCCACTCCAGGCCCATCACAGCCCGCAGGTCATCGATGGCCATGCTTTCAACCTCGCCAGCATGAGGAGCGCTGGTGCGTTCAATGGTCCATGACCCGCCGCCGTAGTCACCACTCAAGTACCACCAGACATCACGGGTACCCAAGGTCCGGAAGAAACGCGAAAAGCGTGGCTGTGGAAAAAGCAGATCGATTCTCGTCTGTGGGTTCGGCTGACACTGAAATCCGAAAGCAGGCACGAGCTTGATGTCCACGCGATTGACATAGTAAACGCCAGCTTTCATCACGGTGGCGGGAGTCAGGCGGAAGTTTGCCAGAGCCTTGCCCATCACACGGAAGCTGCGGCTGTTCCAAACACCAAATTCAGAGAAACCGCCGAAACGTAGTCCAAACTCGGTTCCAAACATTTGGCTTGGGTCAGATTCCCAACCAACATCCAGAAACGCACTATATGCCTTCGATGGAAGGTCAGCACCGGTTGGTCCCGATTGTGGCCCACTCCAAAGATGCAAAGAAAACGATGGAACAACGTAAAGTGGTTGAGTCAGAAACAGAAAGTTCGGAAACGCAAAGACAACGGATGTGTCAAAGTCGTTGATTCCAAGCATGGCCGGTTTGCTGCCTTGTCCGACAAACGTGTAGCGAAAACGCGGCCCCTGCAGCAGGCTGTAAGCGCTGTAACCATCAGCAGGGTTTTGCAACAGGGCGTCATATTGAAGATTACCGAAGCCCTGAGGAAACAGAGAGTTTGGAGTGGAGGCTGGGTAGGCGGAACTTGGATATCCAGCTGGACCATAAATCCCGTTGTTGCTGCCCATCCCAGACCCAGGGCTTCCGTACGATGGAGCACCATAAATGGACGGAGACGATGCGGGGCCGTAACCAGGTAAAGGTTGAGAAGCCGTACGGGAAAATAATTGACCGAGCAGACTACCGGGAGGAGCCAGCGAAGAACCACCGATTGCCGGAGCAGTGGGAGGCCCAATGGTCGTGACTCCCGGACCTAAACTGCTCGTAACGCCCGGAATGGGACTCGCCGCCGCAGCAGACGGATTCGTGGTCGCATAGGGATCAAAATTGCCATAGCCTGTCGGTGGCTGGTAGGTCGAGGCAGGCGGCGCAACCGGTGTCAAAGTGGTTTGTGGGGCGTCCACGGATGAATTCGGTTGATTGGAAAAACCGTTTCCACCACTGGGGGCCGAGAATTGAAGACCAAAGACCAGAGAAACATCCCAGGCTGCCGTCAACCCGATCACGAATGCCAGAACTTGGAGACGTGTTACCGTTGGTGAGGGAGCAAATGTCATTTCCTGATCCTGAGAGACAAAAGATGACGAGGTATCGGTTTCAGAAAACTCGTCTATGCTGTGGTTACTCTCCTGATGTCGCGTTGGTCAAGATGAATAGAGTACGTTCCGTTCAGACAGTGGATCTTTAGTGATGCTAGCAAGCCGGATCCGGCTTCTTGTGCAACCATTGGGAGCCGTGTTTCGTTGACTCAGGCACTGTTTCGTTGAGTCAGGTCCGTCGAATGGAAAAGCGGGCAACTAACAATCCTATCCGAGGCGTTTTTTGAACTGATGGAAGATCTTGACGTTCCCAAGCTGGCTGAATATCTGCATTTGACTCCTGAACAGGTCAAAAAAATGGCTGTGCGCGGTCGCTTACCCGGGCGGCGTGTCGGCGGGCAGTGGCGATTTTCCGAAGCGGAGATACACCATTGGCTTGAGGAGCGGATCGGAGTCAGCGACGCCGATGAGTTGGTCAAGGTGCAGAAGGTGCTCGATCGCGGTCAAGACCGGCAAACGGACAATCCCATCCGGAATTTGTGTTCGGTGGAAACGATTGCGATTCCGTTGAACGCCCGGACACGCACCTCGGTGATTCGCTCCATGTGCGATCTGGCTGCAATTTCGGGCTTGATGTGGGATGCACCGGCCATGGCAGAAGCGGTCAAGGCACGTGAAAAAATGCACCCCACCGCACTGGATTGTGGAGTCGCGCTGCTTCACCCGCGGCGGCCGCAGACATCGATTCTTTCGGACTCGGTTATGGCACTGGCAGTTTGCCCTTCTCCGCTTCCATTTTCCGATACAGGGCACCTGACCGATATCTTTTTCCTGATTTGCTCTTACGACGATGCCTCTCACCTTCGTATTCTTGCCAAACTGAGTCGAATGGTCGCTGATGGGGAATTGCTGGATAATTTGCGTAAGAGCACCTCAGCATCCGAAGCTCACGGCTACCTTTGCCAGTCAGAGGAAGCGATTGATGACGCTTGCAGCGGGCTTTCCTAGTCGCTGTCGGAGCAAAGCAGTTTTTCAAAATCAGCATGAAACGCAGACAGGGATGTGTGCAATGAATCAAGTTGGTGTTGTTCATTCGGGTTACAGCCAAGAACAAAACCCCGGCACACTGATGTGGGTCAGTAACGATGAGAACGCTGAGTTTTCTGAAGCCTACCAGTATTGTCTGGCACACGCGTCCCAGATTGCAATTCGTTCTTCGATCGCGGATGGATTGAAACGTCCTGCGGCTCACGTGCGTGCAATCGTTGTGACACAGAGTGAACGCAATGTACCTTCACGTGGTCTCGTTCGTGACCTGCGAGAATTCTATCCGGAGGCTCGCGTTCTGACTCTGCTTGGGACATGCTGCGAGGGCATGTATGCCAAGGTCATCGATCCCGTCTTCACCAGGAACGAAAGACTTTATTGCCATCAATGGCGGCAAGCCTTGCCCGCCTGGTTGCAGATCTGTGATGCCGTTGTTCCTGTCAGGACAGGGGCCTGTCGTTCCGTGGCTGTCGTCAGTGCCACCCCGGCTACCGGTTCAGCATTGATGGACCTCGCCGAGTCTGCCGGTGCCGTCGCTATTTGGTGTCGAGATGGGTGTCGTTGGAAGATGCGGAGCATTGATTCGGTGTGGTGGGATGATTCCACCGCACTGGCAGTGTCAGCCGAGCAGTGGCGAGAACGCTTGAGGCAGTTTTCAGGGGCAGGCAGGGAGCCGATTCACGCATGGATCGCCAACGCACCACGCGGCAGTCAGGTCTTGGATGCCAGAGCAGGTGGCGTTGCTCTTACGTTGAGCAAGCCGTTTCAGATTGCTCCCCTTCTCGCCTTGCTGGATTCCAGTCATTCACAAGAGGGCGATGCTTCGGCAACGCTGCGCGTTGCGTGAATCACGCCGGATTGGTTTTCCAGATGCCGGAGGGCATCGTCAAGTAAATGGTTCAGATGCCTGAGGGTGTCACCAACGAACCTGACGCATGTCATTCAACGAATGCCCGTCACCGTCGGTCGTTCCGAAAGAGGGCGACAGACTGCCGGTAGCACCCGCGGTCTAGAAAATCCCAGCACCGAAGCTGTCGTCGTCTTCTGCTGACGAACTCGCTGCATGATCGCCGGCAATTCTACCTTTGCCCTTGGCGCTGAACGGTTTTGGTACGGTATCCGCCGCCTGTTGATCGATCCGGCTGTCGTTTGAGTTTTCTTCGTTTGAAGTTGCGGTGGCCGGCGTATCTGCCACAGGGGCATCGAGCCGAGGGTCACTGGAATCATGCGATTCAGCGGTTGCGGTATGAAAAGAAGTTGTTGGTGCCCCTGATGACTTGAGCTGTTTTGGGAGCAATGTGTCGTTGATCACTTCCGCGGGTTCCTGGTCGTTCTGCCCTTCGGATTCGTGTGATGGCTGTTCTGCTTGGCTATCGGTGTGTGGCCCGTCAGGTTCGGTTTCAAAATCGTCATCGTAATTCGAACGGTACCCGGGTTGTTTGCAACGTGACAACTCCGCGTCGAGTTCTGCGAGAATCGCGTTTTGGATGTCGTCCCGGCATGCACTGTTGATTGGGTGTGCTACATCCGCATAGAGTTTCTGCGGGGTCGTGTAGTCGGACGAATCTTTTTGTAGCTTTGCACCGCAGTGATTGCAGTAATTCGCACGCAGGTGGTTCTTGTGTCGGCAGCGGTGACAGTTGCTGCACAGCTTTCTGCTGGGCATTGCAACGAAGGGGCCGTTGGACCCATCGATGATCTTGAGGTCTCGAATGACAAAAGAGCGATCGATGGTGATGGAACAGAAGCCTCTCAGACGGTCCTCTGAACCCTCCATCAACTTGATTCGAATTTCGGTGATCTCCACGTCCGACCCTCCTTCACCGCATGGCATCTCCGGGCAATTCAGGAGTGCCAGCGAGTATGCTGGTGTTTACGACACATCGATCTGCGCGGGAACCTGCGTGGTCTGGGTGGCAGTCACAAGTGCGCCGGGTTCCAGGCTTGTCTGCAAGTTGATCGCCGCCTGTTCTGTCTCGGCTTGTGAGGCTGAAATAGCAAAGCAGGCAGATCCGCTACCTGTCAATTGACACGTTCTCAGCCCCGCATGCCACACTGATTCGAGAATTTCTCCGATTTGTGGAGCAAGTTTTTTTGCAGGATCCGTGAGCCGGTTCAGCATTTCGGACCCAAGACTGGCCGTGCCCGGGGCCTTCAGGAGTTTCAAGAGAGGCGCTGCATCCCGTGGCATCGCTGGGACTTGGGCATGCGCATAGACCTTGGCGGTCGACAGGCAGATTCCGGGAAAGATCACCAAACAATTGAGTGTTTTACCAATTTGGATGGGGGCAATCTGTTCGCCCCGCCCAGTGGCGCGCGCACCATCAATGGTGGTTTCGGAGCCCATGCCGAGGAAGAATGGAACATCACTGCCGATGTCCGCAGCGATTTCGATCAGAAGTGGCGTGTGGGTGGGAATGTCGCAAAGTCTGGACGCGCACAGCAGAGCCGAAGCTGCATCACTGCTGGCACCGCCAAGACCGGCTCCGGCTGGTATCCGCTTTCCAAGTTGACAGCGAAAGCCGTCCCGGATCTGAAACGCATCCCGAAATTTGCTCAGTGCCCGGTGCACCAGGTTCCGTTGATCAGACGGGATCTCAAGCAGTTCGCGACCTGTCGGGCTGCTGGGGTCCACTCCCAGCCGTTTGGCAACCTCTTGCTTCGAAGGTAGCCATTGCACCTGCAAGTCGATCTGGTCCTCGGGAATCCGTGCCAGTTCAAGTTCATCCCGCCAGTTAATCGGCACCATCACTGTGTCGATTTCATGGAAGCCATCCGCTCGCCGGGAGATCAGCTCCAAAAACAGATTGAGTTTGGCAGGTGGGCAGGTTCGTGCCGTTTTCTCGTATTGATCACTGACGTGAGACATTGTTTCAGCAGCTTTTGCTCTAAGCGGCCCGCCCGGGGAGAAAGTCACCGTCATTTTCTGTCGGAGACTGATGATTCGTATCCGTTGTACTCGAGATTGGGGACTTGGTGGGGATTGGTGAATCCAAGCTGATGCCGTCCCGGACCGATAGAATCGAGACTCCCAGCTTGTTGGCAAGACGCAAGGTTTCTTCGCGTTCCACGAGGATTGTCTTGTCAGCTTCAACTGCGATCGCGGTTCCCTTGGCATCGGCAACTCGGCGAACCGTTTGCGGTCCGATCGTGGGGACATCGAAACGCATGTCCTGCTGGGGTTTGCTTACTTTGACCAGGGTCCAGCCACCGCGTGGGCACAACTTTCCAGTGCGATCGATGCATGCGTCAGTGCCTTCGATCGCCTCCACTGCAATGACCGTTCCGTCTTTGATGGTGATGGTCTGGCCGATGTCCATGCCCCCCATCTGCTTTGCGACATGCCATCCTGCCTGAATGTCAGATGACTGACGTTGTTTCGGTTGGGGGCCTGCCAGTTGTCCTGCTTCCACGAGTAACTCCGGTGCAAAATCAGTGGCCGCTAGAACTTCCATTCCAGCATGGTCGTATGCATTCGTAACCGCAACCAGAAGACTGTCATCCCTGGCGTCTCTTTGGCGTCCCAGTAACGCCGGCCCAAGCGTGCGTATGCAAGTCAGGTCGGGAAAGTGTCTCAGCCACAAGGAACCCTGGTACAACAGGTCCGCCTTGAAAAGTTTTCCTGCCATGGTCACTTGCTTGACGCCATTGCGGCGAAAATAACGGATGTGACCACCCAGTTTTCCCACGCCCGACCATCGCACGTGATCGCAAAGTGATTCCAAATCGGTGCTGGCGTGTCCGCTGATCGCAATGCAGCATACGCGGTGTCCATCGCGGATCAGGGATTCCGCTACCTGCACGGGAAAGCTGCCCCACCCGGCAACCAGACCGATCGGGGCTTGTGATTCGCCGGATTGGTGCTGAGCCATGATTTTACGCCCGCCTCGAGGCCTGTAACCGTTGCGGTCAATCATGCCGCTTGCTTGCCGTCGGAAATGGTCTTGTTTGTCGCTTCCTGCGAGCTCGAGGTCTGCTGCGAGTCGGATAGTCGTGTCAGTTCCCGACGCAACTGCTTGATCTCGCGGCGCATTTCAGGAAGCTTGCGTTGGACCGCCATGATTTGCATCTGATCGCGTTGAGGTGTCGCTGGGGAGCCCAGGTAAACCTCATTTCCGGGACAATCGTCCATCACACCTGCCTGGGCTCCGACGATTGTTCCATCACCCAATTCGATGTGGTCCTTCAAGCCAACTTGGCCCGCGAGAACAACATAGTCCCCAGTGGTGCAACTTCCGGCGATTCCTACCTGGCTGCAGAGCAGGTTATGTTTTCCGATCTGGCAGTTGTGACCAATCATCACCTGATTGTCGATCTTTGTCCCTTCGCCAATTCGTGTCGCACCGTATGTGCCGCGGTCAATCGTGACGCTGGCACCAAGCTCGACATCAGACTCAATCGCCACGTATCCAAGTTGTGCTGTGGGAACGTGTCGTCCGCCTTCCTGACGGTAACCAAATCCGTGGCATCCGATGACCGAGCCTGCGTGGATAATCACGCGGTCAGCCACGTTGGTGTATTCATACAAGGTGACGTTCGCATGCAGGATGCAGTCTTCACCGACTTCACTGAAAGACGAGATGACGACACCCGGCATGACTCGTGTTCTGGCACCAATCTTCACCCCAACGCCGATCGTGGCCGTCGGATGAATTTCGGCCGTTTCGTGAATCACCGCAGTTGAGTCAATTCCTGCGGCAGGAACAGACGCATCCACTGGGGGACGAAAAGCGGCAACGATCTGGGCAAATGCCCTGTGTGGATTATCCACAATGATTTGAGCCGACTTTTCAAGACCGACTGATTGCAGGTCAACGGCAGAACTTGTGACCACCGCCATGGCTTGCGAGTCCCGCAGAGATTCCACTCGGGAGGGGTCGTCCAGCATGGTCACCTCGGTCGCAGAAGCTTGCCCCGGAGGAGTCGCTCCCGGGCACCGAATCAGGCGGTTTCCGTTCAGTTGACCGTCGACGAGACTTGCGATGTCTGTCAATTGCATTGCCATTTCCAATCATCCTTTACTGGAACCGCCGAAAGCCGGCAGAGCGAGTAAAGCCTACAAAATCAGACTCGGATTCGGCAAGACTGAAGTCGGACTGAAAGACGACGCTGCATGCTAGCAAATCGGAGTCGTTGGCATGTCGAAATGTACACTCGCCCTGCGTCTCCATTCGCTCTGCATTGTACCGAGTGGTGCGGTGGGGGCGTGTTCGTTGAGTAGACGAGCAGCATGATTGTTCCAGCGTTGCTCGACCAGCAGAGGCAATTTCCTGCCTGTCATGTGAGACGCCATTCGTGAAGGTCGTTGGGGCACCATCTGCAATCTTTGCAGCCGGAGCTGGCCAGGGGACAAAGTCGGGGTATTCGCCCGCACACACGTCTGGCGAGAAGCTTTGTGCCGAATGTCTGGGTATTCTTGGAACGGAGCATTAAGGGAATTGTGCGTACCGAGTGTCGTGAATTGCACGCGGATCACGCAGATTGTCTGCCCGCTTTCACGGTGGGCGACGATTCCTCCTACTACGGAAGGGGTGTGCGTAAGTGCAAACGCTACCCGTCTGACTGAATGGAATTGCTGTTGAGGGTAAGGATTGCCCGTTTTCCGTATTTGCACGTCGTTTTACTGCAGAACTTCAAATGCGCACGTGGAAGCCGCGTGCGGACCAACTGCTGGTCCTGAACGTTCTTGGCAATGGAATGCGACAAGGCACACGTGAGTAAGGATTCAGTAATCATGAGAACGTTTTTGCACGGTTTTTTGGCATGTGGTTTTGGCTTGGTCTTTTGCCTTTCCAGTTCCGCCCAGTCTGGCTTTCAGTATCAATCTCCAGCAAAATGGGACAACTTTCATCCCGAGCGGGAGACGCTCCAGCGATACGTGTTGGCTCAGGTTCCGGATGATTTGCCACCATCTGATCTGCGGGAGGTTGTTCCGGGCGAACCAACCATGGAAACGGTTCGTGAGATACCCGGCAGTGCATTGATGCCGCCGGCCAACGAAGAGCCGGTGGTCATCCAGTCGATGGAGACAACCGAGTTGCATCGTGCGGTTCATGGGCGGCTGCCACTGAAGCCCTGGTTCGGGAGTTCCAACCTGCTGGCCTATACATTGGCGGGTGAGTCAGGGCGGTGGATCGTGACGGGCACTGACATGGGGAAATACACGACTGACTTGGTAGATCCTGAGCCGGCACTCGGTTTTGATGTGACCGTGGGAAGCTACCTGGCCTGCGGTCGGTTTGGTCTCGGGATCACCTATACAAATTGGAATCCCGAGGCGGAGACTGTCATCAGAACCGGCAACTCAGGCATGATCTATTCTGCGATGCCGACCTACAATGATATCTCAGTTGATCCCGGAACGGGTCTGGATACGCTTTACGATCACATTGATGGTTCAGCGACCGGCGTTCGAACAATTCGCAACGTTTCCTTCCAGGGACTCGAAGTCAATCTGTCCTGTTTTGGTTTGATGGGCGCGCGAAGGATTTCACGCGACTGCTGCCCTCGTGGCTGTTTCGGACACGGGTTGGGATTGCATAGCCACTGTCATGGTTATGGTGGTTTGACCGGGCCGCTGGTGCGTCCTTGCGGTGGTCGTGTCCGGATCGTCAATAGCCACGGGATACGCTGGTTCCAAGCCAAGGATTACATGGAGTTCGCGTACAACATCGATGGAACCAACGGTTATCAGGCGGATGACATTTACGAGAATATCGAAGTTGAAAACAACCTTTATGGCTATCAGTTTGGCAGTACTTTGAGTTACTGCCTGAATTCCTGCTGGAATTTCACGGTCGGCGGAAAAGTTGGTCTGTACGCGAACGATGCCCGTTTGAAGCATCGTGTCGGGACGGAGACCGAGTTGGCTTACATCAACGGGAATCCAACGGACGACATTTACACCGATTCCAGTGACACTAGCTTGGCGACTCTGGGTGAACTCGACTTCGGTTTGGGGTATCGCATCGGATGTGCCTGGACCATCACGGGAGGCTATCGGATGCTTGGCATGGCTGGTGTTGCCACTGCCATCGACTCGATTCCATCGAGCTATACAACGCTCGCCGCAAGTGGAAAGGTCTACGCTAACGACAGCTACATTCTGCACGGTGGCTATTTCGGGTTGGAATGCAACTGGTAGACGGGGTTTTGATCGATCACCCGAAGGAGTTTCCCGTTCGCAGTGACTCAATTGTGTCTTGGCATTGATTTCACTGTGTCTTGGCAATGACAATTTAAAAAGCCCCGCAAGTGCATCGCACTCGCGGGGCTTTCGCGTTCCACTGCAGATTGGGAATCTGCCTGGTTACTGGTTCAGTTGCTCTTCAACAGTCTCGGAGGCGGCACGGGTTCCCAGAGCTCCCCAGAGTCCGAATGGACTTGGGCTACCTGGCAGTACTGGACTGACTTGGCCAGCGTTTCTGCGCCACACCACTGGTGAACGCGAGTCACCTGCTTCAACCGAGTCGGTGATGAATATCACGGCTCCGTCTCCCATCAGGATGTGTGCACCGCCCTGATGGCGACTGCTTGGGGGCACGATGCCATCGGAAGTGTGGCCGCGAGCCATGCAGACCTCACTGTTGGGAGGCAGAATCGTGTTGCACTGGCTGTAAAGTGGATAGAAATCAGCCCAGCGGAATCCACGTTTGCCTGATGCTCCCGTGGTCCGCGTTGAAGCAAGCCACCTGGTTGGGCGTTCAGGATCGATCAATCCTGAATCCTTGCAGATCGAAGGATTGCCTTGAATACCGGCTCCCCACAAAGCTGCACCCGTCGGGCTGTTGTTCAACGCGGGGCTGGTGCGAATGTCATTGTCGCCAAGGTCAGTGGCAATCTCACCTGCCATGATCGTGTTGGCAAGACCATCGAGCACATCCCGGAACTTCGATTCTTTCCGTGGCACGAAGATGCCGCGTTGGGCAGCGTTGACCTGTTGGACAAGCCAGTTTTCATCCCAATAACGCCACTTTGATTCCGGATTGCGGAATCTTGCTCCGCCAACACTGGCACGGCTCGGTGAATCACCAGTGCATGCCGCATAGTTGGTGCGTCCGATCGATGGGAGCCCAAACCCAGGGTCGCTGGGGCAGCGATAAGTGGGAATATTGCTGGCCCACGGTGCATAACGAATGGTCACAGGGGACGGACCCATTGCTGGCCACGATTCACCCTCGTCATCGACGGAGGGATTGGAAATCGTTTCCCACATCGCTTGCTGCTCCACAAACGGCAGAATTCCGACAAGAAAGCTCAGGCGATGCATGGTGTACCCGACTGGTGGACCTGAGGGTGGACCCGGGTCGTCGGCGTTTCGCCAATTGTTTTCATTTTCTCTGGTCGCCCCTGTTCCATGCATGGGCAGCGACTTGAAAGCCGAGTGGTAGTTGTGAATCCCCAAGCCGATCTGCTTGAAGTTGTTACTGCAGCTCATTCGACGAGCTGCCTCGCGAGCGGCCTGAACTGCCGGTAGAAGCAGCCCGACCAGTACGCCAATGATGGCGATCACAACAAGCAGCTCAACCAGCGTGAATCCATCACGCCTCGGCTTGCTCATTTGAGTATTCATTCAAAATCTCCGTGTATAAGAAAAAACAAAAATTTCACTGGGAGTCGTCGTCAGCCGTATCGGCCTCCGTAGCCTCCTGGTCTGCTTCGATCATCGCTTCATAACGAGCGATGTCGTCTTCATTGGTTGTGACTGTCTCAGGTGTGGTTGAAGCCTCACAGCCAACTAGGACGAGGGTGCAAGTGACGATAAATAAGGAAAAAAACTTGAACATCATCATCCTCAAAAAATGAAATGACGAAAACAGCAAGTTGGACGCGATCGAAGCATCCGTAAGTGTATGCGGTGAACGCATGGAAGTCGGTATCTTTGCCCAAGAATCGCCTCAAGGCAAGAACAGACGCCCTCCGGGAAAGCAGGGGAACGGGAAAATGGACGGATTGCGTTTCAATTGCAAGTCTGATTTACCGGCGAAAAACGGAGAGTGGCCAGCAAAATTTGGATCGTGCTCACTTGCACCCCCTCCCT
>JAAXJB010000058.1 GCA_012270065.1 Rubripirellula sp. | reverse complement strand
CAAGCCTACGAAACCCGTTTAAACTTTCCAGAAAATGGGCGATGCGTGTTGGAAAGTCAACCTGATCGGCATGGAACCGCAACTGGACTCAGTCGTTCGGTAGTTTGTATGGGTGCAATGAGCCTCCCCCAAAGTGGGCGCATCATGTTGGGTTACATGGCTAATGCTGCGTACGCCCTTCACCGAGCATACAGATGGCATAAGGAAGCGGTTTTTTTGTGAGAGGAAGCAGGGTAGAAGGATGCAATTGCTACACGTAACAGCGGCGCTTGCAAATGCAAACGTTGACACAAAGACTAAGTACGCATCAACCGGTTGGCGGGCAGCCGAAACGGCAGCGTTCATGTACCGCTGCCGTACTTTTCAAGATAATCTTTTGCCTTTTGTCGCGCCAGGCTTAAACCGTTACCGCTGAGGCATGCCTCAACACGTTGCAAGTCCGTCTGGCCAACACCGCCTGCAGCGACTGAAAGCCATGCGAATGCCTCGACCATGTCCTCGGTCACCCCTAGTCCGGAGGCGTACGCCATGCCCAGGTTGTACTGAGCTGGGGCGAAGCCCTGCTCTGCAGCTGCCCGATACCACTTCGTCGCTTCAGTGTGATCCTGTGGTGTGAGTGTGCCATCGGCATAGATTACCCCAAGTTTATTCTGCGCAACGGCACTGCCAGCCTTCGCTCTTTTTGATGTTCGTTCAAACTCTGTCATTGACGGCTGGGAAACATAGGGGAAGCATCCGCCGAGCAACAATACAATGACCATCCAGACGCTGTGGGTGTTCAACATTTTCAAATGCCTTCCAGTGAAGCAGGACAATTTGACGACAAACGACGGGATTCAATTGTAGTGTTGTAACGCACGAGGTGATAGCAAAAGCCATCGAGGGGAGCAGAGCGAACGGTTTTGTGGGTTGTTGGTCCGTCAGAGCTGATTGGCTGATTGATGATTGAGAAACAACGATCACCGGCGGACAACTCACCGGCCGCAACAAAATCACCGCGATCCAGAGAATCAACCGGATGCTGGGATTAAGGGGGATGCAGGACGGTTACGCCCGGGCTAGCGATTAATCGTTTAGTTGAAGCTGAAGAATCACGACAAAGCAGAAGCTTGCGACTCAGCTTTTTTTGCTAGCCAGGCGTATGTGGCCTGTTTTGTTTTCACCAACGCTCCAGCAGCCTTGTGCTGCTGGTAAGGGCTTGATGATTTCACTAACTTAAGAATTAATACCGTCCGTGGGGCGAGGTTGTTTGACCACTTGCGGTTCAGTTCGTGTCCAAACCCAAGAGATCCAGCGCGATACGCCGAACCAGAAAACCATCATGATTCTCCAGCAGTGCGAGCAGTCCGGGAATCGTTGTCCCCTCCAGTAGCAACGGAAGGACTTTTTCGCGAGTGAAACTCCGAATCGCGGCGAGTCTCTCTGCATCATCACACGTTGCATCTACCGTCAGAAGTTCGGCGATATTGGGAGTTTCTGTTGGCCAGATCTCCTCTGCTCTGGTGCGCACATGACACTGTTCATCCTTCGGGTTCTGGACATCGTCGATCTCCCGCAGCCAGAAACCCAAGTTCAAAAAGTGAGTGGAATCGTAGTTGGATTTTTGGAGATTTAGGACAGCTATAACATCTTGCTTCCGCAGATACCAAGTCGCCCCTTTCTTTACGAAACCGACGGGGCGCAACTCGTCATTCAGTGCCGCTGAGAGCGTCCGCGTGTCAATCATGGTGTGTAAATATCCAAAAAGGAGGTCCATGTTCCGCCAAACTCTCTTTCAAGCTCTTGGCGGTACCGTTCCAGTTGACGTCGTCCATCCTGAATCGTTCGTGGGTTGTCGGGTTTGAGCTCACGAACGATGCGATTCTTGAAGTCCACCGCATCAGCACGCTTCCCGCTCGGAAGTTTTACTTCAAAACGGTACTTGCCACCGAGAGCGTTTCTGTAGCTCCGATGAGCTGCTATACCGCGCGCCGCGTCCGCCGTGTGTCCTCCAGAACGACTCGTGAAGCGTCCCAGTGCGTCCCTTGGGGGACACGTATTATGCACAAGCAATCCATTGCTTGTGACCCTGAAGACGTGTTGTCCTTGGACTTCGAGGTTGTAGACGGTTTGCAGTGCCTGCTGTGGCTGGATGCCAAGCACGGCGGTGGGACCGGCAAGCGTCGCTAAACGCTCACCGGCGGACAACTCACCGGCCGCAACAAAACACCCTCGATCCAGCGAATAGACAGGATGCTGGCATTAATGGTGATGCAGGGCGGTTACGCTCAGCCCACCTGCTGATCGCTCTATTGAAACCGAAGAATGACAAGAAAAACCGAAGCTCGCGACTCAGCCTTTTTTGCTATCTAGGGAAACCATCCCTGTCCCCTTTTTCACTCTGTCCGCATTTCTGTATTCCGGACTTTTCCAATCTGGGTGTTCCCACCCCGCGTCGTGGGGGAGAAATCATTCATTTGCTGTGTTACAATCTGTGCTTGGAAATTTCAGGAGAGACCTATGGACCTTCCCGTTTCGACCATGACGACAGCGCAGAAGCTGGAAGCCATGGAACAGCTTTGGACTTCACTGCGTGCAGATGCCAGCTACACTCCTCCCGAGTGGCATCGCGAAGTGCTGGCAGAGCGGCAACGCAAGATGGACAGCGGCGAGTCCACGTTCTCCACGCTTGACGAAGTTCGTGAGCGCATCGATCGAGCACGTCGTTGATCGTTCTACTTTCAGACGATGCCGAGCTTGATCTTGTTCGCGGTGTCACATTCTACGACTCGGCTGGTAAAGCAGTGGGTGAACACTTTCTTGACTCACTGATAACCGACTTGCGCTCACTTTCGTTTTCAGGCGGTGTCCACGGCAAGCGATTCGGATACCACTGCATGTGCGCGAGTCGATTTCCTTTCGCAATCTATTACACGGTTGAGGGTGACTCGGTCATTGTGATCGCGATTCTCGATGAACGCCGAAACCCGGACCTGATTGCCGACCGACTGAACAACGGCTAGGTGACTTGGTAGTTCCCTTTGCGACGGAACGAAATAGCGATGGGGGCTATTCCAGATTCAGGTTCCTGACCTTGGCGGGTTGATTGTTCTGGGCTGTATTGGCGGCCAGAGTATTGGCATCACGATGGAAGCTGTCGGCTAGGCACCAAATACCCACAATTTCCGCATCGAA
>JAAXJB010000036.1 GCA_012270065.1 Rubripirellula sp. | reverse complement strand
ACATGGACCGGCAGGAGGACCATTTCACGGGCCAGAACCTGGGGGCGGGCCGCCACGAAACACAAAACGTGGAATCAATCGAGGGCCGGCAATCGATGATGGACGCAGACCACCTCCACATCATTCTCCATTTCACCGGGCGGCGTCGGCACGAGGTGAAAGGAGTTCAGGTCCAGGTCAGGGACGAAGGATCAGCAAGGATGACGTCAAGAATCTTCAACTTGCAATTGGGATTCTGCGTGAATTGATCGAGGAAGACCCGGACAACCTCAGCTATTCGCTGTCGCTGGCCCGTTCACTCCGACAACTGGAGCTTGATGCCCGGTTTCGGCCAGCCTCTGCTGATTCCATGGACTCGCGTGAGTCGGTTCAGCTGTTGCGTGATTTGAAAGACAAACATCCCAAGAATCAGACCGTCCTGTTCGAACTCTCAGAAACGCTTGCAGATCACCAGTTGATACAGGTGGGCGACGCAGGTTTTTCAGATGGCATCATGCAACTGGCTGAGGCTGCTGACACGTTCACACAGTTGTGCGAGTTGCATCCCAATGTTCCGAAGTACGTCAACGCGATGGTGCATACCCATTTCAAGTTGGCGATGTTGTTGGAACTTGAGTCACAACGGGCGTCACAGCAGCAGAAACGGGAGTTGAAAAGCCGCGTCAAAGATTCATTGCAGCGGTCTGTGGATGGTTATGCCGTGCAGGTTCAAATGCATCCCGACGCCTGCGGATACCGTGCCTGGTATGCACTGTTCCTGTATCAACAGGGAAAAAACCTGCTCGGCAGTGGTTTTAACGATCAGGCGATCGGGGCGTTGCAAGAATCGGTGGATCAATGGAACCGGGTGATCGAGTCCAAGCCGGACGAGGGTATTAGCTGGCGAGCTCTGCCTGATGTTTACCGGAGTCTGGGACAGGCTCTGGAAACTGCGGGTAGGGCGGAAGAGGCAAAGAATGCATTCGACATGGCCGCCATGAGTCAGCAGTTGAACGAATTGGGACGATGATTACAGGTCAGAATCATTTGGTTCTTGTCTGTCATTGAATCCGGTTGGACTCGAAGCGGAATTCACCGTTTGGTGCATTGGAACAGCTGGCCGCGAATGTACACCTGTCGTACTTTCAGCCGTGGTGAAAGGATCACGATATCGGCCTGCTTGCCCGCCTTCAGGCTGCCAATGGCGTCATTCATGCCAACTCGTTCGGCAGGCGTCAGCGATGCCATACGTACCACGTCGGTCAGTGGAATTCCGGCCTTTTGATGCATGGTTCTGATCATGTGATCCATGCCGCTGACGGAGCTGGCAAGTGATGTCGGATTTGCCCAGCCGACCTTGCCATCACTGGTGAACCATGATCCGTCAGATTGTGGGCCAAAGCGGTACTTGCCTGGCGGCATGTCCAATGCCCGGTTGCAGTCCGTGACAAGGCAAAGACGTGTTGCAGTTTTCATCTGCCACGCGAAACGCAGCAATTCCCTTGACAGGTGCATGCCATCGGCGATGACTTCAGTACTCATATCCGGGTTTCCGAGGACGTATTCAAGCATGCTTCCCTGCATGGGGACACCAAGGCGTTGCCGAATGGAAGGAACAGTACTCATGGCACACCAGAAGTGGTCCACATGTCGCATCCCGCACTTGAACGCCGTGTCCATTTCCGACCAGCTGGAATTGGAATGACCGCATGTCACAAGGCAGTGATGTCGACTTGCGTAGCGGTAGAAGGCAGGTGCCCCGGGGAGCTCTGCGGCACAAGTCGCGATTTTGATAATGCCTGACTTGAAGTATGGTCGAAATTCCTGTTGTGACGGAGAGCGGCAACCCTCATCGCTGTGACAACCGACTTTATCCTTTGCAAAAAAGGGGCCGTACAGGTGAACACCAGCAATGCTGGCTCCCATCTCAATGCTCCAGCTTTTTTGGGCTTCTGCTGTTGCGTCCAGCATTGCCTGGATCTGTCGCGTGCTTCCCGTGGTTGTTGTCGGAAAAAGGGTTGTGGTTCCGTGGCGGGCATGTGAAACGCAGCTCTGCTGAATCGCTTCCGATGTTCCATCCATGAAGTCACTGCCACCGCCACCGTGCACGTGGATATCCACAAAGCCGGGGCTGATCCACCCTCCTTTTACATCCACAATCCTCGCTTGTTTTGGAACTCGCGTTTGAGACTGACCCACATATGTGATTTTGTCATTGCTGCAGGCAACCACAGCGTCGGGGATCAATCGGTCGGGCAGGATTGCCGTTCCACCCGTGAAGCAAAGACTGCTGGCCAAAGTGTTTTCCTTCGCGTGATTATCGGTCGCGAACCTGTTTTCTGGATGATTCTTGCCATGCTGGGTTAAGCAGCAGGAACTCCGGCATTTTAAACACCTTTTGCGGTGTTGCTGTGTGATAAGCGTCTTGCGATGTCACGCGGCATGTTTGGGCATGAACGGTCCGGAGCCTGTTTTACGATTTGGTTTGATCCACCTGATCATGAATCTGATGGTGTACGAAGTCGCAAGCTTCTTTTGGGGCCAGACGGGGTTTTGGGAGTCCGAGCTGTGCCTGTTTTCAGAACGCAATGGCAATGCGACTCTGCCATCAGGAACAGTCTAGCGTAACGATTCGACGCGCGGCAGCCAGCCGGTCACGCCACGCGCTTGTTGAATGTTCAGCTTTGCTTCGCATCGCATTTCATCGTCCTCGGCACGCAAGCGAACATGGCCAAGCATTCCCCTTCCCAGTTGTTTCTCCATCGACCACTCCACAGGGACATTAAACCCTCTCACCGGCTCGGATTTGACGAAGCCCGTGACCTGATCACGTTCAAAGTCCCAGCGGCCCAGGCGTGCAACCGCGGCGTCACGCTTGGGATCCAACACCACAACGGACATCTCGGCATCAATCAGGAAGTCATTCAGGTCGATGGTTTTGCCGAGATCGTTGACTACATTGACGACAAGCAGCAAATCCTGCACTTGAGATTCAGTGCGATTTACACCCGACAGAGTTGGGTGGATCTGGATGGTTTCGGGGACTCGTTGATTCGATTTTACCGAGTCGGGCAATTCGATTTGGCCGGGTGGAAGTTGCTCGCGTTTTGGGTCGAATTGCGGTGGAAGGGTCTCCCCCAGAAGAACAGGTCGAATATCGGTGGGCTTGATGCCCGGAGGCTCAGGACCAGCCGGAGAAGGGTCAATATCCGGCG
>JAAXJB010000046.1:25825-59555 GCA_012270065.1 Rubripirellula sp. | reverse complement strand
CTGTGGGTGCCCGCATCTGAGCGAGCAGGCCCCCAAAACTCCCTTCGGTTCTGGCGGGTTCTTCAGGGGCGTTTTTCCGGGTGGAGATCTTGGGAGCCGCAGCTGTCGGTTTAGGATCAAGTTCGATGTATCCTGCGGACCAGAGTGTGATCAACATTCGATTGAGATCGCGCTGTGCTTCCTCGACACCTTTGGGCGTCAATAGCCGTCGGCCAACCATGTCCCGGAGCGGTTGCACTGCTGGATCCTTACTGAAGAAGTACGCCAGCAGTCGCCACGGCAAGCGTCCACGGCTGGCTAGATGATCCGCATCTGCCTGCTGCAATTGCAGAAACTGCTGTTCATTCCAGTAAGTTTCTCCGGAACGCCGTTTGGGCATCTTTTTCTTGAGTTGCTTCCTGGCTTTCAGGAGTCCGGGGTCCTTGGTGTCCTCGGGGATGGAATCAAACTTTTCCCGCCACCGGTGGATTTTGACATCGTCTTCGTGGGCCAATGCGAATACATAACCCCGATCATCGAACTGTGGACGTCCTGCTCGACCGAAGATCTGCTGGGCCGATGCTGTTTCAACCAGTTTCTTTTTGTCACGGGGACCTTTGAGAAGGCTTGGCAGAACGACACTTCGGGCTGGCAGATTGATTCCAGCGGCAAGCGTTTCGGTGCATACGCAGAAAGCCAACAATTTGCGTTGGAACAGATCTTCGACAATGCGTCGGTAACGCGGCAGGATACCAGCATGGTGTACGCCAACACCCCGCATCAGCAGTTGCTTGAGCTTTGGGCCTGCACCCTCTGACATATCTGCCTGATTCAAAAGGTCAGCCAATTCGCTTTGCCGCGTCTTGTCGATCAGCTTTTTTCCTTTGAGTAATTCGGCGGTCGTCCAGCACTGTGCCCGGCTGAAGCAGAACATCAAGCCCGGAGTACGGCGGGCGGTTTCATCTCCGTCGGCCAGTCGTTCCGAAAGGTCCGCCAGTAATTCGTCAGGTATCCACTCATATTGCAGTGGTACTTTCCGCTCGGTGCCGACCACCAGCTGCAGACGCCGGTTATGAGCACGATTCAACCATGACGTGAATTCCAATGCATTGCCAACGGTCGCGCTGATCAATAACGTACGGACATGATCCGGGAGTAAACCCAGTGTCAGCTCCCAGACGATCCCACGTTCGCGGTCGTTGAAAGAGTGAAATTCGTCCATCACCACCGCTGACACCTGTCCGAAATCAAACGACTCAGGATTCAGCAGGCGATTCAACAGAATTTCAGCGACCACGACCAGAACCGGAGCATCTGGATTTACACTGCGATTTCCCGTGACCAAGCCGACACTGTCGGCGGAAAAGCCCCATCGCACTGCTGATTGTCGCAGTTCATCAAGCTTTTGATCGGTAAGGGCGATCAGCGGCGTGGTGTAGTACATCCGTTGACCGGTTCGCAAAGCCTCGTAAACTGCAGCCTCGGCAATCAGTGTCTTGCCCGTTCCCGTCGGAGCGCATACGAGGACGCCCTGCTCGCCTGTGAAATAAGCCAGCAAAGCCTCCTCCTGCACCGGATAGGGATCGAAGGGAAGTCGATCAAAATACTCAGATGCAAGCTCATCACGGTCGGGCAGTGTTTTTGCCGGCTGGTCGGCTTGCGGATCGTTGCTTGGCGTATTCATGACGCCACACTTATAACACTCACAGGCTGATGTTGGCAGACGCGAGATCCTCCGCTGGCTTTCCAATCAAGAAAACACGCGATTTTGAGTATTCAGATGGGTAATTTAAGACAGGATGCTGTCAAAATCTGGAACGCGGGAGTCGATGCCGTGCGTGCCGAAGCACTCGTGAAACGGGAAGTCATGGTCGAAGAAGACCGCTTGATCATCGGGGAACATCAATGGCTGCGTTGCGACTTTGATCAAGTTCTTGTTGTTGGTGCTGGTAAAGCTGGGGCAGCGATGACGCACGGCTTGATCTCAGCCATTGGAGATTGGTTGCCGGTATCCGGTTGGGTTAACGTGCCCGAAGGAACCGAACAACCTGAACACAGTCTGCAATCAGATCCCTGTTCGGTGCATCTGCACCCCGCCAGACCAACGGGAATCAATGAGCCAACTGAGCAGGGAGTTTTTGGCACCGAACAGATCATCGCGAAAGTTGAGTCAGCCGGAAAGCGTGATTTGTGTATCGCTTTGATTTCGGGAGGAGGCAGCGCTTTGATGCCGGCACCCATTGCCGGTATCACGTTGGCCGACAAGCTGGAGGTAACCAGATTTCTGAGTGCGTCAGGTGCAGATATCGAGCAACTCAATACTGTTCGGAAACATCTCAGTCGTGTCAAAGGTGGGGGACTGTTGACCGCTTGTCGGGCAGGTCAGTTGGTCACTCTGGTACTCTCAGATGTTTTGGGTGATCCCTTGGACTTGATTGCTTCGGGGCCGACTGTGATTGATCCATCCACACCCCAACAGGCTCTGGAAGTCTTGAGCACGCATGACCCCGACAGGAAACTTCCTGATTCTGTTTATCGAACGCTCCAACTGGCGAAGGAGCAGGACAACCCAAAACCAGGCACCGAGCTTTGTCGGCATACAGCAATTGTTCTGGGCAATAATGCGCTGGCAGTCGATGAGGCGGGGATCGTTGCTGAACAGCAGGGATACAACCATGTCATGCAATCAGCCCGTCAATCCGAGGGCGCGGCGGAGGACGTCGGCAGGAACCTTGCTGAAATGGCGATCCACATGCTGCGAAATCAAACAGAAATGCATCAAAATGACTGTTTGATTACTGGTGGTGAACCCACCGTTGTCCTTGCTCCCGAAGAAATTCGTGGTCTCGGCGGGAGGAACCAGCAATTGATTCTCAGTGCCTATCAGACACTACTCGCCAGTGACTTGTCTGATCGGGAATGGGACCGGATTTGTTTGTTGTCCGGTGGCACTGACGGCGAAGATGGGCCCACCGACGCGGCGGGTGCAATTCTGGATAGTGCGGTCCACCAGAATGCTCGCAGTATCATGCTTGACGCCGGGGACTATCTGGCAAGAAACGATGCTTATCATTTCTTCGAAAAGACTGGCGGATTGTTGAAAACTGGCCCGACGGGTACCAACGTCTGCGACATTCGAGTGGTTGTGGTGGATGTAGCAACGCAAGTGTGAGAGCTGGCATTGGTTGCATCGGTGCAACCAGCTTTGCGTTCAAATTGCTCCAGCTTTTTGCCCGAACTGCCTGTCTTTGCAGGACCCGGGCAGGACTCGGGGATTTCTCAGGACCATCACTGCTGTACTCTTGGATGGCTCTGTTGGGGTTTTTCGAACAACGGTGGCAGCGGATTTGGCACCAGTTCCTGAAAACATCGGTCTTCGTCGGATCGCGTCGATTCCCTAGACTGTTCGTACCGTCACTCAAGCGGACGGCCAGTCACTCAAGCGGAAGGGAAGGTGCGATGGGCTTTAGACTGCGTTTTTTGGTGGGCTCGTGTTTTGTACTCCTGGTCATTTACGGTTTTCACAAGGCGGAGGGAGATCCGCCGAAACATCTCGCACTGCCTGAGATCGAGATGGAACCGGTCCCCCACATTGGATCTGATGGGACGGAGGAACTTGAGAAATCACCGGCATTCAGGGCCATTCGCGCGGCTGCGGAAGGAAAAATGCCTTCGCATCCAACCAACGACCCGATCCTTGGCGATGTCATTCAGGCGATCGCTGAGCGGCATCGCGAACTGGGAATCGGCCTGAACGTGCACCCGGCAGATGGAGAATTGGAATCCGTTTCACCCAAGGCGTTGGAAATCGCTCCCCAGTCACAAAGTCAATTGTCGAATCCAGCTCTCAACGCCCGTGCAGCCGAACAGTTGCTGAAAGCGAGTCGTTTACTGGAAAAAAACATGAAAAAGCGGGGTGAAACCACGGAAAGCTCTCGCATGGATTTGGTGAACCGCATGAGGGCCGAGGCAGTAAAGTTATTATCCGAGTAGACTAGGGTCTGCTCTGTTTCACCGAACTCCGACCCAACCGCACTGTCTTGGTCCGAAAGCCCAATCTCAACTTGAAAAGCCCGGTAGTCATTGCCGCGGGTCTCTTGCTATTGGTGGGCGGTGGAGTCTTTGCTGACTATTGGTCGGCAGTCCCAGAAGATACCGAACGCCGTTTTGTAGGTCGATCGGCCTGTGTGGATTGTCATCAGAAGGAAGCAGAGGCATTTCGCGGATCTGACCACGATCTGGCGATGGACCACGCGACTGATGCTTCTGTGCTCGGCGACTTTGACAACGCTACGTTTGAACACGATGGGCTCGTCAACCGGATGTATCGTGATGGCGACCGCTTCATGGTTTACACGGAAGGCGAAGACGGTGAGATGCAGGATTTTGAAGTCAAGTATGTCTTCGGATTCTCGCCGCTGCAGCAGTACATGGTCGAGTTTGATCGTCCCGACGACATGCCTCCCACGGAGGTCGCCCGCGTTCAGGTATTGAGAATCACGTGGGATACTCTCAAGCAGGAATGGTTTTACCTGCGTCCGCCAGATGTGGCTGAAAAACTTGAGCCCGATGATCCACTGCATTGGACCGGCGTTGCGCAGCGTTGGCAGACGATGTGTGCTGATTGTCACTCAACCAACTTGAAACGGAATTTTGATCCTGAAGAGCAGGCTTACCACACGACATTTTCGGAAATCGATGTCAGTTGCGAAGCTTGTCATGGACCTGGCAGCCTGCACATCGAGCTTGCAAACAGCAAGTCGCTGTTTTGGGATCGGCGACAAGGTTACGGACTTGCAAAACTGAAAGGTGAAGATGCCGAACCACAGTTACAGACTTGTGCACCGTGCCACAGTCGCCGGGGAGTGTTGACCGAAGGGTTTCACGGCGGCGATGAATTTTGTGACTTTTACAATCTCGAATTGT
Organism: Rubripirellula sp.; assembly: GCA_012270065.1. Lineage (GTDB taxonomy): Bacteria > Planctomycetota > Planctomycetia > Pirellulales > Pirellulaceae > Rubripirellula. The sequence goes on along the minus strand of JAAXJB010000046.1, from coordinate 54,650 downwards.
TGCGGGATGACACCTACTATGCTGATGGACAGATCAAGGACGAAGTGTATGTGTATGGCTCGTTCATCCAGAGCAAAATGTATCACAAGGGTATCCGTTGCACCGACTGTCATGACCCCCACTCGTTGAAGCTGAAATCACCTGGAAATGAAACATGCACTTCATGTCACCAGCATGCTGCTGGAAAGTATGACGTGCCTTCCCATCACCATCATGTTCCCGGTACTGCCGGTGCCATGTGTGTCAATTGCCACATGCCACATCGGACATACATGGACGTTGATAAGCGACGCGATCATTCGTTGCGTGTGCCCAGACCGGATCTGTCCGTCGAATTGGGAACACCGAATGCCTGTAGCAGTTGTCACGTTCAGGATCAACTTTCCTCCATTGCAAAAGATAAACAGCCCGAACTGTTGGAGTACGCAGACTGGCTTGAAGCTGCTGAGCAGGGGGATGAACAGGTTGCGGAGGCAGTGCGCAAGACCGACCAATGGTGTGATGGCGCATGTGAGAAGTGGTATGGTGAAAACCGCAAGCAACCCACGCATTTCAGTGAAGCAATCGTTGCGTTTCGCCGGGGACAGCCTGGGGCGGTCGAGGAATTGTTGAGAGTTGCTACTCAGCCGGAAGAATTGACACCCGTTCTGGCCAGAGCCTCGGCTCTTGGCGAACTGGCGGCATCGGGGACCCCGAACCTGACGGCAAAAGCACGCAAGTTGGTTGATGATCCGGAGGAGCATCCGATTGTACGTGCGGCTGCAATCAACCTGTTAGCTGGTGGCTCACCCAGCATTGTCGGAAGATCATTGATGAGGCTTCTTGACGATCCCTCTCGTCTGGTGCGCACAGAGGCAGCTCGTGTCCTCGTTGCGTCCGGAACTTACCCGACACTGGGTGCGAGTGAACGTTCACGCGTCGACAAGGCCTTGTCAGAAGTCAAGGAAGCCTTGATGGTTGCTTCGGACCGCGCTGGTGCACATATGGGATGGGCCATGCTCTGTGAGGGAAGAGGCCGCTATCAGGATGCGATCAACGCCTATTCGACGGCCATTCGAACAGAGCCGAACATGACTGGCCCCCGGACCAATCTGGCATCTTTGCTTGAACGCATTCTGCAGCAATCACAGCCAGCGCAACGCGCTGAAATCATGCAACGGATCGAACAGCTTCGGGCAGAGGAGTTGCCCCTGATTGCCAGAGACGCTGAGTTGGCGCCTGAGAATGCAGGAATCCAGTACCGGTATGGATTGGCTCTTTATCTGGCGGGAAAAATCCCCCAGGCACTCGAACAACTCGAACTCGCAGTTCAACTGGCCCCTGATGTTCCTGACTTCCAGCAGGCGAGAGACCTGCTGTTGCAACGCATCCAGCAGGACGAGCAACAGCAAAGTCCAGCCGTACCCGGGGTAGGGCCTGCCAAAGAAAAAAATGCCCCCCGATGAGTAGCATTGCTGCAACGGAGGACATCAAATGCCTCTCCTGATGGAGAGGCATTTGAGATGTTATCGTAGCAGCAGGCCAGAGTAGACGTGGATGCCGGTCATGTCGGTGGGAACCGTGCTGGCAATTCATGAACCTGGCCTCAAAACCGAATTCGATTCGAACTTTTAGTCAGCAGGATATCAGGCATGCTTCACGCGGTAGTGATGGCAGGTGGCAGTGGAACACGATTTTGGCCAGCCAGCAGGAAAATGTTACCCAAGCAGCTGTTATCGCTGTCGAGCGAACGGAGCATGTTGCAGGCGACAATGGATCGACTGGGAAATCTTGTGCCTGCCGAAAGACAGCTGGTTGTTACCAACAGACTTCTCAAAGATGCCGTTCAAAACCAGTTGCCCAACCTGCCGGAGCAAAACATTGTTGGTGAGCCGTGCAAGCGGGATACAGCACCCTGCGTTGGTCTGGCAGCCGCGATGATCGCCAGAATCGATCCTGAAGGAACGATGGTCGTGATGCCCTCGGATCACGTGATTGCGGATCATGAAAGATTTCAAGAGGCCATCACCGCTGGCAGTCAACTCATTGACGGGGACCCGACGCGTATCGTCACTTTTGGTATACGGCCAAGTTATCCTGCTGAATCGTTTGGATATATCCAACGGGCAGATCAGATCGAATCGCTTGACATTGCTGCCTATCGCGTCGAGCAGTTCCGTGAAAAACCGGATCGGGAAACGGCCAAATCCTACGTTGATGCAGGTACTTACTATTGGAACAGCGGAATCTTCTTATGGCGTGCCTCGACCATTCTCGATGCATTGAAAAAAAATGTCCCTGACATGCATGCTCATCTGTCAAGAATTGCAGCAGCCATGGACACGGATGACTTCAACGACATCCTTGAAAAAGAATTCACTGCAATCGACGGTACATCCATCGACTATGCAGTGATGGAAAACTACCCCAATGTTGTCACCATTGAAGCCCCGTTTCCCTGGGATGATGTTGGTAGTTGGCAAGCGTTGACCAGATTGCATGAACCTGATGCCCAGGGCAATACTGTGGTTGGATCGCATCTTGGTATTGAAACCGGGGGAACCATCATTCATGCCCAACCCGGTCATACCATCGTGACAATCGACGTTGAGGATCTGATCATTGTGCAGACCGACGACGCAACTCTGGTAGCACCCAAACACGCCGAAGAGCGTGTGAGGGAAGTTGTCAAGGAACTGGAGGCCAGAAACCGTAGCGACCTTCTCTGATTCAATCCGGTTGACGAATCCAGTGACGGGTTCGTGAGGGAGATCCGACCGGGGTCAGTAGATTGTTCTTCACCGCTTCGGGCAGTTGGCCAAGACGTTCCGGTGTCTTCTCGCGAATGATAACATCAACCGCAGCTGTCGCACTGGCGAGCGATCCTGCAGCGCCCTCTTCCGATTCAGGACCTGCTGCCGCCATCGCGGAAGATTCTTTTGCCCGTCGATTCTGGTCAAACGTTGTTGTCTCGTTGGATTGCAGCAGCTCATCCTGACTTTCGTCGCGGTGCAGCACAGATCGGTTTTCCGTTGGCTCGTCCTTCCGGGCGTGCAGAGCAAGGTGCGATGAGTTGATTCCCTCAAGGGAGTCCGCGGTCATCGGTTCCATTCGTGGTGGAGTGCTATCAGAAAGACGATGTCTGCCAGTTTGAATGCTTTTGACAGCTGCGGTTGCATTGAACCGTTGCTGAACGATGTCAGGTGTCTCAATGGGCAAGACCAGATCTTCGTAGGTCAACGGGGTGTCAGGCGACCGTTCAACGTTTCTGGCAGCCGACATGCGAGTCATCTGATTCAAATGCTCCACTGCAGACTCAACAGAATCTGCTTGCTGGGAGTGGGTGGCAAGGATCGAACCTGGGATGGTCGCATCAGCTACCTGCGGCGGTGCAAAGCTGGTGTCCACAGCAGGGTTGATCAAACCCATTTTGAGATCCGAGACAGTTGGTCCGGTTGCTTGCACCGGGGTAACCGATGAGTCGGGGATCGCTTGATAGCGGCGAAACGGCAATGCCGCCAATGTGCCGCCTGAGACGATGAGTACGCCAAGAGTGAGAGTTCGCAAGGGAGGGGGTCCGGAGCTGGAGTGAGCGAAAATCGCCGCCACCGGGCCGAATTAGCTGGGTTTTGGCGCGTCTACCAGCTTCGTCCTTGAATGCTATGTCAAAATGCTTCGTGCACCTGTCAGCTTCGGCAGTTCCCTTTCACTGAAACCACCGTAATTCCGCGGTTCTTTCGGTTCGTGGAACTTGTGGCCAATTTGACTTGAAAAATCTTGAAACCGTCACACCTTAGATCTTCACGCTTCGACTGATAACATTGCCTTCTGAATGAACTGCCTCACTCGATTTGATATGGACAGCCATGGAAGCCGGAATTGTTGGCTTGCCCAATGTTGGCAAGAGCACCCTTTTCAATGCTCTGACCAGCTCGCAAGCGGCACAAAGCGAAAATTATCCGTTTTGCACCATCGAACCCAACGAGGGAATTGTCAATGTTCCCGATGAGCGTCTAGGGCGGATTACAAAATTCATCGTTCCTCAGAAGATCATTCCCGCAACCTTGAAACTGGTTGATATCGCAGGAATTGTGAAGGGTGCCAGCGACGGCGAGGGTTTGGGAAACAAGTTCCTTAGCCACATTCGGCAGGTCGATGCCATCGTACAGGTAGTACGTTGTTTTGAAGATCCGGATGTGATTCACGTTTCGGGAGAAGTGGATCCTCTGGCGGATATTGAGATCATCGAAACGGAACTGATGCTCGCGGACATGCAAACGCTCGAAAATGCATTGAGCAAAGCTCAACGTACGGCGCGCAGCGGCGACAAAGAGGCGAAGCTCCGTGTGGAGGTCATTGGGAAATGCAGCCAACATCTTGAGACGGAGTCACCGCTGCGGACGTTGCAATTGACCGAAGCCGAGTCTGCAGCCATATCCAGTTATGGGCTGATGACTGCCAAGCCTGTGCTTTATGTCGCGAACGTGGGTGAATTGGACCTTGAGGGAAAAGATCCGTTGGTTGATCGAGTGCGTGAACATGCCAAGTCCAGTGGGGCAAGGGTGGTTTGTGTTTGTGCCAAACTGGAGGCAGAGATTGCCGAGCTGGATGAAGAAGATCGTGCGGAAATGCTGGCTGAGGCCGGACTTGAATATCCTGCGCTCAGCCAAATCGCCCGTGAAGCCTATTACACCCTCGGCTTGCAAAGCTACTTCACTGCCGGTGAGAAAGAGGTGCGTGCCTGGACTGTGAAAGTCGGTGCGACAGCTCCGCAGGCTGCCGGTGTCATCCACACCGACTTCGAACGTGGATTCATCCGGGCAGAAGTTTATACTCTGGATGATCTGGAAACACACCAGAGCGAGAAGGAAATTCGACAAGCGGGTAAACTGCGGGTAGAAGGCAAAAACTACATCATGCAGGACGGCGATATTTGCCATTTCCTGTTCAACGTTTGAAACGGTCGGCTTTTCCGGCCGCTGAACTCGGATGTCAACCGAGCAGCAAACATCCATTCCCCCCTTTGAGGCTTTCATGAACAAGATGTTGATCCCAATTCTATTTGCCATTGGCACAGCGTTGTTCTGGGGTTGTTACGGACCCACGATTGGTAATGCGCAGACACCACGTGTTGATGGCCGACCTCTGTTGCCGCCCGACGGCTGGACACCTTTCAAACCGTACGTGTTCATTGGAATTGCATACCTTGTCATCGCTGTGGTTGGAGGCTTGGTGATGATGAAGGTCAAAGGTGACAGTTTCAGTTTTACCGGTGCTCACTTTCCAACCATGAAATGGGGATTTCTGGCAGGTACGCTGGGGGCCGCCGGTGCGCTGTGTCTCACCACTGCCATGATGACCAGTCGCGGGAATGCATTGTTGGTCATGCCCATCGTGTTTGGTGGTGCTGTTTCGGTGACAGCGATTGTTTCGGTGATTCGATTGCATGATTTCAGTAACGTGAGTCCTCTCCTGTGGATCGGAATGGTCGTCACAGTTGCCGGTGTCGTGACAGTGGCCATGAACACACCTCATGGTCATGGGCCTGCCAAGCCGAAGCCGGACGCTGCCGTCGAGGCAAGCCCAGCGGCATCGACGGAAACAGCAGAAAGCAAGGATCCGGGTTCAGACGAAGAGTCGGTCGGATAATGGATGCCGAAATCACAGATCCAATGGAATTGGTTCAAGCGATTGATACCGAAGTTGCGCACGTCTGGATGATTCGAACGTTTCTGAAGCATGCAGACGAAGCCGAGGACGATGAAGATCTGCGCGCGATCGTCCGGGATCTGTATGATTTCATTCTTGCCGTTGGGCCGTTGGATGAAGTGGAAGATGCTGCCGTTTATCTCAAAATGGCAAGAAAAAAAGCATCAAAACTTCGACGCGCTACGGAGCTCTATGAGGAGATCCAGCCGGAAGTCAGTGGCCACACCAACTTTGTCATGGCGGCGCGATCATTGAGGACCGCCGTTGACCGGATCCTGTCAATCATCAAACCTCGCTGATGGACCGCCGGACTTTCACTCGCGACCAGGCTGGTCAACGCGAAACTGTACCAGACGTTGTGAGTCCACTTCGGTTACATAAACCGTTCGGCGGTCGGGACCCCCAAAGCACAGATTGCTCGGGCGTTTACCAAGTACCGGAATTTCTCGAAGAATTTCTCCGCCCGGCGTCATCTTGATGACCGTTCCTTTTCCGTGTCGTGTGATGTAAAGATTGCCTTCAACATCACATCGCATGCCATCGAAGCCATGGTCATCAAAATGTTTTATCAGGCGTTTATTGCTGATCGATCCCTGCTTCGTCAAATCAAAAGCCCAGACATTGCGTTGTTTTGATTCATTGACATACAGCGTTTTGCCGTCCGGACTCACTTCAATTCCATTGGTTGTGCCCATCTCTGCGGCGAGCTGTGTGACAGTTCCGTCACTGTCGATTCTCCACAGCTTTCCGCTGCCATCCTTCCAGTTGGGGTCACTTGCGTAGAGCGTTTTTCCATCCGGGCTCAGGGCAAGATCGTTGGGCTGGTTCATGTCGGGGTGGTGAGCATGAATGGAGATCGCTTTGTTATCGGGATCAACCTTCAGAATGTTGTGTTGGGTGTAGTCGGCGACAAAGAAACTGCCGTCATCTGTAAAACGGATTCCGTTTCCGATGCTGCCCTCTGGCAGAACCACGTGCAGACTTGCCATGCCCTCGGGTGTCACTTTCCCGATCGTTCCCTGTTTTTCAAAGTTGACAACAAAAACATTCCCGTTCTTGTCGCACGCGGGACCCTCAATTCCAGTGGTGAATTCACCAGCACGGGTCAAGGCACGTGGTGTCCAGAGTGGGTCGGGAGCGTTGAAGACGATGTCGCTTGAACCTCCGAACTTGGCTGGCAACGGCATGTCCGTTTTGTCCTCGCCATGGCCGACCTTCATTTGCCAGGTCCCAGCAAGAACGTAAAGCTCTTCGGAAGTTCGAATCTGTGGAGCAACAAACTTGCGTTTGCCATCAATTTGCACAACCAGCAGGTTCAGATCATCAACCGCCACTGAGCTATGTGGAACTGGAAAAATCTGGTGACCATTCTTCGACATGCGACTTTCCTGCTCGACACCGTTGATCCAGAGTCGTGCATCTGTCTGGTTGGGTAAATGGATTGTCGTGCCAGAATTCTGTTTCTCCCGGCTGACGTCAAACCATCGTGCAGGAAATTGCACGATGCAGCGGAGCGAATGTGGCTGCTCAGGGGCCGCTTTCTGTCTTGAACCTTCCCTTGCGCGATCCATGGTGGCGTCGATCGTGACCGCACGCCAGTGGTTCGCTGGTGTTTCGTGGTTTGTGCGGTTGGATCCGTTCTCTGATTCCTTGCGGTCACCTGCAAACCGGAACGGAACGCCACCAATCCATTGATCGCTTGTGATCGTCGGGCAGACGTAGCGTTCAATGTGTGAAATGACACGTCGCGTTCCTTCGAAATGGCTGACATATGGCCAGCGGCGAGGGTTGTACATGGTGTCGGTCATGTCCCGCATCAATACAACGTGTTTTCCATTCCTTGCCAATTGCCGCAAACCAAACGGCCTGCCAAGTACGCACATGTTGGTGTGGACGCCAGTCAGCACGACGTTTTTGATTTTCCGGTGGGTAAGAATGTTCCAGACTTCGTCACCTCGGTCACTGATGTAGTCTTTTTCTGAATCAATGGTGATCGCAGCATTCTGTCTTTGCCATGGCATGTTGGGATTACGCCCCATTGCGGTCAGTTTCGCAGCCCATTCTGCATGCACTGATCGATCATCGTCTTCACCGCCATCGGACTGATCAATTGGATAAACGGCTTTTTCTTCGGCAGGTATTGCGGAGCACCACGAAACGATGTCATGTGGCTGGTCGCTCGCTCGTGGGGCTGCGGTTGCGCGTTGTCGAGCAGGATGGTCTTCGTAGGCAACCATGCAGTCACTCGGCGCATGAATGATGATGGCACCCTGATTCCGCGCAAATTCAAGAACCTGGTCCAGACGTGGCAAAAGTTGTTCAAGACGCGCGACTGCGTTTGGGCTGTGATGATAGTCCCAGACGTCACACACGATGACGGCTGTCTGTGTGCCCACCCATTTTTCGTTGCGGTTGACCGTGCTGAATTGGCCAGACTCATCAGGTTCAGGTCGCTGGAGTTTCAATTGAACCTCCAGAGGGGCTTGCGCAAGGATTGTGGGAGCTGGTAGCACGGTCAGAACCATGGCAAGGGTGGCAAAAAGTCTTTTTGGCAGGATAAGCCGGGCAGTAATGGGCCGGTTCAGCATCGTTCGTTCTTCTGGTTGTCTTGGCGGGAATCGGGGTGGCTCGGCAGGGCAGGGTGATGTTTCACATGATAACAGGCGTGAAACAGCTGCTGTTCATGTCAGTGATCCGGAAATTGTTGTTCTCCATAAAACGGTCTAGCGATCAGCCTTGGCCCCGTGTTAAAGAACCAGACGGGTATCCGTTTTTCTGTTGAGATAGCTGTGTGATCGCTCGAACCGTATCCTGTCGTTTCCGTCAATGTTCGTCCAAAACACTGGTTTTGGCCGCATGTATCGCAGTGGTTGCATGCACCGGGTGTGTTCGTCGTCGCATGACAGTTCGTACGAGTCCGCCAGGCGCAACTGTCTCAATTGACAATCAGGTGATCGGAACCAGTCCTGCCGCAACCAGCTTTGTACATTATGGCACCCGCGAATTTCGCATCGAAAAAGATGGGTATCGAACGGAGGTCATTCGTCGCAAAATCAAACCACCCTGGTATGAATGGCCGGGAATTGATTTTTTCTCGGAAACATTATGGCCCGGTGAACTGCGTGATGAGCGTATCATAGATGTGCAACTGGCCCCCAAAGAAATTGAGCCCGCGGATAAACTGATGGAACGCGCTGATACACTGCGCAATCAGTCCCAAGCTGGCATCATCACTGCACCTCCCTGATCTGTTCACCATGTCGTATTCAAAAACGAGCGTTTTTTTTGCGCCCGTTTTGATTTTGGCTCTCTTTTCACCTTCCTTGTTGGGTGTGGATTGCCTTGCTTTTCGTGATGTAGGGCATTTTTATACCCCACTCTACGACTACGTTGCGGAGCGATGCCATCAGCAGTGGATACCACTCTGGAATCCGCTTGATCAAACCGGGTTACCCCTGATTGGGGAAACGACCACAGCGGTTTTCTATCCCCTTCGGTACTTTGTTTTTTACCTGCCACTGTCAACTGAGACAGCGATGGCGTGGTACATCGTGTTGCATCTGATCATTGCATCCTTCGCCGCAAGATCATTGGCACGGTGGGCCGCTTGTGAAAAGTTTGGCATGACGGTTGCCTCGATACTCTATCCACTTTCGGGGTCCGTTCTTTTTCTTTACACCAATCCTCCTTTTCTGGTTGGTGCCTCCTGGCTTCCAATCACTTTGGGGGCCATGTTGATTCCTGGGTCCGGCAGTCGTCGATATCGAATCACGGTCGCGGGAATGGCGATGGCCATGATGATGCTGGGGGGAGATCCGCAGGCAGCACTGCACGTCATGATCGTCGTGTCTATCGTGGCACTGATCAGGTTCGCAAGACAAAAGTCATCAAGAGGTGACTGGGTTGTCTTGCTCGGAACACCGCTACTCGCTGCCATGCTGTCAGCCCCACAATTGGCTGCATCCATCAACTGGAGTCAGCAGAGTGAACGGCTTCATGCTTCGGGAGATGATTCATGGACGGATCCACCCGTTGTTGGTGGAAAGCGGTATCAGGCATTTCAGTATTCTCTACCACCATGGCATGTTGCTGAACTCGCAACTCCAAATGCCTTTGGATCCTTTTTGCCCGTCAATCAAAGATTGAGCCGGTTACTGCCAGGTGATGGGCGGGTATGGACGCCGTCGATCTACATGGGTGTGATTACGTTTCTGGGTTTGTGGATCAGGCTCCGGTTCCGCCATCAACGGTTCACTGGACCCTGGTTAACACTCTGTCTTGTTTCACTGCTGTTGTGTTTCGGGCATTTTGGTCTGGCCTGGCTGGTTCAGGCTGCAACCGGTTGGTTGCAGAACTGCGATAGTGCCGTTGGCGGGCCTTACTGGGTGCTTTACCACTTTCTGCCGGGATATGACTCATTCCGTTATCCGGCCAAGTGGCTGCCATTCTTCGCTCTGGCAGCGACCGTTGTCACTGCGCAGACATGCGATCGACTGGTTGATCAACGGCAGACCATGTTTGCCTCACGGGTGGTCAAATCGGTTTTGAGGTTTGCGGTTTTGGTGCTTGGTTTGCTGGTCGTTGTGCAGCTCTATCGCTGGCTCTGGACGCAACAGCTGAGTCTGGTCAAGTCACCAGCTGACTTCTGGTGGGGACCACTCAACGTGATCGCGGGATTGAAACAGTTGACCTGGTCGCTGTGTCAGACGTTTCTGATGCTGATCGCTGTTGCGATTGCTCTGCGAACACTTGTCCGGGACGGCGAACACCGTGTCCGTTGGAGTGGCGTTGTGATGCTGCTCGTTGCTCTGGATCTAGGGATCAGTGGATATGGCATGCTGCATCAGGTGTCCCGGGCGGAAGTTGATGAATCCAGATTGGCACTGGATCGACCTGCCATGACGGAACAGAGTCGCTGGATGCGGACCCGTTCCGGTGCAGGCTGGCCTTCCGTGTGGCGTCAAGACAGCAGCCCAGACCGGCTCATCGAAGTCGAATCCAGCAGTCGCGCCGCCTCGTTTGGCCGATGGCATCTCGTGGATCGTGTCCATGTGCTCAACAATATGATCTCCATTCGAAGTGGGAATGCGGCTGTCTGTTGGCAGGCAATGAACCAGGTGGCCTCGACTTTGTCCGCCGATGATCAGGTTCGTTTCTGGAGTTCGGTTCGCGAATGGCTCGCGATTGATGGGGTTGTGCATGCCTCGAGCGGCACTCAGACGGTTGTTGTGAACGGAAGAAAACTTGATCTGGTCGATCTGACCTCAAGTTATTCCCCGCGCGAAAGCGATTTGTGTGGTTATTCCAACTGGCAAGTCTGCTCGGATTTGTTGACGGCTGAGAGGTTGATTGATCGTTTGCAGCAGAGGGGATTTCTAGTCAATGAAAAGGGACAAGCTTCTCCAGAAAAGCAAATGCCACTCGTGCAATCCCAGTCTGCTATCGAGCCGGTTGTGATGCGTGATCAGGTTGAACATCCAGGGACAGAGAACGAAATGCAAGTCGATCTGGTAGCGAAACAGATTCAGCGAACACCTGAGTCGGTGATCTATCGCATTCAGGTCCGGCGTTCAGCGTTGATTACCCGGCCAACACTTCAGGATGGGAACTGGCAGGCACGGTTCGCATCAGTCGATTCGGTGGATTTGTTACCCCAATCTGATCGGCGGACATGGCAGACAACAGATGTTCATTGTGTTGATGCAATCACACAGGGCGTCATTTTGCCTGCTGGCGAGTGGTACCTGGAGTACTACTACAGGCCCTGGTGGTTAACAGTAACGCTGGCACTTCTGTCGGTTGGATGGTCAGGGACGCTTGCCTGTTTCATTCGTTGGCGAACAGATCCTGAGGCCAGTGGCCCAGACGTTCCAGTTCCAGCAACCGATGCTTCGTGTTGATGCCTCCTTTTGCGCTGTAGCCACGCAATTGTCCGTCAGTGGTGATCACGCGATGGCAAGGGATGACCAGCAGGACTCGATTGCGAGACATGGCGGCGCCCACGGCGCGGCTTGCCTTGGCGTTGCCTGCCAAAGTGGCGAGCTCTTTGTAGGTTACCGTGTTTCCATACGGAATCGCCTGGCAGTGCTGATAAACACGTTCCATGAAGGGAGTCCAGCCGGAGCGGTCCAGCATGATGTCGTTCCATGTGACTTTCTTTCCCTGAAAATAGTCTTTCAGCAGTGCATCCAGAATACTTGCGTTCTGGTCCGCAAGCGTTGCCGTCGAAATCGGGTACTCGTGACCTGGTGCCTGCCAACTGAGTCGGAACAGCCCGTTTTGCGTCCAGCTTGACCACAGGGTGCCCAACGGGCTGGGGTGTTGGGTGCTTTGCGGTTCTGCGTTTGAGGCGGTTGTTGCTTTGCTTTCAGGCATTGACGCTCAACTGTTTTACTTCCCGATGCAGAAACGGCCGAAAACACGATCAAGAATGTCATCGGTATAAACGGTTCCCGTCACCTCACCGAGGCATTGGGCTACTGTCCGTATTTCAGTCGACACAAATTCGTGCCCCTCCTGATGGATGGTGAGGTGCATTGCCCGCTCAATGGCTGCGATCGCCTGATGAATGGACTGACTGCAGCGGGCAGCAGTACCGACAACTGATCCGATTTCTTCAGCATCGTGTTGTTTCAAGTATGTGCAGATGGCTCTCTTAAGATCATTGATTCCTTCACCGCTCAGTGCACTGCAGTGAATCCATGCATTGTCAGGGTCGCACTTGGGAAGATCATCAAGCGCCACGTCCATTTTGGTCGCAACCCAGAGATCCAGTGTTTGCGATTTCCTTGTCTGTTCTGCCTGCGTTTTCATTTCAGCAACTGTCGAAGCAAAATGTTTGCTGCTGGAATCAACGCACCAGAGTCGGATGCGGGAATCACGGGTTGAACGGTGGGTTTGAGTCTGTGATTTTTTCGAGACTTCAGTTTTGGCTTCTTCGATGCCAGCAGTATCAACAAGGGTGATGGGCGTTCCCTGCAGATCGATGTCGACTGTCACTGTGTCCCGTGTTGTACCTGCGACCGGTGCGACGATCGCAACCTGTCGCTCAGCCAGTCGATTGATCAGACAGCTTTTTCCGGCGTTGGGTGGCCCACACAGGGCGATGGTGGTACGAGCAGAGCCTCCGCCCCGGTTTTGCATGACTTGCAGAGTTTGCTTCAAGTCATCTGCGATTCCGGATAGGCGTTCGATGAGTTTTTCATCGCTGATGAACGTGATGTCTTCGTCGACAAAATCGAGTCCAGCCTCGACATCCGCCAATAAATCAAGCAACGTGTTTCGCATGCGTTCCAGTGGTTGCGAAAGGTTGCCCCCGAGTTGACGCAGCGCGTGGTCGAGCGTTCCGCGTTGTTCTGCCTCAATGACGCCCAGAACGGCCTCGGCCTGCGTCAGGTCGAGACGCCCTGCCAGAAAAGCACGCATGGTGTATTCACCTGGTCGGGCAGGTCTTGCACCGCAGCGTCCGGCTTCATCCACCAGGCCTTGAAGCACCGGCAATGAACCGTAAGTGTGCAGTTCAGCTGAAGGCTGCCCGGTGTAACTTCTGCGGGTGGGCCAGATCATCACGTCCACTGGAATCAGGCCGAGTGGATTTCCGATGTGAACGTGAGCTTCCATGCGGATGGGGGTCTGGATCTCATGAGTTGGAATTCCCATGCGTTGCAGGATACCCGCAGTATCATTGCCCGAGATGCGTACGACACCCCGGGGAGCCGGGCTTGTTGGCGAGGCAATCGCGACGATCGTATCATCGGCATCAAGCAGAGTCATGTTCGCTGAATCACTCGAAGTAGCCGACTTACTGTGGAATGACCGCCACGCTGTTCTGTTTGCGGTCCAAAAACGAAAAAGAGGATGAACCGTTCACACTGGCGCCAGCTTTTCGTAACGCATTGACCACTGCCTGCTGGGTGACCAGATCACGCATGATGATGGGCTCTTTGCTGTGGTCACCTGGATAGATGACCAGCAACGGAATGGAACGGGAGTCCAGTTCGCTGAGCTTTTGCTTGATTTTTTCGTCGCCATTCGTCCAGTCAGCGTACATTGCCACGGCGCCCAATTCATCCATGACTTTCCGGGTGGTCGCGGTGTTGAGCGCAACTTCGTAGTTCACAATGCAATTGACACACCACTTTGCACCAAAATCGACCATCACGGTCTTGCCTTCGTTTCTCAACTGTTGCAGTCTTGCCTCGTTGTAATCCTGCCAGTCCAGTTCTTTGACCTGTTCGAGGTAATGAAACGCACCCATGCTGATCAGGGTTGCAGCAGCGATGCCGCCGATCCACGCGTAAATACGCTTCTGCAGGTCTGCGTAGACGGGAACCTTCCCGATGATCCAGCATCCGAACCAGACGGCGATCAGTGCGACAAACACGGGGACTTTCTGATCATCACTGAATTGTGAAAAGAAGAAAGCGACTGTTCCAAGAAACAGGAATGCCATCAGTTGTTTCAGCGTCACCATCCAGTTGCCGGGTTTGGGAAGCCACGCAATCAATTTCGGTTGAAAACCGATCAGGAGGTATGGCGAAGACATTCCGAGACCGACAGTCAGGAAAATTGCGATGGTCTGGGCGGGGGCCAGGTTCAGCGTCAGCCCGAGGATGAACCCGAGCAGTGGACCACTGCAAGGTGTGGCCATGATTGTGGTGAAGACACCTTTGGAGAACGCACCGTAGAATCCCTCACGGTTCTGTAGATCCTGCGAAGTTTTTCCAGCCGCCATGCCTGGAACCGGGATTTCCCAAACCTCAAGATAGCTCAGTGCCAGTGCGAACAATGCCAGCGTCAATCCGAGGCGAACGGGGAAGTATGTGAACTGTTCGCCCCAGCCGAATTTTGTGATTGCGGCGGAGATCGCCAGAAGTGCAAAGATCGACATGATCCCCGCAACATAAGCCACATTGAGTGAAAGGATGCGTTTGCGATCTTCACCAGCCTGACTGACAAATCCCATGATTTTCAGTCCGACAACAGGAAGCACACACGGCATGACATTGAGGATCAGGCCGCCAGCAAATGCAAATAGCAAAATCACGGGAAACGAATAAGCTGAACTGCCTTGGGCATCATTTGCCGCAGTCCCTGGCTGAGCCACATCCGCAGCACTTGCAGAGTCTGGATCTGTGCTGCGGGTAGGAGGCACGGTTGCACTGTCGGCTGCACCGATGTTCGTGGAAGAAATGTCGTCTACCGCTGGTTGCGTCGCTTCGCCGACTGGTTTTGTGATCGGGTCGACCCATTTCGTTTCAGCTGCTGCATCCTTGGCATCGTTTGATTTGCCAGACGTCAACAGGACGGCAGCGGGCGTTTCAACAGTTGAGGCGGCAATCGTGAACGGTGCTTTGAATTGGAGCGCTTGTGGCTGAAGACAGCTGCCGTCCGTGCAGGCCTGATACGCGATCATTCCTTCAATTGTCTTACTGCCAGGCTTGGTTGTGGCTGGCACCATGAAAGGAATACGCCATGTCACTTTGCCTTTGAAATAGCCATACGGTAAGACGCCTGCCTTCTGGGTCACTGGTTGATTTGCGACCGGTTTTCCAATCTTCAAACCTGCTTTCTCAGTCACCACGAAATTGGTGGACAGATCAGCGTCGTCCACGGCCGTTTCGTAGACGTGATACGTGGCGTCCGGGTCGGCTGTGAAAATCAACTCGCCCCACTGCCCTGCCGTCAAAGTCGAGGGAAAAACAAATGCGGTCCATTCAACCGCATAATCACCATCCCGGAAAGGCTTGGCGACTTTGCGAAACAGTTCTGTTTCTGGGCCCGCCTTGGATGCAAGCAGATCCTCCCCTGTTGCTGCGGTGTCTGAAGTCGTGGTTGACGTTGCCACAACTGTCTCGCTGACGGGAACACACGATTCCTTGCATACGAGACCGTTGACCTGGATTGAAATCTGTCCATCAAACCCAGTGGGAGCCTGGATCGGTGCTGACCACGTTACACTGGATTCAAATTCTTCTACGGTTAGCCCTTTGTACACACTCGAAATGCTGCTCTTGGGTTTGCGATCAGGACTGAACTTGCCTGTCAGTTTGACGGTGGCCGGTGAGACCAGCGACAGCGTGGTTGCAGTTGGGCCGCCTGCTGGCTGAGTCATCGAGTAGATATGCCAGCCAGCCCCCAGAGTGGCGGTGATGTTGACTTGCCCTGCACCAGTTTCGTCGATCTCGTAAGTTGCCTGCCACTGGGCCGGTTCTCCTGAATCCTGACCGAAACCACCCAATGAAAAATCAGGGAACAGGTCTGCACCGCCGCCAAAGCTGTCCTGGGCCCGGGCGGGTGCCAACCAGCAAAACCCCAGCAGAGCAAGCATTGCCAGCCAGCGTTCGGGGCTCGTTATCCAGCGTTGCGTGAGAGAATTCATGGGGTTTCACTCAGTTTTTCAGTGGTTCTTGTGTCGCAATCATTCTACGCGTCACCGGATTTCCGGGTCAATATTCAGTGCGTAGTTCTCAATTCAGAGTTCAGTTCTCGGGCGTCTGCACTGGCTACAGGCTCACTCATCGGCTGTGGCGATCCGGATCAGCTGGTAAATGCGTTCGGCCAGATCTCTTGCGGGAACTTCAAAATCCCTTTGTTCAATCAGCAACCACGCCAACCAGTTCGCCAGACTGAGCCAAGTGCCAGCAAAACAGAGATTTTTCGCCGTTTGGATCAGCAAACGTTCGTTTCCGAAGCGGTCCAAGCGGCAAGTTGTCCGGTAACCCTCGAGGGCTGCTTCCCAGATCTCCTCCCGTTGGTGTTCTGCTGACAGAAAACTGCCTGCCCAACGAGCCAGATCTGCGGCGGGAGTATCCAGTCGAACCGCATCGAAATCAATTAACCCTGTGGCACGTCCCTCGGCAAACAGAATGTGTTGGGCATGGACATCCCGCAAAACGTATTGAGTGGCAAACCCGTCATCCTGCTGCTGTATTAGTGATCGGTGAATTTGCTGTTGAGCTTCATTCCATTTCCAATGGATCAGGTTAGCCGCATCACGCAGTGATGCGGACAGTTCAGTGTCCAGATCCCGTCTGGCAAGCAGTTGCGGTGACAGGGGCAACTGACGATGTCGCCTCGCCAGCACTGCAAGGCGTTCTTTGATGATGGGAGCTGGTTGGTGGAGAGATTGAAGCGAGGCTGTGGCCTCGTGGAACTGGCCGATGAGTTCACCACCTTGCCGGATGGTTTCCAGGCTTGCATCCACTTTGGCGGCCACTCCAGGACGCCAAGGTGACAATTCCCAGTTTTGTCCATCGATCGTCAGAATGGTATCTGCCGAGCCCATCTCGCTTGTGTCGGAACCCGAGTGCAGTTTGAGTGGTCGCGCGACAGCTTGACAGCCCTGTTGCCACGCATGAATCACAACACGATGGATCACCTCAATCCGACTGCGTGGAATGGAACTTGGCCAGCGTTTGAGTGCATATTGCCTGCCATCCTCAGCCTGGCAATGGGCTACCGTGCCACCACTCATTCCAGCCTGCAGTCGTCGGATGGAGACTTTCCCGCAGTTCTTGACCGCAGCATTTGCAACTGGTGCTGGTATGTCCGGATCAATCATCTTCAAGCAGGCTGAGGTGGGTTGACGGGAGGTGCCTGAGTGGCAATCTGGCAGGTTACTTTCACCGTGATATCCGTTTTTATTGCAACAGGAAGACTTCCCACCTCTCCCTGTTTTGAATAGTGCCGACATCAAGCCAGCATGCTTCGCTTTTGTCCTTTTCCACGACAGGTATCAGATCGTGAGATGAAAGTGCAGCGTTCCTCGGGTTTCGCCGCTAGAATGTTCGCCAGACGTCGAACCACACGAGACCGCTTGATGATCGCTGCGTGCAGGGTCTTGATGTGCATCAATAATGTTCTGCGTCAAAATTGTACCGGCATCACCCGCGACCCAAAACAGCCATGAATCCAGAACTACCACCCTATGACTGCTTCCTACTTGTTTCCTTCGGTGGTCCAGAGGGTCCAGATGATGTGATGCCTTTTCTGGAAAACGTTCTCCGCGGCAAGCCCGTACCACGCGAACGCATGTTGGAGGTTGCCGAGCATTACAACCAGTTTGGTGGTGTCAGCCCCATCAATGAACAGAACCGGGAGCTGCTTGAAGTGATCAGTGCGGAGTTCAAGCGTTCTGGTATCGATCTGCCAATCTATTGGGGGAATCGCAACTGGGACCCCTTGCTGCCGGACACCATCCGGCAGATGCGTGATGACGGACGAAAGCGCGCACTGGCTTTCTTCACGAGCATGTTCAGCTGTTACAGTGGCTGTCGTCAATATCGTGAAAACATCGCCGCCGCGCGAGACGAAGTTGGTCCGGACGCGCCTCTGATCGAGAAGGTCCGCATGGGTTTCAATCACCCCAAGTTCATCGAGGTGATGGCTGCCAATCTTCAGGAATCGATTGACTCTCTGGGCAATGTAGCCAGAGATTCAGTTGTCATGTTCACGGCACACAGTATTCCACTTTCAATGTCGGGAAACTGTGATTATGAAAAACAGCTCAGGGAGGCGTGTCGGCTTGTGGCAGATACGTGTGGGGTGAGCAACTGGGAACTGGTTTATCAAAGTCGCAGCGGTCCTCCCCAGCAACCTTGGCTGGAACCCGATATTTGCGATGCAATTGCGGCCAAAGACGACAGCCAGAAACTTGAAAGCGTCATCATCGTTCCGATTGGATTCATCAGTGACCATATGGAAGTCATGTTTGATCTTGACGAAGAAGCAGCGCAACTCTGTCAGGACCGGGGAATCCGGATGCATCGGACACGCACAGCAGGTATTGCTGACGGCTTTGTTGAGATGATTCGTGATCTGGTGCAGGAGCGAATGGAGGGTCGGCCCGATCGTGCTGCCGTCGGCGAATTGGGCGCCTGGCATGACGTGTGCCCCGAGAACTGTTGTCTCTACACTCCGCAACGTCCACCCGGGACGGGCGGCGGGCGCCCCCCAGCAGGACGCCCTGCGAATGTCTAGCAAGTCATCGAACCGTTAAGCGTTTCGCCTTTGATGCCGGTACGGATTGAACAGCAGGTAATTCAGGTGACGGTAAAGATCGCTGGTTGCGAGCAGTTCGGTATGATTTCCTTCACCTGCCAGCCTTGGTCCATTGAGCAGAATGACGCGATCTGCTGCTCGCAATGATGGAAGACGCCGCGGCAGGAGAATCACCAGAGTTCCCTGACGGACAAGCTTCTTGAAAGCGTTGAGGCATGGATCTTCTGCCATGTGCTCGGCCGGTGGCGGTGGCTCCAGTGCCAGCAGGATTGGTGGCCTGTGTAGCAATGCCCTCGCAACAGCGATTCCGTATGTGGTTTCAATGCCGAGCATCGAGTCGTTTGCACTCACGATCGTGTTCAGCCCTTCCGGCAAACGCTGGATCCTTTCGTAAACGTTGACTTCCCGCAAAGCATCAAAGACATCACCGTTACTGATTCCACTGTCATTACCAGATAGATTCTCAAGGATTGTTCCATCCCAAATTGGACCATCAGGTTCAATCCACATGACATTTCTCGCCAACGCTTGTGGGTGAATGTCACGGAGTGGAATCCCATCAATCGAAACACGACCTTCCCGGGGCAAACCGAAACCCATGAGCAATTCGGTCAATGCGCGAGTTGATACCTGTTCTGTTCCCAGCAGGGCAACCAGCTGTTCTGGGTACAGATCCAAGCTCAGGTGACTCAGGATCTGGTCGTTGTCCGAATCACTCAGAGTGACGTCGTTGATTTCTACACGGTCGCGGAGACCGGCCAGGCCAACACGTTGTTCACTCGGGGCGACTTCATCACTTCGTTTCAAGTAGCGGTAAATAGCATCACTCGCTTCGCCACTTTCCTTGAGTGCAATCGTCAACCGCTGCAGTTGGCCAGCCGCCGATGCAGCACCCGCCAAGGCCAAGCCAAGGACCAGAGCAGCTGGTACGCTGAGCCCATTCTCACTATCAAGAAGATTCACGCCCAGTCCGAGGATCATGACTGCAATGGCAGTCGATATTGCCAGAAAGACAAGCGGCCAGATGCGTGCCTGTTGTCGATTTTCCGAGTCGAGTCTCCGGAACATCGAGTCGAGTTCCTGCTGAAAAGCCTGATCGGCGATGCCTTGCGATTGAAGACGCGCAAGCAGTGGTGCTTGCCCCACCAGAGAAGCCATCCGTTGCCTGGAACGTGGTACTTCCCAATGCGTGGGTTCCGATTCTCTCTTTTGATGCAGTTTGTGAAAAAAACGCCGCACCAAAATCCCGCTGATGACCGCCAGCAATGCCAGCCAGACATTCACGAGGATCGCGAGAAAAATACATCCGAAAAGGGTCAGCAAAGTGCGAGGAACAGCTTGATACCATTGGGATAGTCCGGTCTGAATGCAGGGCAGTTGAACTCCGATGATCTCATCTGCACGGACTTGCTGTGCCGCGGCACCTTCCACCTCCGCACGCCTCAGACTCTGTTTGAGGATCCTTCCGTGCAAGCCCTTGACGATCTGATTGGCTCGCGCATCAGCCGATCTTCGGTACAGCCAAACACAACCGGCGAAAAGCGCAGCGCTCAGCAAGGTAAAACCGACCAGCTGAGTCAATTGCATCAAGGGTTCCTGACCCGTGATTTTGTCGGTCAATGGAATGACCAGGTATGTGCCCAGAACAACAGTGTCCTCTTTCAATCCTTCTGAATTGGGCGAGTTGAGCAGCATCGCAATCATGCCGACCAGAATCACAAGCACTGGGACCAGTAACCCGGCGACGATCGACCACAGATAGGAAATCTGGTAACCGCGAGCCTCTGGCTCGTTTCGCAGGCGGGCGAGAGTATTGATTCGCGTCAGCATGGTCAGCTCCTCAAAGAGATCGGGTTGGAGCAGACAACGGTTGGACTAACAGCCAGGAAGATTTCGAGTCGAACACTCGTTCCTGTTCAAAGTCTCGGTCGCGCAAATCAAGCCAAGTCTCGGTCGTCAAACAGTAGCATCGCAAGCATCCAGATTGCGATCGTGAAACATACAAGGTAATTGAAGGCACCAGCCAAGTAGAGAACCGGAATCTGATTTCCGGCATCTACGGCCGATTGAACGTTGAAAATATTGAGGTTGGGAACCACCACCGCTATTAATTTGCCGACAAATCCGACCAGCTCATTATTCCCCTCCGTCGACGCGACCAGAGGGGAAGTCAGGTTTCCGATCACATAGATCACAAAGCATGTAATGAAATTCGCAAGCAGAGGCAGTCTTGTGGCCAAAGCGACTGCTACCGCACCGATGGCCATCGTCTCCATGAAGTACAGACCAAGAACGGGTACCGTGGTCATCACTTCTTCGTGACTTTCCTGCCAAGTCGTGTCACCACGACTGGTCTCGCGAGCATCGTAAATGGGCTTGTAGCTGATCACGACCAGCAGGACGGAGGCAATGATCAGGAACAACACCAGCACCGAAAGCATGATCCCCGCATACTTTCCGAGAATGAATGAGCGGCGGCTTACCGGTTTGCTGAGAACGGTCAAAGCTGTTCGTCCTTCGATTTCGTCACTCACGCTCGTGCCAGCACTCCACACTGCTTGCAGCATGCAAAGAATCATGATCAATGTCACACCGCTGTCTTTCAGCAGGCGGATGTCGTCACCCAGCGTGTTGAATGGATAGATGGCAAACAGAAGCACACCGACCAGGCCGATTGTGAGAAGCAACAGGTAAAGCGGCTGAGCCATTTCGTTCTTCGCGGTCGACAGAGCCAGTGCCCATACACGAGGTGCTGCCTGCCGGAACACCATGATCGCCGTCGTCGTCAGAAAGAACAGGATGGCAAGCAGCAGTATCGAGGATGCCTGGGGTACCAGAGGGACGTATTTGAAGGTGAATTCCACCGTCGCATCGTCGAGTTCACGGTTCTGGATATGAAGTAGCGACGGGTCACCGGGAACAGGTGGAGCATCGCGGTTCTCAGAGCGAAATTCAAGTTTCTCACCCGCATTGACTCGAGTCGGGGCCGAATCAAAGTTGGCAGAGTCTGCAGCATCAGCGATCAGGATGGTGCGGTCGCTTTCGATGATCAACTCTGATGCCGACCGAAGGTTGTAGTTGATATTCGCTGGCGTGAATGGAGCCAGGTCAACTTCGGTATCAGCGCTGTTGCCCGGAATCGTCACCACGGAGCGTACTGTCCCGTCACCTACCAGATTCACCTGCGGAATGGCTTCAATGAACGACATCGGATCGGTGAGCATCGGTGTTGCCACAGCAGCGATCACGACAAAAACACCCGCAATCGAAAGCAGATAGGGAACGATTCCCTCACTGAGAATCTGGAGCCACTCAGCCCGTGTGCGGTGCCAAGCGCCATAGACAACTCCAAACCCGAGGATGACACCAATGCAGAACAGCGGCAGAAACAACGTCTCTCCGTAATCTGCGGCACGCGGAACATAGATCGCGGACAATCCAATGGCAAAGAGACCGCCAAGGATCAATGAGGCTGTGATGCCTCGTTTGGATGAGTCTGCCAGAGTCCCGATGCCCGGAACAAAGGACGCGAGTGCCAAAATGCCAAAAACAGCCGCCGACGCGATCGCTCCGATTCCAAGCCCCACACCGATCAGCCACAACGGAGTGAGCCAGGTTGGAAGCCACTTGAGTGCCTGACCGAGGAGCAATCCCTGGTCCATGAATCCGAAAACGGACAACATTTCGGTAGATTCGACCGTAAATTCAGCGAGGCAAGACGTCATTCCGAGACACTCAACATGGATAAAGAGAAGACGGGGAATCAGGCACCAGGCCGTCAAACGCCCGGAAATCATGGGGTCAAGACGCACTTTTCACCCGAAAAGTCGGAATCCGTACACCTTGAATAGGTCTGCTACGCAAGCAACCGTAAAAAGGTTTGCCATCATTGGTGCTGGGCAAGCAGCTTTCTTATCGAATCTGGAACCCGCGTCTTGGTGAGATGCCGCTTGGAGTCCGGACCGGAGTCCTGGCTCAGGTAGCAGCAAACCGCGGTGACCGTTCCCTCTGCGATCAAATCGTCGTCCCGCAGGAAACGGCATTGGTATTCGACGCTCGTATTGCCAATTCGTAGAACCTTGACTTCGATCCGCAGCACGTCGTCGAATCTGGCTGCCTCGCAATACTGGCAATTTGCTGCGATTCTCGGCCAAGTCACCGGCGGCAGCTCCGTTCCATCGGGCAGTTGCGTCGCCGATGCAGGCAGAACGGGGATCCCCAAAGAGCGTAGCAGGGCGTGCTCAGCGGCCTCCATCATCGGGAAAAAAGCCGAAAAGTGCACGATTCCAGCAGCGTCTGTGTCTCGAAATTCAATCCGACGATCAAGGGAGAAGGTCATGGCAGTGCTTGGTCTCGGCTTTGGATAGTTGAATTCGGCTCAAGAAAGGAGGATTGCAGCCCGGCTGGGAAGCCCACAAAACGAGGGCAAAATCCCAAGGCAGGTCACTGTTACACAGGAACAATTCCAGAGATTGCCTGAGTTGCGTTCTGACTCATCCGCAGTACAGGCAGTTTACTCGATCACGCCACGCCTGTTTGTTGGCGGCTCGTTCAAGGTCGACGGATGTCTTCGCAACCCCTGTGTAATCGAACCAAAATTCTCCGAATCAACCTTGTTCATGGTTCACTGGATTACAGTTCACTGGATTACAGATTGGTCCGTGATTCACCAAAACAGGATCAGTTACGCCGCGCGGGCACTCTGCCATTCCAGAACACCGTTGCTCCGTTTTCCACCGCCAGGATGTGCCAATGCAGATGAAACACGACAGATGCACCGAAAAACTGGAAACCCAGCGGCGGTTTGGCGGTGACCAATCAACCAGTCCTGCCGTTAGCGGTGGGGCATGCCCCATCGGCATGGCAGTGTTTGAGGCTGGTGATACCCGCGGAGCGATGGTCAGCCCTGACGAATGCCAAGGCTGACAGCGAGCCACTTTTTTCAGTTGAAGAGCCTTAAAAAAGAAAGTCGACCAGCCCAGGGAGCAGATTCTTCTGCAGAATCATCGGTCAGGGCGCGACTATGGGGCCTGCTGGGATGTTACTCTCCAACGAAAGGCAGCAGTGCCATGAACCGAGCTCGCTTGACGGCTGCGGTAACTGCATGCTGGCTGGCAGCGGTACAACCGCTTTTCCGACGACCCACGATCCGTCCTTGACGATTGACCATTTTCTTCAGGAGTTCGACGTCCTTGTAATCGACGTACATGGGCCGAGGACGCTGACCATCGACGAAAATCGGATCTTTCTTGCGTGTGCGGGAGCGAACTCGGGAGCGTTTGCGGGCACGGCTACGCGTGCTCATTGGTCTTGGGGGCATGGTTGTCTCAAATTCAGAGGCGAACGGTCTAAACGGCCGATAATCGTGATTTATCGACTCGCCATAAAAACGTCATCAGGGCACCGCCACATCCCAACTCGATCGGGATTGCGATGCCGAGGGGAGAGTATGTCCCCGCGGAAACTTGGTCGCAAGGGGAAATTGGATCAAGATTTGCCCTTTCGCGAACCAAAAACCTTTGCCATATTTCCCAAATGCAGCGATGGATGGGATTTTTTTGTCGATGGGTAGACGCTGGGTAGTGGTTTCAGGGCAGTCTGAGGCCGGTCCCCGTCCAGTCTTCGACTGGCCCATTTCATCGGTCGTCGCATGCGGAATATGCTGAGATTTTGCTCTCTTCCTGTTCTGCAGGCGTCATGTTGCAAACGTCCCGGTCAGAGGTGCTTAAGTGACTTCTGGCACAATTGAGGCTCCGTTGCGGGACAGGTGCAGGGCAATCGAGGCAATCGATTCACACCGGGCGGAAACCGCGTGCGGTATCTGCTGCCATCGGAAATCGCATTGATCAAAATCGCAGTGAGCAAAATCTCAGCGAGCAAAATTGCAGCGAGCAAAATTGCAATGATCAGCGGTATCGGTGCAGGCGGTATGAAAGATCTGCCAATCGTGTCCTGTTCGAACTGGATCGTCAGACAGGTTACAAACCGCTGTGATGCAGGCCTCACGACTACAGCGTGTATTAGAAAAGCAGTCCATTAACCAGCGGCGCGCACCAGCGCCCAAACAAAACCGGGATCTCCCTCAGCAACGCATCGAATTTGGCAAGCGACGCGATTTCATTGTCGTGATACCATCGAAGTTGAAACTGGAGTGCCCTGTTCAGGTGAAAGTCATGAATCTGGATAAACTTAGAAACATCGGGATTAGCGCCCACATCGACTCAGGCAAAACAACCTTGAGCGAGCGCATCCTTTACTACACCGGGCGGATTCACAAGATCGAAGAGGTTCGTGGAGACGGCGATGGCGCCACGATGGACCACATGGAACTCGAGCGCGAGCGTGGTATCACCATCACCAGTGCCGCCACGAGTGTGACCTACAAAGATCATCCGATCAATTTGATCGACACTCCCGGCCACGTTGACTTCACCGTTGAGGTTGAGCGTAGTCTTCGTGTTCTTGATGGAGCCGTTCTGGTTCTATGCAGTGTCGGTGGCGTGCAGAGTCAGTCCATCACCGTGGACCGGCAGATGAAGCGATATCAGGTGCCGCGTCTGGCGTTCATCAACAAAATGGATCGAACCGGTGCCAATCCTTACCGCGTTGTCGAGCAACTGCGTGACAAACTCGGCGCTGACGCATTCATGATGCAGATCCCAATCGGTGCCGAAGACAACTTCCAGGGTGTTGTCGACCTGATTGAAATGGTCGCTTTGACGCATGCTGGTGAGGAAGGTGAAGAAGTCGTCGAAGGGCCGATTCCTGCCGATCTTCAGGACGAAGCTGAAGACCGACGTGGGAAAATGCTCGAAGCACTGTCGATGTACAGTGATGAGATGATGGAAATGTTGCTCAGTGAAGAGGAAATTCCGAAAGATCTGATCTACAACGTCACCCGTGATGCCGTGCTCGCTGGTGCGACACCTGTCTACATGGGGACTGCATTCAAAAACAAAGGCGTTCAGCCAATGTTGGATGCCGTGATCCGGTATTTGCCCAGCCCTCTGGATCGCGAAATCTATGGTCGCAATCCAAAGAATGAAGAGGAAAAGGTTGAGCTGAAACCAGATCCGGAAAAAGACTTCGTCGGCATGGCGTTCAAAATCGTTGATGATCCTTTTGGACAATTGACTTTCATGCGGATCTATCAGGGATCCATCGAAAAAGGTGGTTCTTACGTCAATCAGCGTACGGGAAGAAAAGAACGCTTCAGCCGAATCGTGCGGATGCACAGTGATAAGCGGGAAGAGGTCGATACTGCCTCCGCTGGAGACATCATCGCGGTCATGGGTATCGATTCAGCCAGTGGTGATACCTACGGAATGGAAAGGGACGCCTGCACGCTTGAGAGCATGTTTGTTCCTGATCCGGTCATCAAGATCGCTGTTGCACCCAAGAGTCGTAGTGATGGGGACAAGATGGGCAAAGCCCTGCAGCGTTTCCGCAAGGAAGACCCAACCTTCCGTGTCTTCACTGATGAGGAAACCAATGAAATCCTGATCAGCGGCATGGGCGAACTTCATCTCGAAGTCTACATCGAACGGATTCGCCGTGAATATGGCGTTGAAATCGAAGTGGGGGCTCCCAAAGTCAGCTACCGCGAAAGTCCTACCAAAGAGATCAATTACGACTACAAGCACAAGAAACAGTCGGGTGGTTCGGGTCAGTTCGCTCATATCAAGGGTACTCTCTCTCCCATCGAGTCGGACAGCGAAGACAGCTTCGAGTTCGAAGAAAACATTGTTGGTGGTCGAATTCCAAAACAGTACATCCCAGCGGTTGAAAAAGGATTTCGTGACAGTCTTGGCAAAGGCCCAATCGCGGAATATCCCGTGGTCGGCACACGGATCACACTGGATGATGGAAGTTTCCACGAAGTGGACTCTTCGGAAAAAGCTTTCTACACCGCGGCTCAGGGTTGCTTCCGTGAGTACTTCAAGAAAGCTGGACCGAAATTGCTTGAGCCAATCATGAACATCGAAATTGAGTGCCCTGAAGATTTCCAGGGGACTGTGGTCGGTGATGTGATTCGGCGCCGCGGAATCATGACCAGCAACGACATTGTCGAACAGGTGAGTGTGATCAAGGCCGAAGTGCCTCTGGCTGAAACCTTTGGTTATGCCACGGACCTCCGCAGTTTGACGCAGGGGCAGGGAACGTTCACCATGGAACTGGCGACTTACCGACAGGTTCCGTCCAACATTCAGGAAGAAATCATCGAAGAGAAGAAACAGCAGCAACTGGTTGGAAGCAAGTAGTGGCTGCCTGATTCTTGACCAGTCTTGAAGATTGGTGATGCCGAAAAACAGCGCGGCGACGTGGAAACACGTCGCCGTTTTTCTTTGTATTCTGAATTGCAGTCGTTCCCCGGCTTGGGGAAGCATCGGGCAGTTCGTCCCAGGACAGTAAAAACAAACCAATGCCTGACCTGATGCAAGGCGTTTGGCCACCGCAAGATGTTCACGAAGCGGGAACGCACGGTTCATTGCTCCCTTCCGGTTCATGCATCACAATGGCGTCAGATATTCAGATCTGATGCGGACTGTCGGTCTCATGTCTTGTGGGTGTCATGGGGCCATGATGCTTGTCATCTTGTACTTGAGGCTTGAGAGGATGGATCTGGAAGGATGATGTGCTCTGTTTGAGTTGAACTCTGTTGCGAAGGTGACTGTTTGATGTTTCGTCTGTTTGCGTTCCATTGGCTGGTGTTCTGCTCGGTCAGCTGTTTCAATTTCGAGGCACTTGGTGGCGAAAGGCCAAATTTTGTCGTCTTTGTTGCGGATGACATGGCATGGGATGACTCTGGTGCTTATGGCAACGCCGCCATCCGTACGCCAAATATGGATCGCCTGGCTGCCGAGGGAATGCGATTTGATCGAGCTTACCTGACGTGCTCCTCGTGCAGTCCGAGTCGCTGTTCGATGCTGACAGGAAGGTATCCACACTCAACGGGTGCGGGTGAATTGCACCTGCCGCTGCCAGGGCAGCAAAGGATGTTGACAAAGCCACTCATGGAAGCCGGTTACTGGACAGCAGCTGTCGGAAAGTGGCATTTGGGGAACGCGGTGGCGGATCAAGTCAACTATCGCCAGGGCTCCAAACCTGCGGCAATGGGCAAAGCATGGGTCAAGGCTTTGAAAGAACGACCGGCTGAAAAACCGTTTTTCTTGTGGGCTGCCCACAGCGATCCGCACCGAGGTTATCGCCCCGGCGCAGTCAACCCACCTCATGATCCCGGCAGAGTTGTTGTTCCTCCTTTCTTCCCCGACGTGTCACGGGTTCGCGAGGATTTGGCATTGTATTACGACGAGGTGAGCCGTTTTGACGAACACATCGGAATGGTCCTCGACGAACTTGGCGTACAAGGGCTTGATGAGAATACTTTCGTACTTGTGATCAGTGATAATGGACGCCCATTTCCCCATTGCAAGACGCGCGTTCATGTTCCCGGAGTCCGTACCCCCTTCATTGTCCGTTATCCAAAACAGGTGGCTGCTGGTCAGGTCGCAACCCATGTTGTCAGCACCATTGACATTGCACCGACGATTCTGGAATTGGCTGGAATCCCGCCCTTGGCCAGTTTCCAGGGCAAGAGCTTTGTGCCAATGCTTTCCGATCCTGAAGTGATGATTCGAAAATATGCCTTTGCCGAACACAATTGGCATGACTACCGGGCTTTTGAACGTGCTGTTCATAGCGAGGGTTTTTGCTACGTGCGGAATTGGCTACCCGGAATCGCGGGTACACCCCCAGCAGATGCTGTGAACAGCCCTACTTATCAGGTCATGATCGAAATGCAGAAAGCAGGAACTTTGACACTGGCACAGCAGGGGTGTTTTGAGACGCCCCGGGCTGAGGAGTTTCTTTATGATGTGGTTCAGGATCCGCATTGTCTGGTGAATCTTGCGACACTTCCGCAATATTCCGCTCAACTGCAGGTGATGCGTGACCAGTTGAAACTGTGGCAGGAACAAACCGAAGATGAGTTTCCGGGAGAGGACCGTTTGACACCTGATGGCTTTGATCGAAATACCGGCAAACGCCTGATCAACGCTTCCCACCCCAGTTTTATCAAGTAGGAAAGCCCGAGTAGGAAAGCCCGAGTAGGAAAGCCCGAGTAGGAAAGCCCGAG
>JAAXJB010000046.1:0-25725 GCA_012270065.1 Rubripirellula sp. | reverse complement strand
AGGAAAGCCCGAGTAGGAAAGCCCGAGTAGGAAAGCCCGAGTAGGAAAGCCCGAGTAGGAAAGCCCGAGCAGGAAAGCCCGAGCAGGAGCGTGCCGAGTTGGGAAATGGATTTCGCGATCATGGGGCTGGGTGACGCCGTGAGCAGCACCCTGTGAATCCTGTCACGGCGATCTGCTGCGTTTGCTATCCCGTATTGTGGTCGAGCGAGCTACCCGAGGCCGCGTCTGACCGGATGATGGGTGGGAAGTGGGAAGGGCCCAGTCAATCAGATTCAAAAATCGATTGCATCTGGTTGCTGAAATGTCCATTGGACATGACCATCCCGATGCCAGCTGCCTTGGCAGCTTGCAGTTTTTCAACCTCGACATGGGGACCGTAGGCGATCAGCTTGGCGTCCGGGCACTTCTCGCGGCAGACTTCGGCAAGCGTGTCCGTGAGTCCGCTACGTGTCGAAAGGTCAAGAATGACGTAGGCAATGCTGTCCGTGTCCTCGTCGGGGAGTTGTCCTCCCATGCGAAATGATCGCCCGGCGGCCGTGGCGGCCACCTTTACCTTGGAACAGAAAAGCAGATCACCCGAAAGCATCATCACACTTCCGGGACTTGAATTTACATGGTCACTCATGCTTGTCTTTTTTCAATTTCACTTTTCATGAAGTTGAGACCCTCGGTCGCAAGGGTGATTTCATCCTTGTACATGCGTCGCCAGATTTTGGTGGCAGCTGCAATTTCGGGAAGTGCCAGGCCGAATGCTTCAATCACCAGCCAGCCGTCATAGCCGCTTTGCACAATGGCGTCAAAGTTTTCGTCCCAGCGGACAGCACCCTCGCCTGGTGTGCTACGGTCATTTTCACTGATGTGGATGTGAAACAACTTGTCGCCGCCTGCATTGACTGCATCGGTGACAGACTTTTCTTCGATGTTGGAATGAAATGTGTCGTACATCATTCCACAGGCAGGGTGATCCACTTCTCGAACAAACCTGGCCGAATCACCGTGAGTGTTGAGAAAGTAGCATTCGAAACGGTTCAAAGCTTCGACGCCAAGTTTGACGCCGACCTGACCGGCATGTTCAGCGACTTGTCGCATGCTGTCGACGCCCCATTTCCACTCGTCTTCTGTAGGGCCAGCACCACTGAAGTATCCAAGTGCAGAGTGGTAGGGGCCGACCAGGGTTTCCACACCAGCAGCAGCACAGCAATCGAGTGTCTGTTTGGTCAGTTCAACGCCTTTGGCACGAATATTGGCATCGGGCGAAATGGGGTTGTCTTCTTCTCCACGAATGGTGACAGCGGTTCGGGCCAAACCCATGGAATCAAGGCTTTCGCCAAGCGACTTGTAGTCCAGTTCGAGATTGAACATGGGTAACTCGACCCCATCGTAACCGGCGTTTTTGAGTTGCTCGCATGTTGGCAACATTTCGCTGGTGACTTCGCCGGACCAAAGCAGCAGGTTCATTCCGTATTTCATCGCAGACAGAATCTCTTTCAATTGACGGGGATGGGAGGGAAGTGATTCGTGTCACCTGGAGGTGTCAGCAACTGGTGACGTCGTGATTCTACCAAGTCCTGAGCTTGAGGTAGCCACCCCGCAATCGTATCGGGGAGAAGGGGCAGTTTGACCCGATTCATGACCTGATTGAGTCGCATCAGGAGTTTTTTGCAGTCCAGATAATCGTAGAGAAACTCGATTTCGACGAAACGCTCGATGACAGCTTTCAGTTTGGTCGTCGGTTTGCCCGTGATCACATTGACGCAGCGCTCAATCGTCGATGCAGGGGTTTGCCTGATTGCAGCGTAGTAATTCTCGGCGTGTCGGCGGTCGTCGCGGATCCAGAGTCCATCCAGCAGCATTTCGACCAGAATGTGTCCCACAAACGAGGGGCGGAACCCCGCGTCTCCCGGCAATTGATCGCGTAGTTGAATCGCCAACTCCAGATTGGTCTCGGCGAATGCCCGTGTTCCATGAAACCACCGGTCGTCGGCAATGTGCAGCAAAATTCCCCGGGCCACGGCGTTCAATTCCGGATCCGGACTGTTGACGTGTTGTTCGGCCAGTTTTCCACGGGCCCGGATGCGTCGGTCGACCACTGTCAACCAGTCCGGAATGCCAGTCGATACTGCGACCAGAGGGTTGGCAATGTCCGGACTTGTGAGGTAGGGCATTGCATGGGAAAGAAAGTTCATGAGTTCAGCCTATCGTGATCTCCCGTAATCCACCAGCGGTAAGCTTCTGGCCTGGATCAGCCGCAATGGACTTTCTGCGTTGGCTCTCCTGACCATGTTGTTACGAATCATTCCGGGCACGATGGGAGACCAGTTGCTGTCAATTTATGACGTTTATGCAGTCGAAAGCAAGCTTTGCAGGCAGCCTGCTGTGAGCTAACGCCGGGTTCGTTGGCAGACGCCGACCATCCCTTTGATTACACTGGACAGGGTTGGGTTCCGACAGGACAGCGGTCCCCGTGTCATCTCATCTCAATGGCCTGGTTTTCGATGCCAATTCAACTCAAGTGCAAGTGCGGTAAGACGCTCAATATTCCGGACGGAATGCAAGGTAAAGCGGTCAAGTGTCCCGGATGCCAGCAGACATTGAAGGTTCCGGGGGCGGTGCCGTCTGGCGCCGCAGCGCAACGGCCTGCAGGTCCGGTTGATAACGGCCTCTCGGATCTCTTCGATGAGGAGGGTTTCAGTGAAGCGGTGGAGGCTGTCTGTCCGGCTTGCCGAGCCGAAATGCCTCGCAATGCGGTGCTGTGTACCAAGTGTGGCTACCACAAAGACTCGGGTGTTGTTCTGGAATCGCACAAAACAGCAGGCGTTGACATTGATCATGGAACCTTGGCACTTGAAAAAGCTGCCGAGGACATGGAACGGGCAAGTGACTTGCAGAAAAGGATGCTCAAAGGAGCCGGCTTGCCGTGGTGGGGACTCGCTCTCGTGTTATTCATGCTTGGAAGTGGGTTGCTGATTGCCGTTTTGGCGGTCAATGCATCCCGTCGAGTTGATGAAGACATTTCCTTCAACCCGATGTGGCTGTTCCTGATGCTTTCCGCATCCGCGTTCTTTGCAGTCTCGGCTGGTGCAAATTTCATGATCATTCTGCACGCGTTCAAGAATTCGGTGCAGCATGGTCTGCTGAGCCTGTTCGTTCCCTTCTACCTGCTGTATTACACAATCACCAATTGGCGCGAGACCTGGCGTTTTTTTGTGACCAGTGTTGTTCTGGGAGCGATAGGTGGTGGTCTGCTGGTTGGTGCCGCCATGCAGCTTGGTTGATCGCTGCAGTTTCGCAGATCGCTGCAGCCTTTGCCAACAGCTGCAGTCTTCGCCGATTTTCCAAACGAAGTGAAGAGGTTTGCGGCATGGTGGCCAGGAACTGCCGCTGGCGGCAGTTGCTTGTTCCGGATTCCGGCCTCGTTGGGTGAAACCTCTTATCGACGCCAGGAGAGGCGTTGTCGGAACTCACTGAACGCCACGTTCATCATCGCCGCAGGCTGGGTGTCTGTGCGCTGACTGGCAGCACGTTGGAACGGGTCGGCCTCTTGACCATGTCGATTGGCAAGGACGGCGTCTGGCTGCCAGCTGCGATCTGTGTTCCCGAAGGATTCAATTCCGGAGTGGGGATGTTGATTCCACGACCACTGGGCGTAACTTGAGGGCCGCGTGGAGTGTTGCGACGACTAATGGTCGTGGTGGTCAGGCCCGTACTACGAGTTCCGCCGCTGTTAGCAGCCTGCAAATAACGCTGGTACTGAGGTGACATCTGTGCGAGCTTGTCATCTTCCGTTTCCTCTGGCCTGCTTCCCGGCAGCATCATGGTTGCAGGGATGCCCTGAATCGGTTTGCCCGATGTTGATTTGAATGAAGTCACCAGCGAAATTCGCTTCTGCTCTCCGCCGACAGCGTCCCATGGAATCCAAATGCTGTAAGAGGCACCAAGATCACCCTGACTGAAGTGTCTTGTGAATTGTTCGGGGGTGAATTCAAACCTCTTGGCGCCAGATGTCTGATTCCCTGCAGAATCGTCGAAACCATGCACGACCAATGTTCCTTCGACAGGCACAGACTTGGACTTGTCATCGTAGAAGAAAACTCTGCCCCCGAAACCACGAGTGGGAGTCCGTCCGGTCTGCATGATCGTATCAGGCGTCCAGGTGACAGCGAGTTTCACAGGATTGGGATACGGTTTTGGTTCCTTGCTGTTCTTGCCAATGAAAGGCAGGTTGTCCACAAAGGAACCTTCCTCCGAACTTGGTTTCTTCGAAAACAGGCTGTTGTTCGGACCAGTAACACAGCCGATGCTCGCAGATGCGATGAAGGAAGCGGTGGCGGCGGTGAAAAAACGTCGATTGAGTCTCATGTCTTTTGTCCATCCAAACAGAGGATCGAGCTGGAAGGGAATTTTGGAGGCCGCAGGCAGGGCTTCTGACGATCCGAGCCACGCATGCGATGTTGTTCTGCATGCCGTCTTGTGAGGTTCGTCGGCATCAGGTCTGTGCCACGCTTTGCCGTGACGCAACGTTGCTTCTACTGTCCGAGGCGTGTTGGCTGCATTCGTTTTTCCGCTGCAGCGGAGTTGAACGATGTCTGCCTCGCGTTTGGCTCACCAGTCGCCTGTTTCATCCAGGAAGCTTGCGACGCAGGCGGAATGGTGAAGCCCCGCTGTGGCTCAGTCGAACCAGAGTTGTCAGGTGAAGTGACAGGCAAGTTCGACTTGGGAACGCCTGTTTGATTGGTCCAGATCTGCGGTGCCATGGACTGTGGCATGGCCGCGTTGCGACTGCCGGGTTGTTGTGTCGAGGGAAAAGGTGTGATTCCCGGTGTTGCACGTTTCAGGCTTGCATTTCCGAATTCTGGTGAAGTCGTGGCCTGTGCTCCGGGAAGGTAATTGCCCTGCCAGGATCGGTTTGCCACTGACTGCGCCGTGATTCCGGATGGAAAGCTACCCCGCTGACTCAGATTGATCTGATCCGTGGGTGACTGGATAACCGGTGCATTGCTGTTTGCCCGTGTTGATGGAGCAATGTTGCGACTGGGTGGCGTCACAACTGTGGGAGCGAAGTAAGATCCTTCGATCAGTCCGGTTGCACTTGCTGGTGGGCTTTGTGTCGGCAACTCTTCGGCTTCGCTTTGTTGCTCGAGGATTGGAGCCATTTGCGTTGGACCTTCGACGGTTGGCTGAAGATCAGGGTAGATCGTCTGTCCAACCGCGGGGCCCCAAAGTCCGTAGCCTCCACTCAGGCCAACGTCTCCGTGTGCTTCAACCACGTCTGCAAGACACCAGCTCATCCGGCTCGACTCGGTTGCTTTGACATAGTCGAGGTCTTCTTCACCTGTGACTAGCATGGGGGTCATGATGACAAGCAATTCGCTGCGAGTTTCCACTTCCAGATCGTATTTGAAGAAGTTGCCGATCAAAGGAATGTCGGCAATGAAAGGTACGCGTTGTGAACGCTGTTCTCTGATCTTCTGAATCAAGCCACCAAAGATCACGGTTTGCCCACTGTAGGCTGCTACGGTGGACTGAGCAGTCGTTTTGAGAATGTTCTGAACACTAATGACTTCAGAATTGTTGCCAACTCCGATAGGTGTCCCCGGGTTATTCGTATCGATTTTGGAACGTGTTGCATCAATGTCCATGACGATCAGTCCATCGGATCCGACTCGCGGTCGAACCTGCATGATCAAGCCGACATCAACATCCTCTGTCTCGGTCTGACTGCCATTTTGGTTGAATACCAGCCCCGTCACACGAGCAACGGTTTCGCCGACATCGACTCTGCCCTCGGTGTTGTCCATGGTCATGATCTGTGGACGACTGAGGATTTGCAAACGCTCGGCGTCCTGCAAGGTGCGAAGCAGCAAGTTAATCGAGTCGCTGGCAGCACTGAGAACGAAACCTCCGTATCCAAGAGTGCTGCTGCTTGTGCCAACACCGAAGGTGGTAAGGCCCTGTGCAGCCAGCTTGCCCGCACCCACGAGATTCTCATTTGGAAGTCCCACGTTATTGAAGTCAAATCCAGGATCTGAGGCTGGAGGAGCGGCAACGCCACGATCAAACAACAGTGAATCCTGTAATCCGACTTCACCACCGACTTCAAAGGCATCTCCGAGTTTGACCTCGGCCAACATCACTTTGATTAAAACCATGGGTGGGCGTCGGTCGAGCTTGTCGATCATGCGGCGGACATCAGGGTAAAGCCTCGGAGATACACTCAGAAGCACACTGTTGCTGACGGGTTCAGCCACCACAATCAAATCGCGGTCGGGCAGGTCGAAGGGACCCAGGCCCTGCTGGAACTGCTGGATCGTATTGACTGTCTGCGTACGTTGTTGAACGTATGTCTGGATGGCAGTTGCAACATCAACAGCCGCCTGATGCCGGAGCCAGATAACCTCGGTGATCCGCTCGGCAAATCCTTCACTGTCCAGTCGCAGCAAAATGCTCTCGACCACATCGAGGTCGGCTGCTCCACCACTGGCCACGATGCTGTTCGTTCTCAGGTCAGCGCTGAATCGAAGTGGTACCAGCGAACTTTCGCCAGCAGTTGTGTCGGGCAGGTTGCCCGCTCCGATGCTTGTTCCGGAGGTCCCCGCGTCGTCTCCAAACAGATTCTGCAGTTCTGTCACCAATTGGGCAGCGTCACCATTCTGAATGGTGAATACCTTCACCAGGGAATCAATGCCAGGAGCTTTGTCGAGCTGTCGTACAAGTTCAGCAATCAATGCCATGCTCGCTGCTGGTGCACGCACAACCACAGAATTGGAATTCGTGTCTGCTGTGACGACTGCACCCGCCAGAATTCCCGAATCAATCACCTCCTGCTCATCAGCATCCACTGCGATGATGGACAAGGCGGTTGACGGTGCGGTGATGTTATCATTGCCACCGTCGCCCTCTCCGTTGATCGCTTCCTGAAGAACAGGAGCCAGGTCTTCAGCAACCGCATTGTTAAGCGGGAAGATTTTGATCTGACTCTGTGCTGTGATCTTTTCTGCATCCAAGTCATTGATCAGTCGGGTCACTTCTGTCATGTCGCGTGGCGATGCACTGATGATCAGCGAATTTGTCCGGTAATCTGCCAGCACACGAACCCGGGGGCCAATGGCAGGTCTCAGATCATCACCACCGCCAGGTCGATCAGTGAAGAAATCGCGAATCGTGGTTTCCGCATCAACTGCTGATGCATTCTGCAGCCTGAACACGCGAAGCCGGCTGGTTGCTGCGACCGGCTGATCAATTTTCTCGATCAGCTCTTTCAGACCATTGATCGCCTCAGTTCGGCCAATCAATAACAATGCGTTGGGGGAATCCAGTGACGTGATGCTGACTTCACCCTGTCGGGCGGATAGCACATCTTCATACAACTGTTGAAGCAATTCGGCGACTGCATTGGCGTCGGCATGCTGCAAATCAACCACCTCGATATCTGGCTTGGTGATTTTGCTCTGCTCTTCAATCTGCTTGATCACATCCATCACGCGTTCAACATCACGCTTGGCACCACGGATGATGATCGTGCCAAGTTCAGGAACGAACTGGATCTGGGTGTCACCGATTACACCGGCTCCACCATCCTCGGCGGGTTGAAGACCTTGCTGTGGCGCGGCCGGTTGTGTTGCCTGGCCCGCTGCTTCCTGAAATACCGCGTTGCGAAAGGGAGACCCGGGTGGTAGCTGTTGTACTCCTTCAAAGCTCTTCTCACTACCTTCCAGTCTCCGTAGCAGATTCAATGCACGCTGGATTGGTTCGGGCTCCGCATTTTCGATCCGAAGCAATTCCATCACTTCGCCGGGCATGCGTGATTTGCGATCCAAAGAAGAAATCATTTGCTGCCAGCCCGGCATGCTCGGTTCGGGAGCAACAACGGTGACCGAATTACTTCGTCGATCTACTTCAACAGTCGTGCCTTGCAGCGGAGCGGCAGTCAACTGGAAAGCTGCACGCTCCCCGTTGCGTGTCGTGGTGACTGGCGTCTTTCCGCCAGTGAGGGATTGCAGGCTGTCTTCGAATTCGCGCCACGTGATGTTCGAAAGGGCAACACGCATCGGACCGGTAGATCGGGCTGATGCCATGCGGATCTGGGACGTCAACAGATTCTTGACCTGCGTTGCGATCGCAGCTTGCGTCGCTTTGGGGGCCATGATGACCAGCTGTTGGTTGGGAACATCTGGCGCAATCTGCACACCAGGAACATCCCGGTATTGAATGCTCAGCTTTGTGGCAAGACCTCGCGTTTGGGCCGCGGGCACTTTCAGTGTTCTAAGGCTCGGTGAAATCCCATCCTGAGCAAAGGCTTGAAATACTGTTCCACCCAAGAAAGCGAAAGCAATCAGATAATTCTTAATGAAGCGTCGCATCAGCGAGCACCCTTTTGTATGCGCGGGAATTCGTTAGTCAGGCGAGTGGGCTCCCTGCGAACGCTCCCCACTCTCCAGAATCATCGGAATCGTGGCTTCAACTGCTACAGAGAAAACAATCGTTAGATACAGAAGCATGCGTTTAATTGGCATTTGCAAGCATTTGGGGTTCGGCAAACGAATGCTCTTTCAAAGATTTGTCAGTTTTTGTTAAAGAACCCATTCAGTCGTTCCGAGAACATTTTCGATTTTGCCAGTCAGGTATTCAGGTCATGCGCAGGCTATCATTCGCCACGCTCCTTTTCGCCGTCAGCACCACGATCTTCATGGGATGCAGGCAAACTGCGTCGCCATCGATCAGTGGTGCCATGCCGTCGGGAAGCATGTCACCCGCAATGCAGTCACCAACTTTTAGTCCGTTTGGCGGCTCGACCCGGGTAACACCTCCACCCCCCAATGGGTCCGCACTTCAAAATCCATACATTGGCGGTCCACCCGGTCAAACGAATGCCGCCCCGTCGACTGTCGGCAATTTCGTTTCTGCGGCTCCGTCAGGCTCGTCCCCATCAGGCTTCGGTCAGGTTGTCGGCTCTGGTGTTCAACCAGCGACGTATATGGACACGCCTGGCAACGCGAACTCGCAGGCCAATTTTGTTAACGGAACAGGTTCAAACCCGCATGGCAGTGGAGTGGCTACCGTCGCTCACGGCAGCCACCTTGCACCTGCGAATGTGAATCCGTTTCGTGCTGGTGGCATGCAGGTGAATGATCTCACACGGGCACCGTTACCGCCGGGTTATCGCCCAGCAGCGCATGCTGGTACTGCCCATCCGGTACCGACTGTCTCGCCAGGTGTGTTCCCAGTGCAACCGGCGGGAACATCCGCACCAGCCCCAGTTGTTCCAGCACCGATTGTTCCAGCCGGTGGTACGGGCGCGACATTGGCAGCGAATTCCAACGGGATCTCCCCGATCAGCAACAGTTCACTTGTTCAGCCAGTGCAAGGTCAGCAACCTCAGGTTTGGCAAGGTTCATATGAAACGCAAACGCAACCCGCGGAAATTGCCACCCGAATGGTACCGGTATCGGGGAACTCTTCTGATTCGATCTTACCCGCTGCGACTCAGGAAACCGTTCCTGCTGCCAGTCAGGGCAGCAGCACCAATGACAGCACCAATTTGATGTGGCGTCGCCCCGGTAGTTAGCCTTCATGTTCTCCTTTTCAGTCGACGAGTGAGTGCTTCAGACGCTCACTGCCTGCTGGTAGCTGATTACGGTGGCGAGCCTCGTGTAACCGGCTTTTTTCTCACCGACTGGCTTGACTGCGTTTGTACGGCGACAATTCATGCCGCAATGTGACCGTTTGTTTGGACGTGAAGTCACAGGAGTGGAGAATCATGACCATTTCGTTGCCGCCAGTTCTTCAGACTTTGGCTGATTTGATTCAAATCAATAGTGTGAACCCACACTACGGCTCGGGAGTTACCGAGTCCGGGATGATTGATTACATCGAGGGGTTTTTCGAGCGTCGAGGTATCAGGACTTGGCGGCAGTCGGTTCTTCCGCAACGTGAGAATCTGATTGCTTCGGTTCGAGGTCTGGATCCGACACGAAGAATGATTTTCGAAGCCCATGTTGATACGGTGTCCGTGGAGGGCATGGACATTTCTCCGTTTGATCCCGTTGTCAAGCAAGGCCGCATGTACGGGCGTGGGTCATGTGACACCAAGGGTGGTCTGGCGTGCATGATGCATGCTTTGGCCGATGTGGGTGAATCAGCAGTGCCTCCACCCTGCGATCTGTGGTTCGTTGCCACTGTGGATGAAGAGTTCGCTTACCGTGGAGTCGCAGAGTTTTGTCGCGAACTTGATGCCTCTGCATGCGTGGTTGCGGTCGTCGCTGAACCAACGGAAATGCAACCTGTCATTGCCAGCAAAGGTCTGGTTCGTTGGGTCATTGAAACGACAGGAGTCGCAGCGCACTCAGCAAAACCTCATCTAGGGGTCAACGCAATTTCGAGTATGGTCCGCGTGCTCGCGGCCTTGGAAGATGACGCTGTGCGATTGTCAGATCTGTCGCACCCTCTGTTGGGGCCACCGACCTGCAGCGTCGGCGTGATACGTGGGGGAACTCAGGTGAATCTCGTCCCCGCTGTGTGTCAGGTTGAGGTGGACCGTCGCCTGCTGCCGGGAGAGACGACTGAGAGTGTTTTGCAGGATTATCAATCTTTGCTGAATCGGGTCATGGAAGAATTTCCACAGGTCGCTGCCACCATGCATCCCCCAATGCTGACTGACTTTCCTCTGGAAACGCCCGCTGATTGTGTGCCAGTTCAGGAAATGATTCGCGTTCTGGATGACCTTGGTCTGTGTGCGATTCCCATCGGCATGCCATTTGGCAGTGATGCGAGCAAGTTTGGCAAGCTGGGGATTCCAAGCCTGATCTTTGGCCCGGGCAGTATTGATCAGGCACACACGGCAGACGAGTTCGTCGATTGTGAACAGGTGGTTCTCTGTCAGGAGGTTTACCGCAGGTACATGCTGGCAGATCGAGTCATGACGACCTGTCACGGGCATTGAGTTTTTCAGTGGGCTTTCCCTTATCCTGTAGTCAGAGTGGCTATAACATAGGTAGTGCAGCCGGTTTCTGGTGTTGTTGTTGCGAAAATGCGCGCTGAAAAACCAGCGATTGATTTGATCTCAGGCCAAATTCATTTTGCTCTCTTTCGGACAGTAAAAAAGGCTGAGAAAATGGTTCTGAGAAGAGTTCTGTTCTGGATATTGATGTGTTCTGTGTTCGCGCCCGTCTGATTCCCTCTGCTTTGGTTTGCCTGTTGGTCATCCAAATGCTTGGATGTCAGGCTGACGAAGATACTGCTGTTAATGCATCAAATTCGGACGCGCAGGCAAAGGTAAAACAGTCCCCGCGTTCAGCTGAAGAAGAAAAACGCACCCGACTCAATTCAGCGCAGACGTTAATCGAGCAGGGGAAGGTGGATCAGGCGTGGGATCTGGTCAACCGGATTCTGTTGATCGACCCCGCTGATGAGAGTGCGTTGCGTCTCGCCGTTGCAATCAAGCAGCAGCAGGGTGAATTTCCACAGGCAGCAGAGTTGGCTTTGCAGATTGTTGAATCCAATCCAGTCAACGCAGTCCAGATGTTGCTGGTTGCTTTCCAGTGTCACCTGAAGTGCCAGGAGTTTGCATTGGCAGAGGCCGATCTGATGCGGGCTGTGGCTGTCAGTCCGGGAAATGCACAGATCCATCGTATATTGGCCCAGTTCTTGAATGCTCAGGGTCGGCGGATTGAAGCCAGCAGACACGTTCGGCAGCTGATTCGGATGAAGAACGTGCAACATCCGGAAGTCTTGAGTCTGGTGGATTTGCGGGGCCCATTTCCACTGACTTCTTTTGACGCTTACACAGTTGATGCGCCACTCTCGCTCTTCAGTCTTGGTGATCTGCGTTATCAGTACTCAACAACCAAGTCCGAGCCTACCGAGTTGCTGGATCGGGCCAGGAAGATCACAGGCAAGTTTCCGGATTCGGCCGCTGCGGTTGCTTTTCATGCCCGCATGCTTGCCGATCTGGGACGACATGATGAATTAAGGACACTTCTGCAGAATTTGCCGGATGACATTCGTTCATTTGATGAATTCTGGTTCGCTGTTGGCACTCTTTTCTCCAGTGATGGGCAGGATCGTCTTGCCATTGGTGCCTACTGCCAGGCGTTGGCCTGCAATCCGACTGACCGGGAATCACTGCGTTCCATGATTGCCTGTTGTACCCGGTTGGGTGAGTCGGAGTTTGCGCTTTCACTTGGGAAAAGGCTCGCTGATCTCGACAGGATTTTTCGAATTGCAAAGGAGGCAAGTCCAGAGGATGCACGGTGGATCTCTGGAACCTTGCAGGATCATGTACGGCCGTGGGAGGCTGCCGCCTGGTTGATGTACGCAGGGCAAATGGATGGGACCTTGCGGCAACTGATTCCGGAATTGAATCGCCGTGAGCAAGCAATTCTGCAGTGGGAAAAAGGCGCGAGTGCTGAACAGTTACAAAGGGCACGCGTCGAAACGTTTCTTGGCTCCTCGCTGCAGCAGTGGCCGGCACCGGAAATTGCAACCCTGGCGAAGGCACGTCGTGTTGAACCCACAATCGAGGCTGCGGCTGAATTTGCGTTTGAGGATGTTGCTGCGGACGCCGGTGTTGATACCAGTTTTGTAAGTGGTTTTCCGTTGGATGGAAGTCCCTATGCAATTCATGAAGTCAACGGTGGTGGGCTTGCTGCGTTCGATTACGATCTGGATGGTCAGTGCGATATCTATGTTGTTCAGTCAGGTGGAGATCCGCGTGTGCCAGATGGTGCGACAGCAAACCAGTTGTTCCGCCTGAGTTCACAGAAGCGTTTTCAGGATGTCACTGATGTTGCTCTTGTCGGAGACCGGAATTTCGGTCAGGGAGTATGTGTGGGCGATCTCAATCAGGATGGGTTTCCGGATCTGCTGGTTGCCAACATTGGCATGAACTCCGTTTACATCAACCAGGGTGATGGGACCTTTCGTGAAGCAGAGGAAATCCTGGCGGACAATCCGTTTTTGTGGACTTCCAGCATCGGCTTGGGCGACGTCAATGGTGATCATCTGCCTGATCTTGTTGAAATCAACTACATCGATGATCTTGATGCTTTTGATTTGCGTTGCACGGACAATTATCTGGATTGCCAGCCGCAGGAATTTCGCAAGAGTCAGGACCGTGTGCTGATTGCGGATGCTCAAGGTCGCTTGAGTCCCAGTGAGGCATTTGCCAAAAACAGTCCTTCTGCCAAACTCGGCTTTGGGGTGGTGATGGCAAACTTCGACCGTAAGCATGGCAATGATTTCTTCATTTCCAATGATGGTGATTTCAATCACTTTTGGCAGAGCCAACCGGGCAGCAAGACTGAAAGCCGGCAGTTTGGGCTGGTCGAGTCTGGCAACCTTCAAGGGTGTAGTGTCGGGCGAGCGGGAAAGAGTCAGGCCTGCATGGGGATTGCTTTCGGAGATTTTGACCGCAACGGTACGCTTGATTTGCATGTCACCAATTTTGAAAACGAACCGGTCAACCTTTTTCTCCAATCACCCGAGGGAATCTTTGTCGATGAAGTCAATCGGAAAGGCCTGGGGCAGGCATCGTTTGGCGTGCTCGGCTTCGGGACACAGGCTGCTGACTTTGATAACAACGGTTGGCTGGATCTGGCTGTTTTGAATGGCCATGTCTATGACGGCCGAGTCGACGACATTCCCTTTCGAATGTTACCCCAGCTGTACGAGGGTAATCGTGATGGTTTTCTTCTGCATGCTGAAGCAGAGGCTGGCGCGTATTGGAGTGAAAAGAAACTTGGACGCACCCTGGCGCTGCTTGATTGGAATCGGGATGGTCGCCTCGACTTGCTTGCGAGTCATCTCGATAAGCCCATCGCATTGCTGCAGAATAACTCGACTGGAAAGAACTGGGTCCAATTCGAACTGGTGGGAACAACGAGCGAACGGGAAGCGATTGGTGCCGAAATTCAAGTCGCCATTGGCGAAGAGCGGTGGACCGGCTGGCAAACCGGAGGCGATGGATTGATGTGTAGCAATGAGTCGCTGTTACATTTTGGGGTTGGTTCCAGCACGGGACCGGCGCAGGTCGAAGTTCGATGGCCAAGTGGAATGAAAACGGTAATCAACGAACTGCCAATGAATCGGCGTTACCTGATTATCGAGGGTCAGGAAGAACCCATTGAGCGGTGAAGCGTATTCGTCAAAATCGCGTTGCTTTGACTTGCGAAGCGACATGGCATGCGTGTTGCTGATCCGCGCCGGTGGATCAGTCCCGAGGGTAAGCCACTGACTCACCCTCGATAATCAGGTAACGCCGATTGAGTTGCAGATCAGCAAAGGTCTGCGTGTTTCCCGAAGGCCAGCGAACATCCACGCGGTCGATCGAATTGACATCACCGAGGCCGAAGTCGAGAACGGACTCGTTACTGCACAGAAAACCGTCTCCACCGGCTTGCCATCGCGTCCATGTCTGTTGCCCGCAGGTAATCGTGAGCTGCGTGCCCGTGGCATCTCTTTCGCTCTCCGTGCCAATGAGTTCTATCTCGATGCTTTGCCCGCCAACAGTGTTGTTGGTAAGCAAAGCCACTGGGCCGTCGAGATGATTCGTTACAAGGTCTGGTCGTGAGTCGCGGTTCCAGTCGATGACCGCCATCGTGCGTCCCAGCTGACTTTCCTGCCAGTAACGTGATTGGGGCGTCACGGAAACCCGCGTGGACGATCCATCGGAAAGTGCCTGGAAAAGCTGAGGTGTCATTTCGTAGGGTTCCTCACTGCCAGGTTTGTCGACGACATGGCCAGTGAGTACCGCAAGGTCGAGCCATCCATTGCGATCAAAGTCAACGGCCTGTGTGCCCCAGCCGACTGTGTTCTGGCTGGCTGTGAAAGTCCCGAAATCGAGATTGGCAGGAACGAACATGCCAGTTTTCCTCTGCAGGTAGATGTCAGAAGGCTCGTTCCAGTAATTGGTGACTTGCAAATCAAGCGTGCCGTTGTGATCCAGATCACCGTGTGCGATACCCATGCAACCTCGAGGCCGCCCCACGGAATCCGACCCACAGCCGAACAACTTTGCGTTTTCGCGAAGTTGACGTCGGCCAGATGTCTCGTCCGCCATACCTGTCCAGAAGTGATTGGCACGCGTGTCGTTGGCGATGAAAAGTTCGTTGCCGGGTTTGCCGTCGAAATCTGTCAGGACGGCAGCGAAGCCGAAACTCGGTTTACTGGTGATCTCCTGACAGCCATCAAACGGGCTGAGCTGTCCCGCCTCCCCCAATTGCCAGACGCGATCCGCGGCCGGTTGAAATGCGCGAGGACTGCAATGACTGGAGTTGGGCGTGCATGGGGTTGTCAGTGCTGTTGCATCATCGATGTAGTTGATTTCGACGATCTCCGGAAGATGGTCTCCGCCCAGGTCGCCACATGCAATGCTGGTCGTCCATTCTCCGGACTGGTTTTCAGATGGGATGAGCGTGGAGGAAAACGTTCCGTCCCCGTTGTTGATGTAGACAACATTGGGCCCAAGGTTGGCAACGACAAGATCGGGGAATCCATCCTGATTGAGATCAGCAACCGCTACACCCTGACCATAACCGCGGTCCCCTGTACCAGATGGTGTAACGACCTGTTGGAACCGCTCACCTTGCAGGTTGGCAAACAGTT
Organism: Rubripirellula sp.; assembly: GCA_012270065.1. Classification (GTDB taxonomy): domain Bacteria; phylum Planctomycetota; class Planctomycetia; order Pirellulales; family Pirellulaceae; genus Rubripirellula. The sequence goes on along the minus strand of JAAXJB010000046.1, from coordinate 10,125 downwards.
GATTTGGTTTTGACCCCTCCTGGTCAAAGGCAGCACCACCACCTTGAGTGAAATAGATGTCCATCCAGCCGTCCAGGTTGTAATCGATGATGCCGATACCACCCCCGGTAAGTTGATAGATGAACACAGCATCATCATTGCGGTTCCGGTCACCATTGTCATAAGTGAATTCGAGGCCAACGTTGGTCGCATCGTCAGAAAGTCTGATTTGAACATGTTCCGCAGCACTGACCGGTGGTGCATTGATTTCACTTCGGGAAGTGAAGTCAGCGACAGTTGGCAACGGCCATGACTTCCGATCAACATTGCAAGTCAGGAACTGGTCGGTTGCCGAGCTGTCATCCTTTTCCAGTTGTTGGCGGATTCCCATCAGTTCCGATTTTTCTTTTTCCGTCGTGGCATAGTATCTGGCAGCCGTTTCCCGCCATGCAACTGACTCCCATGGGCGACCAAGGGTCAGCAGAATATCTGCCATCTGATTCATCTCCAGCCTGCTTCCTCTTTTGAGACCGAACTTGCGGGCAAGACGGGCAGCTTCGCTGAGTTTTGTTTCGCGATCAGCGGCGGTGTCGGCTTTCTCGTTTTCGCCGCTGAATCGCAATGATCGTTCCAGAGCCTGGTACGCATACCGGTCCGTTGGGTCTCGCAGGACTGCTTCACACAGGCAACGCACAGCTTCCCTGTGTCGGTCGTGACGCTGCATCCAGATCCCGGTGGTGGTCCAGTACTCCGGTTCACGTTCCATTCCAGCCGGCAGACTCGTGAACCATGATCGCAGTGCTTCTTCGTTCTGCAGTTCGGTGTATAGCCGCCCCTGAAATGCAGCGATGGGCGTGGAATCAGGGAATGATTCGCGGAGTTGTGCTGTCAGTGCGACCGCTTGATTCATGTCTCCGTCACTGCGTGAAACCTTTGCTTGAGCAAGCATTGCCGCATTCAATACGTCACCGCGTTTGGGTTTCGGAAGCGTGGTGTCGATGAAAGGGTTGCCATAGGTTGTCATGGCAAAGAGTTCTTTTTCCGTGATCTTGCCAAGCTTGGCAAGCGACAGAAGGTGGGGTGCCGCTTCGATGCGTCGTCCCTGATTGTTCAGGATGATTGCAAGTTGCCGATGAACCGTTGCGAGATCATTGGAAACTTGCAGAAGTTGCCTTAGCCTGTTCTCGGCTGTTGCGTAATCGCCGGATTGAGTCGACCATTCCACCGCAAGCCAAAGCTTGTCGAGTTCCAGTTCCGGGTCAGCATTTTCCATGGAATCAAGAATTCTTATTGCCGAGACTTCATTTCCCTGAGCAGCTTCGACCCGGGCTGAAAGCAGCAACGCATTCATGTCTTCCGGATCGGCAATCAGAATTCGACTCAACTCATTTCCAGCTTCGACAAAGTTCTGGTCATCAAAAAAACGCTGTGCTGTTTCCAGTCTCTGTTGCGTTGTTTGTGTCGCGGCTGCTTTCTGATTTGCACGTAGTTGCTGTTGTCGCAGTATTTGACGGGCGTTGCTGCCAGCGTCTTCTTGTCCACAACCTGCCGTCACAAGCATGAAAAAAACAATTGCAGGTTTGATCAACCGCTTACCCCGTGGGTAACGGACTATCCGGATTTGATCGTGCAGTGGAGAGGTTTCACCACACCCGCTCGCTCTGCGTTCTTTACTCATGGCCGGGTTTCCCCTGACTTGCGTGGAGAGAATCTGGCCTGTTGCTGGTCTGTCTGGTGTTCAATTTCAACGACCCGTCAGCCCCGATGGAATCCGGATCCTGGTTGTTCAATAGAAAGGCCGCCTTGGAATCCTCCACCAGCAGGTACTCGGCGTTCGAGGCAAGCGTGCCGAAGTTTTCGATTTTGCCTGATGGCCACCGCACCTGAATGTTTTCGACTTGTATCGAGTTGCCCGTGCCAATGAACAGCTTGCGTTCGCTGCTGCACATGTATCCATCGCCGGCCGTGAGCTGGGCAGTGATCTGCCGGTCGCCTAACGTGACGGTGACAGATGCTCCGATTCCATCTCGATGTCCGGTTGTCGACCTGAGGTTCAACACGATTCCTTTGCCAGCTTCCGTGGTGTGATTGATCAGCAGGGAATATGGCTCGTAAAGATGCGAGATGGCGACATCGGTCATGCCATCACGATTCGCATCGAGCGTCACCAGGGCACGGCCAAGATGATCTTTCTGGAAGTATTCGCCCAGACTGGATCCGTCGAGCTGCAGCCATTTTCCCGACTCGCTGAGTTCAAAAAGCTGGGCAGGCATTTTGTAGTCGATACCTTCGGCATCGACATCATCAACATGCCCGTTGGTAACCATCAACTCGAGCAATCCATTGTTGTCCAGATCGATCCATTCCGTGCCAAAACCGAGCAGGTCCATCGATGGTTTGGCCAACCCGCGTTGCACAGTTCGATCGACCCAAAGGCCCGGAGCCGCCTGTTCGTAGAAAGTGTTGTGGTCTCCAGCAAAGTGGGTTAGAAAAAAATCGATGTCTCCATCCTGGTCAGGATCTCCCACTGCCATTCCCATCGATGCCTGGGACAATGAACGACCGCTAAGGCCGAGGCCCCGGATCGCTCCCAAGTCGACCATTCCAAACTCACCAGATTTGGTTTCACCTGACCAGAATTGGTTCACGGTCATGTCGTTGGCAACATAAAGGTCAAGGCCCGGACGTTCATCGAACATGCCCGCGACAATTCCAAGTCCCCTTCCAGGTGAGGTGGGGCCTGCCCATTTTGTTGTGTTGTCCTTGAATTTTCCCTCCCTCGAACCACCCCAGACACGGTCAGCGGCTGCTTCAAATTCCAGGGGCGGACAGGTGGCAATGCCACGTGAGTTCCGACAAGCTTGCTGGTAAGGCTTGTCTCCACCGCAATAGGTCACCTCGTACAGATCGGCCAAGCCATCGCCATTGATGTCTGCTATCAGCCCGCAGGTGGTCCACGAATCGCCCTTCAACCCAATGCTTTCAGAGACATCTGAGAATGTGCCATCGCCGTTGTTGCGATAGAGGCGATTGCGACCAATGTTTGCATCAAACAGGTCGGGAAAACCGTCAGAGTTGTAGTCGCCCACGGCAATCCCCTGACCAAAACCACAATCCGAATACTCTGCCTTTTGCGTGACCTCAGCGAACTGTCCTTCGAAATTCCGCAACAGGCGATTCGGAGATGAGTTGCTCTTTTTGGGGCTTCCATCGAGCGTTGCGATTGCGAGATCAGGCCAACCATCGAGATCAAAGTCAATGACGCCGATGCCACCTCCTACGCTCTGGTAAATCCAGTGGCCAGACTCGTCGGCCGCCGTCGCAAGTTTGCAGAGATGATCCATGCCTCGCGCCGCTGCTTCATCGTTTAGCTGAATTTGGCCCTTGGCAACTTGTTCTGATGCAGTCGTTTTCAATGCACTTGAACCCCACGTGGCCTGGGGCAGATCACCGAGGTTGATCAGGTTTGCCAATTCGGCATCAGGTGACTGCCAGGGGCTTTGTGCGTTCATGACGGAGCGTATACGCAGGTAACGTTCTCTGGCGTCTGGAACTTTGTCTTTGGGCAGAGAAATTGCCAGTCTTGCCCAGCCTTCGGCTTCCCAAGGTCTTCCCAGCTCCAACATCGAATCAGAAACTTCGAATGCCGCGGTTTGCGATAAGCCACCTCTTTCCAGATGGGTCTTGACGCGGTCACGCAGCACCGTGGATCGATTGATTTGTGCTGCAACTTCATCTGCATCTTTTTCACGGTTGATTTGCTTCAAAGCAAAGAGCAGTTTGGGGAGAGCTTCCGGGTAGCCCGATAAATCCAGACGCACGGCTTCCCAAAACGATCTTGCTGCTTCGTCGAATTTCTGCTGATGCTCTGCCCAGCAACCTGCGATCATCCAGTAATCAGAAAACCCGCGAGCTGATTCAGGGACAGATTCGTGCCACTTGGGCAGTTCCGAAAAGTCACCGTTTTGCACCAGCGACAGCCCGTAAAGCATTTGTGCGGGTAGAAAATCTGGATGCCGTTGCACGACGGGTCCCAATCTTGATTTTACTTTGGACCAGGACAACAGATTGGCTTCGACCTTGGCCAGTCCAAATTGTGGTCTGAGATCGTTTGGGTTCTTGGACAGAAGTCTCTCGCACATTTCCGTGTCTGGCTCGACACGGCGGGGATCAGCCAGAACCTGCAGTGTTTCCGGGTCAGCACCGCCACGCTTGGCGAATGAACGAAGGGCATCCACGCCTTGTTCAGCGACTCCCAGCATCGCTGCCAAGCCTGCCATTTCCGGACCTGCTTCCGGGTGATTGGGGTACCTGGCAGCGCGTTGTTGCAGAACATGCAGGCAGTCATACGCCCGAGATGAGGCCATCAAACGCATGGCATATTTCGACAGGAATTGCTCCGTTGGTGACTCTGTTTGCCGCAAGACTTCTTCATAGCTCTCATTGGCAAGGCTGTTGTCGCCGTTATTGGCAGCAATGTCCCCCAACAACTCCAGCCCGCGCAGATCATCAGGGGCAACAGTCAAATGTCCACGAATGGCCTGATCAGCTGTCTTGAAATCCTGACGGCGGTAGGCATCGACCGCTTTTTCAAACAGATCTTCTGTCGTCGAGGTTTTGGAGGTGCCGGGATCGATGCTTGTTCCAGTCCCCGCGGCTTTCTTCAGAGACTCGTCAGACTTGTTGCAGCCAGACAAAGCCCCCAGGGCTGGAGCCAGAAAAATCGCTACCACGAGCAAAATCCGTAGAGCAGCACAGTGCGTCATGGGCGGGTTTGCAGGTCTCAACGCTCAAAATCCGGACGGTCATTGGGGGGGAAATTTGGAATCATTATGTCGAGACATTGACGCCGGCAACGCCGTACACGAACATTAAGGCGTTGCGTGGTAACGCAATTCGGCACTCAACAGTATTTTTTCGACCTTACTTCAACATTGTAGGCAATAACATGACCCGTCAAATTTCGTTTCTCTTCTCATCCGCACTTCTTGCTTCCATGTTCACTTTTGTTGGATGTGGTGGAACTGGCGGCGAAGCTACGTTTACTCCTCCAACTGACGAAGTGACTTCCGAGGAGATGGCGGAAGACGAAGCTTACGAAAAGCAAATGGAAGAGGACATGAAGCGTCAGCAGAGCGAAGGCTCGAACTGATTCACTTCCCGAGTCAATAAAAAAACAACTTTAGCCACCCCTTAAGAGGGGGTGGCTTTTTTCTTCAGCGAGTGACGCACTGGAAAAAATCGGAGGGCAAACCGTGCTCAACCACAATTTGTGGGGGATTTCGGTTGCTTTTTTGGCTGTGCGTCTTTACATTCTGTTATCGGAATTCAATGGAGCTTTTCATGCCCATACGGGCCGGGAAGCCTTTTGGATCTTGGTGTTTTCATCAATTTTTGTCTTAGTTTCGGGAGTTTTCTATGTACTCGAATCGTACTCGACGACAGGGTTTCACCCTGGTTGAGTTGTTGGTGGTCATTGCGATCATCGGTGTGCTGGTGGGGCTTTTGCTTCCAGCAGTGCAGGCTGCCCGCGAGGCAGCAAGGCGGATGAGTTGCAGCAACAATTTCAAGCAAATTGGTCTTGGTCTGCACAACTATCACTCGGCCTACAAGAACCTGCCAATGAATGCCGGCGGAACAACGTTCCCTGGATCCAATGGTAACCAAAGCAACCGTTTGTGGTTGAGTTGGATGGTCGGTACGCTGCCATTCGTTGAGCAACAAGCCTTGTGGGAGCAAGTCTCCAACCCGCTTGCGTTCAACCGTACGGGAACCACCCGTAACCCTCCTTACCCAGCAATGGGTCCAAACCCATGGAGCCAGAACTACCAGCCTTGGCTGACTCAGGTTCCAACTTTCCGTTGCCCAAGTGATCCGACGCAACCTGTGAACTATCGAGTTGCATTCACCAACTACTCAGCATGTGCTGGTGATGCATTCTTCGAGCAGGCACACGGCGGTATCGATGACAATGGCAATCCTTCCGGAAGCGGCGGTTGGGGTGAAGAGAGCACCGAGCGTTGGGCACGTGGTGTCTTCCGAGCTCGTCACTTCACCAAGTTCCGTGACATCACTGACGGTCTTGCAAACACGATCATGTGTGGTGAGAACGTTGTCGGTGCCCGTGACTTGCGTGCTTCCGCAACCATCATGGCTGCAGACAATGCATCCTGGGATCAGCCACCAAGCTACTGGAAGCAGTACCTTGATCCGGAGCGTCCTGGTTACATCAATACCAATCCTGGCACTGGTGGACTGAATCGCTGTGGCGGCAAGCCTTGTTATGACGGCAATGCAAACCACCAGCGTGGCCGTCGTTGGTCAGATGGACGTCCTGAATTCAGTACTTTCCAGACCATCACCCCGCCAAACAGCTACAACATTCAGCGTTGGCACGGGCGTAGTGGTGCTTACTGTGCATCAAGCTACCACCAAGGTGGTGCTCATATCCTGATGTCCGATGGTGCTGTTGTCTTCATCACTGACTCGATTGAGGCCGGTGACCAGAACCACGTTGCTTATGGTCGTGACAACGGCGATGGACGTGGATGGGAAGGTGGAGCAGGCCGCGAAAGTCCTTACGGTCTTTGGGGTGCTCTGGGTACCAAGAATGCCAAGGAAACCATCGAAGAGCAGCTGAATCAGTAATCGTTCAGGCTTTTCACTTCCTGAAATACACGCGAAACGGGTGTGACTGTGAAAGTCACACCCGTTTTTTCGTTTTCTCCAAACCATTTTGTGGATTGGTTCGTTAACACCTGAGGCCTGGCAGGTTTTCATCGGCCTGCTGTTCATGCACCTCGGGGTAACCCTTTCCTGCAAACCTGCATCCAGATGTTGATCGGCTTCATGGATGGTTGCGAAACAGGGTTGGACATTACCGGTACAATGGGGGCGTGTCCGTCAAACCGTGCGCAAAAGTGTCCTACCATCTACGTCTTCGAATGTCCCATCAACGCAAGTTTTTCCGGATCGGATTTGCCTCATGGCTTTGCATTTGCCTCGCCGCCTGCGTGCTGTGGGTGACGACTGGGTGTGATTCCAAATCGACTTCTGTTGACTCGATTGGTGACCAGGCATCGGTTAACAGGGGCGGTGAAGATGGTGACGATTCAGACTCGATCGATCAGGGTAGACCTGATGCGGTGGGTGGAAGCGAGCCTGAATTCAATCGCGAAGCCGCGTTGACGGCCGCAGATCGCTTGTTGCGTTCGGGGCAGACAGAGAAAGCGATTCTTGAATTGCAGCGTGTTCTGGTGTCAGATCCTGAAGATTCCGAAGTCCTTTTTCGCCTGGCAAATGCGCAGGCAAGTCTCGGCGAGCTTGCGAGTGCGGTCGAATTGTTGGCGGCCATTCCCGAGGATCATCCACAGGCGGGTTTACCTGCTTTAGGGCAGGCTGCTGACTGGTCCATGCAGCTTGAACGTTTTGACGAGGCAGAGAAACTCTATCTGAAAGTTCTGTCCAAGGCTCCACAGGCTGCGGTCGTCCATCGGCAGTTGGCTTTTTTGTACAACCGCCAGGGGAGAAGGCATGAGGCCTTTGTACATTTGCAGAAGCTTTGTCGTTTGGGCGATGTGCAGCAGGATGAATTGCACGCCATGATGGTTCTGGGACATGCCATTTTTGATGATCCCAACAGCGTGGCACCACGAAAAAAAGCCTACTTCCCGATTGGTGCGGCAGCCGAGGCCAGAATGCTCTACACGGCCAGTCGCTATCAGGAGGCATTAGCCGTGCTCGATCCGGCTGTGCGTGAAGGCACGGTGCCGTCTTCGATTCTTGCGTTCTACGGGCTGCTCGCAATCGAGTCGCAGGATGAACAGCGATTTCAATGGTGGTTGGCGCGGGCCGACGCATCCGTTCAGCAGTTTGCCGAGTACTGGTCAGCAATCGGTACCCATCTGCTGAATCAACGCAGGTTTCCTGAAGCCATTCGAGCTTTCGCAGAGTCTTTGAATCGTGATCCAACTGACATCGCATCGATGCGGCGTATCAATCAGTCGTTGACGGCCTTGGGGGAGCTGGAAGCAGCTGAGAAGTGGATCGATCGATATGTTGTGCAGCGCGAAGTTACACTTGCCAGCAACGCGTTAGGTGAGTCTGCAGTTCCTTCGCTGGAATCCTACCAGACGGTCGCTGGCGGGCTCGACAAGTTGAATCGTCCTCTTGAGGCAATGACCTGGCGACTGTTCGAAGCGTTCCAGCGACAGGCGGCTCGTGAGGATATCGAAAAACTCAATGAACAACGAATGGAACTTGCGTCTTCTGAACAGGCTTTTCCCGACGAAGCCGAGCGGATGTGTGGCATCAATCGTGAGAGTTATCCGCTTCCAGAGTTGGAGATTCCGGAACTGGCGGATGTGACACTGCCCAGCACAAGTGAGGTTGCCACGGCGGCAGTCACGCCACCTGTTTTCAGGAATGTCGCAAGTGAAACAGGGCTGGATCACAATTATCAGATTGCCAGTGGACCACAGTTGTATCGGTTTGCCCTGTATCAATCACTTGGTGGTGGTGCAGCTGCTTTGGATTACGATCTCGACGGATCGATTGACTTGTATCTTGCTCAGGGCAGCGGCGATTTACCCACCTTGACCGGAACGTTATCCAACTTGCTGTATCGGAACATTGGCGGTCAGTTCACACGGGTAACAAAAGCCTCCGAAACCAACGATCAGCGATACTCCGTTGGCGTTACCGCCGGAGATTGGAATCAGGATGGGTTCGATGATCTAGTGATCGCCAATATCGGAAACAAGGTGTTGCTGATCAATAATGGTGACGGCACATTCCGGCGAATGGAATTTGATGCCGATCCGGATTTGGGCATCCTGACCAGTTCGGTTGCCCTGGGAGATGTGACGGGTGATGCTTTGACTTATCTGGTTGCGCTGCATTATGTGTAAGACAACACCATTCTCAAACGAGCGGATCTGAGTTACAACGGAGAGGTGTTGACTGTATCGCCTGCTTCCTTCGTTCCGGGTGTTGATCGTATCGCCGTGAATGATGGTCAGGGAGGTTTCAACAGTGAGAAGATCAGTGATTCACCGCAGGCGGCAAGCACTGGGTTGGGGGTCGTGATTGCGGACTGGGACGGTCAACCAGGAAACGAAATATTCGTTGGCAATGACGTGCGGCCTAACCATCTTTGGTCAAGGGTTTTGAAGCAGGGCACGGAAGCCGATGATCCGTCAAACAAACGGGCTTGGCGCGATGTGGCTGCTCTTACCGGGTGTGCACATGGATCTGGTGGTGTTTCGACGGCGTCCATGGGGATTGCGGTTGCCGATTTCGATGGGAATGGGAAACGGGATATCCATATCACCAACTTCTATCAGGAACCCGTCAGTCTGTTCATGAATCGGGGTGGCTCGTTCGAGGATCGTTGTGTTCAGTATCGACTGCATCGGGACAGTTCATCCGTTTTAGGCTTTGGGTGTCAGGCTCTGGATTACAACAACGATGGACGTCCTGATGTGGCTGTCACCAATGGGAATATTGAAAAGGCCCCTGGTGAACCGCTGCAGCAGTCTCCGCAACTGTTTGCCAATCTGGGATCCCGATTCCAGTTAGCCGACGTCACGGATGATTCCGGTTATTGGCAGGGCGCTTATCTGGGGCGAGGCATGACCCGGTTGGATTTCAATCATGACGGCAGACAGGATTTTCTGATCACACATTTGGATTCGCCTTCGGCGTTGATGGTCAATCAGACTGAAACATCCAATCATTGGCTGGCGGTGCAGTTGGTCGGAACAAAATCAGAGAGAAACGCCATCGGTGCACAAGTGGACGTCCATTTGGAGGACAGGGTCCTCAGTAATTGGCTCGTGGGTGGCGATGGATATCTTTCACGCAACCAGCCCACAGTCAATTTTGGTTTGGGAGCCAGCGACAACGTGACTCGAGTGGTGGTCACTTGGCCAACCGGCGAGCAGCAGGTTTACTCCGATCTGGAAGTCGACCAGTATCTGTTGTTGATCGAGGACGATTCAGAAGCCTTCACGCAGCGTTTTGAAGTCGCGAACTGAATCCATTTGCCTGGTTTCGATCAGGTTCCTGATTCAGATGAAAAACGGTTCCACCAAGAACCTCTTTGCAGGCTTCTCCCTGTCTTCGGGTTTCCTGTCTTCGGGTTTC
>JAAXJB010000089.1 GCA_012270065.1 Rubripirellula sp. | reverse complement strand
ACTTGTTCCAGAACATTGAAAACCTCGTCCGCCAAGCGGACGAGGTTTTTTTATGGAAACCGCGTTATGCGATCAGGGGAGCTTATCTTTTCGACCCATTTTTCCTGCTACACATCAGCATGTTTTCATTCCCGTGTGCAACACTTGCTGGCATTGATCGCTTCATGCCCGGTGTCGGTATGGAAAACGCGCTGGATTCGTCATTTGCAGCTTTACTCGTGAACTAAACCGACTTTAAGCGGCTATAGAATTGATGTGCTTTCCCCTGTTAAGCTGAGTAGAAAATACTTGAGTTCTTGATTTCATTCTTGACTCAAGCTGTTTCGAGGCTCACGAACTTTCATGACCGCTGATCAACGCAGCGTTTCAATGTTGCCACATTTTCGAACCTACTGCCCAGTCCAGCTGCAGCTGACAATGATTGTCGGTTTGCTCGTGGTCGCTTTGGGTTGTGATCCGATTGCAGAGACAGAACCGGATTCGAGAGCAAAGCAATCTGATGTGACGGACCAGTCCGGTGTATCGTCTGAAGGATCCTCATTACCTGCAATTCAACCGGAAGAGAAAGTCACAGCACTCGATCGCGATGAGTCTCTCGCGGCAGTTGATTCCTTTCTGAATGAGAAGAAGCCTGATCAGGCAGTTTCACTGCTGAAAGCAATGTTGGTGAAAAACCCAACAGATGTGGAAGTTATTTTCCGTTTGGCGATGGTAACAGGAAATCAAGGAAATCTTGAAGCCGCGATTGATCTGCTCGCGGCGATACCACCTGACCATCCACAAGCCGGATTTCCTGCAGTCGGGCAATCCGCAGATTGGTGTTTGCAACTTGGACGCTACGACGAAGCAGAAGAGCGTTATCGAAGCTTGCTGGTTGAGCATCCCAGTGCTCCCGAGGCGAATCGCAAACTCGCCTTTCTGCTGAACCGTCGTGGCAGGCGGCATGAAGCAGCGCAATACATCACGCAACTTTGCATGCAGGGAAATGTAAGGAATGATGAACTGCATGCCCTCGTCCATCTTAGCGATGCGATGTACGACGATCCCCAGGAGGCTGATGGCATCGACGATGAACAGGCGTACTATCCGATCGGCTCAGTAGCAGTCGCTCGCAAGTTATTCATGGAAGAGGATTACCAAGCGGCTTTGGAATTGATGCGTGAAAGCGTTCCTTTGGACAATCTCACGTCTTCTGTTCTAGCTTTTTATGGCCGCGTCACTGCCGAAGCTCAGGATGATGATGAGTTTTATCGTTGGCTGGCTAACACGGATGACGATACGCGCGAGTGTGCAGAATACTGGGCAGCTATTGGGACTCATTTACTGCTGCATGGAAAACTGAAATCAGCTGCCCGTGGGTTGCTGGAGGCTTTGGACCGTGATCCGACCGACCTTCGGTCGATTGGAAGATTGCGGTCTCTGCTGGAAACGCTTGAATATCACGATTCGGCAGCTTTGTGGGAGGAGCGGTGGCAGACACTGAGGCGCACGCTCCGTATCAACAACCAGATTGCCGATGCCCAGGATCCCAATGCAGATGCGATGCTGCGGCTCGCATCAGAACTGGAGTCAGTGGGAAGAAGGCTGGAGGCAAATTTGTGGCGTTTGATAGCCGCTCACTATACGGGAACGGATCCTGGCGAGTTGAAGCAGATTCAATCCAGATTCCATGAACTCATCGAAGGAAGCAAGGGCTTGCCCTCACCAGAGGAACGTCTTTGTGGGTTGGATCGAGAGCTGTTTCCACTGCCAAAACTCGAAGTTTTGGGCGAAGCAAAATTACGAAAGGCTTTACCTGAGCGACTGCAGTCGGAAGATGCCGTTCCCGGTTTTGTCAATGTTGCAAACGACTTCGGTCTCCAGCACACTTTTCATGTCGCGAGAGAACCGAATTCCTATGGCTTTGCAGTTTATCAGTCGATCGGTGGAGCTGTTGCGGTACTTGATTACGATTTGGATGGAATGGTGGATCTGTACTTTGCACAGGGAGGTTGTGACCCGCCCGCTTACCGGGGCACTGAAACCAATCAGCTCTACCGTAATTTGGGGAGCGTGTTTTCTGAATCCACATCATCGGCTTCTGCTGAAGATTTCAGATATTCAATCGGTGTAACGGCTGGCGATTGGAATCAGGATGGATTCGATGATCTTGTTGTTGGCAATTTGGGTGCCAATTCACTGCTTATCAACAATGGGGACGGAACGTTCACAAAATCTCAGTTGGATAATCGTGATGATAAGGCGGTCATGACGACATCTCTCGCCATGGCAGATATTACCGGTGACGCCATTCCAGATTTGTTCGAAGTCAATTATCTGGATGATGAAAGATTGCCCCGGCGACCCGAAATCAGCGCTGGGGGGGAAGTTCTTGAATCCATGAATCCAATGGATTTCACCGCGGGCGCAGACCGATTTTTTATTCACGCTGAGGATGGCTCAGTGGAGATTTCGGACGTCACAACAACGGACGGCAAACCCCGGGCGGGACTCGGCGTCGTTATCGGCAATTTTGGTGATGGTCAGGGCAAGCAGGTTTTCATTGCCAACGATCTGTATCCGAATCAGTTTTGGCGTTACCAGCCAGAAACTGGAAGCTGGTTGGATCAGGCGATGCTGCGTGGCTGTGCACACGGATTCAATGGTGGAAGTACGGCTGCCATGGGGGTCGCTGCAGGAGATTTGAATGGTAACGGGATGCTGGATTTACATGTCACGAATTTTCAGAATGAAAGCGTCAGTCTGTTTGTAAATGAGCATGGATTTTTTCAGGACCGTAACGTGCAATTCGGTCTCGCGCGTTCCAGTCTGGCTGTGTTGGGATTCGGAACGCAGGGTCTGGATTACGATAATGATGGCACGCTGGACCTTGTGGTTGCCAACGGCCATATCGAAAAAGCAGTTGATTTGAAGGCTCCCTTCATGCAGCCAGCACAACTATTCCGGAATCATGGTGTTCGATTTGAACAGATGCCGGTGATTGATCCCTCGGGTTACTGGCAACGGGATCATTTGGGACGGGCACTGGCAAAACTTGATTTCAACTCAGATGGACAACAGGATTTTGTGGTGACCCATCTTGGTGAGCCCTCTGCCCTTCTCATGAACCAGACTGGTTCCAGTAATCATTGGCTTCAGTTGGAAATTGTTGGAGTTGTGAGTGAACGTGATGCCGTTGGCAGCAGAGTGGTGGTGCGGCATGGAGATCGCGAAGTCACAGATTGGCTCAATGCTGGTGATGGATTTCTATGCCGCAACCAACAATTGCTTTGTTTTGGATTGGGCAGTGCGACCAAGGTAGATGAGTTGGCTGTTCACTGGCCCAGCGGTAAACGTCAGGTATTCCATGATGTGCCGGTTGATCAGCGGTACCTTTTGGTCGAAGGACAAGCCGAGCTGTTTCCACAAGTCGAGGTAGACTAGAAGGTTGACTTGTGGTGTGGGTTTCGAAGAAAAAGCTGAATGTCAGGTATGATGGTGAGGGAAAGTGAACACCTTGGAGTCTGGAGTCAATGATCCAATTTGCTCTCAGGGTGATTTTTGAAATTCGGAGTTTGAGTTGAAAAGAGGTTACGTTTTCCTGGTGTCTCTTGTGATTGTTGCCATGGTGTTCATGTACACCGATTTGGCATCTGTATCGCTAATTGCGCAGGCACCGAAAAGTGAGGCACCGAAAAGTGAGGCAACCAAGCCAGAAACGTTTCCTGCGACCATGCAGACAGAGGGATACGTCGGTCGCGAGGTGTGTCGTGAATGCCATGTTGAGAATCACACTTTGCACTCAGATCATGGACATGCACACACATTCGCATTGGCATCAGAAGACAAAATCGCTTCCAAGTTTGTTGGGCGTGAATATGACTACGGGAAACCATTTGGCAGATACCGGTATTTTCAAGATGAGAGTGGAGTCAATGTTCGACTCCCCGAAGAGGATGATGCCGAATTTCCACTGCAATACGCCTTAGGCTCTGGACATAACGCAATCACCTTGCTGTCCTTGGCAAAGGATGCAGAGCATGGGACGGTTGCGTATGAGCATCGGGGGTCATGGTTTCGGGACGGGGATCGTATCGGCAGGACTCCCGGACAACCTCTGGTTGCTCCCGAATCAGAGTTGGAAAGGTTCGGAATGAAGCACGTGAATAACGTGATGCAGAAGTGTATTTATTGTCACACAACAACCGGTACAGTGGTTGATCAGCAAATTGTCGGTTTGACAGCCAATGTAAATTGTGAAAAGTGTCATGGTCCCGGAGCGGAGCATGTGCGTCAGGCGCGTGCGATGAAAGAACCACCGCCCTTCTCCGTAGGTGCGGACATTTGGGACAGTGAATCAGAGATTCAGCTTTGTGGTGATTGTCACCGGCTTCCCGAAGCGATCACCTTAAAAGAGCTACGTGAATATCCACGCAAACTTGCACGCTTTCAGCCTGTGGGTTTGCTCCGCAGCAAGTGCTTTCTGGAGTCTGATGGGGCATTGCGGTGTACCACTTGTCACAATCCTCATAAGACGATCAGTGCGGTGAAAGAATCTGAGCACGTAGCGAACTGTATCCAGTGTCACCGGGTGAAATCCGAGACACACGTCTCTTGTCCCATCTCTCCATCTGATGGCTGCATCAAATGCCACATGCCAAAATACGATTTCAAGAGTCTTGGGACGGGGTTTCATGACCACTGGATTCGGGTACATCCGGAAGATTGAGCTACAGTGCTTGTGCTGAGTTAAGTCGATTTATTCGTGAGAAGGCTGGAATTTCAATGCATTTCCCTAATCTGCTTTGTCAGATGTTGGCAATGGTATCTCTTGCTTTGCTTTGTGGTTGTAGTCGCGAAACAACCAAGGAAGCGACACGGCGTCAGGATAAGCAGCGACCGATTCCGGTCGATCACCCGCAAGCTGATCCGTCTGGCAATGCCAGTCTGTCCGCAACAGATAATGAGAATGTGGAGCGGGCACAGCAGCCGATGCCCGACATCCCAAGGGCGCAGGAAGAATTGCCTGAAGCTGGTGTGAGCGAAGCTGCGGATCCGGCAGGCATGGGTTACGGCAACTTGCAGGAAGATACCATGACTGCATTAGAATCGGGTAATCTCACTGAAGCATTTGAGTTGGTACGGAAGCTGGAGCGAGTTGATGGCGAAAATCCGCAGACGATTTTTCTCATGGCCCGGGTTTTGGCGGAGAAACACCGTTTTCGTCAGGCGGTAAAAATGCTTGACGATTTGGCTGTCGATTTCCCGGATGCGAAATTGGCAGTCCTGGGTCAGACTGCTGAGTGGCTGGTTTTTCAGGGTGACTGGACTGCGGCTGAGGAGCGTTATCGCACTCTGCTGACGTTAGTTGATGAGACCAGCCTGATTGATCGGTTACTCTCACGTTTGTTGATTCGACAGGGGCGCCAAGTGGAGGCTCGAGTCCTGTTGCAACGGCTCTGTAAGGCTGGGAATGTTGAGGAAATGGATTTGCGTTCTCTCCTGTCATTGTCCTGGCCATTGCCCGGCGATGCAGCAACAGAAGCATTTGAGCCGATTGGTTTGCAGGGTATCGTACGAAATGCAATCAGTTTGGGCGAAATAGACCCAGCTATTGAGATGTTGTTGCAGGCAGAGGATGAAAACTCAGCGGCTTTTGGAGCCGCTGAGTTTGCTTTACTGGGGCGTCTGCTTGTCCTCACGGGGCAGCATGATCGAATCTCTGGCTGGGTTGATCGTGCTCCTGAAGGTGTTGAACAGTATTCGGATTACTGGTTTGCCCTGGGAAAATCCCAGCTCGAACAGAAAAATTTTCCAGAGGCTGTGAACAGCTTATGCAGGGCTGTACTTCTTGATGAGACCGATCATCGAGCCTATCGCATGTTGGCCGCGGCATTGAAAGCCATTGGTAATCATGAACAGGCAGAGGATGCAGTCGAAAGAGCGGATTGGATCCAGCAGACAGTGAAACTGGGGGATCAGATGGCGAGTAGTCCGCAGCGTGACGTTCGACAGATCGGTGTTCTCATCGAGTTGTTGGAAAAATTGAGGCGACCTTTGGAGGCGCTTGGATGGCGTGGAATTCAAGTTGCCTATGGTCGCGCAAATTCCATGCTTGATGAGAGTTCAGCAAAAAATGTCCTTCAAATGATCAATCAGAAGCGTGTGGCAGAGCTACAAAAAAAGGACGCTGATGCGAGAAGATCTTTCATCACTTGTGGCGTCGACTTGCCACCGAGGTCAAACTGACATTCGGTAGTGACGCGGTGCAAGGTTTCTGGTTAATGTCGCAATGATGCAACTTGGACATTGGTTCATGGAATGAGGTGCTTCAGTTGGCTTTTCCCTTGGCTTCCATTTTTCCCCAAGTGTCACGAAGGGTGACAATGCGATTGAAAACCCGCTTGCCACCTTCTTCACTATCCTGATCAACAACGAAGTAGCCCAATCTTTCAAATTGGACGCGGTCTCCCACCGCGTGGTCTCCGAGGCAGGGTTCACCAAATCCTGTTACCACCCTGAGTGAATCATCATTCAGATAGTCGAGGAACGTTTTTCCTTCTTCTGTGTCAGCGGGATTTTCGGATGTAAATAGACGGTCATAAAGGCGGACGTCGAGTTTTTCCGCGTGATCTTCACTTACCCAGTGAATGGTGCCTTTGACTTTGCGACCGGATGTGTCTGCGCCACTTTTCGTGTCCGGATCGTAGGTGCACAGAATTTCGATAATATTGCCTTCTTCATCTTTGACCACGTCGTGACAGTCAACAATGAAGCCGGCGCGCAGTCGAACAGCACCTCCCTTTTTCAGGCGAAAGAATTTTCTTGGTGCTTCTTCACGGAAGTCTTCCCGTTCGATCAACAGATTGCCAGACATCGGGATTTTCCGTTTTCCCTGACCTGGTTCTTCAGGATTATTGACAGCTTCATTGAACTCAACATGACCCTCGGGCCAGTTGGTGATGGTCAATTTGACCGGGTCCAAGACTGCCATCCTTCGTGGTGCCACTCGGTTCAAATGCTCACGAACAGAGTTCTCGAGACGAATGATGTCGATCGTGCTATTGAACTTGGCGACGCCGACATCAGCGCAGAAATTGCGAATTGATTCAGGCGTGTATCCGCGACGACGATAGCCGGAGAGTGTCGGCATGCGCGGATCATCCCAACCATTGACGTACCCTTCCTTCACCAGTTTCAGCATGAATCGCTTGCCGATCATCAGTGTGCTGAGCTTCAACTTGGCAAATTCAATCTGCCGAGGGTGATGAATGTCCAGTTTTTCGCAGAACCAGTCATAGAGCGGGCGATGATTTTCAAACTCAAGCGTGCAAATCGAAAAGCTGATTCCCTCAATTGAATCACTCTGCCCATGTGTCCAGTCGTACGTCGGATAAATGCACCACTGGTCACCTGTCCTATGATGGGTGGCACGCAGAATGCGGTACATCACAGGGTCGCGTAAATTGATATTGGGTGAAGTCATATCAATCTTGGCACGCAACGACTTGCTGCCGTCCTCAAATTCTCCGGCACGCATCCGTCGGAAGAGATCCAGATTCTCCGGGATCGTACGTTCACGAAACGGACTGTTTTTCCCGGGCGATGTCAAAGTGCCGCGGTATTCACGCGTCTCTTCACTGGAAAGATCACAGACATAGGCATCACCAGACTCAATGAGCTTTTCGGCCCATTGATAGAGTTGTTCGAAGTAGTCGCTGGCAAAATGGAGGCTGTCCCACTCGAATCCGAGCCAGCGGATATCCTCCATGATGGACTCCACATACTCGGTTTCTTCTTTGGCAGGATTGGTATCATCGAAACGGAGGTTACAAGTGCCGTTGTTTTTTTCTGCCAGGCCAAAATTCAGGCAAATACTTTTCGCATGGCCAATGTGCAGGTAACCATTCGGCTCGGGGGGAAATCGCGTTTGCACACCGGCAAAGCGGCCAGACGCCAGATCAGCCTCAATCGCCTGTTCGACAAAGTTCTTTGATTCCCGTTTCTCGTTTGTTTCGCTCATTTCAATGCTTCCTTGGACGTCCGTTGTGGGCGACAGGTGGCCACCAATCTCCCATCCCCATGGGTATCATTGATGGCAGATCAATATCGGCAAAACCGCGGAACATGGGTCACCACTACGGTAAGCGTAGCGAATCACAGGCAAACTTCGTAGTGACCTCCATTTGAGCGAATGGTGGCACGGGTTACGGAGCCGCCTTTGTCAGATTCAAGGTCGTATCCTGGGCAGCCGCCTGTGGAGTGGATTCCGGCTTTTCCAGTGACCTGATGAAGTTGATCAGGTGCCAGACATCTTCTGGTTCAAACTGTCCTTCGACAAAGGTCGCAGCCGACATGGGCGTACCTTCAATTCCCTGCGTGATGCGGAGATATAGATCCTTGGAGGTTGCCCCTCCACGGAAGACTCCTTCGCTGAAGTTCCTTGGGATGATATTCACTGGTGGGAGTGCTCCACGGGCCAGCAGTGGTATCAGCTTCTCTCGATTCTTGGGATCCAAATTGGCATTCTTTGTCCAGTCCTTGGTCCAGTCGTCATAGTCGGTGGTTTGACCATCACCCAGCCCTTTTTCACCGTGACATTTACTGCACAAGGCCATTTTGCCGATGAATAACTCGTGCCCACGTTGCAACGAAGCTGCAAATTCCTGTGCTTGTGGTCCGATTTTCAGTCGTTCAACATCGGCACTGCTTTCCGCCAAGGGAAGGTCCGCCGGTGGCTCTGGAACATCGACAACGGCATCTTCGCCATCAAGCCATGCTTCCGCGATTTCAGCAGCGTACTCTTCTGCGTATTCCCACTCCTCTTCAAATCGTTCCAGGTTTTCAACAGATTCGGTGATTTCCTCAAGGCGTGCTTTCTCGGATTCACTGCTTTCTCCCTTCGAATCAAGCAACTCAATCTGCTTCTCAAGAGACGCTTGTTGTTCTTCCAGAGATTCCAATTCCTTCTCCAGAGAATCACGCTTGTCACGATCTGCCCAATTGAAATTCTGACCGACATCAGAATTGATCAGTCTGTCACCACCCTCGAGAATCTGTTCGAAAATTCCTACATCTACCTGTTGGCGTTCATGCTCTCCTCGCAGAGAAAGGTAGACGACGTAGTCAGCGAGTGCCTGAATGTCCTTTTCTGTGACTTCTTTGAAATTCAACGGAGGTTCGTTGTTCTGTTTTCGCCGAAAGTTCTCGGTCTCCAGCAGTTTTGCTGCGGAAAGCATGTTGGTGCCTGCTATGCCATTCCGAATCACCTTCGCCAGATCTTCCTTGGTTGGCTTGTCACCTCTTGGTGTGGATTTGAATTTGAAGATGCCCATTCGGTAGTCGCGTGGATAGGGCATTTGTGCAGAGGCATCTTTGCCTCGTCCGTCTCCAGTAACACCATGGCAGTTAGCGCACAGAGCCCGAAACAGACCACGTCCTTCCTCGGTTGCAGGGCCAGATGCGTGCTCGAGTAAATCCATGTTCACAATGTTGGCCAAGTCCTCATCCTCGGCAATTACTGTTGGAAGCATGGGAACATCCGGGTTACCAAACATCGTATCGACTACCCACGTCGAATCTTTCGACGCTTCGTCCATCGAAATATCTTCCTTGAGTTGATACTTCATCGTGTGAACAAGATTTGGCTCGAATACAACGGGGTACTCGACTTCCTCCGTGGCGCAGCCGGGAACGAGAAGTAACACACCCGTCACGACGAGCAGTCCAATGTGTTTTGCTGGATCTGGCAACAACATTAAATTTCTTGTGTTTAGCAGTGGCGAAACGATACTCACCATTGTAATCGCCTTGGTCCATTCAGGAATCGGTGCAGATTGTCGCGGCTCGCTTCAATGCGGAATCAATTCGTTTCAGAACAGTTTCTTTTCCCAGAATCGCCAAGGTATCAAACATTCCAAATCCCCCGGCCTGGCCGGTGGCAGCGACCCGTATTGCATGAATGATTTCTTTCAGTTCGATGCCGGAATTTTCGCAGAATTGAGTGATTTGCAGTTCGATTTCCCCAGCTTCAGCGAAGCTGGTTTCTGTGAGATGCTCACGTAGTTCAGAGAGTAATGTGCGAGCATTTTGCGGCTTGCAGATTCGTTTGTTGAATGCTTTTTCATTGAAGTCGATTTCGTCAACAAAAAAGTAATCGAAGTCGAGAATATCACCCGCCATTTTCAATCGGTCGTCGGCACCTTCGACGACTTTGGCTAACCTGTGTTCGTCTTGAGTATCTTCCAGAAAACCGGCACTTTTGGCGAACGGTCTGGTTCGTTGAATCCGGGTTTCAAGTGGCAGGCCAGCAAAGGTGTCGCCTTGAAAAGCCACCAGCTTTTTGGGATCAAATGACGCGGGCGATTTGTTGACCCTGTCCAAAGTGAACTCTTTGATCATCTCATCGACAGAGAATTTTTCTGTTTCACCATCGAGAGACCAGCCCAGCAAAAGCAGGTAGTTGAGAATGGCACTCGGTTCGAATCCGATCTCGCGGTAAAAGTCGATGATCACAGGGTTGAATGTGTCGGCCTCTGCAGGAATGTTGCAGCGTTCGGCGATGGACCTGCCCTTCGCCATCAGCTGTGCAAAATCCTTGTTGTTTTCGTACTTGGCCAGCTTGCGTTTGCTCAGCTTTGCAGAGCCACCTGGCTCAGCAACATAAGGCAGGTGTGCATATTGTGGCCGTTCGTATCCAAGTGACTCCAGAATGAATATCTGGCGAGGCGTGTTGGACAGATGCTCTTCAGCACGGACGACGTGCGTGATTTCAAAATCATGATCGTCAATCACGCTGGCGAGGTGATAAAGGCAGCTGCCATCAGGACGCTGGATGACGGTGTCCTGTTCCTGTTCCCAGTCAAATTGAACTTCACCACGTACCAGGTCATTGATGGTGCAAGTTCCCTGTCGTGGCATCTTTAATCGCAACGTGCGGGGCCGTCCTTCGGCTTCGAATGCAGCTGCCTGTTCGTCAGATTCGGCCATCCATTGTCGATCGTAAAAAAATCTCTCCCCTTTTTTCTCCGCGGTATCTCGAGCCTCCTTCAGTTCTTCAGGTGTGGCGTAGTCGCGATAGGCATGACCGCTGGCCAGCAACTGCTCAGCGGCTTGCTGATATCGCTCGGCGCGTTGTGACTGATAATAAGGGGCATGCGGTCCATCGACGTCCGGGCCCTCGTCCCAGTCCATTCCAAGCCATCGAAACCCATCCAGAATTGGTTGCAATGCTTCGCCCACGTTTCGGCCAGCATCAGTGTCGTCGATTCTCAGGATGAACTGCCCGCCACTTTGTCTTGCAAGTAACCAGTTGAATAGAGCAGAGCGGACGCCGCCGATATGAAGGTAACCGGTGGGGCTGGGAGCAAAACGTGTTCGGATCATGGGAATCTGATTGAATTTCTAGGTACTGGGGGATCGCGGAAAAGATATACGAATCTGTTCGCTTGACGTAGTGCAGCTTTGAGCAGCTTTACGCCAGTATTCGTTTCCGGACTCAGGAATCGGCTAATTGCTGTCGCAGGGTCTTCATTCCCCTGTGTAGAAGGCCCGCGATGGCACCGGTTGTTTTCCCGGTGATTTCGGCAACCTCGGAGAGTTTCAGACCCTCCAGATAGTGAAGCCGGATGGCTTCTCGCTGAGAGTCTGGGAGATTTTCGACAGCCTCTGCCATCTGGATGACGTTTTCGCCCATGACGACGTTCTGGCTCGGGGTGGGTGAATGTCCAGCAAGTAAACCTTCGAGTCGCAGCGACGATTGCGCCAGTTTCTGCTCCATTGACTGCTCCCGGCGAATATCCCTCTTCTCACGATGCATGTCTCGATCCAAGTGGCAGATATGATGTGCCAGGATCTGCCGAAGCCATCCTCTTAGCTCTGCCTCGGTGGAACCCCGGAAACCATCGAACCCCTGTACTGCTTGAAGCAACGCTTGTTGAACCATATCACTGGCGCCTACCTTGGCCTGAAAAGCCCGGCGCAGTTGAATTCGAGCCAGCATCCGCAGGTAAGGCTCGTATTCGGCAACGATTGCTGGATCAGTGAAATCGACCTGCGGATCTTCATTCGAATCGCTTGGGGAGTTCATGATGGTTTTGTCATGTGTCAATGGAGATTATCAGTTGCCTGATCAACAAGATTCGCCGTTTCTGCTTTGATCGATTCAGCTACAACCGTTGCAAGCATGTCAAGCTCGGCTTCCGTTGCGACAAGTGGTGGCATGAGAATGATGACATCGCTCAACGGTCGGATCCAGACACCATTTCGCACCGTGCGACGACAAACAGACCGACCGAGTTGGAGTTCTGGAGAAAAAGATCGACGTGTGTTGCGATCAGCAACCAATTCGATCCCGACCATCATACACCGACCGCGGATGTCACCGACATGCGGGTGGTCAGAAAGAAGGTTGGAAATTCGGTTTCTGAGATATTCGCCTTTCCTGATTACGGAATCGAGAAAGGTCGGTTGTGTCAGCATCTCCAGCGATGCCAGAGCCACCGCTGCGGCTAACGGATTTCCACCGAAAGTGTGCCCATGAAAAAACTGACGGGAATCCGTCGCCGGTGCCAGAAATGCATCGAAGATGTGCGGTCGAGCCACTGTCGCAGCCATCGGCAGATAACCACCCGTGAGCCCTTTGCCAAGGCAGAGGATGTCGGGAGTTACCGATTCATGTTCGCAAGCAAACAATTTGCCGGTACGGCCAAATCCCGTTGCAACTTCATCGCAAATCAGAAGTACCTCGTAATGATCACATAGATCACGGATTTTTCGCAACAGACCTGTCGGGTGAGTGATCATGCCAGCTGCTCCTTGAACCAGAGGCTCCATGACAACGGCCGCTAATTCTTGATGATGGTTTTCCAGAAGTTGCTGGATTTCGCAGGTGTAATGCTCCAGAGCTGTCTTCTCGCTTCCATCGGGTACCCGGTAGCTGCATGGAACTGGACCACGGACAGGCGAAAAGAGGATGGGGGCGAAGAGCTGGTGGAAGTATTTGATTCCTCCCAGAGAAACTGCACCGGTGGTATCACCGTGATAAGCAGACCCGAGTGCCAGGAATCTTGTCTTCTGTGGTCTCGGGTCATCCCTCTGTTGCCAATATTGAAACGACATTTTCAGAGCTGCTTCTACCGCTGATGATCCATCACTGCTGAAAAAGACGTGCGCAAGGTCACCTGGTGTCAGTTCGGAAAGACGACTGGCAAGATCTTCGGTGGTCTGACAGGACATCCCCAGTGTGGTGATGTGGGCGACTTTTCCGAGTTGTTTCTCGATAGCTGAGTCCAGTGTTGCATGACGGTGTCCATGAACGTTGCACCAGAGGCTTGAAACTCCATCAAACAGTTTTTCGCCGTCTGCGGTCGTCAGCCAGCAGCCTTCAGCGTGCTCGATGATCAGCGAGTCATGGTCAGCCATCTGCGTAAAACCATGCCAGTGAGCGACTTGTGGGTCAGCTTGGTTTGTCATAGATCCATTCATTTAGGTTCATTTTGCGGTTCGCATCGCTGTGCGAAACCGGTAAAACTAGGGAAGTCGCAACCAACGCAGTGAGACATTCATGGCACGAGAAGCAGTTTACCAGCAATCTGACCCTGAGACTTCTGAGGCATCCCTGCCGCGAGAACAGGATGGCTCTCTGCGCCCGAAACGCATGGATGAAATGGTTGGGCAGCGTGATGTGATTGAAAGACTCAAAATTGCGATTGAGGCGGCTCGCAAGCGTGGTGAACCTTTGGGGCACATCTTGTTCGACGGCCCGCCCGGGCTTGGAAAGACTACCTTCGCAACCGTCATTCCAGCGGAAATGGAAACGGTCGTCCAGATGGCCAATGGCGCCGGTTTGAAAGCACCCAAGGATTTGCTGCCGTACCTTACCAACCTTTCCGAGGGCAGCGTTCTCTTTATCGATGAGATACACCGTGTGCCCAAGGCAGTTGAAGAATACCTGTACACCGCGATGGAAGACTATCGCATCGACATCGTATTGGGTGAGGGAGTCAGCGCGCGGACGTTGAATTATGAATTGCGACCTTTCACCCTGATTGGGGCCACGACCCGGGCCGGTATGTTGAGCGCTCCCCTCCGAGATCGCTTTCAAATTCGTGAACATCTGGGTTGGTACGACGACGTGGAATTATGTGAAATTGTTCGCCGTAATTCGGTCAAACTCGAGGTCCCCGTGGATGATGAGGCTGCGAGCGTGGTCGCTGCTCGCAGTCGAAGCACGCCGAGACTGGCCAACAACCGTCTGCTTTGGGTTCGCGACTATGCCCAAAGCAAAGCGAATGGAAAAGTGAGTGCATCTGTTGCAACAGCGGCGCTGGACATGATTGGGATTGATGCATTGGGCCTCGATAAACAGGATCGCAATTATCTGGATACTCTGATTCGTGTTTTTGCAGGCGGTCCCGCCGGGTTGGAGGCGATTGCGCACACGATGAACGTCAGCGGTGATACTCTTGAAGATGAGGTTGAGCCATTCCTGCTTCGCAGTGAATTGATCGTACGGACTCGGCGGGGACGGATTGCGACCGAGAAGGCCTACAAGCACCTGCAACGGATCCCACCCAGCGCGACCGGCTGAACTGAGGCGCGCTTGAGACCTGTTTCGTCTCGTTCGCAATGACGCGGGTTTTTGACCCTGTTTGTTTTGCAAGAACTCATACTACAGGTCTCTGCTGTCAGGCTTGCAGCCATTTGCCAGTGGATTCCACGATGTAGGGTTCATGCTTGGAATCCCAGCTTGGAATCCCATGAATGCAGAGACGTAGAAACTCAGTGCAGAGCTCAGACCCTCATGCCACTTGCCAACAAAACAGATTCATGAACCGCCAGATCATGCTGTGAATCCCATGCCAATTTCTTCTTGCCCAGAATGACATTGGCCAGATCCTCAAATTCGGCATCGTAACGACCTCGGCGTGCTTGAACTTCCACCTCCTGCAATCCTTTCTTGAAATTGCCTCTCGGTTGGTCAAAGGCGAGCCGGATTTTGGGCGGTTCAAGTGGATTGATTTCAAAGTTCCCCAGCTCGCCAACCACGTGGAAATGGCGTCGGGGAAATCCAAACGGGTCAATGTGATTGCAACGGACCGTTGCCAGCGTGTGTGGATAATCAAAGACCGCGAGTTGGTTGTCGAGAAAGTTGTCTTTTTCGGGATAGCTGCGTCGATTGTGGGCGGTAACCTGGTTGGGGCGTCCCAGAATTGTGACCATGGCATCGATCAAATGGCAGGCAAGCTCGAACATGCCCCCACCCGCATACTGGCTCAGTTCCCTGCGAAGCGAATCGTTGGCTTTTTTTCCCATCTCGGCGGTGATTTCTGTAATGCGCCCAAGCCATCCTTTTTTAACGACATCAAATAACAGTACAAACGCGGGGTTGTAGCGGAGCATGTAGCCCATTTGGATGGTAAGTCCTTTATCGTCTGCTAGCCGGTGCATTGCCCGGCAGGCCGAAAGCGACTCACCTGCTGGTTTGTCCAGATGGATGTGCTTTCCCGCTGTCAGGCACATCATGGCGGTGGGGACAAGTTGAGCGACTTCGGTCTCAACAGCAATCGCTGCTACGTCGCTGTCCAGCAAATCCTTCTGACTCATCCATCGAATGCCGCGATAGGTGTCGTTTTCGGCAAGCAATTTGCGCCGTTTTTCATCCGGTTCAACCACGCCCACCAGTTCAAATGTGTCGTCGAGTGCCCGGATTGCGGCAAGTTTTCCCGCTGCATGAGGATGGCGTGTCCCAATTTGCCCGATTCGAATCCTGCGAGACTGTCCTTGAGTACCATGAACTTGTGAGGTAAGTCCGGACGTGAACAGGCCGGCCGCCACTTTCGAACCCGTTCCAACAGCGGCTCGCCGAGAGATTTTCTTTTCCATTTGAATCGATCCAGAGCGTTTTTTTGTGGGATAGGGATGTTTGGTGGTCTGAACCGTTCACGATCCTCTTGTTATCCTTGGGCAAACAATCAACCAGAATGTTGGCAGGTTTGCTTGGCGGATAATCTGAGCGACGAACGTCGACGTCACGCTTGGGAAGCCTCATGATACCGGAGTCTCGCCGGGCCTTGCGGTCCTTGTCTCCCCTGCCCTTTTGAAACACGGTAATTAACAAGGCCAAGCATGTCCGGCTGATGACACCAAGATCAAGCCACCCGCCAACTCAACACGATTTCACAAAGGAGAAATCATTGTCTGTCCCAGAAGAACACATCCTAGTCATACCAGAGTCCGTGATTCAGAAGATCGGGACAATTGATGGGTTTGAATCAGACGTCGACAGGTTTCTCGTCCCCATTTTGAACAGTGACCAACTGTCGTTCAAACCTCGTGAGGCGATGGAAACCGACCCGTCTTACAAACAATTGATTCCCTATGTGTTACTGGAATGGACTGATGGTGACGGTGTCATTCGCCTCTTTGCTTACACACGTGGTGGGGGTGGTGGCGAGTCGCGTTTGCATGCCAAGCGGAGTGTCGGTATCGGGGGGCATATCAGTCAGGAGGATTCAGCCGATGGGGCCGATCCGTACACGACAGGCATGCAAAGAGAATTGGCGGAAGAGGTTTGCCTTGATTCCGCTTATACCGAAAAAAGAGAGGGGCTGATTTATGATCCATCCAATGATGTCGGGAAAGTACACCTCGGCGTTGTGCATCGTTTCATACTTGAGAGTCCGGACGTTTCCAGTAACGAAGCTGATTTGGCTGAGGGAGGTTTTGTGACGCTCGATGATTTGCGAGCCGAGCGAGATCGCCTCGAGACCTGGACTCAGCTTGCAATTGACGCCCTGTATCAGGCCTGATCAGGATTTGCTTTTGAGTATCTGATTTCCGTGCATACATTATTCTGCCTGAAAAACCTGACCATGCCTGAATTCACTTACAGGTCAACCTCATGATATACCTTGATAATCACGCCACGACCCGGTGTGATCCCAGAGTCGTGGATGCAATGGTGCCTTGGCTGGCAGAAAATTATGGCAATCCACATAGCGGGCACGCGTTGGGGGTAGAGTCGAATCAGGCCATGCATAATGCCGTCGAGCAAATTGCAAGGCTGCTGAATGCTCCATCGGATTCCATCGTCATGACGAGCGGGGCTACCGAAAGCAACAACCTTGCGATTCGAGGTCTGTGTACCCATCCAAGGCAGAAACGTCGGCATATTGTTACAGTCTCCACGGAACATCCTGCTGTTTTGGACGTGTTTGAAGACTTGCAGAAACACGGGTTCCGGGTAACACGCGTACCCGTTCAACAGGATGGTCGCATGGATGCTGGTGTCGTTGATTTGCAAAAACTTGAAGAGGCGATCGACGACGACACAGCATTGGTATCAGTGATGTGGGCGAACAATGAAATCGGTGCGATTGCTCCAATGAAGGAAATTGCCCGGATTTCCCATTCGCGCGGAGCGCTGTTGCATAGCGATGCAACTCAGGCGGTGGGGCGTATACCAGTTGATGTTCTTGATGCTGATATTGATCTCTTGAGTGCTACCGCACACAAACTCTATGGCCCAAAAGGAACTGGATTACTGATGGTGGGGAATTCGAATCGCCGTGTGCGACTGAATCCCCAGATCGTTGGTGGAGGACAACAGCGTGGAATTCGAAGTGGCACGATGAATCCGGCTGGAATTATTGGCATGGCAGCCGCGATGCAAATTTGTGCCGATCAAATGACAGAGCATAATCACAGGGTTGGCGAGCTGCGTGATCGGATCTGGATGCGTCTGAATGAAGCGATTGACGGCTTGCATCTAAATGGCCCGGCGTTGGATCAAGAGCATCGTCTGCCCGGAAATCTCAATTTTGCCCTGCCGCAGATTGAGGGACAGGCCTGGATGTCTGCTGTACCTCAGATTGCTTTCAGTAGTGGTTCTGCCTGTAGTGCAGCGCATTCCACTCCCAGTCATGTTCTTACCGCGTTGGGTATAAGTGAGTCTCGTGCTCGCCGCAGCGTGAGATTCGGCGTGGGGCGTTTCAATCAAGCAGATGAGATCGAAGAAGCTTGTGAAGTGTTGCTTGAGGGCCACAATCAATTGCTTGCATTAGCAAAGTGAATTGATACACCGGTCATGGATGTGCCGTGTCAAGATTTTTGATGATTCGTTTTTGAGTTGCCTCTTTGATCCCGCGAGCCGCCATCTCAACGTGACTGCCAGCGTGGCTCAACGTTCTGCTTCGAATTCAAGCTTGCCCGGGTTAATAGGGCTAATCATCTTTCTAACCTTGCCTTTTTCGTTGCTAGCATATTTGCATGAAGGCGAGTTTTGGTATCGGGTGATGGAGCGAATTCTTGTAGGATGATTCTTTGGGGAGATCAGTTTTCGAGCCGGAGGGCCTGCTGTGTTGTCCACGGTTGATGAAGCGTAGTCATGGTTTCCCTGTTTTGGTGAGTATCTCCAAAAACTTCCGCGCGATTAAAGGATTGAACGATGGGCGGAGTCCCTGTGCTATTGGTGACGATGTTGCTGGGTATGTCCGGTACACCATTTCATCATGGTGTTTCTTTTTTCCACGGAGTGGATTTAGAGACTGGATTCATTGATACGGGTGTTGTCCAGCGGGACGTAACCTCGAAATTGAATTCGCATGGAAGTGCTGACTGTCCCTTGGGTGACGAGCTGGGTACAGCCGTGCAACTGGTGTCTGACACATCGGTTTGTGAATCAGGCAAAAGTGTCTCTGGATTGCAGAAGCAGGACTTGGCAAGTGCTGGGGTTGCAACCACGGTTCCCGTGCTTACCAGGAACTCAAGTGATTTTGCTTTGCAGTCAGCGCTGAATTCACGGAAGATCACAATGCGTAAGCCTCAGAATACTGGGGCAACCACAAATTCAGGTTTTAGTCTTCCAACAGTGCCGCCGTCGTTAGCCGAGGCGGGACGCACGGTTGCACCGAATGTTGATCGTGCGGGACGGCCTATTTCTCCCGCGGCTGCAGCGCAGGGTGCTACCAACGGAACCACGTTTCCTTCAACTGCTGAGTCGTCCGCATTTGAAACGCCACCGTTCACGGGTACGGCGAATGCTGTAGTGGCTTCCGGAGCAGCTGGTCAGACGACAATGCCGGGAGAGACGAACACGCGGGCTACGGCATGGGGGCAGTTTCCGTTGCCCACCACAACGCCGACCGCGTCAGGTTCAAGTTTCAATGCGGCTTCTAATGAGAACGTGACGGCGGAAGCTCGAGCCACAAGTGCAAGTCCTCTATTGCCAACCGACACTTTTGGTCGAACGCCCGAAAGTTTGTCAGTCGACTCAAATGGCGGCACAATGCGATCTTCGGCCCTACCAGGGTTGCAGACGACTGGCAGGAATAATCCTGTAGCCAGTAGCGGTGATAAACCAGGTGAGAACGGCATTTTCGCCGACAATCGTGCTGCAAACAATGCTGCCACGGGCAGCTTTGGGGCAAACCTTGTCAATCGCACGCCGACGAACCCAGTAGCAAACAACCGTTCGCAGCCAACAGCAGGAACGGGCCAGCCGCTCAACGATTTGCCGGTTGGTCAACCGCCATTAGGGCGATTCGGGCCGAATCCGTCAGCATCATTCACCGCAGTATCGCCTGATGGGGCTTCAGCTGATACTGCCGCTGCCCGCATTGATTCGATTCCGCGTGCATCCACGCATGGTTTTTCTGTTCCGCATCCTGATGCTCGACTTTCTGCTGCACAGGTTGCTGCAGGCGCTTGGTCGGTCGATGCATTTGGTTACCCCGTGGATCGTACCGGGCAACGCATTGCATCGGCGACAGAAACTGCGACGGATCATCGGCGGATCAATGAGACCGGGCGAGCAAGCTTTCATGCAGATGCGGTGAATCAAACAGCCAGCCATGCCAATGCCGTGTATCCCCGTTCGGCACAGAACAGTGTCGCGATGAACGCTAGCTCATCCATTCGTAGGCCGGATGTATCGAGCAACAGTCACTCCGCAGCATCATCCCTGACAGAAGAAACACAACGTCCTGTGTCCAACGCAAGTGCCGGTTCCATCAACAAACCGTCAGAACCTTCATTCGCTCAATCAGGATCTACGACGACCCAACCGTTGTTCAACGGTATCTTGCTCATTTCACTGGTTGTTAATGTTTACCTTGTCTTCTGGTTGAAAAACCTTCGCTTGCAGTATCAAGAGATGGTAGCCGCCAAGCGAATGGCCAATTCAAACGCTTCCTCAACCTGAAACTCAACGAGATGACAGGTAATTCAGTGAGCCAAACATTGGCATCGGTTCGTCGGCGGGAACTGTCTTGTGATGGAAAGCTCACCGTGTTTGCTGGTGTGATGTCATTGAATTAAGTCTCACCAGCGAGGTCGTTTGACGCGACT
Source organism: Rubripirellula sp. (assembly GCA_012270065.1). Classification (GTDB taxonomy): domain Bacteria; phylum Planctomycetota; class Planctomycetia; order Pirellulales; family Pirellulaceae; genus Rubripirellula. The sequence continues at coordinate 40,322 of JAAXJB010000089.1, read as the reverse complement.
GCTCATGTTGTTGAGGAACCGGATTCAGCGATCTTTTCTGTAAGGGTTTGTAACGTTGCGTCAGTGTCCGTAAGTCGCGTGGACATAGTTCCACTGATAATCCGATCGCTGCGATAGGATTCGGCTTTTCTCCTGTTTAACACTGGGTGACTGGACTTTTTACGCTACCATCCGTAAAACTCAGGGGATAAGCTAATAGCCCGTTTTGCGGGACTGTCAGGTTGTCATGATGATTTCCGAGACTGGTTCTGTTGGGCGATATCCTGAGCCGGGTCTCTGGTTTTATTCTCTTCTACTGTTTCTTTATTAACTAAGTGCTGACGCAATCTGCGGACATACCATGAGCAAGAAATTACTGATTGTTGATGATCATGAAATTATCCGGCTTGGCCTGCACTCCATGCTGGAGATGACAGATCTGGAAATTGTCGGTCAGGCAGCATCGGCCGCGGAGGCGATTGAATCCATTGAAACGCTCTCGCCGGATGTTGTGTTGATGGACATCCGGATGGAAGGTGGTGATGGCTTGAACGCTCTCGGGCGGATGAAGTTGGATCATCCAGACTTACCCATTGTGTTGTTTTCTGCTTACGACAACCCGACCTACATCGCTCGAGCGGTTGCTCTGGGAGCGTCCGGGTATGTTTTGAAGTCTGCCTCCCGTGAAAGGCTTGTTGAAGCTCTTCAGACTGCTGTTGCTGGTGAATCTGCGTGGACGCGTGAGGAGTTGCGTCGTGTGACAGGTGCTTTGGCGACCCCGAGGCTCAGTCAGGACATTGAGGTGCCGCTGACACAACGGGAGAGCGAGGTATTGAGGCAGATGGCTCTGGGGTTGACCAACAAGGAAATCGCCAAAATGTTGGGGATCAGCTACGAGACTGTCAAAGAGCACGTTCAGCATATCCTCCGAAAAATCGGTGTCAGTGATCGAACTCAGGCCGCTGTCTGGGCTGTGCGCAAGAACCTTGTCTGATGCGGGCGCTTTGCAGCAATCCTGTCAGCAAGGGCGGGTGGTGCTTCGAACAGCGGTGAGTCGAACAGCGGTGAGAAACGCAACCAGCCGACCGGAGTCGGCATCGTTTTAAGCATTGGTTTGATTCGTTTGCCACTTTTTTTATCCTCGTGTTCACGACCGAAAAAAAGCCAGCCCCGCTAATGCAAGGCTGGCTTTTGATTTTTCGCAAGAGTCAGAGTTCTCTGATCATTCACCCGTTGGGATCAGAGGACCTTCACCAGATCCCAAGCCACCTTTGAGATCACCCTCGGCTGCGGGCATGTTGCCACTTGCTTCTGCGGCTTCGGCTTCTGCAGCAGCACGTTCCTGCTCTTCACCCCAGTCAACACGTTTGAGTGAAAGGCCAATCTTGCGTTCATCGGTATCGACTCGGAGTACTTTGACTTCGAGCTCTTGGCCGACTTTGACAACTTCTTCTGGATCTTCGACTTTGTGTTCGGCCAACTCACTGATGTGAAGCAAGCCTTCCAAGCCGTCTTCCAAACCGATAAAGACTCCAAAGTTGGTGATCTTTGTAACCGAACCCTTGACCAGTTGTCCGGGCTGATACTTGTCTGGAATATCACCATCCCATGGGTCATTGTCGAGTTGCTTCAGACCCAGAGCGATGCGGCGTCGTGATTCGTCCACGCTGAGGACCCGGCACTTGATTTCCTGGCCTTTTTCAAGCAACTCGCTGGGATGGCCAATTTTGCGTGTCCATGACATGTCGCTGACGTGCAGCAGGCCGTCGATACCTTCTTCGAGTTCGATGAATGCACCGTAATTGGTGAGGTTTCTCACTTTTCCAGTGACATCCTGGCCTTCCGGATAGCGATCGATGACTTCGTCCCAAGGATTCTTCTGGGTCTGCTTCATGCCCAGTGAAAGTTGTTGACCTTCCGGGTCGACCCCAAGAATCTTGACATCAATCTCATCACCGATGTTGACCAACTCACTTGGGTGATTGACCCGCTTTGTCCAGCTCATTTCGCTGATGTGAACCAGACCTTCAATTCCTGGTTCCAATTTGACAAAGGCACCGTAGCTCATCACGTTGACAACTTCGCCTTTGTGGTCCGAGCTGACTGGATACTTGGATTCGATGTTTTCCCATGGGTTGCGGTCTTTCTGCTTGAGACCGAGAGCAATTTTCTGCTTTTCACGATCAATGTGAAGCACTTTGACTTCGATTTCCTGGTCGATCGACACCATTTCGGTGGGATGTCCGATTCGTTCCCAGGCCATGTCGGTGATGTGCAGCAGACCATCGATGCCGCCGAGATCGACGAATGCACCGAAGTCCGCGATGTTCTTGACAATACCCTTTCGGATCTGGCCAACTTCCAGTTCTTTCATCAAGTACGCACGGTCTTCTTCACGTTGGCGTTCGATTAGCGAACGACGGCTGATGACGATGTTCCGACGCGTGTCGTCGATTTTCAGAACCTCGGCTTGGATCACCCGGCCAATGAAATCGCCGATGTCGCCCGGACGACGGATGTCGACCTGGCTTCCGGGCAAAAACACGTTGACGCCAATGTCGACCAGCAAGCCGCCTTTGATCTTTCGGATGACCGTACCGGTGACCACTTGGCCCTCGCTGATCTCTCCGATGATTTTTTCCCATTCAATGATCTTTTCCGCTTTGGTCTTGCTAAGCGAGATCATTCCGTAGGGGTCATCAGCGGCCCCAAGTTCGTCCTCCATCTCTTCAATGAGGACTTTTACCGTTGTTCCAACGACAGGCTTTTCCTCTTCCGGGCCCCATTCGCTGAGGCTGACCGTGCCCTCACTCTTGAAGCCAACGTCGATCAAAGCCCATTCGTCGTTGACTTCGACAATGCGGCCGTCAACGATCTCGCCCTGAGCGTAATCTTGTTGTTCCTGCTCCAGCCATTCCAGAAGCCACTCATCTGCTTCTTCTTCAGGGGCCAGAACTGCCAGTTCGTTGATGATCTCGTCATCGTCCAGGCTGCGGATTAGGTTGCGATTAACCATGAATTTTTCCAGAGGTGAGCGGAGCTGACTGACGACCCAGTCGCTCGACGTCTCGGGGGTTAGTGTAGGAAACGGTCGCCTGAGCGTGACCCTCTGTCACGCGCGTAGTCCGGTAACGTATCAAAGCCCAAAAATCGTCACAACAGCTAACACGGCAGATTGCTAGCATTTATTGACTTTCCCGGGTGAAAGTCTCTGTCGTGGAACCCAGCGAATCTGAGCGAACGAGTCCTTTGCTGGTGGGATCCACGTCGCTGACTGGCATTCGAGATGTGAGATTGGTTTCGCGCTCGAAAAGCCGAAAATCCCACACTTTTGCAGGAACACCGTCTACGTTGCTGCTCGGTCGCGTCGATTCAGTGTCCGACTCATCTCTTGACTGTCACATTAGATATCGTTTTCACGCCGCATTCCATTGCAGAAAAGTACTCGGAAAAAGTGATTTCAAGCTTTCGCGGGCGAATGCATCTCTTGCCGCCGTGATCAGTCGGCAATCCTCGGGCGGCGAAATGCGGTGAGTTTCTGACCGGGGTTTGGAAACCGAGTCGATTGTGTGTGGGTTTTCGCTGCGTCTCCTCGAAATCCGGTGATTGCGTGATAGAGCCTTATTTTGCCCGGGGGTGCAGATGGCGCGCGGAAACGTAACAATGCCCGTCTGGTTTTTGACACTTCCCGCGTTTCCCTTCAGCAAGTCATGTCCGGATCAACTTCTCTAAGAATTGCACTCGGCGGCGATCATGCAGGATTTCCTCTGAAGCAGGCTGTCGCTCAGCGATTGACAGGAATTGTCACAACGCTCACAGATTGTGGTACGAACAGTGCAGAGAGTTGTGACTATCCGGACTTCGCTATCGCTGTTGCCAAAGAGGTTATCCAAGGCAGAGCAGATCGCGGCATTGTGGTTTGTGGCAGTGGAGTCGGGGTCAGTGTGGCGGCCAATAAGATTCCGGGGATACGAGCTGCTGTTTGTCACGATACCTACTCTGCCCATCAGGGGGTTGAGCATGATGACATGAATGTTTTGTGCATTGGTGGCAGGATCATTGGCTCGGAACTGGCCTTTGAAATCATCGACGCTTTCTTGCAAGCCCGTTATGTCCCACAGGATCGGCATGCGCGACGCCTTACGAAAGTGCTGGACATCGAAAAACTTGGCTTGGGTGTTTTTGATTGAAGGAAATGATGGGCGATCGCTGAGGCAACACTCAAGTTGCGAGATTCGTCTCAAATCCAGAGATTTTCTGTCATTGGAGGGCAGCCCATTCTGGAAACCAGATTTGCGGAAACCATCATTTCAGTGGTCACGCAAATTCAGAATAGGCGAGGCGCATCGATTTTGACTTTCTGGGTTTGCTGAGCAAGCGCGGCGTTCATGATCTCAATGGCAGTACGAGATTCGAGGGTGACGCCGGCCCGCACACCGACACATGGATCGTGGCGGCCTTTGGCGAGTTCAAAATCGATTTCATGGAGATCTTTTTGCACCGACTTCTGTGGTTTATTGATGGTCGAGGTGGGTTTGAATGCAACACGACACACCACTGGCATACCTGTCGTGATTCCTCCCAGCAGACCTCCGTGTGAATTGCTTGTGTAACCGTGGCCGCGAATGGAATCATTGTTCTCGCTCCCAAGACGCTCGATCACTTTGGAGCCAGCACCAATCTCACATGCCTGCACTGCGTTCAGGCCCCCCAGCGTTCCCATCAGCCTGGCTTTCAGGCTTTGGTACAACGGATCGCCTAGCAGTGGCGGTACGTTGAGTGCCACGATTTCCACCTCAGCTCCGAGCGAGTCGCCCGCTTTGCGTGTTGTTTTTATCAGTTCACCAGCTGCGTTCGCAAAATCCGGGTCCAGGGTGTGAATTTCAGACGCCTCCATCTGTTCGACCACGTCTTTTATTTTCTCGGCGTCAATGAGGACCGAACCATTCTGTTCAATCACTTTTTCAAAATGGTTTGCAAGTGAGACTGAGGAGCGTAACGTGCCCACTTGAGAAATTGACGAGAGAATGACGGTACCGAACTGATTTTGCAGAAACATGCGTGCGATGGAGCCACCGATGACGTCACTGATGGTTGATCGGTAACTGGAGCGACCTCCACCTCGAATGTCGACGAATCCGGACGATTTATGGAATTTCACCAAGTCTGTATGTCCGGGTCTGACTTCGCCGCTTTCCCCGGTGAATTGCGTGTAGTCACCAGATTTCTTTGATGTTGAGAGTACGATCGCTGAGATCGGCTCTCCCGTCGTGAATCCGTCTTCATAACCTTCGGTTTCGTATTCCTGGTCTTCTACCTCGATCTTGATCTTTGAACCGGTCAGCAACTGTTCGTGATCTTCACGGTAAAGTCCGGACAGAAAAATGACTTTGTCTTTTTCGTTGCGAGGTGTACCGTGTCGATTTCCACCTGGACGGCGACGATCCAGATAGGATTGGACGTCGGCTCTTCGAATTCTCTGGCCAGCAGGGCACCCGAAAACAATCGTCGTTACCGCTGGACCGTGTGATTCGCCAGCACCAGCCACGCTATAAATGGGTCCGCCCAGAATTTCCATTACTCAGATATTCCTCTATGAACTCAAGTGAATTACTGAACCAGCATAACGTGGATTTTTTTTTGATGTAGGTGCTCTTTCGTTTCTGGACGAGATCTGCCACGCCGTCGGCAAATGGCTGCAACGTCCTGACAGCATGATCTATCCTGCGGAATCAACATCACTGTGAAAATCCGGGTTACATTGGGAGTGACCAAGTCAGGCTTCCTGGCCAGATGTTAAGTTGTCGTCATCCAGGCCTGTTTCCATGAAACGGGACACTTACGGACCCCCACAAGGTTCAGGAAGATCGTGTTTTGACTCGTTCATTGACCACGTCATTCGAAAAAATCCCACGCACGCTGACCTTGATAACCCTGATGGTACGCTTGTTGAACTTGAGCAACTGTTGATTGGTCGGTTGCCTTGCTTTTCATTCCCGAATATCCACGATCCACTGAAGTGTCATGAAGAATATGAAGTTGATGATCATGGCTCCGATCCATTGCATGGTGCTAATGCAACTATGCGTTGGTCAGTCTGGTTTGATCATGGCGGAGGAACCCCAGATCATTCAGGTCAGCAGTGAGGAGCCGCTTGCACCAGAATATTCTCACCAGCAGGCGGTTCAGTTTCTTGATCGCACTTCCATGGCTTGGACAAACAAGTACAAGTGCTTCACCTGCCATACCAATTTTGCTCATCTTATGGCTGTTTCGGAATTGGAGCGGCGACCAGAGTTTTTTCAAAAGGTACACGCATCACTGGATCATCTGGTTCAGGAACGTTGGTTGGAAAAAGGCCCCCGTTGGGATGCAGAAGTTGTCATGGCAGCGATGACTCTGACCATCGTCGACCGGAATCTTGGCAAGCCATTAAGTGAAAGTGCCAGAGTCGCCTTGGATAAAATGTGGCAAGTTCAACAGTCAGACGGGGGATTTGATTGGCTGAAATGTGATTGGCCTCCCATGGAATCAGATGATCAGTATGGGGCGGTTGTCGCTGCAGTTGCGATCAGTGCTGCTCCAGGAGAATACCTGAGTAAGCCATATGTGCAGGATGGTATCTCGAAATTGAAGGCCTATCTGAGTCCAGACCGAAAACACGAAATGCGTTTGCATCATCGAGCAATTCTATTGTGGGCACAGTCGCTCATGCCTGGTTGGATCAGCCAGAAAGAAATCGACTTGACCGTTGCAGAGTTGACTGCCTTGCAGAGACCCGATGGAGGCTGGAATACCCCTTCTCTGGGAAAATGGGATCGGGAGGACGGGGCTTTGCCCGATCGAGAAACCAGTGATGGTTATGGAACGGGATTCACCCTGCTCATGCTTACTAAGGCAGGAGTGAAGCGTGATAGTAAGGTTGTTCAGCAGGGATTGTCCTGGCTCAAGCAAAACCAGAGGCAGAGTGGACGCTGGTATACACGTTCCGTGAGTCGAGACAGCCGGCACTTTCTGACGCACGCAGGCACTGCCATGGCAATCATGGCGATGCACGCTTGCGCTGAGCAAGAAGAAAACTGATGGTCGGCAGGTTGAGAACGCCACTCGCCATCATGGCTGCTTGAGAAGCGATCCAGTCTTTCGTTGCTTGAGAAGCGATTTATTCTTTCGTTGTCGCGTGGTCAATCAGTTTCCCGACATACTTGCCGAGTCGCGCAGGCGGGTTTTTGGCCTGACGAGGCAGATTTGCCAGTTGTTTTCTCTCGGCAGCATCCAGATCAGCACTCATGTCGAGAACATTGAGTGCAGCAACGGCTGCATAGTGACCATGGCGATTCACGTCCGCCAGTTCCATGAGACGCTTCAGACCCATTTGACGCTCGTGACTGTTTTCTTGAGAAAGTATGCCATCACATGCAGCGACCGCGACACTGGGTGATTCATCTTTACTGGCCTTCATCAGGGCACGCATCCGCCGCATGTCACTGGAAGATCGTATGGCCAGGCCGCGAACCGCCCAAAAGCGAATCGCACTGGAAGGGTCGTTTGCAAGTTTAAGCAAGTCAGGGATCGAGTAGCCATGTTGCTCGTCCATTGAGTGGAAAGCAACGTCGCCAAGATGGGTGAAAAGCTTTTTGTGTTGCAGGGCGTATTCACGGGGCGATTGTGAATCAGAGAGTCGGTGCATTTCCGCTTCGGGCAACAAACCCAGATCAAGTGTTTCCTGCATCCACTTTTGCAGCGTGTTTCGCAGTTCAGTTGTTTTTTTCTGGTATTCAGGATGCTTTGCCAGATTAGTTGTTTCGTCCGGATCTTCACGCAGGTCGAAAAGCTCTTCCACAGGTTTGTTCTGCCAGAATTTTGCCTGTGCAACATTCAGTTCTCCAGCATCATGCATTTCCTTCCAGACACGGGTTGTGGGTGTCTGGAACATGTAGTCAACATGTTTCAGATAGGGTCGATCCGGGTAGAAATGCCGCATGTAGATGAATCTGCCATCGGTACAGGTGCGAACCATGTCGATGCGTTCGTCCATTCGTCCTCGATACCCGAAAAGGTACTTCTTCTCGGACCCGTCATACTTGCCGGCGAAAGGTACTCCTTGCATGCTTGCTGGAGGTTTCATGCCGGCCAGACTGATTACGGTTGGTCCGAGGTCGACAAAAGACACAAGCCGGTCCGACACCTTGCCAATGCCATAGTCGGCGGGCGCCAATTTGCTGAATTTGGCCGGCACATGCAGTAAGAGCGGTACGCGTAGACCGGAATCAAAAGGCCAGCGTTTGCTCCGCGGCATCCCACTGCCGTGGTCACCGTAATAGAAAATGATGGTTGATTCGTTGAGGCGATCTGCTTTCAGATCAGCAAGTAATTTTCCAACCTGCTGATCCATCTCAGTCATCTTGTCATAGTATTGGGCCCAGTCATGCCTGACTTCCGGGGTGTCCGGATGATAAGAAGGAAGAGGTGCTTTGGCAGGATCGTGTTTGAGTTGGTGCGGTCGTGTTCGGATTTTGCTTTCGTGACTGACTGTGAAATTGAAAATGGAAAAGAATGGAGTCTTTTTATCAGGTCGATTGCGCCAGTGGGCTTTCTTGCCGCTCTCGTCCCATCCGCCATCTTCTGAATCGAAGTTGTAGTCTTTCTTGGAATTGTTTGTGCAGTAGTAACCTGCCTCGCGAAGAATATCAGGATATGTACGGAAGTCTTCGGGTAGCCTCACTCCGCTACGCATGTGTTGTCCACCAAGACTGGTGGCATACATTCCGGATATGATCGTTGTTCGCGCTGGTGCACACACTGGTGCATTGGACCAGCAGCGATGATAGCGAAGTGACGTTTGGGCAAGAGCATCTATGTTGGGAGTAATGGCATACTCGTCTCCGTAGCAGCCAAGTTGCGGTCCATTGTCTTCACTGGTAATCCAAAGGATATTCGGCTGTTCCTCTGCTGCACATATTGCTGTCAACATGAACGCAAAAATCAAGAAGCTCAGTCGGGTGTTTTTCATGGAGATTCAATCATGAAGTCATGTGAGAAGGTCATGGATAACGCGACCGTGAACATCGGTCAGTCGATAGTCGCGTCCCGAGTACCGGAAGGTCAAACGTTCGTGGTCGATTCCCATCTGATGGAGAACGGTTGCATGCAGGTCATGCACATGCACCCGATTGTCGATGGCGTGCATGCCAAAGTCATCGGTTGACCCATAGGTCAATCCTCCGCGAACGCCACCGCCGGCCAGGAACATCGAAAAGCCGGTGTGGTGGTGGTCTCGGCCCGCTTTCTTCTTGTCCTTGGATTTATCGACCTGTGCATAAGGTGTCCTGCCAAATTCACCACCCCAGATAACGAGCGTATCGTCAAGCATTCCGCGGTTCTTCAGATCGCGCAGCAGAGCTGCTGTTCCACGATCCGCGTCATCGCACAGTGTGCGATGAGCCTGATTGTTGTTCTTGTGCGTGTCCCAGGGTTGTTTCTGGCCCTTCCTGACATAAAAGATCTGAACCACTCTCACGCCTCGCTCGAGCAGGCGGCGTCCCAAGAGACAACTTCGGCCGTATTCCGAGTCTCCATAGCTTTCACGGGTTTTTTTCGATTCAAATGACAAATCAAACGCTTCGCTTGCGTCATTCTGCATCTGGAATGCAAGCTCCATTGAGCGGATGTGCGCATCGAGACTCGCTTCCCCGGCACGTGTCTTTCGGTGTTCACTGTTGAGTGCCTGTACCAAGTCCAGTTGCCTTTTCTGTGCCGTTCTGCCAAGGCTTGGGTGCTGGATGTTGTGAACCAGTTTCTCTACCTCCCTGTGGTTTGTATCAACTTCTACACCCTGATGCTGACCCGGCAAAAATGCACTGGACCAAAGCTGAGGACCGACAACAGGCAGACCAGGGCACAAGGCTACGAATGCCGGAAGATTCTCGTTCTCCGTGCCCAATCCATACGACAGCCATGAACCCATGCTGGGTCGTGTTGGTTGCTGGTGACCCGATTGCATCAGCAGAAGTCCAGGCTCATGGTTGGGAACATCCGTGTGCATCGAGCGAATGACACACATGTCATCGGCATGCTTGGAAAGCCTGGGTAGCAATTCACTCATTTCAATGCCACTCTCACCATGCTGTGAAAACTTGAACGGTGACGGCATGTAGCCAGCGGCCCGGTTCTTTCCAGCAATATCCTCTGAGGGTGCTTCGCCCTCATGATCGGCAAGTAATGGTTTCGGATCAAATGTATCAACGTGCGATGGAGCGCCATTCATGAACAGAAAAATGACTCGCTTGGCCCGTGGAGGATGATGCAGGTGTCGCGAATCTTTCCCCAGTTCCGGTGATGCTGAGATGCCTCTGGATGATTGCAAGGCACTGCATAGGCCGACCGTTCCAAAACCGGTTGCTGCGCGGTGTAACAAATCACGACGGGAAAAAAGGAATGACATGTCTAGTCCACCATGAACATTTCGTTGCTGATCAGCAAGGCTTGCGCGTATTGAGTCCAAATGTCTGCTTCTTTCTGACCATCCCGTGTTGATTTGTCTTGCGTCAGAAAATCTTCAGCAAGGGCAATCTCAGTGGCAGTGGGCGGACGTGCATATAGCAGTTTGTATGCATAATCGATTTTCGATTGTGATGATCCACCATACTCCCTCAGGCGTTGAGCCAACCAGTTGGATTGATAGACCATGAATTCGCTATTGAGCAGGAACAGTTTCTGCAACGGAGTTGTCGTTTCGAAACGCAGTGCACTATGGGCATTGGGGTCAGGGAAATCAAACCGGGAAAGCAAGGGATTCAGAGTCATGCGACTGATTTGACTGTACAGAGTTCGACGGCCTTCCTCGGGGCTGTCTGGTTGGATGGAAGTTCCACCGACAGTTGAGTCAAGGCGACCGGCCACTGACAAAACCGCATCGCGGTAGGCCTCGATGCTCAGGCGTCGTCTGGGCATTCTGCTGAGCAACCGATTGTCAGGGTCCATTGCAAGTTTCTGTTTGTCAGCATGACTGCTTTGTGCATAGGTCGCAGACAGTACGATTTCCCGCTGCAGCCATTTCCAGGACCAGTCATGATTCATGAAACGGACAGCGAGGTCATCGAGCAAATCGGGGTGGGTTGGTTCTTCACCGAGTTTTCCAAAATTACTTGGCGTGCCAACCAGAGGCCGGCCCATGAGTTGTTGCCAAACACGGTTCACCAGAACACGCGCTGTAAGCGGATTCGATTTCGCCGTGATCGCCTTCGCAAGATCGCTGCGACCACTTCCGTTTTGAAACAAGATTGGTTTTTCTGACAGGGCGGTCAGGAATTGTCTTGGCGCCAGATCACCTTCCTTGCTGACATCGCCACGAATCATCACGTGAAGGTCTCTGGGTTGTCCATCACGCACCAGATGGTCGGCGTCCTGTGGTTTTTTTGCCTGCCCTTTCCCCTCTACAGCAACAGTATCATTCAGCGGTCGATTGAACATTTCCGTGCTCGCAAATACGCCAGCGAGCGCGTAATAGTCTGACGTTGGAATCGGGTCATATTTGTGGTCATGGCATCTGGCGCATGCAACGGTCAGACCGAGTAGACCCCGTGAAACCACGTCGACCCGATCTTCCCATTCATCAGCCATTACTTCTGGGCTGTTCCGTCGATAGTACTTTGGTCCCAAACCGAGAAAGCCCAACGCGATGTGATTCTGGGGTTGATCGGGCACGATGAGGTCCGCAGCCAGTTGCAATCGGATGAATCTGTCATAAGGCATGTCATTGGCAATCGCCTCGATGACCCAATCACGGTAGCGATAAGCGTTTGGATAGGTCAGCGAATCATTGTTTCCAACTTTATGGGCTTGATCTTCTGCGTAACGGGCAACGTCAAGCCAGATGCGAGACCACTTTTCTGCGTGTTCAGGTGACGCGAGAAAAGAATCGACCAGCTTCCGTTTGCTTGCTGGGCTTTTGTCAGCAAGATAGTTCTCCGTTTCTTCCGGTGTTGGAGGAAGACCACGCAGGTCAAAAGAGAGTCTTCTGATATACGTCAGGCGGTCAGTTGCCTCGTTTGGCTGAAGATCTGCTTCTGACATTTTCTCCAGAACGAAGGGGTCGATTTTTGTTTCGCACCAGGATGCACTGCCGTTGATTGGTGCTGCGTGGGTTGTCGGCGTTCTGAACGCCCACTGTGAACGGACCATCGCCCAGTCAATTTCCGTGCTGACTTCATCGAACTTGTTACTGACTGCCCTTGGGTCGGAAGCACCACTGGAGATCCAGTTTTCAAAATCGCGTATTACGTTGTCCGCAAGCCTGCCTGCGGGTGGCATTTTCAGGTCGTCGTAACGCAGGGCCGAGAGCAACAAGCTGCCGTCGATATCACCGGGCTTGATGACAGGGCCGGTATCACCACCACGAAGCATGGCGGATGGTTCATCGAGCCTCAGACCACCCTGTATATCCGTTGGTTCTCCCCCATGGCAGTCATAGCAGTGCTTGATGAAAACCGGCCGTATTTTTCTCTCGAAGAAATCGCCTTTCTCGTCTCCCGCGGAAAGAGAGCAATGGGACAAGCAGATGACGATGCCGGCAATCGAAGATAATTCACGAGACAGTGCCATGATTTTCTCGAATCACGTGCTTTCAGGTTCGGGCAGGGTGGCAGGATGCCGCAAGTCGTTCTGGATTCAACCTGGCGGGCTTGGATCATCGTGAAGCCAGCGGCTGGTTTGAGTACAGCAGAGCTGAACAAAGAGTATAAGCGAAGGCTGATTCATTACAAAATGAAAAACGGCACTCAAGCTCCCGCCCCCCCCGAATTTGGCAAACATCAGTCAAGCACGGCGTCTTTCGATCCTGATTGATTTGCAAAGAATCATGACCGATGAAAGTGAACGTGTTTCCATGAACCATCGATTCGCTGCCATACTCGCGTCTCCTGAGTTGAGCTTGTCACGCTCCCTTCATTTTTTTTGACTCGCTGGGTCAGGCGAATATAGGCAATGACAGCGGCGTCTTTGCCGATCATCCGGACGGAGGGGCTGCTGAGAGTAGTTGTGACGTTTGCATATGGCGATGCATCTTGCATGTCGAAATAGTGCTTGTGAAAAGCCATTCCTTCGACGAGGTGACCGTTGGCTTCAGGTTCATAAGCGGTCAGGTCCTCAGCACATAGCTGTGTGTAGGTTTCCCAGTCCGAGCTTACAATCGAATCGATCAGTCGATGCGTGAGTTCGATGATTTCGGTCTCGTGATGCGTTCTGTTTTGCATGTTATCAGATGCTCCTTGTTTCAGGACCCATGTGCGTAGCCTTGGGGCGAGAGACGTTTGAGTTTTCCCTGTTTGCGTTGCCAGAGTCCCGTGCGTCCGACAATGTTTCCGATTTGCGTAAGTGGTGCATCTGAAGTGTTGACAGTAATGCTGTCTGCATCCGCCTGGCTCATCGTGATCAATAACTCAAAATCTTCTCCGTCAGACCATGCGTGTTGAAAAGGCGTTCTGCCGGAAGTTTCGGCAAGGGTTTTGGCATCGTCGTGTATCGGGATTTTTTCCGTATCAAGCTCGGCTCCTACACCACTGGCAGCGCAGAGGCGGTCAAGATCCAGTGAAAGTCCGTCACTGATGTCAATTGCTGATGTTACATCAACGGATTCTCGAAGCTGCTGTGACAGATCCAGTCGGGGAACGGGGCGTAAATGTCGACCAAGAATGCTTCCACCGACGGGGCCGGAAACAAGAATTGCGTCACCCTCTTTTGCTCCACTGCGAAGGAACGCTTCTTTCTCCTGAACCTTGCCCAGCAGTGTGACGGATACAGCCAATGGCCCGTCATAAGTTGAAATGTCCCCACCTGCGATCGATAAATTGAATTCGGCTGCGGCTTCAAGTATGCCATCGTATACCTGCCCCGCAATCTGTGTGGAGTTCATGCTTGGTAAGGAAAGGGTGACAAGAATGCTGAGGGGGGTTCCACCCATGGCAGCCATGTCGCTCAGGTTGATGGCGACAGACTTGTAGCCTACGTCTGTCAGTGAGTGACGGTCCGAGATGAAATCAACACCGTCGATGATTTGATCGACACACGCTATTTGTTGACCGCTGACTGGTTCCAGAACAGCTGCGTCGTCACCAATTCCAATGGGCACTTGGGGGAGTTTGCGACAACGGCCGCGAAGATAGGCAAGAAAGGAATGTTCCACGGTTGATTTTCGGGACAGAGGGGATAAACGTCGGACCAGGAAGGGCCGCATCAACTTCAATGAGTGAACCACAGTTGGGTTTGCAGGAAATCCTTCAGGGAGAAACCACAATGCTGATTTCCCTGTTGTTCACGGCTCCTGATTGTATCGCCGGAGAATTCTCCGGATTTTGACGACTCGGGCAGGTTTGAACAAGTTGCCAGCACCAACACAATCGCGGCTTGTCCGTTACAATTTTGTGTTCATCAAACAACACTCACTCGTAAACCCAGATCATCATGTCCACCATAACCCCTGCCGACCTTGGAGTCGAAATCAGCGAAACAGATTGTTTTATCAATGGAGAATGGGTTCCTGCAGTGAGCGGGAAAACGTTCGCAACAGTCAATCCCGCGACAGAGGAGGAGATCATTCAGGTTGCCGAGGGTGACGCTGCAGACGTCGATGCTGCCGCTCGAGCCGCCCGGGATGCATTCGATCATGGGCCATGGAGAACCATGGACGCAAGGGATCGTGGAAGGCTGATGTACTTGCTCGCCGACCGGATGGAGCAGGAAATCGACTCCCTGGCACGTCTCGAGACCTTGGATAATGGAAAGCCGTTCAATGACAGTCGAAATGTGGACCTGCCTTTAGCGATCGACTGTCTCAGGTACTATGCCGGGTATGCTGACAAAATTCATGGAAGCACCATTCCGATTCGGGGCAATCACCTTTGCTACACGCGTCGTGAACCAATTGGTGTAGCTGGTCAGATCATCCCGTGGAACTTTCCGATCTTGATGGTGGCGTGGAAGTGGGGACCAGCTCTGGCTGCCGGATGTACGATTGTCATGAAGCCTGCCGAGCAGACGCCTCTGACTTGTTTGCGCATGGCGCAATTGGCCAAGGAAGTTGGCTTCCCAGACGGTGTTATCAACGTTGTTCCTGGATTTGGACCAACGGCAGGTGCTGCAGTTGTGAAGCATCCGTTGATTGACAAAATTGCTTTCACCGGTGAGCATCGGACTGCCCAAGTGATCACCCGGGATTCCGCAGACACGCTGAAACGTCTCACCTTCGAGCTTGGTGGCAAAAGTCCAAACGTCATCTTTGCAGATGCGGATCTGGATGCTGCTGCTATGGGTGCGTACATTGGCTTATTTCTGAATCAGGGGCAGTGCTGCTGTGCCGGAAGTCGTGTCTTCGTGGAGAAAAGTCAGCACGATGCATTCCTGGAAAAACTCCAGAAATTGACGGCAAGTCGCAAGGTTGGGGATCCATTTGCATCCGACACGGAACAAGGGCCTCAAGTGGATAAGGCTCAGTTTGACAAAATCATGTCGTACATTGAAAAAGGAAAGTCAGAAGGGGCTTCCTGCGTAGCTGGTGGGGAGAGAGTTGGCGATAAAGGTTACTTTGTCGCGCCAACGATCTTTGACGGTGTCCGTGATGACATGTCCATTGCGACAGATGAAATTTTTGGACCCGTGCTGAGTGTTCTGACATTTGAAGATAAGGAAGACATGATTCGCCGTGCCAACGACACGTTTTATGGGTTGGCCGCAGCAGTCTGGACAAGAGATGTTTCGATCGCTCACGAATTTGCCGCTCGCGTACGTGCGGGAACGGTTTGGGTGAATTGCTATGATGTGTTCGATGCTGCGGCGCCGTTTGGTGGTTTCAAAATGAGTGGCTATGGTCGTGAATTGGGTGAAGAAGGCCTGAAAGCCTACACTGAGAGCAAGACAGTGACCCTTGCATTGTGATGCAGGGAGACGTGGCACAGGATTCCTGTCAATCGTGCTGGACGTGGGATGTGCCAATGGGAAATGAGCCGCTGGGCGTGATAGGACGTCGAAGCGGCTATTGCGTCTGTCAATGAGAATGGCAGCGTCAAGACTGTAAAGTCTGGTAGCGAGAGGTTAAGATCAGTCTCGTAAGTGAAGCATCAGTCGCGGTTTCGGCGGTACAACGGGACGGCTTGTGGCATGGTGCATATCAAGTGAAATTGGCATGAACGAGACGATGCAGGCCCCTGTGCAGGAACAGATCAGTCAGCTGACGCAGCTGCCTTGGTTGATCCTGTTTGCGCTCGCGGCTCCGATCATGGTTGTGGTCTGGAGACTGAAAATTTTTCCCACGCTCTGGTGGGTGATTATTCTGCTCGGCTCGTTGGTGACGAGTATCGTCACGATTTTCGAGCCGAATTTCCTTTTTCTCGCTGCTCTGTTGGACCTCGGTTTGATCGGTGTCGCGACGGTAGATCTGCTGCTGGTTTATCTGGGCACCAATCGAGGGATCGAGGTATCAAGATCGATACCGAGGACATGTTCGCTTGGCGTCCCATTAAGCAGTGAGTTAGTCGTTGAAAACCGGAGTTCGATGACTTTGAGAGGACGCGTCAAGGACGATCTTCCGGATAATTTCGAGTGTTCACCAAGTGAGCATGATTTACAGCTGGCCCCGATGGGAAGGTTGACGGCCTCGAGCAAACTAACCCCCGGGAAACGTGGTGCTTTTGAGTTGCAATTTGTTTATTTGCAGTTTTACAGTCCCCTGCGATTGTGGAAGCGACAGCTTCGATTGCCTCTCAAAAATCCATTGAACGTGTACCCTGACTTGAAGCAGCTTTCCGATTACGCACTGCTGGCAAAAACCAATCGGCTCAGCCTGATCGGCGTTCGTAAAACTCGTAGAATCGGACAGGACAGCGAGTTTGAGCGACTACGTGATTATTCGCGTGACGACAACTATCGTCACATGGACTGGCGTAGCACTGCACGTCGACGGAAACTAACAGTCCGTCAATTTCAAAATGACCAAAGTCAGCGAGTCATCTTCCTCCTTGATTGTGGAAGAATGATGACGAATGAACGAGATGGGTATACCCTTCTCGACCACGCCCTCAACTCGACTTTGATGATGGCGTACGTGGCACTTTCCCAAGGTGACGCAGTTGGCATGCTGTGCTTCTCCGATACGATCCATTCCTACATTCCACCCCGTGGCGGTAGTAGTCAGATGAATCGGTTGATACAGGCGGGGTTTGATCAGTTTCCTCGTTTGGTGGAGTCACGCTACGATCAAGCTTTTCTCTATCTTTCCAATCATTGCAAACGCAGATCACTCGTTGTTCTGGCTACGAATGTCATCGATGAGGTCAATGGAGCATCGGTGGTAGACTATTTGGGGAACATCAACGGGCAGCATTTGCCGCTTGGAATTCTTCTGCGTGATCGGGAAATGTTTGATGCGGCGGACGCACCCGATGGCGGTGATTTTCAAATGTATCGCGCAGCTGCCGCCGCCGACATCCTCTTATGGCGCGACCAGGTCGTCAAGGATTTGACACATCGAGGTGTTCTGGTTGTGGACTCTTTTCCAGATGAACTGACGGCCCCGTTGATCAATCAGTATCTGGAGGTCAAGGCAAAGCATCTGCTGTAGTTGACCAGTCTTTGACGCTTCAGGACAAAAATGAATCCGAAGAAAATCGAGTTCCTGTTTGCATGGGCCGATTGTTCTCACATGTTGTGCGTAGCTGAATTGCCATGACGTTTACTCTTCCTCGGTTTGCAAGCTTGCCGCTATCGGCAGAAGAGTCAGGCCTCGGGTGCAAAAATGGCTTTAATTCTGATGTTGCATGAA
Source organism: Rubripirellula sp. (assembly GCA_012270065.1). GTDB lineage: Bacteria > Planctomycetota > Planctomycetia > Pirellulales > Pirellulaceae > Rubripirellula. Next base: position 22,531 of record JAAXJB010000089.1, on the reverse strand, counting down.
GTGGCAGGCATCACCAGCGTAATAAGGCAGTGCCCCAAGCCAGCCCTGCTCCAAATCCACAGAGCAGAACGAGATCGTTCCGTTTGATTTTTCCAGCACTGACCGCTTCATCCAGAGCAAGGGGAATGCTGGCGCCGGACGTGTTGCCATATTTGTCAAGATTGACGAATACTTTTTCCCGCTCCAGATTCAGGTCCGAGACAGCTGAGTCGATAATCCGTTGGTTGGCTTGGTGCAAGACGACGATTTCGAGTTCATCCGGATCCAGCTTGGCCTTTTGCAAGACCTGTTTTGTACTTTCATCAATCAGGCGGACTGCCCATTTGAATACGTTCCTCCCATCCATGGCGAGAAACTGCTTTCCTTGTTCATGCATTTCCGGTGTCAGTTCCTGACGTGTTCCACCGGCAGGAACGCAAAGCAGTTCTCCCCCGCATCCTTCGCTTCCCATCTGGTAGGCGAGGATCCCGGAGTCAGTAACTTCATCATCAGGAGTCAGAAGAACGGCACCTGCGGCATCGCCAAAAAGTGGATAGGTTTTCTTGTCATCGGGATTGACCGTGCCGCTCATCAGATCTGCCCCAACCACCAGAACGCATCTGTTGTTTCCAGTGGAGATGAATTGTGAACCGGTGATCAAGCCATACATGAATCCAGCGCAAGCCGCATTGAGGTCCATTGCTGGAGCAATCGCACCGAGACGACGCTGCAGATGGCACGCTGTTGACGGGGTTGGATGATCCGGGGTCATCGTCGCAACGATGATCAAATCAATGTCGTCGACGCTGACTCCGGCTTTGTTCATGCACCGGATAGCGGCCTCATAGCAAAGGTCACTTGTTGCCTGATCCGCGCTGGCATGTCTTCGCTCATGAATCCCTGTGCGACGAATGATCCACTCGCTGTCGCAACCAAGCGCTGCAAGATCTTCGTTGGTCACGATTTTTTCGGGCGCGTAAGAACCGGTGGCAGCAACTTTGACACCAGCAATTTGACCCATGCGGCCACGCGTGGAGATCGGGGATGTATCCAATGGTGATTTTCTGCTCCAAATGGAGAGCCTTGTGAGGAACTGACGAGAGTGATGTGTGATAGCAGAGTTGAATACGATTCCGAGGCGTTATACTTGAATTCGTTACCTTCGAAAATCTCCGCTGATGTTCCGCCACAGTATAACCTGAACTGTATTTTCTTGTTAGATCACAACAGAAAACTCCCGCCAGACGATTCCGAGCCGTTCACGAGGCTGTCGTCGCTTAGTTTTGTCGAGCGTGCAAACAGCGGATTCATCATGCGAAGAGGCCTCGTGACAGGTTTCATTGCTGTTGCTTGTTCAGCGATGGTGGTCGGGTGGATGAGCTGGAAACAGGGGCGAGGTTCGGGATTCATTTTTGCTGTTCAGGGGTTGTCGATGGCACCAACCCTTCTGGGTGAACACCGAATTGCGACTTGTCGTGTTTGTGACGTCCGTTGGCCAGTTGGGCTGGCGGATGATCCTGAATCTGTTGCATCAGCTTCCGTCCAGTGTTTTCATTGCGGTGGACTCGCCGATATCGTTGAAAATCAGAGGCCTGCAAGTGTCGTCGTTGTTCACGGGTATGACGGCGACCAGTCTGCAATGGAAGGCAATCCGCTCCGTCCTGGTGATGTCGTTGCGCTCGTTCATGAAAACAGATTGCGTATCAAACGGATTGCCGCAGTGCCCGGTGATATCGTGGACCTGGATGGAAGCTATTTAATCGTCAATGGAGATGAGATTCCACTGAGAATGGGTAAAGAACGTCAGTTGGAAGTGCCACTTGCTTCGATGCCAGTGGATCTGGATAGCCAACGCGAAGTTTCACGATGGGCTGGCAACGGTTGGCTGAGAAATAAAAGTGACGCTGAACAGGTTGCCTGGGAAAATGCTGGTTCGGATTGGCTGATTTACCAGCATCGTAGCATCCATGAGGGAAACAAGGTGAGTTGTATTTGGGATGACTATCCCTGCAACATCGGATTGAGCCGAAAGTTGCAACCGGCACGCCGGCTTGTTCTCCGTGGTGTGGCACACACTTCTGATCGCGCATTGCTTCAGGTAGTGTTTTGGATTGGTGATCAGCCAGTCGGATTGACATGGGAAATCGAAAGAGACGGCGAGTTCAGCGTTTCGTCCGACGAAGCTTTGCCAGTCAAGAATGTCCCCGTAACCACAGTTGCTCCGGTGGCACTTCGAGTGGTTGCCGGCGATCTGAAACTGTCCCGCCTTCAACTGTCTCGTCAGATTGAATACCGGCTCCGCCCTCATGATGATCACGCCTGCTATCCCATGGAATTGGCAAGTGATGAGTACTTTGTTGTTGGTGACAATGTTCCAGTCTCATTGGATAGTCGAAATTTTGGCGTGATTCACCGTCGTGATGTCAGAGGTCGGGTAAGCCTTCAGGCTTCCGATCGCAAAGGCTTGTGAATGCCGAGAGAATCAGGCTCTCTGGTAACCGCGGCTCGATGCCACGCTTGTAGGAAGAAAAATATCTCATGTCAGCCATTTACGACTTGCTCGACGACTTCTGTGATGAATATCACACTCACAAAACTGAAGAAGAAACACGGTGCTTGCAGAGGGCTGTGAATCAGCTTGAGAGTGCTTTGGAAGATCCATCATTGCCACAACGCTTGGAAGGCTTGCGTCTCGCAGCAAAGCTGGCCAAGGAACTGGGTGACCGTCCACTGTGTCTGCTTTTTGATTTTTTTCTGGCTAGCGAATTGATTGGAACAGCCAATGACATGATTGAAGGTCTTGCTGTTCTTGAGCCGGCAGCCATGGAGTCGCGGTCCGCCGAGTATGACTTGAAAGCCCAGCGGATCGGTTTGAACAATCTTCTCGCAAATGCCTATTCGCTGGTTGATCCGCTTGGTTTTTCCAGGGAAATCCAAGAGGCTGGTTTGCTGTTAGAGTCTTCTCCATTGACAGACAATGAGGACTTGTGTGTCGGCTTGGGAGCAAAGTATGAAGTTGATGTTGCCAGCGGAAATCATTTGGCTGCCAAACAGGTACGGGATGAAATCTGGGCACACGCAAGGATGTTGGACGACCCGCTGTATTATCTGCATGCGTCCACTTTCGATTGTGATTTGGCGTTTCTTGAGCAGGATTGGCCCGGAATGGTAGCCGCTGCCTCTTCTTGTTTGCAAATTGTCGCTGAATCACAAGACGCTTCTTTACCGGACGGTTCAGCGCAGGGCGGGGATCAATTGGATCTCGAGAATGACATGGATTTTCGAGTCGTCATGGCTGCTCAGGCGTGCGGATTGGCAAAGTTGGGTTGTGGGCAGAAAATTGTCCACTTGGAAAAGAACAACTCTGATTCATGTGTTCCCGCCCCGGCCCGTTTTTTTGTTTTTTGGGCAGAGTGTCACCTTGCCCTCGGAGATCACTCAACCGCCATAAAACTGGCGATTGAGTCATGGCATGAAGTCACCGGTAAGGGCCAGCATTACCGTGAAGTTCAGGCCTTGTGCTTGGTGATTCGCTGCTCGCTTGCTGCTGAATCGAAGCAAGATGTAAAAGCATGGGTTGATCGGGCGCAAGCTGCAGCGAGTCAATTGCGCGATCCCCTGCCCGCTCTCCAGCAGATTCAGGCATTACTTTAGATTTTGAATCGCTTTCGGTGCGATGCCTCGTTTCGCTCAAGCCATCAGTCATTCGTTTGAAGTAGCTGAAAACTGAGAAATCAGGTTTGTTTTTGGTGAGGCTGTCGTCGTCTGCGTTGGGTAAATGAACTGCTTCGGCTACATTAAGAGCCAAATTGGCTATTTCTACTACTCACTTCAGCAACCAGTAATCCCTTGAAAGCAAATATCGTTTTACTGCCCGGTGACGGCATCGGCCCCGAAATTGTCTTGCAAGCCCAACGAGTCCTTGAAGCGGTTGCCGCAAGATTTGGACATGAGTTTGAATTCAGCTCCCACATGATTGGTGGAGTTGCGATAGATACCTGTGGAGATCCACTGCCGCAGGAAACCATTGCCGCCTGTCGCAATTCGGATGCAATTCTTTTAGGTGCGGTGGGAGGGCCCAAGTGGGATGATCCTTCTGCAAAGACTCGGCCCGAGGCTGGCTTGCTGAAGATACGTAAAGAGTTGGGGCTGTTTGCCAATCTGAGACCGATTCGCCTGTTTGACGAACTGCTGGATGCTTCTCCACTTCGCCGGGAGATCATTGAAGGCACCGACATTCTGTTTTTACGTGAATTGACGGGTGGTATTTATTTTGGCGAGTCTGGTACCGATGGAAACGGTCAGTCCGAGTCGGCGTATCAGTCGATGGTTTACAGCGTGAGCGAAGTGGAGCGAATCGTGCGTCTGGCAGCGAAGGCAGCGCAGGGACGCGACAACCGGCTAACCAGCGTAGACAAAGCAAACGTACTGGAACCTAGTCGCTTGTGGCGCCGTGTTGCGGCCAGAGTGATGGAGGAAGAGTTTCCTGACGTCAAATATGATGTTGTGCTTGTAGATGCCATGGCCATGCATCTGATCAATCGCCCGTCCGATTTTGATGTGGTGGTGACTGGAAATATGTTTGGTGACATCCTGACGGATGAGGCTTCCATGTTGCCCGGTTCGCTTGGGATGTTGCCAAGTGCATCACTTGGGAGCGACGGTCCCGGATTGTATGAGCCGATTCATGGTTCTGCGCCTGACATTGCTGGCGAGGGTGTAGCCAACCCGTTGGCAACGATTCTTGCTTCCGCCATGCTCTTGAGGCATTCTCTCGGACTGGAGGATGAGGCAAAGGTCATTGAGGTCGCAGTTCAGAGTGTCCTAGCGGATGGTCTTCGCACACATGACATTGCTCGTGGCAACGCATCAATTGGCACTGAGCCCATGGGATCGGCTGTGGTTGAACGGGTATCTGTTTGAGGACATCTGTGCATAACATAAATACCAATATTCTGTGCCAGGCAAATTGGCATGATCGAAACACTTACGTCCTGTTGGGAATTGTTCTCGCAGCGTTAAGTGCGGCATCTGTCGTCGGCGTCATACTCGAGCGACGTGAGAAAATTGGTGTCGAGTCCGCATTAGTCCATCGCTTCAATCATAAATTGAAAGTGTGGTGGATGATGATCGTGATCTTTGCATTGGGATTTTTGCTTTACCGAATTGGGATTGTCATTCTGTTTGGGCTGGTTTCATTCTGGGCCCTGAGAGAATTCATCACCATGACCCCAACACGCCGCGGAGATCATCGGTCGCTGTTTTGGGTGTTTTTCATATTTACGCCGCTGCAATACATACTCATTGCCTTGGGAAGTGATCCCCCCAGCTTTCTTGGTGGTGCTCAGGAGATCGATTACTACGACTTCTACAGCATCATGATCCCTGTCTATGCAAGTCTTTTTATTCCAGCAAGGGCAGCCATTGCTGGTGATTACAAGCGGTTCCTGGAACGCAGTGCAAAAATACAATTTGGCCTGCTGATTTGCGTCTACTCATTGAGTTACGCCCCAGCGCTGCTGGATTTGAAGTTTACCTCCACCATCAGGCCGCCAGACGCAGCCCCAGAGCAGTGGCAAGGAAGTCCGGTAAGCGTGCTTGTGTTTTTTGTTCTCATCGCCCAACTGGCCTCTGTGTTCGAACGCGGTTGGGGGAATCTTGCCGGCCGGCACGTCATCGCTGAAAAGATCAATGCCTCACGGACATGGGAGGGATTTCTTGGATCGATGGTGACAACCGGGATCGTAGCTGCTCTGCTTTCATGGGCCACACCATTTTACTGGTGGGAAGCTGGAATATTGGGAGCCGTGGTGACCGTCATGGCTTGTGCGGGAACGATGACCATGAGTGCAATCAAGCGGGACCGGGGCGTGACAGATACCGGCACGCTGGTTCAGGGTCACGCTGGAGTTCTGGATCAAATCGATAATATCTGTTTTGCAGCACCAGTCTTTTATCACCTGACGCGATTCTTCTGGTCGATATGACACTTGAGCTTTTTGATACTCATGCACATCTGAATGTCGATGTGTTTGATGAAAATGTTGATGAGGTAGTGGATCGTGCCAAAGCTGTTGGCGTGACCGGCATCATCGTTATTGGCATCGATCTGTTGACCAGTAAAAAAGCCTGTGATCTGGCGGCTATTTATCCCGGGTTCCTTTTTGCTGCGGTGGGAATCCAGCCAAATTCGGTGGCAGAAGCAGGTCCGCAGGATTTTACTCTGATCGAGGAACTCGCCGGTTCGCCTGGGGTCCGTGCGATTGGTGAAACAGGTCTGGATTGCTACTGGGATGATACACCACTGGAAATGCAGGAACGGTTTTTTGACCGACACCTCCAGCTTTGTCGGGAATCGGCACTGCCCATGATCATTCACATGCGTGAGAGTGGACAGTTGATTGTTGAACAGTTGCATCGTCAGGCATCAGTGCCCAACGGTGTGATGCACTCTTTTACCGGCGATTTGGAACTTGCGATGCGCTGTCTGGAAATGGGCTTGTACATCAGCTTCGCAGGAATGGTCACATTCAAGAAAAGCGAAGAACTGCGTGCGGTGGCAAGGGCAATTCCTGAGGACCGTTTGCTGGTCGAGACCGACTCGCCTTACCTGAGTCCGGAGCCGTTGCGAGGCAAGCGACCGAACGAGCCAGCTCGAGTAGAACACACCCTCCGCTGCCTTGCTGACGTCAGAGGGGTGACGGCAAGTCATCTGGCGAGCGTCACCACGGCCAATGCAAAGCGGCTCTTCCAGTTGCCCTGAGGTCCAGTAGGATGAACCTCATTCGAATGTCGCGATGTGCTTCTCAACGACAAAACGGCTTTCTGTTGTTCGCGACGAGAACGCCTCTGAGGTGAATTGCATCATCGGTTTCCCCGATCACGCGGTACGGGGTAGCCGCTAGGAGAGCAACCGGGTCAACGCGGTCGCCTTCACCAGTTCACGTGGCTGATTCAAGTGGTTGTAGACGATCGTTTCGGGATGAATTCCGAAGCTGTGGTAAATCGTGGCCAGAACTTCCGCTGGATGAACGGGATCCTCAAGTGGTGCCGATGCTGTCTTGTCGCTTTTACCGTGCACATATCCTCGTCTGACACCTGCACCAGCCATGACTGCTGTGTAGCAGTATGGCCAGTGATCCCGGCCATCATCGGAATTGTTATTGCCGCTCGTGCTGACACCACGTTGAGGGCTGCGTCCAAACTCGCCAACTGCAACCACGAGCGTATCTTCAAGCATTCCGCGATCATCAAGGTCGCTGATCAGTGCCGATAAGCCTGTGTCGAGCATTGGCGCTGATTGGTCTTTCATGCGTTTGCTGAGCCCGGTGTGATGGTCCCACGAGTGATTGTCGCTGTTGGCTACCTTGGGCCAAATGACTTCCACGACTCGTGTCCCGGCTTCAACGAGACGCCGTGCCAGCAGGCAGCTTTGGCCAAATGTGTTCCGACCGTACATGTCTCGCATCTCAGAACTCTCGCTCGCCAACTCAAACGCTTGTCGGGCGCGGCCTGAAACAATCAGGGATAACGCCCGATCGTAGTACTCATCCAATTCAAATGATTCAACTGCCTTGTTTATATCGGGCATCTGCTGATTCAAGAGATCTCGTAACTTGGCGCGGCGTTGCAGTCGGACACTGAACACTTCAGGACGCAGTTTCAGGTCATCGATCTTGATGCGATCCATCTTCCCCATGTCGAGATCGTCTCCACTGGGATACAGCGTGTACGGATCAAACGACTTCCCTAGAAAACCGGCCGAACCCCCCTTGCCCACAACATTTGATTCCTGCAGCGGTCGCGGCAGCATTACAAATGGCAGCATGGGTTCATCCACAGGCCGCATTTTGACAATGTTGCTCCCGTAATTCGGAAAGTCCTTTGGGGAAGGTGGTTCCAGTTGACCAGACGGGCTGACCTTGTCAGTGGTGTAACCAGTCATCATCTGGTAAATCGCTGCTGTGTGGTTGAAAAGCCCGTTGGGAGTATAAGACATCGATCTGATCATCGAAAAACGGTCATTCAACTGGCTCAGCTTGGGAAGGTTCTCCGTAAACTTGATCCCGGGGATCTTGGTGCTGATTGGCTTGAAGATACTCTTCACATTGTCCGGCACGTTCTCCTTTGGGTCCCAAAGATCCAGGTGGCTGGGGCCTCCCTGAAGGTAGACCATGATGATGCTTTTTGCTTTTCCCCAGCCTGGGCCACCGCCTTTTGTTGCATTACTGACGATATTCTCAGCTGCTGTGGTGGATTGAAGTTGCATGAGTGATGGCAAGGATAATCCCAAAGCGCCACAACCACCAACTCTCAGGAAAGATCGGCGCGTCGCTGCGAGTTGGGGATCACAGAGGTCTTTTGCCTTGAAGCCTTTGAATGAAAGCATGGCAATATCTCCGAAGGTAGTGTTTGAGTGGGATGGTTTGAATGGATTCAGTGGTTGAAAAGAAATGCGGGGCTATTGATGAGTGCCCATGTCAAATCTTCCGCTGCAGTCAGACGTATGCGTTCCAGTTGCTTTGCACTTTGTTGCACATCGTTCCTGAGTTGCAACAACTGTGGGTCAACAGCTGTCGGTTTCGAAAGTTCTGCTTTGCGTTTTTCAAGTGCGACGAGTTCGGCATCTGGTGGGATGGCAGCTTGTGCGGCCGCGACACCTTCCTGTGCCTTACGGATCGACGCATCGGTTTTCATTATATAGTCGCTCAAAAAGGCAACCGTTGGCTCATCGCGGCTTTCCTTTTTAGTGAGCAGCATTGCAGCGAGTGGTTCAGCAACTCCCAATGGGATGTCACCCGATGCAGTGGTGGCACTCAGGCGGAAGCGGCCCAAGGTGTGTTTAGCGGCGTTGTGAAACTGGTGGAGTTTGAATGTCAATATGGTGTCACCTTCAGTTTCCAGTGGCTTTTCAAATTTGAAGGTTGCCCAGTGGAAAATCCCCATGGCTGGCGAAATTGCCCAGCCCCGCTGATCGTTGGTTTTGCCATCAAATGCCTGATTGATATTGAAGCTGGGTTGGGTGAAATCGGCACGACCACTGATGATCTTCACTTTGTTTGATTTCTCTGGGGTCTTGCTGGGTGCCGAGAGAACTTCAATTTCCGTGACCACAAAGTTTCCATTGTCGGCCAGTCCTGGGCCTTTGGCAGGGAGGTTGGGGTCACTGAGAGCTTCCAGGCGGATACCCGTTATCTTGTTCAGCGAAGTCCGCATGTTGACGGTGTATACCGTCTTTTCAGCGCTACCACTCACGACGATGGATCGGTCGGGTTGTGGTGTGAGAACTGCTTTGTTCGTTGAGCTCCCGGTCTGATATGCCAAAGGATGCCATTCAATCGCCTTCAATTGATCTGCAGCCATACGATCGATTATGGCTGGGATTTTTTCCTTTTCCTTTTCGAGGACAGCATTTGCAGCATTGATGCGATCCTGACGTTCTTTGGCCAATTTGTCCCGTTCGGGTTTCATCTGCTCCGTGCGGGCAACAATCTTATCGGCAATGTCCTTGAGCTTTGATTCTCGCTCAAGTTCCAGTTGCTTGAAACGTTCTTTCCAGCTGGATTCTGCCGTTGCAAGCTGTTTTTGGATTTCCTGATGACTTTCCTTGATGATCTCTTTCATCGCCAAGAATGCTTCCAGTTCCGACTCCTTGGGGTAACGAGCGAGTGCGCGGATGAAAATCTCTTCTGCGAGCTTCTTGTCATCGGGATGATCTGCAACGATCTGTTCCAGCACATTCTTTGGATCAGCAATCGCAGAGCCAACGGTCGGACCACTGACGAGAGCCATGACAGGCCCCAGTTGCAAGTCAGAGCTTCGTTCACATTCACATGCACTTTCACGGGCCGGACGCCCCAGGTTCTGCAGGAAACCATCGGCAAGTTTGACCCCGGAATCAGTAATTGCTGTAGCACGAGTGCCTTTCGGCATACCTGGAATGTTACTGATGGCGCCGGTCAGTTCGTGAACCGCATCAAAGATGACCTCGGCTGGTAACCGTCTCGGTAAAGCGTGCGAGTAATTGACTGAATCATCCTGGTTCAGCGGATTGGTTTTGATGCTCAGCTGATAAGTCCGGCTGTTGCAGATTTCTCGGTGCATCTGAGCAACATCGAAACCGGAGTCGACAAATGTTTTTGTCAGATGATCGAGGAGTTCAGGATTTGTGGCGGGGTTTCCAGCCCGGATGTCGTCGATGGGTTCAATCAATCCAACGCCAAGTAAATATCCCCAAAGTCGATTGACGTAACTACGAGCGAAGTAAGGATTGTCACTGTCCGTGATCCAGGCCGCCAATTGCTGCCGTCTTGTCGCTCCTTCCAGCGTTTCGTGTGGCACTTCAAATGGAAACTCTGGTGCGACGATTGAATTGGTTTTCGGATGTTTTACTTCACCCTGTTTGCGGTCGACAACCTTTTCAAACAGCGGTTTTGCACCCTCCACAGCAGTGCCACCAATTTTGCGTTTGCCTGATGCAGGATCATTTTCCAAGCCGACTTGAGCGAAGAAGGCCGACATCTGGTAGTACTGATCCTGAGTCCAACGCTCAAATGGATGATCATGACATTTGTTGCAATTGAAACGTATTCCCAGAAACAGATGGGTCGTGTTTTCCATCGTGTCGTCAGGGTTACGAAGAACCTTGTAATAGGAACTCGGCGGATTGTCGTTGTTGGAACCGGTTGCGGTTAAAATTTGCTCGGCAAATTTGTCATAGGGTCGATTCTCAGAGATGGCCTCCCGGATCCATTCACGGAATTTTGTGCTGCCTTCAACGCCAAGGAATTTGCGGTTGACCTGCAGAAGGTCTGCCCACTTGTTGGTCCAGTAGTCAATGTATGGATCGCTGCCAATCAAGTCGTCGATGACACGTGCGCGTTTCTCACGTGTTGGTTTTTCGTCAGCCAGGAATGCACGTACTTGTGCGCTGCTGGGGGGCAGACCGGTGAGATCCAAATGGACTCTTCGCAGAAAAGTAGAATCATCGCAAACATCGCTCGGGATGACCTTCACCCGCTGCCATTTGTTAGCCACCAGTTTGTCAATCTCACTCCACTGTTCCACAACCACGTCGGTATAACCGTCCCGTTCGCCCATGACGGTGAGGGTCGTTGCTGCGTAGGCACCTTCGTACCGTGCCAGAATTGGGGCTTCTCCTCTTCGTAGGGCTGATAGTAGCCCGCCTTCGCCGACAACCGCAGTCTCCGTGTTTCCACTCTCAATGAAGGCCTCTTGTGTCACGTCACGCTGGTTGCCGTCTTCATAGTGCGCGACCACTCTTACTTGTTGCTTCGCATCGGTGCGTTGCACCACAGGGTTGACAGGAAATACCTCGATTCTTGCGACCCGTGGTGATGACAGGTCCAGTTTGCTGCCATCAGCGATCCACCGCTGCAGAACAGTATGGTAGGGATCACCCTTTGACATCAGCACGCCACCTTGATGCGGTGATAATCCGAGAGGTTTGCGCAACATCAGAGATTCATCAGGTGATGCTGGGTCGATCCGGCGGGCAGCGAGGTCGTCCGTGAGTGCTCGAAGGTCGTAAATCGGGTCGTAGCCACGCAATGAAAGCTTGAATCCATTCTTACCCTTTTGTGCCCCGTGGCAAGTTCCCTGATTGCATCCAAGACGGCTCAGGATGGGACCCACATCCTTGATGAAATCGACGGCACCATGGTTCGAATCGTCCGCTTGATCCGGTGTGACACCTCGAGCAGCAATGCTGATATCTGATGTAATGCCACCATAGGTAACAGAAACAGAGCCAGTGCCATTGGCGGCTGGGCGTATGATTCCCGTGTCCGTCAAAGTCACCCAGTCGGGAACTTTGATTTCAGCAACCCGTGTTACATCCTGAGTGGTTTGATCACTCAGGACAGCAGTGACAACGATCTGGGTGTAGTCATAGGGCGAATCCAGCTTGATCTGGCTTGGATTGATCAGTAATTCTTCAATGACTTGTTCGGTCTTGGTGGCGTTCTCGCTTTCCTCCACTCTCGCTGGCATTCTGGCTTGCCAATCCTTGGCGTCGAATCTTGATGTTGCAAGTTTGGCGTCTTTGGCCACATCGCAGACATTGAAGGTGTTTGTGAGTTTTCCTTCCGAGTTGAGTCGACGAATTTTTCCATCTGCCGCCGCGATCAGGAGCGTATGGTCTTTTCCAAAAGAGATCGAGAACACCGCAGCATCATCGATTGAGAATCTGCCAAGTTCGGTAATTTTCGAGTTGAGGTGGTTTTCGAGTTGTTTTTTCTCCTCTGCATTTCGGTCAGCGACACGTTTCGCCTGAATTTTCTTCAGTTCCGGAGAGATTTCACTCGTGAAGTCGTACTTCCAGACTCTTATCTCACTCTTGCCGTCCAAGGTGGCAGCAGCGGCCAAACGGGTCGCGTCCTGGCTGATGGCCACACTGGAGATCCTTCCAGGAAGAATTGGAAACTTGCGAACCAGATTGGCATCGTCACCAATCTTACGCGCTGTTTGTCGAAAGACTCGATACACTTTGGCAATACCATCGGCACCTCCAACAAAAATTTCATTGCGTTGAGGATGTGCCTTGATGCTGCTGAGCCCCCCCGAGAGCGCGCCGGGCGTGATGGATGTGATGTTGTCGATGAACCGTTCGGTTTCGACTTCTGTTAGCTTGCAGGACATGTCCCTTGCAACAGAAATGACATGTTTCCCGTCTGGGGTGAACGCAGTGTCACGTACCCAGTCATCATGTGCTCCTTGAAACAGAATTTGCTCTCCTGATTCTGTGTCAATTGCACGAACAACGTTGTCGGTGGCCCCAAATGCCAACTTGCTGCCATCTGGTGACCAGCTGGCACCGCATAGCGAGTCGTATGTAAATGATCGCGATAGTTTCAGCTTGTTATTACTCAAGTCCCATATCTGCAACTCACCTCGCACAGCTGGAGTCCCACCAATAGCAGCGAGTTGTTTACCGTCAGGAGAGAACCTCACAGAGTTTATTCGTGGACTCATGCCTACCAGCCGCGCGAGACGTTCTCCTGTTTCGGTATTCAGAATCACGACTTCATGAAAGCCCGCAATTGCCATCGTGTTCCCATCTGGTGAGACGTCAATGGAAGGCAGTGATGGCTGACCGATGTATACCGGCGGGTTGTTGGTTGTGAATCTTGGCCCGCGTTCGCCCTCGGAATCATTCTTGGCACCCTGAAGAATCCAGTTGCGGATGACTTCCCGTTCAATGTCGCTCAGTGGTTTGAACGGTTCGTCAGGCATTTCTGCATGGCCGTCGATGGGAGTGATCTGCTGAAACAGATAGCTTTCGTCCGGCTTTCCAGGAACCACGGCTGCTTGCTCTGACTCACCACCCTTCAGCAAGGAGCTGAAGTCCGTCATCAGGTAGGATCCCAGTTGCTTCGCTCCCTGATGACACCCATAACAGTGTTGGCTGAATATGGGTTCAACATCATTCGCAAAACTCACTGCCGATGCCTTGGCGGTCTCTGAACCAGCTTCCTCGGCACTCAAGCAGGGAATTGGCAGCAAAATGCAGCAAAAAGCTGTTGCGCGAAAGATACGATTGATTGTCGGGAGCACAATTAGGACTCTTGGATGTAAATTCCGTTGCCCAAGCATGGTTGATTGAGTGAACTTCCAAAGATGGCAGGTTCGCAGGCCGGTTAGCTCAGAAGTTCCCTCATTCTTGGTGCATTGCACCAACTCATCCAAACTCGAAGCAGGATAGTTGACGTCGGTAACAAAGCCTGTCCAACAACGTTTTTGCGTGTTGCGGGTAGCCCGGAAACGGGCAGGCGGGTGGCAGAGGATATCTCGTGACAAATTCGTCCATCGTTTACCCCTCTGCTCAGGATCATAGCCTAATGAGGGGTTGGATTTACGTCAAATCTTCACGGCTTGTATCGTTGGCTGTAGGGTGACTTTTTCGAGGATTAGCGGACTTTGGCAGCAGATGCTGATGCATTCAAGCCAAGGGCATGGTTTCTGCAATTCCCACGTTCCTCCCGACTTGCTTACGGGACCCATTACGGGCGACCCCTGCGGGAAGCTAAACTGGTCGGGTACGCAACGAGGACCGAATCCGGTTGCCCTTCATCACGCCATGGTTCCCTATCTCATGCTCTCAATATGGCTCGACCTGACTTTCCAGAACCAGTGCGTTCTCGTGGCTGTGTTTGGGTTGATTGGTGGTGCTGTGGCCAATTGGATGATTTACCGTTTCGCCTATTACAACCCGCGGCTCATTTCACCATGGGGCCCGCGTCCCGAGGACGCGAGTCCTCGTACATTCTGGGATCGCCTGCCTGTTATCGGCTGGTTTTTTTTGCGTCGGGAATCGCAGTGGCATGGAACCGGCTTCTGGATACGACCGATGTTGATTGAGATTGGTACCGCAATCTCTCTTGTTTGGCTCTTCCAATTTGAAACGCAGAGTGGTGGATTGTTACCTGCGGTGATGCGCACAGGTCAATTCATGGCGATGATTGAGCCAAACGCCAATCTGGTATTCGTCTCTCATGCTTTGCTTTTTGTGCTGATGGTTGCGGCATCTTTCATTGATTTTGATGAGCGAATCATCCCGGACATGATCACGATCCCCGGCACCTTGCTCGGTTTGACCTTGGCGACGGTCTTGGTGGCAGGCAGCGATGATGGTCCAACGAGCTTGCCATTCATGCCCACCTTTTTTATTCAGGGTGAAAGCATCATCTTCAATCCTACCACTTTTGATGCACCATGGTTCAGTGGAAATGAGAGTTGGTCTGGAGAACAGGGTCTGTTCTGTGGTCTGGGAATCTGGGCTGTCTGGTGCTTCGCCTTGTGCGATCGCCGTTGGAGCAACGCAATCCGTCGCCGCCGGGGATTTCAACGCGCGATCAAGCACTTTTTGAACGGATTGTTTCACCACTCCTTTTGGAAAGTTCTTTTTGGATTATGGATTGCCGGGAGTCTGGGTGTGGTTACCGTCTGGGTGATCGGTGGAGAGTATTGGTCCGGTCTTTTCACTGCACTGGTGGGGCTTGCTGCCGGCGGAGGTGCAATATGGTCAATACGTATTGTCGCGAGCTGGGCGTTGCAAATCGAGGCCATGGGTTTTGGTGATGTCACTCTGATGGCAATGATTGGTGCCTTTGTCGGGTGGCAAGCGGTCTTGATCGCCTTCTTCTTTTCCCCCTTCGCAGCGATTGCAATCGTTTTGCTCCGCTATCTCATCACGCGTGACACACAAACCCCGTATGGACCTTACTTGTGCGCTGGCACCATGTTGACGATCGTTTTCTGGGATAGCATCTATCAGGAGTGGCTGCGAGCCAATCTTCTGGTTTTTGGCTCGACTCTCCTTTGGCTCTGCATCGCCATGCTGGGGCTGATGGCTTGCATGCTCTTTGTTTGGCGATTGATCAAAATTGCACTTTTTCAGCGTTGAGACTTTTGAAAAATGGGGCTCTCTGATCGGTCGAAGCTCATGCCCGGAGATGCTCATGGCTGGCAACCCGTCGACGCATCGCTCCAATGTCCCGTCGCAGCAAGAAATGTTACTTGGCGGGTTCGTCCCTGGATTGTCAGGCAACGGAGGTGGGGTTTGGCCTCAATAGGACGTTTGCGTCTTAACGAGTGGTCGTGACCTTGATCCTTCGCTGGTCATATCTCCCGTTGTGCATCACATCGACAAAGATTGCGCATCAAGTCGACAAAGATATTGAGGAGAAAGAAAAAGGGGGTGAGGTTCAGGCCGCCCGCATCAGTTGTGGGTTCCAATGAATTTTCCAGCCTGCTTTGACGCCCTTGACCGAACTGTCCTCGTTGCTGTTGAGGCTGGGTTCTTCACGACTTTCAGCGCCGGACGGCTGAATTTCTTCATCGATCACGCTGTCATCATCTTCCGTAGTCCCTTCCCCTTTGGCAGTGGTGCTGCTCTCAGGTTCTGTGATTTCAATTTTCTGCATGCGTGTTTGTGGTGCGTTGTTTCCGCTTGCATCATTCGTACCTGAATTTTTGCCAGCGTTTTCCGGCTGCAGTATTGAACCTCCAAAATCCGATCCGGTTTCTGTTGATGGCGAGCTGGACGAACCGGCATTGGCGAACGTCGAGTAACCGCTCACGACGGCGGCGCTAAACGGATCGGTGTATGCCAAAGGAACCCGTTGCACAACCTGCTTGGGGACCATGACTGTTTCCGTGTAGGGAACGTACTTCTGCCGAGTTACGGGTTTCATGACCGTTTTCGTAACGGCCTCCTGCTCGTAGTACTGGATTTCAACTGGCTCTTTGCGGGTTTCATACACGGTACGCGTTGTCTGGACAGGAACCTTGCGGACACGTTCCTCGCTGACCCAACGCTGTTGTTGGATTGGTACCTTGCGAGTGATGGTTTCGGTAATTGGACGCTGTACTGTGTAGGGAACTTTACGCACTTGTGTTGTCGCAACCATTCGTGTGGTTTGAACTGGTACTTTCTGCGTGACCACTTGCGTTTGCATTCGCTGAACCTGAACCGGTACCTGCTGCGACACGACTTCAGACTGCATGGTTTGTACTTGAACAGGTACCTGTACTTGTTGCGTCTGCGGGACGTAACTGGTGGTTGCAACCTGTTGGGATACCAGATTCGGGCGGTAGCTGTACTGGGTCCGGACGGTCGCTGGTGTGGTTTGAGGAGTCCAAATGAGTCCACTGTTGTTCCCGTACGCGTCACGCGCGTAACCGAGTGAGTATGACGTTCGGCCAGGTTGGACAACCTGTTGGGCTACATAACCACCACGGTCAACCGTTTGTGTTTGCATGGTCTGCACCGGCCGCATGGATGTGTATTGCCGGGTCTGATACTGGGTTTGCACGACAGGTCGCTGAACCGTGTAGCGCTGTGTCTGGTACTGAGTCTCGATCACCGGTCTTTGCACCGTGTACTGTTGTTCCTGATACGCGGTCTCCACCACTGGTTGGTAGGTGGTGTACTGTTCTTCTCGCTCGGCAGTCTCGGTCACATATCTGGTCTGGGTTACTGTCTCGTCCCGATAACTTGTTTCAGTCACTGCCTTCCAAACCGTGTACTTTTCTTCCCGGTAGCTCGTTTCCACAATCGGTTTGGCAACCTTGTACTCACGCTGCTCGGTTCGTGTTTTCAAGACGGGCCGGTAACTGGTCACTTCTTGCGGCACATATTCTGTTTCGTAAGACAGACGGTACTTCTGCACTGTTTGCGGTTGCAGCACAGTTTCGCACTGCAATCGGTATGTCGGTTCGAAGCAACAGCCTTCCTGGGCAGACGCGGAAGGGAGCGAGACGAGCAATGCGAAGGCAGAAAATACAAGCAGTTTTGCGTTGGATTGACAGTTCATGGCTGTGCTGCGAAGCAGAGTTGGAAGAGAAGGAGCAATGGCATGAAAAACCGGTCATTGGGGCGTATTTGGTTCTTTCAAGCAACGCGATGTCGCGTTTGAACCACAGTTCACCAATCAAAGCGTACGCAAGGCTTTAAGGAAATGTGGAAAAAACCTTTGAAAAACGCAGCATTTGAGCGAGCTCTGCCGCGAGAAACTCCCTATTCTTCCCCCGTTGTTCATTTGCCGCTACAGGCGTTGTATTTTCACAACAGCGCGACAGTTTGTTGATCGAGGGCCAAACACTCCCATCAGAACATTTGCAATGGTCGTGACGATTTCAATGGCGTTCCTGTTGGGGGTCCAGATGAGGGTCCAATCCCAGGGTCAGCATCGCCTCTGCCAATGTCTCGTCGCGAGCAGCGAGTTCAGCTCTTTCTCGACGATGTTGCAGAGTGACTTTTTTCTGGGCGGAAAGAACCTTATCCAAAAGCCAATGAGGGGATCCCTGCAAGGCGGCTTGAAGGAATTTGTCGGCTTCCTGCTGACCATATCCCTGACTCAGTATTTCATCCGATGGACTGACAAAGAGACGAGCCGAACCGGGATCACCCTGCCGGGAGCTGCGGCCGATCAACTGACGGTCGATTCGTGCAGCCGCATGGGCCTCACTGACGATGACATGCATGCCACCCGATTTGAACACCGTTTCGGAAAGGCGAATGTCTGTGCCACGGCCTGCCATGTTGGTCGCAACTGTGATTTTGCCCGCTTGCCCTGCCTCT
Organism: Rubripirellula sp.; assembly: GCA_012270065.1. GTDB lineage: Bacteria > Planctomycetota > Planctomycetia > Pirellulales > Pirellulaceae > Rubripirellula. The sequence continues at coordinate 4,449 of JAAXJB010000089.1, read as the reverse complement.
GCAATGATTGCAGCTTCGGATGTGGGATTGCGTGCATTCAGAACGACATGGGGAAGCTCTTTTTCGCTCAGCTTTTTGCTGAGCTCTTCTGACTGGGCAATGGTCCGCGTTCCGATGAGGACAGCCCTGTTTTTCGCAGTCATCATCGCAGTTTCTTCTGCAATTCGCTCCCATTTTTCTTCAAGCGAGCGGCAGGTAATCGGTGACATGACGATCTGTCTGGATTTGCGATGCGGAGGCATGCGATGCACTTTGACTCCGTAAACGCGAAGCAATTCTTCGCGGTCTTCCCAGGCGGTAGCTGTCATCCCACAAAGGTGCGCGAATCTTGCTGTGAATTCCTGAACGGAGATGCGTGCAATCGGCTGCGATTCTTGTGTCAGGGCAAGGCCCTCTCTGGCTTCGATGGCTTGTTGCACACCACCGCCAAAGTTGCGCTCGGCCGTACGGCGTCCCGTGTATTCATCGACCAGTTGAATGCTGTCTTCCTCGACCAGATAGTGAACATCCCGGTGGATTGTCTCATTGACCAGGATGGCTCGCTCAAGCGAATGAAGAATGTCGGTGGTTGTCAAATCTGCCATGGTTGACGGCATCTTTGTTGCAATCGCCCGTTTGCGTCCCTTTTCAGTCAAGGCAATCTGGCCGGAACCTCCGGCACGCACATAGTCTTCCGGATGTTGGAATCCTTTCGCCGTAGCACTGGACCACCGATAACAAGCCTCTCTTGTGGGGTCAATTCTGCTGACTGGGGCGGTGATGATCATCGGTGTGCGAGCTTCATCAATCAGGATGCTGTCCGCCTCATCAAGGATCAGTACTTCATCCGGGAACTTGGCCAACATTCCCTGCGGCTTGTATTCTTTCCTGTTTTCCATCGAATGACGCAGGAAATCGAATGCAAACTCACGAAGCGTTCCGTAAACGATATTGTGGTCGTAAACTCCTTTGCGATCCCCACGAGGAGTTGAGGTTGTGACACTGGCCACAGTCAGGCCAACTGAGTCATACAGTGTGGACATCCACTCCGCATCGCGAGCCGCCAAATAGTCGTTGGCTGTTGCAATCAGAACCTTGCGGCCGGCCGCTGCGAGAGAGCATGCGGCTAGCAGTGTTGTCAGGGTTTTTCCCTCACCCGTGGGCATCTCGACGATGCATCGACTGCCCAATAACTCGGCTGCTTCCCACTGGCTGGCGCGTATCTGAAAACCTAGTCGGGCAACGCAGGATTCATTGATACGCTTACGTAGTAGCTTCTTGGTAAGCTTCTCTGGATTGGGAAGACCAAAGTTCATGACCAGAGGCTCGACCGTTTTTAAGGGCTGCTGTTTCTGATTGCGGCATCAAAGCAGAAGAAACGTGAAACCTGCAAATGCTGCAGCCTCTGTTGCCAGTCCCTTGTAGCTCAAAGGCAAAGCGTTGCACTCGTCAGAATAGCTTTCACATGTGAGGCAGTCACTGCCACAATAAACAGGGCAATTGGGTTTTGTCTTGCACATGTGATAGGGAAGGAAAAATGTGTTCATGCAAAACTGGCCAGCAGAGATTGCATTTTGAGCGATACCGCATCCGTTACCGCATCGTTCAAGGTTCAGCTGTTCAAAGTAGAGTGGTCGATGCCTGAATTTGATCGGATACCGGTCCGGTCGCGGAACACCGATTCCCGCAGCCACGATTGTCAGGACTGGCTCTTTAACCATGAACTGACCAGCCAGATTTTCCGGAACATTGGCATTGTCTTTCGCCACGATCCGGATGTCTTTCATCGGCTTACGCAGTTTTCGGACACTGTCTGCATTGAACAGGTCACGAACTGTTTCAGCATCGAGTTGTTCGTATTCAAGAGCAGCTGTATCGTCAGGATTTGGACTCCAATAGTCTTCACCTGGCGCATTCAACGCTGCATTCACAGTGAACTGCGGTTGGGACACACGCCCGGAGGGTGCCGTCCGTCGCTGCGGTGGTTCCTGAGAGATCGAATCCGATGCCTCCGGGCTTTCCATGAATGGCTCAATTGCCGGCATTACGATGGCCCGTGGCGATCCCAAAAGGGGTGCCAGATTGCTCTCTGCGAGGTCAGGTTGTAACGACTGGACTGGCTGTAGTGTCTGGCTCGGCGGTGAACGCTGCTCCAACGGTAAATCGGGGACCGCACTCAGTGCAGCAGCAAGTTGGGATTCACCGGAAATTGACTCCTCGGTTTGCCCGAAAGCTTCCATCATGGCTGACGATGAAGTGAGGCAAACCAGCAGCAAAATCAGGGCGAATCTGTGAATGCGGCAAAACATGAATGAGTTCGAATCCATCAGGTAAGAGACATTAGAACTTGTCGATCTTTCCTACCCAGATGTCGCAGAAAAAACTGGTTAGTCGGCAAAGTTGTCGCAATCGACGCAGGTTGCCCTTTTCTCCTGTTTTGCCAGTATGATTAGCGGCTGGTTTGCTCGTTTTCGCTGAGTTTGGCAAGCCGCGTTCTAATGAGCGGACTACGATGGAATAGCAACCGGAATCCGCCAATACCTTGATTTTCTGCCCGTTTTTCAATGCGGGGAGATTTCTAAGTCACGCATGCAGTTTCCGGCATGCTGCGTGTTTTCGTTTCGCGCTCATGGGGGTGGGCATTGCCGAGCCCCTGCCAAAAAGCAGTCGCAAAGCATTTCTTGATGACCCGATCTCCGTCTCATTCAACGAATAAACGACGATTGCGGTCACGGCTGCGCCTACTGCTCGATGAGCTGCTCACCCAAAAACCCATGCCAATCCGGCAAGAAAGACAAGTCTCACCGCAGGTCCGGTTGCTCGAATCGCGGTTTGTTCTTGACGCATCAGCGGCGTTGCTTGGTTTAGACGCTGCGAATGCTGGGTGGGAAACTCAGGCTGAAGAACTGCAAAGCGAAGCCTCAGTTGAGATGGACGCGTTATCTGTAGAAAACCCGGCCAGCTCGACGACACTTGTCACCCTGGGATCAGACGATGCCGTCGCCGTTGCGGGATATTCTGCTGGCAAAGACAGCGGCAGTAACCTTCTCGCTCTAGGTGCTGCTTCCGGGCAGACCGACCAACTCACGGTTATCTCTGCCCCATCTGACCCACAACTCAGTGTTTCGGTTGTGGAATCCGACTTTGTCAGACTGGACTCCAGTGAGTTGAGCATCAGTCATGATGCTGGTAACCCAGAAGATGAGTCGGGCACCCATGTGATGAACGCCAGTGGTTTTTCGGCTTTCGATCAGAGTATCGATGGTGTGGTGGAACACCAGACTCAAAGCAGCCCGGATACCACCGAAATCGTCTTCATTGATGCGGGCGTGCAGGATCATGAAACGTTGACGGCAGGTTTCCGCGAGGGCGTCGAGGTGTTGATCCTCGATGGCGCTGACGATGGTCTATCTCAGATTTCTCAGGCTCTCGAAGATAGGGCAGATCTGGACGCGATCCACATCATCTCTCACGGTTCAGCCGGGCGATTGCAACTTGGGTCGACCGTGTTGGAATCGGATAGCATTTCCCGTTACGCAGAGGCTCTCTCGCAGATAGGATCGTCACTGACTGATAGTGGTGACCTCATGCTCTATGGATGCGATGTAGCACAGGGGCAGGTCGGTGAAACGTTTATCTCAGCCTTGGCGACGGCCACCAACGCAGACGTTGCAGCCTCAAACGACCGTACAGGTGACGCGGAACTTCATGGAGACTGGGTATTGGAATCCAGCAGTGGTGATGTTGGAACTGCTGCGTTGATCGACGAGTCGGTAAGAACTGGTTATGCCTACGTGTTGGTTGAGCCACAAGTTCTCAGCGTCGAGGTGAGTGACACATCAATTACCGACAGTGATGCAGGAAGTTCCTTCGATGTGACAGTCACATTTGATCAGGCCATGAACACTGCGCTAGCTTTTCAACCAGTGTTGACTTTTGATCCCGATGTATTAACGGCAGGTACATTGATGAATCCCTCCGCCGGGACATGGTCGGTGGGTGATACTGTTTTTACGAGAACATTTGATATTGCCGACGTTGGCGTCGAGGTCGCAAATATTGAAATTGACGTTACAGGTGCACAAAACCCACTGGCAGAAGCTCAAACAGATTACACTGCGGAGGCTGAGTTCTCTGTTGATACACTTAACCCAACAGTATCAGTTAATATTGTCGAGAGCCAGTTAACCGATGGAACTCCGAGTTCGTTGGTGACTTTTGAATTTAGTGAAGATGTGAGTGGATTCGATCTTGGCGACCTGACGCCAGTCAATGGTTCTCTGTCCGGATTTGCAGGAACGGGAAGCAGTTACCAGGCCACTTTTACAGCTGATGATGGCTTGGACGGGATTGGTTCAGTTGCAGTCGGTACTGGCTACACCGATTTGCTGGGGAATTCTGGTAGTGGTGGCTCGGATACGGTATCCATTGACACCGAGAACCCGACAGCAACTGTTGAACTGGATGCGG
>JAAXJB010000043.1:36315-61841 GCA_012270065.1 Rubripirellula sp. | reverse complement strand
TTGCTGATGGACAGGGTATGCTCATTGTTCGGCTCTTGCCTGGCTTCATGTTGGATTCGGATTTGTGATGACAGGGAATTCGCTATCAGGTCAGCATCAGAAACTTGTTGGACATCATGCCTATTTACCGACCACCGTGATGGAATAATCCTGTTGCTGATGTGTCGTTTCCATCATTTTCCTGATTTTCAGTGCTGTCTGTTTCGCTTCCAGCGGATTCTTCAAAACAACGTGCACTTCACTGATTTCATAGGTCTCAGCCGAAAAAGCTCCTGACTTTCGCTTCATCTCAAGATCACCAAAGCGGGCTCGCATGGTGGTAACAGGGATATAGACGCAAACGGAAAAAGGAGTTGTCAATTCTGGTTGACTCATGGGACGTGACTTCGTTACGCCAACGATCAAAAAATAGTTGCTCTTGATTTTCAGGCTCTTGCCCAGTGGATTCTCACCGCCAAACAGTTGCTTTGCGACATTATCTGAAATCACCGCCACGTTATTGAGGACTTTGATGTCCTTCCGCGTCAGAAAACGCCCTTGCTCCACATCAATGTTGCTCCAGTTTGCCAGTTCGGCGTCCGTCCCAATGACAGGGGCATCAACCGTCTGTTGGGCGTAACGTACCTCGGTGGATATTGACCGCAGCGGAACAGTCGCGGCCGCATGCGGCAGTGTCTTCTCAATCATCTCCACGTCTCGCCGGGTAATCCCGTAACGTGCGACTCGAGCTCCGTTACCAGCTGCGTCTAACCTTTGACTCTTGATCAGTATGTCTGTCTGATAGGCTCCGGAAGAAATTGATTCGCTTGACTGGGCGGCAACCCTCTCAGGCTTGCTGGAAAACAAGAGTCCAACAGCAAAAAAACACAACCAAAGCCGATGAACTTGAATGCAACGCAACATCGAGTATTCCAGGACATTGATAAAGAAGAATTCATCGGCGTCTTGTCACAGCAACCCACCATTGCTGCAACATCCAACGAGGACACCTACCACAGCTCGCGAACGATCCTGGTAAACAACTGCCCAGACAAACATGCCCGGACAACCCTGACCGCCGCGAAGGTCAGCAAAGAACGAGATGACCCGACCCCAGTATGACCAGGCCTCAGTGTAACGCCAACTAACTACTTCGAAAGTGGCAAAAGCCAGACGGGCCCAGCCCGACAAGTCCCACCTCCAATGTTGGCCTCAATAACAACAGTACTAGGATGCATGATGTGCGTGGAAGTGGACAATCGATGCATCACGCCAAAGTCACCAGAAAGATACGACTAATGAAGGAACTTCAACCTGCCATCATGGTTCGATGTCACACACGGACTTTCCTGATGCAACGACACTCAGGGAAATCCGCTTTGTCATCTGACAAACCACCACCAGATCCTACCAGGGAACATTTCCCCAGTCATGCCAATCACGTTTTGTGAATCGGGTGCCGTAATTCGTTTTCCAGTAATCCAGAAAATCAGCAGCCGAAAATTCGATGCCGATTTTGTGTACGGCGTCGACGTTATCAAGATCGGCTGTGTAGAGCACATCCAGCCCAGCACCTCCATGCACTTCAATGTCTTGATCAGCGCCACTCAATTTGGCGTAGAACAAGTCGCGGTCTGGCCCCCCGTGCATGACATCTCCACCGGCACCACCTCGTAAAACATCATTGCCAACTCCACCCTGCATGGTATCGGCACCACCGCGGCCGTTCAAAACATCATTGCCAGGACCACCATAAATTGAATCCTCGCCATTACCACCAGCGATATCGTCGTCCCCAAGGCCACCATACATCACGTTGTCGCCACTGAAACCACGTATCCGGTCATCATCGGGACCACCAATGAGGATGTCATCCCCCATGTATCCCATGATATCGTCTCTCCCCTCTTCTCCATCGATGTAATCATCCGCCTTACTGCCGGACACCACAACATCCTCGCCAATGCCAAGCATCATTCTGGTCGGAACCGTTGATCCACCCGCGACGACGCGGTCATCCTTGTCACCCAGATCAAGATTCACTTTTCGAACTCCCTGATTGCGAAGTTCAATTTCCGTCGAGGAAATCCGAACAACATAATCAAGACTTGTGCTCTCAACTTCGATCCCTGCCTGATCCTTGATGATCATCCTGTCGGTGTGACCATTGAGCGTAACATGGTTCACTTCTCCTGGTTTTGCCGTCAGATCCACCTCACCGGTTGCTGGCTGGTATGAGACCACCGCCATCAATTTGCGTGTTTCCAACTGCTGGACAGCGAGGCGACGACTTCGTTTTGCTCTCTCGCGCATTTTTTCTCTCCGATTCGTGGAATGCGTTTACTGCAAATGAAAGCGGCACTGCACGAACCATCAGGCGCTGAATAAAAACTTTTTCTGAAAATCGAAAATCGACTGTCTCCCGGGATTTTTACGGATTTGCCGGGTTTCACGCTTATTTTCGTTTTCTGTGTGCGGCTCCGCACATCTGCTCTGCCGCCTGATTCAAAGACGCCACGCCCCCCCGAATCGGCGGCAGCATTGACAAAAGCAATCTGGTAACATTTGCAAATATTCGGAAGTACGGATGCCATCCGATGATGTCATCTGACACAACTTTCTGACAGCGTGATGCCCCAACCTGAAACAACTCGAGTAGATATTGGCCGAGGTTGATGAGCTTTTATCATGTAACCAGAGCGGTCACTTGACGCTCAATGAACCTGTCGCGACTCGAGTGAAACCAGCTTGGCCTGTGTTGATAGTCCCAAAGCTCTGCCATCTCGAGAGTAGTACCCGCAGCCAATGGAAATGCCGAGCATGAACTACCGTGGAAATTTCAAGACTTTCCCTGAAGGCCTGATCGGCTTCATCATCCTCATCGCCCCACTTGCGATGCCGGGTCGAACCGCCGACGCACAGCAGGGTGTGGTCACCCAAGCTCATGCAACACAGACCCTGCCCCCCGAAGCTGACGGTAAGCAGTCAACAGAAGATGACGAGATCTGCCGCTTGGTGATCAAAGTCGATTTCCCCAAGACCGACAATCAGGCATCTTCCCGTTTGCGAGCTGATATCAAGGATGGTTTGTTTGCGGATTACGCCATTAGCGAAACACGTAACAAGAGGCTGCGCAAATACCCAAAGATCAGCGTTCCGATCGGGCGAAATCGATACCGTGTCTGGTACGGTTACTCAACGAGCATTCGCGACGCAGTTCTGAAAAGTGCATCTACACATTCAGGTGTAAAACGGAAAGAAAACTCCGCGATTGCACCCGTCGCCTTTCTGGAAGAACCCAAGACTGTTGAGAGCGACAAAGAGACAGCGTACCCGCATCGTTCAAGCTGGTGGACAGTCGCCAAACGTTACCCGGATCGGGAAGCAATGGTGAAGCACCTTTCCTCTGGCCAACACGAAGGAACGTTCGATCTTGATTGGCTGAATTCTTTAACCCGAGACGAACTTCACGCTTTGCACTCGGATGACCACGAGAAAAAAATCAACTGGGACTACGCTGTCCGAGCGACCGAGCCGGAGGTCGCTGCCACGACATCAGCCAAGTGAGGCGTTCCAGACGGCCTTCGACGGTACATTTTCCACTCTGAAGGAATCGGTGTCCCGCATGATTGCCTGGCAGATTGCCCGGCATGAAATATTTCATCTCCGTTGAAATGGGGTGGGTGACCAGTTTTGTGCCAACCGCTTTCATGATAAACCCGCACGAGCCAATCTTGCGGCTGCCACCATTGCCTTGAGTTTTTCGTAGGCGATCTGCTCTTCATTGACACACCGGTTGGCAAAACAGCCGAAGCCGCAATCAGGATTGAGAAAAATCCTGTCTGGCGACCAGTAATTGAGAGCTTCACGGACTCTTTCCCCAATCAACTCAATGGATTCGGCCTCATCCGTCCGCGGATTGCATACTCCCAATCCGATTTCGCGATCAGAAAGTTCGTGGCCGATGACTGCCAGTTCACCTGCGCGTGGAGTCGCGTATTCGAGCACCAACTGCCTGACATTCATCTTTGCAAAACAGTCGACCAGAGGCTGGTAGTCACCCGCGATCAGTACGTCTTCACGTTTCGACCAATTTCCACGGCAAACATGAACGCCAATACGAACGCGATCTTCAAACCCTGCGACAACCTGGTTCATCAGCTCAGCAGCATAAGCGAGTTCATCACCCGCATCACGGCGGGTTGCAAGAGTCGCTCACATGAATGTTCGACGCTTGTCATCACTGCTGTGTACGATCTCAGTCAAAACAGGCTCATCAAACTGAACAAACTCTGCATTCTCGGACACAAGTTCAGCAAGCTCTGCACGCAAGATGCGGACGATATCATCTGCCATGGCTGGCTTGTCGCCATACGCATCCAAAGAATAGTTGGTGACCCACATCGCACGGGTCAGCAGATAAGGCCCCGGCAAGGTCACTTTGACAGGTCGATCAGTCAGGGTGCGTAGAAACTTCAGTTCCTCGACTGCCAGAGGCTCACGCCTTTGCAGCTTCCCCGTGCAGGTGGGATTGCGAATCGCAAAGGCCGGTGCATCAAGCGTCTGCAACATCTCCTCAAATGCAGCCTTGTCGTCCACCGTATCGAGCATCTCTGCCAACGACATCAGCCGGGTCCCTTCCACCTTGTCAGTGATGAAGGAATAGAAGTTGTCTCTTCGAAGTTCGCCATCCACCACAAAATCGACTCCGGCCTCATGCTGCAGCCTTACACACCGCTGTATTTCATGATTCGCTACCTGCTGGAATTCACCATCCGTCATCCGACCACTACGTTTCTCACGTAGCGCCGAAAGGATTTCAGGTGAGCGTGGCCAGGAGCCAACTTGGGTCACGGGAAAATGCATTGAAGATCTGTTAGAGAAGAACCATTCGTGAGTCAATTTCGCAGGACTTCTGTAGCGTTTGAAAAATTGGCGAACGGGTCAACGCCTGCTCCCATGCGATTTGCACATCGGATGTTGCGGCGGGCGATGTCACATAGACCACCAGTTTGATTTGTTTTACTGAGGGATCTCCGACCTCCACACCGGTTGCCGCCAGTGAATTGTTGAGAATTCCGTTGACCGTACCCTCCAATTCGTCAAGCAGTATTCCGTTCTGTGTGCAGTCGACAGAAAAGCAGTAAATGACATCGGATAACAGAGCACCGAAAAAGTGCTCAAGGGTACTGACAGAATTTCCAACACGATTGAAATCGACCGTACTACCAGCTTTCCAGGAAAAATTGCGTGAGTACACAGTGGTGTCACCGTCCGCAGCTCTCGCGCGCAGATTCCACTGAAACTGCTGTGCTTTTTTGCGGTCAGCTTCCAGTTCCGCTTGCTCCGTGTCCGTTTCTGTTCTGCGCCGAACCCAATGCTGCCAGGTTTCTTTTCCGTTCTGGATGCTTTGCAGATACTCATGCCCGACCATCCGACACCAGGGAGGAAGCTCTGACTCGACAGTCGGCTCACGACTCCGGATCTCCAGCACGCCACCTGGTGGAACCTTGAGCATGTTTTGCCGAATCAAAAGGATCAAGCCTGATCCACAATCCATCGAGCCACCATCAAAAACGTGGTCCGCTGTTGGTGTATTTTCAAGATTTGACATCGAAAAGCAATCACCTAGTAGCTGACATTGGGAGCCCCGTTGCTAAGCCATTCCACGAGCACAGCGCCTCCCGCAATTTCGACTTTGTCAAACAACTGGTTCTGTTCTATTCCACGTTTCTTGCAGCAGGGAGCACAAGCAACAACTCTCCCACCGGCATTGATGAAGTTCTCCATCAACTCTGCCAGAGGTTTAAAAGGGGCACCTTCAACCACTTTGACCGCTTCTTCCTTGACGGCTGCCCAGACCCCATCAGTGCTCAAAAAAACCATTGTGTCTTTCCCCGAGCCCAACGCTGCAGTAGCCACCACAAAACCGACAGTCGCTTTGTCTCCGTTTTCCTTGCACGAGTTGATAGTAACACAGAACGAATCACTCACTTTGATCTCTCCATTTTATTGGACTGTTCTCTTGATAACGTAAGTTGGGTGTTCACTGGACAGCAACTGGTGATTCGTCAGACGACACCAAGCTGGAATTTCAAGTGGTGCGCCGGGATCCAGAGCCCGAACCGTCACCACGGATCCACTGGGTTGCTCCTTCATGAACAGCAGCAAATCCAGCAGTAATTCACCACAACCAGTGTCCCCACCGTCGAAAACCGGATTCCCGTTCTCGCTACTCGTATTGTCTTCACGACTACTCAATTGCGTCTCCAAGCGTTCTTACTTTACCGCTTAAACAAGGTAAACAACACAGCAGAGACATTTGGCGTTGCAAAGAGCCCATCACCAGACATTGCTGCGCGGTTTCCTGTTTTTTTTTGCAAGCTCAAGTGGGTTGGTAAACAAGTCTCACAACAGCAGAGCTTTCACGCATGTGATTCTGGACTAAAAGTCCATTTCTGAAAAAAACGAGCGAAGCACGCGCGTGGTCGCGTTCAAAGCAGTCTCTCACGAAAGGAGAAAAAACGACTTCAAACCATGGAGAAAGTATCCCAATGATCGACCTCAAAATTCTACCCGAGAATCGCCTGACGATCATTCGTTGCCTCAGGTCAATTTCAATTGTCGCATCGCTATTTCTGCTTACCAGCGTAGCCAATGCAGGTTACTCCGTCTTATCGGGTGTCCCCGTCACCCAGGGACAAATGCAAGTATGCGAGCAGGACTTTCAAGAGATTGAACGCTCGAATCCCGGTGCGAGCCCGACCTTTCTGCTGCAGGAAACCCGTGTCGATGCTGAAATTTCAGGCGTTCTGGCCCGTGTGAGAGTCACTCAGGTATTTCAGAATCCGTACTCCAATCGGCTGGAAGCGATCTACGTTTTTCCGTTGCCCGAAAACTGCGCTGTTGATGCATACTCGTTCCAGATCGGCGAGCGTGTGGTGATGGGCGAAGTAAAAGAAAAAGAAGAGGCGAGATCGATTTACCAGCAGGCACGCGACAGTGGACGGAAGGCTGCCTTGCTGGAACAGGAACGAGCCAACATTTTCACTCAGTCGATTGCAAACATCACTCCAAACAGCACTGTCGTCGTCAACATTGAATACGTTCAACCATTGGAAATCGACGAAAATCGATACCAGTTTCGTTTTCCCATGACCGTGGCCCCCCGCTACATCCCCGGGACTCCTAAAACCCGTCCAAATCTGGGACGTGGATGGGCATCCGACACCGACCAGGTACCAGACGCCTCACGGATCACGACGGATGTATTGCCAGCGGGGATGAGAAACGGAAATGATGTGTTCGTCACAATCAAGATCGATGGAGGCATGCCAATTCAGGAGATCATCCCGGTAACCCATGAACTGGACATTCAGAAAACATCAGAAACAGAAGCAGTTGTAAGCTTGAAGAACAAGTCGACCATCGCTGACAAAGACCTCGTGATTGAATATCGCCTCGCAGGGGAACAAAGTACGCTGGCATCTCTCGTGCATCGCGAATCTGAAGAAGCGGATGGTTACGTCATGCTGGCGTTGCAACCCAAATGGTCCATCGAAGTGGCGGAAATAACTCCTCGCCAAGTCCACCTCGTTTTGGATACGAGTGGTTCGATGAACGGTGTTGCCATGAGTCAACTACGACAATTCGCTGAGCAAGTGCTGGACAACCTGAATCCTCAGGATGAATTTCAGTTGATCGCATTCAACAACCAATCCACAGCCTTTCAACCTGCCCCCGTTCCAGCGACCAGCATCAACATTGACGCTGGGAAGAGTTTTATCCGTGGATTGCGTGCCGGTGGTGGCACGAAACTTCTACCAGCTTTGCAGATGGCACTCGGCGAAGAACGTGATGAATCAACGCCACCACGTTATCTGATCCTGATGTCAGATGCTCTTGTGGGAAATGACCATTCGATCCTTCAATACCTGAAAAATCCAAAATTCCAGGACGCTCGAGTTTTCCCCATTTCGTTCGGTGCCTCTCCCAATCATTACCTGACTAATCGCGCGGCTGAATTGGGACGTGGATTCACATTACAGGTAACCAATCAGGATAACGCCGCTGCCATTTGTGGCCGATTCAACGAATTGACCAAGCAGCCCTACATGACTGATGTTCAAATCGACTGGGGAAGCTTGAAAGTAAAAGATCAGATTCCGGCCCGGTTACCAGATCTGTACGCTGGTAAACCACTGGTGGTTCTGGCACGGTACGATCGCACCGCCTCCGAAACGATCACCCTCAAGGGCAACGTGTCAGGCCAAGCTGTTCAAATGGATCTTGAGCTTGAATTACCAGCCGAGGAAGCATCACATGACTCCATTGCCTCAGTGTGGGCGCGTCAGCGGATTCGGCAGATATGGAATGAAAACGTCGGCAACGAGACAGCAAGCAGTAAAGCCGAAATCACACGATTGGGCATCGAACATCAATTGGTGACTCAGTACACATCATTCATCGCCGTTGAAAAAGAACTGTCAAGCATTCCCGAAGGTGAACTACTGACCAAAGTATCGCCTAACCTGTTGCCAGAAGGCATGAATCAGAAAACAAATAACAACGGCGCGTCTCATTCGCCTTCTTCCGCGCCGTCGCCACAGTCAAAATCAACCGGCGACCCAGCGGTCACGACGTCAAGCACACAGCCTTCCGGAACGCCCTCAAGCCAAACCGCCTCTGCTCCCAACACATCAGCAGCAAGGAATTACGCACGTCCCACGAATACGTTGCAAGGCAATCCCGGAGGTGGCTCCAGAAGTGGTCCCGGTGGTGGTCCGATTGGCCCAATCACGGGTCTGTTGTCCATTGCCGGTGCGGGTGCTGCAGCAATGATGCGTCGCAAGAAACAGGAAAGTGCAACGGAGCAAGATTCATGAGCGTGGGAACGTCACTCGAAAAGTGTAGCAGACAGCAGAACCAGCCTTGGCTTGAGAGCTTTTGCCACACGGCAAGCCAAGCATGGAAACTGAACAAAGTGACTACCGTGATTGCGGTAACCACAGTCATGGCGTTTATGTTTCCTGGGCTGACGGCGGTTCTGCAGCTGGATTTCAATTCCATTGTGCAGGGACAATGGTGGCGTCTGTTGACAGGTCATCTGACGCACTATGACGGCCAGCATCTGTTCTGGGACCTCTTGATGTTCGTAGTGCTTGGAGCTGTTTGCGAACGCCAGTATCGGAAGTTGTTTGCACCAGTTCTGGTTCTCATGGCCACGGTCGTTTCAGTCACCGTCTTTCTCTTGTGTCACGGGATTTCTGAATATCGCGGGTTAAGCGGGATTGATACAGGCCTTTTCGCCTGGCTGATCATAGGTCAACTGAGAGCCAGTCTCACCGCAAGAGACCGATATTTCTCAGTATTCTGGACAGCGTGCGGCCTGTCTTTAATCGGCAAGCTGTTCTTCGAAATGCTTACCGGAGATGTGCTATTTGTTCAGACACAAGGTTTTGAACCGATGCTGGAATCACATTTGGCCGGCGCGGCTGTGGGAGTGACAGCCGGCCTGATTTCGCTTGCAAGCTTACGACAAGAATGATTCAAAACGTTCGCGTTCACGCAACCGGTGTGGTTACGGCAAGCTGGAAAATCACGATGACCACGAATTCTCTATTGCGAAACAAACACGGCAAATCATGAAACAATCCCGAGCATTGATTTTGCTGATGGTTCCAGATTGCTGCCATCGATGCCCGGCTGAAATACATGGTGCATCAGCGCCGGCGGTATCGGGGAGTCGTGACAATTTTGAATTCTTCGTTCCCTGATGGTGCTTCCTCCGCATTCGCCTGCTTCAGCACACCAAGCAAACCGCGAAGCACACCTGGGTCGAGACCTCCATCTGCGACTCCATCCAAGCCATCAATTTCCTCGAGCAGATCCTGCACATCAGCAAGACTTGCTGTTTCTGTTTCAGTAAAACGCCTCAGCAGGGCAACAAGGACGAGCGTGAGAAAATTCACATCCTCCTTCAATGCTTTAATTTCATCAGTCTGGTCATCCCTTCGATGATGCCGGACAGTAGGTGCCAACGAACCGCGTTTGGCGATGGCTCTCAAATGTGTTGCCTGAGCCTGTTCGGGAAAGAAAAAATCAAAAAGATCCATGGTTCAATTCCGTGAAAAAGTTGGAGTTCATGTGCACCAAATCAAAGACCGCGATTGGAACGTGGAGAGGAAACAACTCAGGCTTCAATGATGATTGCCTGCGAATACTGCCTGATACACTCAATCGTCATTGTCTGAGAAGGTATGCGATGAGATCACTAAAATCGCTTTCGGGAATCATATCAGCGAAATTCCCGGGCATGGGAGACAAGGTGGTCATTTTCGTTGCTTCGATGTCATCTTTGTGTATCAGCGTGGATTCCCCCATGCCATCAACAAGGTTGATATGAGTCGCGCTGTCACCTGTTTTTTTCAGAAAACCAGTGAGGATTCGACCATCGATGGTAGATACCAGTGAAGCGCGAAAGGCTCTGTCGACATTCCGGCTCGGCACTAGAATATCGTCCACCAGGCGATCCAGCCCACGTCTGCCAATGCCATCCAGATTCGGGCCGACTTGCGTTCCTTTACCACCAAGCTGGTGACAGTTGACACAGTTTTTCTGGAAAACAACCTTTCCGTGGTCTGCGTTTCCGCTGCTGGTTAACAGAATCTGCTTCCGTCTTTCAACAGTCTTCATCAACTCAACATCAGTTTCCGGCATCGTGTCGATCAATTGATCAACAGCCGCCGTCAAATCCTCCGAGGAATGGGTCCGAAGCCTGGTAACCAGCGACTGGTCATGCAACACCGTCGTTGAAACGGATCCGGACTCCAGGAGCTCCATCAGAAACATCGCGCCTTGCTGATCGATCGATAAATCTCTGGCAACCTTCGCCTGCCGCTGCGACGACATCAATCTGGTTGCCGTGACAATCAGCTTTTTTGCCGAATCGAGATCAAATGCGATGACAGCGTTCACTAATTCATGCTTGAAAACGGGCTCTGGTTCCATACCGGCAACCATTTCTGCCAGCGCATGAAAAACAGCCGCTGACTCAACATCTTGATTCAAATGGATCAGGGTCCGGCACAAATGCGATTGAAGACGACTGCTTTTCGTCGTTTGCAGGAGTCGCAGAACCTTGTCACGCAGACGTTCGAGCCCGAATTCTGCGATGACTTCACTGGCGGCCACGTGTTCATCCAGCCGTTGAGACGGATTCAAACCCGCGATCGAAAAACGTCCTGCAGCCAACCACGCGTAACTGCCGGAATCATCCTGGTCAACCAGTTCAACGAACGCATGCTTTCCCTTCCAAGCCTCCGTATCCCATGAGTGGCGGTGGGCCACATCATTTCTAGGAGGAAAAGCTTTCTGAATGACCTTACCATCATCCGCCAGACGGAGCTGAACATAATTCGCTTCGTTACCTGGTTCCTGAGGAACACCATCATGTCCGGCCAGATAAAAGCTGAATGATGGTCCGAGAACGAATGGTTCGCTTCGAAGAACCCCTACCTGTTTTTCTCCACGAACGATGCTGCTCCACAGAGGTGTTTTCTTCAATCCATCTTCGGATTCCCGTCGCACAGACATCACGAAGATGTTTTCCCTTGCACTTTCGCCTGCCGGGTATTCCTGATCATGAAAGCTCCAGTGCAACGCATCAACATTGCGCTCAACCTGCCAGCCAGGATGAGGATTCAGCTGGGGGTGAGAAACGAATTCACCAACAGCGATCCACGCAAAAGCATCTGCTGGGCACTGGTCCCAGACCTGCAAATAGGCTTTTTCTCCACGGTGCCTGCTCGTGTCGATCACAACCTCCTGTGCAACATCGTTCGCTGGCACCCGAACAGTCGCAAGCACAGTTTTGTCATTCTGCAGTACCAGCCTGGCAAAATTCTGCTCCTGCTCACCGTTCCCCGCTGAGTCATGCCCAGCAATTGAAAACTGGAATTTATCGTTCAGGACAAATGGCACCGATTGCAGCACCCCCGTCAATGCTTCTCCCCGCACCCGAGTGTCAATGAAAATCCTGCTGTCGGCATTTTCCAGCGACAGCTTTCGAACAGCAAAAGGAATTGTGTTGTCTGACTTGTGTACATGCCACATTGCTGAACTGGATCCAAGTAGTTTTTCTGCAATCTCTGTTGCAAGACTCTTCATCGACTCTGGCAGCGTGCCACCACGGGATTCCACCCCCGTTCGCAGGCTCCGTAATACTTCGAGCTGAAACTCAGGATCATCCTGGTACCGGAATGCGACGATTCCTACGATACGTTTCAACGACCCAGGCTTTGCATGGGTTGCCGCAAAACCCAGAAATCCAGTCAACATTCCTGCATCGCTTTGGGACAGATCCTCGATTTTGTTCAGGATGAACTCCGCAGCGTCGGCAGATTTCACCGAAAGACAGATGTCAGCAAAAGCAGGCACCGACGCCGGATCCAGCACCGCGGTGGCTGCTGCAAATCTGGCTGGCCAATGCCGCAACTGCTGCCGCAAAGCTATTTTCAAGGAGTGGACCAGAAATGTGTCCTGGGATTCAACGGCTTCGTTGAGTTGCTGCGTGAGTTCGGGAACAACATCGACCTGCGACTGTCTGGCAGCAGCAACGGAAGCAAATCTGCGAACCAACGGCGACGAATTCTTGACCCCGGAACGCAGCAGGTTTCCAAACTGGTCAGATGTGACCTCGGCTTTGTCCATACCGGCGAGAACTTGAAAGACAAGACAGTTCATTTTTTCGGAGTCATGTAAACGGAATACCGTATCATCGCTGAACAATGTTCCATCAAATTTCCGGAGCACATTTTCAGCGCCAAGAATCATCTTCGCTGTTACGTTCACGTTGCCTTGCAATTCGTCAAGCACGAACTGAACCAACCGTTCAACACCACGACTGTCCTTTTCCAGTATTCCGCAAAGGTGCCTTTCTATCACACGTGCTTGAGCACGATTGGCTTGATCGAACTGCCGTAGAAGATCCACGATGTTCTTTGACGGGAGGACTTCGGGACGTTTCGCTGACATTGCATCGCGACGCCCCTTGTTTCCAGTGAATACGATCCTCCAGATGCGGCCACGATGCCGATCACGTCCGGGATGCTTGAGATCAACTTCGTAGTGTCCGATGATCCGGTTGTAAAAATCGGCGACATAAAGGGCCCCATCAGGCCCAAACTGCAAATGAACAGGCCGAAACCAGGGGTCACTTGGAATCAGGAAGTCTGCTTCTTCCCTGGCCCTCATGCTCGATCCCTGATAAATGAAATGATTGCGATTGATACGGCCAGTCACAACGTTTCCACCAAACGTGCTGTTTTGATAGATGAGCGGAAAACCGGACTCTTCGCCCAATGCAATTCCACCAATACCGGTCGAATTATGCAGATGGCTCATGACTTCCGGAATGTAACCGAGTCCATCGTGTGGTTTGCCAAAGCTGTCATGGTGTCCGCCGGGCAATACAAGATTGATGGGCTTTGTATGGCAGTCCGCTGTAAAAATATCACCGTTGGAATCAATGGCCATCCCGAACGGATTGACCTGTCCATTTGAAACCAGCTCGATTCTCGATCCATCAGGTTTGAAACGGAAAACATTGCCCGAATGCATCTCGATGGCATGACCATCTTTTCCCATGACTCTGGAAGTGTTCGAAAAACCATGGCAAGCGTAGATCCAACCGTCATTACCCAAGGTAAAACTGTTGCACATTCCATGCGTGTCATTCGTGGTATCGAATGGTCCATACAGGACATCACGCTTGTCTGCCCTGTCATCACCATCCGTATCCTGCAGGTACAGGATATTCGGAATACTGAAGACAATGGCTCCATCACCAAAGGGAATCAATCCCATGGGAATGTTCAAACCATCGGCAAAGGTTTTGGAAACCTCGGCATACCCATCACCGTCAGCGTCTTCAAGGATCACGATTTTATCGCGTGAAGGTTTCCCTTCCTCCGCCGGAAACGGATATTCCCGGGAACTGCTTACCCAGAGACGACCTCGGTCATCAAAGGCAAGATTCATCGGCTTTGCAATGGTTGGTTCCGATGCGACCAACTGGATTTCAAATCCTTGCGGAAGAGTGAATGTCCTGGCCTGTTTGGCAGGATCCAACGGTTCGGTCGTCCGTATGTTCTCTTCAAACAGCGCAGTACCAGTGGCAAGAATCTGACGATCCCATGGCAAATCTGCCTGCCCATCATTCTGGAGAAAAACAAATGATCCCAGCTTGCTACCCACTGCAAGATCAGGCTTTCCATCCTGATTGACGTCAGCAACAGTCAGCTGCGTGCCCACTCCTGACCGTGCATCAATCAGGTGCGGTTCAAAGATCACACGTTCTTTACTCCGGATCGTTTTCAGCCAAACGAGCAGCGGCAATTGCTCTGCCCCGGGATCTTTTCCTCCATGAGCCCAGAATCTTTTTCCGGTAACAATATCCTTGATCCCGTCTCCATCCATATCGACCAGTGCGACCGCATGCATCTGCGAAATAGCGAGACCAAACGGGTTATCCGCGGTTTGGTCCGACATGATCAACCGCTGTACAAAATCGATTTTTTCGCCGTTCTTCTGTTGCTCAAACCAGCTCAAACCGTACCCATGCGCGTGCTGTCCTGACCCGACATCGTACTCTCCCTCACAATCGAAAGCATAGGCGAAAATCAGCGATCCCCCGCAGTGTGCAAAACGGTGTGGATGGAACTTGAAAAGCTCTCCGGACGAACGCTGCTGCCACCACCCATTGGTTTCAAGCAGATCCGTTTTCCCATCGCCATCAACATCACCGACTCCCAGCCCATGGGTAAAACGTCCGTAATTCAGGCTCGGAGTGACTGGTGTGAAATTGAAACTCACTTCATCACCATTTCGCTGATGACGGATATATCCAAATGCTCCACCGTGAATACAAACCAATTCGGGCACATCGTCTCCGTCAATGTCAACGAACGCAGGGGATTCGTTGCTGATGTCGTCATGCACTTTGTGCTTGTTCCAGAAGACTTCCGTTTCCAACGGCGTACCCGGATGCTGAAACCAGAAAGCAGGCTCACCTGGCATCCCAACCGTCAGAATGTCGACATGGCCATCCTCATTGAAATCACAGGTCCAGGTAAAAAAGTGCTTTGAATAGCCCTGTATCGATAAAGCATCACCCGACGCGTAACGCTGACGAACGCGAAAGTCTGGTCCTCGATACCAGAAGGGGCCGGAAACAATATCACGGTGGCCATCGCGATCGATATCGGCCACTGCGATGCCCTCGGAGTAAAACTCCTCGGTCAACGTCAGTTTTTCAAAGACGGGCTCTGCAGACAAAACCCGTCCCACCGTTGATAAGTACAGCACAGCAAGTGCAAACAGAATTTTCATTCGGGATTCGGTCTTGTGGTCAAGGTATCACTCAAATTCGTCAGACCGATGGTCTGCATGCCGTCATTGTAGCCCATCACTGCCGTACAAAACCTTGCACAAAAACTTCTCCAAAAACCACAAAATCACCTTCATTTGGCCGCACAGAATTTCCATCTGCCATTGGATCGGCAATGTTGGCAAGGCAGACCTGAAAAGCCCGCTCCCCCGAACAAGTCGCGTGCAACACGGAAGTACGAGCCCAACACGGAGATCCCTCAACACAGAGAGTCCAGACACAGAAAGCCAGACACAGAAAGCCCAGACACCTAGAAGCACAGCACAGTGCAGTGAAATCAACACCGCCATGCATTGATAGCATTCCGGCTTGCCGCGTGCCTCCATCGCACCATTCGGACAGTGATCCACAACCGATCTTGCCAGCCGATGAACAAGCCCACTAGAGTTCAACGAAACGTGGTGCACCGGAAATAGAATTGATGATCATCATTGCGCGTAACTATGGCCAACTGGGAAACCGGCTCTTTCTGTATGGGCAATTTCTAGCCGCCGCCAGGGAATACAGTGTTGAGTTGGCAAACCCCAGCTTTGCGGAATATGCGCACCTGTTCCCCTCGACGGAATCCGACTTGTGGTGCCGATATCCGGTATCGACAAAGCCCCCCACCGCCAATCCCAAAACCTGGCAACGTCGAAGCCTCGCCAAAGCGGTTTACCTGGGAACGAAAACGCTCAGCCTTGCCGGATTACGTCAGTACCCGTTTCACGTGATCCGTATTCGAGGTGAAGAATCCTTTGACTTGGGTGGGGAGGAATTTGCGTCTGCGGTACGTAGCGGTCGGCACATCCTCGCTTCCGGCTGGCTATTTCGAAGTCAGCATCTTTTTCAGAAGCATGCCGCTGTGGTACGTCACCACTTCCGCCTGCCTGACAACAATCGTGCTGCGGTCGATCGATTGATGAGAGATCTGCGTCAGGATTCAGATGTCGTGATCGGCATCCATATCCGCCATGGCGACTACGCGACTTTCATGGATGGACGCTACTATTACTCGCTGGATCAGTATGCTGCGCTGATGCATCGTGTGGTGGAGCAACTATCTGGCCAGCGTGTCAAGTTCCTGGTCTGCAGCAATGCAAAGTGGATTCCTGAGATTTTTGATGGCCTCGATGTCACGCCCGGCACTGGGCACATTACAGAAGACATGTACGCACTCGCCGAAACCGATTTGATATTCGGTCCACCAAGCACGTATACGGGCTGGGCTGCTTTCTATGGTGAAAAGCCATTGCTTTTCATGGAAAATGCGGATCCCGATTTCGATGCAAATCAGCTGCTGCAACAGCGGATACCCTCAGCAGCATGAAAAGCTGAGACACCGGCAGTGCTAGCGAGCGTGCGAAACCTGATTCGCAACACTTGCTCACAGCTTCTCACACTTTGTCAAAGCCCCCTCGGATCCAGACATCGCTCATCACTCATCACCGCAAAGAAAAGACGCATTATTCTCTCTTTTTTCAAACTGGGGCAAGTATGATGTGGGTCGCAGTTACAGCGGAGATGGTACCCGTTCATGCTTTCAGGCATGGGCCTTCTTTCGAAGCCATGTGACACAAAGCACATGAAATATTTCGTACATGGAATATTTCCAGCATCGGACATTTCTTCTGGAACATCATCCCGCCACAGATTTTCATTGATTGAGCAAATATGACCCGCCAAAAAGCCATCACGATACTTTTTTATTCAGCATCTTTTCTTCTGACTGGCACAAGTACCATCTCAAGCTGCTGGGGACAGCAGAAACAGGGGCCTCCACAATTGGCTGATTTGAGTGGGCTGGCGTGGATGAAGGGAGATGAGTTCCTGGGAGTGCACGATGCTAAAACGGATGCTGCCGAAATACGGTTGCCACGCATTGCAAACCTTCAACTCCCTCAAGATCTTTCCGGAATCAGCCACACGGACCGCCAACTTACTTTCAAGGGCGTGACTCCGAATGATCTTGAGAGCATCTCCAAGATTCCGGGATCATCGGATTACCTGCTCGTCGAAAGTGGCGACAGCATGCATGATCCATCGGTTCAGCGGATTTTCAAAGCCACCGCGAAAAAGGGGAGCCTGAAAATTGTCAGTCAGACACAATGGCCCGTTGCCATCACCAACGTAGAAGCGACTGCAGTGGCGAAAGTTGACGAGACCTACCTCTTTGTCTTTGCTGAACGCGGAGACAATCAACCACAGACGAAGCTGTCGTGGATTGAGTTTGACCCCGTCACCATGAACTTCTCCAAAAAAGTGAACCACGTCATCTTCAAGTCACCTGATCCCAAACGCTTCAATCGCGTGCTCGTGGGTCTGGATATCGATAGCAAGGGCATCCTCTATGGTGCGTCGGCCTTTGACGCCGAGTCAGCTGGATTGCCGAATCCCGATAACGGCCCGTATGCATCTGGTGTCTACGAAATTGGTTCCATTCAACAGAATGACGGAAAGCCGACAGTGGAACTTCACGCCGATCCCATTGAACATGCCCTGGTGGATGGATTCAAAATTGAATCCATTGCTGTACGTGAGTTTGAGGGGAGTACCCAGATATTCTTCGGCACGGATGACGAGAACTACGGCGGCACACTCCGGGAACTCCGCTGAATTCCTGCAGCAAAAGATCGACCTTTTTTGTGGTTCGGGTATGGTGGCGCATGCCATCGAATCACGGAGGTCCGGATGTGTATCGGACTCCCTAGCAGTTTTCTGTTTTCCGGAGCACCCTCCCAAATCGGAACTCCCGACGCGATCAGGTGTCACGGAACTCGACGCCGAACTCAAAGGACTCCAGCAAACGAACTTTCTGTCTTGAAATGCCTCACGGACGATGAGAGGGATTCATGAAGATTTGCCACGCCCCATTCTGGGCCACGACCTTTCTTTGCAGACACGCATGAACAACAACAGGGCGCTGCCAATCAAAGCAGTAACCATCGTCATCGCGACCGAGAAAAACACAAAATCACCCCGCAAGGATTGGTTGACGACTAACCAACCAAGGGCATGCCCAAGCCAAAGAAAAGAATTCTCCAACTGAAACAACAGGTGTGCTGATTTCGGCATTGCTTTACGATTCACAAAAACAAGCAGCAAAGACGAAACGCAGAGCACAACCAGCGAGACCAGCGCTTCGTAGTGCACCGGCCCGCTAATCAGGTCTCTGCACTGTCGGGACACAACGCCGAGCGCGACCCCCCCGAGAGCACAAGCCAACGGCAGCACGATCACGCTGCGCGGGTCATTGACCTGATTCCCGTCGTCAACTGACGTGGGCAACGTCATCAGATCGGACGTGGGCTGGTATGGGTTGAGGTGGTCAAAAACAGGAGGATTTCGTTCAATGCCGGTTCGTTTTCTGACAAGCAGTGCCCACAGAGCAAAAACGGCAACTGCCATGATGCACAGCCCGAGGCAGGCAAAAATCAGATAGCTCGAGCTCATACTCATGTTCAGTGTTTTCTTCCGCGCCGCATGTTACACACACGTTCGTGTTGTTCAATGCGACAAATGTTCGTGAAAAAAAGCTGCAGCAGTCTCAACCATTTCATCGAACCATCTTTGCTGATTCAAAAAAGGATGAGGTGCTCCCTCAATGACAGTCAATCCGGTAGCAACTCCCACATCGCGGGCCTGTCGGCGGAATTCGACAGCACGTGTACTGGGATCATCTTTTTCCCCTGTCATGAACCAGCAAGGTGGATCTGTTCGATCAAGATGCACTTTGGGTGAAGCAAGCCTGTAAGTTTCTGGTTGTTCCGTTTGTGTTCCACCTAGAAATTGTCTCCAGATACCGCCACGATCGCTACTCGCAGAGATCTTCTGGTTTCGATCCGACAACAGATCGGTTTGTGCTCCCATTGGAATGGCAGCCTGGATTTTACTGCTGAAATCGGGATTCCCTCCCTGTCCTTCCAGTTCCTTGACACCTGACGAGGTTGCCAGCAGCGCAACCAGATGCCCCCCAGCCGAGAGACCGATGGCGCCAATCTTTTCCGGATTGACTCCGAACTTACTCGCGTTCGCACGAAGAAAGCGAACAGCAGCTTTGCAATCCTCAATCTGTGCCGGAAACGGTGCCTCGCCACTGAGGCGGTAGGAAATGGTCGCCGCAACAAAACCTCGCGTTGCCAGAGCCTGTGCGACGTGGCTGTGATTGCCCCGGCTACCTTTTGCCCAACCCCCACCATGCACACAAACGACCGCCGGCAATTCACCCCACAGACGACGCGGACGGTAAACATCCATTTCAAGAGTGCGGTCTCCATAACTGGCATATTGGACATTCAGTTTTGCATCAAGGTTCTCCACAGTTTCTTGGGGGATTGTGGTCCGACCAGATGCATCGGCGCGGGCATGGCTTTCACCCGCACGGCGCGCATCATGCCTCATTTCATCCTGAAACATGATTGCCATCCCGCGCATTTTTCGCAGCACATCCCGATCACGAACCGGGATTGATTCTCCCGGATCCTTTGACAAGTCGAATAGCTGAAGACTGGGATTCAGATGCAACTTGAAATTGCGCCAACGCACAGCCGCGAGTGCACCTTCACTGCCATGGTAAAAGAAGGCGTCGTTGTACTCAGTTCGCTTGACGATGGTTGCCCATTCGGCAGGTGGATTCCAACGGCGTCTCAACGGAATGGTTGCGTTAAGTGACTTTTTGAGACCAGGCGGCGGAACGACTTCCGATTCTCCTTTGAGCAGCGGTGAAATGTCCCGACCATCAATCACGCGTCCCTCCGGCACTTTGATACCGGCAAACGTCGCCAGAGTGGGGAACCAGTCCATTGCTCTGACAACCGCCGATGATCTGGCTCCTGCCTGGATCCCCAAGCCGGGACCCCAGGCAATGGCTGGCACCCTGATACCTCCTTCATAAGTGGAAAGTTTCCGCCCGCGAATCTTCTGCGACGGCGTGCGTCCCGGTCCCCTGCCATTATCGGATGCGTAAATCACAAGTGTCTGCCGGTCGATCCCCAATTGCTCGAGCGTCTCAAAAAGACGGCCAACATGGTGATCAAGCTCGTGAATCGCATCGCCATAATCTCCCCACTGCGAACTTCCCTGAAATGCTTCACTCACGCCGAGCGGTACATGCAACATTGTGTGTGGCAAATACAGGAAAAACGGCTGCCCCTTACTCTGTTCGATGAAACGGATTGCTTCATCCGTGTATTGGCGGGTCAATTCAGCAGGATCAGCAGGTCGTTTCACCACTTTCCCGTTTCTCAACAGAGGTACACCACCCTCCTCGTCAAAATAAACGGTCTCAACAGGATCAAGATTGTGCAACAGTCCAAAATAGTGATCAAAACCCTGATTGTGAGGCAAGAAAGGTTCACGAAAACCAAGATGCCATTTGCCAACACAGGCAGTAGCGTATCCATGACTCTTGAACAATTCAGCAAGCGTCAGTTCGCTGGGGTGTATCCCCGAAGTTGAATCTGCTCGATGGACCCAGGTTTCGTTACCAACCCTGCGAGGGTAGCAGCCCGTCATCAAACCGGCTCGCGAGGGACTGCAGATGGGAGCAGCTGCGTAGTAGTCGGTAAAAAGAACGCCCTGGTCTGCCATTGCATCGATACGCGGCGTTTTGACTTCGGAAGCTCCGTAACACCCCAGGTCATAGTAACCCTGATCATCAACGAAAATGAAAATCACATTGGGCTGATCTGGAACAGCCGCATTCACCACAAGCCCTGGATTCCTGATTCCAAAGAACACCAAGCTGAATCCGCAAGCCAAAAAGAGTCGGTGTCGTAAAGTTTCAGTCATCATCTTTTTTCAAACCGGAGAAAGAATATGTATTCATTGTCCTGTGCAATCACACGTCATCCCCTGATGGAATCACGGGCCACAGAAAACAGAGCAGGCAAGGAAAAGCAGCGGTGTAAATCAGGTTGCGCGAATTACTTTGTCTTGAATTGGTGCCATGACAGCTCATCTTCAGAGTGCTTTCAATATTCAGCAGGACAAGCTCCAAATTTTACCAGAGAACCTGCAACAAGCGTCTTTCCGCCAAGCCCATTTTTCCCAACACGCCCAAAACTGTTGCTGACGTACTTTTTTTGGCAAATGAGACGGGACATTGAAAACACTCCTTCCACCGTCGAATGTTCAGCACCACTGCACAACGAACTGGTCGCAGTGCTTCGGGATTGCATCTGTGGACTCCATTACCGATCGCTGACCAGTTCACCGATATCAATCAAATGCAACTGTCTGCCTTGTCCTGCCACCGGAGCATCGACGCAGACCAGTTTCCCATCAGGCGAGAACCGGGGATGGGTATCAACCCGCCACTCTCCTTTGTAGATCGGTGGCAGGTGAAGTTCCGCGAGATCAATTCGTTTGCCAGAAGCGATCTCGTACAGGTGTGGTGTCTGAATTCTTGCTTCTGTTTTAGGGTAAGTATCGTTGAGAATCCACTTTTGACCCGGCAAATAACTGATGTGACCACTCGGGTCCAGAATACCACGTCCGACCTCACGTACATCGCCACCGCCATCAACATCTTCGAAAAGGAAATTTCCCCAGCCATCATTGCCATCCCAATGACGAGACTGCGCGAGAATGGTTTTTGAATCCCGCCAGATGAAGTGTGAAGTGTAGCCATTTGGGCACACGATTCTGATATCCGACCCATCTGCATTCGCTGTAATTGCACGAGTCAAACGTGACCCATCAGGATAGCGCCAACGGTGCAACGCAATGAAACGTTTGCCATCGGGGCTGAACAGAAGATGGTTGAAGTAGTGCTTGATACCGATGGACTGGTTGGGAATATGCCCCAGGCGAACGATATCAGCCAACGAAAGGATCAAACGCGTCTCGCCGGTCTGCAGGTCGATGCGCATGATCCCGGTTTCCGTTGGGGCCGGATCATCAGCGAAAGGATCTTTGAAACCCACGTAGCCATAACCCGGCCGCACATCATTGATGCGGCGAAAGTCGGGGGAAACAGCATACTTGCCATCTGGGCTAACGCTGTAAACAGGATTTGGCAGAACACGGTCTTGTCCGGTGACGACGTTTTTGATTCTGGCAACGAACTGACCTTCTTCCCGGTCGTTCCAGATGACCTCATTCGAAGAACCGGGCAGCCACTGCAACATGCATCCCTGTTGCCAACACCACGCTGTGCTAGTCCCAAGCTCGATCCATCTGTCATCATCCTTCAGATCGACCATTCCGATTCCGATCTGATCATCAGCCCTGGGGCTACGATGTTCAAAATCAACGGTCATTCCCAAAACAAAGCGTGACTCAGGATCAAACTGCAATTTGTCGTAATAACCAAACCAGTGATGCAAAGGGCCCCGTGTGATTTGGCGAACGCGATCCGCAGGCACGCATACAGCGTTTGCACTTCCTGCCATGCCACCAAACGCAAAAGCAGAAGCGGTTCCCAGAAAGGAGCGACGTCTCAATCGAAAATTCGTCATGGCACACCAACTTTACGAATCACTCCGGTTCAGTCCTTCAACGCGTGCAAAAACACCACTTCGTTCGCAACGCCTGCCTGACCAGCGATTCCATGATTGTACCGGGTCAGACGCCAAAATCTCAGGGACACACGCACGCAGGTTCGCTTCAGGTCCGCTTTCCCCGACTGCGTCGAGATGCACAACTCTCGCCACAGCCTACCCCCCAAAGGTATTGTCGAACAAAACTCTTGAACTTGCAAAAAAAAACAGACACACTGACATTTGTACACCAGCATCGTGATGCGGTTGTTTTTTGCTGTTTTTTCACTTTTCATGCCGCGAAACCGTTTCGAAACGGCCGCGGGACAGCCTTTACCGTTCGTTTCCTGCATCAGATACATTGGTTCCCAGGGCGATGTTGCGATAATGCAACACAGGAATCAGCTGACCGATGTTTTCGAAACGTCTGCTGGAGAAGGCGCAAAGAAGTTTGGGGGATCGCCTTCCACGTGCCGCAGTGGACAGGTGTCGAAAAAGAGGTTTCACAAGCTCGCGTGACCAGCATGTCAGAATCGCCATCCTCCTGGCCGAAAGTTCAGCACAAGAGTTCAGCCGCAGCTGCAAGAAAATGAAAAAGCACGAAGAACTGACACCGGATGGTTTCTTAAAGCTGCTTCACCAATTCGCGCTCGATCTTTTACAGCGATCGACACTCGACGAAATATTCTGGCTCATTGCCGACCGAGTGATTGCGGGAATGGGGTTTGAAGACTGTGTTATCTACCTGCTGGACGCAGATAACAAAATTCTGATTCAGAAAGCTGCATACGGCCCCAAGAATCCCGAAGGTCGCACGATTAAAGATGCAATCACCATCCCGGTTGGCGAGGGCATCGTGGGAAGCGTTGCTCACTTTGCTGCGCCGGAAAGAATTCCTGACACGCGTCTCGATCCCCGCTACATCGTCGACGACGATTTTCGATTATCAGAACTGGCCGTACCAATCATGCTCAACGGTCGCTGCATCGGAGTCATTGACACCGAGCACAGGGAGGTCGACTTTTACACGGAACGTCATGAAGAATGGTTGACCACGATCGCATCGATTGCAGCAACGAAAATATCGGATGCGAATCGGGCAGAAGAACTTGCAGAGACCATCAAACAGCTGGAAGCGACACGGGAAAAACTCGACAAGCAGGCAAAACAGCTGAAACTCGCAACCAAGAACGCCGAAGCGGCAAACCAGGCGAAGAGTGATTTTCTTGCAACCATCAGCCATGAACTTCGAACACCCATGAACGGTGTGTTGGGAATGAGCGAGCTGCTCCTCGAAACGGATCTTGACCCAACCCAATTCGAATACACGCAGGCGGTCAATGCATCTGGAAGATCACTCCTGGAAATCATCAACCAGGTACTTGATTTCTCAAGGATCGAGGCCAAAGCAGTCAAACTTGATGCACAGTCGTTCCGTCTGGATGATCTTGTCAACGAAACCATGGCAATGTTCCAGATTCAGGGGAAGATCCACGGAATCGAAATGGAAGCCCGGATCGCTGACAACTTGCCACGAACCATGCGCGGTGATGCACACAAGATTCGACAGATTCTTGTCAACTTGCTTGGAAATTCACTGAAGTTCACCAACGAAGGCAACATCAAGTTGTTGGCACAGGGAAAAACAATCGACAACACTGGAGGGTTTGAACTTCATATCGAAATACGGGACACCGGAATTGGACTCCCCGAAGGTAATAACGAGGAACTTTTTGCAGCATTCACGCAAGCTGACATGTCCTCCACAAGACCCTATGGCGGCACCGGCCTGGGCCTGGCAATCTCCCGCGAGTTGGTCAGACTGATGAACGGCCGCATCTGGTGCCAGAACAACCAGCCAACTGGCTGCTCATTCTTTTTCACCCTACAGCTTCAGCAAGGCACGGATGATTTACCATCAACGGGAGCGGGCCATACGGCAACTGAAAAACGAAGCAATCAACGCATCCAAGCCCCGCTACACGTTCTGCTGGCCGAAGATTCACCCGTCAACCAGACTTTGATGAAAGCTCTTTTAACAAAATGGGGACACAGTGTTGCCCTTGCACGCACTGGCTTCGAAGCGATTCAACTTTGGCAGACCGAGGGAGAGAACTTGGACTTGATCCTGATGGATGTTCTGATGCCTGCCTGCGACGGCTTGCAAGCGGTCAGGCAAATCCGCCAACTGGAATCCGCAAATGGTCAGCGAATCCCAATCATTGCCTTGACCGCGCAGGCGATGGAATGCGACCGAGAAGCATGCCTGGATGCCGGAATGGATGCTTATGTAAGCAAGCCCATTTCGCAGTCTGAATTACAAGAGCTCATCAGCCAGTTGACGTGAACCGCAATTTACGTTGGTACCGTCAGATCGCCGTCCATCAGAGACCAAAACAGTTACTGGGCATCGAACAAATCCTGACGGTTTGAGCTTGCTTTGTTTTTTCGATCCCGAAATTCGTCATCAAAGGCCCCCGTAACCGTAGGACGTTACAAATCAGTCGGCCAAAATCGTTGGGTGCGACGAAAGCTGCCCTTCTGAATTGTGTTCCCCAGCGATACCCTGACTCCCAGCGGCGATCGCGTCTGATAAGATGCTGCGCCGAACAGGATGCTGTGTTGAACAGGATGCTGTG
>JAAXJB010000043.1:25811-36215 GCA_012270065.1 Rubripirellula sp. | reverse complement strand
GAACAGGATGCTGTGTTGAACAGGATGCTGTGCCGAACAGAGAGAACATCTGCACTGCCATTGCTTGGAAACACTTCTGCAGTCTGATGTCCACGATGGTGTGTACTGAAGGTTGAACCCACTGTTGCAAGCAGTGGCGCATCTGATCATCGAAAGTCACAACCGGCAATCACCACCCGAACCCGGTTTTTTCTTCACCAACTTCGACTAACCGCAGGCAGATGAAAGCACTTGTCAAACAGAATCGGGAACGCGGGCTCACGCTGAAAGATGTTCCGGAGCCGGAGATCGGCATCAATGATGTTTTGATCAAGGTCGACCGCACCGGCATCTGTGGTACGGACGTTCATATCTACAAGTGGGATGCGTGGGCAGAAGCGACCATTCCGGTTCCCATGGTGGTGGGACACGAGTTTGTAGGTGAGATTGTAGAAATTGGCTCAAACGTATCGGACTTCAAGACTGGCGATATCGTCAGCGGAGAGGGCCATGTCGTGTGTGGCCGCTGTCGCAATTGCATGGCGGGACGTCGCCACCTTTGCGCAGACACGAAAGGAATCGGTGTTAATCGACCGGGAGCATTTGCGGAATATCTTTCACTTCCCATGACCAATGTCTGGCTTCACGACCCGTCCATTGATCGCGATGTCGCATCCATTTTTGACCCGTTTGGAAACGCAGTTCACACAGCTCTTTCGTTCCCTGTTCTGGGAGAAGATGTCCTGATCACTGGGGCTGGACCCATTGGTTGCATGGCAGCCGCCGTGGCCAAACACGCCGGTGCCCGTTACATCGTTGTCACGGATGTGAATCCATGGCGTCTGGACCTGGCAAAGCAGATGGGAGCCACTCGAGTTGTTGATGTGCGAACAGAGAGCATCCAGGAAGTACAAATGGCCTTGGGAATGACGGAAGGATTCGACGTGGGGCTGGAAATGTCAGGTAGTCCAGCCGCCTTTCGGCAAATGGTCCACGAAATGTGTCATGGAGGCAAAATTGCCATGCTGGGAATCCCGACTGAGGAAATGGCGATTGACTGGAATGAAGTCGTTTTCAATATGCTCACCATTAAAGGAATATACGGACGTGAAATGTACGAAACGTGGTACAAGATGACGGTCTTGATTCAAGGTGGACTCGATTTGACTCCGGCCATCACGCACAGATTCCATTACACCGAATTTGAGCAGGGATTTGACGTCATGTTGTCCGGCAAATCCGGAAAAGTAATTCTCAATTGGCTATAAGAACTGCCTGTCCAGAAAAATACGAACACTCAGAGACGAAAGCCCATGTCTGAAAATTTCCTAATGAATATCCAAAACCAGCTCGACGACATTCGGGAGCAGGGATTATTCAAATCAGAACGGACCATCACAACTCCACAGGATGTCCATATTCAGGTCAATCATGGCGAGAATGTTCTGAACATGTGTGCCAACAATTACCTCGGACTATCAGAACATCCAGAGGTCGCCAAAGCGGCCCATCAAGGTCTCGACGACTGGGGGTATGGTCTCTCATCGGTGCGATTCATATGTGGAACGCAAGCCGTGCATCAGAATCTGGAAAGCAAATTGAGTGCGTTTCTGGGCACGGAAGATACGATTCTGTACACATCCTGCTTTGATGCCAACGGCGGTTTATTCGAGACCATATTGACATCCGAAGACGCGGTAATTTCCGATGAACTTAACCACGCGTCGATCATCGATGGCATTCGGCTCTGCAAGGCCCAGCGATATCGCTACCGGAACAATGACCTCGAAGATCTTGAGTCGAAACTGAAAGATGCACAGGGCGCAAGGTATCGCCTGATCGCAACAGACGGTGTGTTTTCCATGGATGGACACATCGCCAATCTACCGGGCATCTGCGATCTGGCTGACAAGTACGATGCAATCGTCATGGTCGATGACTCACATTCCGTTGGCTTCATGGGAAAGACAGGCCGTGGGACACACGAACACCATGATTGCATGAATCGTGTCGACATCATTACCGGAACTCTTGGCAAAGCGCTCGGTGGCGCGAGCGGCGGATACACCAGCGGTCGAAAACCAATCATTGATCTGCTTCGTCAGAAATCACGCCCCTATCTGTTTTCAAACTCGGTCGCACCGCCGATCGTAGCTGCGTCCGTGCGTGCCATTGAACTGCTGACCGAAACGACCGAACTGCGGGACCGTCTGGAATCCAACACCCGACGTTTTCGTGCCGGCATGGAAGCAGCGGGTTTCGATTTGATTCCTGGTGAACATCCGATCGTACCGATCATGTTAGGTGATGCAGTTCTTGCAACACGCATGGCAGACCTGATGTTGCAGAAAGGTGTTTACGTCATCGGATTTTCGTTTCCAGTCGTCCCCAAGGGCAAAGCGCGAATCCGGACTCAGATCTCGGCTGCACATTCCGAGGAAGACATCGATTTTGCAATTGAAAAGTTCATTGAGGCCAAGCAGGAATTGAAAATCTGACGTTCCACGGTCGAATGTCAAACCTGAAATCAGTCTCTGCACGTGCACAGCATCAGCAAAATGGTCTGTTCACTGCGTGGAATCATCCTGAAAGGTCTCAGGGACAACATCGCTTCGTTGTTCGCGGATACCATGGTTCTCATCAGGAGCATTTCCACGTAGGGACACACGTGAAAACGGATACCCTGATCAGATCCCCCCTCGTCCGCGCCCGCGGCAGTTTGATCAATCATGAAAAATGCCCTGCTTTTCCTGCTGATCGCCGGCACTGTCTGCTCGTGCAGTAAAAATGCCGCCGGCGAGGCACCCCGCATCCCAAACATTGTTTTCATTCTGATCGACGACCTGCGTCATGATACGTTCGGACATGCGGGTCATTCGTTCATCAAGACGCCGCACATTGATGAACTGGCAGAAGGCGGTCTTCGATTCAGAAACGCGTTCGTCACAACTTCCTTGTGTTCACCTTCCCGCGCCTCTTTCCTGACGGGCAGGTACATGCACAATCACAAAGTGGTTGACAATTCGACTTTACTCGATGCTCGCATCGAAACATTTCCACAAGCGCTGCAGGATGCAGGATATAAAACCGCTTTCATTGGCAAATGGCACATGGGTGGTTCAAGCGATGCCGCTCGCCCAGGTTTCGATCACTGGGTCAGTTTCCGTGGCCAAGGCACGTATCAACACGAAGGTCAAAGACTGAACGTCAATGGCAGGAAAGTTGCTCGCAAAAAATACATGACCGACGAACTTACGGACTATGCAGAAAAGTGGTTATCCGAACAATCCTCCGAAAATCCATTCATGCTTTTTCTGTCGCATAAAGGTGTCCACGGACTCTACGATCCGGCACCTCGTCATCGAGACCAATACCGCAGCGTCCGTTTCACGCCTCCCGCAACCATGGCGAACACCGCCGAAAACAGGACGGGGAAACCAATGTGGGTCCAGGACCAGAGAAACAGTTGGCACGGTGTCGAATACCCCTATCACGGCAGATCAAATCAATCAGTCGAAGAGATGTACCGCCATTACTGCGAGATGATACTGTCGATTGACGAGAGCATTGGTCGCATCATGAACACTCTCGAAGCAGAAAAGCTCACGACAGAAACACTGATTCTGTTCACCAGCGATGGTGGCCACCTGTGGGGCGAACACGGACTGATTGACAAACGCTGCGCTTATGAGCCTTCCATCCGAATCCCGCTCATTGCGTATTGGCCTTCGCGAATCAAAGCAGGGGAACAGTGCGAGGCACTCGTGGCCAATATCGATATCGCACCAACAATGCTGGAACTGGCGAAACTGAACATCGTCCCCGGAATGATGGGGCACAGCCTGCTTCCACTCATGAAAAACCCCAATCTTTCCAACTGGAAACGCAGTGCGTTACTCTATGAATACTACTGGGAACCGGCGTTTCCACAGACACCAACCACATTCGCCCTTCGCAAACGGGATTACAAACTCATTCAGTATCATGGTGTCTGGGATACGGATGAACTTTATCACATCAAACAAGACCCAAACGAAACAGAAAACCTGATTGACGCGGCAGATCAACAACCGAGAATTGCAGCCATGCGTCGTGAACTGCACGAGCATCTCAAGCAAACTGGCGGCTTGAATATCCCGCTAGGGTTCAAACGCAATCATGGATCAAATCTGCGAAGTTCTGAAGGAAGTTCACGTTCAGAATTCCCAGACGACATGATCCAATCTCCAACCGGTTCCAACTGAGAATCTCATCCTTCCTCCGCCCATTCGAGACCATGAACACAACGATCAGAACAAGCATGTTCTTTTGCTTGGCCATCATCCTGACGACACGCCTGATTCATGCAGAAGACCAACCTGCGCAGAATCAGAAAAAGGACGACACCATTCAATCAAGGATCAACTTGTCATGTCCTGGCAATTACAAGCATCATCTGCAGGGAGTCTGCGTTTCAGCTGACTCCATTTTCTGGTCATTCACAACGACACTTGTCAAAACGGACCACTCCGGAAAATTACTCGCCAAGGTTCCTGTTGCTAACCATCATGGCGATTTGTGCCATCACAACGGAAAGATCTTTGTTGCCGTCAACCTCGGCAAATTCAATGACCCCAATGGCAATGCCGATTCATGGGTCTATGTTTACAACGCCAGCAACATGAAAGAAATTGCACGCCACGCAGTTTCCGAAGTCTTTCATGGTGCCGGTGGAATCGGATTTCACAAGGGGAATTTTTTTGTCGTTGGCGGATTGCCTGACAATGTCCCGGAAAACTATGTCTACGAATATGATGCAGATTTCGAATTTGTGAAGAAACACACCATTCACAGCGGCCACACACATCTGGGCATTCAGACCGCAGCACTGGTCAATGGTCATTGGTGGTTTGGCTGTTACGGTGAACCAAAGATTACGCTTGTCACAAACACTGAATTCAAACTCCTGGGCCGATTCGAACAGGATTGCTCTCTGGGCGTCGCACAAAACAATGACCACCGCATGCTGGTCGCCAGTGGCACGTGTCGACCGGAGATCGGCTGCAGTGGCAAACTGCAATCAGCGATTGCAAGTCCGACGCAAGGTTTTTCGTTGCAGAAATGAAACCTCGACTGATGCAGTCGCGAAACACACACCGACGCATCGTGAACAATGGCACGTCATGGTGCAGCGCCTCCACCCCAGCGTTTCCATCCCAGCGTCAGAACCGGACACGAATCGCAGCAATCAATCCGTTTAAAAAAAACTGCAAGCCTGCCCATCGGAGTGAACAGCAACAGCGTCGGCAATCTGTTGGGCACCCGGCGGTTTTGTGTTCAGTCTGGTGTCGCCTCGTCTGGAAGGCCAGAAGAACCAACCAATTTCATCTCCGAAACGACAAAGCGCCCAGCCTCAACCTGGCCAGTGACAACCCCCCGACGGACGCAATTACAAAGTCCATCTTCGGCATGGGCGTCACCATGATCATCAATGGAGCTTCCATCCACATAATAAACCTGACCATCGATCCTGACCGCCAGATCGCAACCGTTGCCGGGCATGCCGAATTGACACTGCCCACAGGATACATCAACCTCGCGCATAGCCACCGTTAATGAGACCATTTCAGAAGCCAGCGCGTCAGGCTTTTCTACTTCAAAGACCAAGTGGCTTTCATCAGGCTGACAACCTACGCAGCACATCACCAGAAAGACGATCAGTACTCTGAAAAACACCTGGTCAGTGTCAATTTTGAAAGTCATTTTCATCCCAAATTTCTCTCCACGAATGATCAGCGTACCGGTCGGAGCGTGCAAGCAACATGATTACGGATCATGCTCCTCGATGGAATGACAAGCCTGAACAGATAATCAGAATATCAAAGGTGATTTCACGGGGATCCATCCGGCTTGCTGATCAATCTCTTCCTTGCCGCCTCGGCTTGTACCAATCCGCCTGACGCCCATGGGCATCAATTTCAACCTGTCGACCGGTGTCACCCTGCGACCGCATCCATCGATCCAGCACCGCAGAGAGTTGACGCTTTTTGTCAGCAAGTTCCAGACGATCGGCAAGATTGACCTGACAGTATGGATCAGCCATCACATCATACAGTTCCTCTGCTGGCCTTTGCATGTATCGTTCAGCACGATCACGTGATTGCTCATCCAATTCGCGAGTGGCTTCGAAAACCTGACGCGACACCGGGATGCTGAATTCATTTTCAGGAAACAGATTTCGAATGTAACGATACTGTTTACCAACCACCGTTCGTATTCCGTATGGATCCCGATAACCATTCACACCACGCGTTGTCTGAATACTGAAAGCGTATTTACTGTGTGATGTAGTTTTCCCCTGCAATAAGCCAAGAAAGGAACTCCCGTCAAGCGACTCGGGTATTGCGATACCTGCAGCATCAAGAAATGTAGGAACAATATCGGTGTACTCGACGATGGCATCTGTCTCACCCCCATTCTGTACAACTCCAGGCCACGAAACGACCAAGCCACTGGCAACACCTATCTCGTAACAGGTCCACTTGCCAAAAGGAAAGCCGCTACCCTGTTCAGTCGCAACAATGAAACAGGTGTTCTGCTTCAATCCCAGCTGGTCGACCATGTCAGCTATTTCGCCGACTTGACCATCAAAGTAGGTAATTTCACCGAGATATCTTGCGTATTCATCACGTTGAAAATCAAACTGCTGGGGGCTCAGTTCCGCATTTTCATATGGACGAGGATCACCTTTGCTGTACGGCGCATGCGGTTCGTTGGAACAGAGAAACAAACAGAATGGCTGCGATTTTTCAGCCGACTCACGCATGAACTGCAGTACTTTTTGATAACGCCATCCGTCAACCACAGCCACATCCTGATCGGGAGGGTCCGCAAACTCTTTGAGATACTCAAACGGAAAAACGGTCTGAGGAGCAATGTGAGTCTTCCCAGCCAAACCAACCCGGTATCCACCCCGCGAAAGATAATGAGGAATGCTTTGCACATTCTCGTACGCCTTGGCATGATTTGGATATGCACCGCTGCGGACCGGATACAGACCTGTATAGAGAGCATGCCGTGTGGGGGAACACATTGGAGCGGCCTGATAGCAACGCCTGAAGGTCAATCCCTGTTCAGCCAAACGCTTGATATTGGGTGTTTTGGCGGGCCCCCCGTAAAGTTCCAGATCGCGGTAACTGCAATCATCGGCAAGAATGAAAATGAAGTTGGGAGGAGCGGACAATGCGTTCGACGCCATCGTCAATACCATCAAACATACTGCCGACAACACAACACTTCCTGTACGTCGACAATTTTGCCAAACGCGATCAGTTTTAACTCTGCACGACCTTATCCTATCCCTGCTCACAGAACTGTTCACCTTTCATACACGAGGGTGCGTACAGACTTTCCGATCATTGGTTCAGCAGCATCAACGGGCTCACAATCACGAACCGGGTCTGTTTGTCGAACCGTACTCAACCGGTAACCGTCCGGAACCTGAAACTGGACTCCATGAGTCGCCTCTCCGTCATTGATGACGACCACCACGACTCGTGCCTGGTCCGCCGAACGATAAGCCGACACCTGAAGGTGTGAGGGAGCATCGACAGCAAGTCTCTGATAACCGGGACGCACGAACGCGGAATATTGCCGAAAGGTGTAGTACTTTTTGGTTCGCTCCAGAAAAGGCTGAAAGCCATTATTTGTTTTTTCCTGTACCAACACCAAACCTTCATCCCGGTGTTTTTGGCGTGTGTTGCGATCAGTCACTCGCTCGGGTGCGAGACTGTAAACAAGTCCCCACCATAAAAAGGCATTCGCACCAGCATCATTCAGAGTCATATGAATGTAACGAGCTGCGAGAATCGCTTTATCGTGCTCGTCCAAATCAGGCGTCCAGCCGTAAGTATGCCACTGGGCTCCATTCCACTGGGCACCGGTAGTTTCGGTCATCCACAGCCGCTTGGATGGAAAATTCTGCTGACGCATTCTGCCAAGCAGTCGTGCTTTGGAAACAAGATTTTCCAGTTTCCCGTCCTGCCCTTCAACGAAACTGTCGTACATATGATAGGCAGCGACATCAACTTCAGGATTGGTCAGAGTGGGGAGGAACCGCTGAATTTCAGATGCATTGTCACCCAAATAGGCGAGATCCGGTGCCGCAATCCGAATCTGCGACATCCCGGCAGCGTCCAGCCGGGGCCTGACCTTTTGCTCAATGAACTTTGCCAATCTGCTCGGCTCCCAGCCACATGTCTGTGTTCCCGGATGGGACCAATTGGCCTCATTTTGCACAGCCACAACTTCAACATTGACACCCCAGCGTCGATACTGCTGGACGCGCGCAATGATTTCGTCAGCCCATTCATCTTCCCTTGAGGGTTTCAGCCGAAACTGCTGTGAACTCTGGTTTTCCACCACATCCAACCAATATGCCGATTCAAGATGTTCGAGTGATCTTGGCTGCCAGAATGTCAGCAAGACTCGAAGATCCGGGTTCAATCTGGTCGCACGCTGCAAGGCATCACGGTTCCGCTCGGCATTGCCCTGCCTGGTCACCTCACCTTGGACACGAAGAATGTTGATATTCAAACCGTTGACGGCAGCTTCCAGAGCACGGTCATCCGCGTTGACACCCCAAAATGCGATGGATCCACCGAAGCCATCAATTTCTTGCCGTAAGTTTTCGTCGCCGAGATCAATTTTGATTACGGTTCTGGACTGGGCTGAATCCACGGGAACTGCGTTTTCAATTTG
This sequence comes from Rubripirellula sp., assembly GCA_012270065.1. Taxonomy (GTDB): domain Bacteria; phylum Planctomycetota; class Planctomycetia; order Pirellulales; family Pirellulaceae; genus Rubripirellula. Next base: position 27,497 of record JAAXJB010000043.1, on the reverse strand, counting down.
GACATTTCGTTGCGGTGCTGCCTGCTTTGGCTCAACCGCGACCATCGCCTGGGGAACGCGATTGGTTGCGTCAGCTTTGGATTGCTGCTGTCCGTTTGAAATCTGCTTTGCCATTTCAATCCGCAAAGCAAGACGCTCCTCTGCCCGCTTCAATGCCTCGGCATGCTTTGGAACATCAATGACATTCGTGACCTCACCGGGATCCGTATTGAGGTGAGTCAGAACCTTGGCTTTGACAGCGTCGTTCTCGTCCCGCCATTCCGTGTAGCGATAATTTCCGATCCGCAGACTATGACCCAGCATTTTGTGTGCAGGGTACGAACTGTAAGCCTCATAGCGATGACCTGCCTCGGGGTCTGTCAACAGCCGTCGAAAGCTACGTCCCTGACAATGTTCCGGAATGGGCAGACCTGTCAAATCGCAGAGTGTGGGATAGAGATCGATCAACTCAACGATGCGCGAGGTTGACTGACCCTCTGCCAACCTTGGGTCACGAATGATCAACGGAGTCCGCGTATCACATTCAAAGTTGGTGTGCTTGGTCCAACTGCCATGATCCCCCAATTTCCAACCATGATCACCCCATAGAACTACGATGGTGTTCTCAGACAAACCGGTTTGTTCCAACGCGTCCAGAACCCGCCCAACACAAGCATCGGCATAGCTGGTTGCAGCAGCGTACCCGTGCAACAGACGAAGATTCAGTTCGTCAGAAAAATCAGCAGGGGACTCGCCTTCAAAGTCACTGTACTTGTGCATTTCATGAGCCATCAAATTGGCAGCATGTTTCGGATACCCCTCGGGGATAGCCTGATTTGTGGGCATCGAAAAATCCGCACGCTGGTAGAGATTCCAATATTTTTTCGGCGCTACAAACGGAAGATGCGGCTTTGCGAAACCGACCGCCAAAAAGAATGGCTGCTCCGGGCCGGTATTCGCGGCCAAGTCCTCAAGAATTCGAGTCGCCTGCGCTGCCCGCTTTCCATCAAGATAAGTGTCATCATGAACATCAGCAGATTCGGTCAGTGGCCCCTTGGCAGGATCCATGGAGTTGCCAACCTTTCCCTCTGCACGAACGCGTGCCAGCGTTGCCAGATTTTCAGGCTTGGCATAATCCTGACCGGCAATATCAATCCATCGACTCCAGTTTTCGGGATCAACCCCAATACCACTGTGACCATGGTAAATCTTTCCCAAACCGATCGTTCGATAACCCTGCTGACTGAAGTGCTGGTTCATCGTCAACACATCAGGATGCCGTTCCCGCCAACCTGAAACATGAAATGTCTGTTCACCAGTCCGGATAGGGTACAAGCCACTCATTAATGATAAACGTGATGCACCACAAACCGCCTGCTGACAGTAAGCCTGATCAAAACGGACGCCCGAAGCCGCAAGTCGATCAATATTCGGAGTGATTACATCTGTCCCGTAAGTACCCAGTTCCGGTCGCAAATCATCGACTGCAATGAACAGAACATTTGGTCGGTCCTTGTTCGAAAGATCGGATGGAGCAGATTGCCCGCTGGCAGAAACAACACCTGAATCAGGCACACCGGAATCAGGCACACCGGAATGAGGTACGCCCGAATGAGGTACGCCCGAATGAGGCACGCCCGAATGAGGTACGCCCGAATGAGGTACGCCCGAATGAGGCACGCCCGAATGAGGCACGCCCGAATGAGG
>JAAXJB010000043.1:14276-25711 GCA_012270065.1 Rubripirellula sp. | reverse complement strand
CCCGAATGAGATTTCGCAGGATCCGCAGCTGCAAGCAGTGGTGCCGATTCTGGTTCCGCTCGCGCGAACAGGGGCTGGGGTTCTCCTAAATCGGCAGAAGACCGTCCCACCCTTACCAGGTACTTGCCATCCGGAAACACCCGTTTGAGTGATTCATCATGAAAGAATAAATCCTCGGCCCTGAGCTGGAAAACAACATCCGCACTCTGCCCTGGTTCAAGTGAAACCCGTCGGAACCCTTTCAATTCAAGCCCGGGCCTTGCAATGTCAAAAGACTCACCGGAAACATACAACTGTGCAATTTCCGTTCCTGCTCGCTGACCGGTATTCGTAATGCGAACAGTCGCCTCCACAACGTCTCCGGGACGGATGTCACGGGAAGACAACTGCAGATCACCATATTCGAATGTGGTATAGCTGAGACCATGCCCGAATGGATAAACAGCATCACGTGGGGAATCGACATAGTCGAAGATCTGCGCGCTGCGTTGTTGGCCATAATGAACAGGCAGATGCCCCACGCTACGTGGCCAACTGAGTGTCAGCTTGCCCGAGGGATTCGTATCACCAAACAGTATTTCCGCTGCGGCAGTGCCGGTTTCCTGTCCAGAGTAGTGAGCCGTGATGATGGCAGGTATTCTTTCGCCAAGACGATGCAGCGTCACAGGCTTACTGTTGTTCAGAAAAAGAACAACAGGTTTCCCGGTAGCAAGGATTGACTCGGCAAGCACTCGCTGTGATTCCGTCAAGTCCATGGTGGTGCGATCACCCACGTGATTCCCAGCCCATGCCTCTCGACTCAAAAGCACATTTTCACCCAGTGCAAGAATCACCAGATCGGACCGTTCAGCGACACCCACTGCCTCCGCAATCGACTCCTGATTGTCTTCCAGACTGGCAAACTCGATTTCGTTCACGTACCGCCAGTTTGCATAGGAGTCGCCTTTATCATTGAGCGCGATCTTGCATCCTTCAGCAAACAATACGTTGGCAGATTCACCCAGCCGATCACGGACACCCTGCAGCAGTGAGACTGTCTGGTTGGGGCGACCTGAATAATTCCCAAGTCGGCAGACATCGGCGTTAGGGCCAATCACTGCTATCGTTTCATGCTTACCCGGAACCAAGGGTAACAAAGCTCCTTGATTCTTCAGCAGGACCATCGATTGCCTGGCCGCTTCACGACTCAACTCACGAGCTGTGTCGGACTGTGATAAAAACTTTGCACGCTGAACATCCAACTGCATTGGTGCTTCAAATAGTCCCAGCCGGAATTTCAGTTCCAATACTTCGGCAACCGCCTGATCAACCAAAGACTCATCAATCTGGCCAGCCTGAACGAGACGTGGGAGATGTTTGAAACCGAAGTCATTTGGCAATTCCAACTGCAATCCTGCTTCCAGAGCCATCCGCCCTGCATCGGCATCAGATTTACCAATTTTCTGATAACGACGTACCAGATCGATGCCCTGATAATCTCCGACGATCAAGCCTTCAAAGCCGAGTCGCCCGCGAAGCAGATCCGTGAGTACCCAACGGTTGACATGGCAGGGCACACCCTCGATTTCATTGAATGCGGCCATGACCGCTGCTGGCCTCGAATTCTCGATTACATGTCGAAAAGGGAACACCTCGGTGTCGAGCAATGCCCGCGGCCCACCAACATATGGGGACCGGTTTCGTCCTCCACTCGTTCCTGCGTAGCCTGCAAAGTGCTTGAGGGTCGCCGCCACATGGTTGGGTGCGACGGTGCCATCAGACGAACCCTGCAAACCACGAACCATGGCAGAACCAAGCCTCGCTACGAGGTAAGGATCTTCACCGAGCGTTTCGTCAACGCGTCCCCACCTCAGATCCCGCGCTACATCGAGGATTGGCGAGAGGACATGCGATACACCGCGGGATCTCGCCTCACGGCCAGCCTGAGAGTAGATTTCTCTCACAAGATCCGAGTTCCAACTGCAGGAAAGTCCAATGGGTGTGGGAAATGAGTTGGCCTCGAAACGCATGAAACCATGGGCTGCCTCATCATGCAGGATGGCAGGAATCCCCAGACGCGTATCATTTCTGAAATGCTGCTGCACGGCTGCATAAAGACGTGCATCCTCATCAATGGTCAGGTTATGCAACGGCCCGAGTTCGCCAACACCATCAGGGCAATTCCTGGCAAAGAAATCCTTCTTGAAAATCTCACCCTGCTCACGCAGCTTCTCCTCACTCGGATCCCACCAACCTGTGATCTGCGAGATTTTTTCCTGCAGAGTCATCCGCTCCAACAAGTCAGAAACCCGATCATCAATCGACAGACTTGCGTTCTGATAAGGAAGTTTTTTCCCAGCATCAGCTGCAACAAAAGGTTGCGGAAAGCCGATGTGCTGAAATGGCTTATCGTTTCCGTTGATGAACATGGGATCCGCCATCTGCTTCAGCCATCTCTGCGTCAGCACCGGCGAAGTTTCCAATCTGGTCTGGCCCCATCCATCCCACATTTCCTGTGAGTCCCAATCGGCGTTGATGTAGGACACAGCCCGAATCACATCGAGATTACTTTTGATGTGATTGAAAAATTTGGTGAACCATGAATTCCAGACAGACTCTGGATCCTCTTTATCAAAATAATGGCCTCGTGCAGTGGCCTCCGCAATGAACACCGGCTTGCCAACGCGGCGGGCAAAATCAAGTGCCACCTTCCCATCTTTTTCACCACCCCACCATGAATACCCCACCCAATCGTAGTAATCCTCTCCTGGGTCATACTGCTCAAACTGACCTTCCTTCACACCACTGGAGGAGGCGTAAACGATCGCGAAGTTGTCAAGTTTCTTTTCCCTCAGAGCATCAACGATACGCCGGAAAGCCAGTTTGAAATTCTTTGGGTCATAGTCATTCCAGACCCCATCAAATTCATAACCAATTCGGATCAGGAATGGTCGATCCGGGTATGCCCCGATGAATTCAACAAACTCGTCAATCAGATGATCGAACGAACCGTCGGCAACCTTTGCTTCGCAACCACCTTCCATTGATATCGAAACATGCATCACACAACGCTTCAAAACAACGGAATCGAGATAGGCTTTCTGATGCATGGGCCCGGATGCCCATTCGGTCTCACGATTCAGTCCGGCTACTTCGCCGATCGGGAAAGTGCGTTTGAATTCGTTCGTCCAACCCTCTGAAAAGTAGACGTAATGAGTGACACCACCTGGCACACCTACGTTTTCGACATAGCCGTCATCGTACTTTTCCGTACCACCAACCGAAGCGTTGTCCTGCCCAGCAAAAACAAGCACCTTTCCCTTGGCAGGTGCGAAACGTCCTGAAACTTCTTCCGCTCCAAGCGGCAAGGGAAAGAAATACGCATGAACCAATGCGAGCAAAGAAAAACAGACAAATCTCATGACTGGGCACCAATCATCGAACCCGACCTCTCCGTTCGATCACGGCGAGAGCGGACGCGGTAACAAAAAATCGACAGGAAAACAAAGGGCTTGAGAGGTCTGCTGAAGCAACAAAATGCTACTTCACCAGTTCTGCTTCCAGTTCCTCAAGCGTTCGCCCTTTTGTCTCTGGCAAAATGAAAAACAGTAAAAAGAAACCGCCAACGGCAATGCAACCAAAGATCAAAAACGAGGTTGCTGCGCCCAAGTTGGACAGTTCCCAAGGCCAGACCTGTGTCACCACCCACGCGGTGAATGAATTCACAAATCCGATGACACCAATCGCCACCCCGCGGATACGGTTGGGATAAAGTTCGGAGAGCATGACCCACATTACCGGTCCCAGCGAAAAAGCAAAACAGGCAATGAAGGCCAGAATACCTCCCAGAACCAGCTTTGCGTTCAAACCACGAACGGCCAATTCCAGAATAACTCCTTCATTCATTCCATAAACCTTATCTCCGAGCGTTTCTTTCATTTTGCGTTTGAACGAAACGTCACTATCGAACTCCTGGTCAGCCAATCTGCTCAACGCCTGAAAGTCAGCAGGCTCCAGACTGTCTCCCTTCTCACGCAAAACCGTCAAGTTGTCCTCAGTGAGCTGATACTTAGCCTGGCTGAACGCAAGGCTACAGACCAACAAACTGACCGCAATTCCACCAATCCCAGCCAACATCAGGGGTCGCCGTCCCAGTCGGTCAATCAGAAGAATTGCAACAACCGTAAAAGCCAGATTGGTCATGCTGAGCAGAACACCCGAAAAGAATGCGGCGTTGTCGCCAATTCCGGTCTGCTTGAAGATGCCCGTGGCGTAAAAGAAGACAGCATTGATACCAGTGCTCTGCTGGAGAATTCCAATCAACAATCCCACCATCAACACGAATCCCAATTTGGGATTGAACAATTCCAGATAACCGTCTCTGACAACCCCGGCGGCTGCATCAATGCTTTTTCGAATGGCTGCAGCTTCCTCATCGCCGGCTTCAGCCCCGTGCATTTGCTGCAGTACGGCGTGCCCTTCTGCTGTTCTCCCGCGCGTGAATAACCAACGTGGACTTCGCGGCACCAGAAACAGGAAGAGCAGATAGAGAATCGCCGGAAACGCCTCCACGCCCAACATCCAACGCCAAACATTGTCCTTCGTGATTCCGCCCGCACCGGTCTCGGACATGCCGTTGAGATACCAATTGGACAGGAATGCAGCAAAAAAGCCCAAGACAATATTGAGTTGCTGAATCGATACCAGCTTGCCCCGGTTTTTGGCCATCGAAATCTCAGCGATGTAAGTCGGTGCGATGATCAGAGCAGCACCAAAGGCAACGCCACCGATCATGCGAGCGAGAAAAAGGCTGACATAACCACCGGCCAGAGCTGACCAGACCGCCGATGCGGCATAGAGAATCGCGATCGCAACAAGCAACGGCTTTCGCCCCAGCATGTTACTCAGAGCACCTGCGGCGAACATGGCGAACATCGCCGCAAACGTAGGCGAACTTGTCACCCAGCCTTTTTGCACATCCGTCAAATTGAATTGCGGTCCGGCAATTTCAGTAACGCCGGAAATGATTCCCATATCAAATCCGAACAGAAAACCACCGAGGGATACAACCAACGCAATGAACAAAGGATGGAATTTCATGATGAAGCTACGTTTCCGTGCGTTTCAAGCACTTCGAGGTAATCAAATTCTGCAGCAAGCTGCGTTCCAGACAAATCCTGACAGGCAATTCCCACAAAGGTTCCCGTGAAACCCCAGTGGTCTCCGTAATCATCGGACAGGATGGATGCATCAAGCCCCGGTCCAATATTCTCAAATACGTCTCCGTCCCGCGACCATTGGAACTGCAAGTTGCAAAAGTCAAGCACAGCTCGCAGAAACAACTTCCCCTCTGGCACAGGCACCACATCGGATCCCAACGGGAAGGAAGATGTTCCATCATCACAACAGTGAATCTGCAAACTGTTTCCCAGTGTTTCGTCGTACGACTGGTAAAGGTAATGGAACAGACGATTATTGTAATAAACCACCAACCCAGCCATCTGCTGGAAGTTAGCGGGATGGAATTCAACGCTGGTTGTCACACATGATTGCTGATTCGTCAATCGTCTCGCCAGCAACGATTGCCGGAAGCAGCTCTCCAAAGACTCTGCCCCCGGCAACACCAACCGGTCAGGCTTGCGATTCGTTTCGTCCAGCCGGCATCGTGGCGTTGCATAATGCCTGGAATCAAACGGCAGGCGAGCAGGAAGAGCATCCCATGCATGCGTGGGCAGGTCTGGCGCTTCGACTTCCAGTTTGGGCCGGTTGTCTGTTCCGACGAGATACAGCCAATCATCATCTCGCCATTCAACTTTCTGGATTGCCGTCTCTCGTCCCAAATTACATCTTTGAGTCCCGGGCAAAGGCCGTCCACACAGATGGGGCATGTACCATTCTCCCTGCTGGGTCTCGACGAGGCTGGCGTGCCCAGCCTTCTGGAGTTCGATCTCAGGTGCCCCGGACGATGTCAGAACCGGATTCATCGGATGAACCTCATAAGGTCCCTCGATTGTTCGTGAACGCGCGAGACTTACTGCATGGTCGTACTCGGTTCCTCCCTCTGCAGTCAACAAATAATACCAACCATTCCGTTGGTAGAGGTGTGGTCCCTCGGTAAGCCCCAAATCACTGCCCTTGAAAATGACTTTGGATTCACCTTGCAAACTGTTCTGGGACACATCGTATTTCTGCAAAGCAATGCCATAAAAAGGATGACGACCAGGTCGATGATCCCATACCATATTCAACCAGTATTTTTCTCCGTTCTGATCATGAAACAGCGACGGATCGAAACCTGAGGAATTCACAAAGACCGGTGGTGTCCATGGCCCCTCGATACTTGTTGCCGTGGTCAGAAAGTTCGGCGTATCCTTGGTCGCAGCCTCATGCTGATGAACGATCGTGTAGCAAAGATAGAAAACCCCCTGATGATGGCTAAGTGCGGGCGCCCAGATGCCACCCGAACTGGGCACTCCACTCAAGTCGAATTGCCCATTCAGCGCATGCGTCAATAATCGCCAATTCTGCAAGTCCCTTGAATGGTGAATCTGGACCCCTGGATGCCACTCGAATGTCGATGTTGCGATGTAATAATCATCGCCCACACGACAAATGGACGGATCCGGATTGAAACCAGGAAGAATGGGATTCTGAATCATGACCCAGTAATCTGAAAACGATTGAATAAGCGACAGGGCAAGCGTCTGAGGTCACGTGCCTGACGTCACGTGCGGGGGAGGATGCTGGGGATCACGTGCCGGGGACAACGCAGAATTGAATCCAGAAAAGCAACGAATGTAAAAAATACGCACAGAGCAGATCAAATCTGGTGTCAGGTCAATCTGCCCACTTCGTCTTACCGAACCGATTCAAGGAACCGCAATTACGCTGTGACAATTCGACTGCCAAACCTGTGACTCGCCCCAACAATTCTGATCATTCCACACCCCAAAGCATAACGCACGGAGCCATTGCGTGGAAAGAACCCCGTCAAACTACGGCCGGCAAATATTGCGATCACCGGGAAACGGAACAACACGTGGTTCACCCCAAACACTTCGACAAGCGTGGTACTCCGAAAAGCGTTTCGTGCAATGTCGAAAATTCGGAAAAACGAAGGCCACTGATCAAGCCTGATCCCATTTATTGACCTATGCTTCAATCAGGTTCGGGCAGGAACCTTTCAAACACGAAAAGGGGCAGGAAATGCGTCAAGCACTACTCTTGGGCTGCGTACTCACCACAGGATGCATCGCCTTCGTTGCTGTTTCTCCATCACATCCAGAGCGAGAACCAAACGCACGAGGGCCCAAGTCGTCCACAAGCACAACCCTCTCCAATCAGACTGCATTACAAGGATTCATTGCGAGTCTGGACGACCAGGCAGTCAGAAAATGCCTGCAACGGCATCACAGCGGCAAGCCAATCGACCGGCAAACACTGCTTGAATGCGGCGACTTTTCACTTTATGCGGAACACCAGAGGCTACCGGAACAGTATGCAATTGGGCACTTCGAAAACATCCTCAAGAACTCTTACTCCATTGAGAGCCTCCGCGCTCAACTGCAAGACCGTCCCGATTACTTTGTACCGACGGTAAGAACACAGTAAAAGGTTCATGGTCTGACGAACGGCTGCAAAGCAGGGTCTCCAATGACCACATACAGCAGGACATTCTGTGGGGGCTTTTTACTTGGCTGTCGCACCACAAAATCACCCGCTCGAAATCCTTTGAAATCGATCAAGGCATTCAAAAGCTGCTGATAACCTTCGCCAACACTGTCGCCCTGCAACCAAGACTCAAGCACAGGGTAAAGGTGCGGAAATCCGGAACTGAGTCTTTGATGCCCAAAGGCAACCAATGCTCCCTGATCCACGGCCCTCAAAATAAATGCATCCCGCTTTTCGACAGTGAAGCCACCAGGAGCGTCTCTCATTTCAGGTAGATCTGACTTCCGGGGTGAAGCCGAAAAACAGGACCCGGTCATGAGAACCTTGCCATGCAAATCAGCGGGAATTCCCTGATTGTCCACACTGCAGGACATTCCGGGTACGCCATGCCCATGCATGATGATCAGATTGGACTCATCAAACTTATCTGACAAGTCACTTGAAAATGACTCGATAAATTTTCCGGCCCCAGGAGCTTTCAAGTTCCACACCTGTGTCCCCTCAAGACGCGGCGCCGTTGTGGCTTTGTTCCCATAAACTGCCACGATTGGTGTTTCCAGATTGCTTTTACGAAAGTGCTTTCGAAGCATTGCTGCTTTCTGAAGCGATCTGGTTTCAACATTGGTCAAAACCTGACTGACGGCCAATGGTTTCAGATCTTTGTGAAAAACGGAATCGTGTTTCAGGGATTGCTCTATCAGAGCTGCAAATGCCGACGGATTCGACGCCACCAGAAATCCGGGAAACACATCGATTTCAGGATCCTCATCCAAAGTTGAGAGGAGCTCCCACATCCCCAGTACCATGTTTTCACGGAATGAATCCAACCGTGGCGCGATGGCAACAAACCTGGGTTCAATTTCCCGCACTTGCTTCTGCAGGCGGGAAAACTGATCTTGCTGGCCATGCAAGGCTGCCAGGTCTGGGACCGTGAGTAATTGTCCCTGATGATGTTGAGCAAGTTTCCGCAGTGGCTCGACAAAATCGACATCACTGTGGTCTGTCAGGATCACATATCCCGTCCCAGCGACCGGATGATGCTCAGTGCTGAGCACGAAAGCAGAATTGCGTGCATCTTCACGCATCAGACGTGTGCCCTTGCTGATACGTTTCAGATCAGAAATTTCTGGCACGGTGAACTTTGGCGTGACCGGAGCAGAGCCATTTGGCCGCAACATCGTTCCATCAGCCGCAATGCCAAAACGCTTCCGAAACGCTATCACCTCTTCGGGTGGCACTTTTGCATCGCCGTCTACATCCCACCGTGGAAACTGTCGCGCGTAACGACTGCCGGAAACCTCCGTCGCCTCCAGAACCCCATCACGATTGGAATCATACTTCCTGTAAATATCAGTGACGGGTGGTTGCTGCCCCTGAACATGTCCTGCCAAAGCAATCGACAGGGCGAGCAGCGTGAAACGACAACAAATGAAACGCATGAACAATCCTCTTGAGTTGATTGAAGAGGTTTGTAGTGTAGCCGATTCACCAGAAGGAATCACGCGATCAACATGAACCTCACCCGCTCCAACTGCAGCAACAACAGCAAACTCTGGGCCCCTGACTCACTGCAATTGCCCTGCCCGCAAAGCATGAAATTGCCGCGTTCCAGACTGCACGGCAGGAAATCCTGACCGTGCACAAGACATCACGAACCTGAATAGATGCTCATGACATCGGACGCATGATCCACAATCAGGCCATCAACTTCCAGTGCAGTGACCTTGCGAGGATGCTGTTCATCGATGCCATAGGCAAGAACCCTGCGATTTTGCGCATGTGCACGCGCAATCAAATCGGACTGGAGAAACAAGGCAGGTAAAACGAGATAGTCAGCACCAAGCTCTTCGCATCGCTCCAGAAAAAACTCATCGGATAGCAGATAGCGATATTTATTGCTTCCCTCTGTCCACAAGGCTGTGTAACCAAGGCTATACAGTTTCTCGTTAGGGTGCTCGCGTTCTTCCACGGCAAATTGCCGCAAACAGTCTGCTTTTCCAAACAGTACAAATCGATTTGGATCCAACTTGCCCGCAACGTTCCTCAAATCGTTGGGAGATATTCCTTCATCTTTCAAGTCCAAAACAAAATTGACGGCAGACTCGCCTGAAAAGGTCGTGAGCACACTCGCGAGGCATGGAATGCGTGCACCCTGACCGGAATAGTCCACCTGCATCTGAGCGATTTCAACGCTGTGAAAAGAACTGAATGCCCAGTTTTTCCGGTTGAAAAAAATCTGCTCTGCATTCGTCACCCGACGCACATCAGCATCATGGAAGAGAAACAGGACACCATCACTTGATTTTCGCAGGTCAATCTCAATCCAAGTGACGCCCGCATCAATGGCACGCTCGATGGATCGCATCGTATTTCCGGCGCCACCTCTTCCATCCTTCAGTTCCACCCACTGGCCGCGATGCCCAATGATGATCGGCTCCCTCTTAGAACCAGTCGTTGGTTGGCTCGAATTCCACAGACACCAAAGGTTTCCCAAGCCAGATCCGTTGTTTGGTGCCGCGTGAAAGTTATATCGCTTGGTGCACCAAATGCCACAAAGGATGAAGACCAAAATCAATGGTTTCAGGTAACGCCATTTTCCTCTCATCAATGGGAATCTCTCTTTTGGACGCAATGAAATACACGCACTCAAACCGCAATTCGAATGCCTCAACCGAGCAGAATTTCGTGCGACGCCAAACAAAGACACTTTTTGCCTCTCAGGACAGCGCGAATATGTTGAGAATTCATGGAATAAGGTTGCTTCATGCCCCAGCATGAATGTCTATCATTTGTAAAACCAAGTGACGACCGGGTTTTTGGCCTGTTTTTCAGATGCGAAAAAAATGGCAACCCCAGAGTGCTCATGGGATCTTAATTCACGGGCTCTCGATTCATCGACTCTGGAAAGCCCTGTCTCACCCTATCCCCAGCATTCACGCCAAGCATCCACGCCGACTTCGTGACTACCACTTGAGGACTCGAAACACCATGCCTGATGTCCAACACTCACTCCTTTGCACATTCTTCCTGATCGTCAGTTTGGTCTTGCAACTCGATTCAACCGGCGAGAGCGATTCGGCACAGGTCACGGGCGCGTTGTCGAAGCAACCGCCACAGGAACCCGGGTTCAAGTCCATTTTTGATGGAAAAACCCTTCATGGCTGGGAAGCAACTCCCCCGGGAAGTGAAACCGCATGGAAGGTATCCAACGGAATCATCACAGGCACGGGCGGCGAAGTGCGAGGGTATCTGAATTATGCAGCCAACCGGAAGATCGCTGACCTTGAATTGAAATTCAGCTATCGCTTTCCTGGCAAAGGCAACAGCGGTGTCAGCATCAGGGCGATTGATGATCCAACAAAAACGCGCAATTTCCAGTCGTACCATGCTGACCTTGGACATTCCGGCATAGGAAAGCGAATCCTTGGTGCCTGGGACTTTCATACCCCCGGTCGAACCGAGCACCGCTGCTAACGGGGAGACCAACTTGTGATTGACGCCGACGACATACCCACGATCAAACCAATCAAGAACGGCCTGAAATCAACGGACATCCGTCCTGGCAAATGGAATCACGTGCACATCATCGCTCGCGGCAACAACTTCCGACTTTACATCAATGACAAACTTGCGTCCGAGTTCACGGAGCATCTGCCCGAAGACAGACGACTGAAACGGGGAATGATACAACTGCAACTCCATGATCCGGACATGGTGGTGCAATTCAAAGACATTCGCCTGAAACTGCTGGACTGAGTCTCGTCTGATGAAGCATCACTGTCTCG
>JAAXJB010000043.1:0-14176 GCA_012270065.1 Rubripirellula sp. | reverse complement strand
CTGATGAAGCATCACTGTCTCGCCTGATGAAGCATCACTGTCTCGCCTGATGAAGCATCACAGCGAATGAATTTGAATTCAGACGAAGCCACACACTCATGGAATCCTGCAGCCCAGTACAGCCATCCTCAACCCTACCGGGGAGTATTCCAGGACTCAGTTGATTTTCACTCAATCATTTTTCAGGCCGCCACAATGGCAGGGTATTTTCTTTCAATCTGGTAGCCTGTTCCACCGCCAGTGCCTGAAGCTGCTTGACTAGCTCAGGATTCTTTTTGCTGTAATCAACCAGTTCCTGATTGTTCTTTCCCAGGTTGAATAGAACTGGTCCAGTACCTTGGGCAAGATCATCCAGAGCCTGCCGTTGCTGCGCTGACAGTTTCCCATCCACACCGAGCCCAGACAACGCACCAGCCCTGTCCATGAACAGCTTCCATGATCCTTTCCGGATCGCCTGCAATTCTCCCATACCATGCCAATAAAGTAATGTCCTGTCCGGAAGCGACTCCTTTGTTCCACGCAGAATCGATGCAATGGATCGTCCATCAACTTGCAACGGAAAAGGACTCGACGATTCTTTGCCCGACGATTCTTTGCCGGAGGATTCTGGAGTTCCTGGCTGCAACTGCTTCAACGCGTCCGACAGATCAACACCAGTCAAGTGACACAAGGTTGGCAGCAGATCCATTGCCGACACAAGCTCATCACTCGATGTACCGGCGGGTATCTTCCCAGGCCAGCGAATGATGCACGGCACCCTGGTTCCACCTTCAAGCGCGCTCCATTTCATTCCACGCCAAGGATAGGCACTTGCAGCCTGCCCAGGTTGTGGCCCGTTATCAGAACAGAAAACCACAACAGTATTGCCGGCAAGATCAAGTTTCTTCAGCGCGTTGCAAATCTCTCCGATTCGAGCATCCAACTCTTCTACCACGTCGCCGTAAGCTCCAAAACCTGATTTCCCTTTCCAGTCAGGATGTGCCTCCACGGGAAAATGTGGTGCTGTGTAGGGCAGATACAGAAAAAAGGGGGAATTGTGATTTCGCTGAATGAAATTCAATGCCTGTTCTGTGAACTGTTCTGTCAGATACCGATTCACAAACTTCTCTTCGATCACCTCATCACCACGCCAGATTTGACGTGTCTGGTTGTTGCTTTTGTCAATGTAATACGAGGTATCAAATCCTTGACGATGGGGCCGACAGGGCAGCTCGCTGCCCAGATGCCACTTTCCCGAAATCCCGGTTGTGTATCCCGCGTTCTGGAATATCTCTGCCATGGTAATGGCCCGGGGATGCAAACCTTCACGCAATCCCATCTTGTAACCGACAACTCCTTTTTTCCAGCCCATGCGAACGGGATAACAACCGGTCAACAATGCCATTCTGGACGGCGTACAAACAGACGCTCCTGAATAAAAACCGGTCAATCGCATTCCATCACGCGCCAACTGATCAAGAACAGGAGTCTTGATCTCTGGATGACCGAAACAACTCAGATCGTTGTACCCGAGGTCATCAACCATGATCAAAATCACGTTGGGACGATTCTGTTCGTGAGCATGACCCCATGTCGAACCAGAACTGGCCGCAAACACACCAATCAGCGCGAACACCATCGAACAAACCAATGGGTGACAACGTGAAAACATCATGGGAGTATCCGAGAGAAAATGAAGTCAATCAGTTTTTATAAAACCCGCCCCGACAGAGGGCTTTGCCAGTTCATCAGAAATCTTCTGTTTTGCAAGCCAAACAAACATGCTGTTGTGCATGGATGCAGCATCTCAAGTGAGATTCAGTCTCCGAAAAAGACACAGTGTTTCCGAATCAAGCAAGGATTTCGTGAACCACCCGTGCAGGCTCAACTCCGGTCAACCGTTGCTCCAACCCCTGAAACTTGAAGGTCAGCCGGTGATGATCAATGCCAAGCAGGTGCATGATGGTTGCATTGAGATCACGGACATGGACTCCCCCACTTGCGATGTTGTAACAGAAATCGTCCGTCTCACCATATTCGATGCCAGACTTCACTCCACCGCCTGCCATCCAGACGCTGAAGCAGCGACCATGGTGATCACGCCCGCTATTCAACCCACCTTGGCTGTAGGCTGTCCGACCAAATTCACCTCCCCAGATCACCAGCGTATCTTCCAACAACCCCCGCTGCCTGAGATCCGTGACCAACGCCGCGCTGGCCTGATCAGTGTCGCGGCACTGGTTACCAAGGTGTGTGACCAGAGAATTGTGCTGATCCCAGCCACGATGAAACAACTGAATGCAACGCACGTCACGTTCAATCATTCGTCTCGCCAACAGACAGTTGGCTGCGTAGGTACCGGGCTTACGAGAATCTGGTCCGTACATTTCAAACACATCTTCCGGTTCGTCGGACATGTCGGTGAGGTCAGGCACTGACGTCTGCATACGATAAGCCATCTCGTACTGGGCGATCCTCGCTTCAATTTCAGGATCCCCAGTCAATTCCGCATGCCGCTGATTCAGCTTCGCCAAATCATCCAATTGACCGCGGCGCATCTGTGAATCAATACCGTTGGGGTTGGACAGATGCAGTACCGGATTGCTTCCGGGACGAAGCCGTACACCCTGATGCTCACTGGGCAGGTAACCACTTCCCCAAAGCCTCGAGAAAATCGGTTGACCAGGATTTTTTCCAGTGCCCTGGCTGATCAATACCATGTAGCCGGGCAGATTCTGATTTTCTGATCCCAGCCCATAGCTGAGCCATGCACCAAGTGATGGGTGACCGATCTGCTGGTTGCCTGTATTGATGAACGTGATTCCGGGATCATGATTGATTGCCTCGGTGTGCACAGCTTTCAGCACGGCAAGATCGTCAACCACTTTTGCGGTATAAGGCAACAAATCGCTCACCCATCTCCCGCATTCGCCATGCGGTTGAAAAGGTTTGATTGACGCATTGACAAGGAATTCTTTCTGGCCAGCGGTCATCCCCGTGACCCTCTGCGTTCCCTTCACCGAAGCCGGCAACGGCTTGCCGTGCATGGCTGCCATACTCGGCTTATGGTCCCACAGATCGATATGGCTCGGGCCTCCCGACTGGAAAAGATAGATCACACGCTTTGCTTTTGGTGTGTGATGAGGCAAGCTTTGCAGACCATGAGCGTTGTCTGCGTCGGCAGCTGCGCCATCCTGCCCCAGAATTGTTGCCAACGCGGCTGCGCCGACACCATTCCGGGCGTGGTTGAACAGTTGCCGCCGCGTGATGCTCCGATTGATTGCTTCGTTGAAAAGAATGACTTTTACTCCCGGGTGATTACTTCATCAAGATTCAAGATAATCGACGCCACCAATGTCCACGCAGCAACCTCTGCCGCTGTCGATCTCCCGGCATGACCAGCCAAACCGTCAGCAGCCTCAGGATTGCTCTGATAGTCTTTCATCGCTTTTGCATACCTGCTGCCAAGAATCTCATGTTCTTCATCCGTCGGCAATCTTGAGACCGCACGACGGAACATGAAATTCAAACGCTGCGATACGGACTCACCTCCGTGGCGGATCGCCAGGCGTGCCAAAGCCTTCGCAGCAGCGACATAACTTGGATCGTTCAACAGCACCAATGCCTGCAACGGCGTGTTTGTCCGCGACCGGCTCACAGCGCACACTTCGCGAGTCGGCGCATCAAAAGCGATCATCGCAGGTGGTGGACTTGTGCGTTTCCAGAAGGTGTACATGCTTCGTCGGTGCTGCCCACTGTTATCACTGGGATAAAAAGCCTGCGCACTGAAGGCATTGCCATACCCGAAGTGGCTGATTTCACGCCACAGTCCATGCGGCTGGTCGGGGTACACGCTTGGTCCACCAACCCGGTGCGCCAACTGACCGGAAACGGCGAGAGCTCCATCGCGGATGAATTCAGCCGAAAGACGGTAGCGTGGGGCACGGGCCAACCAGCGGTTTTCCGGATCGCGAGTGTACAGATCTCGACTCGCTGATGACGACTGACGGTAGGTCGATGACATCAAAATTGTTTTCAGCAGCTGCTTGACATCCCAACCGCTCTCCTGAAATTCAAGTGCCAGCCAGTCAAGTAACGCAGGATGCGTCGGATAAGCTCCCTGCGTGCCAAAGTCATCTGGTGTTGAGACCAGTCCACGCCCAAACAACATCTGCCAATACCGGTTGACCGCAACCCTTGCGGTCAAGGGATGGTCCTCACGAACAAGCCACTTAGCGAGTGTCAAGCGATTCGGTCGGCCCGGATCGACAGCTTCAGACTGGTTCATGATCTGATCAAAATTCCATGGTGCCATGGAAAGTGGCCCCAGCTCAATTGCATCCTTCCAGCCAGTGCTATCGTCGTATTCTGCAGAAGTCCATGCCTTTGTGTTCAACAGATCCTGATCAGCTGACACCCGCCATTTTCGACTGGAACCAACTTCGATTTCATCGTCGAGTACCAACGAAGCAAGCAGACCAGCGGCACCACCTTGATTCACGGCCTGCACAGCAAGGACATTTTTGCCCTGCCGCAAATGCATCGCGATATCGTATTGAGCTGGAGACATCCATGGCTCATTCGTGCCTAAACGCTGGCCGTTGACAAAGGAAACCCCAACATTATCCACGCTCACCCGAAAGCTGGCACGCTTTGGTTTTTGCTTCAGTTCAACGACAAGTCGAAAGAAACGTGGCTCATTACCCGGACTGGTCCGAGCAGCATCCGGTGTATCCCAAATCCACTTTGCTGACTGCCACGGCAGAACTGCTGGACTTTCAGTTGGCCTCCTGTCAGCCTCATCGACGGCTTCCGCTTCCGTCTCCAGAACAGGCAAGAGAGCGGGAACCCCTGGCTCAACCTGCTGAGTCAAATCGGGACGATTGTATTCACCGCGAGTCAACACGTACGTTTTTCGTGGCCCCTTTTCTTTCATGACCATCACCGAAGCCTGAGCCGCCTGCAGGTCCTTCTCCAGAACCTTGATTTCCCGGTTGATCGTGGACACATGTCGTTGCATCAAACGGGTCGTCTTCCCGAATTCACGATTGATCTGGTTCCACTGATCATCGGTACGCTGACCAGGTTCAGTTGCAAGCGCGTCGTTGATCGTAGCGGGTGCATTTTCGCCAAGGCCTGCCTCCCACTGTTTTCGCAACTGGATCAATTCAGGTGGATGAACCTGATAGCGTTTGAGAGTTGCGATTCGAGCTTCGATATCGGCTTTGAACTGGGTCGTCCCTGTAAGAACACCATCCATTCGCTGCAAAGGGGCAGTGTTTCCATTCGCTGCCCCTGAACCTGGTTCATGAGCCGTGTCAAAAAAAGCGAAAAAGCGGTAATAATCCTTTTGGGTAATGGGATCATATTTGTGGCTGTGACACTGGGCGCATCGCATCGTCAAACCCATGAACACGGTGGACACGGTGTTGATTTTGTCCGCAATGTAAATGACTCGATACTCTTCCGGCAGCGTGCCACCCTCGTGAGTATTCATGCTGTTCCGCAGGAACCCGGTCGCAAGACGCTGAAGATCCGATGCGTTGGGCAACAAATCACCCGCAAGCTGCTCGATGACAAATTGATCATACGGCATGTTCTCATTGAACGCATTGATTACCCACTCCCGCCATAACCACATGTCACGATGGTCATCAATCGAAAACCCGTTGGTGTCTGCGTAACGTGCCGCATCCAACCACGGAACGGCCATGCGTTCACCAAAGTGCTTTGATGCAAGCAAACGATCAACCAGTTTTTCGTACGCATCATGGCCCTGATCCAAAACAAAATCTTCCGTTTCCTCTGGCGTCGGAGGCAAACCTGTCAGATCCAAGGACAGTCGGCGTACAAGCTGCTCTGGCGTTGCTTCGGGAGCAGGTTTCAGCCCACGCTCTCTCAACTGCCGCAGAACAAAGGCGTCGATTGCATTTTGACCAACATTCAACGAACCTTCATTGGGAAGGTCAGGTCGCTCCGGCGACACGTAGGCCCAATGAGTCTCATGGCGTGCCCCCTGCCTGATCCACTTTTCAAGGACTGCGATTTCGGCAGCACTGACCTGATTGGCCGGATCCGGCGGTGGCATCTTTTCGTCAGGATCTGTCGAACCCAAACGTTGCCAGCCGATATTTTCATGAAGCTGCACTTCACCAAACGTGTCAGCGATTCCTTCCGCCAAATCCAGACGCAAGCCTGACTCCGCTTCGTCCGGGCCATGACACTGGTAACAGTGTGCTGCAAGGATTGGTCGCACATCCCGATTGAAATGAACCGTATCCGCACGTAATCGGGAAGCGGACAACCATGCGATCCACAGCGTCATCACAAAAGAAAGAAAAACCACACCCACAGAGTTGGGACAAAGGTCACCAATGAATGGAACTTTGAATGTTTCCGTTTTCAACAACTTACCTTGCTCCTGTCGGGAAAGCCCACCATGTGTGGAACCAGGCTTCCATCTCATTTTCAGCCGGGGAAGAGTATTCTACACCGTGCCACGGTTTGTGCTAATTCTGCCTTTGAAAGAGATTCAGCAAGCCCGAGCCCGAAGGGAAACTGACAGACTGGTTTTCGCAGCATCAACGGGAGACCAACAATTAAAAATTATCGCGCCCTGAAGCGGGTCAATATTCAGCCAATAGTTGTGGGCTGGAGCGAATCTTCCATGAATTCATGAAATTTCGGGAAATCCCACCACTTTCAGGGCGTAGCCGCGATTTACATCTCCCTCGCCAACTTCAGTTACTGTTAGTCTTACGAACCGCGAGAGCAAGGCTACACTCTCTTTTCAAACTTTTGATCGAAGGAAAAACGTACGATGAATCTGCTGAACTCGCTTCTCATTGCACAAGAAAACGTTTTCCCCACCATGCCATCTGACACGGGCGTGCCAGACCCTGGCGTTACGGTTGCAGCGGGCTTCGCTGTCATCGGTTTCATCATGATAATCAGCATGATAATCAGCCTTGCCCTGGCCCTGCCGGTGATCGTTGGCATGTGGAAAGTGTTCACGAAAGCAGGCAAGCCGGGCTGGGCAGCGATCATTCCAATTTACAACGTCATCGTGCTGCTGGAAGTGGTGGGCAAACCGGTCTGGTGGATTGCTCTGCTGTTGATTCCCTTCGTCAACGTTGTCATTTCAATCCTGTTGAACTTGGCCTTGGCGGAACGGTTCGGCAAAGATGGTCTGTATGCCGTCGGGCTCATATTTCTGCCATTCATCTTCCTTCCGATGCTCGGCTTTGGCAGTTCAACCTACCAACCGGCTCCAGCTGAGCAGGGCTGAGCCAGCTACGGTTGGCTGAATCACGCCACGTAACATGATTGGACAATGCGATGGACGATGCTAATCGTCCATTCACGTACGGTTTGCGATGAATCGCACTCACTGAAACGGCGAATCAGATCAGTTCCCTGATCGGTTCGCCGTTTTCCTGTACCGCAAAGACAGGTCTGCCACGGTGATCCTGATAGGTTTGATCCTGTCGGACTCCCATGTGGTGGTAGATCGTGGCGGCAAGGTCGCCCGGAGTGATCGGCCGATGTTTGATTTGGCCTCCATCTTTCTCTGTTGCTCCGATCACCTGTCCATGCCTCATGCGCCCGCCGGCAAGGCACATGGACATCACCTGCGGCCAATGATTTCTTCCATCCGTACTTCCCTGCGTTCCCATCAGCGGTGTACGCCCAAACTCACCCATGGCCACCACCATCACATCTTCTAACAGCCCCCGCTGTTCGAGATCCGATACAAGCGTGGTAATCAGGTGATCAAATAAAGGTAAGAGTGGTTTCAGCCCTTTTGATATTCCACCATAGGGCGGAATGTTGTCACCATGATTATCCCAGGTCCCGGAGGCCGTGTGATAACTCAAGTCGATGGTGACAAAGGAAACCCCCTGCTCAACCAACCTGCGCGCCAACAGTGCCTGCTGGCACCACAGATGGGGACCGTACAAATCTCGCATGGATTCGGGTTCGCTTGAAATATCAAATGCTTTCTGCACTCGCCCGCCCGTCAGCATATCAACGGCCTGCTGCTGATACGTATCCATCGCTTCCATGTCACCGGAAACGTCCAATTCCCGCCTCATCTGGTCAAGCTGCCGAAGCAGGCCCACCCGGTGATGGATGCGATCAAAATCGAGATTCCGAGGCAAACGAAACATGGGAGACGACGACACTTTGCCAGTGTCTTTTCCGACCAGATCATAGACCGGCAAGGTGGCAGCCTGATTCGCCATGAATGGATTGTATTGCTGACCAAGATCACCTGCATAAGCAATATGCGAACGTGATTTCTGAAAGGCAACGTAGGGAGGTACACCAGGCTGATTACTGCCACGATACTTGGCGATGATGGACCCGATTGCCGGATAACGCTCACCGTTGGAATTCACTCGAGGCGCTGCTTCGCGATGCCCGGTTTGCATCACTTTATTCGGTTCATGATTGCTTTTTCTGCAGTCCACCGAACGCAGCAGGGTGAATTTATCCAGCATTGCAGCCTGCTTCGGCAGGTGCTCGCAAATGAATTCACCTGGGATCGCTGTCGGTATGGGCGCAAACGGCCCGCGATTCATCAGTGGGCGGTCGGGCTTCATGTCCCAGGTATCAATGTGGCTTGGCCCACCGGTCATCCACAACAGAATGACTGATCGTCCTGATGGAATCGATTCACCTGCCCAAGCCGACGTGTCTCGGGCCTGCAGCAACTGAGGAAGGCTGAGTCCTGCGATCCCGGACATTCCCGCCTTGATCATGTTCCTGCGTCCCGCCAGACACAGACCTTCTCGCTGCGTCCCGAGAAAGGAATCAAACGCGTGACTTGAATGTGTGTCTCCGCAATATCGACGAACAGACATGACGACCACCTCAAGGAAAACGGAAGCACCTGATTCTACAACGAATTCACGACACTCGCCTCCATGGAACCTCCGCCAAGCAGCCCGAAAAAATGCAACTAAAAAGCGTTTCCGGTTCTTGCAGCAGTGTTTCCGGTTCTGATCGCGGCGTTTTCTCCGCAGCGAGAGAAACCTGCCTCATTTCATGGGCGGATAGCACATGATCCCCCAATCCTCATCTGCTCCCCATCTGCCCCATACTTCGAGGAAGGTCCGCAGCAGATGGTCCATCATCTGGATGCACCGCCGAATGGCAGTCCGGTTGAAGGAACTATCATAAGTCGCTGCGCCGTGAACCAATTGGCAACGCAAGAGATAGATCCGTTCAAAAAGTCTTTGCAAGACCATCGTCCAGTTCTTTTCGACGTACCATGCTTGCGCCTCAAGACGTGTGCGTCTAACCCGCTTCGCTCTCTGGTCCGTTGGTTCCTGCCAGAAAAAGCGGCTGAGATACTCATCATCAAAAAGCACCATCACAAGTTTTTTGTGCTCTTCAAGTTTGTCTTGAATCAACCCATCCTTGTCCAGGACAAGCATGCGATCAAGAAAATGCTGCCAGCAATCCACGTCGGAAACAGGCTCCTGACGCTCACCATCCCATTGTCCATACAATGCGTTGAAAGACGTCCAGAGACTCAGCAGAAGAAGATCCAGTGCCTCATGCTCCTCCGCGTCTTCTACTCTTTGCAGCCAGCTGCAAGCACGATGAAATCGTATGTTAGTCGGATGCTGGGCATGTTCCGCGTTAAGCCGTTCTTTTTGCGGCTTCCAGACGCGACGTAACTCACGAACCGTCAAATTAGCTTCAGCCACGGTCGACTCTCCCCGTCAGCGCGAACTTTTTACTGCGCGACCACCCTGCCAAATTCGGAACATCGCACGTGGCCTCACTCATCAAAGCTCTCACGCAAACGCTGCGCGCAAAAGAGAATTGCTTCCTTGCCTTTTTGCAAACGATCGGCAAAACCGACGAAACCATGAAAAACACCATCCCAACGTCGAAGCGCAACCCGATTGCCAGCGTCCCGCAAACGATCTGCATAAATCTCGCCCTCATCCCGAAGTGGGTCGTACTGCGCGGTCAGTACGGTTGCTGGAGGCAGATTCGTCAAATCGCTCTGCAACGCTGGAGACGCCAAGGGCGATTCAGCACCTGACGACTCGCCCAGATACAGGTCCCAGAACATCTTCATTCCCGCGGCTGTCAGCAGGTATCCCTCTGCGTTTTCCCGGTATGAGTCAGTGGCCTGTTCAACGTCAATCACCGGATAAATGAGTAATTGATGGCACAGTGGCGGCGCTTTTTCATCCCGGTTGCAGTTGGCGACAACCGCAGCCAGATTTCCGCCCGCACTGTCTCCACCCACAGCAACCCGGTTCCCATCCACATTCAATTCGCCAGCGGCTGCCCGCACCCAACGCACAACGGCCCGACAATCTTCAAGACCAGCTGGAAACGGGTTCTCGGGAGCGAGCCGGTATTGAACAGAAACAACAACACAACCCGCTTCATTGGCCAGCGACCGGCAAATGGCATCATGGGTTTCCAAACTACCCAGAACCCAGCCACCTCCATGAAAATAAACCAGTACCGGCAGCACACCCGCCGGGCTGGGTCGATAGACACGCACTGGGACATTGCCATGGGGAGTCACCACCTCACGGTCATCCACCGTGGCAACAGCCTCACGTTCACGATCCGGAAAACGCGACTCCATCGCTTCACGCAAAACGTGAATATCAACCTCGTGCATCGGTGGTGAATCGTGCGGCGTCAGTATCGCCAACAGGTGACGTGAGTCTTCATCCAACAACATGTCTGCTTCCATGAGTGGTTTTCCGGGGGTAAGTAATCCTGAACAGCCCCCGTGCCTGGCTGCGTCTGCCCGATTGTCCCGCGCAAACTCAAATCAGCCAATCAAATCACTGATTCAATTGGCCGGCCAGATTCTATCAACTGCATCAATGGTCTGGGAACTCGGGAATCGAGACGCAGCTCACCCACATCAAACATTCGATGAAAAATGGTCGACAATAAGTTCTCGATTTTGACAGGCTGTGAATTTGGTTCCCCGGCAACAGCATCGGATCGACCAACAACTGGGCCGAGATTGAGTCCTCCACCGTACAGAAGCAGCGGCCCCAGACGTCCCCAATGGTCACGCCCACCCTTGGCATTGATCTTTGGTGTCCGGCCCATTTCACCGCAGGTGACCAGCAGAATCTTGTCGCTCAAGCCCCGGGCTTCCACATCTTCGATAAAGGCTGACACAGCGTGGTCGTAGGGCATTCCGACATACCGCATTCCCTCATCGAGAGTGGCATTGTTGACATCCGCATGAAAGTCCCAGACAAAATTTGTCGTCACTGTTACGAATCGGCTCCCATGCTCACAAAGCCGCCGAGCCAGCAGCATCAGTTTGCCCAGAGTCTGGCCATGGTCGCGGTAATTTTTGTGGTTGTTCCACTTTTTGTCTATTTTTTCAGGCAACACCAGTTGCGAAGTGTCATACCGGGCAATCACCGCGGGATCTTCCAGAGACAGATCAAACGCCCGTGTCACACCACCGAGGATAACGTCATAAGCCTGGCGGTTGAACTTGTCGATTCCGTCCATCGTTCCCGTTGCATCCAGCCCACGTTTGAAACCATCCAGTGTCTGCAGCAAGGCGCGGCGATCGTCCAATCTTGTTTGCGACAACTTCAATTTCATGTTGTCCATCAACGCCCCTTTACCGCTGGGCACAAACGGCGCAAAGGCATTGCCCATTTTTCCAGTATCGGAAAAATCACCAAACTGCTTGGTCACCGTCTGCGCCTGTTCATCCACCGCGCGGGGAAGAAGCACCGCATTGGAAGGCATTCCGGTCTTTCCATCAGTGATCCCCGAGATCCTTGAATAAAGCGATCCGACATTCGCATCCAAACTGTGGGGACTGACCACTGGCTTGATGTTGTGGTTACCGTCACCCGGCTGAAAACTTCTCACCACCGTGGTTTTGTCAGCCAGCTTTGCCAGTTTTTCGAGTGAAGCGCCATAAGTAAGCCCTGGCACGGCCGTCCTGATCTCACCATTGAAACAACGGTACTCGGATGCCGCAGTCATCTTTGGATCGAAGGTTTCAGCCTGAGGCGGCCCACCATGCATGAAGAGAAAAACAACCGAGCGATCCCGCAGGATACGACTGGATTCAGGATCTGTGCCGGCCTGCAGCAGACGGGGCAGCGAAAAGCCACCGAGCATGCCTCCCAATCCAAGACTGCCAACCTGCAGGAAACTACGTCTTGTGCGCGGGTCGTAAAAATCAATCATGTGATCATCCCCTTTCACACCTACCAATGCACTGATGCCGACAAAGATTGTAACCCGGCGAGCACGGGCTCTGCAGCCCTCCAATAAACAAATGAATCAACGTGCAAGCATCAATTCTTGAGGTAAGGCAAAAGTTCCTCCAAGGCAAACGGGAACTGGGCGATCAGCAAATCAGACATCTTTTCTGCCCCCGCTTTGTTGAAATGGGTTCGGTCTCCCTCGGGACACAGATGGGCACTTCCAGCATCTCCCAGATCATTGAACAACTTGACGCTGCTGCGATGCAGATCGATGAGGGGTGTTTTTGTCGTCGCAGCAACCACCCGGACGGCTTCAGCATAAGGGGTCAACAGGGAATCGATCCTGCCATTCTTGAAACGCCTGCGAGTCATCGGTGAAACCAGCACAGGCTGTGCGCCCATGGCCCGAGTCTCGGCGACATACCGTTCAAGATTCTGACGGTAGGTGGTTGCAGGATCCGTTTCCCGCTTTGGACCTTTGCCAGGACAATCATTGTGCCCGAATTGAATGAACACAAAATCCGGAGTCTGTGCCTGACAACGGGCCCAATACCCGGCATCACGAAAACTTTTTGAACTCGCCCCCCCCTTAGCCAGATTGACGACTTGCAAACGGCTGCCAAAACGTTCAGCGAATGCGCTACCCCAGCCAGCCGAATCGGTAACTGTTGAATCGCCTGCCAACACAATCGTAACATCGCGTCGATTTTTCAGAATGAAATCAACGATCACTTGCGGATCTTTCAAACTGTGAGGGTGGTGCCCGATACCGGGCTTGTGAACCACCTCGATTGGGCCATTCAATTTTGCATAACGCTCTTCAAGAATGGCGGTGTTTTCGACCACTGGGACGACCACATCCGCATCACCAACCACATTCAAAATGGGAACGCGGGCAGTCGCCAAAGACTGCAGACCATCAACAGGATTCACCTTCGCGGTCATCGCAGCTGCCTCTGTCAGACCATAGGCCTTCAAACATGTCTGCCACGCTCCACCGCCACCTTTTCCCACACCCTTCCCACCAGGCCAACTCTTGAAATCACAGACTGGTGCATCGCCATAAATGCAACTGACTTGCCCCGGGTGGGCTTTTGCCCAATTGAAAATGATCAGCCCACCACGGCTCATGCCCTCCAAAGCCGGCCGACGATGAAATCCATGTTTCTTGATCAGATAGTCGTAAAAGCCAGTCCAGACCTCAACAGCCATGGGCGATCCGAAAAGATTGGCAACATCAACGTAAGCAACATGATATCCGTGTTCCAACAAGGCGATGTCTGTCTGAGGTTCATGACCAAAGAACCTCGCTCGCCATACCCAGGGTTTCCCCTCAGCTACTTCATCTGGAGCAACAACAATGCAACGCCTACCACCCTGGGTAAAGTCGTAGCGTGTGAAGGAATGAAAATCAGAAACTTTTCCGGGAAAAGCATCTGCTGCATCGCCTCGATTCAGCAATCCAAAAGCGAAAAACAAAGTTGGGACCAAGGCAGCGGAGATTCTTGTGGGTGAAGGCATTCGTTGGGGCCAATGCTCGTGAAAAAAATAAAACAGGGAATGAAAACGGAAAACAAGCACAAAAAAGCGAACCGACATCGCCGAACCTGCTCGCAACTCGAACGCCGACGTTGCCAACCGTGCTGGCTGCCGTTCCTGTGAGAGCGATAACGGTTTGATCTGAACGCACTTTCAACAGAAACGCCAGTATACCCAAATCAAGACAAAGACCGGCCATGCTGCCCCCCCCTCGACACGGCTCTTCATGCACTGATCCATCAACAGGTCATTGGCTTGAATTGTTCAGATCCCAGTAACGGGATTTTGAGCCATCCCGGTCACTGTCCTGTGTGCTAATTCCCATCAATGCCATCCATGCGAACACCCATGCTGGCATACCTGCAAACCCCTCCTACTGGCGTCTTTAAAAAACCCTGTCACTGCCGCATTGGCGAAAC
>JAAXJB010000017.1 GCA_012270065.1 Rubripirellula sp. | reverse complement strand
GCAGCCCCTTGGCAGGCCTCCATGGCATTCACCGAAGAATGATGCACCTTCTGCGGAGCGTGTTTGAAGACGCAATCCAAATCAAGGGACGTTGACTGCAGGACAAAGCTTAGCCAGCAATGTCATCGCCGCTGGCCACGATTGCCTCGACTTGTTTTGCTGACATGTGCAACTGCTGACTGATCTCATCCGTGCTCAGACCGTCACTCCAGCCCAGCTGAATCGCCGCTTCGATGAAAAACTCCTTCGCATCCGAAGGAGATTCACCCTTCGCATGAGTGACTTCGGGATCATGACATTCAATCTGCATCAGAATCCCGTCCCATAACCTGATTCGTGCTTCCAGTGCCCGCACGGCAGCCTGTTCCGCGAGTCTCCAATTCAAGTCACTTGTGCCACACAGGTTGCAAATCATCTGCTCAGCCATCGGACCGTGGGAATCCGCATCAACCTCGATGTGCCGCCGCAGATAAGTCACAAAGTAACCAAGCCGCTCGTTGCCGATCTCTCCCACCTCGCGAATGACCCGTTCGAATACATCCGGCAACAGGTGTTCCCGACCATAAGCGAAAGCAGCTGCCAGTTCACAGCTTTGCGAGTGCGTTGCAGTCGACAATGTCCGATAGACAAACTGTCTCGTGCAATCTGGAATCCGAGCGTTCTCCAACGCAACAAGCGCACTGGCACCGTTTTCCAAAGAGGAAACGAATTCATCAATTTGCGTGGTGTCAGCGTGACAACGTTGCATCGCTCGCAGGTAGATTTCAAAGTGCGAGGCGTACCCGCCCTCGCCGTCGATATCACTTTCCTCGCAAAGCACGATCTCGTTGATGAGGCGTCTGGAGAGCGTGTCGCGAGATGGCAGCCAAACCATCTCAACGCAAGTCAACTTCTGCTGGAGTGACTTGAGAATGGTCATGAAATCCCAGACAGCGAAGACATGATTTTCCATGAAAATCTGGACGTCTTCAATCGTCTTGATCGCGTCGTATAGCGGATGAGTGCGTAAACGCTCTTGGAGTGGTGCGATGTTCTCGCTTGTAGCTATGCTGTGTTTCATCTCACTTCAGTGTCTGTTCAACTGGGTAACCGTTGTTCTGGCCTTTGCCTTTGCAGTCGCCGCATGACCCGCCGCCACACAGGAAGTACAGCAGCAATCACGTTACCCGGCCCTCAGTGTAGTCTGCGGTGGAAAAGCGTGAAGGGCATACCCCCCGGCCTGCTGTGCGTCTTTTCAATCCACGACTCAATCCACGACACGTGAATTGCTGTTGACGGTGCAACCCGTACCGGCCTCTTCCCGACAGTACGAGCGACCCC
Organism: Rubripirellula sp.; assembly: GCA_012270065.1. Lineage (GTDB taxonomy): Bacteria > Planctomycetota > Planctomycetia > Pirellulales > Pirellulaceae > Rubripirellula. The sequence continues at coordinate 16,040 of JAAXJB010000017.1, read as the reverse complement.
TTTTCGGAACCAAACTGCAGGGTTTTGACCGTAACCACGGCCAGCCAATAACACGCCCAATAGCGGGTGGCGGTGACCAACCCCGCCGCGGTGCGTGACCAATCGCCGCAGTCCCAACCGAGGAATGCACGCATCATCGATACGTTTGCAGTATTCGGAAATGTCAAGCACAGTCAGGACACTCAGGATAATCATGCAGTCCACCATGTTACCTCTGACGCCAATACCAACTTCCGAGACTTTCCGGTTACTTGCGGCAAGACACTGGTCAGCGGTTCCCTGCGATTTGCGCCCGAAATCAGACGTGTCCCGGAATGGTTTTCGAGGCATGGTTTATAATTCGACTCTGCTTAGCAACCGGCTACCGAGCATGAACTTGCAGCCCATTTTTTACAGCGTCCCGCATGCCACACTCCATTGCCCCAACATTTCGTTTCGTCCTGATATTGGTTCCATTGTTTCTTCTGGCATGCAACCTGACTTTCGCGGCCGAATCGGCTGCAACTTCGACCATGGCTTATGCGAACGCAGTGCCTCTGGAAATTGATCAGGCTGTCATCCGGCTCGAAAAACATGCATCTATCCGCAGCGATGACTGGGATCAGGACGGTGACTTGGATCTGCTGGCGGGCGATGGAACTGGCAAGCTGTGGCTCATTGAAAATGAAGGAACGCGAACACAGCCGCTGCTCGCCAGAAAGACGCGCATCACAGCTGGCACACGAACCAACTGGGGCAATTCCCTTACAGGCGTGGTTCGCGCACAGGTCGTCGGTGACGCGTTACCTGATCTGGTAGTCGGCCACTCAAAGAATCGCGTCACGATTCACAGGAATGTTGGGTCACGAAAAGAACCACGCTTCGAAGAACAGGGCACCACCTTCGAAGTTCAATCGGGTTGTGATGGACGTCTGGACGTTGCTGACTGGGACGGCGATGGTAAACCGGATCTTATCACTGGATCGTTCGGAGGAACCGTTCAATGGCATCGTAATACAGGGTCACACGACGTCGTGAGTTTTTCTGCCGGAGAACAATTCTGCGACATCAGGATCGCATACAACTCACACCCCCGCCTCATTGATTTCGATCATGATGGCGAACTCGACCTGCTGCTCGGTCTCAACTGGGGCAGCGTAACTCTGTACCGCCATGCATCTGACCAACCGGATCGTGGTCTGCAATCCGGTCAGCAACTCAAATGGAGCAATGGTAAAAACCTGAACATTCGGGAGCTCAATGGTGATGATACGACACCGGAACTTTGCGATTGGGACGGCGACGGAGTTCTCGATTTGATCAGTGGTGGAAGAAACGGAAAAATCTTCTGGATGAAAGGAATCAGTTTTCCAACCCGTGTATTGAAGTTCAAGCAACTGCTTGCCAAGCACAATGACAGCCTCGGTGAATCTCTGCTTCAAGACAGTGAACTTTGCGAAGAAGTATTTGGGTGCCTGACAGCTCTGCAAGCGGATCTTCAAAGTGGACTCATTCCATCAACAGCGCGGGAAAAACTGTTTGATGCTCTGGCCCCCCTGGCCAAGGAGTACCCCCGGTATTTCACGCGACAGCACTTTGACCTGAATCGGCACCCCCATCTTCCAATTCTTGCAGCCCAATACTGGGTTGTCTTGCTGGAGAGCATTCCGGATTCAAGCAACAACCGGCGGCGAGTCGCCGATGCCCTCGGTTTCTCATCGGGATACCGTACACTGCTGACAGAACTAGGCGTCATTTTCATTGACAACAATTCGGCAACGCCACAACATCTCAAGGCAATGATTAACCTGATGCGTGAGATGCCACGGGCAACCTGGGAAGTGGAAACCATCACCGTTGCAGGCTGGTTGGGCCCGGTCATCAAGAAACGAAAAATTCGCTCACGTTCCGGTGTCAACATTTTTGACCTTCCACTTGGTCGACCAGAGAACAGTTTTGCAGCCGATTCCCCTCGCCCGGGAATCACCGATGTGTACCTGATATGCCTCGCACATGAACTCGCACATAACATGCTGGACACAGTCGGCCGCAAACAGAGACCAGACCTTTATGAGCGAAAATTCAGCGGGCTGGCTCAGGCGGCCGGGCCACACGTCGTGTACCACTCACCTGCCTCCAAGGGAATCGACTTTGAGGCAACCAAGGCGATCTTCCGCCGTCTGGGGGCATGGGACGGGCGGGCCGAATCGTGGCGTGACGCTTGGGTCGATTACTTCGCAGACAAACGGGAATTCGACAGAGCCTACTCCCGGGGCAACATCCAGTTTTTTCTCGATTCTCCTCAGGAAGCATTTGCCACCCTTGCCAATCAATACTACGCCGATAGTGCTCTGATGCTGGAGTTCTGCAAGAAGCGGTGGGACACGGGACATCGAACCAATATCAACCAATTTCTGCTCATCGCAGAATATCTCAGTGAAGGAAAAGATGACGGGAAGTTCTTTCAGTTGCTTCCCGGCGGAAAACTCTCAGTGAATGAAGTCCAATTTGCGAGAGACGCCCGAATGCGCATCCAACGTGTGAGATTCAGCGACATGCAGGCGGAATTCGACTACGGTGACGACGATCTGGTAACCAAGTTTGAACTCAAACCGTGGCAAGCGGAAAAGTGATAGCAAAAGCAGCGACGACATGAAAACCCACAACGGTGAGTGATTTCCCTGACTTCGCTTGCTGTTTCCGGCCAATCCTGCTAATCAACGCTCATGTTCCGTTTTTCCATTCGCCCGGCATGGGCAGTGATTCTTCTTGGCTTACTCAACCTGCAGGGTTGCCAGACACTGCAGTCAAATGAAGGTTTGCTGGAACAGGAAAGCCCCAACTCAAAAGTCTCTTCGCGGCAACTGAGAATCGTCTTGGACGATATCGTGCTGCAGTATTCCAGTCAGGTCGAACGGGCGGCAGACCAGATCCTTGCTGAAAACAACGATCCTCATGTCTGCAAAAACGCTTTGCTTTGGAAAATGAATGGAATTTCAAGTTGCTTCCAGGCTGCATCTCGTCGAGATCCACTGGGCTCATTTTTTGACATATGGATTCTGAATAAACAGACACTCGCACTGTTCGAGCATCCTGACAATGGGTCCCTCTTTGGAGAATCACAGAACACCGCACTGGATGCGACAAAGCAGATCGAAACCGTCATGGCTGATGTGTTGAATCTGATCGGTGATGGCATGCCCGTCAACGAGGAATTTGCGACGCGCTTCGCCTCAGACCATCCGATCACTGATTTGTATTTCAAGCGGGCATCGATGACCGCAAATTACACAAAATACATGGACAGCATTGACATCAAAGGTCCTGAACTTTTCGGTGTTGTCGGCGATCTGGATCAACAACTGGATCAGTTCCAGAGACTCTCCTCGATGTATGCCGAGTTCCTACCAAAGCAGGCTCGCTGGAATGGAGAACTCATGATTCTGGAAACACTGGAAAGCAATGCCATCACCAGTTCGCTGCAAAACCTGTCATTGGCTGCAAACGGCATGGTCACGATTGCGAAAACAACACAAGAGATTCCAGAGTTGATCGAACGGGAACGGAATCTTCTGCACGATGCGATTACCAACGAGCGGATTGCAACGATGAGGGCCGTTGACCAGATGCGATCGGACACTCTCGCCAATCTGCAGAACGAACGCATCGCTGTCATGAATCAGGTTGAATCGGAACGAGCGATCATCCTGGAAGCCATCGAGAAACAGAGAGTCGCAGCCACTGGGGACTTGGCCAACCTGGGTGAAGAATCTCTGGAAAAGATAGATCAAATTGTCGATTCAAAAATCGCAAATATTGCAGTCCGCGGCAACGAACTGATTGACCATGGATTTCAACGCCTGATGCAGTTCACTGCTGCACTGGCTGCCGTGGCACTCCTGTCCTTCGTAAGTTATCGGTTGATTTCCAGCAAACGGGCCATGGGACGCATGAATCATCAGCAAGAGCAGAATCTGGTTGAATTTCAATCCGCCGGAACCGAAGCCAACCAAAACAGCCTGCGACCTGCAAAACGGGCGGAAACCCTGCCACAGCAGAAACGTGATGCAAATGGCTTACGATCTCCTGCTCGCCGGGCTGCGTGAATCAGAATTGCATCAATGATGCTCACTCCGTTGTCAGGTCCAATGATCCAGACTCTGCCCCGGAAGCCTCGTTCACTTCCATCCCAAAACTGTTGTCCATGCTGCCCCATATCTCGGCAGTCACTCGGCATCAAGGCAGTCACGTGGTCAAGAAAAAATCAATACATGTCTGCCAGGACATGATCATCGGGAATTTCAGCTGGTTTTCAAAATCGACTTCGCAGCGGTGACAGCTCAGTTCATTTTGCCGCACACGCAAAGTACTTTTGAAATCGGCACTTTTTTTTACAAAAAAACCCAACACCGCATGGCGTTGGGTTTTTTAATCTCGACAGATTCAAGTCATCAGAAGCTCGTGATTCGCAACCTTCTCAGACGAACCTGAACATGAACAGGTGCATCCATTCCTTCTCGGTACACCTCCAGATCAAGGATACCACCTGACGTCTGAATCATGTGTGGCAGAACGGTTTCATTGTCGAAAGCGTACCCGTTGACGCTCAAGATCATATCGCCGGGCTGAAGTCCAGCCATGGCTGCTGGCGAGAACGGCGAAACTTCGTGCACACCAAGTGCGTGTACATCCGGGATCAAGAAGCTCTCAATACCGAAGTACCACGCTGAACGCACATGCCCGTGGATCGTTGGACACCAGACAATTCGGTAATGACATGGCGTCCAACAGGTCCAGTACCCCGGCATAACGCAGATGTCAGTCCAATGACATCCGTGTCGACGCCAATGCCATCGGCACAGCAAGTCTGCCCACCAGTTGCACCGAGCACCAAACCCGAATCGCATTCGCATGCTCTGCCTGGCGCCAACAACCATCTTCTGCTGCTCCAGCTTGAGCTCAGGCTGGAGTTTTTCGTTATCCAACAAAGTAAGTTTTGGCAACTCTTTTCGAAGCTCCTTGATATCCAAGGGCTTGGTTTCGATCTTAGTGACTTTGCCGAGGATATTTTCAAAGCCGCGATTGCCTTCCGTGATCCGAGGCAAGGTCTCCGGCTTGATATCAAGAATCCCTCCTTTTGCATCAGGCACAACTCGCCCAAGCTTACCCAAATCAGGGACCACTGGTGTTTTAATGCGACCGTTCAAATCCAAGGGAAACTTACTGATCGGCCCAGAAACCTTGGGAGGAACGCGCGGCACTTTCTTGCCAATTTCAGGGAGGGATGGACGGGTGCGAATTATCTCTGGCAGGCCACCTTTCGCGGGTGGAGGTGATATTCCACGGCCAATCCCATTGATGACATTACCCAGGTCAGCTTTCCCGGATCCACCATCACGGACACCTGGCTTCGGCTTCATCACCGGACCACTCAAACCCGGATTACTGATGGATCCCAAACCCCGATTGCTGAGTGGCTTCTTAGCCGGTGGTTTGGTAAGGGGCCGCTTGGACTGACTCAAGTTGGAGCCAGAAAATGCGTTGATATTCAGGCGGGTTTGAGGCTTCGCCGATAGACCGATCGAACTTGATCGGCTTGTTCGTGACTCAAGCGTGCCTGGTTTCTTGAGTACAGATCCGGTCTTGGGAGCACTCTTACTTCCAAGCTCGACTCGTGGTGATGATTTCGTGGGCGATGTAACCGTGCTCGCTCCAAACAGCGATTTTTTACTACTGGGCAACTTGGTACTTTGCGCCTGCACTGAGATGCTCATGGCAAGCATGCCGGGAAGAGCTACGCCAAGAGCAAGGTGCTTGCGGATGCCGTTCAGCGTTCGCTTGCGGGAGGTTTCTCTGTCTTTCATCTGTTGTTCTCCGGTTTGAGTTCCTGATACTTGTCTGTTCGTTGCTGGCGGGTGTTTGATCCCGACATCTGATAGCCCGGCTCTCATGTTTCATGCCTGGGAGCGGAATGACTCTTTGAAAAGCACGAGCTATGCCTTTCGGAGGAAAGTGGCGATCTCGCAAAAACCCTCAAGATCCGTAAACCCTTTCTCAACAAAGGCTTACAAAAAAACCAAAAAAAGAAAGAGACTGCGGCATCACGCAGAACAGCGACGCGTGACTGACATCACTTTGACAACACACCGTGAAACTGAGCATTCTCAATAGTGCCCAACATGGACGTCACGACAGGCTGCATGGACGCATCGTACTGCGGTCGCTAGCTGAAAATTCTGGCACTGTCTTCGACAACCATGATTTGCCATGCTATCCACAGCGACGCCCAGCCGACCTTCCGCGCGTCTCACGTCTTCCAAACGGCAAATACAGCACGGAGCCCAACCATGGATGTTGCCCAGTACAACCGCAAGGCATGGGATCATCAGGTCGAACAAGGTAATCGCTGGACGATCCCTGTCTCGGAGGCGGTTATCTCGGAGGCGCGTGCAGGCCGATGGCATGTCGTGCTGACACCTCAAAAACCTGTTCCCAGTTCCTGGTTCCCGAAGTTGGCAGGTTTGAAAGTACTCGGTCTTGCCTCGGGCGGAGGACAACAGGCCCCTATCATGGCTGCCGCGGGCGCCCACGTGACAGTCCTTGATAACTCACCAAAGCAATTGGAACAGGACCAATTCGTTGCCCGCAGGGATGGTTTGCTCATCACATCGATCCTTGGTGACATGCGGGATCTGTCGCGTTTCGCGCCGGAATCTTTCGACCTTGTCTTCAATCCATGCTCCATGTCATTCATATCGGAAGCACACACTGTGTTCGAGCAGGTACATCATGTGTTGAAGCCCAATGGTCGTCTGTTGTGCGGCTTCACCAATCCCGTGCGTTTTATCTTCGACGAAGAAGAACTGTCAAAGAGAAAGCTCCTGATCAAACACAAGCTTCCATACAAAGACTCCACTCATCTTTCTTCTGAGGACTTGGAGAAATTGCGTCTTGCGAACGAGCCTTTCATTTGCAGCCATTCACTGGAGGACCTTTTCGCTGGTCAATTGAAAGCCGGTTTTACGATCACCGACATGTACGAGGACACCGACGACGAGTGCCTGCTTTCAGAATACCTGCCTAGCTACTTTGCGACGCGAGCAGAAAAATGTTGAATCGCATTCAACAATTCAACCAACCATTTTTTCACCACGTCTTCGCATTGTTTACCGCGGCACGTTCCCAGAAGTCACGGGCGATCTCCCAATGCCAGCACGTCTGACAACAGTTTCAGCGTGGTTTTGATTCAGTTTTCTGATAGATTGAAGGCAAGCCGCAAACGTACAAGTCGTGTTCGACTCCCGCCAAAGTGCAAGTACCTGACACAATCTATTCATCTCTCATTCCTGCAAAGTAATGATCTCTGTAGAACCTGCTCTGTTTTCGAACATCATCATCAATGTCCAACGCACCAGCAGTTTGGCAGGAGGTTCGGTCAGTGGCCTTCCCAACGGAATTGTGATCGAGGGTCTGAAAGGAGTCAGTTCATTCGGATCAGACATTGCTGAAGCACAGAAAGAGTATGAACTGGGGCGGATTCGATCTGCGCTTGACCGCATCCGTCAAATCGAAACTCAGTTCAATGGAATTGCCGGGCGTTGGACCGCGCAGGTGAATCAGGTGGTATCCTCTGCGAGGCAAGGCAGGCAGCAGCTAAGCATTCAGAAACTGAATGAAGTCAAGAATGCCCAAACCAAAATGCAGCAATTGGCAGGACCGGCCAGTAAATCATTCCAGGATCTTGTGTGTGCACTTGAGCATGCGATATCAAGCGAAGGCAGGGACGCGCCAGAGGACGCAAATGAATCCGCTCCACCGGAAACGGAAACAACTGCAGATTCGGACACCAGCCCTGAATCCACCACTGCATCCAAATCAAGCGGGGATTTGGCATCCAACAGCCCGGAGGATGCGCGAAGGGCAGACAACACAGATAACACGGAAAACACAGGCACTCAAGAAACTGAGCCGGATGCCAACTTGCTCGGAAGCTACATGACCAACTACCGTTTTGGGACAAAGCTGGTCATCAAGAAGGGCAAAGACAATGTATCCCGGCTTGTCCCCAAGCTTGAACAGAACAGGTTCTACTTCGCCTGTGGATTTGAGCCACCTCGTGTATTTCGTATCAGAGAAATCCAACGAGGTAACGTCATCCTCTATGACACCATGTTGGGAAAAGATGTCCTGCTGGATTCCTCTGAACTGAAAGTCCAGATCCGAAAGGGAATCTGGACGTTGTCGCCCAAAGGAGAATAGTTCCGTGCGACAGTGCAAGTCAGCTGAAAGCAGGAACTGCTGATATGGTCGTTCTTCCAGTGACTCTGGTCATGGAGACACCCGTCTGCTTTCAACCTGAAAACAACATGGATTTTCATGCCCGAATATCAGAAGTTCGACAGAATGTTGCCTGCTCACTGGGAACACGCATCTCTGGAAAAGCGAAATTGAAAAATTCCTGCCCGCGCATCTCACAACCAACCTGACAAGGGAACACCAACATTGACTGACAACCAATTTGAAGTGGAAGAAAAACAACTACAGCCGTTTCTGGTAGCTTCGATTCGCATGACCGGAAAGTACAGCGAATGCGGAAAAGCGTTCGCGAAAATCGGAAAGAAGTTCGGTCGCCATCTCTGCGGCAAAGGACTCCTGGTACATCACGATTCCGCATACAAACCGGAAAACGCAACCTTTGACGTATGCATGCCGATCCGCAAAGGGCAGAGCATCGACGACATTGAGGTTCATGAATTGCCCGGTGGTCCTTGCATCTCACTGATTCACAAAGGGCCCTACGAGCAAATTGGCGAGGCCTACCAGAAGCTCACTCAATTTGCAGAAGAACGCGGACTTGAAATCGTGATGCCGTCCCGTGAGATTTACCTGAAAGGTCCCGGCATGATATTCAAGGGCAATCCGCTGCGTTACCTCACCGAAATCCAGATGCTGATCGCTGCTCCTGAATCTTCAACTCAGGACTGAACCGGGAACAGTTGAAGTTCCTGCACACATTCAGAAAAAACCAGCAAAAGCGCAACCCGCCGGATCAGGCCAAGCTGTTCCGAAAGGAATCTGAGGTGTCGTCCCACGGACTTCACACAAAGGGCATGTGCGAATTCAAAGACAGATCTGGCGTCTGTGAAACTTCATTGCTGTCCGTCTTGCCGACAACCATGGATGCCAGTCTCGTTTCGACCGCCGTGATGGTTGAATCAAGCGTCGAGGTACCGGCAGTCAAACCAATCACCTCATGGCCGTCAAACCAATTTGGATTCAGTTCACCAGCACATTCCACATGGAGTGCTGGAACACCGTGTTGCTCGCACAACGCTGCCAACCGGCGCGTATTGTTTGAATTTTTCCCTCCCACCACGACGACCGCATCGACGTTTTGAATGAGATCCAAGATGGCCTGCTGCCGTCGTTTGGTTGGATGGCAAACCGTATCAATGAAACGGATATCTGCATCACCGTTCAGCAGAGAGATTCGCTCGCGTATCTCATCCAGCAAGGAAGATGGCATGGTGGTCTGACACACAATACCCAGCATCTTGCTGGTGTACTCTCTGACTGCTTCCTTGCTGGGAACAACATCATGGCTTTGCAAGTCTTCAACAATCCCTTGCACCTCGACATGCCCAGGCTTCCCGATCAGCAGGACATGTCGTCCCTCCGCTGCTAACTGCATGGCAGCATCATGAGCCCGGCGCACCAATGGACATGTCGTGTCAATCAGCTCTTTACCACTCGATTCCAACCGGACTCGCTCCCTGTCACTGATGCCATGCGCAGTGATCAGCACCTGTGGCGTTTCGGGGGTGTTATCGCGTTTTTCTTCGGAAGACTGTGAAAAGCCTGCAACCCCAAGCTGATATATCACTCGCGGATTGTGAACAAGTTCACCATGAATCGTGACTTTCGTTGGGTCTGCAACATCGTCAACCATCTTGAGCGCATCACGTACACCGAAGCACATGCCCATGTCGTTCGCTCGAATTATTTTCACGGCGTTCTTCCTCGTTGGTAATCAACTTTACATCCGCATGAATCAGGCATCATGCATGCCACTCCTATCAATCCAGCAATCGTGTGGGAAAATCACCCGCACGATCTGCATCGGATCCTCAATGCACCGGTCTCTCAAGACGAAGACCAACCGCCCGCCAAATCCGGGCTCCTCAATCTGGCTTTCTCCGTTTCACATTGGCCGTCTGCAACCACCCGCTCCAAAACGCTGATGTATTCGGTAAAGCGACTCCGCCCCGTCTCCGTGAGGCGATACAGGGTTTGGGCACGACCGCCATCTCCACCTTTGGAAGGAACAACCAGATCTGCATCCGCCAACACACCCAAATGACGACTCAAGTTCCCATCGGTCAACGAACACAATTGTTTTAGATCATTGAAAAGTAGCCCATCAGCATGGGCGGCCAAGGAAGCCATGATTCCCAAACGGGCCTTCTCGTGCATCACCCGGTCCAACCCCTGATAGGAAAATCTTCCTGCAGAATCCGGAACGGAAGCTTTTTCCGAAGTCTTCAATTTCGCTTTACGAGGCATGCTTTCGCTCCAGAGTCCAGTACAGAATCACTGCACACAACAATTGACCAACACCAAAACAGAGTGCCATCTTCCATGGAGCAAGAAAATTCTCTCCCTGACCCCAATAAAGACACACACAACCGCTGACAACGTAATACAAACCAACCCAAGCGACCAAACCCGGCAATAACCGGGACGAGGCAAACACGCCCAAGCCAAACAAAAGGGACCACAAGCCCGGCAACATCCATGCGACATCAGGCGCACTTCGGTAAACACAAATCGTCAACAAACCACCGACCAGCACGCAGGGTACAAATTGCTCTACCGCGAGACGGGTCATATCACGCGTTAGTCCTGAACCGGCTTTCCGCACCCGAAACAACAGTTCGACACCGGCAATCAACACACTCGCGAACGCAACGCCACACCACAGCAAAAGGTAGCGTCCCAGTTCAACGGAGGGATCTGCTACCCAACGTGGCTGCACAGCTGCGGCCAACAAACCCAACACTCCCGATGAACCTACCGTTAATGAACGATAACCACGAAATACTTCGCTTCTCGCCATCTGTTGCCGGATATCAGAAATCTGCTGTAGTGCTTCACGTAGCTCCACTGAACAACCTGCAATCTTTCATCGTCTCACGTGGTCCAAATCAAATACCGACAAAATAACCGGAGAACCCGGTGCAACAAAAAAACAGATGATCTCACCGGCACGCCAGATACGGAATCGTTACCAACCAGAAATCGGTCGAGATCGGTGTTTGACCATCAAGCGTAATTTGCCATCAACACTTGAAACAAATCCGGTCGCCTCAAGCTGATGGGACGAAGCTGGTTTCCAAATCAACAAATCCTTTTGATGATCGTGATCAAGATTCGCCCAGGACACATAGGCTGGTCGAATGTCACTGTACAAGTCATTGTCGAACTCCGATTCCAGTCTCGTTCGGCGATCGGAACAATCAACAATCAACTCAGCCTTGCCGTTGTCCCCAGAACCGATAGAGAACGATCGAGTTTGAATCCTCACATCGTGTTCACCTACCTGAAAAACATGGGAATCATCGTACTCCAGTGCCTGAAATCCCTCCGAATCATTGGGGAAAACAGCAATCACAATTACCAGAGCAACCACAGCAAGACACATAATTCTCATGAATTGGAACCCCTGAGCCGAGCTTGCCATGGCAGAAATGATGGGCACAACACCAACCACCTTCGCTCACTTTACGATGCAAAGTAACAGCCGGTTCAGGACAAGTCAACGAAAACAGAGCATTTCTTTTTCAAAGATCCGCTGGGCGTTGAAGCTCCCCTGAAACTGCTGGCGGCGAGACAACCCGTCTGCCGCACACCAACCGAGAGAGCTTTCCCACGGTCCAACTCAGGCACCCACACCGGGTCTGGTCGATTGATTGCCGATCTCCCACGCGCACCGACTGGATTCGTGTCCCCGGGGGCAAACCGAAAGTCAGCATCAAACGTGATCAATCATCGAGTGTCACCCCGAGCAAGAACGGTGCACTCGCGGTCATGGTGCTCCGGAAATCGATCGTTTCAATCTTGGATTCGGGCCTGGGATTTTCCCAGGACATGGTGTAGAGCCCAATGTCTCGACCACTGACCTGTGAGCTTGGATGAACCCAGGCAAGCTTCCCATCGCTTACTTGACGATTGTAGTATCGGGGGAGAAACCAATCGCGCACGTGGACTCCGGCCCGTATTTTCACGATCTCGGTTTCTCCGTCTTCGTAATTGACAACGACTTCGCCAATGCACGTACCATGCGGTTCACTGCCACCCCAGCCCGCGCCATGCAGAAGATTGATCGCAGATGCCTTCCGCCCGATTGCGATTCCGTAAACATCCTGATTCAACTCATACAAGCCCGCAGACAATTCAGTCTCCTTACCTGCCAGGGCTACGATTCCCCGGACGTCGAACTGGATACCACCAAACTTGCTGACACCGGGTTTGATTTCGTCGAAGGTTTCCGTCAACGTGCGGGTCGACTGCTCCGTTTGGTAAGGGAACTCCTCGAGCGTAACATTGTAATGAGTACCTAAATCAACAAACCTAGAGCTTAGATCTTTGGTTCGTTCAGCAATCGCTTGATCCAAAAAGGACCGCCGCACTTCCTGCTTCGCCGCCCGTGCAAGAGAAAACTTCTTCATCGAGCCCAGAATGTCTGCTTTCAAAGCTAGACAATCTGCCTGGTTCGCATCGGCCAATTCCATTGCATGACCAACCGTTTGCAGAGCACGTTCGGATTCCTCGAACCGGGAATAAATCTTTGCGAGTAGATACAGAGCCCTTGGATTACTCGAACCTTCCGCCTCAATCTTCTCAACCAGCTTTCCAACATGACCGAGCACTGACTGGTTCACTGCATAATCCTGGTTGATTTTGCGAAGACCAATCTCCGCGACCTGAAGAATATCCTCTGGGTCACGACTCAATTGTTGATCAAACGACTCAACCGTCATCGCCGCCAGAAATGGCTGCGCACGACTACCACCTATTTTGAAATCAACCCGTTCAATTGAGTGCTCTGGAGTCGGATTATTCCAGGTCGACTGATGCAACTGTGCATCGCTCTCATTGGAAAATGGAGTACTGTTTGGCGCTACCCAAACAGCACATTCCGGTCTTGGAGAGTCGTGATTACGAGTCATCTTTTGAATGTCCAAACCAAATCGCACGACATGATCGTGCACATCCCCATTGGAAAGGTGAATCCGATAGAGCGCCACTGGCGTACCCGGCCTATCCTCGCTGACGGCCGCATGGAGAAAATGAATCTGATTTCCTTCTACTCCCACCTCAATCGCATTCACCTGCTGGGGGAAGGTGTAGTACATGTCGATCGCCGTTCGATCATTCAGTTGCACCAATCCACGAATGTCGTAAGGCGTTCCATCAAAAGTCTGAACTCCTGTCTGAAAATCGTTGAAAAACGGGCCAGAATAATTGGGGTAACCAAGGGGTGAGTACCAGGACTCTTCAAGACTTGCGTTGTAATGCTTCGATAGATCTACGAGGTGCTTTGACAAACCTTCCTCGCGTGCCGGAATGTGAAGTTTGTAGAGCCAATTGCGCCCTTCGAACTCACCCATCTTTTTGGTAACGACTTCGGCAAACTGATCCCAGAGCAATTGCTGTTCCTCGTTCAAAGCAATGCTGAACGGTGCCTCCGCAGGCCTCCGCTGCAGCTTGCTCTCTGCCTCCTCAACACGACCAAGTTTCCACAGAATGCGTCCCTCGAGTAACCGATAGACAAGGTTTTCTGGATGCTTCCCGGAGAGTGGCTTTATCAATGCGAGCGATTGATCCAATTCATTGATTTGAAACAGCACTTCCGCTCGACGATAAGTGATATCGGAGTCTTGCGGTGCAAGTTCGGAAGCCCGTTGAGACAAGGCATCCACTGCATCACGCGTTTGCTCTGTCTGCCCCTGGACCAGAAAAGAGCGACGGAAAGCCTCGACTGACATTTGATTCGGATCCTCTTTTGAAGATGCAAAATCATCTGACTCAATCGAAACTGCGACAAGGAATGGAGCGGAGTCTGTATTGGTTGATTCGAAGGTGATGGATCGAATTTCAACTTCGGGTCTCGGATTTTCCCAGACACTATGCGAAAGGGTTTTGTGGTTTTGATACAGACCCTCGGACCATCCCACACGAGCACGTGTGGGTTTTACATAACGAGTGAATACCCATGGAACGACATCTTGACCGTATCGAATGGGAAGGCGAATCTGCTCGTCATCGGTGTAATGGAGCGTGTAATAGCCCACGATTTGACCGTTGGGGATGCGATTTTGCACATTGGCAACAACATTGTGAAGGAAATGCAGGTATCTCGCAGTCTGATTTACTGGAATGTCCTCAACCTGTGATGGAACGGGCTCAGCAAACTCTCGATTGGCAATGAAACCGCCACGAAGGCGTACGTAACCACGAACATCAAAAAGAACTTCATCACCCGGCAACAAACCAATCGGCAAGCGTTTCCATGTGTAGGTCTCGTTATTCTTGTCTGTCCGCGTCCGATACGGCATTTGCACAATCGCCTGATTGTACTTTGAGCTTAAATCAATTTGAGCTTTCGTTGCCTCGTCGGAGCGAGGCGGGATCCCAAAACGAAGCACATATCGATGAGCTTCCAGGAATCGCTTCTGATTGATCAACTCAGTGCAACGCTCATTGACAACATCTCCGTACTGACGCCAATCAACCGTTCCATCCTCAAGACGCTGAAGTGATTTAGCGATTGCTTCTTTGAATTCGTCCTCTCGTTCAGCAGATGCCAGGAACTGGGCCCGATATCGCCAAACCCGGGCGTCATCCGGCGCCAAGTCACATGCATGACGAGTCAGCCAATCTGCCTCAAGTGAGCGACGCTCCGCGGTATCGCCTGTCTGAAAAAGTCGCTCAACGCCCACCTGCGAGAAATCAAATGGCCCCCATTCTTCACCTAACAGCAACGTCCTCAAAGTCCCGACCATGAATGGCTTCTCATTTTCCCAATCAAGTCGGTGACGGGGCGGCGGCAGCGAACTGATCGATTTCGTGAACGCCTTGTAAGCCCCTTCTGCATCTCCTTGCTGATGAAGCTCATGAGCATTCACATACAAAGCAATGGGAGATTCAGGATCGAACTGCAGAGCTTTCGCGATCGAATCACTTGCCGATCGACCCAAAACCTGTTCAACCGCAGCCTTCAATGCCCAAGCTTCACCATTTTTCGGCGCAAGTTCTGTTCCCTGATCGCAATACCACATCGCACACTCATCCCACTGCGTTTGGGCTTGAGGCGACAAGCCAGCACGGATGGTGGAGACGGCTCGCAAGTAACCCATGCGGCAAGAGATCAATCCATTGTTCGGATCCAATAAGAACGCTTCATTTTGCTCAGATACCGATACACCTCGTGATCTGATCTCAGCATACTCGCGCGTGGAAAAATTCGATGTCGGATTGATCGGACGCTGAAGCGGATCAGCGAAAAACCATTTAGCCCATTGAGTGTATCCATCTTGTGCATCCGAGGACTCGACCTTTGACTTCAGATCTGCCAAGGCTTCGGAAACGGCTTCAACACCGCCAACTTCGTTGATCCGTTTCTTCGCAACTCGCTCTGCGAGTTCGGGAAGCCAATCTGGAATGGGATCATTGACCGGTGGTAAATCGTAAACAGTCACAGCCCCATCCCCACCGCAGGTAAGCAACTTTTTGCTGTCTGCGCTAAACGAAACCTTCCAAATCCTCTCAGAATACTGCTTCTGGAAAAGCGGCTTGCCTGTTGAAACCTCCCAGACCTTCAAGAGGCCATTCAGTGTGCCTGCAGCGACAAAGAGCCCATTGGGACTGAACTCGAGACAGCCGGGATACACTTGCCCCTCACAATCCAGAGCCTCAACCGGCCTTTCACCGGTTCGCCAATTCCACAGGTCGATTTTTCCAATCAACCAGTCGTAGCTCAGAGCATTACAGACCGCAAC
>JAAXJB010000006.1:60686-63773 GCA_012270065.1 Rubripirellula sp. | reverse complement strand
CTTGGAAATTAAAAGGAGCTCTTCTGGTGGAGTGGCCGGTCGTATAGGTCGTCAGTTAGGTCGTCCGTGGATTTTTGTCTTGATCGGCACTGCACCAGCGCCGCCCATTGGGGTTTCTGGACATGTTTCTGGACATGGAAGCGAAATCCAGCTTGAAAATGCTGTCACGGCCCGCATTTGGCGGATTGTGACTTTTCCCGAGACACGCTCGCCGGTTCCTGTGTGAGTCCAATTTGAACGCTGGTTGCGGGAGGTCCTCCAGATAAAACTTAGCCCAGCAAAGTTGATGCAGATGCCGCCAAGTCAACCAATAGAACGTGGCGGCCCGAGACGACTCCACCCCAGATTCCGATTATAGAGGAAAATGGGGTCGATCATCCCGGGTAAAATGGACTTGTTTCAACGCCTGCGGACGTTTCGAGGCTCGCTGGGGAGCAAATCTCTGCCGCTGTTCCCGTCGGGAATGATTGACCGCACCCCCCCCGGACTTAAAATCAGGACTGGCCCTGATGCCAGTTTGCTTCAGAGCGGCGTTTCCTCGCAGCTACACTGGAGTATTCACCAACCACCGCTATTGAAGGCATCATGTCCAAATCATCCCGATGGCTCGCCGCCCTGCCTGTTTACAACGAGGTCAATTACGTCGACGACGTCTTGAATGAAGTTGTGAGGTATGCAGCGACAGTTCTCGTGGTTGATGACGGGTCGGGAGACGGGACCGCCGAACGGCTGGAGCGGCGAAAAGATGTTCTTGTCTGTCGTCACTCGGAAAATCGTGGCTACGGGGCCGCCCTGAAAACAGCCTTCGATTTTGCGATCGCCGAAGGATTTGAGGGGGTGGTGACCTTGGACTGTGATGGTCAGCATCAGCCCTGTCGTATTCCGGAGTTCATTCAGACGGCCGATCAGGCCGACATTGTCTCCGGGAGCCGCTATCTGAAGAGTTATCAAGGCGATGACGCTCCACCCGAGGAAAGGTTGAAAATCAACCGCACCATTACCCGAGAGCTGAATGAGCGTCTGGGTTTTTGCCTGACGGATGCTTTCTGTGGTTTCAAGGCCTATCGAACCTCAGCCTTGAAGCAACTGAACATCACCGACACTGGTTACGCCATGCCCCTTCAGCTTTGGGTGGAAGCCGCTGCGGCCAATTTGAAGGTTGTCGAGATTCCCGTTCCCTTGATTTATCTCGACTTGGAGAGATCGTTTGGTGGAGCACTCGATCAGGCGGAAACTCGGTTGAGGCACTATCGACAGGTTTTGGACGATGCGTTTGCCAGCGTCATGGCAGATGGCATTTCATTCCCGCCCCGTGAGGAAGCTGCTTGTAACTGATGAATCCTCCGATAGCCTCCAAATCCGAACAGGCTGGTTGTGCGCACGACGAAAGAGCGTCCGGATCCGAGCCGATTACCGCAGCCTCTGAAGGGGTTGCCTCGGGGATCGATGTGATCCATGCATTGGGCTTCCGTGACTATCGGGCTCCGAGAGAGGATGGCGTTGCGTTTGTGGAGCCTGCGTTGGATCAGGCTTTGCCGATGCTCAAAGCAAACCGCTGCCTGCTTGCTGACCACAGGCTCTTTGAAACGATACGTCAAAGTGCCCGGAAACAGCTGATACGGGATGCGTTGAAGTACACTTCGGTTTACCGGTCGACCGACTGGTTGTCAGGTGATGAGGTTGACCAACTCGCGGAACGCCCCATCGTGATGGCAGGGCATCAGCCCGCTCTGTTTCACGCCGGTGTGTGGTTCAAGAATTTTGCTCTGAGCCACGTTGCTGAACAGACGGGTGGAATCGCAGTCAATCTGGTGATCGACAATGATGTCACCTCGGGTAGCTCCATCCGGGTGCCGACCTGGAATTCAGATGCATCAGGGGCTTCGTATGCGAATGTGCCATTTGACGATGCCGTTGCCCGTGTGCCGTACGAGCAGACAACCATCCGTAATCGGGAACTGTTCGACAGCTTTGACGAACGCGTGAAAACTTTCATTTCACCTCTGGTAGAGAATCCCTGTGTTGACCGGCTTTGGCATCACGCGCGAGCTGCGGTCGAGCGATGCGGAATCGCTGGATGTGCACTGGCTCAGGCGAGACATGGTCTGGAGGGTGAGTTGGGACTGAAGACGCTGGAGCTTCCTCTGGGCGTCCTCTGTCGCACAACTGCCTTTGCCGAGTTTGTTCTTTCGATCTTGTCCGAGTTGCCTCGTTTTCATCGATGCTACAACGGAGCGGCTGTCCAGTACCGCGAGGCGCACGGAATACGGAGCACCGCTCATCCGGTTCCCAATCTCGCTGAGCAGGATGGCTGGTTTGAAGCTCCTTTGTGGATTTACGGCAATTCATCCACGGCAAGACGTCCGGTCTGGGTGCGGCTCTCCGATGATCAACTTGTCATCAGTGATCGTGTTGAGAGGGAAATTGAGATTGACATCCGATTCCCGAAGTTGGCTGCTGAAAAACTGAGCAGCATGATCACTCCCGAATTCAAACTGAGGCCACGTGCGTTAATGACCACCATGTATGCACGGCTGATTCTGAGTGATCTGTTCATGCATGGCATCGGGGGGGCAAAGTACGATCAGCTCAGTGATCGGATTATCAAGTCGTTTTTCATGGTGGAACCCCCTCAGTTCATGGTGATGTCGGCGACGGTGAAACTGCAGTCTCCCACGGACTCAAACGGTTCTGAGCGTATCAAGGCACTCCAGCGGCAATTACGCGACACGCGGTATCAACCGGAGAGGTTCGCTGACTCGGTGGAACTCGATGCGGATTTGATTCAACGCAAACAGTTCTTGCTTGAAAACATGGCCCCGCGAGGTGAACGGAGCCAGTGGCATCAGGAGATCACCGACATCAATCGACGCCTCTCGGCGAGTCTCGATGAACGGCGTCGCCAGTTGATGGACGAACTGGCGGATGCACGACGGCAGGCCTCATCGGACGCCGTCGTGAACAGTCGTGAGCATCCGTTCTGCGTGTTCAGCTTGCAGCATTTGCAGCAGCAGTTCCAGCGATTGCTGGGTGGCTCGGAAACCAACCGATAAGAAACCACTGATCAGAACACGCTGATCAGAACAC
>JAAXJB010000006.1:37949-60586 GCA_012270065.1 Rubripirellula sp. | reverse complement strand
CTGATCAGAACACGCTGATCAGAACACACTGCTCGGAAACTCCAGTTCAGTAAGTCTGACGGTTGGCGACCAGAATTTGGCCGACGAGTAGCCAGATCGCTGTGAAGGTAAGACCGAGAGCGGTGTGGATCGCATCAACATTCATGATTCGGGCCTCCAAAAAGAGGGAACGGTAAGCTTCTGGCCCGTTCCATGGCCCTTGACGCATTTGCAGCCATCAAGATGGATGGCGATTGCAATGCACGCCTCTCCCGGCGTACATGTCGGGAATCGGCAAAAAAGACACCCCATCTACAAAGAATTTCTAAAGAGCTGATAATTCAGCCAACCCGCAAAGTTTCTCAAAACACAATTTGATGGCATCAACACAATGACTATGAAGTATTGGTTAATGAAGACAGAGCCCACGACTTACTCCATTGATGATCTGGAAAAGGAATCAAACCAGACCACCTGCTGGGAAGGTGTGCGGAATTATCAGGCCCGGAATCTGCTCCGCGACGATATCCAGGAAGGAGATCGAGTCTTGTTTTATCACTCTGCCTGCAAAGAACCCGCAGTGGTTGGAACTGCCGTGGTGTCCCGCCCCGGGTATCCTGACAGCCATGCATTTGACAAGCGAAGCAAGTATTACGATGCCAAAAGTGATCCAGACAATCCACGTTGGTACATGGTGGATGTCAAGTTGGAAGAAAAATTTGATGTGCCCGTCACGTTGGCTTCACTTCGGGAAAAAGCGACTTTGAAGGACATGGTGTTACTTCAGAAAGGAAGTCGCTTGAGTGTGCAGCCTGTAAAAAAGAAGGAGTTTGATATCATTTTGAAAATGGCAAAGTGATTTGGATTCAGATGGCAAAGAAGTTCATGCGGTATCGACGTGACCAATGCTGGGCATGCTCGGTGCTCATGTTGAATTGTCTGGTGTCAGCGCTGACCTTTGTGTTCGTGTGTGGATTCGGGGGGACCACGAATGCGGACAACATCGTGTCGTGTTCAGACGAGGGTGCGAAGCAACGGCCCAACATCGTCATGATCATCGCTGATGATCAGCTGTACTCGGACTTTGGCTTCATGGGAAATGGCAGTGTCAGAACTCCGAATCTGGATGAACTGGCGAGTCAGGCCGCGATTTATACCGATGCTTATGTCCCGTCGAGTGTTTGCAGGCCATCACTTGCCACTCTGCTGACAGGTTTGTATCCGCATCAGCACGGGGTGCACTTCAATCATCCCCCGCCGGGTTTTGCGAAGCTGACCCGATCACCGGAGGTGGATCAGAAAGAATTCGATCGACTTCGTGGACAGGCCGAGCATTTGATTCGTAACCGGCAGACGCTGCCACGAATTCTTGCGTCGCGAGGTTATCGTTGTTTTCAGACGGGCAAGCATTGGGAAGGTCATTGGAAGAATGCCGGATTCACCGAAGGTATGACGATCGCGAAGCCATCGGGAGGCCGTTACGGGGACAAGCAGTTGGCCAATGGTGACTGGGTGGCACACGGCAATGGTGATCGCGGACTGGCAATCGGACGAGAAACCATGCAGCCAATCGAGGCCTTTCTCGATGATGTTCAGGAGACCCCATTCCTGTTGTGGTACGCGCCATTCATGCCGCATACGCCTCACGATTCTCCAGCGAAATTCAAGCGTGCCGTTGCGGCTGACGCGGGCGTCGAACCGTATCAGATCCCTTATTATTCCTCGATCATGCACTTCGATGAGACGGTTGGTGACTTGATCAGGATGATTGATCAGCGGGGGATGCGAGACAAGACGTTATTTGTGTTTGTTTCCGACAACGGGTGGGAACCTGATCCGGAGCGGTTTCGAAAGTCCTCACAGGAGTGGGAACATACGCAACGCAGTAAACGCTCACCTTTCGAGCCGGGATTGCGAACCCCTGTGCTACTTCATTGGCGCGGGCATACCCGTCCCGCAAAACACACAGGGCTGGTGAATACCATCGACTTGTTGCCGACGCTGCTGGATGCTGCTGATGTTCAGGTAAAGCCGGATGGCTTGCCAGGAATCAGTTTGTGGCCATCGGCAATTGGCACACAGATGTTGTCCGATGAACGGGCTGTCTTTGGAGAGATCTATCCTGGAGATGCTTCCAGCATCGATGCGCCCGAGGATGACGTTGCCTATCGCTGGATCAGAAAAGGAAAGTACAAACTGATCACGCCCGTATCAAAGGGCCGGAAGCGTCCCTGGAACAATTACCTGGAAGAACCGGCGTTGTTTGATCTCATGGTGGATCCAGAGGAAAAAAACAATCTTCATGGTGATCCCGGTCAGGCTGAGGTGGTTGCCAGCCTGATGGAAGCGTTGAATCGTTGGTGGTCACCTTAGCCAGGCGTCTGAACTCGATCCATGTTTGCCGAACTTTCAGGAGTCGAAGCTTGGCGATGAGGGAGTCTGCTTGAGGTGCGGACGGCACAGATGTACGGATTAGTGAAGTGTGGTGATGGATTCATTTTGTAGGGTTTTGGCCGCCACTGTGAAAAAAATACGTCATTGACCGAATGCCTCCTCGAGTGGATTTGGTTTTGATTGTCCGTTCAATCCGCTATCATGAGGCGAGTTGGAACGGACTCCGATTCTTTCGGCATTCAGACTCTTACTACCTAGTTATCAGCAGGCTCCCGATGGGCGTTCGTTTTGCATGTCATGTTTGCAATAAGCGGCTGAACATCAAACGTGAGCTGGCGGGTCGTCGTGGGGTTTGTCCACAATGCCAGTGCCGTTTTCGCATTCCGATGGAGGACACGGAATTTTCATCGCCTCTGGATGATACCCGTCAAACTCAAAAAGGCACGCAGCAGTCTGGCTCACATAGCAATGGCGTTCAGAGCCAGGCAGAAAATTCAGGATCACATCAGGGAGTCATGGGCACGACCAATGGTGGTGCCACGACGGTTGTGACTGAGGGGCAAGTAGGTGTCGACAATCGTTATGGTGAGGAGTTCAGCGTCGGAACAGTCGATCATGGGATTCAGGCCGGCGAACAGCAGGCTGTTGAACAAGACGGCGGTGGCACACCGGTTCTTCCAGCCGGTACGATCCTCGAAGATGACCCTGATGCTACCTGGTATGTCCGTCCACCCAGCGGTGGGCAGTATGGCCCAGCGTCCACTCAGGAGTTGCATGAGTGGATTGAACAGGGACGGGTAGCGGCTTCTGCATTGCTTTGGCGTGACGGTTGGCCGCAGTGGCGTGATGCCAGTGAAGCGTTGCCTGAATTGTCCACGAGCCTTCCGGGAGCAACATCACACAATGCCCCAGTCGGTGTTGCAACTGGGCCCGAAGTCAGCCACCGCAAGTCGGGGGGGAAAGATCCCGATTCGAATCAATCAGGGGTCTCGTTCAGTGGAGCGAAGGGAATCGGTGCCGAGCGGCGTTCCCGAACCATGCGTCGACTCAGCATGATTTCAGTGCTCGTTGCCATCGCAGCGACCCTGATCAGTGTGCTGATTTACGTGGTGAACCGCTGAGTGGATCGGTTGCCAGAAGATTGCAGCCTTTCGCGTGGCAACGAAGGGGGCTTCCCTTACCAGCCTGTTGCTTGATCGACTACAGTGGAAGGGAGTGGTGATGACGCGATTTGATTTTCGCGAACAGCCAGTCAAAATGAACATCAGTAAAAACATGCCTCCACCCGGGGCTTTTCGATCTCAGGAGAAGTATTTCATGACCATCAACACTAAAGTTGCACTTCTTTGGCTCGCCGCAGGTGTGATCAGTCTGTCAAACGCGACAGGTGTGCAGGGGCAAGATGCCAAGCAGTCCGTCAACGTGTTCGGTGAAGGCAAAATTACAGTGCCTGCGGAATTCAAAAGGGTGGAGCCCAAGTCACGTATCATTCAGCATGAATTTCAGGCGAAAGCTGGTGAGGGTGATGATGTAAAGACCGCACGGGTAACGATGATGGCCGCCGGTGGTGACGTGAAAGCCAACATTCAGCGTTGGCAGGGACAATTTGCCGGCGGGGATCAGGACGCCCGCAAAACCGAGGAAATGAAGGTCGGCAAGTGGCAGGTTTACGTTGTGGATGTCAACGGAAATTACGCCGAACGTGTTGGCGGTCCTTTCGCTGGCGGAAAAGTTGTCAACCGGGAAAACTATGCGATGGTCGGAATCATTCTTGAGGATCCAAATGGTCGCAAGTTCTTTCTCAAAATGATTGGACCTGCTGAAGTTGTGAAAGCAAACCGTAAAGCCTTTGTTGGTATGGCGAAGAACATCGACAAGTAAGGCGGGTTGCTTTTGAACGTGCCGCTCCAAGAAGGTGCTAAGTGAACATTCAAAGCTTTTTGGATCATCACGGGATTGTTCGCAACCCGTTTGCCGAAGAGGATGCACAAACAGATCAGGTGTTCAAAGAGTACTGCATCAGCAGTGCTTACCATCCGATCTGGGACAAGGTTTATGGTGACCCCAAAGAGCCATCGACCTCAATCATCTTCGGTCCTAAAGGATCCGGAAAGACTGCGATGCGTTTGCAGATTGACCGGCATTTGACTCGGTACAACGAGGAGAATCCCGGCGAGCGGATGTTCGTAATCAGGTACGATGATTTCAACCCATTCCTGGATCACTTCTGTGAGCGACTGGGGCGTCGGACATCGCGTAAACCCGAAAAGGTACTCGATGCCTGGCGTCTTTGGGATCACATGGATGCGATCCTTTGTCTTGGTGTGACTGACGTGATCGACCGCATTCTGAACGGAGACAAGTCAGTTCCCTCTGATTCTGTGAGCAAGCAAAGGGTGCATGATCTCGATCGCACTGCCGCACGGGATCTGTTGTTACTTTCATCGAGCTACGATCAGTCCACGTCGTCAACGTTCATTGCCCGTTGGAACGATCTCCGACGGGTGTTGGGGTATCGGAATTTTTCGTCCAAACTCAGCTTGATCCTCGCATTCGTTTCCGCTGCGTTTTCAATCATTCTGGTCACGTTGCTGTACACCCGCAGTTGGTGGGCTGACGAAGACCAGCAAGTTGCTGATCTTCCTGGGAAGACCTGGTTGCTGATCCCCGTGATCACTCTGATCGGAGCTTCGCCCTGGCTGTGGCGCACATTCAAGTGTCAGCTTGCGGCTTTGGGGATTCGCCGGCACATGAGGGTCGGAAAACGGGAAACAGGATCCTTGCGGAAGATTCTGCAGCAATTTCCAAGCAAGGAACTGGCAAACCAGCCGTTGCCACGTTACGAACGAACCGACGATCGATATGAACTGTTGAATAAGTTCAAATCGATTCTGCAAGGGTTGGGGTTCAGTGGAATCATCGTGCTGATGGATCGCGTCGATGAGCCTCACTTGACGGGTGGTAAGCCGGAGTTGATGAGGCGGTTTGCGTGGCCCTTGCTCGACAACAAACTGCTCAAACATCCCGGGGTCGGGTTCAAAATCATGCTGCCGCAGGAATTGCATCGTGACATTGACCGGGAGACGCGCGAGTTCCATGAACGCGCACGGCTCGACAAGCAGAATGTCATTTCAGCTTTTCAGTGGACAGGGGAGTCGCTTTATGATTTGGCTCGCGCGCGAATGCTGGCGTGTGCTGCTGAGGGGGCCAATCCGGAGCCCAAAGATCTTTTTTCGCAGGAAGTCAATTACCAGCGAATGCTGTCCGCATTTCAGTCCCTCAGGGTTCCACGCCACCTTTTTCGGTTTCTTTTCCGCGTACAGGTCGAACACTGCAATCGGCATACGGATGCACAACCTGTGTTCAAAATTGGTGGTGAAACGTTTGAATCTGCCTTGGCGGTCTACATGCGTGACTCGGA
The DNA here is from genome assembly GCA_012270065.1 of Rubripirellula sp. Classification (GTDB taxonomy): domain Bacteria; phylum Planctomycetota; class Planctomycetia; order Pirellulales; family Pirellulaceae; genus Rubripirellula. Next base: position 54,792 of record JAAXJB010000006.1, on the reverse strand, counting down.
AATCGGCAGCAATTGAGCAAGTCGAAAGTCCTGCGGAAGTGGCCAATTTGCGGTGTGCACTGTTTCTCTTGATTACCAACCTCAAGTGAATTGGCAAACATGGTGTCGGCGGCTGATTGCTTCTGAGGGAGAGATTTTTTCAGGGAGGCACTGGTCACTGTGGGCTCAAAGTACGCACAGAATCACCGTGAAAAGGTGGTTTGCCACCGGACAGGTCAGTGTGACGGAGATGATACTTCGGCGGCAGAGATGTGTGATTTTGCCGTTCGGCACGTCCTCCGGGAGTTTAATTAGCTGCTACCTGAGGCTGGAAACGTGTTTTCGTCTTGTGATGATGTCTTGTTTTGGTACTCTATTTGCCCCCCGACGCGGGATTCAAAATATCTGTCCATACTGATCCTCGACGCTGAGCGGCTGTCCGCTTTCAGTCCTAAACATTGGAGAATTGACTAGGTGGGTACTAAGAGAACAGGCAAAGGTCGGCGCAAAGTGGGACGTAAAAAACGACGTATGCGAGCCAAAATCCGTCATCGCAAGAAGTAATTCCCTGCCTTCAGGCAGCGTGCTCTGGTCCCTGCCACTCTGCGGATCCTTGGCTTTCGGCATTGAAGTTCTCGGCGTTGGATCTACCCGTCACTGAATTTTCAGCTCGATAGGGTGGATTTCTTGATCCATCGCTTGTGTGTGATGCCAAAGTCCTGTTCAACGCAGATGTTCTCCGAATCTCGTGCTGCACAACTCAGTCTCGTGCTGCACAACTCAGTGAGGGAAAGCAGCGGGAAAGCCACTCAGGCCATCAGTGCAGTTGGCGTCACGGATCTGTCCCCTGCCCCGCCAGGGGTTCTGCAGTGAAAATGGGTTTTTGAGGGTGCTTTGCCGCGTCGAAGCCACATTGAATTCCCGGGGTGCCTGATTTGCCCAATTTAAAGTGGTTTGGCATCAGCAATGTATTTTCCGGCGGCACGCGACGGGAATACTCTGGCTTGAGGGACGTGGCGGTAATCTTGTTCGGGAATGCAACTGCCAATTGCTGGTTTGTGGTTGAGATCAGTGGTTGAGATCAGGAAACAAGGGCGTGAACGTCCGATTTCAGTGCCAAGCCTTGAATTTAGGTGAATCCTGACAACCCATCGGTTCAGAAAGGGAATCTTTCGTACACGGCCTGATTTGCTAGAGTCAAAAGAGCCTCAAGCGGCTAGATTAGAGGCGTGCCGAACCTGAGTGAATTTCTTCGCGAGGGCTCTGTAACGCCGGGGATATTCAACTTCCACGGTTCGTTGTCACCACAATTCCTAGTATGACTTGCCGCTAGCGCGGCATTCAAAGTTTCGCGAATGTCTACTGTCGATCCAAAAACGACCGAGTCAGATTCAGACGCAGCACCAGCTGGTCCACCGAAAAAGAGGGGTGTGCCGGAGGGTTTGTGGCTTAAGTGTCCGGGCTGTGGAGCCTCTGTTTACAAGAAAGAGGTTGAGCAGCGGTTGAATGTATGCCCCAAGTGTGAGCATCATTTCTACGTCTCGGCTGTGCAGAGAATAACTCAGGTCCTCGATGAGGGGACATTTGAGCCGATGAATGAGCATTTGCAGCCGACCGATCCGCTGGAATTCGCGGATCGTCGAAAATACGCAGACCGTCTGGTTGGTGAGCAGAAACGTACTGGTCTCACTGATGCTGCCATCACTGGAACGGGCATGGTTCGAGCCCGTAGGGTCGCACTGGCTGTGACCGACAGCGCATTCATCATGGGTAGCATGGGATCAGTGGTCGGCGAGCGACTCGCTCGCCTGATTGAATGGGCGACGGAACAGGAATTGCCTTTGATCATCATCAGTGCCAGTGGTGGTGGAGCCCGTATGCATGAAGGGATTCTCTCCTTGATGCAAATGGCAAAGGTATCGGCAGCTCTGGCACGTTATGACGAGGCGGGGGGATTGTTCATCAGTGTGCTGACGAACCCGACCATGGGTGGGGTTGCTGCAAGCTTTGCGTCACTTGGTGATTTGGTGTTTGCCGAACCAAAAGCATTGATCGGTTTTGCCGGTCCGCGAACAATCAAAGCGACGATTGGGATTGAATTGCCTGAGGGTTTCCAGACAAGTGAGTTTTTGTTGGAACATGGGTACATCGATCGTATTGTCGAGCGAAAGAATCTGAAAACCGAGATCGCCAGAGCGATCGATTATTGTGGAAAATAGTGTTGGTCGTTGCCGTCTGCGTTTTGCAAACTGCGATGATTCACTGTCGTTTCAGGTCACCACCTTACCCCCGCACCTTGTGACTGATGAGCCTGTTTGACTCTCTTAAATCTGCATTTCAATCGTCCGGGGCGAGTACTTCTCGCAGGATCGATGTGGAAGGCCGTTTTGCAAGGCAGCGGACAGCTGTCACCGGAACCATGGCGCATTTCTACGTCGCCAAGGACCGCGAGCACGACGACCGGATGGTGGGAATCAAAATCCTCGACATCGAAAAGATGGAGCTGTTCGAAAATCGCTTCAAAGGTCTGAAAAAGCCGAGCGAAGGTGAAATTGCGCTTTCCATGCATCATCCCAATGTGGTTGAAACTTACGAAGTGGGCCTCACCATGAAGGGGCAACCTGTGCTGGTCATGGAGTACATCGCAGGACCCAGCATGCAGAACATCGTGGTGCAGAAGCAGGAAGAACACGTTTCGGGACGTCGTTTGAAGTTGATTCGCGACATGGCTGAATCACTCAAATACGTTCATTCAATGGATTACATCCATCGCGACATTTGCCCCCGCAACTTCATCTGTCTGCCGGGGAGCACTGGCGTCAAGCTGATCGATTTTGGACTGACCGTCCCGGCAACGCCGCCGTTCATGGCACCCGGGAACCGGACCGGGACTCCGCTTTACATGTCCCCCGAAATTGTGCGACGTCGAGCAACGGATCGCCGTGTTGATATTTTTTCGTTTGGAATCACCTGTTATTGCCTGATTTCGTTCGAACATCCATGGCAGGGCGAGATCCTCAATGGTCGCGCGGCATTGCATCACGATACTTCTCCCCCCCAGGATCTTCTGGAGCGTTGTCCCAACGTGGATCCGCGTTTGGCAAGGGCAGTCATGAACGCGCTCCATCCCGATGTCGAACAGAGAACGACATCCATGGATCAGTTCCTGCATGCCATCGGCAACGTTGAGCGGGTTTTTGTGGACTAGCCGGCTGTCATGGCTGTCATCCCTGCGGCCGCGGCGATGGTTTTCTCCGCAAGACGCAAGACGCAAGACGGCAGGCGGCAGGCGGCAGGCGGTCGACCGGTCAAGCTACAAATTGGACTCTGCAAGCACTTGTCAGATTTGCATCCTCGGACCCGTTCTCGGGAAAAAGGTCCCAAGAACGGCATCAATCGGCCTCTTGAATGCGTACTTGACGCCATCAGAGGTAGGGTTGGCGGGGATCACCACCAGTGGCGATGTGGTGAAACGCGGGTTTTCGGCGATAGTTTGCCCGAATTTGACGACTTTATGCGGTATAGTGGCCAAGAATGCCGATATCAGAACAATCCGGGCTATTCGGAATTTGCCCGGATCATGGAGTGGCGTGGAGTCATTCGCTAATTCCGCACAATCGGACTGCAACCCGCGAGTCGGGCTAGATTGGCGGTTTTCGCGGCGTTTTCGTTGACACTCTTTTTAGCGTGTAACTATACTTCGGTGTGAGTGGACAATTTGGGTAAGATCTCCGGGTTGGAGATTCCTCGTTCCACTGCCATCCTGTTCATCTCTTTTTGATGACCGGGATGTGGATCTAGCCTCCTCTCATTTGGTCGGTCTCGTCGTTAACGGAAACACTAATGACTTTACTTGGTAAGTGTCTCACAGCCCTGATTCTGATCTTGAGTGTCGGCTTCGCTGCTCTCGCATTGGTGGCTACTGCATCGCATAAGAATTGGCGCGATGTGGTACTCAAGGGACAGAACGGCGAAATTGGGTTGAAAGCCCAGATTGAGGAAATCAGCAACAAGAACGACCAGCTTGAGAAGCAGAAGAGTCGGACCGAGGACGCGTTGGCTCGTGAGCGGGTTTCGAGGAAAACCGCTTTGGCGGCATTGCAGACCCAGCTTGACAAGTTCAAGGACGAGCTCAGCCGAAGTGGTGCTGAGGTCGAAGCGCTCACGTCGCAGGTGACGAAGCTGGTTTCAGACAACGAAACCAAGACCAAAGAGCTTGAAACTCTCAACGCGGACAACGACCGGCTTCGCGCCAGCGTGCGAGACGAGCAGGAGGCCAGAGACAAGCTCTTCACCACCACACTCGAATTGACAGACAAAATGAACGTTCTGCGAGGTTTCAAGCAACGCTTGGAAGAGCGGAACAAACAGCTCATGGCCCAGGCAACTCGGTTTGAAGAGGTCATTGCCGCTCGCGGCATCGACATCAACGAACCGCTCGACGGTGCACCTCCCGAGCGGAATGGCAACATTCTGCAAATTGATCGTCCCAGTCACCTGGTGTTGATCTCGATCGGGTCCGATGAAGGGCTACGGGCAGGACACTATCTCGAAGTAACACGTAAAGGTCGTTACGTTGGGAAACTGAAAGTGAGAAACACCGAGCCGGATCGTTCGGTGGCAGAGATTCTCAAAGACTACAGCGAAGGCATTCTGCAGGAGGGCGATCGTGTCGACACTACCCTCGACTGATACAAAAACCAAGCAACCGGCAAGCGTCTATACAGTGATGCTTTTTCTGAGCATGGTTTTCATGCTCATTGCCGTGATCGCAATGTGGATCGAAAGTCAGCGTTATGCTCCTGAGTATTGGAACACTCAGACGGCTCAGCCAAACGCGATGGTCATGCCTGTCGACGAGATTCACCTGGGCTGATCCTGCTAGCCTGAGCCTACCTGGGCAGCTTGGTAGGTTCTTGTGCCGAGTGCATTCGAATTCTTCTTGGGCAAAGTCAAGTTCGGACTGAACGTGCATCCTTTGCCCACCCAGATTGCTTTTTTGTTGCGCGTTCCAATTGTCCGCGATCAGGTAGAAGTTCCAGCGGTCACTTCTAATAACGCATGGATCCGGTCGACGTTCGTGATGTGATCGTGGATCGAAAACAATGATACGTGCGTCAAATCATCATTGAATGCTCATCTGAGGCCCCGATTGCATTCCCAAATCGCTACCCCCACCCATCCCTCGAATTCAACGCACGGCAGGTTCACCGTGTGGAGCATTGATTTCTGCACTCGCCTCGTTTGAGCGATGGAAATCGAACCCGGGATGCAGCGTGGTTGCGTTCACACAATGAAGAAAATTGTGGAATCTGCCCATGTCTTGGGCGGCGAACCAACACGGAAGGCAGAACTTCCGGCGGTGTTCTGGATCGCTACGCAGTCAGGGTTTCATACCGCGACTCAGGCAGGGTTCTGTAGCACTATGCAGTCAGGCTTGATCCTGCAGAGAGATCACGCGGCTCGCCGCCTGAGGTCCTGAGAACGCGTTCCCTTGGGCATGCTGACAATCGTTTCATGCTGATCACATGCCGCGACTTGCGACGGTCTGAGACGCTTTGATAACGCATCTTGGGTCGTGGGTGCCAGACTGCGTCCGATGAGTTCAGGGATTTGTCCGGGACGAGTGAGGCTTGCGATGCCGCCCCGTAAAGCATCCAGCAAAGAATGCGTCCATCCGGATCGTGCGAAGTAATTCTTGATACCTTGTGTCTGCTGACCGCGGGTCAGTGACGGCTGATTGAACGTCAGTGTGCTTGCCTCAATCAGAAGTTCAGATTCTTCGGCAATCGAGTAGTGCCAGCCCGCATCCGCAGCAAGATATTGAAAGGCATAACTTGCTTCCAGAACATCAGCACTGGTGAAGGCATCAGTCAGGGATCTCAGAAGTTCCCGTCGCCAAAATGAAGCACTCAGGTAGGCACCTGCCTGCTGCTTGTTTGAATTCTTGACTTCGTTCAGACCGTGGCTGCCACTTTCACAGAGTCGGGCAGTGCCATCATTCCATCCAGCAGCGACGATTCTTCCGGTCTTCTCGTTGCGGATGACTGGGGCGACCACACCACAATCGTAGGCTTCAAAGGCGTCCAGAGCGTCGTCGGTCCAGCCGTTGGTTGCTCGGATACCGTCTGATATCACATGCACGAATCTACCGCGTGACTCTGACGCGCCTGCGGCGATCAGATGCAACGGGTTGTGTGATTCCGCAACGACGAATCGAACCTCGTCAGCGAGCGAAAAAGGATCGTCATAGCTACCGTCGTGGCAGACCAGGATTTCAGATCCTGCCACAGGGTTTTCAAGCACACTGATGAGCGTACTTTCAAATGCTGTCAAATCCCTTCCTATGGGAATGACGATCGACAATCGGGGGATCGGAGGAAATTTAGGCACCGATACCAATCCAGCTTGAGAGGCCAAAATGGGGTTCCGACAGACGGAACTTTCCTTACAACGGGACATACCATCCCTAGTAAAAAGATTCGGAATCGCTCACGCTGGAGTTGAGTTGATCGTGTGAACAGACCGGCAATCCAACGACTTATTTGGGTGCCCCCCTACGACAAAGTTCGCTAATCCGCACAATTTGCCAGCTGAATTATCTTTCATCGCCCGAAAATCGACCGCGAAGCATGCAACACCGAAGACTCTCGATTCATGGACCACAGGTTTCGGAAATAGGTTTTGGCGGCTGGGCCATCGGAGGTGGCTGGGGCGAGCAGGATCACGAAGATTCGGTAGCTGCTCTTCATGCCGCAATTGACGGCGGTGTGAATTTCATCGATACAGCCGAGGGATATGGAGATGGTCACAGCGAGCGGGTGATTTCTGCAGTCTTAAGGGAGAGATCCGAGGAAGTCCTTGTAGCCACGAAGACACCGCCGGCTGCTGGACCTTGGCCACCAAGCCCCCATTGTCGGTGGCAGGATCGCTATTCCGCCGCATATTTGCGAGCGAATGTTGAGCAACGTTTGAAAAACCTCGACACCGAGTGCATTGACCTGCTGCAGTTGCACACTTGGACTCGAGCTTGGAACGATGATCCACAGCCCTTGTTGGTACTACGCCAGTTGCGGGAGGAGGGGAAAATCAATTTGATTGGTGTCAGTACTCCAGAGCATGATCAGGACAGCGTGATCCAGTTGATGCGAGATGGACTGATTGACGTGGTGCAGATCATCTTCAATGTGTTTCATCAGGAACCCTTGGCCCAGTTGTTGCCGGTTGCGAAAGAGACAGGGACCGGTGTGATTGTTCGTGTGGCACTCGACGAGGGAGCATTGACGGGCAAATACGCTTCCGACCATCAGTTTTCTGATTCCGATTTTCGTAGTCGGTACTTTGCGGGTGATCGGATGGAAAGAACGGTGGAACGTGTTCGAGCTGTGCAGAGTGATCTCGATGATTTTGGTCTGACTGAGCAGTACTCCCTGGCTGACCTGTCACTGAAATATGCCTTGGCACCATCCGAAGTCAGCACGGTGGTGGTGGGGATGCGAAACGCAAAGCAGGCTGAAATGAACACGCGTACTGCCAGATTGCGTGATCTGCCTGATGAAATGATCAAGCGTTTACAGCGTCATAACTGGTTGCGTGGTGTCTGGTACAGCGGGAAATGAGTGACTCGCGTGCTCCTTCTGGCCAACGCAAAGTAAGTGTGTTTTTGCATCGCCCGTCATTCAACTTTCAGGTTTCCATGTTTCCCTTTCCTTTTCCAATGGACTGCGAATTTTGACAGACCACCAAAACTTGTTGCAAGCGGCTACCAAGGCTGCTCAAATCGGCGGAGACGTTCTGATGCGTTATTTGAATGAAGGTGTTCAGATGCGCAATAAGTCATCCAGTGGTGGAAAAACCTATGACCTTGTCAGTGATGCTGATTTGGACAGCGAAAAGGCCATTGGTGAGTACTTGGGAAACCTGTTTCCACATCATGAACTGCTGGGCGAAGAAGATCTTGATGGTGATGTGAATGCGGAGCATTTGTGGGTGATTGATCCCCTGGATGGGACCAACAACTATGCGCATGAAATTCCCCACTTTGCTGTTTCCATCGCTCACTATCATCTCGGGAAACCGATTGTTGGAGTCGTTTTCAATCCAGCCCGGAATGATCTTTTCACTGCGGCCGAGCAACAGGGCGCATTCCGTAACGGTGAGCGCGTTCGTGTTTGTGATTCGACCTCGTTCGCCCAGACCTTGGTGGGCTGTGGCTTCTATTATGACCGTGGAGCGATGATGCGAAGTACGTTGCACGCCGTGGAAGATTTTTTTGCACATGATATCCACGGTATTCGTAGATTTGGAACGGCGTCACTGGACCTCTGCCATGTCGGATGTGGGCACTATGGAGCGTTCTTCGAATACCAGTTGTCGCCGTGGGATTTCGCAGCTGGGAGGCTTTTTGTGGAGGAAGCTGGGGGGCGGGTGACTGATGGCAGGGGGGATCCTCTGCCGCTGGAAATGTCCAGTGTTGTTGCCAGTAATGGGAAGTTGCATGAAACTGCAATTGAAATCACAGCGAAGCATCATCCACCGCGTGAAGGTGATGATGTCTGATCCCTCGTGTGTTTTGTAACAATTGGTTGCATGGATGCATGTTGCAGAATCTGCCGTTGGGCGGTCCACTATGTGTCAGGAGGACGATCATTCGAATGGTCGTATGACGGTTGCTGTTGAAGGACAGCAAGTGGTTTCACCTCTTTCCGAACCCTGATTGTTCACTCCTGTTTGCTGTGCTGCGGCCGCTTGTTGTCAAGTATTCACTGGATCGACAGGATGTGCTTGGGGCGGAACATCAGGTGATTGAACTGGAAACGCGTGCTGTTTCAGCGTGTTGTTTTGTTACTGGAGTGTCTTTTCGTATGTGTGGGAATCATCGACCATTGACCTTCCACGAACTTGCGTCGGGTCGGTTTTTACAGCTACTTTGCGTGTTCGTTCAGGCCGCCGTTTTCTCGTTGGCTATGAATGATGCCAAGGCAGGTGATGGCGAGTCTCCCAACACGGGGCACGCGGATGACGGGCGGGGAACGGGTGTTCTCAAGCAGGTGCTGTCACTCCCAGCGACTGATGGGAGTGTCATTTCTTTGGGCCCTGAGTCAACGGCTTCGTGTCGCGTGGTGTGTTTCCTGGGGGCTGAGTGCCCGTTGGCAAACCTTTATGCGGCACGTCTGAATCGGCTGGCGATCGAGTTCAAGGAGCGTGGAGTTCGCTTCATTGGCATCAACAGCAATCTGCAGGATTCCATGGCAGAGCTTGGTGCCTACGCAAAGAAACATGAGTTGGTATTCCCGCTGGTCAAAGATTACGATCGCGCTGCCGCTTTGGGATTTGGAGCTTCGCGGACGCCGGAGGTATTTGTCGTTGATCCCAAAGGCGTCTTTCGATATCGGGGACGGATTGATGACCAGTACAGACCCGGGCTGCTCAGACCCAAGTTGCAACGACAGGATCTGCGAATTGCGTTGGAGCAGTTTCTGGCTGGTGAACAGGTTGCCGTTCCTGAAACCGTGGCAAGTGGTTGCCTGATCAGTTTGCCACGTGAAGTGGACGAAAACGCAGAGGTGACCTACTGCAACCAGATCAGCAGAATCCTTCGGAAGAATTGTGCGGAGTGCCATCGTCATGGTCAAATCGGCCCATTTGTTCTCGACCAGTACGAAGAAGTGATTGGTTGGGCTGACATGTCTCTTGAAGTCATGGAACAGGGACGCATGCCACCTTGGCATGCTACGGGGGGGCGAGAAAAGTTCAGCAACGCCCGCAAACTTTCAGATGAAGACAAATCACTGTTTCGGAAATGGGTCGAAGCTGGCACCCCCTACGGCGATCCGGAGCAGCTGGAACCAGTGGTAAATTACCCGATTCATGAGGACTGGGCCGTTGAGCCAGATGTGGTTCTTGCCATGCCTCATCCGTTCGACGTCCCTGCTGAATTGCCGCAGAACAATGTTCAGGAAGGTATCGCTTACCAATACAGTGTTCTGGATCCGAAGTTTGAACAGGAACGCTGGCTGTCCACTGTGATGCTGCAGCCCGGCGATCCGCGAGTGGTGCATCACGCCTTGCTGCTGCTTCGTCTGCCTGACGGAAGTGACATCCGATTCCCGGGGCTGATCAGCGGGCATGTGCCCGGTCAGATGGCGACCGATTTACGCGAGGGTTATGCCATCCGCATTCCGGCTGGTGCCAAGTTTGTTCTCCAGATGCACTACACTCCTTGCGGCACCGCAACTTCGGATCTGACGCGGGTTGGCTTGGTCTTTGCAGACAGGGAACAGGTAACCCATGAAGTTCAATCCCTGTTTGGAATCAATCCGGATTTTGAAATCCCCAAGCGGGCTTCGAATCACGTAGTGAAAGGAAGGGTGCCCTATTTCCCAGCTCACGGAAACCTTCTTGCGATTGCGCCACACATGCACGTGCGTGGGAAGTCCTTTTCGTTTCAACTGCACCGTGGTGATCAGGTGCAGTCTGTTCTTGAAGTGCCTCTCTATGATTTCGGTTGGCAGCATCGCTACGAATTGGTGAAACCGATCCCGCTGAAAGATGTCACAAGAATGGAATTCACTGCTGTGTTCGACAATTCCGAGGACAACCCGGTCAACCCGAATCCTGATGAGACTGTGTTCTGGGGAGATCAGACCTGGGAGGAAATGGCAATGACCGTGGTGACGGTTGCGGTGCCGTTGGCGAACCGGCGTCCATCCGCTGGCTCCAAGGCCGTTGAAACTTGGAGTGCCGAGGAACTGAAGGCGGCTTCTGACTATGCGAAACGCTATATCGAGCGTCTTGATGCCAACGGGGACGGGGTTGTCACAAGGGGCGAGATGCCAAAGTCAGTTCCTTACAGTGTCTTCAGGCGAATGAGTGAAAATGACGAGTTTTTGACCAACGAGGATGTCAAACGTCAGTATTTGCAACGTCTTTGAAATCGTTGAGGCAGCCCTTCAGGATGGCTTGTTTTGTTTAGTCGCTTTGGAATCCTCGCAGATTGGATCATCACACATCGATGGTTGACGACTGTGTTGTTGGTTGGGTGGACATTGTTCACGGCCATCGGGCATTACGATCCCACGATTCTATTTCCCGAACCGAGTTATGGTGATCAGCGAACGCCAACATCAGGTGAGGACGCGGATTTTCAGGCCCGTCAACTTGAACCCTTGCCTGATGTGGAACCGCTGCGAGTCGATTTGGGAAATGTGATCGTCGTTGCACGCTCGGACGATTTTTTTACCGGCCAGGGTGTGCAGGCGATGCGTGCAGTGGTCGATGCACTCGAGTCACTGGAACAGGTTAGCAGCGTCGTCTGGGTCGACCGCGCACCACCCCTGAATATTTTCAGCCTTTCGCAACCCCTGCTGCCTCGGGAAGAGGCTTCCAGAGAACGGTTTGCGGCTGCCCGCCAACGGGCACTGGAAAATCCACTGGTGGTCGGGCAGTTGCTGTCACCAGATGCTCGAACGATGTTATTGATGGTCAATCTTGATTGGCTCTTTGTACAGCAGGATCTGGATTGCACCGATCAACTGCGTGATGCAGCAAGGCAGGCTGTTTCGCGATTTCCTGAAGTGGAGATTTCGTTTCAGGTGACTGGTCAGGTACCGATTGCAATCAGTCGCAGTATCAGTACGCGTCAGAACGAAATCAAATACCAGTTGATCGGTTATTCCATCGCTTTGTTGACGGCACTGGTTCTGTTTCGAGGTCTCACGTCGGTGATCATCGTCGGGCTTGCACCGGCGTTTGGCGTCTTCTGGACCCTCGGTGTTTTGCACTTTCTCGGTTTCGATGAAAACCCATTCAGTGCCGTGATTGTCCCTGTGCTTTTATGCATGGTCGGATTCACTGATGGTGTGCACATGATGGTGCAGATTCGCAGGCATCGTGCTGAGGGTGTTGGGTCAGCGGAGGCTGCACGAAAGGCAATTCGTGAAGTTGGTTTGGCTTGCTGGATGACATCGTTGACCACGGCAATCGGTTTTGGTTCACTCATGACCGCGAGGCACGAGATCGTAAGAGAGTTCGGTTATTGCTGTGTGATCGGTGTTTTGTTGACCTTTGTGTCAGTGATCACCATCATCCCCATTGCCTGCGCCAGTCGCTTCGGGAGGAATGTCCATTCAGGAGTCGGTAAGAATCTGATTGATCGCAATCTCGGTAAAATATCTGTCATCATCGATTATGTGCTGGCCCGTTCCCGCTTTTTCAGCTGGCTGGCGATTTCGGGGACAGCGGTAATGGCGATTTGTACGTTGCAGATGAGTCCTGATGAAAAGCTGACAAGCAGCATGGCAGCCAATTCGGAACCAGTCATTGCATTGAAGCACATCGATGAGAATTTTGGCGGAATGATGACCGCAGAAGTAGTCGTTCGCTGGAATTCAAGCATCGAATCGTCAGACGGCGAAATTGCAAGAGTTCTGTCGGAAGTCAGTGGTGTGTTGAGTGATGAGCCACTGCTCGGAAACCCGCTTTCAATCTGCAATTTTATCGATGCTCTGCCGGGGAGCGGTCCTGCATCCTCACGCATGTCGCTCTTGGATCTTCTGCCACCACCTCTCAAGCGGGCCTACTACATTCCCGAAAGAAACTGGGCAGTGGTTCGTTTTCGAATGCAGGACATTGGCATTGCTGCCTATGGTCCCGTTTTTGAACGTGTCCAGACAGCCCTTGCAGACATCGAGTCACGATGTCCTGATTTCAGAATCACGTTGACTGGCAGTGTTGTGGACCGATGGGAGAATCTCTACCGGATTGTGGTGGATCTCGCAGTCAGTTTGGGAACTGCCAGTTTGATTATCTTTGTTGTGCTGGCGGTGGTTTATCGATCACTGCGACTGGGTTTGATCTCCATCATTCCCAACTTTTTTCCTCTCGCCATCACGGGCACGGTTTTGTGGGTGTTCGGACAGAGTCTGGAAATCGTCAGCGTCTGTGCGTTCACCGTGTGTCTCGGAATTGCGGTAGATGACACCATTCATTTTTTGACAAGATATCGCGAAGAAGAGGAGCGGTCAGAATGCCGCCGTCAGTCGATTCGCAAGTCGTTTGTGGGTGTTGGTACGGCTTTGATCATGACCACATGCGTGCTGATCATCGGATTCAGTACTGCACTGTTGAGTGATGCTCGCGATCATCGTATCTTTGCAGCAATGGGCATCATGACGATTGGCAGCGCTCTGTTTGCAGATTTGATTTTCCTGCCTGCCTTGTTGCTGCATTTTGGTGGGAAACGGGGGGTGGATGACGGGGCGCGGAAAACTGTTGTGAATGGAAATCGTGATCATGCATGAACATAACTGGATTCCAGACATCCGCCGCCATGCGGAGGAGTTGAGTCCTGCTTGGGCCAACATGCGACGACATCTGCATCAGAATCCCGAATTGTCCAACCACGAGTTCCAAACGACTCAATATCTCGTGCAGCAGTTCGGTCAGCTTGATCTGCCAACGCATGTCGCGGGGGATGGTCGCGGCATGACAGCTGATCTCACTTTGACGACCGGGAAATCGAGTGGGCCGTGCCTCGCTATCCGTGGAGACATCGATGCGTTGCCGATTCAGGATTTGAAAACGGTTGAATATCGAAGTCGTTGTGATGGTGTCATGCATGCATGTGGGCATGATGTGCATGCAACCATCGTTTTCGGGGCCATGCAGATACTTGCATCGATGCGGGAGGCTGGCGAGTTACCGTGGCCAGTGTCGGTTCGAGCCATTTTGCAGCCAGCGGAAGAACTTGCGGTGGGCGCGCGATACATGATTCAGCATCACGCTCTGGAAGGGATTGATGCCATTCTTGCCTTGCATGTGGATCCGACTCGTCGGGTTGGTTGCGTGGGTTTGCGACGAGGGACGTTGACCGCAGCGTGCGACACGATTCATCTTGAGATTCAGGGGAAAGGTGGCCATGGAGCCCGCCCCCATCTGACCAATGACCCGATCGACGCGGTTACGCACTGGGTTCAATCGGCTTTTCGTCGAATAGCACGTACTGCAGACCCATCAGAAACAGTGGTTTTTTCCATTGGCAAAATCGAATCAGGTCATAGCGTCAATGTGATTCCGGATCATGCCACACTTGCCGGTTCGTTGCGTTCCCTTGATCTGGATAGTCGACGCATTGCTCTTGAAACACTCGGCGATGTTTGTGAGTGCATACAGCGTGAAACCGGCTGCAAAGTTGACCTGACTCTGGGGGCTTCGGCTCCAGCCGTGGTGAATGATCCTCGCTTGGTGGACCTGCTGGAAGACAGTGTCGGGAAAACGCTTGGCAGCGAAGCGGTGGAGTGGGTCGATCAACCCAGCATGGGAAGCGAAGACTTTTCGTGGTACCTCGAACATGTACCCGGGGCGATGTTGCGGTTGGGGGTCCGTGGTGAGCAGGCAGGACATGAACCGTTGCACACGGCTGCATTCGATGTTGATGAGCGGGCATTGGCGATCGGAAGCCAGGTTTTTGCGGCTGCCGTGATCAACTATTTTGATCCCTGTGATCAGGATTGATTCAATCTGTCGGGTTTGAATGAAACATCCACGGGTTCCATTTCGTAGAATGAACGAGATTATCTGTTGCATGTGCAATCAATTGCGTGATCACAGTGCTACCTCGGTCGAACATTTGTTGGAGTATCCGGATGGCAAAACTTGAATTCACATCCAATGCTTTGCCGACGATCGGCGTGGAACTGGAACTCGGTATCGTTCATGCTGAGACATTCCAGCTGGAAAGTGGTTGTGGTTCCATGATGGAACGTCTGCCGGCTGATGTGGCCAGTGGGGTCAAGAATGAGCTGATGCAGTGCTGTGTAGAAGTGATCAGTGGTGTATGTCACACCGTTGGTGATGCCCGTGGTGACCTGTCAAAAAAACTCAGGCAGGTCGAGCAGGCTGCGGATGCAGAAGGATTGAGGTTGTGGTGGGGCGCAACCCATCCCTTCGGTCTTTGGGAAGAACAGCAGGTTACCGATACACCCCGCTACCACAGTCTTGTCCAGCTGTTGCAGGAACTTGCACGCCGCATGATTACATTTGGTCTGCATGTGCACGTCGGTGTTGATACCGGCGATAAGGCGGTCATGATTTGTGATCGAATCATGCAGCATCTACCCACCTTGTTGGCACTCTCGGCAAGTAGCCCCTATTGGCAAACGAGGGACACTGGCTTGCATTCACATCGATCAAAACTGATGGAAGGACTGCCGACGGCCGGTTTGCCAACTTTGATGCGGAACTGGAGCGAATACGTCTGGCTGGTGAATCATATGGTCGAAACAGGGTTCATCAACACGATCCGTGAAATCTGGTGGGATGTGCGGCCACATCATAATTTTGGCACGGTCGAAGTCCGGGTTTGTGACATGCCAGGCAATCTTGATCACGTCTGTGGTTTGACTGCACTGATTCAGTGTCTGGTCAAAAAACTGAGTGATGAAATCGATCAAGGCACGTATCAGTTTGATTGCCATCCGATGATGGTTCGGCAGAACAAATGGCGTGCAGCCCGTTATGGTATGGACGCCAAATTGGTGCATGCGAGAGATTATCGTGTGCAGCCAGTGAAACAGATTGCATGTGATCTCGTCGAACGTCTGCAGGGTGTGGCCCAGGATCTGGGATGTGAAGCTGATCTCTTGTATGTTCGGGAAATTACCAAGGGTGAGGGTTGGGCGGAACGCCAGCGTTCCGTGCTGAAAAAGACAGGGCGCCCTGCTGCCATTGTCGAACAACTCGCGGATCAGGCCAGATTGAGTGGTTGTCCTGTGGATGTGAAGTGATGACATCGAAACTTGTAATCGAATCTGTGGATCTACCCGGTTTGCAGGTTTTCGCCAAATGCCTGGTGCAATGTCTGCCGTCACGTCTGACAATCGGATTGATTGGTACGCTTGGCGCCGGAAAGACCACCCTCGTGCAGGCAATCTCCGCTCTCCTGGGAGTTGATCGGGCCGATGTGACCAGTCCCACTTTCACGCTACTGCAATCACATCGTGGCGGCGGTCAGACGCTGCACCATCTGGACGCGTACCGGGTCGCTGACGAAGACGAGTTTCTCGACCTTGGGGTGGAAGAACTTTTTGACGAGGAACAGGCTTGGACATTGATTGAATGGGCGGACCGCGTTGCGGATGTGATGCCGGCCAATACGCTCTGGCTCAAGATCCTTCTTGGTACGGACCCTGAAACAAGGACGGTCGAGATCAGCACGTCGGATCACGAACTGTCGCAGGCACTCGGAACAGCACTACGAGAAATGATCTCCAAAAGCTAAGCTGGCGTGAACAGTCGATGCACCAGCAACACGAAAAACTGCCGATCGTCCGATCCCTGCCAGATGATGTCTGTCTGGCAGAGCTATTTTCGTGCCTGTCGCGATTGCCGGGTTGTTTGTGGCTGGATTCCGCGTCACGGGGACCAAGAGATCCGCATGGGCAGCCCATCGGGAGATACAGCTTTCTCACAGCAGATCCCGTTCAATCACTTGTCGCCTTCGCGGGGGACAGCGATCCGTGGCCCAGACTGGCCGAGTGGTGCAAGGCATTGCCCGATGATCATGACCCGGGACTTCCTCCATTTCAGGGAGGGATTGCCGGTTTGATTGGATATGAGGCTGCCACCTGGCTGGAACCGGTGGGCATGGCAGACCACAACGATCTGCCGACTCCTGCCATTGCTCTGGGATTGTACGATTGGACCATCGCTTTTGACCACCAACTTGAAAAAGGTTGGATTGTCAGTCAGGGATTGGCAGAAACCGATCCCGGACAACGTCATCGAGCCGCGTTGGAAAGAGCAGATCATTTTCAGGAGATGTTGTTCGGCAGCCCGGAAAACGGCCCAGATTCTGATGGGCCAG
>JAAXJB010000006.1:0-37849 GCA_012270065.1 Rubripirellula sp. | reverse complement strand
TTTCAGGAGATGTTGTTCGGCAGCCCGGAAAACGGCCCAGATTCTGATGGGCCAGTTTCTGATGGGCCAGTCTCCGATGGGGAAGTGAGCCGGCAGTCAATTTTGAATGCTTCAACGGAGGATGATCACAACTCGCAGCAATCGCCGCCCTCCGGGGATTCCGAGCTGTCGGGGCTGCATCCGCAATTCCCGACGGATTGTCCCACAGTGACGAGCAATTTCTCCAGTGAGCATTTTCAGACGGCTGTTGCCGAGGTTGTTGAGTCCATTCGCGCAGGCGATTCCTTTCAGGTGAATCTGGCGCAACGTCTTCTGGTGCGGCAGCAGTTGTCGTCACAGGATCTTTATTTAGGTCTGCGGGAAATCAACCCGGCGCCATTCTGTGCCTATTACGGTGGTGAGGATTTCCAGGTCTTGAGTAGCTCTCCCGAAGGTTTTCTCCAGTTGCGTGACTCGGTTGTGGAAACGAGACCGATCAAAGGTACCGTGCCCCGAACCGGGCATGAATCGACGGATCATGCGTTGGCAGAAGAACTCTCCGAGAGCGCAAAAGACAAGGCCGAGAACGTCATGATTGTCGATCTGATGAGAAATGATCTTTCCAGAGTATGCGATGACGAGAGCGTGCATGTTCAACAGCTTTGTGAACTGGAAAGATATGAATTCGTTCAACATCTTGTGTCGGTTGTCAGGGGCCAATTGCTGGATGACATGACCATTGTGGATCTATTGAAAGTCTGTTTTCCAGGCGGCAGCGTCACAGGGGCACCCAAGATTGAGGCGATGCGGACAATTTCACGCATGGAACCAACCCATCGCGGACCCTACTGCGGATCCATTGGTTACATCAGCTGTGGTGGGGATGCTGACTTCAATATCCTGATTCGGACGATCACCGCTGCTCATGGGCAATTGCAGATTCCAGTCGGAGGTGGAATTACCGCGCGCAGCTTGCCAGCGGCCGAGGAAGCGGAGACATGGGCAAAAGCCAAGGGGATGTTACGCGCCGTGCACCCGGATGAAAAAGAATCTCGCGAAGACTAATGGTTGTCGACTTGGCCAGCAGCGCGTCACATGATCTCAAGTGTATTTCTTCACGCAGCGCAATTTTTTCTGCCTGCTTTTAAATCATGTGAGGTTGGCTGGTCTGCGTGGTTAATTTGGTTTGGGGTGCCTTGGTAGACCCATGACCCGACGGGCATTGGAAACTCTTCAAGAGTGATCCAGTGCTTTCATCTGTGTAGCTGTAGAGCCATTTTCGGATTTACGCAAAACATTTTTTTTTACGGGGCCGGTTGCCAGCGGGAGTTGCAGCTCACGAATGCTACTGTGGATCCTGTTGTTCCTGTTTCACAGGTTGAAGTCTGTTTTTTGCCGTGGTTTACAGCGTTTTGTGATTTCGCCGGGTTCTCCTTCCGGTTTCGTTGATCAAAAACAGTTTGCTCTGAAACCCCCTCTGCTGAATGTGGTTCAAATGGCGAACCAAGGGTGATTGTGATCCGTCTTGAGTCACTTCCGCTGAAAAAAAGTTTGTCGTTTTTGGAAAGCAGTCATAGACTCAGGGCCTATTCACTTGGGTCGCTGCCCATGACCAAACCATCTTTTCTATACAGGTCAAGACAATGCAAATCTGCTTTCGTGAGCTATTAGGCTCCCGTCGTAAGACTCATACGCGCCGCTTGCGTCGTGCGCGCCGCCGCGTTCAACTCGAATCACTCGAACAACGAATCACAATGTCTGCCTCCAGTGGTATGGAGGCTTCGTCCGACTTGATTTCTGGATTCAACGCTGCGGCTAGCAGTTCTCACCATGGTTCAGACATGCGGGCTGATATACCGGATCAGGTTTATGCGCCCTACGTTGATTCAACTCTTTGGCCACCGTTTGACTTTGTTGAGTTGGCCCGGGAAGAAGGTGTCAAATATGTCTCGCTTGCATTCGTTGTTGCTGATCCTGCGACGAGTGAGCCGAGTTGGGGTGGTTACTACAGTGTTGATTCTGATTACCGTGGCGACGAGATTGACGCCTTGCGTGAATTGGGTGGAGAAGTGCTGCTGTCGTTTGGCGGTGCAGCGGGAACACCACTGGCAGCAGCTATCCCTGATGTTGCTGGTTTGACTGATGCTTATCAGGATGTCATTGATCAGTACGAACTGACCTGGATTGATTTTGACGTTGAGGGATATTGGGTGACCGATGAAGCATCCATCGACCGGCGTTCACAGGCCATCAGGAATCTTCAGGATCAGGCAGCCATTGATGGCAGACCTCTGGAAGTCTGGTTCACTCTGCCAGTATTGCCCAGTGGATTGACCAGTGATGGTTTGTATGTCGTGGAGTCTGCGTTGAGTCATGGTGTTGATATTGGTGGAGTCAATATCATGGCGATGAATTATGGTGATTCAGCCGCTCCCAATCCGGAAGGCCAGATGGGTGATTATGCCATTGAGGCCGCAGAGAGTCTGTTCGCTCAAATGAGAGACGCCTACGACACCGCAGGTGTGCCAGTGACCGATGCCGAGTTGTGGAGTTTAGTGGGGGTGACTCCGATGATCGGCCAGAATGACGTTCGGTCAGAACGTTTCTATGTCGAAGACGCTGAACGACTTCTTGATTTTGCGGATGAAGTTGGAATGGGTTTTCTGTCAGCGTGGTCGGCCAATCGTGATGCTCCCTGTGAAACATTCGGAACACTTGCACTGACCTGCAGTGGTGTGCCTCAGGAACCTTTCGAGTTTTCACAGATACTGGGGCAGTTCACGATTGGTGGTGGCGATGATGGTGGAGCGAACGACGATAATCCGCCCACGGGTGACTCGGATTCAGGACTTGGTGATCTCAACGGCAATGTTTTCCCAGTCAATCCTGCTGCTGCCGATATCGTCAATTTCAATCCGGATGCAGATCGACTCGATTTCGGTGACATCTCTGTACACAACCTGATTCTCGGGAAACTGGAAACCGGTGAAATTGCGATCGTAAATCCGTGGGCCTGGAACCCTGAGTATCAGGTCGTGAAGGATCGGAGTTTTACCGACTTGAGCATTCACAATTACGGTGTGGTCGCCAATGAACACTTGCGGCAGGACATCGGTGGTGTTGTGTCGTGGGAACAGGGCGTCGGACCGCGAGAGTCTGACACTGTTTATGTTCGTTCCCATGAGTATGGTGTGCAGGAAACAATTGCGGATTTTGATCCGGAAACAAACAAGTTGAGTTTCCTCTACTTTGGTACTCGTGAACGCCTCAGTGTGGAGGATACACCGGACGGTTTGTTGATTTCAGTTCAACCAACAAATCAGAGTCTTTTGTTGGCTGGGATTTCGTTGAGTGATCTTGTGCCCGCCAACATCGAGTTTCACCACGATCAGATTGTTGAAGACCAATTGGAAGTGCCCTTTGGATTTACTGTCGACGAATTGACGCTGGTAAGTCGAGCAGAGTTGCTGACACCTGCAGCACCGGACGGTGAGATCACGGATGGACACCAGACACGCCCCGGCAGTGGCAACTCGCATGATCATGGAAATCATGACCATGGGAACCATGGAATGATGCCTTCCATCACGATTGCGGATGTTGAGGTGGTCGAGGGAACAATTGGGAACGTTACAAGTGGACATCTTGCAACTCAGGGAAATCAGATCGTCGATGAAAACGGACAAAGTGTCCGGCTTGCAGGTGTGAACTGGTTCGGCTTTGAGACAACCAATTTTGTGCCTCATGGCCTTTGGAGTCGGGGTTACATCGAAATGATGCAACAGATGAAGGCCGAGGGGTTCAACACAATCCGGTTGCCGTACAGTGACGAACTCTTCGAAGCCGGAAGTACTCCGAACGGAATTGATTTCAGCCAGAATCCTGATCTGGCGGGATTGAGCGGACTGGAAATCATGGATCGAATCGTTGCCCAGGCAGACGAGCTTGGAATGCGGGTGATTCTGGATCACCACCGCTCAGAAGCAGGCAACAGTGCGAATGAATCGGGTCTGTGGTATTCACCGGAGTACCCGGAATCTGTCTGGATTGAAAACCTGACCATGTTGGCAGACCGGTATGCCGATAGTCGTTCTGTCGTCGGAATCGACCTGCACAATGAACCACATGGTCCGGCGACATGGGGGGATGGTTCGGTCAATGATTGGCGTCTGGCTGCCGAACGAGCTGGAAATGCCGTATTGGCAACGAATCCGGATCTGCTGATCATTGTGGAAGGCGTTGAATCAGCTTCTTCAGGTTCCTATTGGTGGGGTGGCAATCTGTCCAACGCCGGCGATGCTCCCGTGCGTCTGGATGTCGAAAACCGTCTCGTCTACTCAGCGCATGATTACCCTGCGAGTGTCTATCAACAGTCCTACTTCAATGATCCCGCTTACCCGGAAAATCTTCCTGAGATCTGGAATGACAACTGGGGTTATCTGTTCCGGGATGGAATCGCACCCGTTCTCTTGGGGGAATTCGGCAGTAAGCTTGAAACCCAGAGTGATCAGCAGTGGTTTGATTCGATGATTGAATATCTCAAGGGAGACCTCGATGGAGATGGTCAGAACGATCTTGAATCCGGCCAGCAGGGCATCAGTTGGACCTACTGGTCATGGAATCCGAACTCGGGTGATACAGGAGGCATTCTCACCGATGATTGGCAAACTGTTCATCAGAACAAGGTCGACGGATTGGAAACCCTGCAGTCCGATTTTGCAGACGCCGCTGGTGATGGACCGACCGTTGCACTTGTTACGGTGAGTCTGTCGGCTGCATCCATGCACCCCATCACGGTGGAATACTCGACTGCTGATGGAACGGCCATGGCAGACAGTGATTACACCGCTTCCAGTGGTATCCTTGAATTCATGCCGGGAGAAGTCAGCAAGACGATCCAGATCAACATCAATCCTGATGCATTGGTCGAGCCGGATGAGCTACTCACGGTCAACCTTGCCAATGCAAATCACGCGACCCTCGGTGATGCTTCGGCTACGCTCACGATCATGGATGATGATAATTCCGAACCTTCGCAGCCGACACTGAGTGTCAGTGATGCCAGTGCCAATGAGGGGGATGAGGGGACAACCAGCATGACCTTCACCGTGACTCTATCCGAGGCCGCTTCGGCCGACGTGTCGGTGGATTATACAACCGTGTCAGATTCTGCCGTTGCTCCTGATGATTACACCAGCGTCACAGGAACTCTGGTATTCCCAGCCGGACAGACGGAGCAGACGGTCGATGTGCCGGTCATTGGTGATTTGCTGGAGGAAGGTCGCGAGTCATTCCAGCTGAATCTGAGTAATCCGGTCAATGCAGACTTGGCCGATGCAAAAGCAGAAGGAATCATCATTGATAACGATCGGACAGTCGTTCCCGCTGGTTTCTCCTACCGTACGACCGATGATTGGGGAAGTGGTTTCAATGGTGAGATCACTTTGACCAACCGTGGTGATGAAGCCTGGTCAGGATGGCGGCTTGAGTTTGACTGGACCCATGGAATCAGCCAGGTCTGGAATGCGTTGTTGATCGAAAACTCGGAGGGCAGTTTTGTCATCGACAACGAGTTCTGGAATGGCGACATTGGTCCCGGACAGAGTGTTGTCATTGGAATGGGCGGTAGCCCCGGTAATGTCACCACCATCCCATCCAATGTCTACGTCAACGGTGTGCCTGCAGATGTGGGGCAATCGGCTCCCATGCTTTCCGTTGCTGATGTCAATCTGGATGAAGGCGACTCTGACACATCCGTTGCCAATGTCGTTGTCTCCCTGTCCAAGGTGGCCAGTGAAGATGTGACGGTGAATTACACCACCAAGGATGGATCCGCCGTTGCTGGTGCTGACTACCAAGGCAAAACGGGAATGGTGACCATCCCAGCCGGAAGTCTATCCGCGATGATTCCCATTCAGGTCATAGGCGATACGGATGTGGAGGGCGATGAGATTTTGACGGTCGAGCTTTCTGAGCCACAGGGTGCTGTGATTGCCAGCGGCATTGCCACGGTGACGATCAAGAACGACGATTTGGGATCATCGAATAACTCCGCTGAATATCGGACTGTCAGTGACTGGGGATCGGGATTCACTGGGGAATTGAAACTGACCAATCGTACGGATCAGGCCTGGGATGGTTGGGAAGTCGAATTCGACTGGGAACACAATCTGACCCAGTTCTGGAGTTCAAAACTGGTTAGCCATTCAGGCCAGCACTACGTTGTAAAAAATGAGAGCTGGAACGGAAGAGTTGAGCCAGGTGCGAGCGTGACCCTCGGGTTCAGCGGAAATCCCGGCAACGTGGTGACGAGTCCAAGAAACATTCTGATCAATGGACAAGGCACTGGAGGAAGTGGAGGGAATGGTGGGTCTGATGATGACACCATCGAAATGACTGTCAGTGATGTATCGATGATGGAGCCTGATTCGGGATCCGAGAAAATGACGTTTACCGTC
This sequence comes from Rubripirellula sp., assembly GCA_012270065.1. Lineage (GTDB taxonomy): Bacteria > Planctomycetota > Planctomycetia > Pirellulales > Pirellulaceae > Rubripirellula. The sequence continues at coordinate 31,412 of JAAXJB010000006.1, read as the reverse complement.
AAATTGTCAAAGGCTGTCCCGGAAGGTGGTTTCGCTTCGGTCGACTATTCGACTGCAGGCATCTCGGCCGTTGCGGATGAAGATTTTGTGCCAACACAAGGAACGCTGAATTTCCTTGCTGGTGAGATGGAAAAGACGATCGAGGTTCTTGTCAGAGGTGATACCGCGGTTGAACCGGACGAAACTTTCGAGATCGCATTGAGCCAGGTGGTCAACGCAAAGCTGGTTGACAGTGCTGCGGTTGGAACGATCCAGAATAATGATTCGGAGGAATCGAGCGGTCAGGTCGAGTGGAGCGTCTCAAGTCAATGGGGGACGGGCTACGTGGCATCGATCGTGATTACCAACAACGGAGTACAGTCCTGGAATGACTGGGAACTCGAATTTGACTCTCCCCATCAGATTGACAGTATCTGGGGAGCGGAGATTGTGAGTCATGAGGGCACTCGATATCGTCTTCGAGCTTTGTCATGGAATGGGTCAGTCGCACCGAGTGGGAGCGTGAGTATTGGTTATCAGGTCAATACGAGTGGTCCGTTGGAACCTACCAATTTCCAACTCAAAACGAGTTGATCCGGTTGGTGGCAAGTGAGGTTGAAGCTTGCCTGATCCCTGTGACATGATTCGGGATGTCCGAGCGGTATGGCGAGCGCAGAACAGATTCATGAATTCTGCGCTCGCCATTACTTTTGAAGTGTTCACGCGGAGGTTACAGGCCTCCATTGGCCATCATGCCACGTCAAGCTGCACGTTGATAAATGATGCCGCTGCGATCGCGCCCTTTGGGATCAATTGCTCCGGTTTTTCGAAGGACGTAGGCAATCTGTTGGGCATGCCACCGAGGACGATCAATCAGTGTTGCGAGCTGGGCTGTGTTGAAGTTGCCCATGGTTTCCGGTATCTCCAGAAGCGACAGCAGATCTGACGGGGTACGCAGTTCCAACGAACGCTGGATCGTTTCCAGGCGTACATCAGCGACTTTGAAATCCTTGTGCCAACGACGCCTGCGTTGCTTGTTCGGAAGACGTAACTGTTCGACTTCAATCAATGGGACTTCAATCACCAGGTTGGGATGTGGAAATACCCGGGTGAAGTAAATCAGCTCGTCAAACAGTTCCAGCAGGTTACCGCGTTTGGGGCTGAGCCTGCGTGAAGTGATCGGGCCTCCCGCTTTTTTGGCCTTGGCGATTCTTGTCCGCATGACAACCGGTTTGACCACACGCAGTTGATGTTGTTTGAGCAGGCTGCGGCATTTGTCACGAATGGCTGACAGTGAGGCACACTGCACCTCAATCAGTTCTTCATCCCGGATTGCATCAATACGGTATTTCCCAAGCACAACTTCTGTGCTGTTTTCGTCTTGGGCGTAACAGCGTTTCAACTGCTGATGAAGAGTTGTTTCCATGACAGTGTCGCAGCGGAGTTCCTTCCCCGTGCCGAAGGGTGAATACCCTATTCGGGTTCAATTCCAAAATCACGTATGGTTGTCAAAGTGTGAAGCTCAAGACCTTTGGCCTTGAATGCCTCTTCGCCACCAGCCAGCCGATCAATGATCGCGATGACTTTTTCAACGACAAGTCCGTATTCCCTTGCCGCATCAACTGCTTTCAGGGCACTTCCGCCGCTCGTGATTACATCTTCTACGATCACGACGCGCTGACCCGCTTTGACTGGTCCTTCCACCTGTTTTCCCGTGCCGTGGTCTTTTGGTTCCTTGCGTACCATGAACCCTTTGAGAGGAAGATCCTGTTGACCTGCCAATGTGATGATGGATGCGGTGATGGGGTCAGCTCCAATCGCCATGCCACCCACGGCTTCGGGCAGCGAGCCCGTCGCACGCATGACATCCAACATGCCTTCGGCGATCACATTGGCTCCTTTGGGGTGGAGTGTGATATTCCGGCAATCGAGGTAATAAGTCGCCTTTTTTCCACTGGCCAGAGTGAATTCACCCCGTTGCAGCGACTCGGTTCGGATCAATTCCAGCAACGCTTCTCGATCGTAGGACATCTTGGTGGCTCTTCGTCAGATAGAGGGGAGGGAGATCTGTAATTACTCCCCACAGTGTTACCGACGAATCGTTACAGATGAACCCTGCGACAGAATGCCGTACAAGTCATCGGCAATCTCCTCCGCCAGGCTGATGCAGCCATTTTCGGTGGGTTGAGCGCGATTGGGGCTTCCGTGAATGCACAGCTGATTGCCAAGATCCATCCAGTAATTTCCATACGGATTGGCCGGACTGCCGGGCGCAACCGGGCTGCCCGTCCGATTGTAAAAAGTTTTCCCTGTCTGTTTGTCCTGAATCGTGTATGTGCCTTCCACCGGGGCAGGATCGTTCCCGACTGCGATCGGGAAACGACCAGCATAGTAATCACCCATGAATAGCGTCAGCTCTTTCAGAGTCAGGTTGATTTCCGCACGGAATGGGCCTCGAACCACCTTCAGTTCAGTGCCAGGCAGAATGGTCATGGGATCTTCAATGCCATTGATGTTCGCCAGTAATTGCCACGGTACGTCATAGATACGCGCGACATCCTGCAGAGTTTCACTGCGAGTGATTCGGTGGGGCTGTTCCAGTAGGTGCCGTTTTGAATAAATCACTTCCCGCGCCAGCGGGTCAAGCCGGGCCAGCATCTCACTGCGTTGTTCCCCGGAGATATTGGGTGTGTTGTAGAAGATGCTGAGAGTCGCCAAAGCGGCCTTCCGTTTATCTTGCCGGAACTGCATGTCGGCTGTTCGTATTGCATTGGCGAGCCCGATGTTGGGAGCGATGACAGCAGTGGCAGGTGTTACCTCAGAGCCGTTCGTTAGTGGGGAACCAGCTTCTGTACTGGCAACTCCGCTCGCAGCCGATGAACCGGCCTCGGGTAACGCGACACCACTGGGTTCAAAACCGGGTTTGATTTCATCCGGATTCGGCAGGTCAAAATCACTCTCTGTTTTGGTGTAACGATCCTCGTTGTAGGCCGCGGCGATGTCGGCTTGGACTTCCGCGGAAGCCGCTGGAGGCAATGTGTTATCGATATCTGCCAGTGGAACCGGACTGGCGGTTGGATTCGTCGTGTCAGTCGTTGGTGGTGAAACGGTGAGAGGTGAGCCGTTGGAATTGTCAGAATCAATGCTTCCAAGCTGGGAAATTCCAGCCGACGGTTCACGACTTTGATCCACCAGAGGTTCGGTTGGCTCACTTGCGGGGGAAACGCTACCAAGGGACTCCGGCAAACCAAGGTCGGTATCAAAGGACATGTCGAGGCCCTCGTCGATGGCAAGCAGTCCCTGCACATCTTCCGGCAGGGTTTCCGGCGGCTTGGTCATGGAAACATAGGCTCCATAAATCACAGCCATCATCAAGACAACGATTGCGGCGGTTTTCAGCGTCTGCACGACAGTCCTCCATGACGGGACCCGATGCGATCAGGTCCATCTCATGTGCTTGCGAGTAATCCTTGGTCCGGGCACCGATTCCACCGGAGCAGTGGAAGGCCCAGCCCATTTCCTGCCGAGATTAGCCAAAACTATTGATTTTCTGCCAGATCAGTTTCGCTTTTCGTTGTTTCAGCCTTCTTGTGATGTCATGAAGGATGGCATGTTCGAAGCCCTCAGGTGAGAGCAAGAAGGCAAGTCTGGATGTTGCTAGCATCCAGAACGTATTCACCGGACCGGATGATCCGGTGATGAAGTGGGGCAGTCACGCTCATTTCAGTTTGATTCGGCAGAGGAAACTATCGGCCGTGATGTAGAGCGTTTTTCCTTTTGGCCCGAAGGTGCAGTTGCTCGTTCGCCCCCCAGTGATCAGGCGACCCAATAGTTTTCCATTTGGGCTGATGACATAGATGCCTCCTGGTCCGCTGCCAAAAATCGTCCCGTCCTGGGAAACTGCCAGGCCATCGGGTAATCCCGGGAATTCCTGCATGAACTTCTTGCCGTCAAAAAGTACTTTTCCCTTGCCGAGCGACTTGTCCTGGTTGACAGGGAATGCCATCCAGATCGGGTTTGCTGGATCACTTTGGGCGACGTAGAGGGTTTTTTCATCCGGAGAGAGTCCGATTCCGTTGGGCCGTTCCAGTGCTTTGCTTACCAGTGTCAGTGTTCCATCTGTATCGAGTCGGTAGACGCCACAGAAATCAAGTTCGCGTCTTGGGTCTGATTCTCGATCAGGAAGACCGTAAGGTGGATCGGTGAAGAAAATCGAGCCTGAGGAATGGAATACAAGGTCATTGGGACTGTTGAGTCGTTTTCCTTTGTAATTGTCAACCAACGTCCGCTTGCCACCGCCCTTGGTCAACACGGAGATGCGACGATCCCCATGTTCGCATGCGGTGAGCCGACCTTGCGGGTCGAGAGTCAACCCATTGGATCCGGGTTCCAGGCCATAGTAGGTTGCGCCAGTGTATCCACTGGGGCTCATGAACAGTTCAGTGCCTCCTTTTTCCGACCAGCGAAAAATGCTGTTGCGTGGAATGTCTGAAAAAAGCAGGTGCCCGCCTCTGTCGTCTTCGACCCAGACTGGACCCTCGGTCCACGTGAAGCCACTTGCGAGGACTTCGATTTTTGCGGTGGAGTCGACAATGGCATCGAAAGCCGGGTCCAGTTTTTCAACCCGTCCAAGCGTTGTTGGGTTCTTGGCGAGAGCAGCTGAAGCAGCGATAAGGAGCATGCTGATGGAAAAAGTGACTTGTCGCATGATTTGATTGTCAACGAGTTGGAGGCAGACAGGAAGCACATCGGGAGGTGGCGACCTCGCTTGATTGTGCGCCCGGGACGGGAATTAGGGACGGCGTTGACCATGTTGAGGATGCAACGCCGGACCGTGGATTGTACTTGCTCCCCAACCTCACGTGTTCGTTGAGTGCGTCATCATCTGCGGAAAAAAGACATCGCATCAATGAACGGCGAATTCAGACGCTTTGGTGCTTTTTCACATTCGCCTGGCTGCGCAGCATGGATGCTACCAAGGCAGTCCAGCCGGTCTGGTGATTCGCTCCCAGTCCCTTGCCGTTGTCAGCGTGGAAATACTCGTAGAAGAGGATCAGATCCTTCCAGGCGGGATCGTCTCGGTAACGCAAGTCGCCACCATGTGCTGGGCGATTGCCATCGGCATCCGGCTCAAACAGAGAGATCAACCGTCGTTCCAGTTCCCGGGCGACTTCCAGCAGATTCATTCTTTGTCCACTGCCGGTCGGACATTCCACTTTGAATTCGTTTCCGTAAAAGTCATGATAACGTTTCAGGGACTGGATCAGCAGATAGTTGACAGGGAACCAGATTGGCCCACGCCAGTTGCTGTTTCCGCCGAACATGCCACTTTCGCTCTCACCGGGGACATAGCCGACTTCGTGGCGCCGTCCGCCAAAGTCAAAAATCAGCGGGTCATCACGGTGTGCTGCTGACATGCTGCGGATTCCAAACGGCGACAGGAATTCGTCTTCATCCAGCAATACAGCGATGAGCTTTCGAAAGCGATCTTCCGACGGAATGGCGAGCAGACGCCGGGACGCTTCACCGGACTCCGGGTCCTCGCGTTCCATGTACGTCATGTGTTGGCTTAGATCATCCCGATTGTTGAGGAACCAGTTCATGCGTCGGCGAAAGCCAGGCAGCTTTTCGATCATCTCTTCTTCGAGAATCACACCAGTCATCAATGGCAACAGTCCAACCAGAGACCGGACACGAATTGGGATCGAGTGGTCTTTGACAAACAGGTGGTCATAATAAAAACCGTCCTTTTCGTCCCACAGTCCTGTGCCGTCCATGGAATTCATTGCTTCAGCTATGGCCACGTAGTGTTCGAAGAACTTGCTCGCCATGTCACCGTAAGCTTGATGGTCTTCAGCCAGTTCGATGGCAATTCTTAGCATGGTGCCACAGTAAAAGGCCATCCATGACGTGCCATCGGCCTGTTCAAGGTGACCTTCCGGGAGTGGTTTGCTGCGATCAAATACGCCGATGTTGTCGAGTCCAAGGAAACCACCCGCAAAGATATTCTTGCCTCGTGGATCTTTTCGATTTACCCACCACGTGAAATTGATCAGCAGTTTCTGGAACGCCCGTGCCAGAAAGACCTTGTCGCGTTGACGGGGTGGACCCGTCGCTTTATAGACCTGCCAGACACCCCATGCGTGCACTGGAGGATTGACGTCACCAAGGTGCCATTCGTAAGCAGGAATCTGCCCACTGGGATGCATGTACCATTCGCGCAAAAATAGCAGCAGTTGCTCTTTGGCAAAGTGGGTGTCGAGCCCTGCCATCGGAACCATGTGGAAGGCCAGATCCCAGGCAGCGTACCATGGGTATTCCCACTTGTCCGGCATCGAAATGATGTCGCGATTGAACAGATTGCGCCAGTCGCTGTTTCGTCCTTCTTTTCGCGCAGCACTGGTGGGTACACCATTGGGATCACCATCGAGCCACGTACTGACGGAATAATGATAGAACTGTTTTGTCCATAGCAGCCCTGCATATGCCTGACGCATGGTCGCCTGGCGTTCGAATGGCAAAGTCTCCGGAATCCGATCGGCGTAGAATTCGTCCGCTTCAGCAATGCGTTGGTCAAAGGTCTGCTGAAATGATTCGCCAAATGCCAATTGGGTGTACTTGGCGGGATCATTCTCGGCCTGGTCTGCAATCAGTTCCGACTTGGCGTGGGTGAGACGCAAGCGGACTTCCCGGGTTTCACCAGCAGGCAGCATGATCAAACCATAGACACCACATTTGGTACCCCGTTGCTCGGGGTTCACCGCACGAGTGTTGCCGAGCACCACGTAGTCGTTGATTGCGTCCTTGAAGTACTCGGATTCACTGGGGAGATCCGGATATTTTTTCGTGTTGGTTTCATTGTCCGTAAACAGCCAGCTCCAGCCATTGGATCCGGCTGCATCACAAGTGAACCAGAATTCGTCCAGCGATTCATGGAAAGTCTGGACCACATTGTTGTCCAGACGCATGGAAGGACGCGTTGTGCAACCTTCATCCGTGCACCGCCAGGTCCATGTGTTGCGAAAAAAGAGCTGAGGGACCACATGCAGCACCGCCGATTGAGGCCCGCGGTTGGTGATGGTCAGGCGAATCAGCATGTCGTTGGGTGATGCCTTGGCGTATTCAGCCATCACATCAAAGTAGCGAGAATCATCGAATGCCGATGTGTCCGTGATCTCATATTCAGGCTCATTGCGATCCCGCATGCGGCTGACTTCAACCAGTTCTTCATACGGGTACCGACTTTGCGGGTACTTGTACAAAGCCTTCATGTAGCTGTGTGTTGGTGTGCTATCCAGATAGTAATAGCACTCTTTCACGTCTTCGCCGTGGTTGCCTTCGGGACCCGTGACACCGAACAGACGTTCCTTGATGATGGGGTCACGCCCATTCCAGAGGCCGACCGAGAAGCAGAGACGGCATTCACGGTCGCAGATTCCGAGCAAACCATCTTCGCCCCATCGGTAAGCGCGGCCGCGGGCTTGATCGTGCGGAAAATAGCTCCAGGTGGCGTCACCGCCCTCGCTGTAGTCTTCGCGGACAGTGCCCCACTGGCGTTCGGACAGGTAGGGACCCCATCGTTGCCAGTTCTGTTCCCGCTTGGCTGTATGAATGAGGCGCAGGTCTTCGGGCGTCATGCGAATTCTCGATTGTCAAACATTTCGGTTACCGTTGAAAACAAGAAGGCAGGTCATGTTCGCAGGAGACGGATGAACCGACCTTCTGGTCTTGTCCGGTAACGGGTGTTCGGCAAGGGAATGCCGAACTGAAACCTGTTGAATCCTCAGTCTCAGGATTCCGTATCATCAAGAAGGTCGACGGCGGCAAACGCTTGACCCTCGAGCATGGCCAGACTTGCACCCCCGCCTGTGCTGACATGGCTGACTTGCTCGGCAAAACCCAGTTGGTCGACTGCCGCTGCGCTGTCACCACCACCGATGATGCTGATCGAGTCGCTGTCTGCAACGGCTTGAGCCACAGCTTTCGTGCCTTCGTCCATGGGGGGCTTTTCGAAAACTCCCATCGGTCCATTCCAGACCACCGTCTTGGCGTCCTTGATCACAGCAGCGTACTTGGCTGCTGTTTCAGGACCAATGTCGAAGCCTTCCCAGCCATCGGGGATCTGACCTGCAGCGACGACCTGCTTGTTGCAACCGGCGATATCAGCGAAGTCATCACCACAGTGGGTGTCCACGGGCAGGTGAAGCTTGTCACCGCCTTTGGATACCAGTTCCTTTGCCAAATCAACTTTGTCCTTCTCTACCAGACTGTCACCCACCTCGCCGCCATTGGCGAGCGAAAACGTGTAAGCCATTGCACCTCCAATCAGAACCGCATCACAGATCCCGAGAAGATTATTGATGACATTGATTTTGTCACTTACCTTTGCACCGCCGAGAATCGCTACAAAAGGTCTTGCCGGATTACCGATGGCATCGCTGAGATATTGAATTTCCCGTGCCACAAGATGGCCGACCACGCGGGGCTTGCCTGACATGGCCTGCGGAACGGCAACCATTGATGCATCGCTTCGGTGGCAAGTGCCAAAGGCATCGTTGCAGTACCCATCAGCGAGGCCAGCGAGTTTTTCTGCAAACTCCGAGCATCCTTTTTTCTCTCCGGAGTTGAAACGCAGGTTTTCAAGAACCAGAACGTCTCCGTCACTCAACGATCCTGCTTTGGAAGCGGCATCTTCACCAACCGTGTCGGTTGCCATGGACACTGGTTTTCCCAGCAACTCGGCAAGGCAAGCCGCAGCCGGCGCCAAACTGAATTTTTCCTCGAAACCAGTTCCCGCGGGGCGGCCTAGATGACTCATCAAAATCAAACGTCCGCCGCGGTCAATCACGCTCTTGATGCTGGGGAGTGCCATTCGGATGCGACGGTCATCAGTGATTTTCTGTGTTTCGTCCAACGGGACGTTGAAATCGACCCGCATCAGGATTGTTTTGCCAGCAACTTCAATCTGGTCGATGGTTTTCTTCGCCATTTTTGTTGGTCTCGTCGTTTTTGCGTCATTCAGGAGAGTCAAACTCGGGTTCCAAGCGGGCTGGACCTGCGTTGGACCCGGTTTTTTCGCGGATTCAGCGAAATTGAGTGAGCAGCGATTATCGGTAAACCACGCCGGGTGTCGAGTATGCCTCCCCGCTGATGGATTGAATGTCCTGAATTCCTCAACTCGGCACCTCTCAGTAACCGAAAAATCAACAAAGGCCTTGTACGCAGCACTCTGCTCGTCTCGGGATGTGTCGGTGGTGGCGACAATCCTGCTGAAAAGGTGGATGAGATTGCGTTCTTCGTGAAGGGGACTTTGGTGGCGGGGGATTCAGGCCAGACTTTCTTTCGCGGATTGTGCATCTTCATGCTCTGCATGTTGACGCAGATATCCTCTGGACTGGCATCGGAGCGTGGTGGTTTTCTTTTCCGCAGCGAAAAGAGCCAACGTTCTTCCGGTTCCCAGCGAAAGGACGTTCTCGCCAGCCTGCCCATGGAACGGCTGACCCCTCAAGCCAGACAGCGGATCCAGTCGGTCGCTGCATCACCCACAATCTATCGGCGATTACCCACCCAAGCGATCGACTGTGACCCGGAAATGTTCACTTTCCTCGCCCGAAATGCGGAGGTCATGGTTGGGCTTTGGGAGTTGATGGGAATCACATCTGTGCAGACAAGGCGAACCGGACCCTATCGATTCGAGGCAATCGACGGAACAGGAACCAGGTGCAGCATCGATCTGGTGTATGGAGACCCCAAGATTCATATCTTTGTTGCCGATGGCAGCTACGACGGAAAGATGGTGACCAAGCCTGTCCGGGGCCGTGGTGTCTTTGTTCTGCGAAGTTCCTATGCCGCTTCCAGCAGCGGCCGCACAACTGTGACAGGAACCATCGATTGTTTCGTCAAAATCGAAGGTCTGGGTGCGGATCTGATTGCTCGTACTTTGAGCGGTCTGATTGGAAGATCTGCTGACAACAACTTCACCGAGACGGCCAAGTTCATGGCACAGGTTTCTCAGGCATCCGAGATGAATACGCCCGCCATGTTGGACGTCGCGTATCGCCTGCCCCAAGTGAGTGATGAGACGCGACAGCGATTCACGAATGTGATTCGTGCTGTGTCAAATCGTGCCTGGGAAAACAACCGCAAAGCTCAGGGCTTGCCGGTAGTCGTCCGGAATTCCAAAGCTGAATCACCCAAGTCCGGCAGATTGACACGGCAGTGAACCTCTGTCATTCCTGATTCGGCATGCAAGCCTTGTTCGGGTGCATTTGATGCGCTGGATTTGATGCGCTGGATTTGATGCGCTGGATTTGATGCGCTGGATTCGTGCTTGATCGTGCCAGTATCGACTTGATGGTTCCTGTCATTGGGTGTTCGGTTCGATCAGTCGTTTGATCGCCCCAATGTGTCCCGGTCCCGTGCCGCAGCAGCCACCCACGATGGTGGCCCCCAGATCGATCCATTTTTGTGCCAGCCTGGCGTAACGATTGAATCCGGATTCCCCGTCTGTTTTCCAGCCCAGATTGTCGGCTGGGTTACCCGCATTCGCATAGGCACCGATGGCGACTGGTATTCCAGTTTCGATGATTGCTTCCAGAAAACGCAATGTTTCACGTGCTGGTGTGCAATTGACCAGAACCGCACTGGCGCCAAGATCAACCACTTCAGTTGCCAGTTCTGCCATCGCACCTGGTGTGAGCAGGTCAGCCTGTGGTCCTGCAGTCAAAGCCACCCATGTTTCGAGATTGCAGCCTGACGCGGCTTTGGTCACCGTGATGGCTTCTTCCCGGTGACAGAACGTTTCGCAAAGGATCAGGTCACAGCCGGCTTCGGCCAGCAGTTCAGCCATTTGGTGGTGTTCAGCTTCTGCTCGGAATCCCGGAGACAGGTCGGGCCGGTAGCAGTCTTCGACCGGAGCAATGCTGCCAGCGACCCGATGATTGGCAGGAACGGCCTGTCTGACAAGATTGACCGCGGCTAATGTTCGCTGACGCCACCAATGCCCGCTTGCTCGCTGGTTGGTGCGAAACGTGCTGGCTGTATGAACGGTCGCTCCATGGCTTGCATAGTCCTGATGGATGGAGGCGATTATCTGAGGCGCAGAATCAATCGCCTTGGCACTCCAGCAATCGTGAGAGGGCGGAATGCCTCGAGCTTCCAGTTCGGTGCCCACTGGCCCGTCGAGCAGCGTGATCATTGCGTCTAGGCAGCGACCATGTCAGCGGCCATCTGCTTGGCACCTTTGAGGTCAAGTTTTCCTGTTCCCAGCATTGGAATCTCATCAATTTCCAGGAAACTGTCTTGCGATGGGATGAACAGATTCGGCAAGCCGGCATCACTGAGTGCCTTGCGAATCTCCGAGATGTCTTTCTCGGTGTTGAGGTGCAAAACGATCAGCCGCTCACCCTTTTTGGCATCGGGCACGGCAGTGACGCACACGCGGATCTGTTCATCATCTTCACCTTCACGGAACAGCCGACCGAGTTCTTCCTCGATGCGCACATGTGGGACCATCTCGCCTCCGATTTTCGAAAATCGGCTGAGGCGTCCAGTGATATGGATGAAACCCTCCTGGTCGATGTGGGCAATGTCACCGGTAACGTACCAGCCGTCGTGGATCGTATCACGGGTCAGGTCATCACGGTTTGCGTATCCTTTCATGACATTTGGGCCCGAGATCAGCAGCATGCCGTCTTCGTTTGCATCCAGCTCATCGTCGGTATCAGGAGTCACCACCCGTGCTGAGACACCGGGCAAGGGTCGTCCCACCGAGCCTTCCACTCTGTCTCGCTGGAACTTCGCAGGTGAACGCGATGGAGGGATGTTCACCGATACCAGTGGACTCAGTTCAGTTGCCCCGTATCCTTCGACGGGGCGAACCCCAAATTTTTCTTCAAATGCCTCGAAAAGATCTGCCGGCATCTTTTCAGCACCGACAACCGCGACGTCCAGTTTTGAAAACTGCTCCGGTTTGATCCTTCGCAGGTAACCCCGCAGAAACGTTGGCGTACCCAGCAAGACGGTGACTCCATATTTTTCGCTCAGTTTGCCAACCTGCTTGGCATCAAGCGGATTGAAGTGATACACACCGCATGGACCCAGAGTCTGGACAGCCCACAGGGTCACCGAGTAACCAAAGGAATGGAAGAATGGCAGAATACCCAGAACGGTATCGCGATTGTTCAAGCGGACAGCCCGATCAATCGCATCCACATTGTGACTGATGTTCGCGTTACTCAGAAGAACGCCTTTTGGCATTCCAGTGGAACCGCTGGTGAAAATCACGGTGAGTAAATCATCCGCCTGAATTTTGTTCAAGCCAAGCACAGCATCCAACAGAAACGCAGGAATCAGGTAAGCCTGAATGAACGCGACTGCTTTATCAACGATGCTGACCTTGTCACGCAGACTGTCCAGCATGACCATCTCGGCGTCGACTTCCAATCCGGTCTTGCTGATGAATTTTTCCGTGGAAAGGACGTGCCTGACACCCACTTCTTTGATGCAGTGATTGACCACATCACTGCTGACGGTGTAATTCAGATTTGCGGTGACGCGACGATCGATTGCCAGAGCAACGTTGACTGCGACCCCGCCCACACTGGGAGGCAGCAGCACGCCTACGTACTCCTCGTCGGGTGCAAGTACTTCCCGACGCAAAACACGTCGAAGCGCAAACACCTTCATCAGCATGGATCTTCCACTTGCCTGCTGACCCAGTGAATCTGCCGCTTGCAGTGACTTCCATCGTTTGCGCCAAACACGGATGATGCGTTTTGCGAGGATAGGAAATTCACGCCGATTATGAATCGTTGCGTCGGCGCCCAAAGCCAGGACTTTTGAACGAACATGCGAGACTGGTGTGTCCGCCTCGATGGGTTTCCCGATGTGCAGGGTCAGCTTGCGACGCAGCTTGTCAGGCCATTTGAAAAACAGTTTTCCACCCGAGTGACTGAAAATGCTGCCCCACATTCCTTCGAGGTAGATCGGCAGGATGCAACCATCCGTTCCCTTGAGCATTTTTTGATAGCCAGGCTTGAACGTCTGCAACTGCCCAGTACGGGTCAGCGTGCCCTCAGGGAAAATACCAATCATATCGCCGGCCTCGATGCCCTCACGACCGGTTTTCAGAGCTCGGCCAATCGATTTGGGACTCGCGGACATCAAGATGGTGTCGAAGGTGGACGCCAGAAATTTGAAGATCGGGTTTTTGAAATTGCCTCCATCCACCACAAAACGAATGTTGCGTGGCAACATCCAAAGCAGCAATACACCGTCAAGCCACGAAACATGGTTGGCGACGATCACGCATCCCTGATCTTTGGGGACATTCTCAAGACCAACGACCTGTTTGCGATAAAGAATTGGCAGGAGCAAAGTGAATGGCAGTCTTACCGTGAAACGGGGCGCGATTGCCAGCATCAAGCCCAAAAAAACAATACCGACGATCACGATACCGAGAAGAATTTGCCAACCTTCCACGTGTGAATCCTATATGCGAAGTGAGCCTGAAGTGATGGTCTGGGGGACAGACTAGCGGAAACAGGAGTTCTGTACGACGCGAGTTTCAGCTGTGTGTCTGCGGTCAGAGAATATCAGAAAACGGACTGGGATTGGGTTTCTGAGGGTTTCGAAGCTTCAATGCCGGTCGATTCCATGTGCCGGAATCCGGGTGTTCCCTGCCATTGAGCAATCCTGTGAGCAATCCTGAGTCTTGTGTATGCCCGAGGTTCGAGTTTCCGTTTCCAGTCTCTGAATGCCTGCCAGAGCCTCTGTTGGACACTGTGCTGCGCAGGATGCATGCTGTTTTCTCGAAATCAGTCCGCTTGCTGTTGGGGGGGGAATACTGGAGGCTCCCGGATTTCCGTGCGGGAATTTTTGCAAGGTGATGGCTAAGGTCATCGTTATTTTGCAAACAGCTGCGACATGTCGGCAAAAGCCTTGAATTCAAGAGCGTTGCCGGAAGGATCGAGGAAAAACATGGTCGCCTGTTCGCCGACTTCTCCCTCAAAGCGGATGTAGGGTTCGATTTTGAAATCGACTTTTGCGGCGATCAGACGATCACGAAGTGCTCGCCAGTCATCCATATCCAGAATTACGCCAAAGTGCGGTACTGGTACATCGTGGCCATCAACTTCGTTGTGGTGTTTGGAAACTGTGAGATTGGGATCGAGGTGAGTCACCACCTGATGACCGTACATGTTAAAGTCGATCCATTGTTCGCTGCTGCGACCCTCCGGTAATCCCATCAGACCTCCATAAAAAGCTCTTGCTTCCGGGATGTCGCGGACTGGGAAGGCGAGGTGAAACGGTGGAATGGACATCGGGTATCATCAAGGCAGGTAATGGTGGATCAACTCTTTGCTGCTGCAGAGGTTACCATGTTTTGCCTTGGTGGTGGTTCGGATCCCACGCTCTGCCTGCGGCATGCCAGACTTTGCCAAATCATGCATCAATCACATTTGAAGGGGAAACATCATTTTGAGGACTCAAACCAATCGAAGTGGCTTTGCCGGTGCCTGTCACTCTGTTGTTTTTCCAGCTGTCGTTTTTTTCCTTGTCTCAGTTGCTTCCGGCACTCTGATGGCAGAGCGACCTTCGATCCCAAAAGAGGATTGGCCGTGGTGGCGTGGTCATCATCAGGATGGAATCGCTGTATCCGATCAACAGCCGCCCTTGCATTGGAGCGAGACCGAAAATGTCCGTTGGCGTGTCCCCGTTGAGGGGCGTGGACACGGATCACCAACCGTATTTGGTGGAAAGGTTCTGCTGGCGACTGCGGACCCGGAAAAACAGGAACAGGCTGTCGTGAGCGTCAATCGGGCAGACGGCCGGATGAATTGGCGAACGGTCATTCATTCGGGTGGATTCGCAAACAAGAGTCGCAACAAACTCAACAGCAAGGCGTCCCTCGCATCCTCTTCGGTGGCGACCGATGGCAAGAGGTTGTTTGTCAATTTCATGAACTCGAATGCACTGTGGACAACGGCTCTGGATTTGAATGGCAAAATCATCTGGCAGAAGCGAATTTCCGACTATGTTCTGCATCAGGGGTATGGAGCGTCACCCGCTATCTTTGGTGATCTTGTCATTGTGTCAGCTGATAACAAGAGTGGTGGTCTGCTGGCGGGATTGAATCGTGAAACGGGCGACACAGTCTGGCAGCGGAGTCGTCCACCCAAGCCCAACTATGCTTCACCGGTGATTGTCAGGGCTGCCGGGCGCGATCAGTTGATTCTCAGTGGATGTGATCTGGTCACAAGTCTTGATCCTCTGACTGGCAAACTGCTTTGGGAGATTGAAGGAGCAACCACCGAATGCGTGACTAGCGCGGTCACCGACGGAGTTCATGTTTTTACCAGCGGAGGCTATCCGACCAATCACGTGTCAGCAGTGAAGGCTGATGGTTCGGGAAAAGTTGCATGGCAGAACGGCAGTCGTGTCTACGTGCCTTCCATGCTTCAGAAAGACGGTTACCTGTATGCCACCCTTGATGCCGGCATTGCCGTCTGTTTTCGTTGCAGTGACGGAAAGGAGATGTGGAAGTCGCGGCTCGGAGGAACTTTCAGCAGTTCACCTGTGATGGTGGGAGACATGATTCATGCAACCAATGAAGAGGGGCAGACATTTATCTTCAGGACTAGTCCTGATTCATTTCAGCAGATTGCCAAAAACAAACTCGGTGAAAGCGTCTTTGCTACGCCAGCCATTTGTGGAGGGCATATTTACACTCGGGTAGCGCATCTGGAAGATGGTGAACGTCAAGAGTACCTGTACTGTCTGGGGGATCGCGTTGAACGCTGATAGATGTTGAACGCTGATAAATAACGCTGATAAATAACGCTGATAAATGCTGAACGCTGATGAATACAGCACAGGAATTTCAGGCGGTTGTTCATCCGCTTCTGGCGGATTTTTGAAACGTGGTGAATCATTTCGTCGCATCGCGAATTCCATTTGCTATGCTTTCCCCCAACGGTCACGAAGCTGACTTGCCGCATGCATGTCAGATATTCGCATCATGTGTTTGATCAGCTTTTTGATGTTTGTTTCTCATCCGGTTTTTGCAGGTAATTGAATTTGGATATTTCAACCCGTCTCGCGGCAGTTGCATCACGACTGATTGATCAGGAACAGGCGCGGGTGATCGTTCCTCCCCAAAGAACAGGCCCTGGACACTGGTTCGGTGGTGGAAACATGGCTCAGGATCCGCAAGGCAACCTTTGGCTGACGGGGCGATTCCGCAATCAGGGCGATTCTCGAACGGGCTTGGGGGCAGGAGAACGCGGACTGGAACTTGCAATTTACCGTTCAGTCGATAACGCCGACAGCTTCGAGAAAGTGTTGGCTTTTTCCAAGGCTGATTTGAATGTTGGAACTCACGAAGTGTTATCGATTGAGGGTACTGCTTTACGTTTCATCGACGACCGTGTTGACTTGTTTGTTTCTACCGAGAAGCAGGGGATCGGCTACCCCGAGGACTTGCGTTCGCATTTGAAACCCGGGACTGGCGTTTGGACAGTCGACCGGGTCTCCGCCGGTTCCATTGACCGGCTCGCCAACGCCAGCGTCGAAACCGTACTGCAAACAGATGATCCACGCTTCATTCACATCAAGGACCCGTTTCTGGGGTCCCATCGTGGTGTGGATTGTCTGCTGTTTTGCACGCATCCGTTTTCCTGGACCAGTTCCAATACCGGTTACATTCGCCTGGAAAAAGAGCCGCTGGATTTGTCAGATGCGAATCTGACGTTTTTTCCGCGAGGATTTACATGGGATGTCGCGATGACCCGTGGCACAGCGTTGGTTGATCTGCCTCGTGTTGGCGTTCTGGCTGACAGGAATATCCAGCTGTTTTTCTACGACGGTGGAGAATGTGTACGTGATCTTGAGGAGCATGCCACTGCTGTCAAACGTCCTCGCGGTTATTCATGTGAAGAATTGGGTGGAGTTGCGTATTGCCAGAATGGTGATCTCACAACAGTTGAGCGCCTGTCTGTGATCCAACCGATGTTTGTCAGTCCGCATGGAACAGGTTGCAGTCGGTATGTAGATGTGCTTGAGACGTCGGAAAACTACATAGCAACATGGCAACAGTCGCAGCAGGACGGTTCGCAACCGCTGGTGATGAATGTTGTGCCGCGAAGCGAAATTGAATCACTCTTGACCGACTGAATGCAGGGCGATGGGGATCGACACCTGGGCTTTGTGTGTTGCGTGTCAAAACACCTGTTTTGCTGATCGGTGTACCAACGCCAGGCACTGCTCGATCAGACATCGAGACAGATAAATGAGCGGGCCAAAAGGTCATATTTGACCATTCCCTTCAGGGAAGTGGTGTGACGAACACTTCGGTGAAAATGAACTGGGTTCCCAGACCCGTCAGAACGGCCAATTCCAGCAGGACAATCCACTTGGCTGACGTGCCACGCATCATCTGACCACCAATCAGTGCGACCATGCCGGCTGAAACAATCGCGAATGGCAACCATCCCATGGAAAGTAGCAGGACATAACCGCATAGCAGTGCAAAGCAGGCGATAGCGATGTCTGGCCGCTTTCGAAATGGTTCTGACGGCAGCATGGAGCTCGTTTCGGGCAACTGTTTTTTCTGGAACATGGATTCAATCACCGCCCATGTTAAAAACACAACCAGCAGGATGCCAACGTAAACAGTGAAGTTGGGCAGCCACGTCTGTTCCTGCTCGGCAACGAGGCTGAATTGGTACATGGTGTCGTCCAGACGCTCTTTCAGCGATGCACCGCGGTCATAAGTGGGATCCATCCGCAACCGCGCCAATTCTCCAAGAACGTTTTCGTTCTGCATTGCTTTGTCGAGTGCATCAGCCCAATAGTCAATGACTGCTGCCGGCGTGTCTTTTGGGGCCCACCAGTAATTCGCATTGGTGAGAACAACAGGAACATTCATTTCCACTGCCGTTGGTACATCCGGAATGGATTCATGTCGTTGGTTACTCAGCAGCGCAATGGCGCGTATGTTCTGGTCAGGCGGTGTTCCCGCGGGTCCGCGAAAGTCAAGATACTCCGAGAGCGAGAAAATCCCCGCTTCCAGATGGCCGCCCAGAATTTTGCTGTAACGATCGGCACCCCCACCGGCAGACACGATGGTCAGTTCTGCTCCCTCAAGTGATTTTTGCAATTGCAGTGTGGTGAAGTAAGCAGGGGCTCCTTTGTTGGCTCCAAATCGAATTGTGTTTGGTTTGTCTTTGGCGGTCTCCAACAGATCCACAATGTTCTGGATGGGTGAGTCGTCTCTGACAAGAATCACCATCGACATTTCGCCGGTCATCGCAATCGGTTCAAAGGCTTCGGGACCATAGTCCACGGTTTCAGCCAGTTTTGCAGTGATGATCGCGTTGTGGTGACAGAGGATCTTGTAACCATCGGGGTCCGCGTTCTTGACTTCACCGCTGCCGATGGTGCCGGAGCCTCCAGGTTGGTTCAAGATGACCAGCGGCTGATCGACCAGTGCATCTTCCGCGATTCCCTTTTCCAGGATCCGTACAAAGGTGTCGCTGCCTCCACCAGCATCATACGGAACAACGATGTGAATGGCACGTTCGGGATAACCACTTTCGGTGGTCTCCGATTTGTGACGCATGATCTGCCAGCCAATCAGACAGACGATCGCGATGGCAGCACCCGGGTGCCAAATGACGGTTGATTTTTTCATTGCACCACCTCCCGCTGTGAACTGAATCGTGATTTCGCCAGTGGTACGAACAGCATGATAACGGCGATCACGATGAACAGGAGCGAAAGAGGCTGGGTGATGATGGGAAGAAAACTGCCGTTGGAAGCTTGCAGGCCAAGAGTCAGGTTTTCCTCTGCAATGGGCCCGAGGACAAAACCGATGATGAAAGGTGCTAGTGGAATTTTGAGTGATTCCAGCAGGAAACCCAGGACACCAAAACCGAGCATCACCCAGACGTCAAAGAGCCGATGCGAGAGCGCATACGATCCAATGACACAAAAGCAGAGGATGACGGGTAACAGATACGGTCGCGGGATATGCACGACTTTCGCCAGCAAACGCATCGAAAAAAGCATGGTGGCGGCCATCACCACGTTGGCAATCAGCATCGCACCCATGATCGTATAAACCATGTCCGGACTCTCGCTGAACAACCGTGGGCCCGGCTGAAGTCCATGGATAACCAGAGCCCCAAGAAGAACCGCTTCGACGACACTGCCCGGCAGGCCCATGGCAATCAGAGGAATCAGAGCGCCACCAATCGTCGCATTGTTGGCAGCTTCTGATGCAACCACGCCATCCTCATGTCCCGTGCCAAATTTTTCCGGTGTTTTGGAGAGACTCTTGGAAACACTGTACGCCGTTACGGATCCGATGTTGGCACCGATGCCCGGCAGGATACCGATCCATGTTCCGATGATGGAGGAGCGAACGAGATTGACTCCGTGTTTGATGAAATCCGAAGCTTTCAGAAAAACACTCTCTTTGCCGAGTTCAATCGGTTGGGCCTTTTGTTCAATATTCGTGATGTCCCGTAAAATCTGATTCACGGCAAACAAGCCGATCAGCACTGGTAGCAGTTGGAAACCATCATTCAACTCGGTGATCCCAAATGTGAGTTGCGCCTGACCGGTTGCGGCATTGATTCCGGGGATGGCCAGAAAAATGCCAAGAAATCCTGAGAACAGTGATTTGGAAAGCGACTTGCCACCAATGGTTGCGATCAGAACGAGTGCCATCATCACGAGCGAGAAGTACTCGAAGAAACCGAACTTGGAGGAGAGCTTGGCAATCGGGCTGGTCAGCAAGACGAGAAATGCCCAGGAAATCATGCCTCCGGCCAGCGAGGCCATGACCCCCAGTCCAAGAGCCCGTCCCGGTTTTCCCTGTCGAGCCATTGGATATCCGTCGAGCGTGGTGATGATCGAAGCCGGCGTTCCCGGCATTCTCAGCAGGGTCGCTGTGATCATTCCACCGCTGACGGCACCCACGTAAATGCTGATCAGAAACGCCATCGACAACAGTGGGTCGGCACCGTAAGTCAACGGAAGCACCAATGCAATCAGCATCGTTCCCGTCAAGCCGGGAATCGCTCCAACAAAGATTCCCAACGCCGTGCCGGCCGCCACCAAAGCGAGCCCCATGGGGGTCAGAAGAGACTGAATGGCGGTATCCAGACCCGGGGGTACTGCCGCCAAAGTAATGGATTCGATCACACGCGTGCCTGTTCAATTCCGTCGAGAGAGGCGAGAGCCTGGCTGCGCTGTTCCAGCAATTGCCGGACTTTATCTGTCACATCTTCCGTCATGCTCCGTTTTCCCGCGACAGCCGTTTGTTCGATCTGTTCTGGCCGTCGAGCGCCGACGATGGCACTTGTGACTTCGGGCCGACGCAAAACCCATGCGATTGCAAGTTCGGCCACCGTCCAGTCGAGTGTTCGCGCTACGCTTTGAAGACCGTCCACAAATTCAAGATTGATTTCCAATTGTGGTGATTGAAACCGTGGGTCACGACTGCGGTGGTCTTTCTCGCAAAGGCCACGCGCACGATTCAGATCGAAACTGCCCGTCAGAAGTCCCTTGCCCATCGGGCTGTAACAGACCACACCGATCTGGTGTTGGCCGCAAAAGGGAATGATCTCCGCCTCGACCTCACTGGCAATCATGCTGTAGGGAGGTTGCTGGGACGCGATTGGATGGATCTTCTGCAGACGTTGCATCTGCGAAACATCATGATTTGAAACACCTATGTGCCGGACTTTGCCTTGTTGCTTCAGTTCGACGAGAGTCGACCATCCCTCCTCGATTTCCTCATCAGGTTGTGGCCAGTGCATCTGATACAAATCGATGCAATCCACCTGCAGCCTGCGCAGGCTGGCTTCACACTCGGCGATGACACTTTCGCGTTGCAGTGACTTTCCAATCTGACCGTTTCCTGCATTGGTGCGGCCGCACTTGGTCGCAATCAACGGACGATCACTTTGTGGGATTTCGGAAAGTGCCTTTCCTACGAGAGTTTCACTTTTTCCCATGCCATAGACTGCGGCGGTGTCGATCCAATTGATTCCAACGTCTACCGCTTTCCTGATTGCAGCGATTGCCTGATCGTCATCCTGATCGCCCCATCCAAAAGCCCAGTCGCCACCACCAATCGCCCATGTGCCCAAGCCGATGACGCTCAGGTTCAGGTCAGTATTTCCGAGAGGCCGTGTCTGCATTTGATGGTTCCTGTGGAATCGCGTGGGCAAGGCTGCCACCGTTTGTCTGTGGACTATCTTAATGGGAAGAGCCTGATCCTGCGACTGATGCTTCAAATCTGCCTTCAGGCGGATCATTCCAGTTCATCACCACTCAGCCTGAAAAACGATCTGCTTCGTCAGATGCCACACCGAAATCAATGTGTCAGCACGGAGGCCAGAAGAGACGTTTCGACGTGACATCATCGGTCGTTCAGGCGATTTCTTATGCGTTCGATGCGTTGCCGTAACTCAGATTCAAAACCACGGTCGACTGGTTGATAGTAGGTGCGGTCGACGCCGAGGTAATCTTGAGCAGCAATCCCATCATCCGCATTATGGGAATACTGGTATCCTTCACCATGTCCAAGATTGGAGGCCCCACTGTAGTGAGAGTCGCGAAGGTGTTTTGGCACGGGCACAATCTCGTTTTCGCGGACATCACGGCGGGCCTGTCCAATTGCCATGGTCGCTGCATTGCTCTTTGGGGCCAGCGCGAGATAAGCAACGGTCTGGCTGAGTGTGAGTTGGCATTCGGGGAGACCCACGAATTCACATGCCTGCATCCCAGCAACGGCGATCCCCAATGCCATTGGATCTGCATTTCCAATGTCTTCGCTGGCCAGAATGACAAGACGCCGGCACAGAAAACGAATGTCCTCGCCACCTTCGAGCATTCGTGCAAGCCAGTAGAGGCTGGCGTCCACATCACTACCGCGCATGCTCTTGATCAACGCGCTCGCAAGATCGTAATGGTCGTCTCCACTTGCATCGTATCCGCCCATCCTGCTGCCAAGCGTTTCAATGGCGATCTCCCGTGTTACACCCGTGGAATCATTCTGGCAGCTCAGGACAGCAACTTCCAATGCAGAGAGTGCTCTCCTGGCATCACCTTCACTTGCAGAGGAAAGATATTCAATGGCGGATTCATCCACGCGGGGGTTGTATTGCCCCAAACCACGCTCGTGGTCTGTCAGGGCGCGTTGGAGCAAACATCGTATGTCTTCTGGTTTCAATGACTCAAGCTGGAAGAGCTGACTGCGACTCAGCAAGGCGCCGTTGACCGCAAAATACGGATTGCTCGTCGTTGCACCTATCAGGGAGACGATGCCAGCCTCGACATCCGGCAAGAGAGCATCCTGCTGACTCTTGCTGAAACGGTGGATTTCGTCGATGAACAGGAGGGGGCGTGTGCCGCCGCTGGCGATGATGTCTGTCGCCCATGCCAGCACTTCCCGGACATCTTTTACACCACTGGACACCGCACTGAGTGTTCTCAGTTCGCTACCAGTTTCGATTGCCAGAAGATGCGCCAGTGTCGTTTTCCCAGTGCCCGGCGGTCCGGAAAGAATGATCGATCCCAGCCGTCCGGCATCAATCATCCGTCGTAAAAGCTTCCCCTCTCCCAAGACATGGTTCTGGCCAACGAATTCCTGCAAATTCTGCGGTCGCATTCTCGCTGCAAGAGGTTGTGCGCGATCCAGATTTTCATCCTCGGCATCAGCAAAAAGTGATTGTGTTTGATTCACATCGGCTCCATGACAAGGGAACACCCGGCGATGATCCTGGGGATCATTCGCCAGTCATCGAGTTGACTCTTCTGTGGCAACGAATCGGAACCCGACTGACTTCAGTGACTGACGCGATGCCCAAATTGCAACTGACCCACGATTCAGGCAGGGGCAGCCGAATCCACTGTCCGTAAGGGTAACCCAATCAGGGACCATGCAGGACCCGTCAATGACGACGAACTGCTCTTGCCTTTCATTTCCGCGCAGGCAAATGCCGTGAATTCAGGGCTTTCATGCAAGGGTTCGATTTGTCAGAAACTCTTGATTTGAGAATCTGTCGCGGCTGCGAAAACAAGGCCGTGGATAGCGATCTTCCATTTCCATGGATCGCTGTTGCTACGAGTCGCTGGCTTCGGGGAGCGGGTCGGAAGGCTGAATTCCAGGATTGCGGTTGCCGGAAGATGCATGGGAACTCGTACGCTTCATCTGCTGAAGTCGTTGGACGAGCCATGGCAAAGGCGGACTGTCGGCTGGTTCGATGTTCCGCGTCATTTTACCGGGACCAGCAGCTGCCTTTGATTTGAGCTGCAGCGGTGGTCCGGATTGCCCAGAGGATGAAGTGGATTGGTGATGCAGATTTTCTTCGGTTTCCACTTTGTTCATTCTCCCTTCCATCTTCTTTTTTTGCGGAGTAGACCCCGCTGCGTCGGCTTGCATCGCAAAGATCGCAGGATGCCGTCAATAGCAGTGAGAAGCGACAACGTTGAGAAGCTGGTACTGCTGCTTGAGTTCCCGCCAATACGAAACAAATCGGAATTTTGCACAGACGCGCAGGATCGTCAGGCACAGGGATGGCCAGGGGACCGAATCTGGGCGACATGAATCCTCGTGCCGACTGGCGTCAAAACCAGAAATGACATCAGTGGGATACACGAATTACAGACAGTCACCTGCAATGTGCGCGGCTCTCTTGGTATGCTCGATGGTATGAAAACACCTTCCATTTTTCGACTCGATCAATTGAGTGTGGTTGATGTATCCGGAGCGGATGCAGGCAAAATCCTCCACAACTTGACAACCAATGAAGTACTTTCGCTGCAGGATGGCGAGGGGCGAGAGACCTTTGTCACTGATGTTCGCGGAAAGACTCTCGGGCATGTTTGTCTTTTCAGGCATCAGGGTGGGTTTCGATTGGTGGGGCCTTCTGGGCAATCCGATGCGATTAGTTCGCATGTTGATCGATATACGATTCGTGAAGACGCAGTCGCAGAATCCCGTGATTCCGATCATGTTGGCTTTGTGATCTCGCCCTCGTTAGCCAGGCAATGTGGTCTGGCCGGCACTGAGGGAGTGATTCTGAAATCGCAACGGATTCAGAGAAACGCGATCACGGTGGATGTTTTTGGTGTGCGATGGCTGGGGGCTGGCAGTGCACTTCTGTGCATCCATCAGGAAGATTCCGAAAGAATCCCCGACGCGCTGGTGGAACTGCTTGCTGACAACAACGGTTCCCAGAGCGCGAATCCGGTTGGCATGGAGGTGGGAAATGAAACTGATTTTCATGAAATGCGTGTGATTGCCGGGTACCCCTGGTTTGGGATTGATTTGGATGATTCCAATTTGCCACAGGAAGCGGATCGTGACGCTGAAACCATTTCGTTTACCAAGGGCTGTTATCTTGGTCAGGAAACAGTCGCCCGACTGGATGCGATGGGGCAGGTGCAGAAGAAACTGGTACGTTGGAAAATCACTGGCGGGGTTCCTGCACCTGACACGGTTTTGTCAGCGGATGAAAAAAAAGTAGGGCGTTTGACCAGTATCGCCGCGAGTGATCAGGATGGTGTGACCGCCATCGGGTTTGCACGGCGTAGCCATTTTGAAGCGGGAGCCACGGCGACGGCAGTGATCGAATCCGGCGCAGATGGTGGTGATGGAGATGGTGGTGATGGAGATAAGGTTACCGGGACGGTTTTCTGATGTTTTGCGTTTTGCGTTTCGGCAATGGTGACGTCATTGCCATGAAGCCAGGCAGTGCAGAGAAACCATGGTTATCCGTGATCCGGCTTTTGGGTGAACGCCGCAAAGACGCGTTCTTTGCCTCTTCCAATCCATAGACAGATGGGTTGCTCGCCGCATTTGCGGTATTTTCGCATCAAATTTTCGGGCTGATGGTCTGTGCCTCTGACTTTGACCACGGCCGGATAGAAATTTCTTTGCCTGAGTTCCCGTCGCAGTTTTCGATCATCGCAACTGCCTGACCAGAGAACTTCCGCGAAAATACTCACGCCATCCGGGGTTGGTGTGTCAGCACTGGTCAGGAATCCTGATGCGTGTCCCAAGACAGCAAAACGGTTTTTGGCAGCGTACGTTTCGGTAAGTCCAGCCGCACGGATTGCCGGGTCTGGATCCACAAGCCAATGCAAGGGCTGGCTGGTACTTGGCGCATGTTGAACAATGGATTCGAGTTCTGGGGCGAACCAATGTGTTGTCCCATCGGATTTCACCACTGCGGCAGAGCGAGCTGACTCTGGCAGACCGCTATTGGCAAGTACGCCTCCACTGAGCAGCGTCTGTTCGCGTACCGATCCGCTCAAGGAAATCCAGCACCGGTGAGTGGGCGATAGTGATTGGATGTCGGGGTTGGCTGCAGGCGCGAGCTTGACACAGGAGCCATCTGAATTGCTGATGAGATCAACAACAGATTTCCATTCCGGCAAATAATGTTCGGGATTGCTTTTGCGGGTGGCAGACACCCGGGATGCTCTGCCACTTTTTAAATTGGATTGTGGTCGCCGATCAGGATCGATGTGGATCCAGTTGCCACGCATTGGACTCAAACGCGTCACGTCTCCGCAGATGACCCGAGTGGGCTCATGCGTTACGGTTTGGGAGTCCATTTCAACCGGTGAGGCCGGTGCTCCAGCGGCATCAGATTTCAGGACCCGGTGTATCTCAAGATTTGCGGCCACCAGTTCGGCGATCAGGGGATCAGAGTCCACCACCACAAGAGGACCACGTGCCATGAGTTGTAATGCATCACCACCGATACCACAGCAGAGATCAAATACCGGATGATTGGCGAACCATTGTGACTTTAATCTTGCGACCTGCCAGGCGGTTGCCTGTTGAAGCGACTTCGATGTGACCCACCAAATGCGTGAATCAGTCTTCGGCCCTTGTAGTTTACGAACCGCTTTGGTTTGCAGATTCGCGATCGTAGTGACGAATGCCGCCAGTTCTGGACTGGCTTGGGTGCGAATCTCTTTCTGCACTGACTGAAAATCATGACGATCATTGAGTGTCGCATGAATCAGCCGCTCGCAGAGTCTCCTGTGATGGAGAACGCCAGCCGGTCCGGTTAAATGCTCTGTCACCATGGCGCAGATTGTACGCGATTCTCCTGTCGTACCAAGCACAGCACCGTTGGGCAATATTCGCATCTGGAGAACATGAAGCGACGATGATGGATGCAGGTACTTCGGTTTTCAGAACCCGGTATTTCCTCCTGCTGTCTCACCAAATGGTCTCTCATGTACAACTACATCAGAAACGCTGCCGTTCTTGCTGCCGCCACTGGCGGTTCCTATTACGCCGTGCAGACAGATTGGGGGCATGATGCACTCAACGACGTGACACAGGCTGTGTCCGGTAGCAACACTGCAGTTCATGCAGATCGCGATTATGCAGGACATGCCCTGTACGAAATCGAAACCCTGCGGAATTCGAATCCGAATCGATATCGTTACGATCCTGTCATGGCTGCGAAATTGCAGGGAGTGACAGATGATTCGGGAATGAAGCCCAGTCTCGTTGGAGGTAAGGTGAATGACTTGCGTGATGTCATGCGTTTTGACATCACGCCAGATTGGGTACTCCAACGGTTTTCCCGAGTTACCACCGTGCTGGCTGATACAAGATTGGAAGGCATGCGAGTTCCGATTGTGACTGGCACGCGTCCTGATGATATCGCGGGGACTTTGAGCTATTACTTTGACGGCAACCAGAAGCTGCAAAGAGTCACCCTGCATGGTTTCACCGGTGACCCGAACCGCCTGGTTTCCGTCATGCAGAAACACTACGAGATGACCCGTGAACCCTCACTGGAAGCCGGAGTGTTCACGAAACGGTGGAATGGTGAGCCAGTTCATTTCCTGCGCATGACCCATGCACCCATCGTGTATTCAGACGCTGTACACCAGAAGTACACTGTTTTTCTTGAGTTGAACCAACCGAATCTGGCCTACGGAATCAGTCGGCAGGCGCAACTGATCATCCATTCAGATAAAAACAGTGGTCGTTGGTAAACAAATGCTTACTCTCTGCAGAGGGGTGTGCTGCGCGTTTTGTCGGATCCGGTGAACTCGTTCTACCATCTGTGATTGCATTCAAGTTACCATGATGGAAGTCCGAACTGCCTGTCGAAGTCGCCCGCTGGTGATTTCACAAGCCGGACGATCAGGTTTCCTGCTGACCATGCATTCCGTCCAGAAGATCAAACTGGATCAGGCATGGAAGTTAGCAGGCCACTTTTGGTCAATGATCTCGTACGGGAGAATCAGTGATGGGAGTTGGATGGTACTACATGACGAACGGCTGGATTCGTCGAAGGCGTCGAGTTGGGCCAATCAGTGAAGCGGATCTTCTCAGCCATATTTCGGCTGGAAAAATTTCGCCCGATACCTTGCTTCAAAGCAGCAAAACCAAAGATAAATGGGTTCCGATGAATTCCATTGGACCAGCCATGAAGCACTGGAAGAAGCTTCATCCCGAGGAAGATTGATTTTAGTAACAGGGTGCCCCGCGATTGCAATCCAGAAAGACTGCTGCTGATTATGCCGCGATTGCTGTGGCTCCGATCCTGATCTTTCTGATGATCAGTAGCTTGGCGAATTTCCTGATTCTTGTCCTGTATCGTGGTGGCTTTCAGTCACGGCTGTCTTGGACCGTCATGTGTTTCACCATGGGGATTGTTGCGGTCGCCAGAATCGCAATTGAGCGAGATCGGGTGTATTCCTACGGATATGCTGCTGCTTTGGGGCTGGCGACATTGCTGGTCATGTCACGACTCGTTGACTCTCTTCTGTTCTGCATCTTCATCCTGTTCGTGGTCGGTTACCTCGCGGATCTGATTGTGCGTGACTGTACCTTGATCGATGATGACGTCGATGCCAGCGGTGAAGGCTTGATTGACTCAGGACATCTCTTTTTAAAAAAGCAGATTGAGATTTCCGCGTCTGAAGGGCATCGGGCCGAGATGCAAACTGGAGAGCCTGAAGGCAAGGTGTCAAAGCCACGAGGCAAAGTATCCCAGCCGGGTCGAACCGTCATGTATTTGGCGATGGCAGCTCTGCCACTTTTTGGGCTTGGACAGTTCTTTCTGCGGAATGACAGTGCGTCATGGGCAAGTGCAAAGTACTTACTGGCCTTCTATCTGTTTGCCAGTCTGTCTCTTCTGGTCACCACCAGTTTTGTGGGACTGCGACGTTATTTAAGGCAGCGCAAAGTGGACATGCCGACTGACGTCAGCGTCGCCTGGTTGAGCGCCGGGGTGGCATTGATCGCCGTGGTTCTGTTGCTGGCTTACTTTGCCCCGATGCCAGGTCGCGCTCTGGCCTCTTTTGAGTTTCCAAAACTATTTGATTCTCCCGGAAACACATCTTCAAGCCGGTACGGTTGGGGAGAAGAAGGGGCAGACCGTGCCAATTCTGAATCATCTGGCACCGCCGAAGATCCGCAAGGTCAGGGCAAGGAACAGCAGGGCTACGTGGACAGAAAAGGGGGCCAACCTGGCGGAAGCGGCGATGGTGAACGAAAAGACGGCCCAGCAGGAAGTCGAAAGGGCGGTGATAAGTCAGAAGGTAAACAGAATCCGCAAGCCAAGGCTGGCAATGATCAGAAATCGAATCAACAAGACAAGGGTGAACGCGGATCCAAAGGCCAGTCACAGGCAAAACAGAAGTCGCAAGGTAACGGAGCAAAATCTGGAACCGATCAATCAGAGTCCGGAAAATCAGAGTCTGGAAAATCAGAATCTGGAAAGTCAGAATCTGGGAAGTCAGAATCTGGGAAGTCAGAATCTGGGAAGTCAGAGTCGAGTCAATCGGATTCCGGGAGTTCTGAATCCGGTCAGGCAGAATCTGAAGAACCGGAGTCGGGTGCAGGGGCTTCGTCGGACAGGGAAACACAGGAGACAGATTCCACCGAGGCCGATGATTCAGGGCAATCCCAGGATCAGACTTCGGCGAGCAAAGAATCCGGCAAAAATTCAAGCCAACGGCAACCATCTTCTTCGGAATCGCAATCCGGTATCACTCAGACTGCATCAAAAGCAATCTCCGCGATTGGTTCGATGTTGAAATACCTGATCATCCTCATCTTGTTTGCGATCGTTGGAATCTTTCTCTATCGGAACTGGTCGCTGATTTGCCAGTGGTTTTCGGATCTTTTTGCGGTCCAACGAAAGCCTCCCGAAGACATCGAACAGGCAGAAAGTCAGTCGGGCCCAGGAAAACCTCGCCGCTCATTTTCCAGTTTTCGTAACCCCATTGGAAATGAAACGGATTTGCGGCGAGTTGTGATTGTCACCTTTCAGGCGTTCGAGTCATGGTCTTTTGAATGTGGTGTCATCAGAGGCAAGGAAGAAACGCCTGCGGAATTCACTCGTCGCGTTTCCAGGTCGCTGCCAGATTCTTTTTCTGATCAGCTACCGAAGTACGCTTCACAGGTTGTCGAATCCTACAATCGCATCGTTTTCGGCAAAGGGAACGCAACCAGGAGTGACATCACTGCCGCAGCACGTGTCTGGGACATCATGAATTCACGTTCTTGATTGCAGTGATGACTCTGTCTGGAATGCGTTGCTTACCCCGTCGTCTGGTCGATATCCGCTTCGTTCATTTCGGTATCATTGGCTGATGTGTTCGCCTCAGCCTTTTCGGCAATGCAATCGATCATCTGGTGGAGAAGCTTCTCGGGATCATCCAAGGTCAAGTCAATTTGCAAGGCGAACAGGCGTTTTCCACCCAGGCGATCAGTTTGCAGTTTGACAAGATCCTTGTGGGTGCAAACGATTCCCGCAACTTCATCACCAAGACTCCTTGCCCATTTTTGGAGTGCAGCAACTGATTCTGGAGAGTAAGGGTCGTGGTCAGGAAGGTGTCGGGAACTCTGTATCTTTGCACCACACTGTCTGACTGTCATCTCAAATGCTTCCGGGTTTCCAATGGCGGAAACCACCCCAACCGTCTGGTTTTCGATGATCTTCAAGGGCAAGACAGCATTCGGGTACTCCAGCAGAGCAATGGGAGTGTGATTGCTTGTGAATACTGGCGCTTCAGCGTTGTATCCCATGATGGTTTGCTGGATGGATTTGATCTCTTGTGATGTAACTGCCTGACAGCGTGTGATGACGATCGCATCGGCACGTTGCAGACCATTCATTGGTTCCCGCAGAAGGCCCCGCGGCAGAGGGTAACCAAACCCGAACGGACAAGTTGCATCGATGACAAGGATATCAAGATCCCGGAAGAGTCGTCGGTGCTGGAAGCCATCATCCATCAGTATGACCTGAGCTTCGAGTTCTTCGACAGCGAGTCGCGCGGCAGCCACACGGTCGGGATCCTGAACATGTGGGACATCTGGCAAGCGAGCATGCAATTCCATTGCCTCATCATTCGCGTCAGCGTTTCCTCGACCATAACCGCGACTGACGATTGAAACGCGAATTCCCCGCTGACGAAACCACTTGGCAAGCAGGCATACGATTGGTGTCTTGCCTGTGCCCCCGGTCGTCAGGTTGCCAACGCTGATGACAGGGACACCGCACTGTTGTATTTCAGCAGTCTGCCGATCGTAATTTCGGTTGCGTTGGCGGACTGCAACCTCGTAAGGAATGCTTGCCAGCCACAGACCGGCCCTGCAGATCATGGCGAGTGGGCCCCGGCGTTTACCGCTCATGATTGAACGATGATCCATCAGCAAATGTTTCCTAGGAGTTGCGGCGGCCTGGAGCAATCAGGGAGTTGGCATCACTGCCTGGTTGAACCAGAATCTCGTCCGTGCTCTGCGGATCAACGGATCGGCATGTTTCGGTGAGACGCTCTGCGAGCTCGTCCAGTGGATTTTCCCACGTCTCGACGGTGGATTCGATGGGGGGAATGTTTGCCATTTCATCGAGTAAAAGAATCATCCGCAGGCAGTGCCTGAACAGAATACCCTCTTCCTTTTGCAGTTTCCGGGACGTGACGTATTTGTTGAAGTCTCCACCAAATTCAAGCAACTCACCGACGATCCATACGGGACGCACATCCACGTTATGCACACGTGGAAATTCATGCCTGAACATGCGCAGTATTTTTTCGCCAATCGTGAGCGGCCATACACGTGGTTCCTGAAACATCACTCGCCCATAGCCGCGATCTACAACTTGCTCTTCTTCTTCCTCATCGGATTTCGCTCCCAATTCTTCTGCTGTGGCCAGACCGAGCTGGAGTAATTGGGGATCGAGGCGACTGGTAGCCAAAGTTCCAGGTGGCATATCATCAATGGATGGCATGCGGGTATACCTGGCGACCGTGCCAGGAACTTCCAGGACGCTTTCCAGAGCCGCAATCCGCTCTTGCTGATCAGAGATTGCCAGATGCTCGGCCAGGTATACACAGATTAGCGGGTTGATACTCCGGCTGTAGACCAG
>JAAXJB010000115.1:159442-200397 GCA_012270065.1 Rubripirellula sp. | reverse complement strand
GTCCCGGATGTTCCCATTTCTGTTGACGCGCAGATTCCCGAAAATCATCAACAGACGTTGCGTGAACGTTTGACCTCAGTCACCGAAAAACGTGAATGTTGGAAATGTCATCGCCAGATGAATCCGCTCGGCGTTACCTTCGAGATTTTTGACGACTTTGGAAGATACCGTGAAGATGAAAGTCTCGAAGCTCCGGAAAACCTGATCAAGAAGGGCAATGGAAAAACGGATGCGGATGTTTTCATAACAAAGCCGGTGGATGCTGGGGGAGTTCTTCAGGGAACCGGGGAGTCCCATCTGGATGGAGACGTGGAGAACGCCTTTGATTTGATAGAACGACTGAGCCGATCGGAGAGAGTCCGCCAGTCGCTCATTCGGCCCGCATTCCGAGTTTTCATGGGCAGGAACGATCTGTTGTCCGATTCGAAAACGTTGATGGAAGCTGATCGGGCGTACGTTGAAAGCGGTGGCAGTTTCAATGCAGTGGTCATTTCGCTGTTGACGTCCGATTCGTTCATTTACCGAAAAGCTCCAATGGAAGGTTCTCGTGTTGTGGTCGAAACCCTCGGCCAGATGTAATCGGTTTACACTTTTAATCGACTGTGATTCTTACGTATCAGATTCTGTGGTGAACAATTAACAGAGGCGGGATCGCGGTGTTGAATGAGGGCGACGCCTGGAAACGCGGCGGTGTGAACGACGGATAATGAGTTCTGACGGTTCAGTATTGTTTGGTCGTTGCGGGAAAATCGGGGTGCAGTGGCAGGAAACGATATTCAAACAGGCGTTGGAACTTCGTGCATGGTTTTGTTTTTTGTCGGGTTGCTCATGATGACGTGAATGTTTGGAGTTCGGAGCGTTCTTTTGGAGCTGTCGTTGTTTTTTCCCGGGTTGCTAAAGATTGCCTGAATGAAAGCGGTCTCGGCATGCCTTAAAAAGGGAAGTTCGGTTTGTAAGGTTGCTGGGCTGCGGAACTCGCATGCAGGTTGAAAGTTGGTCCGCATTTTCGTTGGCAAAGGGTTACAATGGGAAAACCCGGGAAAAGTACGGTGATGGATTACGGCCTTGGATGTATCAAATGACCAGTGTGCGGAAATATCTGAATCGATCTCGTTTCAACGCCGTTCAGTTGAGATCCGGCTGGTTTTTGTCCGGATTTCTTTTTCTGTTGCTTTCATGTCCATGCCACGGCGAGGAGACTCAAGTTGGGCGGGTTTTGAACGGATCGCACTTTTCCGTTCCGAATGACATTGAACAGCTGCTCAAAGATAATTGCCACGACTGCCATGACTCGCGCTCAGCCGAGGGGAACGTCGTTCTTGACGGCTTTGGTGACCTGTCGCATACGGAACGTATGGAGCTTTTCAATAAGATTCAGGCCCAGTTGCATTTTGGGATCATGCCTCCCGAGGATGCCAACGATCTTGAAGAACAGGAGCGTGCCAACATTGTTGAATGGGTGTCTGCAGAATTGGGAAAATATGGTGCCTCGCGATTGGAGGAAAAACTGCGGAGACCTGAGTACGGGAACTATGTGGATCATGACGAACTGTTTTCTGGTCGGCACGCAGGTGTGAAGGGTTTCACCTATGATCGAAAATGGCTCATCAGCGAGTATATTTTCGAAGCGAGATTCAACGAAATATTGAATCACCGACCCTTTCAGACAATCGATGGCAAGCGAGAATTCGTTATCGGTGACAATAATCGGCGTGTCAATCTGACCAATCCGTTTTTGCTTCCGCCAACAACGGGGGTTCGATATTACTCCAATGCTGTTCTGAATGGCGGTCATCTCTTGACGATGATCACCAACGCCAAGGAAGTTGCTGAATACATTCTGTACCTTTCCAAACGTGATCGACGCTACCTGCCGGCAGTCCACGAAATCATGAGCATGGAATGGAGCCATGAACTGACCCTGTCGGAGCGGGAGAAGTTTCTTGGCCAGTTCATCGAGCCAATTCTGATATCGATGTACGGAAAAGAACATGCGAAACTTCTTCCGGAATTTCAACCGATAAAGATCAAGACCGTTGAAAACACCGGAATTAAAAAGTCACCATTCCATGCTGCGCAGCCCGGCGCCAAAGAACTGGTGGTTCTTTATCATTCGATGGTAAAGAATTCGGGCAATGGAGAAAGCGTTACCGAGTGGATGGAAAAGTGCGAACGGGACTGGTTTTACCGTGGTGAGACCGAACGCACGATACAGACACGCTTGACTTTTCTTGCTGGCTATCTTGAGGAATTTCAGCAGCAAGTGATCCGGCATCGGTATGAGCAACGCCATAAAGTACCGGTATACCGTCCGCGAACAGAAGACGAACAGGAAGTAATTGAGCGTGTAATACGCCAGCAGCGTCAGAACGGCGACCGTTACCTGGACATCATCAGCAAGTGCCTCGAACAATGGAGAATGCAGTTTGATCAGGAGCGGGAAACTGCAGGGAGTCCTTCGCGAGCCGTGGTTGATTCTTTGGTGACTCAACTGTTTCAGCTCTTTTACAGGCGTGCGCCCGATGCTGCAGAGCTGGCGCGATATGGGAAACTAGCGGACTCCTATTTCAGGCAATTGGGGAATGCAGATGGCATCAAAAAACTGGTGCAGACGTTGATCCTGCGGACTGAATTTGTCTACCGGAATGAGGTGGGATCTGGAAAAGTCGATTCGCATGGACGCAGGATGATGTCGCCCCGCGATGCGAGTTATGCCATCGCTTACGCTCTGACCGACAGCAGTCCCGACGAAGAGCTTGCGAAGGCAGCAGCGGAAGGCAGATTGACAACTCGCGAAGATTACAAGCGTGAAGTCCTCAGGATGCTTGCCAATCGAGAACAGTTCTACGTGATTGATGAGGCGGTGCAGCGTCTTCAATTGACCGCGAGCATCACCAATACGCCGATTAGGAAGTTGCGGTTCTTCCGTGAATTCTTTGGTTATCCACAGTTACTGAAGATATTCAAGGACAACAAGCGGTTTGGTGGGCATTACGACAACGCAAAAGGCAGGCTGGTTGGTGAGGCTGACCGGTTGGTCGACCACATCCTGCAAATGGACGAAAACGTTTTTGACGAATTGCTGACAACCGATAAATTCTATGTCTACCACTCCGGTGACAACGAGTCGATGGCGGCAGCATCTCAACGAATTCGAACCATTTATGATCATTTTAAAGATGAAGATTGGCAAAATTTCACATCGGCGGATCTGGAAAAACACGATGCCTTCATTCAAGAAGTGAAAATGCGTGGAATGGGAAGAAACCCCAAGGACGATCTGCGAACGTTCAAAACAATCATGACCAGTTTCACAACGAGGTTTGATAAGGGTCAACTGGCGGCGGCACCCTATGATTCATTTCCAGCGCATGGAAAAAGTAACGCTGACACGCGAACCGGTTTGCAGCTGAGAAGTCCTGAAGTTGCCAAGTTTTTCAACATCAGACTTGATGATTGGAATTACCCGGTGGTGCAGCCTTCCGCGGTTCGTAACCGGAAAGGTATGTTGACCCATCCCGCATGGTTGATTGCTCATGCACAGAACACCGAAACCGATCCAGTGCGGCGTGGACTCTGGATTCAGGAAAAACTGCTTGCTGGGACAGTTCCTGACCTGCCAATCACAGTGGATGCCGTGATTCCTGATAATCACGAGAAAACTCTCCGTGAGCGGTTGGAAGCCAAAACACGTGACACCTACTGTTGGAAATGTCATAAGAAAATGAATCCATTGGGGCTTCCCTTTGAAATTTATGACGATTTTGGCAGGTACCGTGAACATGAGTCGCTGGAACATCCAGACAATCTTGTCAGGAAAGGCCCCGACAAAGCAGCACCCCATGTTGATTTAAGAGATACTTACAAAACGTTGCCCGTTGATGCGGTGGGGTATCTTGAAGGCACAGGAGACAGCGACCTTGATGGGGAAGTCCGTGACGCCCTTGAATTGATCGAAAAATTGTCGAAATCCGATCGCGTCCGACAGACTTTCATTCGATATGCATTCCGATATTTTCTCGGAAGAAATGAAATGCTATCGGATTCGCAGACGCTCATTGAGGCTGATCGTGCCTACGTCGACAGCGGCGGAAGTTTCGATTCTGTCATCGTTTCTCTGTTAACCTCCGATTCCTTCATCTACCGAAAAGAAAAAAGTCAAACACATGAAGAATAATCGCAGACGGTTTTTGACTCATGCCGGAGCAGCGTTTGGTGCCGGGACGCTGGGTGCTGGGGCGCTGGGCATGTCTTCAATGGAACGTGTTTCAGCCAGGGAACCCAACGCGTCAAATCAGCGGTTTGTTTTCATCCGCAAATCAAATGGTGTGCGACCAAAGGAATTGACCCTGCCCTCGTTCAGCGAAGAACAGAAAAAACAGGATCATGCCAAACAGCCGATCCGTGTTGATTTGACGAACCAGCAATTGCCATCCTGGATGGGACGTCTCGAATCGCACAAAGAAAGTTTGGCAGTGTTGCAGGGACTTTCCTGCAAAATGAGTGAAAACGGTCATTGGTCCTATTCATCTGTGATGGGGGCTTTCAAATCTGGACGGAATTCGCTCAGTGGAATCAAGCGTGCAACGATCGATTTTGAGTTGGCCAAGTTGTCACCATCACCTTTTGGACACGTCGAATTATCACTGACCGGCAATTACAGTAGCTTTCGGAAAGGCATCGTTCCCGGATATTCAGCTCCAGGTCCGCACCAGCGGAACTATTGTTATGCGGACCCGCAGACCGCATTTGATGAACTTTTCAAGTCGGTAGCCAATCCCGATGCGGTCACGTCTGATGAGGCGATGTTGGCGTTCCTGCAAGCAGAAGAAGCCCACAAGGCGCGAGTATTGAGTGGCTATGAAAAGCTTAAAATCAGCAACCATGTTGACTCGATCGAGTCCATTCAGGCTCGCAATCGTAAAGTAGAAAAAATGTCGGGGGCGATTTCAGAATATCTGCCTGAAATTGACAGCGTTCACCTGAATGGAGGCGTGAATGCGACAACCCCCGAAAAACAGAAAGCAATGACGGATGTACTCGTGTCCGCGCTGATTACCGGGCTTACGAACGTTGTGACTTATACGATCGATGAGCT
The DNA here is from genome assembly GCA_012270065.1 of Rubripirellula sp. Classification (GTDB taxonomy): domain Bacteria; phylum Planctomycetota; class Planctomycetia; order Pirellulales; family Pirellulaceae; genus Rubripirellula. Next base: position 195,299 of record JAAXJB010000115.1, on the reverse strand, counting down.
TTCGACTCCAATCAAAGGGTTGCCTGGTAATGAGGGAGACCACATCTCGCTGCATGAACTTGGGCACAACGGTGGTTACAGTGGTGTATCGGCGGACAAAATTCGTGAGAAAGTCCGAATGGGCCACATGGAGCAAGTTGCAACGATTGTTGAACGTTTGAAAGAAACGCCAGAAGGTAATGGAAACATGTTCGACAATACCGTGGTGATGTATTTTCCAGAAAACGGAGAAGGTCACCATAGCCATGGAACTGAAGCCCCATTCCTCATTCTGGCTGGCCAAAACTGCAAGCTCGACATTGCCGGTCAATACATACGCCTACCCTACCATGCAACGCCGGGCCACAAGACAATCGGAAACTGGTACACCACCCTTTTGAACGCATATGGGAATCCGATTCCGCACTACGGTGATCTGGATCTTGAAATGTCACGTAAGAAATTGGATCAAACTGGAGCCATCACTGAGTTTCTTGTGTAATTGCTACGGTGGGATGGTGTGGTTGGTTGATTACATTGATAACGAGTTGATGTCGGTTGCCATCTGTGCGGCAATCCGATGACGTCGCGTGACCCACGTGAAGTGAACACTGACTCAGTCTGAGTTTTGCCAACCGGTAGCTCGTTCGGCAAGGGAAATGACTTCCATGAACTCAAGCGGGATAGGATTTGAGCCACTATTGCATGGGTGGCGTGTCCCTTCAATGATTCATGTGCGGTCTGGCTTTAGAACAGGGTGATGATGATATGTTGAACACATTTTCTGCGCTAAATAGCCCTCGTCGAATGTGGTTTTTCCTGTCCCTGGTGGCGGTGATGTTAGTCACTGGCCGGGACGCAGTTGCTCAAGAAAATGTTTCGGAGCTGAAACGTCGTATTTCGGTACTTGAAACGGAGAACCGGAAGCTACGCGAGAAACTGGATCAGATAATCGAGATTGTGGGTGACATGCCGGCAGTGCGGCACGCCGGGCAGAATACAGCACAAGGATTCCGGTTGTTCATTGAACCGGGAGACTGGGGAAGTTCGTCACTCGCAGACACAAAAAAGGTGTGCGAATCGGTCACTGATGTTTTTTTGCCTCACCTGGCTGATCGTGCGTATGCACCCTTCCTGATTCAAAATGATGTGAGTGGTCCGATCACCTTGTATCGGCGCGGCGAAAATGGTGAGTACATCATTCGGGTCAACACGCGCGACCGAGCATGGGCACAGCTTGCGTTTCAATTTGCGCATGAACTCTGCCATGTCGTTTGTAACTATCGGGATGCGAATAACCCACAGTTATGGTTTGAAGAAACGTTATGCGAATGTGCTTCTTTGTTCGCGTTGAGAAGAATGGCGGAGACATGGAAAACGAACCCGCCATATTCAAATTGGAAACCCTATGCGTCTGCTTTGGCGGATTATGCTGCCGATCGACTCACAGTTCATAACAGCGAACGTGAATCGGCACAGGAGATTTTCGAACGCAATCGGGACAAACTCGAAGAAACCGGGACCAATCGGGAACTCAACAACAGACTTGCAGCCAAGTTGCTGCCCCTATTTGAAGCCGAACCAGATGGTTGGGAGTCGTTGCAGTATCTCAACAAGGGGCAGCCGGATGAAAATCTCGATTTCGAAGTTTATCTGAGAGGATGGCATCGCCGGGCAGCGGACTCACAAAAGAAGTTCGTCGAGAAAGTTGCGGGTGTTTTTGGTTTCAATTTGAAAATTTGACAAAGAGTTCGCTGCAGTAAGCGCATGGATAACAAGCGTCGGGAATGTTCTTTCCGTGTTAGTTCCGATTCGCATTCGGTAGGATTTCCTCAGCGACTAGATTTGCCCGCGTGGATCACAAGTATTTGGTTTTTAGCTGCAATTTCGTTTTTATTGATCCCCGTAATCAATCCTGCATTGCTGACGTGACTTGCTGGGGATCACCTTCAGGTTCACGCAAAATCTAGAGCGTGGCCCCGAATCACTTCATTTGGATTTTGGAGTGAGTTGCTCGGTTTTCGCGCTGGTGTCGGCTGAGTGCACTGGAAATTTGGATAATAATGACGCTGGGTTCAGCTTCGTGACCGTTACTGGGTGACCGAGAGGGTGCCCGGATGGTGGAACACCTCGATACAACGCATAATCTCGATTCAACCAATAGCTTATCAGTCGGCAGGAGTTTCCCATGAGTACGATCCACCAATCGCATCTGATTGACAGCATTGCAGACAGTCTGCAATTCATGTCCTATTACCATCCTCTGGATTTTATTCACTCAGTGAACGCCGCGTACGAGCGCGAGGAATCTCAAGCAGCGAAAGCTGCCATGGCGCAGATACTGATCAATTCACGAATGTGTGCCCAGGGTCGCAGACCGATTTGTCAGGACACAGGCATCGTTACGGTTTTTGTGAATGTCGGGATGGACGTTCGATGGGATGCTGAAATGTCCGTCACCGAGATGATTAACGAGGGGGTAAGGAGGGCTTACACCCATCCGGAGAACGTTTTGAGGGCTTCGATTTTACGCGATCCCGCGGGCATTCGAAAAAACACGGGTGACAATACTCCGGCAGTGATTCATTACGACATGGTGCCCGGTGACAAGGTGGAAGTGCACATTGCCGCCAAGGGCGGTGGTTCTGAAAACAAGGCCAAGCTTGTAATGCTGAACCCCTCCGACAGCATCGTGGATTGGGTGCTCGAAACTGTTCCCAAACTCGGGGCTGGCTGGTGCCCACCGGGAATGCTTGGGATTGGGATTGGCGGAACCGCCGAAAAAGCGGCAGTGCTTGCAAAAAGGGCTTTGATGGACCCCATCGACATCCATGAACTGAAGCAACGGGGACCGAATAACCGGGTTGAAGAATTGCGTTTGGAGTTGATGGAACGTGTCAATCAGCTTGGCATCGGTGCTCAGGGATTGGGAGGTTTGACAACTGTGCTTGATGTCAAGATTCTTGATTACCCAACCCATGCTGCATCAAAACCGGTAGCAATGATTCCCAATTGCGCGGCAACGCGGCACGCCCATTTTGTTCTTGACGGGTCAGGGTCAGCTGAATTTGACACGCCCACCCTCAGTGATTGGCCCTCCATCACATGGGACCCGGGTGCGGATGCGAAGCATATCGATCTGCAGAACGTGACGCCGGAAGATATCCAATCACTGAAAGCGGGTGAAACGGTTTTGCTAAGCGGCAAGTTGTTGACCGGGCGTGATGCAGCCCACAAACGCATGACAGACATGCTTGATCGCGGCGAACCGTTGCCAGTTGATTTGCGGGGTCGTTTCATTTACTACGTGGGCCCAGTGAAACCTGTTCGAGATGAGGCGGTTGGACCAGCCGGCCCAACCACTGCCACGCGAATGGACAAGTTCACGCGTCAAATGCTTGATCAAACCGGGTTGGCCGGGATGGTTGGCAAGGCCGAACGCGGCACGGAGGCGATTGATGCAATAAAAGCGTATGGTGCCGTTTACATGATGGCGGTTGGGGGTGCTGCATATCTTGTTTCCAAAGCGATCAAAAAAGCAAGAGTGGTTGCTTTCGAGGAGCTCGGCATGGAAGCAATTTATGAATTTGATGTCGAGCAGATGCCGGTTACTGTTGCGGTCGATAGCACAGGACAATCAGTGCATCAGACCGGCCCTCAACATTGGAAGCAGGTGATTGAACTGAAGTCATCATGATCGAACAGCATGAAGTATCATTAGTTTCCTGAGATCGTTCGTCCCGAAGATGCGGGCTCAGGTTTACAAATTCAGCAGCTCTGCAAACGGGGCTTGTGGACAATATTTTAACAGTGCTTGAGAAAGTTTGATTGATGATTCAGTCTCTGTTGTTGATCCCGGATTCGCAATTGAAACGAAACATTGGGATGATGCTGGTTGTTTTTGGTGTTTGGGGAATGACCGCTCCACCGTCGGTTCATGCGAACGAATTGCGAGTGCATGAGACGGATCATAAAATCGAGGTGTTGGACGGTGCGCAGGTGATTCTCGCTTACAACAAAGTGTCACCCAAAGCACCAAAAGGAATTGACTCGGTATTTGAGCGATCAGGATTTCTGCATCCGGTGTTCACGCCGAAAGGACGATGTGTAACAGAAAGTTTTCCAGCTGATCATCCTCATCAGCAGGGTATCTTTTCAGCATGGGTAAAAACAGCACACGACGGAAATCAGGTTGATTTTTGGAACCTGGCAAAACGAAGCGGCCGAGTCGTACATGCGGATGTCATCGAAACGTTTTCTGACGCAAAGCGGACAGGATTTGTTGTCGATCTTGTTCACCAGAAGGAAGGGAAGACGAGTGTCGCAATTCTAAAAGAGCGGTGGCGAATCAGCGTGACGCCGACAGATGGCTCTTTCCGTTGTTTTGATCTCGAAACAAAACAGTCGGCTCTCAATGAAAGTCCACTCATCGTTCGGAAGTACCACTACGGTGGAGTTGCAATCCGTGGCCCAAGCGTATGGTTGACCGAGAGGACTGGCGATGGACGCACGACAGATGGGGGTGAACAGCAACCGCCAAATTCAGGATTCCGGAACAGTCTTGGCTCAGGGAGAATCAAAGGCAATCATGAACATCCTGATTGGGTGACGATGTGGGGTGAAGTTGGCGGGCAGGATGTAGCGATCACCGTGATGTGTAGCACGCGTTCTTTTCGATCACCCCAGGCGACGCGTCTCCATCCGAAAAAACCGTATTTCTGCTTCTGTCCATGTGTGGACGGGCAATTCGTCATTGAAAAAGGACGCCCGTATACCGCTCATTATCGATTTCTGATGACGGACAACATTCCCCAACGTGAATGGTTGGAGAAACGTTGGAAAGAGTTTGTCAATTCGAACTGAACGAGCGGCTGAATTCCCGGAAGTTGACCGTTCTAACGCTTGGGCGGGGGGCTGTAATCCTGCCATACCCATTCAATGGCGTGCGGTAGAAATTGAGCCTTGGCGTTGCGAACCCCATGGCCGGAGTTGAGGCAGAAAAGGTATTGGTAATGGTAACCTTTTGCCTTGAGGACTTTTGCCATTCGGTGATTTGCTTCCACCCAATCGTGCATCCCATCTCGCATCACATTGGGATTGTAGTTGTCGCGGTCGCCCACCGCCATGAAGAGTCGAATGGGTTTTTTCGGTGTTTCAGGAATGAGTGTTTTGTGAAAACCCCAGGCTCCATCTGGCATGTTCGGGTCAAACGGCCATTGCTGGTTGACAAAGGTACCCGACGTTGTGAGTACGCGATGGTAAAGGTCGGTTCTGAACCAGGCCATGATCAAAGCAGCGGATCCGCCCGAACTGCTGCCCATCACTGCCCTGCGATCAGGATCTTTGGTGAGACGGAGCCTGCAGTTTTTTTCCACTAGCGGCAGAACTTCAGTTTCGATGTATTCTGCGTACGCACCAGACATCGTGTCGTACTCTCTCCCACGTTCGTGACCTTGAGCGTCTCCACCTCCATTTGCGATCTCGATCAGAACAATGGGTGGAATTCGTTTCTGGTCGATCAAGTTGTCGAGAATGTGTGGCAGAAGCATCCGTGGTTTGCCTTTTGTTCCATCGTGGCAGACCATGAATGGCGCTTCCGATTCAACTTGATGCTGTTGGGGTACATAAACGGTGATCTGCCGCTTGTAGTCGATTTCGTGAGTATCAACGATCAGTGTTTTGGGGTTGTTTGGGTCGACCTTTCCAAACACCTTTCGTGCAATTCCAGGATTGAACATCTTGCCATCACGAGAATCCATTGTGAATTGAATTATTTTTCCTTGCGGCACGCCAGGTTTCACCTGCTGTTCCGGAGCTGGCACATAGGTTGGGCCGATCAGGTAGTTTCCGTCCTTGGTAACTGGGGGATTGGTACCTGGCTGATCATCAAGGCGTCGGAATTCTGGTGCACCGGGAGCATCAAATGCGCGTGTCGGAGGTTTGGCGTGCGAATGCCCCAGCAGTGTGATGAATGCCGAAATGGCAGGAAGAAATAATACGGTGCGTTTCTTGAGCATATTGCCAGTCGTTTGGGTTCAAAAGGATGTGGCAGCAGACCACTCGTGACGCCCCATTAGAATTCTTCACCGGTTTACTTTCAAGCAACAGAAAAAGATACAATTCAACACTGTATATTCTCTTTCTTGACAGGATTGGTAATCAGCATGAGATGCTGCTCGGCTGACTCCCATCGAAGTAAAGGAGACGAGATTTTGGCCATGATGTTTTTGAGGTAGAGGAACGTGGCACCGTTATTGGCCAGGTTACCGTTTGTTGTTGCAATTCATGTTCTAAGAGGTGTCATACAGCAACACCATCTCCCCGCTCGGAAGTGTCGGAAGTGAAAGTATCCGTGTTGCGGTTCGGTTCGCTGAGGAGGATTTGCAAACAGATATAAACTGTCGATCAGCAGTGGGAATCACATTGAGTATTTTTTTGAAATGGAGTCAGCGATAGTTTTGACCATGCATGGTAAATCGTTGAGGCGAAAAGGAGCGGAAATCTGCCGGAAACGAGCCGCAATGCAAGCTTTTTCGCGAGTGGGAGGATGTTTTTACGCCAGCCACGGATGTGGATTTATGGCTTGTGATGGATTATGCTGAGTGCCGGAGGAACGCAGTTCTCCTCCCCCGCCCTCCCAAATATCTGCGTGTATCATGAAATGATCTGATGCACCGTGTTTTGAAAGCGTTTTATGGTCAAACAGGATCGTAGACGACCTCCCCACCAAGAAAATCGCATGGCGCATTTTCTGCGCTCCTGCGTTTTGATTTGCTGTTTAGTGGCCTGCCTTGGCAAGGCAGACGCATCGGATGACATTCCGTTCAGCTTTGAAAATGACATCGTTCCAGTGTTGACAAAAGCAGGTTGCAATTCTGGGGTCTGCCATGCAAAGGCCGGAGGAGGTCAAAACGGGTTTGAGTTGTCACTACTTGGCTTTGAACCGTGGGACGACTACGAACATCTGGTGATGGCGGGCCGTGGTCGGCGTTTGTTTCCCTCGGCTCCGGATCAGAGCTTGCTGCTACGGAAAGCGTCAGGGAAAACTCCGCATCGCGGAGGAATCGTGTTGCCAGAGGATTCGAACGGGTATCAATTGGTGAAACGATGGATTGCTGGTGGTACACCGAAAGGTGACTCCACAGTGTTGGTCACTAATATTCAAGTGATACCACAATCCAATACGATCAAACCCGGAGAAAAACTACAACTCAAGGTGTTTGCTCATTACAGCAATGGCATGAGCCGTGAAGTCACTGATTTGGCTTTGTATGAATCGAACGATCTTGGAATGGCGACGGTAACCGACGGTGGCATGGTCACTGCTTTGGATTTGCCTGGCAGGGTCGGAGTCATGGTCCGATTTCAGGGATTGGTAAATGTGTTCAATGCGGCGATACCATTGGGGACAGCCAGTGTACATCCCGAACCCTTGAATTTCATCGACGAACATGTCTTCCGTAATCTCGAACTTATCGGTGTTGGCAGTTCCCGTTTATGTGATGACGCAACATTTGTAAGACGTGTTACGTTGGATATAGCCGGACGAATTCCTTCCAGTACGGAAGCAAGAGAGTTCCTGCTGGACGACGATCCTGAAAAAAGATCCAAGCTGATTGACCGACTTTTGCAGAGTCCAAGTTACGCGGATTACTTTGCCAACAAATGGACCGCCCTGCTGAAAAATCGCCGGGACGACGCCAGCGATATTACATCAAACTTTGCATTCCATGCTTGGGTCAGGGACAGCCTGCTAGCGAACGTCCCCTATGACCAGTTGGTTCGTGAATTGTTAGCCGCCACTGGGACCGTCATCGCCAATCCAGCGGTCGCGTGGTACAAGCGGGTCAAAGAGCCAAAACAACAAATGGAAGACGTCGCTCAGCTCTTTCTTGGGGTGCGCATGCAGTGTGCTCAGTGTCATCATCACCCCTTCGAGCGTTGGAGCCAGGATGATTATTACGGCCTCTCAGCGTTCTTCACTCGTGTGGGAAGAAAACCGACTGGTATTCAGGGTGAGGATTTGATTTTCCATCAACGTGGGAAGGCAGAAGCCAAAAATGTCAAAACAGGACAGATGGTTACGCCAGTCGCGTTGGGTCAAGATGTCGGGGTCATTGCGCCCGATGAAGACCCTCGATTGAGATTGTCGAAGTGGTTGAGCGATCCGGGGAATCCATTTTTTGCAAAAGCGTTGGTAAATCGCTACTGGAAACATTTTTTCAAACGAGGATTGATCGAACCCGAAGACGATATCCGCGATACAAATCCTGCCAGCAACCCTGCTTTATTGAAGGCTTTGGAAGATCATTTTCTCTCCAGCGGATTCGATTTAAAAGAGCTGGTTCGGGCAATTACCAATTCACGGGCTTATCAGTTGCAAGCGGTTCCTTCTGATAGCAATCTTGTCGACCGACAGAACTACTCCCGGTTTTATCCGCGGAGGCTTCAGGCTGAGGTACTGCTGGACGCAATTGATGAACTTACGGGATCCACAACGAACTTTGCTAATTTACCTTTGGGCACGAAAGCGATCGCATTGCCCGATAACAGCTACAACAAATCATCACCTTTCCTGAGGGTGTTTGGGCGCCCAGAAAGTTTGAGTGTTTGTGAATGTGAACGAGTTCAATCAGCGAGTTTGGCCCAAAGCCTGCATTTGATCAATGCAGGCGATATAAAATCAAAGCTGTCAGTCGCAGGTGGTACTGCGCAAAAACTTGCTGCTCAGAAGACGCCAGTTAAAGATCGGGTATCCGAACTTTACTTTGCTGCATTTTCTCGACCGCCAACTGAAACCGAGTTGCAAATTTCAGTCGAGTTTCTGACGGGGCAACAATCGGAGAAAGTTGATTCAGAGACGCTTCCCGAGATCACTCAGCAGCAATTTGAAGATTTGATTTGGGCTTTGATCAATACAAAAGAATTTCTATTCAATCATTAGGAATGCAGTGTATGGCGATCCATTCAACAGTTCACAATGCACTTGGGATACAGTTGACTTTGCGAATCCTGGGCTGGTTCGCTTTAACTACGAGCATATTGTGTGCAGAGATAGACGCCCAATCAGTCTGTCTTCCGGCGCCACGCCTGTTGACAACATTTCCCATGGGCGGACAGATCGGGACTGAGTTCGAAGTTACGGTGACAGGGCAATACACGGAACTCACGAGTGACTTGCGTTTTTCGCATCCCGGGGTGACTGCGACACCTGTCAAGGATTCACAAGGGAATCCGGTGAATGGGCGATATACCGTTCGCGTCGCTTCAAACACGACACCGGGTTTAGTAGAAGCAAGCTTGATGACACGCCTTGGATTGTCAGCGTCTCGTATCTTTACGATTGGTAGCTTGACTGAGGTTACTCAGGACAAGGGGAATTTGAGCGTTGAGGACGCGATGCCACTGCAGTTGGACACGGTGTGCAACTGCACGATGACAGCCCGATCAATTGATCACTACCGTTTTGTCGCTGAACAGGGGCAAAGGATATTGGTGGATTGCGCTGCCAAGGGTATCGACTCAAAACTCAATCCGGTCGTTGTGGTTGCTGATGAAAATGGACAGGATCTCGTCGTTGAACGAAGGGGTGGAGCAATCGAATTTCGTGTCCCTTCCAGTGGCAGTTACATCGTCAAAGTTCATGATCTGACCTTCAAAGGTGGCGAGCATTACTTTTATCGCCTCAATCTCCGGGTTTTACCGGATCAGGCAATCGCCAAACGACATTTCCGAACGAGCCAGGTGAGTTCTTTCTCGTGGCCGCCTCAGGGCGTTGCGGATCATGCGCTGCTGAAAGAGGTTGAGCCAAATGGAGTTGATGCACCACAGCGAATCGAGCTTCCCTGTGATATTGAAGGAGCTTTTGCCAAAGCGGCTGACACAGATGTTTTTGAATTCCAGGGCAAGAAAGGTGATGCATGGTGGATTGAAATCGCGTCTGAACGACTCGGGTGCCCAACCGACCCAACAGTTGTGGTGCAGCGTGTTGGTTCCGATAGCGGTGAGGTTGTTTTGCAGGATGTTGCCGAGTTGAACGATATACCCAGTCCAGTCAAAGTATCATCCAATGGATATGCGTATGATGGGCCTCCGTACAATGCTGGCTCGTCGGACGTTTTGGGAAAGTTTGAGATAAAGGAAGATGGATTGCATCGGGTCAGATTGTCTGACCTGTTCGGAGGAACGCGGAATGACCCATCGAACGTGTATCGGCTCATCATTCGAAAAGCCAAGCCCGACTTTGCATTGGTGGCGTGGGGCCTTCACATGCCATTGCGTAATGGTGACCGCAACGCACTGTCAAAACCAATCGCACTGAGGGGTGGAGCGACGATGGCCCTTGAGGTTGTCTCGATTCGCAGGGATGGGTTTGATGGTGAAATTCATCTCTCAATGGACAATTTACCGGATGGCGTTACAGCGACTGGTTTGAGTATTCCACCGAATCAGAATCGTGGAATCGTACTGATCACTGCGCACGAAAATGCCCCGCGTGGAATGACGGTTGCTGAAATCTGGGGCAGTGCAAGTGTCCAAGGGAAAGAAATCAAGCGGGAATGTCATTTGGCGTCCATGGCATGGCCAGTACCGAATCATTGGAGCGAAGTACCGAGTCCAAGGTTGGTGGCGGACGTTCTGGTATCGGTCGGGGGCGATGAAACCACCCCAATTACAATCGCGCCGCGACAGGTAAAGGTGTGGGAAGGCACTGAGGGAGAGAAGATTTCAATACCACTGGTGCACATGCGGCGTGGGGAGTTTTCGGGCGCGGTGATGGCAGCAAAGACACTTGGCGCGGGCTTTGAAAAGTTCCAGTTTGAATTGCCTTTGGATAAGGACTCGTCGGAAGCGGTTTTGGACCTTGCGGCTTTAAAAACACCGCCGGGAGATTACAGAATCGCTTTCTACGGCGGTGCCGTGGCCAAATACCAACACTATCCCGCAGGTGTTGATATCGCCAGCGCTAACGTCGACCGCTTGAATGCGGTGCACGTCGAATTGAAATCGAAGGCAGAAAACATTCAGAAGATGCTTCAGGCAGCGTCTGAAGAAGCCAAGGGCATGCTGAATGCCGAACTTCAAAATGTCAATGAAGAACAAAAACGTGTCGCGGGCGAGATCAAGGCTGCAGCGATTCAGCTGAAGAACGCTACTTCAGCCGCAAAGGCAAAGGACATTGTTGATATCGTCGTCTCGGAACCTGTCAACATACGTGTACACCCTCGGAAAGAGCAATGAGCAGTAGTCCATTTCATGCTTCGTCGGTTAACTGCCCAGGGCCCATTGCGTCGAATCGACGTGGTTTCATGCGCTTTGGCTTGGCTGGTTTCGCGAGTCTGAGCCTTCCAGGTCTGTTGCGGCTACGTGCTGGAAATCCTGAGAACCATGGGAAGCGGAAATCTGTCATTCTGGTGTGGAAACCCGGGGGGTGCTCGCATCTCGATACCTATGACCCGAAACCTGAAGCGGCAAGCGAATACCGGGGACCGTTTGGAACCATCTCAACAAAAGTACCCGGGATGCGGTTCACTGAACTACTTCCAAAGCAGGCAGCGTTGGCGGACAAGTTCACCGTTCTTCGATCGATGCACCAAGGCGCTGGTGGGCATCCGGCCGGTTCGATGCAGATGTTTTCAGGCGACTCCGACACCAGAGACAAGCCAAAGCCTCGCCTGCCCGATTGGATGTCCGTGGTTAATCACCTTCGAGCGCAGCAGGGAACAAGATCCAACCCATTGCCACGCTACGTTGGGGTGAATCCACCGACAACCTACAACGGTCCGGCATATCTTGGTGATGCTTATGCCCCGTTCGCTGTGGTTGGTGATCCAAGCAGTCCAAATTTTTCTGTGCCCAACATTGGTCTGACCAATGCAAAGGACGTCGAACGGATTGATCGGCGTGTTGCTTTGCGAAAAAATCTGGACAACCTGCAGCGTGCGTTTGATACTTTTGGGGAATTGGACGCGTTGGACCAGTTTGAAGCACAGGCTCTGACGCTGCTGACTAATCCAAAAACAAAGCTTGCCTTTGACCTGACGAAAGAAGATGAGAAAACACGCGACAGGTATGGACGTAATTCATGGGGCCAGCAGTTGTTGATGGCACGGCGACTGGTGGAAGCCGGAGTCGAAGTGCTGACAACAAGCCTCCGTGGACCTCTTTGTGGTCGGGTGAACAATTGGGATGACCATGCGGTCAACCACCACGTCTTCGATGCGTTGCGTTTCCGGTCGGAAGCTTATGATCAGGCGGTCTCGGCTTTGATTGAAGACATCCATGAACGCGGTTTGGAAGAACAGGTACTTGTCGTTGTCACCGGTGAATTCGGTCGAACGCCAAAGATCAACTATCAACCAAGCACGGGTGCAGGAAATGCAAGCGCCGCGGCTGGTACAAAACAACCTGGAAGAGATCACTGGCCCAGAGCATTTAGCAATCTCTGGTTTGGCGGCGGCATCGAAACGGGACGCTTCATCGGCGCTACCGACCCGAAGGGTGAAGATGTCATCCAGCGCCATTGTGGGCCCGGTGATTTCCTCGCAACGATTTATCATCATCTTGGTATCGATTCGTCGCAGGTGTTCTTGAACGACTTCAATGGCAGACCCACGCCAATTGTGGATCATGGACGTCCCATCAAGGAACTCGTTTCCTGATGCCATCGAGATAGCGATGTCTACAAACGGCGCTGGGGCGCATGACACATTGTGGCAGGGTTGAACTCGGGGAGCCTGAAAATAGGCAAGCAGGATCTGTCACTACAGAAAAGTGGCGTGGGCATCGCCAGCCTCATCCAGACTGAATTACCAATCTGCAACGCGTGTCAAAATGATGCCACAAACGCTATCGCGTCATCAAATCGGTGACACACAAGACCCCGGTTAGTAGCGAAACTGCGTACCGAAAACACGGAAATCACCCAAGATTTGAAGGTGTTTTGAAGTTCCAGAACGCTTTGGCACGCTGGGTGCTTTGATGGAGTGAAAGAACTGATTACTCCCTCATTAAAAAAGGCTTTGCTATGACCCTGATTGCAAAGACGACCGCCTCCGTGGCAATCACCTGGTTCATGTTTTCCTCCTCCATGTCCGCATCAGGCGATACGTATCGCCATATCGATCAACTGGCGACATCAATTGAACGGCAGGCAAGGGATCTTCAATGCGAGATTGCACATTATCGCCATGTTCCGGAATACGGCCATTTGCTTGCTGATACTCGCCAATTGGCGAGATTGGCCTGTCATGTTCGCGAGGTTGCACATCACCGTGGTTCACTCACCTTGCTGGAATGCGATCTCCGGCAGTTGGATTCGGCGTTCCATCATCTCGAGGATACACTGGATTGCATTGAGGACAATGCGTTTTACGGGCATGGGCGTCTGCATCGAGGAACGGTTCACGTCCGTCGGTTAATGAACTCGTTAGAAATGAACATACGCTATCTTCGTTCGGATATACGTGCGTTACGTCGTGATTGTTTTCGGCGTTCGGATCCGTTCGGTGATCGAACGTTGGATCGCATTCACAGCAGCTACTATGCTCCCTGGCCTGCTTACCCGACGCGGGGGATCACAATCGGTGGCGGTAGTTCACGGTTGACGATCCGTTTCTGAATTTGGTTGGATGTGCCTTCACAAGAAATTGAGCCCGCGATTGATCGTTTCCGGGTTCAACACAAAAAACCACTCCTTGTTGGAGTGGTTTTTTCTTTTGTCTCGTATGGTATTTCCTCGACAACGCGAAGAATCGTTTTGTCTGAATCTGTTATTGTGTGAACTGCAAACGCAATAGCGGGAGCCCTGTACATCGACGTAAATCAGGTTTTGGTTAAACTGGGCGCACCGTTTTAATTAACAAGAAATTGTGATCAACGAGGGAACCCTGTGAGTTGGAATCCATTGCGGCTAATTGGCCACGCTGTCCTGATGATGATCATTCACAGTGCGCTGCCGGTATTTGCGGATGACGGAGCGAGTGCAGCTCCGTCTATTCCCGAAAAAGAGAGGGAAAAGGACGCCACGTGGAATATCGAAGCAGCCCCTGGAAAAGTGGTGAGTCAGCCAATTGATACCACTGAGGGAACATGGATTACGGTTGATGTGCATCCGGACGGCACGAAGTTGGTGTTCGATGTTTTGGGTGATCTGTATGAGATGCCAATTGCTGGTGCTGATGGGCTGGAGGGGAGAGGGCTACCCAGGAAGTTGCCCTCTGGAGTTGCGTGGGACATGCAGCCCCGGTTCAGTCCCGATGGAAAATTCATTGCATTTACAAGTGACCGAAACGGCAAGAATGGAAAAGCAGGTGACAATCTTTGGATCATCGGAAGCAATGGCGAACAGCCCACCCAGGTCACGCAGGAATCCTATCGTTTGCTTAATGGGCCCGCATGGTCGCCAGATGGAAAATATCTGGTTGGGCGCAAGCATTTCACAAGCAGGCGTTCACTTGGTGCCGGGGAAATGTGGATGTATCACCGGGATGCATTGGCTCAGGATGCGACGGGCGGTGTTCCTTTGACCAGTCGGGAAAGTGACCAAAAAGATGTCAACGAGCCCGTTTTTTCACGCGATGGCAAGTATCTCTACTATTCGCAGGATGTTACTCCGGGTAGTGACTTCGAATATGACAAGGACTCAATCAAAGGTATCTACGCGATCAAGCGACTGCAATTGAGTTCTGGCGAAACAGAAACGCTGTTGAGGGGGTCCGGGGGAGCATGTCGTCCAACTCCATCGCCTGATGGAAAACAGCTTGCATTTGTGAGACGGGTTGGTGCAAAGACGGGGTTACACATTGTTGATTTACAGTCCGGTGCTGTGCGTCTGGTTTATGATTTACTTGAACGCGACATGCAGGAGGCTTGGGCGATTCATGGTGTGTACCCAGCATTCGGTTGGATGCCTGATGGAAAGTCAGTGATTGCATGGGCCAAAGGAAAGATCAGGCGTATTGACATTGCTTCCGGGGAAGCAACCGTGATTCCGTTTCGTATCAAGGACACGAGAAAAATCAAACCGGCAGTGCGGTTTCAGAAACGCGCGGGCCTGGATAGTTTTGATGTGAAAATGCTGCGTTGGGTGACAGTATCACCCAGTGGTGACAGTGTCATTTACCAGGCGCTAGGCCACCTCTACATCAAACAGCTTCCAGACGGGGTACCTGAAAGAGTGACAGATCAGGAAACTGACTTCGAGTTTTGTCCAAGTTTTTCGCGTGATGGCAGATTTGTTGTCTATTCATCCTGGAATGATCGCGACTTGGGCCGTGTCTGTATCACGTCTTTGGAATCAGGACAGAATGAAACCTGGACTGTAACAGCAGAGCCAGGACACTACATCGACCCAGTGTTTTCTCCGGATGGACAGAACGTGGTCTATCGCAAACTGAGTGGGGGCGGAATCACAAGTCCGTTGTGGTCTCGGGAAACCGGCTTGTACGTCATCCCAATCAGAGACGGAAAAGCGGCGAAGATAGCAAAGAACGGCAATCGGCCCCAGTTCGGGAAAGATCGGTCCCGGGTGTTTTTTACGAAGTCGAGTCCCGAAAAGGAGGCGGATAACCTTCAGCTCTGTTCCATCGGAATCGATGGAAAGGAAGAACACACACATTACACAAGTGTTTGGGCGACAGACTTCCGAATCTCGCCTGATTCCAGTTCAATCGCGTTCATCGAACGGTTTCACGTTCACGTGGCTCCTTTTGTCAACTCGGGGCGTGCGATCAAGGTCGGTCCGGATGCGAAGGGTTTGCCCACGAGGCGAGTCAGCAAAGAGGCCGGTGACTTCATACATTTCTCCGGTGACTCAAAACGTCTTCACTGGAGCCTTGGTCCTGACCTCTATACGCATGTTCTCAACGAATCTGATGAGGTGGAGGCCAATCGGCTTGAAATTGGATTCACCCGAAAATCCAGCATGCCGTCAGGAAAGCTGGCAATCGTCAACGCAAAGATCATCACGATGGGGCCGTCCGGCACCATTGACCGTGGGACCATTCTGGTTGAACGGAACCGGATTACCGCGATCGGGCCAAGTGCAGAGATTGATGTCCCTGACGATGCGTATCAGTTGGATGCAATGGGGCGAGTCGTTTCGCCGGGCTTCATTGACACGCATGCGCACGGCGCGCAGGCCGCCAATGGCATAACTCCGCAGCAGAATTGGGTGGATTACGCTCGTTTGGCCTTCGGCGTTACGACGATCCACGACCCCAGTAATCAAACCCACAGCATTTTTGCGGCAAGCGAGTTGGCAAAAGCGGGATTGATCACGTCTCCGCGTACTTTTTCGACGGGAACAATTCTTTATGGTGCAACTAGCGCCACAAAGGCTGAAATCAACAGTGTTGATGACGCTAGATTTCATCTGCGTCGGATGAAGGCAGTGGGTGCCTTTACTGTGAAAAGTTACAACCAGCCAAGGCGTGACCAAAGGCAACAGGTTTTACAGGCGGCCCGGGAACTGGAGATGATGGTCGTGCCGGAAGGCGGATCCACCTTCATGCATAACATGACGATGATTGTTGATGGCCATACCGGCATCGAACATACGCTGCCGGTACAGACAGCCTACGACGATGTGATGGACCTGTGGCGTAACACCGGCGTGGGCTACACTCCCACGCTCAATGTTGCCTATGGAGGAATTTCCGGTGAACAGTACTGGTACCAGATTGATGATCTGTGGCTACATCCGAGACTGCAGACTTTCATCCCTCCACACGTGCTCAATCCCAGATCACGGAGGCGGCAGAAATCTCCTGATGAGGATTACAACCACATGAAGGTTGCAGAAATTGCCCGGCAGGTCGTTGATCAGGGGGGACTTGTGCAAGCCGGCGGGCATGGTCAGTTGAATGGGATCTGTACACATTGGGAAATGTGGAGTTTTGTGCAGGGAGGCATGACCCCCATGCAGGCACTCACATGTGGGACCCTCAATGGAGCAAAATATTTGGGCCTGGATCGTGATCTTGGCTCCCTTGAAACGGGAAAACTGGCTGACCTGGTCGTTTATCAGGACGGAGCTGACCCATCAGTCAACATCCGCGACACGGAAAAAATTCGCTACGTGGTGATCAATGGTGCAGTTCATGAGGCTGACAGGTTGAATCGCTTCGGTAGTCCGGCACCGCGACAGCCGTTCTATTGGGAAGGAGAAGGTGGGACGATCACGCTCCGGCAGACTGCTCTTGAACATGGAGTGGGCTGCAGTTGCTTGAGAGGGAGGCAGTGATTCGGCTAAACTCAATGGAATCGAATCCCCACTTGCAGATGTTGCCGGTGGCAAATGTTTCCACTGGCAAATTGTTTTTGTGCTCTCCGCAATCAACAGTGATGTGTTGATTGTGCCGTGGCAGATGCAGTCAGGTGGAATCACGGAGGCAACCTTGATTTCTGTTTCGAAAGAATTGGATCCCCAGTCGTTGATCAGGATATTTTAAAATGTTTCAGCGCACACTTCGGGTGGCCTGTTTTTCAGGTTGCGTCTTCATCAGCGTATCTTGTCTTGCTTGTTTGTGGGATCGGGACACATTGGCGATGGAACGCCAGCGATTCCCGACTGTACTCGAGCTTATCTCCGGCAAGTTCCTCAGGCATTCGCCAGACTTTTATCGATGGAGAATCGCCAGGACACGCGAACTGTTGAAATCAGACGCAAAGCCGGAATTGTACGATGATCTTGCTGTAGCACACGAAAAACTCGGGGATACGGATTCAGCGATCCGGGTGACTTTGGAAAAGGAATCAACGTATCCGGGCCTGTATTCGACGTCCGCAAATCTTGGGACGTTTTACATCCATGCCGGTGATTTTGCGTCCGGACTGAAAGAAATTGATAAAGCTCTGGCCATCAATCCTGATGCGCATTTTGGACGCGAAATCTATCAAAAACTGCTTGTCGAATATCTGCTGAGCAAAAACGAAGGGTCTGAAATTTCTCTTCCAGTGGCACCGAAACCCGGTTCATTATTTGAGCCGTGCGGCTTTGGAGCGTTCCTGCTGGAACAACCTGAAGCTGAAGAGACCAAGGAAGCCAAGCAGATCTTCCTGAAAAAGGCAATCAAAGGCGTTCTTGGGATGATGAAGTTTGGCAATTACGATTCACCAGTTTTGCTGGAGGCTCTTGGGGATCTGTTACTCAGTCAGGGTTACGAGACAGATGCAAAACGTCTTGCGGCAAGAGCTTATCTGAAGGCTTCTTATGAGGTTGCTGATCCAAAAGTGAGTGATGCCTATCGTACGAAGGCCAAGGAATGTCTCAACATGCAAACCAGAAAAGGTGGCTCAAATACGCCTTTGCAACTGGAGGAACTTGAAGCACAATTCAAAATGGAACTGAATGATGCGGGGCTTTGGTACAAGGCGCTCATTGATGACGAACAAAAGTGGA
Organism: Rubripirellula sp.; assembly: GCA_012270065.1. Taxonomy (GTDB): domain Bacteria; phylum Planctomycetota; class Planctomycetia; order Pirellulales; family Pirellulaceae; genus Rubripirellula. The sequence goes on along the minus strand of JAAXJB010000115.1, from coordinate 176,917 downwards.
TTTCATCCGGTGCCGATGTGCAGGCTGAGTTCGAACGGAAGTACTATCAACCTCCTGCTGCCGGAGCGGGTTACCGACGCAGCGGTCCATCCATCCCTCTGATTGTTGGTTCTGTTTGCGTCGTGCTTGTATTTTGCTTTTTTGTTCTGAAATCAAAATTGAACACCGATGATGCCAAGGTTTAGCATCTGCAGGAACCGTAGCCGGTGCTGGTTCAATTCGGCTATTGCTGAATCAACGCGCCACAGGAAGGGCGCCAGAACCTGAAGGGATTTCTGCACAGCCAAATGAAACAACATCACCGAGCAAACATTGTCTGTGAAGCGAAATGCCGGTGGGTCGTCTTTGACGACACTTTTGAGATTAAACGCGATCGAGCGTTCCGGTGATTCCTGCGAACGATTCAGTTTCGACACCAAATCTCTGCAAAAGCGTGATGAAGAGTAGAGCGAGCGGTTCTTCCTCGACTTTCACCTCGCCTCTCCATCCAGCGTCACTCACGATACCAGCCCCGGCCTGATTATCCTCGTTGCCTTTTCCAAATTTGAGATACCGACCATTATCGAATCCCAGGTTTTTGCCACCAGCCGATATGATCGGGTAATTACGAGACAAGTGAAAACTGCTCGATGCCGAACCATGCATGGCAAAAGTGTTGTCCAGCAGCGATCCATTACCATTTGGCTCAGGTGTTTCTTTCAGACGCTTCACAAAGCGACCAAATTCACTGGCCTGGTAGCGATTGTAGGTGCCAAGATTTTTCCACCCATCTGGTTTTTTCACATCATGCGTCAAAGCATGGGCTTTACCCAGGTCAACGGCTTTGGAAAGCAGGTCATGGGGACCTTCACCATTTTCACGTCCCAACTGGAACGTTGCCACGCGGGTTGAGTCACTGAAGAAGGACAGATAGATCAGCTCGTACATCGTCTGAAAATAAAGGCGTGCTTCTTCCGGCCCTGCATCCAGATGCAGATGTTGTGTGTCGACCTCGGGGACAGGTGTGTTGACCCATTTTTGGGCTCTCTCCAGCTTCACCTCCGTGTCCCGCACCGAATCGAGGTATTGCTGAAGCTTCTGTCGGTCCTGTTTGGAGAGTTTTCGCCCGAGTGAACGCGTGTTTTCAATGAGGAAATCCAAGGCACTTTTGCTCCTCGCCAGTTTCTCTGCGGCATCTTTTCCATTGGCGAGGAACAGCGTGTCAAAAATTTCTTTCGGTTTGTTCATCGCAGGGATCGGGCGCCCCTCCTGATTGAACGATTGCGTTTGAGCACCGCGGGGCCCACCGATTCCGCCGTTGGTGGACATCACAAGCGATGCATGTCGAGTGGCATCTCCTGTATGTCGCGCAATGACCTGATCGACCGAGACCGTGTTTTTATAGGGGCCATGTCCACCGGTGGCGGCTCCTGTCAGATACTGGTCCGCGTTCGAGTGGCCGTGTACTCTGCGTGCGGCTGGGTGGGACAAGCCGGAGTAGATAGTGATGTCGTTACGTAGCGGCTCCAGAACATCAAGAACCTTGGTCAACTCGAAGTTGCGTTCTCCGCCGCGCGGAAACCAGCTCCAATCCTTCCATGCAGGATCGGACTTCAGAGGCAGACCGACTCCATCGGGATGGTAAACGCTTAGGAAACGCTTCGGTGTAGTCTGGTCCTGTTCAGTTGCTTGCCCATTGGATTCCATCCATGGCAGCGCCAGGGCAACGCCTGTGCCACGAAGAAAATACCGTCGATTCATGCTTTGAAATTGACTACTCACGGTCATCTTCCTCAGGTTGTTTGGCTCTGAAAATTTCACTGGAAACCACCAAGTGGATGAGATCCTCCAGTTTATCCCCAGATTGTCTGAATTTCGCTGCTATTTTGTCAACATCAGCGCGGTCTGCAAATGTCATCGTCCGACCAAGAGAATAAGCCGTCATTTTATGGACCAAGGCGCGAATGAATTGATCCTGACGATCGCTCAGCAGGTAACGCTTCAACCCGACAACACCTTCAAGGGGCTGTTGATTGAAGAGAATGGAAGTCGCATCCACCGCTGTTTTTCCAATCGTCAATCGAAAAGATCCCTGAGCGTCGTAGTTTTCGAATGCGATTCCCCATGGGTCGATCCGTGAATGACACGAAACACAGGCTGGCTTGTTGCGGTGGTCTGCAATCCGTTCTTTCAACGTCATCTGCAGGATTCGCGGATCGGTGAGATCAACTTCCGGAACATCGGGTGGAGGAGGAGGCGGTGGGTCATCCAGAATCCGTTCCAACAGCCAAACGCCACGCTTGAGTGGGTTCGAGTCAGTACCATCCGAATTCATCGCCATCACGGCTGCCCCTGTGAGCAGGCCCCCACGATGGTTTGCGTTGGATACCTGCACCTTACGGAAATGGGGACCAAATACGTCACGTAACCCATAATGGGAAGCAAGACGCTGGTTGACCATCACATAGTCACAGTGAAGAAAATCCAACACGCTTCCATTGCGTTCAAGCAGCTCGGCGAAAAACTCGATCGGCTCATGGTGCATTGCCGTTAGCAAATCAGGGTCTTTGACATGGTTAATGCTTTCAAGCCCTTCAAGTCCCAGCCACTGACTGACAAAGCTTTGATGAAATCGACGGGCTTTCGAATCCGCCAGCATGCGTTTGACTTGCTCACGTAGAGTTTTCGGGTTGTTCAAGCCACCCGCTGTCGCAGTTTTGAGAAGTTCATCATCGGGAATACTCGACCACAGAAAAAATGAAAGCCGTGTCGCCAGTTCAAAGTCGCTGATCTGTTGGTTGGTGGAACTGGCATCGCTGGATGTGTATTCAGTCAGATACAGGAACTCGGGCGTGGCTAATGAGGTCGCAAGAACTTCAAGCATCGCATCCTGAAAGTTTGGTAATTGTGCTCGATAGCTGTGGAAGAGATCCATGAAGCGGTCAATTTCGCGATCCGCTACGGGACGTCGCCAAACACGGGGCAAAAACTTCGCCAACACCTCGCGTCCATAGGCGTCTTCATCCTTACTGTTTTTACTTGCGAAAAAAATGTCCGTATGACTTTTGGGTGGCCACTGTTGGTGGAATGGAGCCGTGATTTTGATGTGGCTAATGTGCAATTGTAGGCGATCTTTGTTGTTGCGGAGGCTTGATACGTTTCGAATGTGAAGAAACTCATCACGGCGCGGAAACGTTGTCTCCAGCTTGCGGAATGGATTGCGCTGGATTTCGCTTAACGGAATATCAAAGTGAATGTACTCGGGATCAGATGCCGGAGCAGAAACGATGACGTCGTTTTGGCTGATCACCTCCGAAAAATTTGCGTTGTTACTCGTGTGTGCACTGAAAATAAGTCGGAGGCTGGCATATTCATCGGGATCCATGGATGTCCGGCCTACCCGAATGCTGACACGCATCGTTCCTTCGTCGGGAAGAAACCGATCCAGGTTCCATTTGATTTCATTTGAAGCATTCAATACAAGTACGGCCGGCGAGGGCTCGAACGTGTTGCTTTGATTTAATTCGGAGACCGGCTTCGCTCCCCCATTTTGAAATGCGATTCCATCGCCTGTTTCAGTATTGAACAGGTGTTGCCGCCTCTGCTTGTTTTTGAAATCCTCGTCTGCCTGGTTGAAAATCTGATCATCTTTCCCCCTGGTTTGTTTTTCCATCAGTGGTTGCATCGCGATGTCATAGACGACTGGCACGACGCGTTCTTCCTGGACTGTGACGCGTTGGAGTGCATCAAGGGCAAGATTGCGATATCGTTCAAACTGCATGGCGGACATTTGCAGTAATGCCGAGTTCTTGAGAAACCCATCTTCGGAAGGCGTTTCCGTCGGCAGACTGGTACCAATCGGATACGGCAGGCCGAGCAGATCCTGAATCGCATAGTTGTATTCCTGCTTTGTCATACGCCGGAAGGAAGTGTGCTCGGAGGTATTGCGTCGTACATGAGACGCTTTGTTCATTTCATTACTGATCCACGAAACAAGATCCTTTCTCTCAGCGTCACTGAGAGCGTAGTCAGGTTCGTCATCTGGTGGCATCTCAGCATTGCTGACTACTTTGTAGATCTCACTCCAACGTTCGACGCTCTCGCCTGCAAGCAGATTGGGATTGATCAATTCGACATTCAGGTTTGCATGGGACTCCTCCGAACCGTGACAGTCCATGCACTTTGCCTCCAGAAGCGGTTTGACAAGATCTGAATATGTTTTGAGGTCAGCCTTCGGAATGCCTTGAAAAGCGACCGGCTGTTCAGGCTGGTTCAACAGATTCGATTTGATGCGACCCTCTTGTCTGGATTGAGTGAAAGGGTCAACCACGGCATCCTTGCCATCAGGTTCAACACAATGACCCACTTCGGTCAACGTCATATAAGTCGCCACAGCGATCACTGCTATCGTGAGTAGCCTTGCAACTGCGTTTTTTTTCCCCAGCGGGTTACGTTTTCGACACGTGGAAATGGTGCCGGCTTGTGTCACATCAAAAAGGGGCGCGAGGCGTTGAGTCGCATTGAAACTACTGGCAGGCTGAAACATCCGATGCTCAAGCGTGAGAGTTATTGACCGGAACCGAGTGAACGCGGCAGCTGTGTGATAACAGAAGGTTACTCGGTGCCGTTCTGGCGGGACTTTGTCCGATTGTGTCAGGTGGGACAGGGGACAGGGAGAAGCGGAAGTGCTTGCAATAAAACGAAGGGCGTTTCTCGCTTCTCACACCTGCAGTTTACCAAGCTTTCAAGTTTTTCTCTGGAGATTGTCTGTTTTGCCTGTGATTTTCAGAGAGTTAGGTTTGGAAGGTGGACGATTTGACCGATTTTGGCGGCGCTTTGCCTATCAAACCGAATAGGAAAACGCGACATTCAAAACAACGCTACGCCCAAGGTACAGTTCCCGGGTTTCGCTATGCGGAACAGAGGTCCGAATATCATCAGGAATTCAATCGACGCCCCGATACAGTTTGAGCCAGTCGATTTGCACGGTCCCGTAATCCTGTCCCTTGAAATCGACTTGCTGATCGTTATCAGACTTCAAAGTTATCAACGGATCCTTGAAACGCAGGGTTCGCTGGTTAACGGTCGCAACGAGTTCACCTTCCCTGATTTCAATCGTTACTTCATTCCAGTGATTTAGAGGGAAAAATTCTTTGGGAAGAGGGTATTTCTTCTTTTTCTGTAAGATTAGCACCCCACCATTTTCTCGGAAGATAAAGGAATTCATGTGATGCCCGAGGTCGATCAGCGATCCACGGTCACGCCCTTTTTTGCCCGTCACGTTGTATCGCACACGCATGCGAAGGACGAATGCCTTGGGAACAGGCTTCAGGAAAATCACGGTTCTGGTTCCATCGTGCCCATCATTTTTGGCCTGCATCAGTTTTTGATAATCGATACTTGCAAGTGAACCAGTAAGGATGCCGCCGTTGACCGTCCATGTGGTCTGTTGGCGAATTACCCATTGGTCGTCGTTCTGGTGTCGCCCGTTTTTGTCGAAGTCGTCCTCGTAGACCATCTCCATGTTTTTAAACAGGATCGGGGTGTATTCCTCGCAATGCCCCGTCGGAGCGATGGAACCAACAAAAACAAGAAACATTACAAAGAAGAAAGTTGATTGCAATCTGATTTTCAAGGGATTACTCGAGGGTTGTGCATGGATGTGTTAGGGAATGGCACTCAATTATATTCGGGCAATACGACACCAACTTGCGGCAATTGCGGTGCTCGTCCAGTGGGCCGTGATTTTGCTGGCGGGGAGATTGTTGATGAGATAGAGACCGCGATACACGTTCTTGCATTCCATCAACGAACAAGGTTTGACTCCCATGTTACCGAGAAATTCAACGCAACCGTTGTTTTGGGGTGGCACATTTCCTGTTTATTTCCACATCATTTCGATTGTGTTTGCTAGATTGTTTCAACCGTGACACTTGCTGAATAGCTGGTCAATCCATTTGATTCCCAACGTGTTGCGAAATGGCCAGATGGTTTCTCAGGTGTGGTTGCATCGGTGCGTCAAGTTTTAGTCCAGAAGCCACGCATTCAGTCCAGAGTCTGGACTGTCATGATCAGAACTCCATTCAAATTTCTCAGTATGCAGATGAATCAAAATCCGAAGCCAAACATACTCCTGACGATTGGCTTGTTAGCCTTGTTCATGAAAGCATGTTGTGGCGACGAAGCACAGATTGCAGGAATGTTGACGCCTTATGAACAGGGAGATGGTTGGGAATCATCTGACTATGAGAGTGGAATTGCGTTTTATAACGCACTCGCGGAAAAGCATTCGAACGTGACGGTACACGTCATGGATAAAACTGACAGTGGCTTCCCTCTGTCGCTGGTCCTGGTTTCGTGTGGTGATCCTGTTTCACTTGACAATATCCTGTCTGATTCCCGTACCGTGCTTCTCATCAACAATGCAATTCATCCGGGAGAATCTGATGGTGTTGATGCATCGATGGGATTTGCCAGGGATCTTGTCGAAAATGTCGACAGATACAAAGAGCATTTGACCGAGGTGATTGTTGCAATCATTCCGTTTTACAACATCGGCGGTGCGCTGAATCGGAACTCCACCACGCGTGCCAATCAGAATGGTCCACGGGAATATGGCTTTCGTGGCAATGGTCGAAATTACGACCTGAACCGAGACTTCATTAAATGTGACAGCAGAAACGCAAAGGCATTTGCGAAAATATTCCACTTGTTGGATCCCGATTTTTTTATTGATACCCATGTCAGCAATGGCGCTGATTACCAACACGTGATGACGACATCGCAGAGCCAGAAAGACAAACTTGGCATGTCGCTTGGAAAATATATGCACGAAGTTTTCGAGCCACAGCTGTTTGAGGCGATGAAGGCGAACGGGTATCCGACGATCCCCTATGTAAACTCTGGTGGTGAACCACCAGACAACGGTTTTGCTCAGTTCCTCGAAACGCCCCGGTATTCGACAGGTTATACCGGTTTGTTTCAAACAATCGGGTACATGACCGAAACGCATATGCTGAAGCCTTATCCCGAGCGTGTCCGGGCTACGCGGGTATTCCTGGATGAGGCTCTTAAATTGCTGGCTGTGCAAGGGAAACGTATTCAGCGTTTGAGGCAAGAAGACCGCGACAGATTCTGCAGGCAGGAACGGGTGCCCATTGCGTGGGAAGTCGACCGCAATCAGGCGACAAGGCTCGAGTTCCACGGTTTTGAAGCGAAAATGATCCCAAGCAAGGTCACTGGGGGTAAGCGGCTGTCCTATGACAGAGACTTGCCATACGTTCGCAACATCCCATACCTCAACAATTACGTTGTCAGCGAATCGATTTCACTTCCTGCGGGCTACATGATTCCCCGAGAGTGGCATCGCGTGATTGAGTTGATGGAGCTCAATGCCGTAAAGATGCACGTCATGAAGGACAGTCGAACGCTCGCAGCGGAGGTCTATCGGATTGAATCAGTCGAATCTCGATCAAGTCCCTACGAAGGGCATTTTTTCCATGATCAGGTGGAGGTTTCCAAGCAGAGGAAACATATAACCGTGAGACCTGGTGATGTGATCATCCCGATGCAACAGGACCACGCCCGATATGTCGTTGAGACACTCGAACCCAAGGCGATGGATTCTTTATTCCGGTGGAACAGTTTCGATACGATTCTGCAACGAAAGGAGTATTTTTCGCCGTATATTTTCGAAAGCACCGCGGAAAAACTGCTGGAAGACGATCGAGCACTTAAAAAAGAATTCGAAACGAGACGTGCCGACGATGCCGCATTCAGGGCTGATCGCAGAAAGCAACTGGAGTTCCTGTATCAACGTTCGGACCTGTATGAAAAGGAACATCGAAGATATCCAGTGGCAAGAATCCTTGAGTTGCCAGACTGAATCCTTGAGGAGTTCCGGAACACGTCGGACAATGCACCTTTGCATGAATGATTTAACATTCAGAAACAGAAATGCAGTGCTCGTTTCCTTCAAAGCCCGCGGAACATTACAATCAGGCAGTGAAGCGATTGAGCGTACTGTGATTGATTCAATTCGCTGATTTGAATCTCTGATGCGCACCGCAGCTGATCGCAGGAACACGTGACTCATCATCCTTTCCAGAGAGACTTCTGATGCATGTTAATGACGCACTGCGGACTGAAATGACGTTGCAACGCTTATTGGTTGCATGTGTATTCTTCTCGTGTCTTGTACCGGTTTCATCTGCTCAGGATGGTGGAAAACCGGTTTACGAACTGCCGGAAAACCAGAACGAAATTGTATTTGTTTTCGATCAGAGGAACGGTTTCACGCCGCCCCGGGAAACGGACAAACCCGTATTTTCGTTACGTGCGGATGGTACGATTGAAATGCCGAAGCTGTATGGACCAGGACATGACATCACCGGGAAACTTACACCCGAAGAACTGCAGGAGTTTCTACATTTTGTGATATCCGACTGTCAGTTTTTGAAGTTTGATGCAAACACCGTTCAAGGACAAATTGAGGAGATACGGAAAAAAAAGCGTGTGCCGCAAATTGCGGATGCTCCCGACAGCGTTTTTGAATTGCACCTGCCAGGAAAGAACTTGGTGGTTCGGCAGGAAGCCATTGGGATGCCAGAGGAATTCAAGGAAGTCACGGCATTGCAACGCTTGTTTTCTTTGCGGGCTGGCGTAATGAAATTGATGAGTGAAACCAGAGTAGGTGGCGCGGGTGGTATTAAATGGTTGGTCGGGAAACTGAATGAGAACATGAAATTTGTGTACACCGATGAGGCGCCACTCGAACCGGATCATTTCATCAGTTCACGTTTTGGGCATGATGGTGAGGTTCTCGCGACGTTTGCTCGGAGAGGACATGATAAGAATGGTAAGTTTGATGGAAGTTTTCTGAACGCCTGGGCTACGCTCAAGGGCAAGTATGAGGACCCCACGTTTGTTTATCAGCGAAAATTGAAATCACGTCGCTAGAATAGGATCGCTTCTCCTCTACTAACCTGCCTGTCCGTTGTTGATTTTGTCAACGCTGGACCTCCTTGATTGTGAATCGGAATACATGGAATGGGAGACCATTTTGCAGACACATCATCGTTTGCACCTGAAAATTTCGCGTTCGCGGTGAGTGGCGAAAAGGAAAGCGAGAGCCGACCCAAAACAGGGCAGGAAATATGCGGCAACGCGTCGGTACAGAACGCGTGCGGTGGGCTACAATAGGTTCTGGTTCAGCCTGTCAGGCTCTGCATCACTTTGGCGTTGAACTGGAGAATTGGTGTAGGGCCACTGGGGTGTTCCCGTCAAATTGCAATGGTGGCGTGCGGATCACGAAAGCACACCCAATGTAAACCCATGAAATATGACAAACGGTTACACATGGAATCCCATCCACTTTATTCACGTTTCATGCATCGGGCCTTCACGTTCTACGTGTCGATGGTGATCGTGTGCCTGTTCACCTTTTCCGGGAAAGCTTCCTCAGCACAGCCCAACGTGATCCTCATCGTTTGCGATGATTTGAATGATTATGTCGAGGGATTCGGAGGACACCCACAAACGAAGACACCGAACATACGGCGTCTTGCCACAGCGGGAGTTTCATTCCTGCAAGCGCACTGCAATATCCCAATCTGTGGTCCGTCACGGGCAAGTTTGTTTACGGGAATTTATCCGCACAACTCCGGGTGTTACGGCTTTGTTAAGTGGGACGGCTACGAGGTACTCCAAAATTCACGAACGCTCATGGATCATTTCCGTGCGAATGGATACGAAACCCTTGGAACTGGCAAGTTGATGCATCACATGGTTCGTAAGGAGTGGCAGCAGTATGGAAATCTGGCTGACTATGGGCCGTTTGCATTCGATGGTCAGAATAAGTTGGCTCATCCTTGGGTCCCAAAACCATATTCTGAAATTGGTGCCGTAGATGGATCCTTCGGACCATTGGTGAGTTTGAACGGGATGAAAACGGCAAGCGGTCATAAGCTTTCATGGCGAACCGGAAGTTGGGCAAACCAGCGAGCGCTCAAGGTAGTGTCTCAGGAAAAGCGTGACGCAACCGCAGACGAAATCAACGGAAAGTGGGCAGTTGATCAAATTAGGCAGAGAGCAGGTAAGGCGGATCAAAAACCTTTCTTCATGGGTGTTGGGTTCATTCGGCCACATACGCCTCTGATCGTTCCAAAAAAGTTTTTCGATATGTTCCCGGTCGACAGCATCGAATTACCGAATATCCGGAAAAACGATGTCGATGATACATTTTCGCACACCGTCAGGGGCATACCCACGGGAGCCGATGGACCTCGCAGTGAGGACATGGGAACACGACTGTTTAAATCGCTCGTCGAATCATACGCATCACGTGATCAGGCGTTGCGGCAGTTCATCCAGGCATACCTTGCCAGTGTCGCCTCAATCGACGAACAGATAGGGCGAATTCTCGATGCACTGGAGGAATCCAACATTGGAAACAACACAATTGTTGTGCTCACAAGTGATCATGGTTGGGGAATGGGCGAGAAAGACTATCTCTACAAGAACTCGCTTTGGCAGGAGAGCACTCGCGTTCCTTTGATCATAAAAGCACCTGGTGTGAGTCAGATTGGTCAGGAATGTCGTGATCCGGTGTCGTTGATCGATGTCTATCCAACTCTGTTGGATTTGTGCCAACTTCCAACGAATACTCGCAAGAATGGAAAAGGGCATGATCTGGATGGACATAGTTTGAAACCGTTGCTGAAGAACCCGGCGAACGGTCAATGGAGGGGACCATCATCGGCGCTGACTGCGCTATATAAATGGAGAACGAAATACGAGCCATCGAAGGAAAGCTACTCGTTGCGTGCCCGGGATTTCCGGTACATTCGTTACGAGAATGGCAAGGAGGAATTGTACGATACGCGCGTTGATCCTCTCGAATGGAATAACGTTGCAGCAAGCGATGAATATTCCGATACCGTATCAAGGTTCCGCCAGGAGCTCTTAAGTCGTATCCCCCGTCCAGAAGACGTGGTACCAGCACAACCCCCGTTCCAGCCCAAACGCGACGCAAAAAACTCGAAAGCCGGAACATCCAAACAGCTGAACGACGGTTCGTCTTGCGAACTAAGCGCGAACGCCTGGAAGTCGAAGTATTTTCACAAACATCCAGACGCCGATACCAACGGCGATGGCAAACTGACTTGGGCGGAATATCAAATGTATCGAAAAAAGTATGACCCAGTGCCAAGCAGTCAATGAACTCCGCAGCCTGGGTCATGGTCAACAATCATCCAGCGGGCTAGACAACATCCACCACTTGCGAATCCGATTTCCCAGCATCATGCGCTCTTGTGATTATCTTTTCATTCTGTTTGTAGGCATTTTTGCCAGTTCAACCCATTCCGTTGCGGCTGAATTGGATTACGAGACTGACATCGCTCCTATTTTTGAGGAGCATTGTCTTCATTGTCATGGTGACGATGAGCAGGAATCGGGCCTGCGATTGGATCGCCGAGCGTCAATGCTTCGTGGTGGCGATTCCGGTTTGGCCGCTGTTGTTCCGCACATGCCGGAAAAAAGTTATCTGCTTGAAGTCATCAATCACGTGGACAAAGAGATGGCGATGCCACCGGAAGAGGAGATGATCCCTCGGGTCCAACGGGAAAAATTAAAATCTTGGATTGCGGAGGGCGCAAATTGGCCTGGGCAGATGGGAGCTCTTTCACGTCAGAAATCTGATCACTGGTCTTTTCAGAAAGTGGCCAAACCTTCCGTACCAAAAACCAACGGGATGGCAGGAAACGCGATTGATGCATTTCTTCTGAATACGCTTGAGTCGAAAGGATTGACGTTTTCACAGGTAGCGGATCCACGAACTCTTGTTAGACGCGCAGCAATTGTCTTGACGGGACTTCCACCAACGCCGGAAATGTCCGACAGTTTCATGGCTGATTACCGCAACAATGGCATGACAGCGTATGGTGACCTTGTGGAGCGGCTTCTGGAGTCTCCGCATTTTGGGGAACGATGGGCCCAGCATTGGCTTGATGTGATCCGTTGGGCTGAGACGAACGGCAGCGAAAGTAACATGTATCGAAAAAATGCATGGATCTACCGCGACTATGTAGTGCGTGCCTTCAACGAAGACAAACCATATGACCGTTTTCTGTTTGAACAGATCGCGGGTGATACAGTTGGTCAAGGCGATGCTACCGGTTACCTCGTTGCTGGTTCGCATGTACCGGTCGCCACAGTTGGCCAGGAACCTAGTGCACGACGGCAAGCGAGAGCCGATCGCATGGACGAGATTCTCCAAACGGTTGGAGCGTCGGCGTTGGGAGTGACCATTGGCTGTGCGCGATGCCACAATCATAAGTTCGATCCTATTTCGATTCAGGACTATTACTCAATGGCCGCGGTGTTTCAGGGTGTTGAGTTTGGAAGTCGGTTTCCGGAATTGGCTGAAAAGCATCCGCGTCGCGTAAGAGGGCAGGAGCTTTATCAAGAGATTGCAATCATCCATGACAAGCTCAAAAAACTTGGTGCTTGGGAAGAAAACTGGATCGGTTACAAAGAGTTCCACTTTCCAGCAACGGAGACCTCCAAGATACGAATTACATTCAACTGGAATGGAGTTCGATTGGATGAATTGGAAATCTTTGGCCCCGGGGACCCCAAATACAATCTGGCGTTAGCAGAAAACGGGGCAAACACTTACAGTCCACCTGAAATGGCCGTTGTGAGAGCGCAGATCGAACGTGTCAATGACGGTGAATACGGAACTCAGGCATGGGGGTGCAAAGCACCAGCTGATTCCAAGGTTAAACCTTATATCGAGATTTCGTTTCCCAATGCCGTGGCATGCAATCGGTTGAGACTCAGTACCAACCGTGAAGATTATCTGGAAACGGATTATCTGGAAGGCCTTCACAAGTTCAACTTCGGTGGTTATCGCGTTGAAGCCATGGATTCTGACGGGCAATGGAAACAGGTCGCGTCGACCATGAGTTCAGGGCAGCAGAACCAACGGCATGCTGAACGCGCTCAATTGTTGCAGGAACTTGAGAAACTCATCGCAGCAGTCCTCGAAGAGGGCCCCATGCCGAGTTTTGTTGCCAGATTCATCAAGCCAGTTCCGACGCATGTGCTCGGCCGCGGCAGTCCTGAAAACCCAAGGGAGCGGGTGTTGCCGGCTGGTCCAGAAGAACTGGGTGGGCTTCTGGAGGTGAAAGAAAACAGTTCTGGACGGGCACGACGAACAGCGTTTGCAAACTGGTTGGCCCATGACGACAATCCGCTTACCGCCCGGGTAGCAGTGAATCGGATTTGGCATCACATTTTCGGTCGGGGCATCGTTTCAACCACCAGCGATTTTGGCGCCGCCGGGGGAATTCCCAGTCATCCACAACTGCTCGATTGGCTCGCGAGTGAGTTCATGAATCCTTCGACAGAGGCGATGAAGGCAACCGGGCAAAACAGCCATCCGTGGTCGATGAAGCACATGATCCGTCTGATGGTGATGTCTCAGGCTTTTCAGCAAAAAAGCGAGCCAAACCCTGATGGACTGACGCTCGATGCCAACGCTGAGTTGCTTTGGCGGTTTCCTCCTAAACGCCTGGAGGCAGAGGTGATACGGGACGGAATTCTTCAGGCATCAGGTAAATTGCAGGACACGTTGGGTGGTCGCAGCTACCGTATTCACAATGTGAAAAAGCGTTATTCGCAGTGGCAGGTCGTTAACAACCACGGTCCAGATACGTGGCGTCGGATGCTTTATCAGGAACGGATGAGGCGCGTTGATGACCAGATGTTTACCGCATTTGATTTTCCTGATTGTGGGCAGGTGAGGGCGAGGCGACCCATTTCGACGACACCTTTGCAGGCGCTCAATCTGATGAATAGCGACTTTGTGGTGGAGCAATCAAAGTTCATAGCGGAGCGTGCGAAAAAAGATGCAGGCGGTGACTTGCCTGCCTCCGTGAAACGCTGTTTTGAGCTGGTTCTGGGACGGCCGCCAACGCCAAACGAAACAGAAGCATGCGTCGACGTAGCGGAATCTGACAGTTTGCAGAGTGTCTGTCGTGCACTGATCAATTCAAATGAATTTGCTTTTCTTCCATGAGCCTGACCATGACCAATCCAGAAAAAATTACCCGTCAAGGACGCTCATTGTTGGACCGCCGGTCATTTCTCGGTGTCGCCGGTCTCTCTACATCAGGGTTGGCACTCACCAGCCTGCTGAACCAGGATGGTCTGCTTGCGAAAGAGCCATCTGCCGCTGGTGGTGTTGAACCCATTCGGCCGGAAATTGATGCGCGAAATCCATACGCTGCTCGATCAGCTCACTTTAGCGTTCCCGCGAAGCAGGTTCTTGTCATCTATTGTCCCGGTGCCGTAAGTCACGTCGACACCTTCGATTATAAACCCGCTTTAAAAAAGCTTGATGGACAGAAACCACCGCAGCTGCCTGCGGTTACGTTCGAGGGGCCATCCGGGAATATCGCCAAACCCTTTTGGGATTTCCAGCCTAAAGGCGAAACGGGAAAAATGGTTTCGGACCTGCTTCCTGCACTCGGTAATCACGTGGATGATTTCTGCTTTTTTCATTCACTTTCTACGGAAACAAGTGCTCATCCGCAGGGCGAGAACTTCATGAACACCGGGTTCACCATGGAAGGGTTTCCATCTTTTGGCTCATGGGTGACTTATGCTCTGGGAACTGAAAATCAGGAGCTACCCGCGTTTGTCGCCATCAATGACCCCCGTGGCTTGGCCCGGAGCGGAAAGAACAACTTCGGCAATGGATTTTTGCCGGCCGCATTTCAAGGAACGGATTTTACTGCCGCAAATCCACCCAATAATCTGAACCGACACAGTCGGTTTTCTGCAAGTGAAGATAAGCGTACGGTTGATTTGCTTGCCCGGCTAAATGCAGCCCACCTTGAAAAGTATCCTGACGATGCAAATCTCGCGGGCAGGATCGCAAGTTACGAACTTGCTGGCAAAATGCAGACGTCGGTGCCTGACGTGATGAACCTTGACGGCGAAACCGAGTCGACTTTGCGGGCCTATGGTGTTGAGGGTGGGAGTGAACTGAGAGGGAAGTACGCGCGTAACTGTCTTCTTGCGCGACGTTTGCTCGAAAAAGGTGTGCGGGTGGTTCAGCTATTCAACGGAAGTGACCCTTCTGGTGGGAATGGGATCACAAACTGGGATTCGCATGCCAACATTGCAAAAACTCACGCCATGCAGGCAGAAATCATGGATGTCCCCACCGCAGCACTCATTGCTGATCTGAAACAGCGCGGCATGCTGGATCACACACTCGTGGTCTGGGCCACGGAGTTTGGACGGATGCCGTTCTTGCAGGCCAATGGAACGGGTCGCGATCATAACCCTGGTGCTTTCACCTGTTTTCTTGCTGGCGCCGGTGTGAAACATGGATTCAGCCATGGTGAAAGTGATGAGTTTGGGTTCAAAGCAGAAGTCAACAAAACGTCAGTTTATGACTTCAACGCTACCTTGCTGCATCTGATGGGATTGGATCATCGACGTCTCACCTTTTATCACAATGGATTGGAACGGCGATTGACGAACGTCCATGGCCACGTGATTAAAGAGGCTCTCGCTTGATGAACGGCAGTTGATCTGTAAAGCTGGTCCATTCGTTCCGAGTTTCCGTTCAGCGCGGTTTCCGTTCAGCGCGGTGCACTAAATGGGGGTCTTGTCAGAGGGACGTAACTGCTTTCCTTGCTCTTTCACGGGTTTTGTCATGTTCAGAGCTCTGCTGTTATCTGGTTTCACATTTGTCTGTTTGAATTCTGCTCAGGCTGCCAACGGGCAGCACTGGGGGTTTGAACATGAGCAAATTCCCGGAATGAGAGTTCAGGGCAAGATCAGTTCCCATGGAGGCGTGGATGGGCAATCCGTTGTCTTCCCTGGCGCTACCGTTTTAACACTTGATGAGTCTGAACACATAGAAAACGGTGATCGTGGTTTCAGTCTTAATGTCTGGGTAAATCCATACCGACGCAATGCTGGACAGCAAATGATCGTTTGCAAAAATCAGTATTCACTTAACCGTCGCGAGTGGGGCGTGATGCTCGACAAGGATAATCGGTTTCGTCTCTACCTTTGGCAAGGCAAGTGGGTGACAGTTGCCAGTGAGGTGCAACCCAAACTGGGTCACTGGCATCTCGTGGGGATTGTCATGCGTCGTGAATCAGCTGAATTATGGGTAAATGGACAGCGGGCGGGGACAGTGACGTTATCTCGGAAGATCCCTCGCACGGCTGCCCCAATCACCATCGGTGCAGTCGACGACAATGGCAGGATATGGCAGACATTTCACGGGGCAATGGACAACTTGCGTATGGCGAATGAGGCGTTGCCAGCAAAGCAGATGGCTGCCCTGTACCATCCTGTATTGTTGACACACGATATCCCGGATGCCCCCGAGCGATTCACGTTGTGGTCAGGGCCGCGTTTTCCGCATGATTCATCAGTGATTCCGTTTGTTGCCGGAATGAAGTCATCAGTCATACATTCACCGGGTTCGAATGACCATAAGTTTTTGCATGGCGCAGCCATCGTTGAACATAAAGGAGTGATGTATGCAAACTGGGCGAACAGCCCGACAAATGAAAATGGTCCTCAGGAAACGTTGCGGGGAAAACGGTCAAAGGATGAGGGTGGATCATGGGGTGACCTCGAAGTGATTGGACCTGGTTTCAATACCGCCGAGCGACACAGCCATGGAATTCTTTTTGTACATCAGGGTAAGTTGTGGACGATTTGCGCGCGGTTCGGTTCGGGCACTCAGGGGCGCCGATTTGATGGATTGAAAGCGGAGGCGTTTGTTCTGGATGAAGAGCTTGGTCGTTGGGAATCGCGAGGAATCGTGATGGAAAACTGCTGGCCTTATGACGAACCTGTACGCATGAAGAACGGCAACTACATCACCGGTGGTCAGGACAGGAACGGTTTTCCCGTTGTTGCAATCAGCCACGGTGACGACTTCACACAATGGGACTCGGTCCTGGTGCCTTTTGACCCTGCTCTGAACCCGTCATTTGCAGAAACAACTGTCTGGGCGGATGAAGAACGTGTAACCGCTGTTATCCGGGGTGGGGGCGGAGTGGCATGGGTATCCACGAGCACTGACTTTGGGCGTAACTGGACAATGGCTGGGCCAAGCAACTTCTCAATGCCGCGGGCAAAAGCATACGCTGGGATGCTCAGGAACGGGCAAAGATATTTGCTCAGTAATCTGCAGAACCGGGATACTCTGGTGATCTCGGTGAGCCGTCCCGGTGAAGACACGCTCAGTTCAATGTATCGGATAAGACACGGGAAATCCGTTCCACCTCGATTTCCAGGAAGGGCAAAGTCAAGCCAGTGGTCTTATCCCTATGGATATGAACACAACGGAAAGTTGTACGTTGTGTATTCGATCGGAAAAGAGGAATGTGGGCTGAGTGTGATTCCACTGGGTTCGCTATCAGCAGAGACGAATCCGTAGCAGCCCACGGCGTC
>JAAXJB010000115.1:102523-159342 GCA_012270065.1 Rubripirellula sp. | reverse complement strand
TGATTCCACTGGGTTCGCTATCAGCAGAGACGAATCCGTAGCAGCCCACGGCGTCAAAGGACGCGAGCGTTTTTGGGCCGGGATCTGATCAGCTCTGGTTATCGGGAGGCAGTTTCACCCCCTCATCGACAGGACATCGTCCAGCGGGATCATGGCAGCACCAATGCAGTCGCAACTGGCACGCAGAGATAATGCATCCGCAAGATGGGGATTGCACCATGACAGATCCCGGTAACGCGAAACGCCACGCTGTCGCGTGGCGTTCGGATTACCTGTTACGACGCTAACGGCGTCGCACTTCAATGACGTACTTCATCAGGTCATTGAATTCCTGCCGATTCTTCAGTTGTCGAACCAGGTTGGCGGGCATTAACGACGTCTTTGAATCTTTGACCTGTTCAATGTCATCCTGATCAATGACGATCGGTTTCGGGTTGGCAAGATTTCGCAGCACAAGCTGGTCATCATCTTCCGAAACCCTGATTCCCGTAAAGATTTGCCCACTGACCGTCAAAACACTTACCTGCGCGTAATCTTTTTCTATCAATTCCGCAGGGCGAAGGATTGAGTCGACGAGTTGTTCGTCGGTAAGGCGTGTTTTGAGCCGGGTCAAATCTGGTCCCAGACGGGCGACACGGCCCGGTGGATCATGACAGGCATAGCATGCTGCGGCTGACTCGTAGAAAAGCTTTTTACCTCGCAAAGCGTTCCCGCTTGCGATGGCTTCCTTTGCAATTTCCGTGGTTGTCTGTGCCATCAGTTCTTTCTCGAGTTCCTCGTTTGAAAACTCAACTTCTGGTTGCCGGTCGATTTCTGCCATCAACTCGACTTCCAACGGATGTTGCTGAACGAGTTCCTCGGGGGACCAGACAGTTGACCGGCCTTTTGTGGCCGCTCTTACACTGGCGACCGACGCAGGTGCGATGGGACTGGCCTGATTACCCCAGCTATTGCGTACAAATGTCAGCACCGCTGCCAGCTCCTCATCGTTGAGCAAGTCGCGGAAGGCAGTCATTGGTGGTACACCCCGTGCTGGGTCGTACGTTTTTCCGTTGACGCGGATTTTTCCATGCAGTCCATGCAGAGCAAGTTTGATCAGACGTTCCTCATTGCCGTTGACCCACGGGCTGTTGAGCAGCGATGGATAAACGTTTGCATTGCCCTTGCCGTGGGAAAGGTGACACGTCGAACAGTGGGATTCCCGTTGATAGATGGTCGATCCGAGCTGGTACGCATCTCGGTCTTTGCCTTTCAGATGCTTGGGGGTATCGAATTTCACCAACTCGATCTCGGCTGGTGCTGCAAAGCCGCTGGCACCAGATTCCACGTTGTACCAGAGGTGTTTGACAGTTTTGGCAGCGTTAGCCGCATGGGGCACCTTGGATGAAATGAGCGTATTGAGTAACTCCTCGTTGATCACACCGTGCTGTTGATGCAGCCAGAGGGCTTCCAGAAGGTGATGTGCTTCCACTTCGTTATCTGGGTCAAAATCGCGACTCCATTTCTGGGCAGCAGCAATGACCGCATCCGAATCACGACCACTCAGCTCAACCCGGGTGCGATGACGAACTCCATCGGTGGGATGCTTCAGGTTTTCCAACAGAGCTGCGATAGGTTGGCCAGCGATTTTGACTGGTTTCTGAAGGGGACGATCTTTTACGGTAAGGCGGAAAATCCGTCCATGAACGTGATCACGATTCGGGTCTCGGATATTGTGCTGCATGTGACCGATGATTGCATTATGCCAGTCGGCAACATACAGCGCTCCGTCTTCTCCGATGATCGCATCCGTTGGACGGAAATTGCGGTCATCGCTGTTCAGCAGTTCGATGCCAGGTGTACCCCAGACCTCGCCCAGTTTCCGGTTTTCACTGCCTCCCGAGTTACCCCCCTGGATTTTGATGTCAACAGCCGCAACAAGGTTGTTGCCATCAAAGAACTCGATCTTTCCGTTATTGAATCGTTGTTCGAAACCTTTGCGGTTGAATACGCGGAATTCCGAAATCTGTACAGGTTCTGGAAAGTCGCCCTTCATCCACGGATTTTTCTGGCGTGATGTGTGAGCAAAGTTGCCCTTATTTCCATCGACAAGAAGTGTTACCGGGTAAGTGCCACCGTTGTACTCGCTGGACTGCGCAAGATTGGCCGTTTTGGCGATGTTGTTATTGCCACTGATCACCTCGACCTCGGAGATATTCATTTCCTGCTGACCTTTCACGCTCAGCTTGAAACTGGTGATCTTCCTGTTCGCAAAAGCAGGATGTTTCACAGTGATCAGCCCGCCATTATTCGTGATGGCGACATTTGACTTGGGAACATCGGCCTTCACTTCTGGTTCCGGCATGTTTCCACCACGATCCAGACTGTATTGCTTTACTCCAAGGAAACCAATCGTATTGCAAATCAGGAAATCATCCTGAAGTTCCTCGGGGAAGTGTTGGGATGACAGAATTTCATTTGCGGCAACCGGGCGGAATTCCTTGGTCAGTAAGGTGTGCATTTTGAATCCGTTACCCTCAGGACGTACCTGATAGGAACGTCCCCCGGTACCGTCATTGGCGTAGCAGTACCCCCAATAATCAAAACTGGTTCCGTGTGGGTTGGGGCTGTTACCAGCATGGGGAGTGATGGCAAAGGTCCGTGGATTGAATCGGTACATACCCGAGGCACCGATATTGAGATTCTGTTTCCATGGTGTTTCATGGTTATGAACCAGGAAAATACCACTTTGCCAGTAAATTCCTCCGTCTGGCCCCATGATCAGATTGTTGGCTGCATGGTGGGTATCAGCGGTTCCCAGTCCTTGTAGAAGCGGGAATCGCACGTCTGCCTTGTCATCTCCATCGGTATCTTTGAGAAACAGAAGATCGGGTCCCGACGTAACAATCACACCGCCGCCCCAGAATTCAAACCCGAGTGGGTTGTGGACGTGGGCAAAGATTTTTCTCTTGTCAGCTACGCCATCTCGATCAGTATCTTCAAAGATCATCAGGCTATCGTTCATCTCTTTGCCGGGTTCCCACTTGGGATAAGTGTTCCAACTCGCGGCCCACAGCCTCCCCTTGGCATCAACCTGTAGCTGCACAGGGTTGGCCAGGTCGGGGAATTGCTCTTCGGAAGCAAAAACATTGAGTTCGTACCCTTCTGGGATATTGATTTTTGCGAGGGATTCCTCCGGTGTCAGGTAATCGACACTGCCCTCTTTTGCGGCGCTGGAACTCTTGCTGCCACCGCCAACGTTTGAAATGACCTTGACCGGTGGGGGTACGTTGCTGTCATCAATGGTGTATGGCTCATCCTTCGCGGCTGCCCAAATTGCTTTGTCGCGATTGGCGGTCATGACGTCCAGCATGACTAGTTCATGCTTCAAAACATCCGCATTGCTTTGACCATTGACAAACGTCAAACCGGAACGTCCACCCCAGATATCGTTTCCGTCTGTGGCGTGGTATCGGTTGTGCCAATGCCAATTTTTGTCTTCGACCGCCTTATACAGTTCTGCGTCTGCAGTTTCGCTCTTGCCAAGCAGGGAATTCGATATGATTTCTGCCAATTTGCTGTAACCGAGTCCGTTGAGGTGAATCCCATTCAACGTGTATCGCTCACTGCTGCTCCGGTACAGATCAAGGGTCGGATGGAAAAGATCGACGAAGGTCTGTCCGGTTTTTTCTGCAGCTCGGCGCGTCGCGTCGGTGTAAACCTCAAGATTGGCATTCAACTCAATGCCATCTGGCAGATGTCGATCCCCTTTGTTTTCGTAGGCGATAGGACTGAATAAGACAAAACGTATCTTCTCATTCTTGTCTTTCCGGATCTGAGTGTACCGCTCGACCAACTTGACGAGCTCGCCTTCATAGGCTGCCGCTCCTTCGGCTCCCGCGAAGGATTCGTTGTATCCGTAAAAGACAAACACAACGGATGGGCCAACGTGTTGCAAATAATCTTCGTCGTTCGTAAAGCCCTTGTTTCTTGGTCGCTTGTTGACCATGTCGCCCGCAAAACTCATGTTTCGAAAGCTAACCTGCTTACCCGCAAGCAAGGCTTGGAGATTAGCCTCGACCCATGGGTCATGTTGCATTCGGTCTGCCAACCCGTTGCCGTAGATGGCAACAACATCATTGGCTTCGAAAGCAAACGGCGTTTCCGCCTGGGAACTCGGTGCAACGGCAAACAGCGTCGTGACGAGCACGATCAGCAATCCAAAAGGTCGATTCACATGGGGGGACATGTCG
Source organism: Rubripirellula sp. (assembly GCA_012270065.1). Classification (GTDB taxonomy): domain Bacteria; phylum Planctomycetota; class Planctomycetia; order Pirellulales; family Pirellulaceae; genus Rubripirellula. The sequence continues at coordinate 155,110 of JAAXJB010000115.1, read as the reverse complement.
AGATTCATGCGTGTTTCTATCATGCGTGTGGGGAAGACCAAGCGTCAGACTTCACAGGGCGTTGGGATGATTTCACAGTGCTCTGGAATGCGACACAACGGCTATCGAAGGGATGTCAGGACACTGAATCAGAGATTCGAACCGTGTCCTTTTTGACTTTAAATTGTAGTCGCTGACTTCAACGGCGGAGGGTGATGCCTTTCATAACCACGAGGGTGATCTGCATCGAAGCCGATGGCGTCACGGTTGCCCGTGAATGCGACCAATGTCATGATACCAGACATAAGCGTTGTTGCGGGTCGCCAAAAGCGGCGTGGATTCGATCTGTGACGGTTTTGCAGTTCTTTGTCGCCCGAAACATGAAAAATCAGAGCCGGAGTCGCAGGGGCGTCTGAGTGCGGATGACCGATGATTCAGAACGTTTCGTTGGCTGGTGACTGTGAAGTATGCACGTTTATCGCGGTTCTTGTGAATATCCGCCGTTTTCCCGTTTCAGCCTGAGCCGGGACGCCCAAAAACGTCCTCAAGGTGCGTTTTACACTTGTCGCTATTCGAAATGGCGATTCAAATGGTGATTATTGGACACATACACTCAATCGGAGCACAGCTCATGAAAAAGTATGCAGTACTCGTTCAGCTCGTCGTACTGGGGCTGATCGGGTGCAATGGGGCGTCGACGCCTGTTGCTACACCCACGCCCAGTAGCGATGCCCCAGCATCGGCTGAGGCACCCGGTGGCGATCAGATCGCCGCTACTTACGTCAGTCTCAAAGTCCCGAACATGCACTGAGGCAGCTGTGCCGCCTCGGTCCGAGGCGCTCTGACCCAAATTCCCGGCATTGAGAACATCCAAACGGACGTTCCAACCAGAAAATGCACTTTTGAACTCAGCGACCCCAGCGTCGATTACAAAGCGGTGTTGAAGGAGCAAGCCGAAACGAACAGTCATTTGGCTGGCTACACGATCCAGTAGCTAAGCTAGCATTTGACAGCTGGAGCAATGATTCATCCACCGCCCACGGTCATGCCGTCGGGCGGTGTTTTTTTGTAGCCGCCGCTCCACGTTAGATGACCCCAATCAAGGTGATACTCAAGCCGCTAGAGCGAGATGGAGTTGTGCGCCCAAAGCAATTTCATTTCCTGATTGCCGAAGCCCGTATTGCCGAAGCCCGGTAGCATGGATAACTGAATCGCAGCACTTCTAGCCATTCGACATCGGCATTGAAAGCAAAAGCACTTAGAAAGTGAAATTCGATTTGCCGGTTTCATGCGGCTAAGGCTTGCACTCAATCGTGATGTTGCGGCCATCCACTTCCGTGACTGTCCCGAAGCTTACTGCGTCGATGAAGGATTGCACGTCAGTGACCGGGGACAAACTCACAGTCATTTTGTCTCCCACGGTTTTGCTGCTCATCATATGCCCCGATCCGTCTGTCATTCGCGTCAATGTTTCCTTTAGTTCTGCTCGTGCGTCCTCGCTCTCGATTCCGGTGATGACGAGATTGACAGTCGTTGCCGGATCCTGCTCGAGTGAAATGTTGCAGCCGCTGGTTGTAAACAGCATCGCGGCCATCAAAGCCAAACATGGCAACATACAGGTTCTTCCAGGGTGCATATTTATCTTCCTCTGTTTCGAGTTCATGAGTGGAGTCACGCATGCGAGTGGTGAACGCTGCTGATGTGTGATGCGGCGTGTTCAATTGTGTCAGGTTGCTTCCGGGTGGAAACTGGTCACGAAAATGAGTCGTAATTTTTGATTTCCGGGAAAAAAGTTGGTGCCTGGCACGTGCGTCGGATGATTTTTCGAGATGTTCGTTGGTCACCTGCCAGCTTCAAACACATAAATTTCTCGGCAATAAGGATAGCAGGCACAGAAACGCCGTGAGAAACGAGCGATGATCATGCTGGAGATTCAATGCTGCCCCGTCGGGATTCCGGAAACTGCATGACCGATTAGAATTGGGGGACCTGCTCGCAATCAAGGAGAAACATTTTGGATTGCCAGTTTTGAGCAACCATTCAAATGGATAAGTCATGTCGAGACTATTTTTGTTGACGGTGAGTATTCTCTCGTTGATCGTTTTGTCAGCGGAAGCTTCGGCAAAACGGCCCAATGTTCTGTTCCTCGCCGTAGATGACATGAATGATTGGGTCGGATGTTTGGAAACAACCCCTCGCGCGCATACGCCCAACCTGGACCGACTGGCAGCTCGTGGTGTTTGTTTTTCAAACGCTCACACTGCTGGGGTTTTTTGCGCGCCAAGCAGAGCAGCTATCTTCACAGGGCAATACGCGTCAACAACCGGATGCTACCGGACGGCGAATTATTTTGCCAACCGTCCCGACATTGAGCCGCTGCAAGTCAGTTTTTCGAAGGCTGGCTATCGGACACTCGGTGCAGGAAAGCTTTTTCACCATCCCGTCGGTGCTGTTGACAAACGCGGTTGGGATGAATTTTTCCTGCGCAGCAAGACACAGCGGCAGAACGGTTGGGCGCTTGATTCATGGTCTGAAGGGACACCTTTTCCAAAACCATTCCCGAATAGCATTTACAACCAGGGAGAACAGATCACCGGTGGCTTGTTTCTGGAGTGGGGAGCACTTCCCAATGACCAGGAAGAGCAAATGGCGGACACCAAACGCGTCAATTGGGCAGTGGAACAACTACAGAGAAAGCACGATCAACCTTTTTTTCTTGGTGTTGGTATCTACGCACCCCATTTCCCGAATTACTGTCCCCAGAAGTATTTTGACTTGTACGACGTTGATGAGATTGAGTTGCCGCCCTACAAGGAGGGAGACCTCGATGACCTGCCCGACAAAATCCGTAAAATGAAAACGGCGCGGTCGCGGATCCATCAGAAGCTTGAATCACTAAATGCAGTTGATGATGCAATTCACGGCTACCTCGCTTGCATCAGTTATGCCGATGCCATGATGGGGCGAGTGCTGGATGCTCTTGAAGCCAGCCCCTACGCAGATAACACAATTGTGGTGCTGTGGAGCGACCACGGGTATCACCACGGCGAGAAGGGAGACTGGGGCAAGCACACGCTTTGGGAACGTACATCCAACGTCCCGTTCATTTGGGCTGGCCCTGGGATCGAGAAAAACAGGAAGTCCGATGTGTCTGTCAGTTTGATTGACATGTATCCAACGTTCGTCGAAATGTGTGACCTTCAAAAACCGAAGCAGCAACTTGAAGGAACGTCCCTGGCCTCGACCTTGGCTGATCCAGCCAGTGCTGAGGATCGAAACGTGTTTCTTCCCCACATGAATCCGTCCGAGTACGCAATCATCAATCGTGACTGGCGGTACATCCGTTACGGGCAAGACGGCGAAGAACTCTACGATCTGAACTCTGATCCTCATGAATGGGAAAACCTCGCTGACAACCAGCAGTATGCCGGACTCATCAAAAGCTTGCGAAGTTCCGCACCGAGTGCTTTTGCACCACCGGAAGATAAACTTAACGCACGAAAGGATCTGCTGATCGATGGCGATACTTTTCGCTGGGAACGAGGAAAGGGAAACTACGTCCCACCTCCCAAGCATTTGCCCTACACGGAGGTGCCGGCGAATGGGAATACAAAAGACGACAACAGCAAAAACAAATTGGCACCGGTGAAAAAGCCAAAAGGGAAGCGAGCGAAGAATATTCTGCTGATCGTTTGTGATGATTTGAACACCCATGTGAAACCCAGTGGCTATGAAAATATTCACACACCCGCCATGGACCTGCTCGCGTCTCAGGGCATGACCTTTCAGAGGGCATTCTGCCAATATCCTGTTTGTGGTCCTTCTCGAGCGTCTTTTCTCAGTGGCCTTTATCCGGAATCCACCGGCGTATTGGACAATCAGGCGGATATACGTGAAGTACGTCCCAACACATTGACGATGCCTTCGTTTTTCCGACAGAACGGTTACTGGACGGGTAGTGTCGGAAAAGTTTTCCACTCGCCACGCCATGAACCCGGTGACGAGGCCTGGGACCTGTGCGAACGTTTTGAAAATGATGAGTTGCCGGTGGTCAGAAAAGCCCGCCTTGCTTTCGAATCAGAAAACGGTCCGGTAGATTCTGGAAAAAACCGAAGAGAGTGGAAGTCCATTCAAAAACAGGTTGCTGCGTCACTGAATGCACAGACGCCACCGGGCTATGGCCGCAGCGGCTTGAGCGACGAACAACACAAGGATGGAAAAAACGCAAGGGCTGTCTCCAAATGGCTGCGTGATCGTGCCCACGGTGACAAACCGTTTTTCATTGCCTGCGGTATACAAAAACCACATGTTCCGTTTCTAGCGCCGGAAAAATACTTCGACATGTATCCTCTGGCAGCGTTGCAGTACCGCGCTGACCGGCCACGTCTATGGGAATCCCTGCCACCGTCAGCGCAGTCCCGACGTTACGAAGCGTTTGGCTTCCAGCTGGGGGTCGAAAATGATTCGAAACGCCGGCAATACATGCAGGCTTACCATGCATGCATAAGTTTCATCGATGCTCAGATCGGCCTCATTCTTGAGACACTGAAAGAAACCGGTCACTGGGACGACACAACCGTCGTATTGACGTCAGATCACGGTTATCATCTTGGCGAGCATTTTCTGTGGGGCAAAGTAACTTTGTTTGACATTGGTGCAAAGGTTCCATTCATCATCAGGTCTCCCGGACTGACGAAAAGTGGTGGACACTCCGATGCAATGGTTGAACTGGTCGATCTATTTCCCACTCTGGCTGACATTGGCGGACTGGAAGTTCCAGCAGCACTTCAGGGAGTTTCGCTTCGGCCACTCCTCGGACACCCGGAAAGAATGGGGAAGAAAAAATACGCTTACAGTGTCGTGACAAGGGGCAAGTCGCTTGGAGTGGCAATACGCAATCAGCGGTGGCGTTATGCCCGCTGGCCTGATGGAGAAGAACTTTACAATCTCGTAAACGATCCTGAGGAAACCAGAAATCTTGCCGGTCTACCGCATGTTGATTCGAGAATGCAAGAGCTGAGGTCAGCGCTTTTGCGGTTGCAGGAAAAGGCATCGGCGCAATCGATCCCTTCCGTTCAAAAACCGGTACGTACGATCCCGGCAGATATTGAACCACATTTGAATTCGGGCAAATGATGGCTATCGGTGGAAATTGATAGAAAACGCTAAACTTATGAACTTGGAAACCACAACAGGAAACAATTCTCAAATGATGATGGAACCCACCATGGCCAAAGGCCCGGTCAACTTGCTTTGTTTGCTTCTGGTGTGTCTTGCAACAGCGCCCGTTGTGGCAGCAGATCGTGCACCGAACATCATTTACATCATGGCAGATGACTTGGGTTATGGAGATTTATCCTGCTTTGGTCAGACGCATTTCGAAACGCCTAATATTGATCGACTCGCAGCAGAAGGCATAACCTTCACTGACTATTATGCAGGCTCAACTGTTTGTGCACCGACTCGGTGTGTGCTGCTGACTGGGATGCATACCGGCCATGCCTTTGTTCGCGGTAATCGGGAGGTGAATCCCGAGGGTCAGGCGCCGATGCCAGCGGACATTGTGACTTTACCAAGAAGATTGAAAGATGCTGGGTATACAACTGGTATGTTTGGGAAATGGGGTCTTGGTGCCCCGGGTTCCGAAAGTGATCCGACTTCACACTTTGATGAGTTTTTTGGCTACAACTGCCAACGACAGGCCCACACCTTTTACCCAACGCACCTGTGGCACAACGATGAAAAGGTGAACCTCGATGGGAAAACATACTCAGCAGATTTGATCCAGGAGAAGTTGCTGGCATTCGTAAGAGAAAACCGGAAGCAACCTTTTTTTGCATATGTTCCGTTCACGATTCCGCATGCGGCGATGCATGTACCCGAAGAGGACCACCAGCCATGGCGCGAGAAATGGCCGCAGTTCGATTCGAAAATCGGGAAATACAAAGGACCATTGGTCACAAATCCTATCGCTGCGTTTGCGGGGATGATGACAAGGATGGACCGTCATGTAGGGCAGTTGCTTGATCTACTTCAGGAATTGGGAATTGACGAAAACACCATCGTTTCGTTTACCAGTGACAACGGACCGCACAAAGAAGGTGGGCACGACCCCGAATTTTTCGATTCCAATGGCGCGCTTCGGGGGCACAAACGCGATCTGTACGAGGGGGGCATACGGGTTCCATTCGTTGCTCGCTGGCCAGGCAAGATTCAGCCTGGCACGCAGTGCGATATACCCGTCGCCATGTGGGATGTGTTGCCAACGTGCCTTGAAATTGCTGGCGTTCAGACGCCTGCTGAAGTGGATGGCATCAGCTATTTGCCAGCTTTGTTAGGGAAAACTGATTCGCAGAAAAAACATGAATACCTGTATTGGGCATTTTATGAGCGGGGTGGAAAACAGGCAGTGCGATGGAAAGAATGGAAAGGAGTGCGGAATAACGTTGGGAAGGATCCCGACTCTACGCTTGAACTCTATGACCTGGCTTCGGATCTTGGTGAAACGAACAACGTTGCCGAGGACCATCCGGACGTTGTGAAGCGTCTGGATGGCTACATGCGGGAAGCCTATACCCCTTCGCCACTGTGGTCGTTCACTGGAAAAAGAAAGCGATAACCGCCTAACCACGGACTTCATGCATGTGCCGATGGAACACGATAAACTCAGTAGCAACTGCTTCGCTACTGAGGTCTACATCCCATTGCACGATTGCTGGCTAGATGCATTGCAAATCTGTGAAGCCCCTACACCTTTCCATTGAAGCTTTAGATACTGAACCTTCAGATACAGTTTGTGCCCAGATTGGACTATGATGCTGCAGCCGGCGGAAAAAGTACACAACTTCGCACAAAACAGTTGCAAGCAAGACATACCGTAACTTTGCATTCATTAATGAGAAACCGTTCCATGACTCTGATTCGATTCATCCCATTGGTACTTTCAGGTCTATTCATTCTGGCTCCAGCATTTGCAGAAAACTGGGGTTCATGGCGTGGGCCAACCCAAAATGGAATTTCAGGTGAAACCAATCTGCCAATCGAATGGTCCCAGGAAAAGAATGTGAAGTGGCGAACCCCTTTGCCGGGGCCCGCGGGGGCAACACCGGTTGTGTGGGGAAACCGGATATTTCTTACGAGCACGGCGGGTGAAGAACTGATTCTTCTATGTTACGGAACCGATGGCAAGGAAAAATGGCGTCGTACCATCGGAAGGGGCAACCAGAAGGCACGTGGAGATGAAGGAAATTCCGCATCGCCCTCGCCTATCACCGATGGCAATCATGTATGGGCATTTATCGGAACTGGGAAACTAGCCTGCTTTACGGTGGCCGGAGATCCGATTTGGGAAGCGGATTTGCAGGAAAGATATGGCAAGTTCAAAATCGCATTTGGAATGTCGGCGACACCAGTCTTGCATGATAATCGCCTGTTTGTGCAGTTGATTCATGGCGATGGCAAAGCAGAGACTCAAGAAGCAGTCGTGGTGGCCATCAAGGCCGACACAGGAGAACCACTCTGGGCAACCGAGCGTGTCACCGGAGCATCCAACGAGAACGAACATTCCTACGCCTCACCTGTGCTCTACAACTTTGGCAAGGAGTGTTATCTGATAACGCACGGTGCCGACTATACCGTTGCTTATTCGGTTGAAAACGGAAAGGAACGCTGGCGTCTGGGGGGCCTGAACCCACAGGGGCAGAGTTATCATCCAACCTTGCGGTTCGTCGCTTCTCCCGCTGCTGCCGAAGGCATTGTCGTATGCCCAACGGCTAAAAATGGCCCTGTCTTCGCAATTGATGCAGGTAAAACTGGCGATTTAACCGATAGCAAAGCGGTTTTGTGGGTGCGTGAAGACAATACGCCCGACGTACCATCGCCAGTGATTCATGACGACCTGGTTTATCTCTGCCGAGAAAATGGCATGTTACTTGTGCTTGACCGTGATTCAGGCGAACAGGTTTATATGGAACGGACTCACAGTCACCGTCACCGTGCTTCACCAGTATTTGCGGATGGCCATTTGTATCTTACAGCCCGTGACGGCAAAGTGACAGTTGTCAAAGCAGGTCGGGAGTTCGAGATTGTCGCTCAAAACGACGTTGGTGAAACGACATCCGCCTCGCCTGTGATCGCCGATGGTGTGATTTACCTGCGGACATTCGATGCTCTTTGGGCGATCAAATGATACGCTTTCAGCAGTTTGCACGTGCAATATCGTGTGCAACCAGATGAGCTAAATGTTTGTTATGTTCGTTCTGCCAGCGAACTTTCGAAAACAGAAAGATCATTGAATGTCTGTTCTTTGACTCATTCGGCTACTTCCTTTTTAAACGCATGATCTTAGAAAGGCTCATGAATGATGCGTCAGATTCTGGTCCTTGCAGTGATTTTCGCTTTCGCATTGCCGCCTCAAGTTGTTCTTGGGCAAGGTGACTACCGACTGCAGCCCAAAATTGCAAATGAGTGGGCGCAGTTAGTTCTCAAAGGAATCAATACCGAGTTCCCAACAAAGCTGTCATTGGTTTATTCGGATGAAAACCAGATTGCCCGGCCGCGGCATCATTTTCCGGCGTTTTACGGGTGTTTTGACTGGCACAGCAGTGTTCATGGTCATTGGGTTCTGGTCCGTTTACTCAAAAGTTATCCCGACCTCGAAATAGCGCCGAGGATTCGCAAGGAATTGGGAGTTCATTTGACAGCGGATAATCTCCGCAAAGAAGCTGACTTCTTTGCACGTGAAGAGCAAAAAACTTTCGAGCGAATGTATGGTTGGGCATGGTTGTTGAGATTGGCAACCGAACTGGACGCATGGAACGATCCACAAGGCAAGCAATGGCGCGAAAACATACGGCCTCTAGAATCAGTATTGACGGATAGAATCAAAGATTATCTTCCACGCCTGACTTACCCCATCAGAATCGGTCAACATACTGATACATCTTTTGCGCTTGGACAGATCCTTGATTACGCAGAAGCAGTTGGAGACGGGGATCTGGAAACACTTGTACGACAGCGTGCGATTGATTTCTACGCGGATGACCGATCCTTTCCTGTGGAGTATGAACCTTCGGGGCACGATTTTTTCTCGTCCTGCTGGAATGAAGCCGATTTGATGCGACGGGTCATGCCTCAGCCAGATTTCGTGCGTTGGTTTGCGACATTTCTCCCAACGATTTCAGAACAAATTAGTGACGGTACTATCGAACCGGTCGTGGTCAGCGATGTAACTGATCCAAAAATCGTCCACCTCGCAGGACTCAATCTGAACCGGGCATGGTGTTTGAAGGCAGTAGCAACAGCGTTACCGAAAGAGCACGCTATTCGCTCCAAGCTGGATCGGTCGGCGAAGCTTCATCTTGCAGAGGGGCTGCGATACATCAACAGTGGTCATTACGAGGGCGATCACTGGCTCGCCACCTTTGGACTCTACGCAATTGAACGCATTTCAGTTGTACCCTGATGCAAGATCGCGCATCTGGCGTCGTTGATGGCCGGCTGTACATACGACCGAAAAACAATAGACGTCTGCCTGATCCCCGTTTCGCGTCGCCTTGGAATGCCGGCAGGGCCACAACGTCATGATGCTCGATCAACCTGATGGCACGCTCAGATAACGAAAACGCTGATTCAGCAAATTCCCATGGGCTGGTTGATTGCTGGAACATAGTGTTTCATGGTTTGACATGGGTGGCAGCGAATGACGGAAGATTGGCTTTGGGAGGCAATGACGATGAATCGAGCAACCGCCTTGATGTAAGAGGCGCGTAAATCTCTGGCCGACGCTGCTGAAAATTCCGGCTGCGGGCGCGTCGATTTCTTACTTTGTGTAAATCAATGGTGGCCGAAATGTAGCACTCGGTCCTGTCTTTCGCGACTTCAAGAAACTGGTGGTGGTTATCTGCAATGAGCGTACCACTACCATACGCCTGGTTGGTTGTGATCATGGCAACATGGCTCTGGAACATGATGCTTTTACAAATGAAGTCCTCCACTCTTCCACGCCGTCCATTTACCCATACGATCAATTCGGCGCCTTGCAAAGACAGTATCCGTGGCGTTTCTGGAAACCATCCGTCATAACATGTCATGATCCCGACTTTGGCAAACCCAAGATCAAAAACTGGAAATCCGTCGCCCTTTGTCATTTTCCACTCGGGGTCATTTTCGAGGAACCATCGACGGGTTTTGTTCTGCGGTGGCTTTGCATAGGGCGGTGATCCCTCAAACGTATCTACAGCCGCGTGTGTCTTGCGATATTTTCCAAGAATTGCACCGTCTGGTCCAAAAATCATGATCGTGTTGTGATAGCTGCCAAGTTTCTCATCTTCCCAACATCCCACGATGACGTGGACTCCATTCTCTTTTGCAGCTTGGGAAATGATACGCGTCTGCGCTCCAGGAACCGTGATATGCCCAAGTATATATTCGGGAAATACGATTAACTGTGCACCTTCTGATCCTGCACGCTTGATGTACCGGACCAGTTCTTCGGCCGGTTGATAGTCATCCCTTGGCAAGTCGGTTTTGTCGTAACCCGAAATCTGCACCGCTGCAACTTTCACCCTTTGGGGTGTCGTCTTGGCGCTGACAGCAACTCTGCTTTCGAGATCTTCTGCTGGACACGAATTCAATGCTGAATAGGAAAAAGCTGAAACCAAGATTGCGACGAGCATGCGGATTCGCACAACTCGGCATTTATGTCTTCTCATATCACCGTCGCTCGGTACTGGTAGGATTCCGACTAACTGGATGGAGCTCGAATAGTTGGAGGCATGTGCACACAGTGCACTGATTGACTTGCACTTGATCACCATCGTTACGTCACTGGGCACGCGATTGGTGTGATTCAGCTTGTTCAACGTGATCGGAAGATTTCGCTTGTGAGAACCTCGAAAACAGCGGTTCGCAAGCCATAGCCGTCCGCTTTCACACGTTCAACGATATCATTGATCTCATACTGATCCAGGCGTTCCATGGATCTACCACTGCTGTAGGCAAGCAAGGACTCCACAAGGCTGTGAGTCAGGTCGTCAGCGCGTGATTGCTTCAGCGCAAGCTTGAACTCTGCAAAGTTTTCGTACTTCTCGCCGGTGGACAACTCACCCGTGGGATCAATCGCCAACCGTTGCTGGCCTTTTTTTTGTGCGGGATACTTCTGTCTCCATCTCCCGACCGGATCAAAATTCTCGAGAGGGAAGCCGAGTGGGTCGATATTTCGATGGCAAACATTACAAGCCTGATCTTCACGATGAATCGCAAGTTTTTCCCGTATGGATTTCGCTTGCGAAACGTCGCTTTCGATTGCTGGCACTTCATCGGGCGGTGGAGGTGACGGGGTCCCAAGAAGATGTTCGAGAATCCACGCTCCCCGAGTGACAGGTGAGGTGTCTACCCCATTGGCACTCACTGTTAAAACACTTGCCATACCTAACAAACCGCCGCGACGGTGCGTGTTTTCAAGGGTAACCCTTCGGAAACCGTCTTGAAGTCGCATCGTGTCGTGTATCGGGAGTTGGTAGTGTTTGGCTAGCTTCTTATCAATGAAGGTGTAATTCGCGTCAATTAGGTTGAGGATTGAGCCGTTCTGTTCAAGTAGATCCTGAAAAAACAGCTGAGTTTCTCGTTTCATTGAAAACGGCAGGTTCTCAGCATAGAAACTGACAGCAGATTTGCGCGGCGGTGGTTGGTTGCCAATTTCTCTGAGGTTAAGCCAACTGTCAAGAAAACCGCTAACGAAAGCCTCTGACTTGCTGTCTTGAAGCATCCGCTCAATTTCGGATTTTAGAATTTCTCTGGTTCTTAGTTCATCCTGTGATGCCAGTTCCGTGAGTCTTTCATCCGGTGGACAGGCCCAGATTGCGTAAGCAAGCCTTGCAGCCAGGTCGTGGGATTTCAGCGTGGCGTCATCTTCCTCTGTAATTTCACTCAGATAAAGAAAGGATGGCGAGCACAGAATCATCTTTACTGTTGCCAGCGCAGCGTCCTTTTCGTTCATTCCGCTTTCAAGTCTAGCCGCATAGAAAGATGTGATTTGCGATTTGTCTGCATCCGTCAAGGGACGGCGGAATGCCTTCTTTGCAAAACCAAGGAGTTGCTGACTGGCCAGGTGAGCCTGAAAACCGGAATTCCCGAAAACTGCCACTTCCTCTCTGCTTCCTCCCTCTTCGGCAAGAGGCCCACGAATGGTTATCTCGCTGATACGTATATGGGGCAAAGCGCCCTCTCTGAGCAAGGTGGCGCGACTCACGCCCTCCTTGGGATTCTTGAATTCCGACTTGTAACGCCTGTTCGTCTCAATGACCGACGCACGCGACTCGTAAGGGCCATTTGGGAAAATGAAACGCGGTGTTTGACCTTTTTCGAGCCAAACGGTAAACGGGATCAACTCAGGTGCATTGTCAGGAACGATGGCGGTTGCCAGCACTGGTTCAACCGATTGCGGATAATGAATGTGTCCCTTGGTAACATCACCTGGGACAACGCCAATTTGAAACGGCTCCGAAAAATCGATTTTGAAGATCTTCGGGTCATAATGAGTATCCCGATGCATTGCCTGTGCTTTGATTTCAATGTTGTACAACCCTGACACCGGTACGCCCTGCAGAAACTCTTCGATGTGTCCATAGCCACCTTGCCTTGTATCTGTATTTGGTTGTTCATACAGACAGAGGAATCGATTGTTGAACACACTTTTGTGGGATCCCGTGAGTTCTTCATATTGCTTGAAGTTTCCTTGGAAATGCCACTCAACTGGATCCATCGCTTCTTTGCCTAGTCGTAAATCAACCAGACGTGAGGCTGCATGGAAATATTCATCCAGCAAAAAGCCTGATGTCACCAGAGAATTTCCAATCGTGTCTATACTGTGCTCGGTTTGATCCTTGGGAAAGTTTGCTGTGAGGCCAAGAGTGTCGACCCTACGATCGAAAAGTGTAGCAATCGTCTTCTCATACTCGCGATTCGACAGGCGACGAATCACGGTACGCCCACCGGTTGAATCAAACGAGTCGCGTGCAGATTTGATGGCATTGCGGAGACTCTGCAGCAACTCAATCCGTGAATTTGTATCGGGCTGTTCAGCTTCCGGAGGCGGCATCAGTTTCAATGTCAACTGATCGATGATCTCGTCGGCCGTAATGAGTTGAGCAACCGTCCTGATTGGCAAAGAAAAGGAATCAAAGTTTCGCTCTCCTTCGCTGGGACCATTGCCGTGGCAGTCCCCACAGTAATGCTTGATCGTTTTGGACACATGATCGGACTGGAGCTCAGGTGGTGCTGATAAACCGGCATTCGGAATGACGAACCCGGCAATAAACAGGAATGCGATTAAAATGATCGCAACCGGGATTTGTCTCATTCGTTTCGCTGCGGCACGAGACATGGTTTTCATTCTCAACAATAGGATCCGGTGCTATTGCCGAATGCTTCAGTGTTGACACCAATTGACTGTGCGATGTTAAGGAAGAGATTACAGAGCGGAACCTTGTTGAGTCCGCTTGATTCTGCTTTCCTGAATTCACCGGACTCATAACCGCCGCCAGCCAGAATGATCGGTAAGTCAGTGTTGGTGTGTGAACTGCCATTACCCATTCCGCTACCAAAGAGCACCGCGGTTGTGTCCAATAGCGAACCGTTGTCGGTCTTCATCGCTGCAAGCCGGCTTAGAAATTTGGAAAACTGTTCCAGTTGGTACGTTTCAAGTTTGACCAGGTTTGCCACCACACTCTCGTCATTTCCGTGATGCGACATACTGTGGTATGACTTGTCAATTCCGAGATTCTGTGGCAGGAAGCTGCCCCCGATTTCCAAAGTCGCGATTCGCGTCGAATCAGTCTGCAGTGCCAATGCAATCAACTCATACAACATTGGCAAATCGTCGACTGTGTTTGTATTGACTGGTTTGGCGAAAGGAGCCTTTGGTTTTGGCTGATCACTCCATTGCTGACGGGTTTTGATTTTCTTTTCAACATCACGAACTGAGCTGAAGTACTCATCGAGTTTTTGCCGGTCTTCGGTATTGACCCTTCTTGAAAGATCAGTCGCTTGCTCAAGCACTGCATCAAGAATCGATGCGTGCAGCTTCGTTTCCCGCTTCTTCTTTGTTTTAGTTGACTGCGTATCATCGAGAAAAAGCTTGTCAAACAGTTCCTCGGGAGCAGTGATGGGTGGGACTCGTACACCGGAACGCGTCCATGACATTTGGCAACCGCCATGAATCCCTCCCTCAGACCCAACTGTCAGGGATGCAAACCTGGTGTTGCCGCCAATCGCATCTGCCAAATACTGGTCCAGAGTGACATTACCATCGACCCTGTTTTTTGATTCGTGGTGAAGAACACCAGATAGAAAAGTGTGGACGGCAAAATGCCCACCACGCAAACCATGATCCAAACCACGGTAAACGGTGTACTTCTCTCTGATGGCTTCCAGTGGCGCCAGAAGCTTCGTTTGCTCGTAATCTTTACCAACGGAAGTCGGAAAAAAATGTTTTTGCTGGAACCCCAGCAAATTGCCTACGGCGACGAAACGTTGAGCTTGTGGGGACGGACTACCGTGACCAGCTTGGACGCTATCTTGTCCAAGTGATATTGAGGCCAACGACGGAAGAAACAGGCTTCCGGCTACGGATTTCAATACGAACTGGCGGCGTCGCAATGTCTTTTTATTACTCATCCCCTCATTCTAACTCGTTGCGATCACGTCTCCAACAGCATCCAAGACAAAAAGCGCCTTACGAATGTACTCTCTCAGCGGGAGCTGCCATCGCCAGATCTGAAAAACCACGTCTTAACGTGACAACCACCACTGGGTAATCCCTGGGGGGCCTTCGAAAGCACTTCGTCACATGACAATGTTTCTAAACTCAACGGGATCATGGGGCCGAGCAGGTAGCGCTGCTAGTTTTCCTTTGTATTGTTGATTGGCAGCGTGGTATTATTTGATACGGTAACATGAGCGGGGACGTGGTTCACACAGAAGCCATGTTTTTTACATGCTGGTTTTCGTCTTTCAAAACCGGAGGTGCATGGCATGTGCCGGGTTGGCATCTGTTATTACTTGGCCATGTCTACGAGCGTGAACGCTTGCATCGGCAACCACTAATCAAGCATTATTCAAGGAAATACCTCAATGTCTCACCTGTTTCACAAGCAGCTTCTTGTTGCGATTGTTGCATTGATAGGTGGACTGGACTGTGTATTCATTGAATACGCATATTGTCAACGAAAGTCAGCTGATCAGCCGGGAGGAATTTCAGCCGACAACGGGCCGAAGGCAGAACAAGCAAGTTCCGCAGAAGCGAAAGAATCCGACAAGGACCAAGAGGCCACGACAACGGGTGTCAATGGAACCGATACATTTAAGGTCGGCCGAATCTGCTTTCCCACCTATTATTTCACACCTGCTGAGAAAAAGCTTTTTTACGGTCTGTATTTACCCAAGAACTTTGACAAAAACAGAACCTATCCATTAGTTGTTGCCCTTCATGGTCTGAACGGGAGTCCTGGTCAGATCCTGGCGTATCCACGATTTACCAAATACGCGGATACCGAAGGCTACATTCTGGTCGCTCCCATGGGTTACAACTCCCGCGGCTGGTACGGCAGTCGTGGAACCGGAGGCGGACGCCGTTCTGACCCATCGAACCTTGGCGAACTGAGTGAGCAGGATGTTTTGGAAGTGTTGAAGTTGACACGAAAAAATTTCAAGATCGACGCCAATCGCATCTATCTTTTTGGTCATTCCATGGGTGGTGGTGGTTCAATGCATCTGGCAACGAAATACCCCGAACTTTGGTCGGCAATCGCCGTCGTTGCGCCAGCTGCCTATGGAGATCGTGACAGACTTGAATCAGCCAAAAACGTCCCCATGTACGTCGTCCAAGGTGACAAAGACCGTCTGGTTTCCGTCGTCCGTACCAGACAGTGGGTCGAAAAAATGAGGGAGTTGGGGATGAAACACGAATATATCGAGGTGAAAAATGGCGGCCACGTGTTCGTAGCGTGGCAACACTTCGACGGGATATTCAAATTTTTCAAGGACAACCAGAAATCCGCTCCGAATGAGAGCGTGGAAATCAAGAAAAATAAATAGTCACTGACCTGCCAACGAATCTGCAGCAAATAATCGCCCGTAGCGAAAATTGGCACGCCTGCTGGGATGTACATTGTCGATTTGCCAGGCAGCGTCAGTCTGTGGGTAACATTACCCACAACTCCGGCCGTCCCACGTTACAGTGAACTGAACGGACCAGTGTTCCCATGCACGCCCATGACAGAAACAAAGTCATTCGTGCGGCGTGCCATGCAATCGGGAAAGAAGATCCAGATTGCGTGATGCGTCGTTTCACGCTTGGTACCGGATGGAAAACGGTTTCAATCAGGCGTGTGCGCTCAGGCTCATCATCTTGCATTTGATCAAGCATCCTGACTGACTTTTCAAATGATTCCCGAGCCGCACCGTGGCTCATCACGCGTCCATCGATTGCATACGACGCCTGCCGCGACAGAGAAGGCAGAATGAGTAACCCCAGAAAAGTCCATGATGTGAATCCGAGGCACGTCGTTACCAATGCTGCAACGCTCGTCACACCGGCACCGGGTAAGATCGCTGATAACGAGAACCCTAGCAGCACCCAAACAAAAGCGCATGCGACGCCGCGATTTCGACTGCCGTCATGGATTGCCTCCAGCCTTCTTGCAATGGTGAAGGTGAGTTCATCAGCAGATAACCGGCTGATTGCCTGTTCGGGCAAGACGATTTTTTCTCGCCCCGGCAGTCCAACGATTCCGCCCGTAAAACCAGCATCACGGTGTCTGAGATAAACCAGAGGCCGCGACTTCAAACCCCATGCTTTCGCCTGCCGCATTGCGTGCGAGATTTTCTGTTGATCGGGCAGGTCCAGTTCTACCTTCTTCCCAAGCGAGCCAGTTAAACGACTCAAGGGCAACTGAAACGCAACCAGAAACATTGCGAGGCCCGCCACGCAAACCAGTGCTCCTGGTAGACCCATGCTCCGGCCAAAGCCCAATATCAACACACCAGAAATGAAAAAGCAGAAACTTTGGACAGCCACGCCTCGTAACCACCCGAGCAAGAAGGAGCGGAAGGCGATCGTCTCTCGCCTTGCCCTGTTCGGAAGAACATAACCACCGAGAAAATCGAGGGGCAGCAACGTCATGGCCAGAATCGCTATAACCAACGACAGGTAGCTGTAATCTTCCTGGCTCCATGTTTCGCTCAGCGGTAGCCAGTGTGCAGGTACGCGAAATGCGTTCAACAGCAGACTTGCTAATACGACTGAGCCTACCCCGAACATCCCTAACAACAGTCGCTTGCGAGCATTCGTCATGGTACCACTCCCGAGTGTGCCGGTCGCGCGAATTCGTCTTTGGTTGTTACGCGTTTTTGATTCGCAATTTCTCCAACTCATCGCTGATCTTTTCCGCTTCAGCACGTTTCAGATCACTTTTCTTGCGGTTGACGGTAGAGAGCTCGTATACCTCCTGCATCAACTGAGAGTAACGTTCTTTCAACTTTTCTTCACGATTTCCGAAACCGAACATTTCACACTCCTAAGCGACGCAGATAAACCATGGGAGTATTTCACGTCGTCAAGTATTTCAGCGAAATATCGATTTCAGTGTGTCGAGGAGCGTGACTGTTTTGCTAGTTTAAGAAGCAAGCCCCAGCTGCTTTCCGCCTAAGAATGAACTCGAGATACCGACGTTATCGCTTTTCCAATAGCCGAGCCGGCTTGGTGCATCGGTAATGGTCCAGATGTTTTGCGGAAAACGTCTGGTTTTCCTTTTTCAGGTACTAAAAAATCCTTGATTCTCACGAAACTTTTCAATGCGTCAGGCACTTTGTGTAGATGGACGTAATCGAAAGCCAGCGAATTAGGAAACAATCATGAAGTCGAAACTCGAAATCATTAGTTTGACGGTTTGCTGTGCGTTCGCCGGATTGCTTGTGATGCTTGTTCTGGGCATGGCAAATTGGACGGTGGTGCGTGGTCTAAACGGAATTCTGTTGTCTGGCGTGGTTGCGGGCGTGACTGGTGTTCTACTTCGGTCTTTCGGTGAACTTCGTTGTTCTTATGGCGCTGCTGTTGCTGCAGGCATGCTCGCAGCGTACGGAGCGTTGGCTACTGCTGAGCTTGTTCAGCCAGGTTCAGTCGAGTGGGCAGTTCGTGGTGGCCTCTATGGCGCATTTTGGGGAGGACTCGTAGCGGTCATTTTCTCGATTCCCAAAGCATTGGTAGCGACCCATCGAGAGCCCTCTGCAGCCGAATCACATGCCTGATGTCTGATCATGGAGACGCAGGCCTACGGTGGCGACTCGATACGGAACTCGCCCGTGTGCACGCCCTTGTGGTGGGTTCAAACACGCCAGAATAGCGGGTCCTCTGCTGTTTTGAAGAAAGCGAGCATTATTTAGCGTAGCGCGCATTTACGCTCAGGCGTTTCTGACTATGCTCACTGCGAATTGAGCCCCGCAACGTTTGCTTGCGTGGAAATCTTCTTTCGGCAGAACGCAGGGAATGGATTACGTGCATATACGATTGCTTCCAGTCATCTTTCTTTCATTCCTGTGTGTGAGCGAGGTATCCGCTGGGCTCATTGTTCACGAGTCATTTTCCTATGCACCGGGGGCGCAGCCAGGAAATGGTGGTTTCGGTTGGAAGCAGGCATGGGGATCTGACCCGATGGCTACAACAAACCAAGGACTGCAGTTCACTGACTCCCTTGGAGATTCACTTCAGGTTTCCGGTAATGCCTCTACACGCATGAGCGGTGGGTCTGCACAGATTGAAGCAGTGCGCGATTTGCAGACAGAGCTCGCCGATACGTTCTGGTTCAGTTTTCTGGTCAACGGAATTGGCGGTAGCCACACAGTTTCCGTGGGTTTGAATCAGTCCGTATACATTGGCCAAGGTGCAAAAGATGTCACAAGTGCTCAATGGGGTGTTTACGATGCAGACAAAGCCCTTCTCGGTTCGGGTGGCAACATCACGCAAGGTCAAAGCGTGTATTTTGTTGGCAGAGCCATTTACAATCAGGCAAACGATAAATTCACAGACCTTGATGTGTGGATGAATCCTGTTTTGTCCGTAGCGCCTCAAATCTCCGATCCCTCTGTCCTGTACTCGGGATCAGTCAAAGAATTCGACAAAGTACCGAAAATAGCGGTGTATCACACCAATACAGCTGCCGCCGTTGATGAATTGCGATTTGGCGATGCGTTCGCGGACGTTGCACCATTCACGTCCGGCGGGGGTTCGTTGGCAGTGCCTGAACCACCATCGTTTTTATTTTATCTAGTGCTGTTGCCAGTCACTGCACTCGCGTGTCGAGGGAACTCCGGATGGGGATTGCGGTGCATCATACAACGCCTAAAAGGCCACTCCGATATTTAGAGTGAGTTCTGAATGATCATGATCCATCCCTGGTCATGCACGACACACGCAAATATCCGGGAGGGAAAACGCGAACATCCTCCTGTTTGAACTCAGCAAGCAGATGCAACTCGCGGGCTGGCCACGCTTGAAGATACCACTGCTAACTCATACTCAGGATATTAGCGTCTGGCACATATTGACCAGCCATCGTTGCAATGTGGCTGTGATGTGTGAATACAATCACCTGTGTCTTTTCCGACATTTTTTTGACGAGCTCAAAAAATGCATTGGACCGCTTCTCATCAAATGTCATGAGAACATCGTCGAGGATCAGAGGCATCGGTGCATGATGGTCCAGATGAAGATCAATTGCCGCCATTCGAAGTGCCAGATATAGCTGATCCCGGGTTCCTTCTGACAACTCGTGAGTAGCAAGAACAGCACCTTGTTCAGACGATGGATCGGCGGGCGCGCGGATTGCTACCAGATTGACTATTTGAGGATCATTATCATCGTGTTGCGCCGAGACACGAACGAAGGCTCCACCGGTAAGTGTTTTGAAGAACTCCGACGTTTTTTCTATCATCGGACCTTGTGTTTTCTTGCGGAATTCCTCGACTTGCTTTTTCAAAAAGGTGATCGCATGCTGTAACCTTATGAACCGTTCGGATTCAGTAACGACCTGGGCATGCGCGTTTGCATAATACTGTTTTTCCAATGCTGCGTCGTCTTTGACTTTACTAAGTTCGTCCTGCCTGCTTTTTGCCTTGTTCAAAGCATCACGGGCCGCATCACGTTGTGCTTCAAGATGCGATCCCTCTTTCGTCAGGCCATCCTGTTCCACCTTCAACGCATCGCTGTCTTCTCCGTTCGCTTCATTGATCAACTCATTCAAACTGAGTGAACCGGCAAGGTTCGTCAGGGTTTTGTTCGTCAACTCGAGTTGTTCTTGCAGATTGTTCCGTTTTTCAAATTGGGTGATAGCGTCTGGAAGTTCTTTGGAGTCCGTCAGCTTCGCCTCTTCTGATAATTGCTGCAATTCGCTGTTCGTTTCTGCAAGCGCATGCTGTTTTGCCTGAACCTTATCTTCAAGTTGATCAACGTCCTTGCGAAGGCTTCCTGCTTCCGTCTGCCTTGTCTTGGCATCGGCCAATTCGTTTGCGAGTCTTTCCTCGGCGATCTCTGGATTGAGCGGATCGAACTCCGGAGAGTCGGGCAGGTGTTTGATTCTCAACCCACGAATTTTGGTTTCGTACATTTCCACACGATGTCGTACTTCCTCAAGCTCAGATTTGCAGTTCATGATCTCCCGCTGCGTTTGGTTCGCGCTACTTCGATCTTCCACAAGCTTGAGGATCCGTGCTCTGCTGGCAGTGGGGGGAAGAAGCAGATTTGCTGTCGATTGTCCCCATTCTTCTATTTTAGTCGCGAGCAGTTTTTGGCTTTGTGCCAGCGTGTCACTGCACGTTACTTTACTCACTTCAAGACTTTCGATCTCAACCCGGATCATCTCCCGCTGGCCGTTTTTTGACTCAACATCAATCACTCTCATGTTGAGCAATTCGGCCAGGGTTGTGTACTTGGAACTTTCCCCCGGAAAACATGCTTCCAGATCCTTGGTAAGTTCTCTCTCCGTGTCTTCATGGATTGAAAGTTTCTGCTCAATTCGCGTATTTTCTTCATCAAGATTCAACCAGTCCCCCCAGATCGTTAGCCACGCCAAAAGTTCCGTAGCTGTGAAGTCACAAAATGGATGGAAGGAAGCCACTTTGTTCCATTGTTTTTCATGTTTTGATATTTCTGCGTCGACGCGTTTGATTTTGTTGCGGCTATGTGCCTGTTTTTCACGATTGGTGTGGAGTTGGTTTTCCAGACTGCTCAATTCGCCGAGCGTTTTGGCGTGATTACGCAAATTATCGGAGATGCGATCCGTTTCATCGATTTTTTCCCGGAAACTCTCGGGTTCACCCTCGTTCACGCCGGATCGATGTCTCAACTTGATTTCCAGATCGCTCCACTGTGCATCACGGCTTGCACGTGCTTCTTTCAAATTCTCCGTGGTAAAAATTGATACATCCTTGGTCAACGCGGCGATGCCACTTTTCAAATCCAACTCGGACGATAAAAATTCGTCGAGGTCACGATTGACGGATTTCCGTTCCTCCAAGAGCCGCGATTGCGATTCATGGAGTTCCTCAACGACAAGCTTGCTGGGAACCTTCAGTGAGCGGATTTGGGAGGGTTCGAGTTCTGAAACGCCTAGTTCTTTAGCCAGCCTTGTTAGCGTTGTTTGATTGTTCAGGCAGTTTTCCTTCCAGCCGATAGCGACCTTGAGATTCTGATTGTGTTCCTTGACGCGTCGATTCAAGTCCGCAAACGTCGCTGTCAATGTATGTTCGCCCAATTCCTTGAGCTTCGCTTTTTGCTTGTTCAGTTTTTTACTGACAGAGTCCAGTTCCTTTTGATTCTGGGTTACTTCCAATTCATGTTTGCTGAGCTCTTTGTCAAGCAAAAGCAACGCTTCGAGTTCCTTGCGGCTCACAGATGGTAGTTTTTCAAGCTCCTCGACACCCGCAACATTCAGCGCAACCAACTGGCTATGCTGTTCATCGGTATGGCGCTCGATATCATTCTTAAGTGACTTCAACCGTTTCAGGTCACCAACATGCTGATTGATGTTTCGGTGCAACGAATCGATTTCCGGAGCATCATCAACGATGTGTTCAAATGGAGCAATCGACTCGAGACGTTCGCGTTTGCTTTGAAGAGATGACTTGTCCTCCGCGATCAGACTATTTGCCTCGGACCGATTCTTCAGTGCGTTTGTAACGCGTTCACGAAAGTCAGAGGGAAGGTCCGGTAATTGGATCCCGTCCAGATCAGATTTCAGCTCATTTCTGGTTTTGATGACTGGAATCGCCTGCAGAATGTTATTCACCCGATTTTCACGCAGTCGATGTGCCGTCAGCGCATGGTTACGCTTGGTGAACTCCTGTTCGGCTGATTCAAGTTCATCTCTATGTTTCTTCCACTCAGCAGTTGAAATAGAGTTTGCACGCAGTTGTTTGTCATGATCTTTCATTCGGTTCATGGAAGTAACAAGGGAATTCGCCTTACGTCCATTCCCAACGAACAGCTTGTCAGATTCAGCCTGAAGTTTGCTGATCGCCGAGTCGATTGGTGATCCGCCTGCGCTAGCAGAAAAGAGCAGAACGCCAAGCTCACCCTCCCCAGAAAGCAGCTTTGATGCCCCTGCCCGCAACGCATCCGTGTTCAAACCGAACATGTTCAAAAAAAACTCGGAACCTACAGAGCCACAGAAAGCGCGTAGTTTTCCTTCGTCAATTGAGTTTTCATCTGCGTCAAGAAGCGTACCACGGTTCCCCTTCTTCCGTAGAAACGTGAGTGTGTTGTCTCCATCACTTACCGTCGCCCCAATCCGGAGTTTCCGATATTCGTGGATAAAATCATCCGGCGTTGAGGACGGAAATCCGTATAGAAGATGGTGGATTGCTCTCAGCAGTGAGCTTTTCCCAGCTTCATTCGGCCCGTGAATGACATGAAGGTCGTGTCGTGATTTCTGGAAACTGAGCTTGCAGGAAGTGAATGGCCCAAAAGCTAACAGATTGAGTGTATCAAAACGCATGTGACAGAAGAGTTAGTGGGATTGGATCGTCCAGGACCTAGCTTGCCGAGTCGGATGTAGCAATTGCTTGCAGAACGATAGCTGTAACATCTTCAGCGATCTCTTTTCGTTCTTGATCGGTTCCGGGTTTCAGGGCACCAGCCAATGCTTTGATTGCATCTGCGGGTAACTTTTTCTGCAAATTGGCAACCGGCATGGGGAGGTCACTCGGGTCGAATGCTTCAAGGGCATCCAGAACGAACGCAGTCAAATCGTCCTGTTTTGCAAGTTCATTAGGATCCAGCAGGCTCTGTGTTTTGAGACGTACACCCTCCAGCCATATTGATTCGTGATCAATTTCTATTGCTATATTTCGGGCTTCGGCCGTCAAGCGAGTGTGTTCCGCGTGCAGCGACTCATGCAAGGTCGTATGCCCAGTCAGAGTAAGGCGAATAGCGAGAAGTCTGCCATCAACATCATTCAGAGCCTTGCTGATCCGGTCGCGTACAGTAGTCAATACCTGGTGCTCATCGGTCAACCCGCTACAGTCAATCTCAACGTTGTCCCAACGGACACTGTCAAGCTCCTGGAAATGGCAGTTCTCGGTTTCAAGTTCGTCGTTAATTGTGACCAGATAGCAGCCCTTGCCACCGGTTTCGTTGATATGCCGTCCTTGTGTATTGCCCGAATACACAACATGAGGGTTAGAGTGGTGGATTTTGCGTTGATGAATATGCCCTAATGCCCAATAGTGGTAACCGTGGCCAACCAATTGATTGAGATTGCTTGGTGCATAATTTCCATGCCCGTCTGCGTCACCCAGATTTGTATGCAACAGCCCAATGTTGTAATGCTCCCCGACTGGCTCGGGATAATTGCTAGCCAGGTTTTCAGTCACCGCAGGAGTTGCGAACCCCTGTCCATGCAAACTGACCGGCAGTGTCGGGTGTTGAAAAGTTGCCGGATTTTTCGTTGGAAACACATGCACGTTCGATGGCAGTGTCAGACTCTTGGTGACACGTGACTCAGCATCATGGTTTCCGTAAATCAGGTAAACAGGGATATTTGCAGATTCCAGTTTCCGCATTTCGTGATTGAATGAAATGCCAGTCCCGAAGTCTTTCCAATCACCATCATACAGGTCACCTGCGATGACCAGAAAAGCCACCTGTTCTGAAATGGCATAATCAATCAGACGGGTCAGGGCTGTCCGCGTCGCGACACGGATAGCCTCGGCTGGTGCTTCTTCATGTTGCGATAAACCAACCAGTGGACTATCGAGATGAATGTCTGCGGCATGGATGAACTTGAACATGGTAATACATTCGCCAAGTGTTCAGGAAATTTGGATCATCAGCAATTTTGACGATTTCTCTTGTAAAACCTTCATGAGTCTGACTTCGCCAACGGAATTCGGGAAGTGTCCATCATTTCAAGTTGAATTTTGTGCAGTCGGTTCGCACGCAACTCAAAACCGAGTCGGATGTGATTATATGGCATTCGTAAGTTACACGCATTCCGACCTTCGTGATCTCAGCCAACCGCTACTCAATGTCTTCGATGGGTTCAAGAAATATACCTTTCCGCACGGCGGATCAGGCCTTACGCCAATTAAACCTTCCAATGTAATACCGTGCTATCCCGGACATTCGGGAACATTCATTTGTGTTCCCAAGCGCCAATAGAGGAGTGCGAAATATTGTCGGGGCATCGTTCACCCAGTCATCAGCTCAAGCCGACCGCATGGGTACGATCTCTGGCTCAGAAGAATGGCATGAATTTGCACCGCTCCCTGCATCGCATACAATGCGGATGCATTGAATGCGATCGAATGCTAAGTCAAGGTGTCGCAACGGGGATAGCGATGTTAACAACGCGTTTGTTTTTTCGACTGACTTTACTGGCGATCATAATCACCGGCGTTTTCTTCACTGTGAAATCAAAACGCGAATTAGCCGAGATCCGCAGGCAACACCAGGTACTGCGTGAAAAGGTCGGACTACTAACGGACGCTAGCGACACAACTGACAAGCAAATTCATGTCGTTCGCGCCGAACTGCCAGATGAATTGATCAGTGATGGGATGGAGGAGATCATTTGCTGGCGTTTCCGGTTGTCTCTTCCCAAAGCTTATGACGCTTGTTTCGCCAGTTCTATCGGACTAATTAGGAGCGATAGTCCAGGGGGAATCGGGAGTTCAAATACCATGTATTCCTTTCCGTGCGCGGAACGCGAGGAAAGAACGTTATTGGTGTCTTTCGTTAAGGACGCTGGATCTTGGAAGGCAAGTGTCACGGAGGATACTGGATCGTGTTCTTTCTCAATTCCTCCCGAATTCCCGATTCAGGATCTTGAGAATGCGACCGTTGAAATGGCAGCTGATTATGCCGTGTCGCGCGCGTACAACTCAGGCGACGCCGTCTGTCTGTTGCGGATTCACGACGGGAGCGTGGCTAATGTTGACAAACCAGACAAAGACGAAAACCTTCATAACGGATTTGTCGTCTACATGTTTAATAAAGAACAGGAAAGCGAATTCGTCGACTGGGCCATGGGAATATCAAAATCGATGAAGGTTGAAAATCAGTGAACCGTCCGGGGGTAAGTAGATTGAGTGATGTAAATGACGTGAACGCGAAGGACGCCTCCAATGGTCATCAGAAACGGAGTGCGGTAAAGATCCATCGGCGTTTGCGGTTCGGATTGCTAGAGCTCATGTTGGCTACCGCGGCTGTTGCATCATGGATACCGGCCACGATGGCGATGCGCGAAATCCCGGACCTACAGACAGAAATCGCGGTCATGGAGAAAGCAACTCTCCAGCTTAGAGTTGATGACACATCAAAGTTGACAATTCGCGCCATGCCTACTGTCTGGCGCGGGCTGCTCACATGGAAAGTGTACGTGCCTGAGCGATCCGACCTTGAGCTTCGCTTTGCCAGCGAGGGAATTGAATCGAACAATCAGCCTGATCAGTACGATGCAGTCCCGCTGTCGGCAGGAAAACATCTCATTCACGTCAAGTCCACAACAGACGCGTCTGGAGTGCACGGATCGGTTTTGCTAGACGGAGAAACCGTGCTTGAACAACACCATCCACCGGGCCGGTTGAGAGGGAGTGTCAGCAGCGGTTCCACACTCGGAATCAAGGAGTCGAAAAGTTTTTCAGTTGACGAAACCGTGGTTTTGACAAAGCAGCGGTTCAACCGCTCGCATCCACTACGGCAGTTCGGATCTTTTACATTGCCACCTGAGTACGGTAGCAGAGGTTTTGCCTGTTGGATTTCGCCCGCTGCGAAACAGGAAACGGCACCCAGGCGTTTCATCCTGAAGCGGAACCGATCCAGAGGGATCGTGGTAGGTCTCCGGCAAGGTCTGAGGATCAGTGAAATGGAAGAGTTGGGTTACCCCGGGCTGATTGACATACGACCCTCGCGCTACGCCGTACTTGGTGACGAATACTGGGATGAGAAGTCCCGTTTCGCTATTTCTGTCGTTCCAATCTCCGGAAATGGGAAAGATGAAGTTCAAAATGGTGTGAACCGCTTGCCAACATCACCACAAATGAATAACGCTCACATTGCTTTGAAATCACCTGTTGAGGGTGAAAAATCCAACAAAGTCTGGACTGCAAAATCAAAGTTTCTACCGGAAACATTGGAAACTGAAGATTCCTTGTTGCGTGTCTTTGCCAATTTCAACGGTCATGCATCAGAGGCGAGCGTTGAGGTTGAAGTGTTTTTTGATCCTGAAGAACCCAATCGAGTTGGTTTTCTTCCCCGCATTGGAGATGAGAGCATACCGTTGCGAGCAATTGAACTACAGACTCATTTCAACTCACGCTTTTTCTGGCGTACAATCGACGTGCTACCGACTGCCACTTCATCCTCCGATGCGGATCAGGTTGACACCGAATCGGTAGCGACTGACCAATTGTCAGTTGATGAAAATGTTCATCGGAATCGTGGGAACAGTGCAAGTCAACTGCCCTGGCGCAAGGTGCGAGTCAACCGTCTTCCCTTTGGAAAGCCGCTCAAAACAACTGCTGGTTATCGGCAATTGATACTACGGACTGATGTACCCGATGTGACACAGCTGAAATACCCGATGGGTCTATCGAACCGATGGACGTATGATGGAATTCCAAACGAGCAAGTGTGGTTCCTACCTGATGTCACTACAGGGCCACCAGCCGAGAGGATAAGTGTATCTCTTAGAAATACAGCGTTTTTTCCAGCCACACAATCAAAACTACCTGGAGGGTCTGCGGTTGGCAATGTCAGGATCAGAATTCCCTTGCCCGCAAAAAAACCGGTTTGGATGTCGATCCGACCAGCGCCACCTTATGACCAGAATTGAATGAACACTGCCGAAAACGCTGACCGCCGATTTGCCGTCATGGGGGAGAAAGCGCGGTTTCCAGTGCTCTTCTGATTCGCTGTTCGCTGCCTGGACCCACCCACAACCATTTGTCTTCGAAATGTTCATCAAAGTTTGAATCGCTCGGGATATAGCCCGGCCAACATTCACCATATCCGATGGACATGACAAATGAATCTGGACGCATTTTCTGCGCCAACAACTGATAGGCTACAAACGTTTCGCCGGGAAACAGCACCATCTGTGCTTTCCCGAAGTCAATGCAGGGAAAATCAATTGGTTGGTCATGTGCGGTACGCAGACGACTTGCCAGACCCATGGCTGCAAGAATTCTCTCTTCGTTGCTTTTGCCATTGTCGTTCAAAGACGTTCTTAACGCCGCTTCCGTCAAATGGCTACCCGGATGGAACGGAAGCTCCAGTTTTGCATTTCTGAAACTGACAGTGGTGATCGGAAAACGGTCAGTGGAATCCCATGCCTCGACCATCGCGTGATAAAGCCGATTGATCAATTGTTCGCGGTGTTTCACTGATCCATCGTTGTATTTCCCGGCAGTGACATCACCGCTACATCCGCTTAGATAAATTTGCCGAACGCGAGGATCGTCCCGTTGTCGCCTCGCACGTGCCAGGCCAACAAAATCAGAACTGACCAGGCCACGACCATAGGAACTCATCGGATGTGTTGCGTAACAGTGAATCGCAAGGACAGGCCTGTCCCTGTTCCAAAAGGATATCGTTTTCAGATAAGGGTCAATTTCGCCTTCAGGTGCCTTCCGATGAAATGGATCTGAAGCACTGCGACTGCCCCGGTTGTAGCGTACTGTTCCAGCAGAATCGATTACACGTCGATTCGATGCAATGTCCTTCACAATGGCCTGCCCCAGACCGATGTGACTGACGGTCTGTGGTTCCTTGAGACTTTCCCGAATTGCCTGCACGACCTTGTCAATCGTATGATCATGGAAGACGGTGTCGTAAAGTTCTCCACCCAAGCCGACATCTGACAGAAGTTTTTCAGCCACTTCGTCCGTTACAGGTGCATCATGCTGATGCAAACTGCAGACCAACACACGCTCGCGTTTTGTTTCAGCGGCCTTCGCTAACGCGTCACGCCATTGGTCGTAGGCACCGTTTCGAATCTCGCACCAATCAACCGCGCATAAAACGATCGGCAGGTCGAGGCCCAGTAACACAAAACCGTGAGCGTAAAGAGGGTCGACAACCTGCCGTGACTTCGTGGGCAGGACCCCCATGCAACGATGGTTCAACGGGATGGTGACATCCGCTGTAAAACATGCAAGTTGGTAAGGGGCAGTTGCTGCCACGCTCGTCTGGGTTGTCATGCTGAGGGAGAAGATTATCGAAAGCGCGACAAGCAAGTGAATTGTCGAAAGGGCAACTGTTTTCGTCCCGTTCCTGCATCTGAAAAGATGCATGTCCTTGGCAAGCAATGTTCCAACGCTGCAGGTTTCAATCGATGCTAGACAGAGATTTGATGTTTTTGCACTCATTGACTGAATCTCGTGAATGAGGATTGTTCTCAACTCAGCAAGTAATATACTCCGGCAATCAATGACGATTTGTCGTTGTTGGTCAGGATTTTGCTGTCGTGGGTTTTAGGGCGGCCAACAGGATTGCACCTCCATAGCGTCTGAAGCATCCGCTAGTTCTACATATTGGGGGAGACTCTTTACTTGGGTATTGGCAGAAACCAGAGATTTACTCAAATTGTCATTGACGTTTCAAATCAGAGACGCATCAACTGTCCCCTTTGCCAAGCTAATCGCCATGACCGAAGCTGCGAAATTCCTTGAGGCGAGAACATTTGCCGTCGCCGGAGCTTCTTCCCAGAAACACAAATACGGTTACAAGGTGTTCAAAGCCTTGATCGATGGTGGTTTTGACGCCTATGCCATCAATCCAAATGTTCCCGTGATTGATGGCCAACAATCGTACGCATCGATCCACAAGTTACCCGTCAAAATCGAAGCACTGTCTGTCGTCACGCCACCAGCTGCCACGCGACTCATCGTTGCTGATGCAATCAACGCCGGAATACGCATCATTTGGATGCAGCCTGGTGCAGAGGACGAATCGGCTATCCATGCTGCAAAAGCTGCAGGCATTACCGTAATAGCTGATGGAAGCTGTTTGTTGGTGAGCCTTGCGTTGAAATAGTCGACTCACGATAGCAGGGGGCTACAAATTGCCGCTGACAGTAATTGGAACTTGTCTTTTTCTCAAAAAAAACACCGAGCACTTTTTCAGTGCACGGTGCTTTTGTTATGTCATGATGTGAGCTGTCGCTACTTAGTTTGAATGCCAGCTGGGGAAGGCTTTGCGTTCTTCTGCCTTGGTATCAGAACTGTGTCAATGACATGAATCACACCGTTCTTGCAAGCGATATCGGCTTTCACAACCTTGGCTCGTCCGATTCTTACGTTTCCGTCCTTTACCTTCACACCTACTGGTTTGCCAGCAGCAGTTTTGGCACGCTTGCCATCAAGCTTGACAACATCCTTTGCCATTACTTTCCCGGGAACCACATGGTATTTGAGAATTTGCGTGAGTTTTTCTTTGTTCTCAGGCTTGATGAGATCGGCAACGGTCCCTTCTGGTAATTTTGCGAACGCAGCTTCGGTGGGTGCGAATACCGTGAATGGCCCGTCGCCAGAGAGCGTTTCGACAAGTGCAGCAGCCTTAACCGCCGCAACAAGCGTGGCAAAATCCTTGTTGGCCGCAGCATTTTCTACGATCGTTTTGTCGCAAGTGCCGCATCCAGCAAATGCATTGGTTACAGAAATTCCGAGCATCATGGTGCAAGCAGCGAAGGCAGCAATTGTTTTTCTCATGGTCAGTACCTTGTTTCATGTAGCCTGTTGCGCAGGCGAGACGTAAGTGATGGGCTAGTTCGTCACTTCCCGCAGAAGTGCAAACACTAACAATAACACGACACTGTTGTGGGTACGCCAACCAATGACAAGTACTTTGCCCCTCAATACTGCCCTTTTTAAGTTAAAAAAGCGAAATCAGGTGCTTGTGACACAGGCGTGTTCGCAATTTCCCGCTAGTGTGACCGACCGACAGGAACAACAGAAAGGTGGATTCCGGCTGAGGAGCAGAACGGCATTCCTGATCAACGATGTATCAGAAACACCATTCGGGTAATGTTTACGTTAAAGTCAGCCCTATTTGCAACAAATCTGCTTCCGTGTTTTCATTTCACACAGCCGATGAGATGTTTATGAAATGTTCGTGCATCGCTGTTACTGTTCCATTCCTGCAACCATCATTGTCCTCAGCAATCGATGATCAGCTCTCTGCACTGTGCGATTGCGTCTGATTGCAGATTGTTAGTGAACTTGGTCGTCTTATGTTTGTTTCCTGACCCGTGCGTACAGACGCACCACCAGACCTGCCGAACGTATTGATTCAATTTCATTCAATGGGAAAATTCATGAATAGACCACGCCCTACAGCATTGGAACTCCGGGACCGATTGAAACAGGGATCACTCATTCTGGGAACTTTGATTGTTTCAACGTCTCCGAAATGGCCGGAGGTAATTGGTTACTCGGATCTTGATTTCGTTTTCATTGACACGGAACATATTCCACTTGATCGAAGTGAACTCAGCTGGATGTGCCGGACATATTCGGCCTTGGGCGTTCCACCGTTGGTTCGCATCCCCTCAGTTGACCCGTTTGCGGCAACGATGGCGTTGGATGGCGGCGCTGACGGGATCATTGCTCCTTATGTTGAAACCGCGAGCCAGGTTCAACAACTGCGGGGAGCGGTGAAGAAACGCCCATTGAAAGGAGCACGTCTGAAATCGCATCTTGAAGGCCAGGCGCTCGAACCCCAACTCAATGCGTACCTGAAAGCATCGGGAAGGGAAAAGTTATTGATCGTCAATGTAGAGAGCACACCAGCAATGGCGAACCTGGACGAGATTCTGTCGGTGCCTGATCTCGACAGCGTTCTGATTGGCCCCCATGATCTTTCTTGTAGTTTGGGTGTCCCAGAAAATTACGAACACAAAACATTTCTGTCTGCTTGTGAAGAGATTTTTTCGAAAGCGCGAAAGGCCAACGTAGGAGCGGGCATCCATTTTTGGGGTGACAATGACCAGCAACGCCGTTTCCTCAACATGGGTGCCAATATGCTGATTCACAGTGCTGATATCACACTGTTCCAAAAAGCGCTCAGCAACGACATCAATGAAATTCGCAGATTTGACCGAACAGAGGATGAAAATCCAGAGTCACGAAACATCAATATTTAGATTTGGCGTCGAATTATCAGCATGCAATCCGAAAAGTATCCGCGATTGCTTCTGAAACGCGGAAAAAACTTCCAAAAGGAGCGCAGGATTTCCCTATGAATCCCGCTTCAAAAATGAAGGAGATGCCTGATTGACGTGTGTTATCTACACACAGTTCCCGCTTCCTTCCATTCCCGTTGCTTTGATGCCAGTGTGCCTGAGGAGATTTGCCATGCGATCCATGAATGTTTTTTTGACTGTATTTTGCCTTTCAGTTGCCGGTTGCGGAACGAAAAGCGAAACGGAAACTGAAAATGAAACAGCAGCGGCAACGCACTCAGTGATTTCAAACTCAATCGGCATGCAGTTCATTGCGGTTCCAAAGGGGGCTTTCCTCATCAACCGCACCGGCGTAACGGAACGAATACAAGTGGATGGACCTCTTGAATTTGGGGTCCATGAAGTCACACAAGCGCAGTTCGAGGCTGTCATGGGTTCGAATCCCAGTGGTTTCAAGGGCGAGAAAAGGCCTGTTGAAAACATGAGTTGGGAACAGGTCGAGGATTTCTGTCGGAAATTGAGCAACCTGCCAGAAGAAAAGGCCCAAGGTGTTGCCTACCGATTGCCCACGGAAGATGAATGGGCATACGTTGTACGTGCTGGCGAACAAGTAGAAGATCAGTTCGACCATCATGCCTCCGATCTCGGCGTCCATGCGTGGATCGTTGACAACGCTGATGCACAAACTCACGATGTTGGACTGAAACCAGCAAATCCATGGGGCATTCACGACATGTATGGGAACGTATGGGAATGGTGTAATGTGACCGAAAGTGCTCCCGCTAAAACGCTGGATGACCCGGCTGGTCACGGTTTAAATCAGGTAGTGGGTACCATCTGCCTGGGTGGAAGTTGGGATTCCGCAAGCGCACTATGCCACACAGGTGTTTCCCAGAAAGCAAGACCTGGGACCAAGGGAACCCAATTTGGGTTCAGAGTAGTGCGCGTATCAACCGCCCAATGAATTGGCAAACCAGCCTATTCTTTGTCAACATCCAAGGAACTCGCCCTGCCGATTCTCTTATTCAATGATGTACTTGTCATCTTGACCGATCATGAACGCAGGATCTGTTGATAAATAACCTGAAATGTACAAATGTGTTTTGCACGCTGTTGGGAAGATGCTACGATGCCACGCAGCAAAGGAGAAAAGCGGCTTCGGTCCCAGATGCCATTTGTTTTACCAATGCATGAACAGGCGATAACTACGCCGGTCGGCCATGATGGATCAAAAACAGTTTCTTCAAACCTGCTGAACAGAATCATCGTCAAGGTCCCACGCGGGGGAGCTTTTTTAACCACCATCACTTTCGAAAACAAAGTGATTTCGCCCATCAAGTTATGACCCAAAATGATTTGTCAATCCTGTCAGAAAGCCGTCCCCGACGGGACTGCCGTGTGTCCATATTGTCAGGCACAATTGAACGCAAGCAACCCTTTTAGCAGCCCGACCCAGGTGCCCCAGGCGAATTTTGCGAAACAGCCTGCGAACAATCCAAATCAGGGGGATGCGACGGGCGGAGTCATTCCGTACAAGAACCCGAAAGCGTTGATTGCCTACTATCTGGGAATCGGCAGCGGGCTACCCATGATCGGTTTGCCCATCGGCATAGCTGCTTTCATCTTAGGCGTCCTTGGCCTGCGGGATCGAAAACAGAACCCGGTTATCAAGGGTAGCGTGCACGCATGGATCGGAATCGGCTGCGGTGGACTATTCACACTCCTGTGGGGAGGTTTGCTGCTTGCCTTGATCCTGGGCGTGGCCTTTGGCTGATTCCAGCACGGGGGATGCAAATGTGATCACATTTGCAATCACCCTGCGGTTCACTCCAAGCAGGCCTCAGCCGGAATTTGGTTGGAGCGTGAATACATCAGTCGCACCCTCAACAACCAACAATCTCTGGTCGACGTCAACATTTTCAAAGACCTGTCTGCTTCCAGTTGGCCAGGTGATTTCAATTGAGTCGATCCGTGTTGCTGGGCCGAGACCGAAGCAGGCAATCTTCTCATTGCTGCAGAAATATCCGTCGCCAGCTTTTACCCAGTCTGTGTATTTCTGGTTTCCTATCGTGATATCGATGCGAGCCCCAATCGCGTCTCGCTCGGAATCCGTACCGGTCAACTGCAATTGCATCCAATGATTGCCTGTTTCTGTTTTGTTGAGCAGCAAGGCCGTTGGTTCCTCGATATGTGTCACCACGAAATCGAGCAGCCCATTTGAATCATAATCAAGTGTCGCCAATGCACGCCCCAGATGCCCAGATTCCCAGTAACCGGAAGCATCCGTGATCGATCCCAATCTGAACTCATTGCCCGCGTTAATGAACAATTGAGCTGGTTGCTTAAACCCACCTGTGTTCTCGATCGCATCGTCAATATGTCCGTTGGTCACGACAAGATCCCGGAAGCCATCATTGTCATAATCAATAGTCTGACTCCCAAAGCCCAGTACACGAGCGCTTTCTTCAGCGATCTTAAAACCAAGGTGTCGATCTGTAAACATTTCCTGGTTACTTAAAAAGAGACTTGCACATTCGTTCTGGTAATTCGTTATGTGGAGATCAAGTGCTCCATTGTTTGTCAGGTCCCCCGCAGCAATGCCCATCGAAGCCGTGGACGCGCCGGTAAAACTGAAAGCACATCCTTTAATGGCTGCAATGTCCTGCCATCCGGACGTCTCACCGAATTTCCAAAGCTGGTTGGGCTTCATGTCGTTGCCAACAAATATCTCATTACCCGCGACGCCATCAAAATCAGTGATCACCACCCCAAGCGAAGTCGCGGCCTCCCGTTGATCCTGGCTGAATTCAATGAGATCAAAGCCGCCATTTCCATCTCCCTGAGCGAGCATGTTTTTGGCAGGGTTGAACTTGCTCGGCAAGATCGGCTGAAGAGGGCGTCCTGATTCATCCGTCGGTGGCGTCAGGTAACGCCGCGGATCATCGATGTAATTAGCCAAGAACATATCGGGCAGCTGATCGCCGGTAACATCGGCTATCGCAACCGAGGCGGGTACGTGATTTGATGATCGATTATTCGCAATCTGAACCCGGCGGAATGTCCCGTCGCCCTGATTCAAATAAAGATCATCGCTGAGCACACTCCGGACAACCAAGTCCGAAAAGCCATCCTGATTCCAGTCGCCTGCAGAAACTGCCATCGTGTAACCAGACGAGCGCAGACCAGCAGCGAATGTGGTGTCAACACAAAATGATTCACTCTGCAGGAAGAGCTGATTTGAATGCCCGTTTTTGAAGTCTGGTGCGTCACATTTGCCCTGTGCGAAAAATAAATCGGGCTGACCATCCTTGTTCACGTCAAGAACCGCAACCCCGCCCCCTAACATCTGATGAATTGCATATCCATAACGTTGAGGTTGACTTGCCACCGAAAATGAATGCTTCAGCTGTATTTCCGGCGCGACATTCCTGAAAGCGCCATTGATTCCGCTGGAGCGAGAAGTGTTCTCACCAGTTGCGATCTCTGGCACCGATGTCCGTTCCATCTTTGGCAGAGGATAATCGCGGTAATTCAAGCCACAAACGTTGTTGATCCGCTCTGGAAATGCTGTTCCGTTTGACACCAGATTCTGTCGCGCAGCATTTAGTCTGTTCTTCTCCGCGGGGCTAGCCTGGCGATAATGCTGTTGGATCGCCTGCCAAAGAATCGCTTCAAGTGGACGACCAAGGGCCTGTAATCGATCAATCAGTTTTTCAAGCGCATCAGGATTGGGAGGGTTTTCACTGGCGACGGCATTGTTGTCATTCAAACAGTCTCGGACCTGGGTCCAACGGTCAGCAAATTGTTGAGCCGAGTCAAAATCACCGAGTGCGAGTAGCGATTGCCTGAGCCTGCTGAGCGATCTCATGTCAGTGGGATCTCGACTCACGGCTTCTGCCAAGGCTCTGATCGCCTCTTCAAATCTGCCTTGCATCACGAGATCGGTGCCCAACGCCGCCCAATATTCAGAGAACTGCTCCAATTCCGGCGTTGTCCGGTTCAACCACCATCGAAATGAATGCTGATCCTGGGCCTCTGCTGCTGCTCTACCAAAAAAGGAAAATACCGCGGGCTGAACGGTCGCATCGGTCACAACAGGTCGCAACAACTCGACAACTTCCGCGTATTTTTGTTCTTCAAATTTCTTACGGGCAACCCCAGAATTACCAATTGGCCAGTATCCTCTGTCGTTGCGGGGCAGCCCCGGGTCCTGCGGTATTTCGTCGTGCATGGCGTTGCTGAGCGACATCAACGCATGCAATTCGTCCTGTCGCACATTTCCCTGAAGACACAAACGCCTGATCAAATCCGCGGCTTCATGACGTCGGCCTTGCCGATTTAATAGATGAGCGAGTTGCCGCAGAGCAGGAGCAGCATCGGGTACGAACGAGAGAAGAGTTCGATAGCGTTTTTCAGCTTCGCTATATCTTTCCAATTCAACACACCATGCCGCAGATTGACCTAACGCAGGTAAACCGGCCTGCGGATGCTCTTGAGGGACATTGTCAAGAATCAATACAGCGTCAGACAGTTTTCCGGTTGCCGCCGTTGCATTTGCCAGATGAAATATCACCTCGACATCTGACTCGTCCTTCAGAAGCAGTTCGGTCAGGATCTTGACGGCTTCGGCAGGATTTCCATTGACCGACAGTTGGTGTGCATCGTTGAGCAGTTGGGTTTTCATCGCGGACGATGACGCCGTTTGACCGGGACCATGCGATGGTTGTGTCGAATCGTCGCCAATGCTGTCCAATCGCGTTTCGGATCGAACTGCTTGATGATCAACCTGCTCCGATTCCGTGGTTGCGTCGCAACCCGTGAACAAAAGCAACCCTGAGAAGCATCCAACCAAAATGGTTGCCCATAGATCCCGTTGAAGAATTCCAAAGTTGCTCATGACTGCCATACGCTGTCTTGGTATCGTCGATGCATTATCAAAGTGACCTTGTCCCTTGAGTCAACCCAGAGGCGTTACCATGATGCCACCGCAGATGCACAGAGATTCAATCGGTCTGCTATTTTGTCCCGGAACAATCGTTGCTCTCAGGATACAGCTTAACACCCCCATCCATTGACAGGCGATTTTCTCTCCAAACCAAGTCGGTTTTTGAGGCGTTTCAATGTTGGATCAGTAATATCTGATCGGTTTGTCGGCAAGTCGTTGCGCCCATCATCAATGCTAGAATGTGGTTTCCCACTGAACGCCTGGTTCTGATAGTCAATATCGAATTCACTCTTTCCCAGCAGCCTCGCGTCTCGCTTTTCCAGCAGCGCGAAACGACTGAAAGCAGGCGACAACATAGCCCGTGCATAGCAGAGCCATCGCTCCCAGGTTCGCCTGTACAAATCGATTCGGATCGTCCGCTCCCAACGTAGATGCAAGACGACCACCAGCAGCTAACGCTCCAAGCAAACCAATCGCAGCAGACACGTGCATGAAGTGCTTTGCCAAGCTTTCTTTTACCGCCGATACCAAACCGCATAGGAAGATGATACCACCAAAGATCGCAGGAATGAGAGCAGTCACGCTTGTTGTTTCACTAAGGAAAAATCCAACCAGGCCGTTGGTAATCAATAATGCACCGAAAAGGAAAGCTACTTTGGTCATCTTATTTCTCAGTTGAATTTGTCGACAGAATTGGACGAAGCATGTTAATCGTCGCGACTCGTCAGCTGACATGAACCAGATAATTGCCAGCCGATATCGTTGGTGTTCTGTTCACTATATTGAATATGAGAGTTGAGTACTACGGCACGCCAAACCAAACGCCTCCCGGTCACGCGTTACGCATCAATTACAACGGTTTCATCTCAAACAGGACGATCGCATCGTCAATGACGAATCATTGATGGTTGATCAATATCGGCTTGAACAGACAGTCTGTTCTCCCAATAAGGATGAACGTCTTGTGATCATACCACCTACAAAGCGACCTAGTCCGGTGACACGTTTTTAACACCCTCGTGTATCGTTACCGATTTTATCTGTCCCCGGAAGCGGTAAAACTCGTCCTTGTCTTTGTATGCACCAACGGTAAGCCAGCTGTTCTTGTCGATGTAGAGCCCCCCGCGTTGCTCCGAGCTTTGGGCAACCAGTTTCCCGTTGACATATAGCTTCATCATGCGCCCATCGTACGTCCCCTTAACATGCAGCATCTGATCTGTTTCAAAAGGTGTTGGGGCATGCAAATAGGTAAGCTTTCCAGTCTGAGATCCAGCAAGTGAAAAGAATAGTTTTCCGTTGTGAATACCGAGCATGCACCCACGTTCGTAACTGCCGTTGTCTTGTACGGCTCCCACAATTCCTGCCCACTCGGGAGCTGATTCAATAACAACGTGGGTTTCGAGGCTTATTGTTTCGGGCATATCCGGTAGCCTTGGATAAGCGAGCACATTCGACATCCATTGAGTGCCATCAAGCTTTATACCGTTGGAATCAATCTGAACTTCTTTAAAAGTTTGCAGTTTGACATCGCCTTTTGTGGGCACAATTGTCTGCCCGTTTATCGAGTCCGAATCAAAAACCCACTGATACAAAGGCGTTGCCTGTGGGGCGGCAACAGCGGGATAAACATCTGGTAAAAATGGAACTTCGGTATCTTGCAAGTCTTCAGAAACTGGTACAAATGCCATGGACGTCTGCAATGAATAGTTGCATACACAACTCGCGCTACCCTCTGGTATCAATAACCGCCCGCCCGCAGGAATCATATTGATCCAGCAACCCGTTCTTGTTGGCGCAAGGGCTGTGAACCGTCCAGACTCCAGATTCAGCACCGTCGGGTTCCCGGCTCGAAAGAAGAGACAGCTTCCCGCGCCCGATAAGGTTCCACAACTGTGTCCCGGACGCTTCAGCGACCACTCGGCTGATTTTCCGTGGGGCCCGGTTCTCTCGCCAGTTTCCAGATCATAAAGAAACGGTTCTGCAACAAGGATCCTGCGCCCAGCAACAGTTTGAAGTGTTACAGGATGATGAACCTGTTCCCCGTGGTACAAGCCCTTCTTGATGTGCTGATGTTCCGCTTCCCAAAACAATTCGCCGGTGTTTGCATCGATGGTGCGTATGAGATAGGTGGCTTTCTCATCATGACTCGCAGATGTGGTCAGAATGACTGTGTCACCGGCCATCTGTGCAAAAAAGATATTTTCTGCACGTTGCCAGTCCAGTGAAACGTCCCAGAGTTTTTTCCCAGATTCGGATGAGAGACAAACGAGGTGACCATCCTTCATGATTTCTGACAGGCCAATGCGATCCGTTTCGTGCATCACGCAGGCAGGCGATCTTGCTTCAAGAAAAACGACACGATTTTCGTCTATCGCAATGCTGCCATTAACGATGACCCCATCTGGCTGGTAAGACCAGGTTTCTGAACCAGATATAGTTAGTTTTCGTAATTCCCGGCTCGTCACCAGTGGTCTTTTGGATTTGTAATCCAGCTCCACGTATGAGTAGCGTGTTTCCTTGTCGGTTGCCGTTCGAGCTGCGGAAGCTTTCATGAGCGTAGCAAACACAGCACCCTTTGACTCCGCGACATAACCCCAAACATGATTGACTTGATCCGCATCCGTCCGACGAATGATGCGACCTGTGTACGGATCGATACTCCACAATTCCTTTCCGGCTGCAACCAGCAAGTCACTGCCGGTTTCACTCAGGCAAGCGTAGCCAGCGTCATAAGGTATGACATAACGCATGGATGATGGTGGCAAGTCCAAATGCCAGCGTTCAGTCCCGTTGGCGGGGTCGATTCCAATGAGGCATCCATCGCCTTGGACAACAAAGGCATTGCCTGCTGCCAAGGGTGCTGGCCCACGCAGATGTCGATCCGGCATACGGCTAGGACCAACCCCACCAAACCACAACAGCCTGAAACCGCCAGCATTACCAACGACACTGTCTGTAGTAGCCGAAGTGTTCGCGGGGTTGGCATATTGATGCCGCCAGACTCCCACGCCCGCATTGTCACTTGCTGCCACAGGGTTACTGCTACCGACCCGCCATACAAAACCTGCGCCGGGGGTTGCCATTTCCAGCAGCCGTTCTGTTGAATAGGAGGTTTCAGACG
Source organism: Rubripirellula sp. (assembly GCA_012270065.1). GTDB lineage: Bacteria > Planctomycetota > Planctomycetia > Pirellulales > Pirellulaceae > Rubripirellula. The sequence goes on along the minus strand of JAAXJB010000115.1, from coordinate 115,332 downwards.
AAGCAATCACTGCATTGAAGACTCCTTTGGAAAACGGCAGGCGGTCGCTCGCTTTCTGGTTCCAAACAGTAACCCGGTGACCATAAAGACCCTCGTTCATGAACCTTGATCGTAATTTCGCTGCGGTCGCAGCATCATCTACCACGGACATGATCCGCAGGTCTGATCCGGACAAAACAGATTTCACCAATGCGCCATCGTCGTCCGAAATCACTAAAGCCCAACCTCGTGGTGATCTCAGCTTTTCTTTCAACACCGTATGAAGTCGATCAACGCTCTTCAAAACATCTGGCACGTCTGTTTCTGTGACTGATTTTGGTTCCGGCCAATTTCGGCTGGACAGCTCAGAACTATCTCGCCACGCGAATACTTCGCCCTGAAGAGTTGTTCCCACAAGAATCGCAGATTTACCACCCTCAACAGGACTGACGGCAAGGTATTTGACTTCTCCTGCGGAAGACGGAAGCTGAAGAGTTCCTCGGAGTGCCCCCGTCGTTGCAGAATAGTAGTTGATTTGTCGACCACCACTGACGAACAAGATCTTATCGTTACCAACCCCCGAAACGCTCAAGGCAGAGGCAAGCCTGCAACTGATTGACCAGACTTTCTCTGGTTCACCTTTTTCGGCTGCAAACAGTCGATGGCACACCAGTGTTTCCCCATCGGCACTCCAGACGTTTCCATCGCCGTAAGCGAAGGTCTTCCCGGGAAATGAAAGCATTTTTGCGTTTGGTTCATCTGCCTTCCCTTCAATCGAACCTGTGTTACCTGGTCCGGAAAAAACTGCTTGCGGTGTCAGAATGCAGAAGCTTCCCCCCGGCGAAGCAACCTTGGCAATGAATCTGCCATCCGATTGCTTCAATACAAACGGTTCCCCGCGACCGGTAGGAACATGCAGATTATCGTCATCAGCGAGTAGATAGCCCTGCGGAGACTGTTTGATTTGACGCCGCCAGACGACCTGACCGGTTTTTGAATCAAGACAAACTGCATAGACACCCTGACTCGGAAACAGCCCAGCTGTTGCGTAGACATAACCATCCCGAAACAGGACTGACGTTCTGATCGGGTGCGAACTCACCATACGACTGTTGCCGATGACCCAAGGCATGTCAGGGCCAATGCGTGTTTGCCATAGGGTCCGTCCATTGGATACATCAACCGCACGTACCAGACCATCATCGGCCCCAAGATACGCGACCCCGTTAGCAACGGACGGTGCGTAACGGATCGGAGCGTTGGCGAAATGTACCCACTGTTTCACGCCGGTGAACGGATTCACTGAGATCAGGCAATCATTTGCTGATGATGTGAGCAAGACGTGGTCATTTCCACCGTTATCAGAAACGATAAGTGCAACGTCTGCCTGGTCGTCTGTGACGCGGGCCTTGATATCATCGAGTTTTTGCCAAAGGCTGTTTCGGGCGGCTTCTGGCCAAGCCGGTTTCGGTGCGGTGAGCTCATCGAAACGCCACAAAGGTTCCCAATGCGAGACATTTAACGGTTGAGCTACAAATCCGGTGCGCTGCAGGTTTCCGCGGTGCTCAGGCCAGTCTGCACGATATGCACCGACCAGAAGAACGCCAATAATCTTCACCGTCGATGCGTAGATCTGTGGGCGAATTGGAAAGAATAGAGAAAACAAACGCATCTCGGCTCCATGGCAGAAATCAGGTTAAAATCACAGAACGAAGTACGCACCGTGTCGGATGTCTCCTGGAAAAACATTTTAAACCGAGTGGATGCTGCCAGTCAGGCGGTTCACAACCAACGAAGAAATGCATTGAATTCTCCGTGAAAACCTACCGCAAATCGCCAATTTTACGTCTTCCTGCAAGCCACCCCAACGAAAACGTTGCTCCGGTATGATTCCGTCACTAGTTTCGGGGAACGCGCGCCTCACTGTGGCTCAATTTCAGCCACATTCACCAGAGGATTGCAACGACCACGGCAAACTTCATCAGTATTGAATGTTTTAAACCCGATGTTTAACAGTGGTTTTTCATGTGAACACGTAGGTATCCGCTGATTGTGCTGGTGGTTAGACTCCAGCAGTCGATGAGCGAGCGGGATCTCTATTTGCTGGCCATAACAACGGCACCAAGCACATCTGAACGAACTCTATCCTGAATTTAAACGGAGAAAAGCCATGATATTGAAAATCCTCGGACTGTTGATGGACTTTCTCGGCGTGGCCCTGCTCATTTTCGCAGTGATGGCATACTCCGAACTCAACAGTTTGGCCACCGCTGCGACACCGTCTCCCGAAGATGCCACTCTTACGAAAATCATTGGTCCAGAATTTTTCGATGCATCTTCGGCTAATGTGAAGCCAGGTGAACTCGCTGATCGCGTATTTAAACGGATTTACTTTGTCGGCGCATGTTCCATCGCAATGATCGTCCTGGGCCCCATCCTCTTTTTCACCAGCGTCCTGCGATCCACTGGTCATGCGAATGATGAGAAGGTGTAATTGAGGATTGCACTCAGAACACCGGGGCATGCAGACATGATCGACATCATGTCATGATGATGCCACACCACCGCAATCTACAAGATTAACGCGACTGCATAAGCGCTCATTTGAAAGCTTGGGCAGCTGCTTTATGTCTGATGCATTTTTTTGCCCATCACTTTGGTCCCATTTGAAACCAAAGTGATGGGATACCTTGCCGTTTACTTCTTAGACCTCAAGGATCTCGTATCCCGAGCGGCGCTTCCGGGCCTGCATCGCAGCTGCCTGGTCATCACCAATGATCATTTCCTTCGCGGGATCCCAAGTCAACTTACGGTTGAGACGCGCCGCGATAGCGCTCAAATGGCAGACTGACATTGCCTGAATGTGACTGAACGGGTCGGATACAGTCAGGCCACCTTCGCGGATACAGCGATAGAAGTTGTTCTTATGACCTTCGTGAGGTTTCCCTTTGTATAGCTTGCTGACATCGTCATTGGTGTACGCATCCTTGTCCCAATTCTCTTCAATCGGAGTACCGGTGATTTTTCCACGGTTGACGAAAATACGCCCTTTCTCGCCCTCGAATGTGATGCCGTTATCGCCATGACTGGTAACATCCATGGTGATCCCATCATCAAACGTATGAATCACTGAGAACTTGTGGGACGTGTTGTAGCTATCCTCCACAGTTGGATTGCCATTCTCGAATTTAACCGGGTGCTCACAATTCGTTCCATCAATGGATGTCGGTCCCTGCTTGGCACCGTTTTTATCTAACGCCCACATCGCGATGTCGACGTGATGGGCCCCCCAGTCGGTGAATTTGCCTCCTGAGTACTCGTACCACCAGCGGAACTGGTAATGGCACCGTTTCTCCCTGAAATCTTTTGCAGGAGCCTGCCCCTGCCACATTTCCCAATCCAGCTCTTTCGGTACATCTGCAACAGGAAACGGACCGCCGGTTGGTGAACCATTGATACCCACTGTCACGTGTTTGATTTTACCAAGGAGGCCTTTTTGGACCATGTTCACGGCACGCATGAATTTATTGCGGTCACTACGTTGTTGGGTTCCGACGAGAAACGCCAACTCGGGATGTTTTTCGCACGCACGCCGAATCAGTTGGTTTTCCTCCAGAGTAAGCGTCAGCGGCTTTTGTACAAAAACATGCTTCCCCGCTTCCAGTGCTTCCACTGCGATTTTGATGTGCCAATGGTCCGGCGTAACAATGCTGACCGTGTCGATGTCTTTTCGGTCCAGCACTTTTCTGTAGTCGCCGTATGCATCGGCCTTCCCTGCACCAATCCTCTTGTCATTCTTGGCACGCAAAGCATGTCGTTCGTCCACATCACAGACAGCGACAATGTTGCCGAAGTTCGCGTGGCCGCGAGCGTCTCCAGACCCCATACTTCCGACACCAATGCACCCGATGTTCGGCCGATCATTTTTGTCCTGGTTGGCAAACGCTTTTTCAGACCAACTGAAGTAGGGAGTGGCTGCGACTGCACCGGTGGCGACCGCTGCAGCCTTCAGGGCATCGCGGCGATTCGTTCTTTTTTGTACGTTTTGCATGGTGTCCATCCTGATAGAAGCTTTTGATGAATGGTATTCATTCGGTTGATCCCGCCAATATAACGGGAAGATCGCTCCCATTGATTAACCAAGCGTGATTTTTTCAATTAACTGGCAAACAGCAGCTACTTCTGCTGAGAACAGCACCAAAGCATCAGCGTATTGAACAACCCATCGAATCTACAAAATTATGATGCAGGGAATCTGTCCATCCATTACCGGTGGTTCAACTAATACTGACAAACCGCTTAGCCCCGTAAATCGGCGTTCAATTAAGAGTGTGTGACACGCTTCTACATTCTGGTACACTCTGCCAAGTGCTGCTTCGCGTAGACCAAAAGGCTGAAGCCCAGCGATCCGAGCAAAGATCAGTTGTGGTTTGGGTTGGCAAATGCCATTTCGGAAATGGCTGACTAAAATACACGCAGTACAAAACGGCAGAATCACACCGGGAGTCGGAAATGGCGAAACATATTAAATTGCAAAAGAGTGAATCCGTCGTCGCTGCGGGCGCTATCCAGATTTACTCGGCATACATCGCTGCGGGGCGGGTCCCCGAGGGACAGGAAGACCAGTGGATGTCGCGGTCTATCAAGGAGGCGATCAAAATAGCAACGTCGACGGACGCGGCCGTCATCAGTGATGACGAAGTGGAAAGTACTGGTTTTTGAGAGACACTGCGGTGACGCGTGGCCATTCGCGCGGGGCACGCTTGAAACATGGTTCAAAACCTGCAAAACGCTTTCGCGGTGTTATCTATTTGGTCTCGAACCCGGCCTCGAACCCTCATTTTGCTGAGGAAATCAGTGTGCTGAGGAAAATGCTGCCATCCACGATTCCAAACTCGACAGATCCGTCTTTTCTTCAGAAAATGGTTTCCGCCTCCTAAGACCCTGCACAGTTCTTCGTGTCCCCCTGTGTATCCAAGCGTGATGAAGGACGTCAGTTAGTACCAAATCACGCTGGCAGTCCGGTCGCTTCCATATTTCCATCTCGCTGTAAATTGGTTACGCGATCTCATCCGGCTGTTCGGAGCGCCAGGATCAAATTTCCTCTTACGATCATGAAAGCAGAACCATCATGACGCCATTTTGTCGCCTCGGATTTCTTTGCTTTCTGATTTCAGTCATTGGATGCCAGAAACCCGATGAACTCAGCTCAAGATCGCTCCAACGGCAATCGTCGGATATGTCCGAGCTAGAAACATCCGCAGCACAGGACACCGCGTCCGACGCAGACGGGGGGACTCCTGTACTTTCCGAAGCACAAACCGAGCCCCGGCATGAAACGAGTGAAGAGCAAGCGATAACTAAAAGCGATTTGGAATCCCGGTTGAAATCATTTAAACAGGAACGAAACTGGACCTTCGGCGAACGAAGCCCCGGACAATTAAGCGGAGTCTGGGAGGCAACCGACGGCACGGGACACGTACTGCACTTCAATATTGAGGGACGTGATGGCACCTATTCCTGCGATTTCAACGGGAGAAGAGCCACAGGACTCTATGCGGTCTCGGAGGACCTTCGCATCGTTTGTCTTGTGCAATCCCGGGGTGTTCGACTAGGCGAGCATTACAGACTGCAAGGTGACTTGATCATTGGCCCGCGCGGTCCCCTGCCAAAAGCACAGTGGAAACGCGTACAAAACGGTGACTGACGGTTGCCTGCAATCCCGCTGCCCCCCGCCAATGCGTGCGACGCTGGTTTTGCTAAAACCTAACTCCACCAACTCTCTAGCGTGTTTGGTGCAACCGCACAGTGCTTTCATTTCTGTCGCTGCATGTGCTTCAATCACACCGGGCTTTTTTGGTCCTCATGCCATTTGTATCATTCGGATGAAATCAACGTTCCAGTTGTCAGCATTTGAAGAAGAGGTGCATGTGTTTTCCCGTCACAAAAAGCGAAAACCTGATTCGTTTCACGACGATCTGCCGACGAAAGAAAATGACTCAAATGCTGGCAAACGCAAAACCGGAAGTGCGGCCGGAACGGCTTTGGAAACCGGGGCGTGCTGCATTGAGGGATGTGGCTGTTTGGCATCCCTGGGATTTTGTCTCCTGCTCATCACCGCAGGACTTGGACTGGCAGCCAACCAACTGATGCAGCCGGGACAGGCCGCTGGCCCGGTGTCACCTGGGCACGAGATTCCTTGAGCTCACTTTTGAACCTGGTTTTTCTACCTCAACGGCAAAGTGCCCTGGTTTCAAACGATTGCGTGCGGGACATCCTGCACGCAACCGTCCTAAAAACATTCGCATTCAAATATTAGTTCTTCCAATTCGTCGCATCACAATGAGGCGACCTGGAAAAAACTACCATTCATCGGTTCGGAAAGGCGACGCCGGGATTCCCTCCTGGTTGTAGAGGTTCGCGCCACGCGGGTTCATGGTATATCCGTATCGCACAGCAACCGGATTCTCTACATCCTTTGAGCTCACAACGACCGTTTTTCCATCGATGACTGCATCGGCCCAATGCCAAACCTTGTCAGATCCAGCAATCGCGAACCTTCCGAGCGGGCTATCTTTGTCTTCCGTCGTTGGTGCGAGTCCCTCTTTTTTTCCAATCATCAACCCGGATCCGACGTGATCAAAGCTAAGTCGGATTTTGTTTCCATCTACTTTTAAAGATTTGTAAAGCGGGCCGGCTGGCACCAAATCTTCGCGGCCATAGTTCTGATGCAACGCCCATTGCGCCAAACGCCAGCCAACATCCTGTTTATTCCGCGGATGGATGTCCTTGGCGTTGCCAATATCATGAATCACCGCCATCCCTGTGTTGTCGATTGCCAGACTTGTCCGCTGGGCGTCACGAAGTTTTGCCCAGCCGTCACCACCTTCCGGTTTGTTGTTTGATTCGCGGAAGTCTGCCAGCTGCACCCAATAAAAAGCCAAGTCCGGATTAAATAGCTTCCGCCAACCATTGATCAGAGCTGTCTTCTTGTGGTGGTAGCTGATTCCTTCGTTCCCATTTGACTCTCCTTGATACCAGATCCCGCCGCGCATCGCGTATGGGACCAGCGGATGAACCATCGCGTTGTAGATGGCCGAAGGCGTTCGATTGTTGACTTTACCGCCATCTTTCCAGAGCGTTTCGACCTGATTTGCGAGGTTTTGCAATTCAGGAACAGAACGAAATCCGTCCAGACTCACCCACGGCTCAATCCGCGTTCCTCCCCAGTTTGATCCCACGAGACCGACTGGCACATCAAGTTCCTGAAACAAACGACGCCCAAAATAATAGCCGACGGCAGAAAATCCTTTCACGGAATCCGGTGAGCATGCGGCCCAACTTCCAGGACACTTATCTTGCGGTTTGTCAGCGGTAGTATGGCCAGGAACATTGAAGAGACGTATCAACGGGAATTTAGCGTTGCTAATCTCTTCCTTCGGGTTCATCGAGTTCGCAACACTCCATTCCATGTTTGATTGCCCGGAACAGATCCATACTTCTCCAACTAGCACGTCTGACACGCTGATTTTGTTGTCACCAGAAACAGTGAGCGTCTGGCCATTTGAATTCGCGGCCAATGGTTCAAGTGTTACGCGCCATTTTCCATTGTTGTCTGCTACGACGGACTTCTTCTGCTTTTCAAACGCAACCGTGACCTTCTCTCCCGGATTCGCCCATCCCCAAATGGGTGCTGGCATCTGCTGCTGCAGAACCATTCCATCACCCACAATTGACGGCAATGTTACGTCGGCCTTGGATATGACGCCGGTTAGCAGAACAAGCAGGACTGATAGCACATTTAATCGATGTTTCTTCATGGGTCACTCAAACGAGGATTTCGGAGGGAGAAATATTCAGACAACTCGAACAATGGGAAAATTGACCAGCTTAAAACCGGAGTCAACCCAACATGAGAATCAAAAGTCGTCAGCTTAGGTCGGGCCCTTGGATGCTGTGAGCGGGGACCGGAGCCGCAAATTATACACAATGAAATTCGCCACGGTTGCTGGGCAGAAGATGTTCCCCCGCCTTCAGCGGCTGGAAATAGCATCATCGCGTTATACTTCCAAAACGCAGCCACCAGCAGTAAACCCTGATGTTCAACCAATCAAGTGTTCAGCAGGTTTACAAAAGCAAACGTTGCGAACGGAACGGATGCGTACAACCGCAGGTGAAACGCATTAAGTTCTATCATCTGCTGCGCGTTGGTACTGAATGCAACCTTGATCCTAACCGAGCCTCAAACTTGGCGAAGAATCATCGTTTGGATTGCTCAACCATGCTGGTCCCCATCTTGGTGACACAAGCGTCCGGGTAGTTGAATCCGTTCAGTTTCGTAAGGTCATCGAATTCAATGCACACAGAAGTGGGGCCAGAAACATATGACACTGTTCCAATGCTCCCAACCGACCTGTCCATGTGAGGCAACCATGCATCCTTCCAATGATTGAGTTCCTGCACGGACGGCAAGCGGGCCACGATGACACGATCCCCTCTCTGTAAACCTGACCGTGTCTTAGCAGGTGGATCGAGAGGAATGTATTCACGTTTATACATATCAATGGCCATCATGCCCTCCGATACTCCGTCACTGCATCTGCAGCGACCTTTCCCCACCTCAAAAAACCGTTTTTGCCGCAGCGACGCGAGAAGCCCCCGACAATCTCAAATCGATTTCCATACACACCGCTCAGCTACAGGGGAAATGCGTTCCTGCCAACCTAAGATTGTAATGAGTTTAACAGTATGCATAAAAGTATTGCCAATGTCACCTGCCGTCTGGTGGTAGGCAGAAGTCCACGGCCGTTGCCAGATTTTTGCATACAACTCACGTCATTACGCAGGTTACTAGTCATGAATGAGGCCAAATGCGCGTAATTTGACGGACTCTTCAACGTACCGTCCAAGATAATGTTCGAATCAATTGCATTTTTTACGATTGTTGCGGTACATCACATGATGTAAACGGCTGTGCTATGGCGTCGACCTTAACCAGCCAGTAGCAAGAATCTACTATTTTCGGGTCCTGATCCTTTTCTTGCTCTGAAAGTATTTCTTGCTATCCCTTAAAACCCACTAAAACTTCAAAAGAATTCACTGAGTGATCACGAAATATGTAGCCACTTGCATAACTCCAGCCACTCTACTACCAGGAAGAAAACCAAGCATGACTTGGCACTTTTGGTAACCACGCGGTGGAATGCCAACACCGTGTCATCGCGTCACGGCAGCCGGTAATTCCCTACCCGCGGCTAAAACCCTACGGTGAGGGTGGCGTGCATAGTGTCGAACTGCCTTTCGTGTTAACTGGTGGAACGGATAATTAGGTTTGGCGTGATGGTCTTCGTGGAAACCGGTGACGACAGGAAAGTTATCCATCCACCATCTTGATCTGGGCCCGTGGGGGATCCAAATCGTCGTGAACATGATGTAACACGTACCCGTTTGCATGGGTAGGAACCACCCCAGCAGCGATTCACGGGGAAAAAAGCCAAACAGAAAAATGAAAGCAACGACGGTTACAATCGCCAGTCCCCACAACCTGCTCGAACACCTCGACAAAAATCTGTAGTACATCAGATTACCGAACAATATTCGAACTGGTAGAGTTGGTCCACGTTTGTAAGCGAATTGTTCTATGTCGTCAGCCTCGCCTTCTCTTGCGTGGTGGCTCAGATGTGCACGCCTCACCAAAGGAAATGGGATCGCAAAAATTGCGGTCCCGAGCCAACCCACCAGGTTGTTTGCGAATCGATTCTTATGCGCCGTCGAATGAACCGCGTCGTGGCTGAGAATGATCAGGAAGTAGTAAAGTGGACTTGCCAATAGCCAGTTCTCCCACCATGAAATCGCACCTGACTCAAATTCCACAAAAAGCCAAATCACCAACAAAACACTGGGTATGAACAGCCAGAATGTAAGTCCTTTTTTAACTGGAGGCTTGTTCACATCCGGATCCGCGGCCACAGCGTTTCGATGATTGTTTTCCACGTGCATGTGCAGTCATGTAATTTGAGGGGATAAGACAACATTACTGTTGTGACGACAAACACCATGGCAAAAAAGCACTGAACGCATGCTGCACGGGAACAACTGTACCCCAGTCCTGAAGCCCGCGCAGGATCGGTGCGATCGTCCTCTATATGCAGTGATTGACGTCGGATCTAGCAACCTAACAGTGGAAGCACACTCACCACAATTCATTGCGGCTCCGTTTTCCGATAATAGAACGAACTTCCCGCGTGCCGATGGAATTCGAAATCCAGGAGCAATACACAGCATTTACAGCCATCGATCAATCTCGTAGCGAGATGCGGCCCAAAAGCTCAAAAGCAGTTTCTGGATGGCTTCTGCATTTCTTCATTGACACTGATTTGATTTCAGCCATCGACTGTCATCAGCCCATGTTACTTTCGTAACATGTGAAGAATCATTCTTGACGCCTAAGGGTGAACTGATTCGAAACCAAAAAAACAAGTCGAATGGAACGATTTCTACATCCTGACCTGTCACCATTCATCCTTGATATCAGTTCTGCGAGGCTGGGGATCAAAGAACCGGGCGTTCTGCCCAATTCGGTTGTAATCGCCAATATCATTTCGAGCACGATCAGCAAGGATGATCAATTCCTTGACGGTCTCAGGGTGAGTTTCCGCCAAATTGTTTTGTTCACCAGGATCCTCTTCCAAATTGTAGAGATGCGGTTTGGAAAAATCGACAATATCGGATTCACGATGAAAGACGTTCCAGCGTTCCATCGTATTTATGCTGCGAGGCAGATGCAGCTTCCACTTGTCCGAGCGAACAGCCATCAATTGCGTATGACCATAGTAATAGAATGCATCAGTCTCGCTCTTTGCGTCTGTCTTGCCGTGCATCAGGTCGGATATGTTCTTGCCGTCAATGATGCGGTCCCGCGGTATGTTTCCTCCTGCAAGATGCGCTAGCGTTGGCAGAATATCCATGGTTGTTGTGAGTTGAGGGCTAACCAATCCTTCCGGAATCCGCCCCGGCGCCCACATGACACACGGAACCCGCAATCCACCCTCCCATGTGGATGTTTTATGTCCACGCAGTGGTGCTGAATCACCTCCATGAGACCCGCCCTGGTCTTTTTGCTTACTCAGCGCAGGGTGCCGGTCTAGATACCACGGTCCATTGTCGCTGGTAAAGATGATGTAAGTATCTCTTTCGAGCCCGAGTTCCCGTACGGTCTTCAGAATCCTGCCTACATTGAAATCAATCTCTTCAATCACATCACCATAAAGACCGCGTCGAGACTTGCCATTGAAATCCTCAGAAGCAGCTAGCCTCAAATGAGGCATGGTATGGGCAAGATAAATGAAGAATTCGTTGTCTCTGTTTCTGCGGATGAACTCCAACGCTTCATCGGTATAACGTTTTGTCAACATTGACATGTCGCTTTTTGGTTCAATGAGCGTTTCATTCCGCAGGAGGTTGGTCACTGAGTCGTTACTGGTTGGTGTGCCAAAAAAATAATCGAATCCTTGTTTTGTTGGCAGGAGATTCCTGTCGTATCCCTTCTGTCGATGTCCGGCGAGGTCCCACTTCCCATAACAGGCAGTCTTGTAACCGCGATCCTTTAGAATCTCAGCGATGGTGATTTCTTGGGTATGCAATGAGGGATGAATTTCTTTCTGGTTATTCGCTTTTTTCGCGACCCTGAGCGGATAACAACCTGTCATCAACGCCGCACGGGAAGGACCACATACTGTTTGTGCATAGAAATGCGTGAAGCGGATACCCTCGTTGGCCATTCGATCAATGTTGGGGGTTCGAATTGACGGCGAACCAAAACAACCGAGGTCCTGATAGCCCTGATCATCGGTGAAGATGATGATGAAGTTTGGTTTACGCGTCCCCTTGGAAGCTTCAGCCCAGGCTGTTGGGATACCTGACCCCATAGCAAGGAATGACATAATGCCGCACACAATTACGGTCGTCAGAATTGAAGGCAATGGGTAGTGCCGAAACGTCATGTCTATTTCCCGGGATAACGATGATTGTTGCCAACGACTGGTGCATGTGCTGTGGTACGCCACCGGTCAGAGGGCTCTGCAGATTGTATCTTAATCAAGACACGGCATCTGAATCGTGATTATGCGAGCGATGCCCAGATAAAACATCTGCTGGCGTTTTCCAATCCGTCCGTTCGCAAAAGTTTTGTGAAGCGTTTATCGGTGGCAAGAGAAGAGTGCAATGAAGCTACAGTTCTGACAGAGGGGATAGCAGAGACTTGTCGTGACTTGAATCACTCAACGCCAGTCAGATAAGTGATTAATCCTGCCAGGAACCAGAACAAACCGAGTACTCCTGAGATAACGGTCCAAGACCAGATAAATCCCAAGTTGAAATAGGTAAAGGCAGTGCTTAGCGCTCCGATGAGAAATAGCGGGCCGCCTTGCCACATGCGTGCGATTGCACGATCTTTTGGTCCCGGCCCGTCAAGCCATGGTTTGTTCATATCAATCTACTTTGACAAATAAGAATGTGTTATGGATTCGCTTTTCGCTTCCTGCATGTGTATTGAACAGGCTGATTGGTTGCTCATTCCGATATGCATGCCTTAGCATCGCAATTCAGCTCGACTCCGTCTCCTCAGCACCAATAATTCTGTGTTCGCAGAAGTCTGCAACGTATCTTTCATCTCTGTGATGGAACCCTGCCGTGCTCAATCCATACAGCGGGGATTGCATCTGGTCTTTATCCTTCGATGTAACGCCTGATTCTGAAAACCCCTGGATTCTCTGCCACTCGGTCAGCCTTGCGATCTGGCACTGATCGAACAAGACAGTTTTTTATAGTTT
>JAAXJB010000115.1:89336-102423 GCA_012270065.1 Rubripirellula sp. | reverse complement strand
ACTCGGTCAGCCTTGCGATCTGGCACTGATCGAACAAGACAGTTTTTTATAGTTTGGTTTTCCTTCATTCGACTGAGCTAATCCTGGTTGTCGTCAAGCCGGGATACCACACCATCATCAATATGAACAATCAGCGATCCTGCGTTAGTTGGAATCACCAAAACCTTTGTGTCATCTGGGAAATCAACTCGTGACCATGATCCCCCTTCGCTGACCGTGAACAGTGCAGGCACATTCGATGGAATGTTTACCGTTTCTCTGCCATTTCCACGCGCTGTCAGTGAGTCACGCCCAACAACCAACTGGGCTCCATATCCAACGGGCACGACATTTCCCTTGGCAAACTGAGGCGATATACCGGAATCCCTCAACAGCCTGATGTATCGCTGCCGTAGTTCTTCCTCCGTATCCGCCTCTGCGACACCTCGAAAACATGCACGCACCTCCGCAGCGGAATGCCAATCAAACAGAGAGAACTGTTTGCCCATCTGTGATTCTGAGGCATTTGCCAGAATTCCAAAAATCGAACCCACCAAACAGGTAAGCAAGACGAGCTTTTTCATGCCGGAAGCCTCTTGTTTTGCATTAGACAGACGGAACACCAATCAGTGATTTCGTAACATATCTGAAACGGCTGAATACATCACTCGCTGCAATTCGCTACTCCCATCTCATTCTTGGTACCTGAATTTGAAATCGGTCTTTATTTTTTAAAAGTTGCTGTGTCCCAGAACTTCCCTGAGTATCACCAACCAGCATCGTACCAATTTCTTCCAGCTCAAGAGCATTGGACTCGATTGTCGAACAGATCACCTTCAGCAACGGTCAAAACTCGCAGGCCGACGAAGGTACAAGCGTATCTAAAATGCACAAACATGTTGACTGTACAGATGCAAGCATTTTCCGGTACGCTCGGCAGAATAGCACCATGACAAAATACAAACCGTCAAAGTATCCCTGAGCAGATTCTGGTAAGGAACGTAATACGTCCAACCAAAAGAAAGGCACTCAATGTTGAGCGAATTGTAACCGCGGCAGCTGAATCGCTGTGGGGGCAAGTGAAACAAACGAATCACTTCCTGTCTTGTTCAACATGAACTGGCTGCAGAAGCGACGAAATCAATCAGCTCACTTGACGAGAGAAAGATCAGACAATGTCAATACACAAGGGTAATTCTATTGACGCCTGTGACAATCCCAGCCCACTTGAACCTGTGGATTACTCCATTTGGATGATCCGTCTGTTCACATGGGATGGGGCAGTGCCGCTTATCATGCTATCGCTTCCCGGACTCGCACGCCGTTTTGGCCCGAAGAACAATGATCAATTTCTCGTGATGGCGGTGGTAGCAGCGCTCATCGCTGGAATCCTGCTACGTTTTACCTTCGGAATGAGACATATCAATTCCAATCACTGCGGTCCGATTGTCCAAACAGCACAACGAATAGTGCTGCTGTTGATGATCTTTGTGCTGGTTTTGATCGAATCGGTCATCTGCGTGAACCCACCCGGCAGACTCCAACAAGCAGACGTCCTCTTTTTCGGAATTGCGGGTTCACTCTATCTTATTGTCATGGCATTCGTCTTGTACCCCGGACGTCGTCGTGCGCAAGGTTCAGCGTGCAATGAATGACCGGTTCCGACGATACATGTGGGATCGAAAACAACTTCAAAGAGCGGTACGGATTTCAAAAAAGGATCGATTCCCAGCGAGTGGATTCGTCTGTTAATCCAATGGGATACACACCACCCGGAAACCAATCGTACTACCTCGAAACGACGGCCCGAACCAGTCGCGGCAGGCCGAACGTGTTTTGGAACCCTCGGTGAACCAACTACCACCACGACGAACCCTCACGGAACCTGTTTTTGGGCCCACCGGATCAATCGCTTCAGCACCCCGGTATTGGCCATGCCAATCGGAGCACCATTCAAAAACATTTCCATGGATGTCGTGCAGACCCCATGGGTTCGGCTGTTTTCCACCAACTGGATGGGTTTTACCCTCCGAATTGCCCTGAAACCGCGCGTATACGCTCAAAAAAGACAAGTCTTGACCGAAACTGTACTCCGTGGTTGTGCCTGCGCGACAACAATACTCCCACTCTGCCTCTGTAGGCAAACGATAGAAACGTTTTGTAGACAGCTCATTGGGCATTGCTGACAGTTTGCGGCAAAATTCAACCGCGTCATGCCAACTGACCTGCTCCACAGGATTTTCATCGCCATCAAAGGAACTCGGATTCGTGCCCATGACTAGCTCATATTGGGATTGTGTCACTTCGAAAACTCCTATCTCAAAAACGCTTGAGATAGTCACTCGATGGGCAGGTTTTTCTTCCTCGCTTCCCATCACAAATTTCCCAGCCGGTATCAACTTGAGCTTCATGCCAATGGTATTGGTGCGTGCAGGAAGCGACAGCAGATCCGAATCTTTCAGTCTACGCAGGACCGAAGCGGGACACGTGCCAAGAGCAGCGGGCGGCAGATCAAGTAATACCGGCGTTGGAATTTGGGTGTAATCCTGCTCAGGAATCTTAAGCCAATCCGTTGAGATTTGTCGGGCCGCATCATCATCGAGGGTCTTTATCCTGTCATAATCAAGCAAAGCGGCTGAGTATCTTCGAGATCCCAACGCTCGCCGAAAGCTCGCGACAAGTTTGCTCCCAACCAGTTTTACTGCTGCTGTCTGTGTCTCGCGACCAAGTATTGTCACCGTATCTGACTGCGTTCGTCCGAACGCGTGCTCTACGGACAGCGTTCCCAGCCATACAATGTACGGCTGTCTGATTCGTGAACGCAGTTCTCCCAAAACAGTGGATTCAATCGATCTCTCTTCGAGACGCTGAAGTGCCTTCACGACCGCTGTCAGGTTCTCATTGTTTTGCTTCCGTTCGAAAGCGAGCGAAGCCATTTCGGCCACGGATTCCGCATTGCGCAATTCCGTTTGCTTCTTCATGAGCAACGCTTCTCGATTACGTGGATCAATCTCCAGAACGGCGGCAAAATCACCTTTCGAGAGCGCTTCTTTTATTTGCGCGCGTTCCTTCATGCCAAGAGCTTCCGTGTTGGTTGGATCCACATCCAGAACCTTTTCAAAGTCACCTTCGGCCATTGCGCGACTGACGATGGAGTTCTTTTCCATCAACAAAGCCTTGGGGTTTTCAGGGTCGATGGAAAGAACCGTGGAATAGTCACCTTGTTCAAATGCTTCCGAAATCAGCATTTCCCTCTGTCGCGCATTCTCGGTCTGCACCTTCTGAATGATTAAAAAACAGAGCGTTGGGACCAAAATGGCACACCCCAATGCGACTGACCGCGCAACTCTTTTCCTGATGATCTTTTTCGCGCACCGTTGACATTTCTGCAGTGCAAAACTGGTAGAAAAGTTATCCTGGTCCCCAGTGTAGCTACACACTGTGCAAGTTCGTATTCGTCTTTCCTTTTCTTTCTGGGCCCGCGCCTCAGCCTCAAGCCGTCGCCTTTCAAATAACTCAGCCACCTCGTTTTTGACGTATTCCTCACGTCCAGGCTTACAAGGTATTTTGCCAGCTTCAGTTTGAACCCAACTAATGCCACCCCCACAGTGCTGACAGACGGAAAACTCCCCTGGAAGGTAACCACCGCAGGATGGGCATCTTTTGCGTGGATTGACCGCACTGCTCTGATACTGGTTCATTGTCACCATTCTCTTTATTACGCAAGTGTTTAACGAAAAGCTTCTTTCGTCACCCTCCAGCCCGCATCAGTCTTCAAGCAGAATACGGTCTAACTCGCGATCCAATTCAGGGTCTTTCGAGCGATAACCTTTTGTGGTACTGGATGCGCCTGGCTTGCTCAAAAGAGATGGGCAACCAGCAATCGCAATCAGTGCAATCAACCCGAATAACAATCCAAAAAAGAACCAGCTTGTTGCATCGCGATTTTTCTCATCTGCTACGAATGAGCAGAAAACACCACAAGAGAACGCTTGGAGAAAAACAAGCACCCAAAATAAAGTTACAAAATCTGTGTCATTCATCAAATCATTTTCCTAATTGCATTACAGCGCATTGCATCGAATCAACCCGACTGCGGAGCCTGCACACATCATGTGGAATTGTGATCAAAAACATCGAAGCATTGGTCGAATGCTCCGGCACTTCCTTGGTTCCGCACCATCAGTAAAGCCAATCGGTCGTAGTCGCAACGCAAAAGTAAATTATGAGCAGTTACAGTGATCAGTAAAATCACAAAAAGACGACACTCTTCCAGCTCGCGAGAAGCCGTGAAATATAACACTAATGCTAGAATGCGATACAAACCTTTGGTTCAAGCTCATTCGGCGAGCATCATCTAAATCGTAGTCACACTTGGAACTGCAAGCCGAATTCCACGTAACGTACAATCAACACCAGGCATAAAGCCATAGCCAACGAAACCGAATGTTTAAGTGATAACACTTAACGTTGCTTGCGAAACGCTGCTCCGTTACTCAACAACTGGCCGATACAATCGCTACAGATATCCGATATAGACAGATTAAGCGATGACGCACGTTATCAATGTCTGGAAAACAGTTCATTTCATCACTGAGCGTCAGTAGCTTGACACTTCCTTTCAAATGTTTACTGGCGTTATAATCGCTGAAAATCAGATTTGATTATCCTGCCCCCCTACGGTTCGCCGCTCAGGTTGATTCGTCCCACCTAAAATCAAACGGCCTCCCATGTCCCAGTATTTTGTAAAACGCGGAAACACAGTCCAAGGACCCTACCCCGTTGCGACAATCCAGAGAGGACTGGAATCGGGGAAACTCCTCGGATCCGACGTGATATCCGAGAACAAACACGGTCCATGGCGTGTTCTCGAAAAAGCATTATCATCCAACCAGACGCCCACACAACCAATTCAGCCGGAAGGTGATGACAGCGTTAGTGATGTCTCTTCCAAGGTCGATTTTGTTGCCGCGAAAACAAAAGATTCATTCGGTGTGTTGCGGGACAAAGCGGGGGTTATCAAGGAAAAGCTTACTGACGCAGAGAACATCAACGCAATCAAAGAAAAAACAAAACAAGTAGCCGAGACGGTAGCAACTCAAGCCAAAGAAATCAAAAATTCCAAACTGGTGGAGGACGCCGTAAGTCGAGGGAAAGAAGAGTGGGAAAAAAGTAGAGAGTTCGTATCAGCCGAACCAATCGTGCCACAGCGAATCGATGGGACCAGTTCCGCCAAGCACGACGGGGGTACTAGCTTGTCCCCTTCAACCATTCCCCAAATTGATATTAACAACCTTCCTTTGGTATCACCCGAAACATTACCTCCGCGAGCCATTTCGAACCTCGAACCTGGAGAGCAAGTCCACCATTTTTTACGCGCCAGCACCAACGCAGACAGAAAAAAGAGTGGGTGTCATTTCGCAGTCAGTTATCCATTCGAAAAACTGCGAAAGACGCAGAATTGGGCGATGGTTACAAGCCATAAAATTGTTGTTGAATCAGAACTGCAAACCATAACAGAGGAAAACCAGCAAAACGTTGACACAATTGCACAGTTCTCTTTCTTCACCAGTTACATCGATGAAGTAGTCTCCATAAAATCAGAATCCATCTCAAATGAGCATGTCATCAAGACTTGCGGTGGCGGTCGACACAAAACCAATGAAAACCTTTTGGTTGTTACTCTGACCGATGGAGTCATCTCAATTCTGGTTAACAACATACAAGAGTTGTTGAATGTTCAAAAAACAATCATGATTCTTCGGCAAAAGAAAGGCCATGCGAACGGGGAGGCAAAGTGATGCTCAACCGTCTCGCGATTCTGCTAATTCACACCTATCGGCTATTTGGTAGTCCTTTGATGCGAGCGAATAAAGTGCGCTGTCTTCGCTACCCAACCTGTTCCGAATATGGGCTTCTTGCGTTCAGAAAACACCCATTCAAAAAGGCCCTTTCCATGACCCGCCAACGTGTGAAAGACTGCCGAATGGGCACGAACCGCGGGTTGATTGATTACCCGTAACAGACCTGACGCAAAATCCATCGGTCGCCGCCGACATTTGAAAATGCGAAGTAGCTCGCTGCGTTCGACTCAGCATTCGTACCCAAAATGCACCAAACGCAGGGTCATCAACGTGTAACGTATTCGGATACCGCAACTTACTCGCCCTGATGTTGGCTACCACTCTTCATGGATGGCCTGACAAAAGTACCAACTGCAATCAGGCCGATCGCCACAGCCCAGCAGAGACTGGAGATAAAGCCGCGCAACCAAACAACATACGGAATCGTCTTTGGATCTGCTTCCTCCAGCATCCTCGGAAGAACCAGTGCGTTCACCAACGGGTCAACAACACCAAGCAACGCCAACCCAACAGCCCCTGCCACGATCAGTCCCGCCCCTTTTTCCTTTCCAATTTTCAGGGCCGCTGCACCCAGCCTCAAAACACATGCAATCAGCAGTGGCAATTGAGCGGCAAATACTTGAATCATTTCTCGCATCTCTTGTTCCTCGTTTACTGGCAGATGATTGGTGTATCCCACACGCACGTTAGTGCCTGATGTTTAGCGGATCAAGTTCAGGGCAGTGGTTCTGAGCAACCACGACAACCTGATGCCAAACAAAATTCGCGAGCATCCAGTTTGCACGGCTTGCAAAAACATGGCCGTTATGCATGACGATCGATAGTTTATACTGCATTTTCTTCGTTGACGATCCAGATGGATTTCCGTGAAACGTGCCAGCCACTTTTCACCGAACGCGGAACGCAATCAAGATTGAATTGGACAGGACGATAAGTCATGCAGCTTGCGGTGGAAAAACTTCAAAGAACAACTTCCATGCGGCACCACAGCTTGAAATACATTGCTGACGATCCACGCCGTCGTTATGAACAAAAACCATTGTCGGGGGTGATTAAACCATGAAACGTCACAGATTTGGTCGCTGCATCTCCGTGATTTTCCTCAGTGTCCTCCTTCTGTCCAATAGCACCAACGGGGACGAGACCTTCCGCCCTGAATCCAGCAAATTCGCACCTTCGCATAAGGCACATAATTACAGGGGCGAGCTGGTGTTCGTGGATCGCGTCAATCGTCGTGGCAGTATCCGTATCGATGGTGGTGGCAGGTTTCGATTTGCCGCTCCCTCACCGTTCGCTATGCTCCCATACGGTATGGTTCGATATCGTGGAGCTCCGGCTGATCTGCGGGATATCCCTTTGGGAACAATGCTGAACGTAAAAGCATTTCTCCCGCCAGATCCCGAAAATTCTTCCGTGCCGGTTTTACCATTCAACAACCGGTTGAAAAAGCTCGGCTACGCGGGCACAGGAGTCGCCCCAGCTGAAAACCACGTTCTGCTGCTTGAAGACGACGTAAGCCGTGCACTCCGTAAAGGTCTGACCTGGCAAATGAATGAAATCGTTATCGCCAACAATAGTGGGACGATCACAGCCACTCGAAAACAAGTGATAGACGCTGATACGATAACGTCCCCGGAATCATTCACTTTCGACGCTGCCACCCGAATTTGGAGAGGACGTGAATTGCTGGAAGTCACCGATCTAATTGCAGAACAGATCTGGCCGTCGAATGGGAAAAAGACGTTCGACGCACAGGAGGTTCACCTCGGAATCGCTTGGAAACCGACACCAGGAGCAGTGTTCACTCGTTTTCACATCGTTGATATCTGGCTCGACCGTGTTTCACTGGATCGCGCAGCCCGACGTCAAACCGAAAGACACAAGGATTTCATTCGCAGCCGTTGGATGCCGGCCAGAGTGGATACTGTCGAGTATGGAAAATATGGTAGTGCCAAAGTAACCGCGACTCTGTTTGGCGGGATGGATGAGTCTCTTTATGCCGACTTCAGGAATGGACGTGGAGCAATGATCGCATCCTCTGAAAACACTTTAAAGCACTGGGCCGGTGGCACTGCTGGCACCGCTCAGATGGCCGCAAAAGGTGTTTTATCCGATGTGAGGCGGACGGAAGAGGATGTTGCAATGGGCAGCAGTGGAATTCAGATCAGCATGGAAATCGATCTTGTCACGGAAGGGTTTCGGCCTGGCAGGATCGTACGGATTCGCCCTGATAACTGGCCGCTTGTTGAGGTGCCGCGTGATGAATACCTTCATGACTCACGAACGACGCACAAAAACCGATTCCCAACCCCGGATATTTTTCCGACCTTCGAACGATGAGTGATATACGCGGCGGCCACCGTTTCGAAACCCGTATCGCCTTTTACTACACAGCGTTCCGCATCTGCAATCGCTACTGACAAACTACCGGAACATGACAGCCTGCGCTCCCACGAAACATTGGTCAGTCTTTCGAAGCCGATTCGCCTTGTGGTCCTGGTTGGATTCACATTGACTTTGTCGGGCCAGGACGCTTGGAATTGGCACTGAAAACAGTTCGCCAAACGAAGGAAAACCAGAGTGCCAGCAGAACGGCGAAACCGGTGAATCCACAGACCAGGCAATAAAAGCGTGCGTACGAAGACAGCGGCCAGAATAACATGGGCACAAGCCCCGTACTGAACGTGAACACCAGGACAGCGAAACATCGCTTATGCCACGTTTTTACAAAACGCGTTGTGTCTTTTTCCACGTTACGTGCCACGGTGGTGTTTTCAGTACGCGAGTAACCGCTTTCCGAGTTTGGGCACGGTGCCTTCCCGTATCGCAAATGAATTTTATCGTTTTGGGGAATTCGGTAAGCCAACCAGAAAGTAGGTAGAAGTTGGTAGCAGAGACACACAAAACCCTGAGTTTCATGCCTCTGCCACCACAAGTGGGCGATACAGAATTCGAATCTGTGACCTCTGCGGTGTGAACACAGCGCTCTAACCAACTGAGCTAATCGCCCGAAAAAAAATCGCTTCACCTTTGTTGCATGCAGGAAAACTCACATCCGTTGAATCCGCAGTTTACCGCAGATGAAACAACTGTTGAACCCGCACGGTTTTTTGGGCTGCACGCCGCTCTTGCCACCCGGAAATCGCCTGCCACAAGTATGCTCCGCAGCTTCCGATCAGAAACTGCCGCCTGGGTTTACCACGGAGCATGTATTTTTCTGGATGCCAGCGTCATTGGCGACTGCGCGTCAACTGCACTCGACGAAAAGCATCGGTCCCGTTGAAGAAATCAGATTCCATGACACATCAAGTGTCCAGAAACCCGGTTTCTGAACGGTTTTCATCACTCAACGGATCCGGAGCTCACCACCCGGTTCCACCACGTGTCATAAAACATGTACTTGTATTTACCGGGACTGAGATACTCGAAATACAACGCATAGAGACTTCCACGCCGGTAATAACATCCGTCCTCTGCATCCCACCAATAGTGTATTTCGCCCAGGTAAAACTCGGTCACAAAGCCATTGTGAACTTTACGGACCGTGAGCACCGTTGGGGCTCCAGCTTTATCCGTCAGCGTGTACTTCCCAAGGTCATTCTCCTTCAATTGGTCCTGAGAGAATGCATTGCCCGACTGTGCCAAAACACAGAAGAACAATGCCAACAAGATGGTGCGCACACACCGAACACCGGAAAATCCACCATTGAAACCTGACAACACAACATTGAAAATTGAAGTATGCATCAATCGCTCCAGAGGAAAAGCTGAGATAGAGAAGAGTCACTGAAATGGCTTCAGCACTGGAACACTAACATCAGTATGCCAGAGGCAGCGGATGCTTCTTTTTCGTTTTCTCAATCTTGATTTTTGAGACACCAATTCGAGACAGGCATGATCTTGCTCCATCAACTCGCGCAACGTTTTCCGCAGGGTAACGCGGTTGGAAAATCGAGTTCGTAGCGAATTTGGCTCAAGCGGCCCTGCCTTACCACATCAAAGCACGGCACCGTTCAACAATTGTCGCTCCCATGTCGTAGTCATTCCGAGGGACGAAGCAACAGGTCGATTGCGTGTCCCTGTGGTCGTGCGATCGACTGCAGTTCAGAATGCACGCTCATTCGATAGGAGCGGGGAAGCAAAGGCGGAGCCTGGCGGATTACACGGGATACCCGATGCGAGGCTAATCGGAAAGGTTCACCAGCTTTCAAACTGTCACCTCGTGATCCTTGAAGGTATGCCGCTTTGATTCAAAGACACCCCACGCCGAATCATGCCCCGTGAACATCTTTGCCGCAATTGGTTCATTCTGCAGCCAAAAACGTCGTCAAAGATCACCTGCACGTGGTGTTAACGAATCATCGTGAAAATGAGGCCAACGACATCCGAAACACACAAGCGAGCGTTTGGAATTAAGGAACCTCCGAGCAGTGGTGAATCATCCCCCGCACCGCACAGCAGAAACGGTAAACTTTACTGGCAAACACTACTTTCGCGGGTTGCAATGTCGGATCTGCAGCAACACAGAAATAGCTACAGTTGTTTTTTCCTTTTTTGCGTCGTTTTGACTTGCCTGCCTTTGTATCAGACTGTAAAACATAGCCATGAGGTGCAAACACTGGCAGTAAGGATTACAGCCAGCCGCAACTCACTGGCAGAGAGATGCAGAAGCGGGATGAGTGGATGGATACGCTTTGTGCAGCAGATTTGGGTTATCACGGGGAGAGCTCTGGTACATGCCACTTCTGCACAAATCATCCCGCTTCTTTGCATTTCCTGTTCAAAGTCAGTTCCGGCGCATTTTCGGTGACCGTACTAACTCGTAACTGAGTTTATGGGCGCTACCGCGTCATGCTTCCCCAACACAAGTGACGGACCACTTACGGGGAATCCAGCAAGCGAGGTCGGAATGACACATGTTGCCGTTCTCTGGGGTACTGTGTCGAACATAGGAATTCATGGCTGAAAAGCCAGGTAAGTGCAGTGGCTGCCAAGGAAGTGCTAGGCGGGGGATGGAGTGCTGACCAAACGAATTGTCGCTGCATTTGCTGGCGTTTCTAACAAACTCACATTCAGCTGCATTGTTTTTACAACTTCCGTCACTGCATTGACGCTGATATGCACGTCGCTGAATGGAATTTCACTGAAGGAATCTCTGCTGGCCGCTTCAGCGAGCATTTGCGCGATGATACTCATGCTCTGTGCATGGTATCTTTCGAAAGAACAGAAAAAACGCGGCCATCTGCTTCTCGATTGTGGCCCAACTCCGAGTCGCGAAGGTTTTCTTCTGAATGCGATTCTGATCGCTTTCATCGGCACGGGGGTTGGATTTTTACTTGATGCATCCGGAAAGGTGGGTGAAGCCGCATGCCTGGTGCTGACACTCAACTGTTCCCTGTTCTGGCTGCTGGCATCGATGGGACGTTTTCAAATTGTTGACAACGGAATCTGGCAATACTGGAGCTTGCTGAGTTGGCACCGGATCGTTTCCTACGAATGGCATGGCGATTCCAGCGAAATCCTGATTCTCCATGTAGCCACAGCGCATCCATCTTTGGAACAGTGTTCCATCATTGTGCCGCCGATACACCGAAACGCTGTTTCGGACCTGCTGAGACACCACGTCACAGAGGCCACATTGCAAAATGCACTCAACCCGAGATGAGCAAAACGTGATCGACAAGAGACCAAGCATGCGATGGCTCTCAAAAACAATCGTTTTGAAGCACGATCGCAAAACCGAAATGGGCCTGCCCCCCCCAAGTGTCCAGCAGAATACAGTCAACTTCACGAGTTCAGAACAAACGCATCACTGCATGGTGCGATTCTCT
This sequence comes from Rubripirellula sp., assembly GCA_012270065.1. Lineage (GTDB taxonomy): Bacteria > Planctomycetota > Planctomycetia > Pirellulales > Pirellulaceae > Rubripirellula. The sequence goes on along the minus strand of JAAXJB010000115.1, from coordinate 90,749 downwards.
GAACTGGTCTGATTGATATCCAATACCCGCCAGGAATAAACAGCCAGCGGTAGAAAGATGACCGCCGATATCCACTGGACAGTCGTCGCCTGATTGTACCGACGGTGAAGCACAGTGAAAATCTCACGCTCGATCACTTCACGACTCTCTGAATCGATGACCGCGTCCAACTCAGAGTGAACCCACACCAGGCAAGTCAAGGAAGCAGCAAGGATTCCCGTCAGCACCAGCAGCATCGCTCCAAGTCCCTTGGCCCGCCGCACAACTGCCATGCCGTTCCAGATCATGAATGGCAACACGCAGAAACCCAACAACTGCAGATAATTTGTGACGCGTTGTGTGATCAATCCTCCATCCATCGGATCATTCAACACGAAATGGATGATGCGAACAACGATTCCCGTATAAAAGGTCAGCCCCCCCCAATACAGAGCAAAAACAAAAAGCATGACGGTTCGTGCATACCAGGGCATTGTCGTTCCTAATCATTGCAAAACACATGTGCAAAACGAGCGACTCAAAAGTCTCTCAAAAGAGTTTGCCTGATCCTTGATAATTGAATGCACCATGGGACTGACACAGGCAACACCAAGGCTCCAGGCACATCGATCTGCCACATTAAAACAGGCACATTTCAGATTTAACAGACCACCACGCCAACAAATCCGTTCGCACATACGTCTGAATTCGCACATGCCCTTCAGCATCATGGAATGCAATCGCTGCAGTTCGCTCACGTGAACGCGATTGATGAATCATGAAGCAACTGGAATCCTCGAAACAGAGCCCACTTTCAGGACAGCGCAGACCTCGACCGATCCGAGATGGGCCATGACGGTGAACACGAACTGGCATCCGCAAACGAACAAACGCAGTTCGTACTGATCAGCCCCTCGTTTTTCCACCGAGACTCCAGTTTCTTGAGGGAGCATTCAAGGCGGTATCGCAAAGTTCACGGAACTCAGGAGTGATGCGATCAACTGATTTATAGAGATCTTTCAGAAACTCTTTTTCACAATCGCGAACCACACCGTCGGAATACAGCATTCGGAGCAACTGATACTGTTCGTCCATGCCGATTTCACCGTCCTCCAAAAGAACTGACCGCATGGCGGGAAAAAACAGTTCATCAAATTCTTCGCATACCTCCGACGCATTGGCCAACAGATCGACCAGAAAAATGACGTCGTCATAATCAAGTTTCCCGTCACTTTCGATCTGTTCCTTGATGCGTCCAACCTCATCCACCGTAATACGACCATCGCTCAACAGTTCTTTTTCAAGCTTATGCAGATTTGCCATCGATCGGCTCCGGTGCGGGCGGGAAGTGTTACACCAGAAGCATAGACTGCCACGATTCTTCACACGGCTTCACCGGCCACTCCATGCTGCAATCTAAAAGGGAGGGGTGGC
>JAAXJB010000115.1:68091-89236 GCA_012270065.1 Rubripirellula sp. | reverse complement strand
TCTTCACACGGCTTCACCGGCCACTCCATGCTGCAATCTAAAAGGGAGGGGTGGCAATTGCGCTGATTATGACCGTTACAGCGAATCAACAAAGCCATTTCACTTGCAATGCAATGAAACGCATCCGTGCTTTGTTATGGGCGGCTAACTCGATTCTTGCAGCAAGAATCTTTCAAATCTCGAGGTGGAGCTGACCAACATCCAAAACGCAAGCCGGGCGGAAGCTTTACCAACGAGCCAAAATCAAGAGGTCAACTCAAGAAACACATCTGGTGATTGCTGCGACGCCGCAAATAGACCCGGTTTGACTTGCGTCCGTTTTCAAACCACCTGCAATCGACGCGAACCGCATCCATTAACCTTGAACCACATCAGTCATTTCACCCGTACTATCTCCAAATCCCTCGTCACGCAAACCGAGACGATTGAGAATCGTGGCATAAAGGTTGGAAAGTCGCATTTTCCGCTCATCGAATTTCAGATATTGCCCGTGTTTGAGGCCCAATCCACCACCGCCGGAAAGCAGTAGCGGATAGTTGTGATTGTTGTGTGTACGGCTATTACTTGACCCATAAACCACAATTGTTCGATCGAGCAGGTTCCCTTCGCCTTCTTGTGTATCTTTCATGCGCTGCAAAAACGCAGCGTGATTCTGAGCGAGGAACTGATCGAACCGGCCAAGTTTTTCGATTCCACCTGCCTTGCCTGCACCGTGTGCAAGACCATGCCAGTTTGGCGACAATCCAATACAAGCAGGGAACGCATTAGCGATGGTGGTTGCACCCGCTACCTGTCCAATCATGTAGGTTGCAACCCGGGTCGAGTCCGTTTGGAACGCGAGATAGATCAAATCATAAATCGCCTTGATATAGTCTTTGGGTCCTTCCTGAGTAGCGTTGAGTTGGACAGAGTCCGAGGCGACGTCCGGTTTGGGAATCTCAAGCCACGACTCTGCTCGCTCGACACGTTTCTCGATCGCGCGAACCGAAGACAGATACTCATCGAACTTTCGTTGATCATTCACTCCAAGCCGTTGATTCAAAGTCTTGGAATGTTCCATGACGCGATCAAGCATGCTACCGGTATTTCTGAGTTGGCGTCGTTGCTGTGCAATCGTTCCTCCCTTTTCATCACCAAACAACCGATCGAAGATCTGCGCCGGACTTGAGAGGGCGGGAATCGGTCGCCCCTGACGCGAAAAGGACAACGTGCAGGATCGAGTTGGTTCGCCCACACCTCCATCACTTGACAGCGTCAGGGACTGGTAACGGGTGGCTCGTCCCAGTTCTTCCGCAATGCGTTGGTCAAGTGAAATTGTATTGGTGAAAGTACCGTTTTTCATCAACGACCCAGTGAGGAAAATATCACCGGTGTCGTGTCCACCCATTGACCATCCATTTGGATGAGAGACACCGCCGATAACGGTGACGTCACTACGGAGCGATTCAAGTGGTGAAAGAACATTCGTGAACTCGAAATCAGCGCCTTGCCCAGTAGGAAACCACCCCCACTGCCGACTTGGACTGTTATCACCAGGTACCGCTACCCCGAAAGGGAAATAGACACAGCAAAACCGCTTGGGCAGCCTTGTGGCGTCACTAGCGCCCCATGCCATTGCATCCAGCCACGGCAAAGCCAAAGCTGCACCGGTTCCACGCAGCAATGTGCGACGGTCAACTTGCCATGATTTTCTTGCCATGATTTATCTTCCTTAGTATTCACTTCGTGCGAAACTTGTCGCACTGAATGATCGACACAATCAACGAATCAAGACGATAATCTGCCTGAACGAAGTCGTCGGTAAGTTTTTCTATGGTAGCACGATCAGAGAAACCAAGGTCCCGTCCCAGGCCATATTCCAGCAGCCGGGAAACCAGGGCCCTCGCAAATCTTCGGTCTTCCTGATCAGAAAGGTAATCCTTCAGTTCCTTAACATCCTTGATCAGCTCGCCGTTTGGCAGCACGCTATCTGTTGTCACAGGAATATTAATGATTCCATTCTTCTTTGTTGTTTTCCGTTTTGCCTCAGTTCGCAAGCTGCCAACAGCATCAAAGTTTTCAAAAGGGATGCCCCACGGATCGATCCCACGGTGGCAATCGTTACAAGCTTCACGTGTACGGTGGTGCTCAAGTTGCTGACGAACAGACAATTTTGCGAACTCTGCATTATCGGCGTCAATTTCGGGCACATCTGCTGGCGGCGAATTCGGTGGGTCATCAAGCAATCTTGTCCGTAGCCAAACGCCTCGCCGAATCGGATGGGAATCCTCTCCTGTTGAATTCAAAAGCAGAATGCCAGCTTGCGTAAGCAACCCACCCCGTGGTGAATCGTTTGACAGTTGTACCTTTTCAAATTGTCCACCTTTCGGCCCCTGCAAACCATAATGATTTGCCAGCGAAGCGTTGACCATAACGAAATCCGACTGGATAAGGTTCTTTGCGCTAAGGTCATTCAGAAGCACCTCGCGGAACAAGGCCCTCGCTTCACCTTTCATCGAAACTTTCAGCTCATTGTCGAATTTTGGATAGTACTCCGGATTGATGGCCACACGTTCGATCCCATCCAGATCCAACCATTGGTCGGTAAAGTTCTCGATCAAAGCACCGATTTTAGGGGACGCAAGCATGCGTCTCACCTGACTCTCAATCTCGTTCGAGGATGCCAGCCCCCCTGAACCCGCAACCGCCGTCAAACTCGCATCGGGCATCGTCGACCACAGGAAATACGACATCCTTGCTGCCAATTCATGCGAGTCCAATTTACGTGGCCCGGCACCATCGCCTGGTTCAAACAGATAAAGAAACTCAGGCGACACCAGCACCATGGTGAACACCTCACGCATCGTCTCTTCAAAGCTTCCTGACGTCTCGCGGATTTCATCATAGAACGCCATCACACTTTCAACGTCACTACTCTTTGCCGGCCGCCTGAATGCACGAGTCATGAAACGCTGCAGTGAATGTTCGGCCCTTTCACGCTCATCTCCATCGAAAGGCGGTAGCAGGTCTCGATGACTCTTTGGGGGCCATTGATCAAATATCGGTCCTTCAAACTCCAAAGAATCCAGAACGAGAGTTGTCCGTTCCGGCCCTTTTGGAAGCAGAGCACGAAGCGCCTTCTTGTCGCGACGATTGACAGGTTTTACGTGTTTGAAAACAGAAAGAACTGTCTGCTGGTCCTCGATCCAACCGGAATTGAGTGTTTTGAATTTCAATTCCATCTCGGAAAACTTGCTCCCAGTCTGCTTGGCAAATTGGAGCACGTGACCAAAAAGTCGCTTCTTCTCATTTTCAATGTCATAGATGCGACATGACAAATCGGTATCGAGCTCAGTGTCCGCAGAAATCAAACGCAGTTCCTCGATCATCTTTTGCAGCGTCTTTGCTGACTTTCGGAAATCGCGAAGAACCTTGTCAGAAGGCATTTCAAGATCCACGCCAATAAGAACCGGTGCATTCTCTTTCGTTCGATTCGCAACTTGCGTTGCTTGTTCGCGACTGAATTTGTGTGTTTCAAATTTCAGCGGCAATTCCGCTGGCAATCCATCGTCATGTACATTGGTGACGGCAATTGTGACCCCCGGAAACTTCGGGTTGTGTCCAGGCAGTGGAAACTCTTCCATTCGTCCACGAAACTCGAAAATCTCCGGATTACCTTCTGCGTTCGTAACATCAATCTCACCGAGGATTTTCGATGGTGCTACGGTGTCCGACCGTAGCCCAATGGAGATTCGCATCCGTGGGTAACCTTGTCCGGGTGGAATCATCGCCGATGCCTTGATCCGAACTATAAATTCTCCCTCTTTGGGATATTCGAGCATCTTCCCAAAAAAGCGTCCTCCTGCCTCCATGCGGTTGCCAATGGGAGTTTTTATTTTTGGTGCATTGGATTCCGAAGATGTAGTGAACTTGTGATGAAAGACTCTTGGTTCCGATCCACTGACAATCGCTTTTGACATGGCCCGTCGGGCTGCCAAAAGATAGTACTCAATCTGCAACGGAGAGATTCCCAGAGCAGATCCATTATTCTTGAAACCATTTCTAGATGGCGTATCCGGCGGAAGATCCCGAGCGTAGTCGAGTCGAATGCCCGTGAGTTCCTTCAAAGTGTTGTTGTACTCAATGCGGTTCAGACGACGCACGATCGGAGTGTTCTGTTCTCCATCTTGCTGCAACGCGTTTTTGAATCCCGCCCTGATCCAAGCTGAAAGCTTTCGCCGCGCATCCGTCGACAATGGCTCCGCATCCTCGGGCGGCATATCGCCCACCTCGACACGATTTAAAATATCGTGCCATCTTTCTCCACTCGCACCCTGGAAAACAGGTTCTACGGTGTCGATACGCAAATCCGCCTTGCTTACATCCGCACCATGGCACTGCAGGCAATGACTTTGAAGAATCGGCAGAACATCGCGTTGATAAATTTCCACCGAATCAGCGATTGCCAGTGTCTGCATTACCGCTAGTGGCAATGAAACAACCAGGATCAATTGCAGAACTGCAAGGCGGCTGAAATTAAGCAAGCGAACGCTCCCTTCAGCGTGAAAATTGTTCGGGCCCCATGAGGGTGGGAACTGGTGGGCTTCGCATTTAACAAAATAGTCAAACAACACAGGTGTCCAGTATATTCACAAGCCCGATGGCACTCAATTGCAACTGGCTCCAGCGACGCCCCCGGAACACAAACCATCCCCGAGTTCGAGCCCAACCAAACCTTGTTTTTTACTCGAAAACCGGCACTTCAACCATGATTTCCAAGCTTTCCGAGCACCGGAGGGAAGGCCCAGCCGTAGTAAAGTTCTCAGCATGGACGCCCAAGATTCCGCTTGACTTTCCTGATTTGTTGGTCGCCGGTTCGCTGTTGCACAATCATGGTTTATCGACTGCACATCTCATTTCTTGACTTTCGCCTTCATGTTGCAAGACTCACTGTGGTCGATTCGGATCCATCAATCGCAAACGCTTGTCTGGTTCCGATCCATGCAATCGATTCTTTTCACCATGACTGTCCGTGTGTCGGCAGCAATTTCCAGATCCACCGTGCATCCACCCGTTAACGGTTGATCAGTGGTGCACCAACGCAAAGCTCGCAACCATGGTGTTGAAAAATCTTACACACACGGCCAGAACCACCACTTGTCTATTGGGAGCTTTATCATGGATCCGCAGAAACTCGCCTGGCAAATTCTTCAATCGACTGTACCTATGTCAGCAAAATACGGCGTCACCTACAAAGATCTTAGTGAGGCACTCGTGATGGCGAGTCAGATCGTCACGGAACTGCAACAGAAGAAGCAGGAACATTTCCGTACCACTGCTGACTGATCAAAATGCACGGGACACCTGCGTGCAAGAGTGGCCCGTCTGGAAAATCAAGGCAGTTCTTTACTCAACAATCTGCAACGCATTACCTGAGCCAATGAATCGCGTCCCGATCCGGCGCTGAAATAACGTTGGCCGAGCTCAATCGTGCATGATCACGGATTCAACAGCGTTACCCTGAGCCCTCCGAGGTATTGTTTGTCACCTTTAGGGTCTATGAATGCCCTTGTTGACGATCGGCAATCCGGTTCGCGATGAAACCACGCTCCACCACGCAAAACTCTTTCTTTGCCGGTTTCCGGTCCAGTGGGATCAGTCACGGGATCTTCCGTGTAGTCGTACAGCCAGTTGTGGCACCACTCCCACGCATTTCCATGCATGTCCGAGAAACCCCACGGATTGGCAATTTTGCCGCCAGGCGGATGAGCCTCCTGCAGGCCATTGCGGCTGTACCAAGCGTGGTCTGTAACTTTTGTCGCATCATCCCCGAAGCTGTAAGCCGTACTGGTCCCAGCTCGGCATGCATATTCCCATTCAGCTTCCGTTGGAAGACGATAGCTGCGCCCTGCCGCTTTTTCAGCCGGGAGATTTGAAAGACGCTTGCAAAACTCGGATGCCTGCGCCCATGTAAGCGAATCAATCGCACAGTCTGGTTTACTGAGCTTCGGTTGTTTGCCCATCACTGCTTGATATTGCTCTTCAGTAACTTCGGTGCGTCCCAACCCAAAAGGCCTGCTAATCGTTACCTCGTGCACTGGCAATTCCCGTACGTCACCACGCCTTGAACCCATTTGAAACTTACCACCGGGCACAATAAGCATCTCCATCCCGATTGAATTTGTGACAGACTCAAGAGACTTTGGGCCAGAATCAGAACCACCACAGCCAACTAACGTCAACAGGCAGACAATCCATCCAAGGTTGAGCGAACCAAAGTACGGAAATCGCTGGCCGTTATCTTTCAGGGACATGACAGTGCAGATTTTTTGTCGAGTGGAAAGTGATGAAAATCGCAACACAGTTTAACTGACACACATCAATGTGACACTGTCCCTGAAGGGACACTGCTGAACCATTGGAGAAACACGTTTTGGCTAACAAAACGGTAACAATTTTCTTGTAGTTTGTTTCCAATCTACAGCAAAAAGAACTGCTTGGCTATTGAACACACCGCCTGTCGTAGCCGTGGCACCGTAGGCAACTCACCGTGTTCTTTATCCCATCCCATTAACGGACCTGAGAAATGTCTTTCAGCGATGGGGCCCAGTGAGATATCGCCTGCGTCAATGGCGAACTTCAACCCGTTTGTTCCGCTGCATTACGTCAAGCCGTCAGTGGCTGATCTCGATCCCAAGAATTGAAACGTCATCCTTTGCTCCGTTTTGCTCGCACCAGTCATGCACCTGATTGAAGAGGCTTTCAACACTGGTTTTTACGGATTCAGCGGTACTCTCAGCAAGTGAGTCCAACATGCGTTTGTCGCCGAATTCTTCAAGGTCATGATCCATCGCCTCGGGAACGCCGTCGGAATACAAATAGATTCGGTCTCCATCCTTCAACTGAAGCGAATGCTCTTCGAATTCGGTATCTTCGATCCATCCTATCGCCATATCGGCGGTTTCAACCAGCCGCGGTTTCTCACCTGCCGGTACGTGAACCACATTGGGATGCCCGGCCGAAACGAAGCGGAACTCCTGCGTCTGCTTGTCCAGCACTCCATACACCATCGTGAAGTAAAGATTACCTTGATCTTCCATGGGAAAACGGTTGTTCAGCTCATAGGCAACCTCGGCGGGCGGAACAATGAACTTTTCACCATCTTCCTGCCCTGGTTTCACGAGAAGAGATGTCTTTGAAACCAAAGGCGTCATCACACGTCCCACAGTGACTGCAAGCAACGAAGACGCGACTCCGTGACCACTCACGTCGACCACAAACGCGGCGAGATAGCGGTCATCCAGCGGAAAGAAATTCAGGAAATCACCGGCAAGCTCATCACAAGGCGAATAATTCCACGCAAGCTTCACACTGGGAATATCAGGCGTCCCACTCGGGAGTAGCGACTGCTGAATCTTCGCTGCAGCAGACAAATCATGTTCCATCCGTTGATTGACGTTTTCAAGCTGCGAATTCAACGACGTCAGATCACTGTTCTTCTGCTTGAGTTCATCCTGCGCCATGGACAGATCCTGATTGGCCTTGACCAATTCACGATTCTTGCCCACCGCGTTTTCAAAGGTTGAAACCAGCAGATTGAGGACCTGCTGTTTGCCTGCTTTGACCTTGTACTGTTTGCCTGCAAGCGTAACGTTCAACTCCGTTTCATCTTCATCATCACCCAGAGGTGTCGCCAATAAATCCCGGACACGCGAAAGCAGATACTCGGGGTCATAGGGTTTCGTAACGTAGTTATCTGCTCCGACATGCAATCCACGAATGATGTCCTCGGGATCAGAAAGAGTTGATAACAGAATCAACGGAATGGTTTTCAGACGTGGGTCGGTCTTGACCGCCTCACAGAATTCGTACCCTGTCATCTCGGGCATTTCAATATCTGAGATAATGATTGCAGGTCGCAATTCCCGCGTCATTTCCAGACCGAGTTTACCGTTCTCTGCCCAACGGACGGCATAACCTGCTGCCTCAAGTTTCTTCTGCAGCATCTTTGCCTGAATGCGGCTGTCTTCAGCGATCAGAACCTCTATTTTCTCATTCATCATTTTCAGCTTTTAATTGATAACAACTGCTACCACTTTCAAATAACTTTTCAAACCCTTCATCAATTGTCAACGCGGACTCAGCGCCACCGAGAAAGAGAAAACCGTCCGGCTTCAGTACTTTACGAAGTCGTGCTAGCAACTGTTTTCTGGTTTCCATGTCAAAGTAAACCAGAACATTTCGCATGAACACAATGTCCATTTGAGGAAGCGTGGGCCACCCATTGATCAAGTTCAGGTACTTGAACGATACATTCTCCCGGATCGCAGGATTCACAACCCAACGATTGTGCTGGGACTGGAAATTGCTATCCAATCGCTCCCGGGACAGTCCGCGAACCACCTCCAGGTTCGAGTAGGTCGCCTCTTTGCCGCGTTCCAGCATTTTGTTTGAAATGTCGGTTGCAAGGATCCGCATCTTCCAGCCCGGATAGTTGCCACAGATTTCATTCCAAAGGATCGAAACACTGTAGGCCTCCTGGCCACTTGCAGCAGCCGCTGACCAGACATTCAAAGCGCGCGGTTTCCGTCCGTCGCCAATCAACCTTGGTATGACCTTTTCCTTCAAAACGGCGAATGGCGTGGCATCACGGAAAAATGACGTTTCATTCGTTGTCATTGCGTCGACGACGTCACGCCAAAGCGATGACGAGCCTGGTGAACGCAAGCGTACCACAAGATCATCAACACACCGCATCCCATTCTGTTTTGCCAGAATTCCGAGTCGGGATTCAACCAGGTATTCCTTGTTATCGGTCAACCTGATTGCCGTTCGTTGATGGAGTGCTTCGCAAAAGTACTTGAAGGTATCTGGCCGCAGGTTCATGACGAAACTCCCTTTTCATGAATCGTCGACGTTGATGTGGCTTGCAATGGTTGAGTGCGTACCCTCCTTTGCAATTCTGCCCCGAGGTCTTTCAGAGCAACTGTCTTGTCGGCGGCTCCACTGCGAACAACACTGCCAGGCATTCCCCATACAACGCTACTTTCCTCATCCTGCACGACGACAGCTCCACCGGCTTTTTTAATTGCCAGACAACCATTGGTTCCATCACTTCCCATTCCAGTTAACACCAAACCCAACAAATTTCCCTGATATGCCTTGGCAGCAGATTCAAACAGAACATCAGCCGATGGCTTGCAAGCGTTCACCGGCTCTGTGTCACTGAGTGCCATCAGAACCTTTCTGCCGTAACGGCGAACGGCCAAATGCACTCCACCACGTGCTACCACTATAGAGCCGGGGCCAAGGGTTTTTCCGTGTACTGCCTCCGTGACCGTAAAACCGCACGCCGCTGAAAGCCGGTCAGCCAGATGCTTTGTAAATTCTGCTGGCATATGCTGGACAATCACCACTGGCACCGGGAAATCAGCACCAATCTGCGGTACAAGTTTTGCAAGTGCCTGCGGTCCACCCGTGGATACAGCAATGACAATCGCGTCAATTCGCTTGCGTTTCGAAAAGTCCAATAGTCTGTGGGATTCCGCATTCTGCTTTCGACGAGCAACACTGGGATTCACTTCTCTCGCCACTTGCTTGATCTTTGGGATCACATCCTCCCTGATAACGCATTTTCCCTCCTGAGAATCCGACATGTATGCACCACCAGGTTTCAGCACATAGTCTTTCGCCCCTAGCATCAATGCTTCGATCGTTTCCGCGGCGCCCCGGGACGTCAGGCTACTGAACATCACCACCGGAGTCCGGTTTTGCTGCTCGCGTAATTTTCTCAGCAGTTCCAACCCATCCATCCGTGGCATCTCGATATCCAGGAGGATGACATCGACTTCGTGTTGCTTCAATTTTGCCAGCGCGATCATGCCATCAGCTGCTGTGTTGACGACATCAATCTCATCATCTTCCTGCAGCATTTTGCTGACGATCCCACGCACGACAACAGAATCGTCCACTACCAGAACGCGAACCGGGTCGCGATTTGACCTCTGCTTCACCGAGGTCTGTGCTTTGTCAGTTTCACTTTTGTCAGGGACAGCTGGGGAGGACATTTGTGCGTGTTCCAAACCATCGCTTTGATTTTGCGATAAGGGTTTTCCTTCCGTGATCCGAAGCCCTAATTCCTGCAGCGTGGTTCTCAACTTCCCAAGCGTCAGCGGCTTTTGAAGAAACGTGGCGGCCCCATCCCTCAACGCCGCTTCTTTCTCAGACTGCTGTGTTTCAGCTGAAACTACAACAACAGGAATATCGCACGTCGAAGGACCACTCTTTGCCTTCACGAGGAACTCATGCCCGTTCATGACGGGCATGTTCCAATTCACAAGAATCAGGTCCGGTTTTGGGAATTCAGCAAGGCGCGCAGTCCCATCCAGACCGTTTTCCGCTTCAGTGGTATCAAATCCAAGCGTTTGCAGCATTTTGACAAGAATACTGCGAACAGGCCTGGAATCATCGATGACAAGTGCGTGCATGATTGTGATTGACCGCCGCTCTAACCTTCCTGATATTCTTCAACAAGCGACCGCAGATCCGCTGCCATTCGCGCCAATTCCTGAGCGGACATTTGCATATTACCAGCACCTTCGGCAGTACTTTCCGCAGCAGATACCACTTGAGTGATGTTCTGGGCTATTTCCGTGCTACCCACCGCAGCCTCTGAAACGTTGCGGCTGATCTCGCAGGTCGTGGACGTTTGCTGTTCAACTGCACTGGCGATCGTGTTTTGGAAGTCACTGATTTCATTGATGATTTCGCTGATCTGCCCAATGGCGTCTACGGCCTGTCCTGTATCATCTTGAATCGCATCTATCTTATGGCGGATATCTTCGGTAGCACGTCCGGTTTCATGAGCAAGTTCTTTTACCTCGTTTGCAACCACTGCAAAGCCTTTACCCGCCTCGCCTGCCCGGGCTGCTTCAATGGTTGCATTGAGTGCGAGCATGTTTGTTTGCTCAGCAATCGACGTAATCACATTGATCACGTCCCCGATCTCAGAACTGCTTTTCCCAAGTTTCGTGATTCGGTCGTTTGCACAGGAAACCACGCGTACTGATTCACTGGCAACGCGAGCGGCCTCATTCGCACTTTCTGAGATTTCTCGAATACTAGCAGTGATACTCTCTACACCGGATGAAACGGTATGCGCATTCTGGCTAACCTGCTCAGCTGCTGTGGAAACAACGTTTGCCTGAGCTGTAGTCTGTTCAGCATTCGAACTCATTTGCTGACTCACAGATGTAAGTTCTTCTGAAGCCCCTGCAAGCGACGTTGTATTGTCAGCGATTCCATGCACCAAGGCAGCTTGCCGTATCGCTTCATCAGTGAACTGTCGTGAAAACCGTTGTGAGATCCAAAGGACCAGACATACCGCAATTAAACAGATGATGATGGAATAAAAAGCAATCTGATGAACCGGTCTCCGTACCTCAGCCAGTTCGATGTCTGACATCAGGGCCCAATGCCGGCCGTCTTCGTTTCCTTCGGCGTCAATGTCCACCATGAGCGGTTGCCAGGACGACAGCACTTTGTGGCCTCGGTAGTCCTCGATAATTGCGTTGCCGGTTTCATTCCGGTCGAGTGCGCTGATGACGGATTCGGTATTTACCCGTACGGTCGGATTGATGATCGTCGTTTCAACTCCCAATTGATTGAGAAATCGCGAGTCATTGCGAAACAGGTGATCATAACCAACAGCATAGGTCTCCCCGGTTTCACCCAGTCCTGTCCGTTCGGACAGAATCTCATTGATCCTTCCGATCGGCATCTGAAAAATTGCAACACCAGTTTTTTTGTTTCCATCATAGATCGGTGAAGCAATGAAACTGGCCGCAGTCTCGTACGAAGGCGTATACGCTTCGTAGTCAACAAAAATTACGGTGTCTTTCCAGTTGGCTTTGGCAGCTTCATTGAAGGCCCTGCCAAGATTCGTCGACGCGTAGGGGCCATCACGCAGGGAGGTTCCGAAGTCAACGCCCTTGTATACCGAGTAGACAATATCGCCGGAATCAACGTCCACGAGGAAGATGTCGTAGTACCCGAATTTTTGGAGGTAATTCCGTATGATGGGATGATATAGCTTATGTGACTTACTGTAATCCGAACCATCACTTGCCTCGTCAAGAAGGTCCTTGCTGCCCAGCTCATTCACATTCTGTTCAATGTAATGGTACTGAAGTGCTACAGCACTTCCGTCCAATGGACGGAAGATCTTATCAACGAGAGAATCGAGACCTCCCGCAATATTTTCATTATGTTTTGCGTATTCACGGGAAAACTCAGACCTGTAAAAGCGTTCCAGCTGATTTTTCATCTGTGTCGCAGCTTCAACGGAGAAATCCTCTTCTCCGTTCAGCGACCTGACGCCACGATCAAAATCTGACATCGCCTGGATCACCATACGGTCTTCCGAGAATGTCTGGATCTGGTCCTGAATGGAATGAAAATAGCTCTGTATCTGGTTTGCCTTGATTGTACGAACAGCAGCCAATCGGTCCTTTGCCTGTTGCATGATGGCATCGGAAGCCAGGTAATACATCGAAAGTCCAAGCACCATCAATGGAACAAGGGAAATTGCCAACAGTCCCAACAGCAGTCTGTTTTTGAAAATCCCCCGTAACGGATCTGCAAAACTGGTGTTGCTCCTGTCATTGATATTTGAGTTTGATTGGCTCATGGTTGTTCTCACAATGAAACGCGACTTGTATTTTGTTGATTGAAATGGGAGACAGGGGGCGTTGTATTTAGCCTGCATACAACATGCGATCTAGGTTGCCCCAGCTTCATGAGGCTGCCGCGGAAGACGGTTTAACTTTCCGACCTGAGAATTCAAAACCGAACCCTCCAGATCACCAAGCGAATGAACGTCCAGCAGTGTCCTCAGGTCGTTTTCCAACTTGAAACACGCGCTGTCATGGCGGCGTTCTTCGGAATCCAATGTTTCAGGGATCGGCTCATATTGCTCCGATTCGAGTGTGATGATGTCAAACAGCTCATCCACCAGAAAACACATGGCGCCATTCTGTGAACGAACGAGAATGCTAATCGGCGTTTTCCCCTCAACTCGTGTGGCAATGCCGAGACGCTCACGTAGATCGATGGCCATGACGATCTGTCCGCGAAGGTTCAGCAGACCCTTCACGCTGCGCGATGACAGCGGCACGGGCGTGCATTCCTGATACCGAAACACTTCCTGAACGAATTTAAGATCAATTGCAAACAGATCCGTTCCCAATCGAAAAGCACAGACCTGCAGGCTGGGATCTACAATATTCTGATTCACGTTGCGGCTCCGACAGGTTGTTGATTTTGTAATCCGGCCGCTTCAAGAACAGCTCCTGCATCCAGAATGTCGGTGACCTTTCCATCAACAACAGCCGCGCCGCGTATTGGATGTCCGACAGTGTTTTTGTCCCGCACGGGACCATTCAACCCCGACACATCAACAATTTCATCCACGATGAGACCAAAGAAGTTTTCCCCCCGCTTGATCACAATGCACTTCACACTGCTTGCTGCATCACCTGCACCAAACAACGAGTCACCTGCGGCTGTAGGCACTTCGCCAAGATAATTTTCCAGCGGGATCAGTGGCATGATCTGCCCGCGGTATTGAACGACTGGGGAGCTATCGAGTTGCTCGACCGCTGACTTCGGAAAATCCTCGATTCGATCAATGTCAGAGAGTGCTAACGCAACCCGACGATCCGATGCCAACCTGAATACGAGGATGCGTTCCGGTTTCTTCTCGGATTGGCCTGCTGGTTTCAGCTGCGAATATTTTCTGAGATCCTGAACACTCAAGCCAACAGAACCAGCTAACCCCAGTACGTCGAGGATGAGCGCTACGCGCCCATCACCCATCACGGTTGCTCCTGCCAACTGTGGTATGGATCCCAGTACGGGATGCAAGGCCTTGACCACGATTTCCTCAGTCCTGTCTACATCATCCACTACCAATCCAAAGCGGCGATTGTCGGTCTGCAGCACCACCACATTCTGCCCCGAAGCTTTTGAGTCAGAAGTACTGCTCTCGTAGCCAAACAACTCACTGAGATAGACAAGGGGCAAAAGTTTTCCGCGGAGACGATAAACGGGTGCATTTCGAATCAGCTCAATCTTGCCAGTCGTTTCTTTCTGATTGATTCTCAGCATTTCCACCAGATGCCCCTGGGGAATCGCAAAACGCTGGTGATTACATTGAATGATGAGAGCAGGGATAATCGCCAGCGTTAATGGGATCCTGATTTTGACAGCCGTACCGACGCCTGCGGTGCTTTGCAGCTCAATGGTTCCACCAATCTTCTCGATATTGGTTTTTACGACATCCATTCCAACGCCACGTCCGGAGATGTCGGTTACTTCGGCTGCGGTCGAAAACCCCGGTGTAAAGATCAACTGAATGATGTCTTTGTCTGACATCGCATGTGCCTCTTCAGGGCCAAGCAAGTGACGCGTTATCGCCCTTTCCCTGATTTTGGTGGCATCAATCCCACGGCCGTTATCACTGATCTTGATATTTACCTGTCCACCCTGATGCCACGCCCGCAAATGCAGTTTTCCACATTCCATTTTTCCCGCTGCCGTCCTTTCCTCGGGTTTTTCGAGTCCGTGATCGATTGCATTGCGGATCAAATGCGTAAACGGGTCCTTGATCGCCTCCAGTACAGATTTATCTACTTCCGTTTGGTCCCCTTCAATCAGAAGTTCGACTTGCTTACCGCATTGAATTGCCAGATCTCGAACCAATCTGGGGTATTTCCCCCAGATATTTCCGATGGGTTGCATTCGGGTCTGACTGACGCGTTCCTGCAAGTCGGTAGTGATCCGATTGACCTGCTGAGTGACATTATTCAGCCGCTGGTCCTTTTCAGGTGCTCCCACCCTCAACAACTGATTTCGAGCAAGAACCAATTCACCAACAAGATCCATCAATTGATTGAGTAGCCCAACATCAACCCGAATGCTTCGCTCGGCCAACTTGTTGTCAGACATCGTGGTCTCGTGATGACCCTCGCTGATGGAACCGAGTTTTTCCACACGGTCCGCTTTTTCATTGATGTCTCCACCAGCACTCTCGGGAGCCGCGGTTAATGAACCAGAGTCCCCCAAAATTTCATCTGTCTTATCAGGGGTATCTTTCTCTTCGTCCAATCCATCGGCAATCAAACCGGAAACTTCGTTTGCGAGCTCAATCACCCCGAGCATCGATTTGTCATGAACGTCAGAAACCTGGTCACGGTCTCTGTTTTCTTCCGCTTCAACCTGGTTTTCTTCGGAAACGTTCGCATGACTTTCCGCTGACGAAGGAGTGTCAGTTGACGGCGGGTTTACTGCAAAATCATCAAGTGTACGGTTCAGTTCACGATAATCGCCATCGCCTTCTACACCGTCCCGACTAATGTTGTCGAGTACTTCGCGTACTGCATCCACCGATCTCAGCAACGCAGTTGTGAGATCCTGATTGAGAGCGAAATCGCCGTTACGAAGACGGCTCAGCAGGTTTTCAGCTGAATGCGTGACTCCGCCTAGTTTCGAGAAACCAAAAAAACCACTGGTTCCTTTGATTGTGTGAATGGCGCGATAAATACTGCCAAGTCGTTCAAGATCACCGGGATTTTGTTCGAGCATGACAAAATCCTGATCCAGTTGATCGAGATTTTCCTCGGATTCCTCGAGGAACTCGCGAATGAATTCTTCGTTTTCCAACAGAACGTTCCCGATTCAGAATCAACACTCGATGCGACGGGCATCGAACCACGTGACAACACGATTTGATCCGCGGGAGAAACAGAACTCCAAATAGGATAGAGCGCCCCCGCCTAAAGGAACTTAGGTTGAAAACAGCGCGCGCGATGGCCCCGCAGGAAACATTCTTGTGCTTGCGTGAGAAAATCTGCCCCGGTGCTTCCCACTATACGTCCACAGATTCCCTAAATCAGGAATAATCGGACGCTTGAGAAGTATTTGGAACGCACGCATTGGTGCTCGCGCAATTTGATATTTTTGGAGGGGCCTGCCACGCGAGATACGAATGTAAGTCTACGCCTGCCCCGCCACACCGGAGCGACTGGTAATGTCAGTCGGCCCCCCGGAAAGCTTGATGGTTTAAGCCCATGCAACCATTGTGACCGGCTTTAGATACCAACCACGCCGCCGAGATCACGTTCGGACGCCTAGCGGATGCAGTGCAGCATCGTTGCCCCTCGAATGAGCAACGCATCGCCTGCAATCGATGGAGTTGCCCAAAACAATCCCGGTGTTTCATTCGTGGGCAACTGCTCAAATTCACTTCCGCTTTTAATGACGGATGTCTGGCCGGATTCGTTCAACGCAAACACCTTACCGTCTGACGCCCACAATGAAGATGTGACACTGGATGCGTTCTTGAGACGTTCCCGGTAGATTCTTTCGCCCGTGCTGGCATCATGACAGCTAAGGATACCCCGACTCAGAACAAACAATCGCCCATCAACAACGACGGGTGAACACATACCCGGCGCTGAAGCATCCACAATCCACGCCAATTTCTTCTCACCAATGGACTCCAGAGTCAATTCTCCCGCAGCACCCGCTTGGATTGCAACGAGGGGTCCCCGGCTGTTACGTCCACTATTGCCAAGGTAGATCCGTTCTGAATCGCAAGTCGGAGAGGCACTGAAAGCGCCTCCCGTGCCCGTTAGCGTCCACAGAAGTTTCCCGGTCTGCGGCTCATACGAGGCAACACTGCCTGCCCCGCAGACGACCAATTCCACTCGCTCCCTGTTTTTCCAAATCACAGGCGAACTCCAGCTGGTACGGCCGGCACGATCGAGTTTCCAGACTTCTTTCCCGGTTTTCCCTTCCAACGCCAAGAGAAAGGACTCGCTTTCGTTATCACATTGCACAAACACAATTCCTTTGTGAATCGCCAACGAACTACCTGTACCAAAGTCACTTGACGTACGATACGCACCCAAATCCTTTTCCCAAATGACGTCTCCAGCCCCGTTCAAGCAGGCAATGATTCCGACGGCCGCAAAATACGCATAAACGCGTTCCCCATCGGTGACGGGTGACTCTGTTGCATAGGAGTTTGATGGGTGAATCTTGTGGGGTGGCTTTTTGGAAACCACCTGCCTTTTCCAAAGAGCTGTTCCATCCGCAAGGCTGATGCAATGAACCTCAAAGCTGAATGGCACGTCCGGTGCTTTTCCCATGAAATGCGACCGCATGGAGGCCACACCAGCCCCAAACCCTTTTGGACGCGTTCCGTCGCTCGAGACAGCGGTTGTCAGGAAAATTTTGTCTCCTGCAACGATCGGCGACGACCACCCCCCACCAGGAATTTCGACTGACCAGGCGAGGTTTTCTGTCATGCCCCAAGCAGAAGGGTGTTTGACTGTGGAAACACCATTGCCCTCTGGACCTCTGAAACTGCCCCATGAACTAGCGAAATCCGAATCCGCAGATTCGGCACGCGTACCAATGCCGGACAGAGCCAGAGCTGCACAGAGCAGCACAATGTGGGTTCTTTGGGTAACTTTCATAACGTATCCAAGCTCTTTTTGAAGTGAGTGTGCCTAGCGCATTTCTAAACGTTAGGACCGTGGCAAGTCATGCAAAGGCATTGCAACCTTCGTGAATAACTTCCACGTCTTAAAAACTCTGGGGATTCCATCAGACTCGAGATTGCGACCGACCCATCCAAACAAAGCCAACGTATCCGAGGAAAAGAGAATGATCGCCAAATTGAGGTTCTGACCCAATTTTAATATCCGGCTAAACGACGGAATGAATCGGGGAACCGTGGACATATCCTCTCTTAGAACAGCAAAGTTTCCACCTTTTGCAAATGATATCAAACCGTAAATCCACTGGTGACCAGCCATGCAATACCGGATCCTGAGACCCATACTCAGCAACGAGTTTTACTTTCTTACAGAGATCGAAACCGGCAATATCATTCGCGTGATTCGAAAAAGTGCGAACGAATGAGGCCGAATTGAAAGAGAGTATTCGTGCAACGTCACGCACCGGGCAGTGGGTTTTCGCCGTCTTGTAGATTTGTCCATCTGTCGAAAGTTGCCGCTTGCCCAACGGGATTGCCACTCGCATCTTTCAGATTCCAAACAGTAGCCCGATCGATCAGGAAACGTTGCCCATCCGTGGCGATCCTGATCCCCCGATAATCATCCACAAACCCGTCTCGCGTAGTTCGCTCAAGGAGTCGCGCCCTTTCGTCGCGATGCACGGGCTCTGCTGTCATTCTTGACGGCGTAACGAGCAAAGTTGCAATCGAAATTTTCCAGAGACGTAACGCTAACTCGTTGGCATAATTGAGCAGTGGATCGGCCTGGGTACCATGCGAAACCACCACAAAGGGCGCATGAAATAGCCGTTCAGCCTGTGCATTGCTCGATCCATTCCGATCCACCAGGTTTTCCCCTAGCAATCGCTCATAGGAATCGAGGATGTTCTGAGATTGCTCAACCCACCCATTGTGCTGCCAGGGTTTTGGTTCCATCTGTGTTCATATTTTCAGGAATGCCAGATTCGATTTCAGGAGACGCAAGAGCAGTTTACTTACGAAGTACCTCCACAGATAGTCTGTTTCACAACCTCAGTTTTACCGTTTCAGTGTTGTTTCGGTTTGTGGCGTTTTGTAGATTGCTAGCGTGTCCGGCGATGTAAGATCGGGGGTGCAACACCGAAAGTGAACATGGCTGCAAACAGATTCACAACTTGGGACACGGGTCCGGTTGATCATGATTCAGGCTCTGTTCAACGCCGGCAAGACGTTTGAATTCTAAAAAAGCGCTCCTACCCAAGCTGGTCGCATTGGATCCACTGAATCCAGAACCGTTTCTCGACCTGAGTCGTTACGCTGATCGCGAGCATCTGCTGTTGGCGTCTTATGCGATGCACAGTAGTGATAGCATGGGCAGGTTACACCCGGAGCAAACGCATTCCTACCGCGCACCATTTGCGCGAGACCGAGACCGCATCCTGCATAGCAGTGCGTTCCGGCGTTTGAGCGGAAAGATGCAGGTGTTTACCGGGGAAATGGGCATTTACCATCGCACGCGGTTGACACACACATTTGAGGTAGCGTCAGTCGCCAGAACGATGGCAAGAGTGCTTCGTTTGAATGAAGATCTCACCGAGGCTCTTGCCCTCATGCATGATATCGGACATCCTCCATTTGGGCATTGTGGAGAGGACATTCTCAGCCAGTGCATGAACGAGGTTGGTGGTTTTTCACACAATCAGTTCGCACTTGTCATCGTAGAACAACTCGAACAACGTTACGCGAGTTTTCCTGGCTTGAATCTGTCCCGCGAGACGTTGGCCGGTCAAGACGTGCGCGCCCACAAGGCGGAAGCTGCAGTAGGCCGATCACCTATGCTTGAAGTTCAAATAGTGGATGCCGCGGACTCCATTGCCTACGATGCTCATGACGTAGACGATGCTCTGCAGATGGGACTTTTATCCATCGACGAACTTTCCGAACTTGCAATCATCAAGCGAGCACTGACCGCGACAACTGGCCGGCATGGCTTATTACCGAAGGCACAGTTAAGACAGTTACTTGTCCACGAACTGATTGATCTTCAGGTAGGTGACCTGCTTGGTGTTGCTCTGGAACAGATTCGGACGTTCGAAGGTCAGACATCTTCGGAAGTGAGCGATTCGGGCCTGAGAATCCGTCACAGCCAGACACTGGCAAGCGAACGCGCCGAGCTTGAATCGTTTTTGTTCGATGCCGTCTATCGGCATGAGCGTTTGATCCCCGTTCGAAAAGCGGCCGCTGATCGTTTGGAAGCCATGTTCCATGTACTCGTCAAAGATCCAGCGAGGCTTCCACTACGGTTCCGAACACGTGCCGAATCCAACGAATTGCCAGCAGTGGTGGGGGAATATCTCGCCGGCATGACTGACGCATTCTGTGATCAGCAGTATCGGTACGCTGTGGAATCAGCCAGCGGCCCACTCGCCGACTGGTGAGATAGAATTCGCATCAAACCGGCAACACGGTTTGGCATGCAGCCCGGAACATTCTTGACAGCCATTGCCCGTTTCAGGTCGGACTATCGGTACTGCTCGTGACAGGCGTCACACCTTTGGCGAATTTTGCCAATGCCAAGTCGGACGGCCTCAAAATCTTCCCGCCCTAGCGCTGCAGCCGCATCTTTGGCGTCCTTTGCCATGTCCCGGCTCAGCCCGGCATAGTCATCGTCGTCTGAATCGTCCATGCCTTCCTGAACCAGAATTTCACCCAGAAGTGCCAACAGTTCGCTGTTACGCTTAACAAGAGCCGTTTCCTTTTTGATCGTACCCTCGTCCCGACCGCCATCTTCCAATGTTTCGATCAGATGCTCCGCATACTCCATGAGTGGTGAGCGATCTGCGATCATCGTCCAGTCAGTTTCGTCCTCTGCCTCTTTGGTTGACAATGGGCTGCCAGCAATCAGATCCTGCAGATCCCCTTTTCGCAACTTTGCTTCGTTGTAGACCTGAGTCGAACCGGCTTTGCAGTTAAACGCTGTTCGACTGATGAGATCTCGCGCCGCGGCGGCCTGATCTTTCCATCGCACATCGCCGGGGTACTGATTGATGACAGCAAAAAGCGAGGCTAACACCGTGAGATCCAAGCGGGCCTCCAGATAACCACCGCTGTTGAACGCCCCCGGTGTCGTCACAACTGAATCAAAATGCAGTTTGACACGCTTGACTTCCTCTTCAAGTGACTCAGGAGTGATGAGACTGGACCACAAGTCATTTCCGGTCGCACCACCGCTGCTATCGTCGGACCCTCCCGCAGCTGCTGCCGCAGGCGCAGCCTTGGTAGCACGTACACTGGCCAACGTTGGCGCATCTCCCCGGAACGCATCTTTGAGATCGGGGAAGAAAATCTCTCGAAGTCTCTCCTCGTCCACTTTTGGCACAGGAGCACGGCGTTCATCCGCACCAGCGAATGGCAAGGCCACAACAATGCCGAGCAATGCGAGTCCACGCCAAAAACCGTTGATTTTCATGATGTCCCATCCGATCATTCGAGAAACCGTTATCCATAGTATACCTGACAGATTTCGGTTGAAGGGAGTGACATTTTCCCCGAACGTCAACTTTCGATTGCGCAGCGACCATCTGTACCGTTTCCCGGCGTTCTCTT
>JAAXJB010000115.1:14860-67991 GCA_012270065.1 Rubripirellula sp. | reverse complement strand
AACGTCAACTTTCGATTGCGCAGCGACCATCTGTACCGTTTCCCGGCGTTCTCTTCAGCAACGAGTTGCCCCTGCCACACCATCGGCCTTGCGAGCGGAATGCGACCCGTCGCTCAGAGAGCGTGCGTCCCGCATCATCACCATTCGCCACAAGAAATTGCGAGCAGGCCCGAAAATGTCACGCATCTCACAAAACAACCACCGTTTTTCCCTTGGAGGACAACCCGAACGACATCATTCATGGTCCGTGCAGTGAGAATCCGGCGAACTCATGATCTCAGCAGTGAAGATCCAGAATTCTCCGCATCTCAGAAACTGCCTCCCGCATTCCCACCATCAAAGCACGACTGACAACAGAATGCCCGATGTTCAACTCCGCCATATCGGGTATTTGGGCAACAGGACGCACGTTGGTGTAATTGAGCCCATGGCCGGCATGCAGCCGCATTCCCAACTGCGTTGTCGCTTTCCCTGCCACCGCGATCCTCTCCAATTCCCGATCGACTTCGCCATATTTTGCGAGAGCGTAGGGTCCTGTGTGAAGTTCCACGGCATCTGCACCGAGCTGTGCAGCTGCTTGAACCTGCTCAACATCCGGGTCGATGAACAAACTGACGAGGACACCATGATCCTTCAATTTTTCTATCGCAGCCTTGATGCGTCCCTGATCAGACAGAGCGTCCAAACCGCCTTCAGTTGTGACCTCTTCGCGTTTTTCCGGGACGAGCAAACCCCAGGTTGGTTTTGATTGACAGGCAATCTCAACGATCTCGTCTGCACACCCGAATTCCATGTTGGTTTTCACTGTCACGGTGCGCATCAGCAGTTCAACATCACGTTCCTGGATGTGGCGGCGGTCCTCACGAAGATGGAAGGTGATTCCGTCAGCCCCACCCTGCTCCGCAAGCGCAGCGGCGATCACCGGATCAGGCTCGTAAGTTCTTCGCGCCTGCCTGACAGTCGCCACATGATCGACATTGATACCAAGTTCAATCAAAGCATCCACCTAAAGGGGTACACCGAGAAAAAGAACGCCGCCCGCTCCACAAGTCGAGAGCCTGTGGACAACCTGAAGGGCATCACTTACTCGAATCAATTTCAACACGTTCCCCGCGGCTGTCACGGCAATCCATTTCCATGTGCTCGGGATAAAGCCCTTCGCTTCCGAGGATTTGTACGGTCATCCGCCCGGTATCCTCCATCTCCATGACGTCGCGTCGTTTTTTATTATTGAGATGCGCCGCGACCTCATCATTGACGCGAACCGTCACACGGCATATCTCCCGGTGACTGACCGCAAGAGCGAGTGTCCTGATCACTTCGATTGACATGCTTTCCGGAGTCTTCACCAATCCACAACCACCTTTGCAACAAGGGCAATCTTTGTAGATGCTTCTTTTCAGGCTCGGACGTATTCGCTGTCGAGTCATCTCAATTAAACCAAACGGGCTGGTCCGCAGGATTTTGGTTCGAGCCCTATCATTGGCCATGGCATCTCGAAGAGTGCGTTCGACCTTGCGTCGATGGCTCTCTTTTCTCATGTCGATGAAATCGTTCACGATCACCCCGCCAAGATCGCGCAAACGCAGTTGCCTTGCAATCTCCTTTGCAGCGGCAACGTTGAGCCGAAATGCGTTTTCCTCGGCTGAGTCGTTTCCTCGAAAGCTTCCACTGTTGACATCGATTGCGACCAACGCTTCGGTGGGGTCAATCACGATGGAGCCACCATCGGGAAGTTGAACCTGTCGCTGGTTGATCTTGATGATTTCCTGCTCCAGCTTGTACTTGTGAAAGAGCGGTAAATCACCCTCGTAAAGTTTCAACCGATCCACCACACGTGGCATGACCATTTTCAGGAAATCCCGGGCCTTCTCATACGATTCCGGTTCATCGACAAGAATCTGATCAATATCGTCGCTGTAAATATCCCGAATGGTCCGGATGATCAAATCGCTTTCTTCATAAATGACCCCGGGCTCTTTGGTGTTTTTGACTCGCCGAGCAATCGCTTTCCAAAGCCGCAGCAGATACTCCAAATCCCTTGAAAGTTCTTTCTCTTTCCTCCCCGCGCCAGCGGTCCGGACGATGAAGCCAAGGCCTTTGGGTGGATTCAATGAGAGCAGACATCGTTTCAACCTTTTTCGATCATCCTCATCCTCGATTTTCCTGCTGACGCCGACTCGTGCCAGCGACGGCATCAAAACAAGATAGCGACCGGGAATCGAAATGTAGGTACTCAAGGTAGGCCCCTTGGTTCCGATCCCTTCCTTGATGACCTGAACAAGGACTTCGTCCCCACGCTTGAAAATCTCCTGAATGGGAGGTTTCACACGCGGTCTCCCACCTTTATAGGCGTGCTTGCTTCCACGCCCCGACTCCCTGGCCCGCTTGGCAGCTGCCTCGGCCAGTTCATCTGATTCACGCATGATCTCGGCAGGATCATATCCGCCCTGGCGGAAGTACTGTGGTTCCACATCACTGATGTGCAGAAAACCGTTTCGACCGACACCAAAATCAACAAACGCTGCCTGGATGCTGGGCTCAAGATTTACAATCTTCCCTCGATAAATATTGCCAGCAAAAGCTTCCACACTTTTGCGTTCCATGTAGAGTTCTTCCAGGCGATTATTTTCGAGCACAGCAATCCGACATTCTTCGGGTTGCAATACATTGATCAACATTTCTTTTTTCATCGACAAGCACCTCAAAGGTGTTAGGTCAGCTTGATGCGAAACCAAATGGTTCCGGCATGGACGCCGACTGGGGTAATGTTCTGTAAATGACCACTGCCGTGCGGGGTGAAACCATCATGTGTTTTCCCCATCATGGTCCTGATGATTGATTTGTTTTTTTTCCAGCCAGGCCATTGAAACCGCCCGTCTGATATCTTCATTTTCTTCTGGCTGCTGCTTGAGTTTGACAGCGACACGCCGAATCAAAGTGCCCTTTTCAACCCAGTCCGCAAAGCCCAGCAGATCAAGGATGTCTCCGGGTCGCAGCGTAGCAGCCTGACTTGCAGCGAGTCTCAAGTTCAAAACCGAACCTGCTAATTCAAGTTGCAGTATCTGCTCTGAAACCTTGAACGCCACCTGTTTTTTCTTCCGTTCGATTGTGACTTCCTGTTGCGTCAACAAACGCCGGATTGCATCTTCAATTGTGCCAGTGTCCACCGCGTCTACAACAGAAATCGTGTAATCGCTGGAAACCAACTGCGCCTTGCCAAACCCATCCGGAAGCTGCGTTACGCTCTTGATGTCGAGTCCCGGTTGCTGATCGGACTCAAGTTTCTCCAACAGCACTTCAGGCGACAATTCTTCCGCAAGATCAATTTCAACGACCTCATCAATGCTTTCCACTCCCAACGCCAGCGCGGATGGAAACCCAATTCGCGGTTTGGGGTGAAAACCTTCGGTCATTGACAGGACAAGTCGAGCCCTTCGGAGAAGTCGCTCCCAGAGGCGCGCCAAATCCCGATGGCTGATCCATCGCAACAAACCTGTCTTTGCAAACCTGATCTGGTAACGTATCCGCACCTTTGGCGCAGCCGTATTCCCGGTTCCCTCGGTTGCATGGACGGCGGAATCCACTTCGGAATCCATGTCGGTTGGCTCTTGTTCAGTCACGATGGTCATGCAAAACGTTTGTTCATGGTCTATTCATCAAGTCACGATCAATTCCGGCACCAACACGCCCAATCGATCCAAAAGGAAAACATCGACGTCACGTGCTGAATCAAGGGTCATCACGCGATCCGCGATTTGACGACACTCATCCATCGAGACACTACGAATCGCTTTTTTGATTCGTGAAAGTGCCAATGGTGGCACGCTCAGGTTCCGAACTCCCAGGCCAAGCAAAAGCAAAGCTCTTCCTGGAATGCTGCTCATTTCGCCGCAAACCGCGAGCGGCCGGCCCCAATCATCAGCAACTTCCACACATCGTTGAATCAGTCTTAATACAGCCGGATCACTGGACTGGTACAGATCGGCGACATATTCATTGCTACGATCAACAGCCAACGTGTACTGGGCGAGATCGTTCGTCCCAATGCTGAGGAAATCAACTTCCTGGACGAACTTTTCGAGCATTACGACGGCTGCCGGTACCTCCACCATCATTCCTACTGGAATATCGGCGCGATGAGGAATTCCCTCTTCTTTCAGGTCTCTGGCAACAACGGTGAGCAACATCTTCGCCTGCCGGAGTTCCCCCAGTGTCGTAATGAGCGGGAACATGACTCTGATATCGCCATGCGTGGCAGCACGCAGGATGGCACGCAACTGAGGTCGAAAAATATCAAGATTCCGCAACGACAACCTGATGCTTCGCAAACCGAGAAACGGGTTGTATTCCTGTTCCGCAAGTGGCCGATGGCCCATTTTGTCCGCACCAAGATCAAGCGTACGAATGATGACCGGTCGACCATTCATCTTGTTGACCACCTGGCTGTATGCCTCGTAGTGGTCTTCTTCGCTTGGCTCTTCCGTGCTCGCAAGGTAGAGAAACTCTGTTCGGTAAAGCCCGACGCCGTCAGCCCCCCGTTCCAGGCACGAACCACTTTCGTGAGGAAACTCGATGTTCGCGCTTAACCGAATCCGTGTGCCATCGGCAGTTTCCGCAGGCAGATCCCGCAATTCGGCAAGTTGAGCTGAAAGCGTCTGACTCTGCTCAATGCGTTGTTGATAACTGGCAAGTGTCGTCTCATCCGGATTGACAATGATCTTGCCGCGATCGCCGTCGACAATCACCCTCGTGCCATTGGGGACTGAATCGAGGAAAGTCCCAACACCGACGACGGCGGGAAGTTCGAGGCCTTTGGCGACAATCGCCGTGTGCCCACCAGAACCACCTACCTCGGTACAAAAGCCTTGAACGTAGCGGCGATCGAGATTTGCAGTCTCGCTTGGCGTCAAATTATGGGAAATCAACACCACAGGCTCAGTCAGATCTGCCAGCGGTTGTTCGGTGAATGCACCGAGTTGCTGGAGCAGCTGCTTTTCGATGTCAGTGACATCTTCCGCCCGTTCAGCGAGCATTGGATTTTCGAGGCGTCGCAGGGCGAGCGCGTAATTGCGCAGAACGCGGTTGACGGCGTAATCAGCCGCGTGCAATTCCTTGGTAATTCGCCTTCGCAACTCACCATGCAAACGCGGATCATTGAGCATTTGAAGCTGCGCGGCGAAGATATCACCCGTCTCATCACCCGCGACCGCGGCGGTTTCGAGCCGATTGGCCTCGATACGTTTCGCAACGGCATCGACAGCACCGAGCAAACGCGCATACTCCTCGTCCACCTTATCGGCGGCGATGAGCGTGCGGGAAATACGGTATCCATCGGCATCCAGCACTAGGGCAGGGCCAATGGCGACTCCCGGCGAAACAGGGATTCCTTGCAGTTCGACCATCGTCGTGCAACGGAACGACTTTCACGGATGATCCTGCGAGCCACCGTCAGTGAACTTAACTCACTCATGGTTCGCTTGGCATCACTCCTCGGCCACCAATTCGGCCATGAAGTCGTGTAGGGCGGTCCGTCATTGTTCGTTGTTCGTGTTTCAATTCTGTTTTGCCACCGTACGCACGGGGGCAAAGCACCAGTGTTTCAGACCTTGTCTGGACCTTCACACCGGCCAATTTTTTCACGGGAGCGTATCTCAGCTGTCGACGGCAGATTCCGCTCCCGACACTTCGTTCGTTTCGTCAAAACCCGATTCGAAAAGGTCTGTGATTGCGTCAATCGCATCCTCTGCGTCACTTCCATCTGCAGAGATCGTGAGTACAGTTCCCTGGGCAGCCCCCAAGGTCAACAACGAAAGAATGCTTTTGCAATCAACCATCTCACCGTCTCGACCAATCGAGATCGTGGACTGGAAACTGGACGCCATTCGCACCAGTAAATCTGCAGGCCTGGCGTGCAAACCTTGCGGATTGCGCACAGTGACGGTTCGGGTTGGGACTTTTTTGTTCATTCAGCCAGATACAAACTGGTTATCGTCGGCTTCCTGTAATAGCTGATCGATGTCTGCCGGGGTCTTGCTCTGTTTGAGGAAGCGACAGAAAGTCTCATCTCTCAGCTGACGTGATATATTTTCAAGTGCCCTGAGGTGGTCGCCTGGGCGCTCTGGCGGACTGATCAAAAGAAAGAAAAGCTGAACTCTTTCACCGTCGAGTGACTCGAAATCAACTCCTTCTTCGCTGACGCCCACCGTACCGACCAGTTTCTGAACACTTGGATGTTTTGTGTGTGGAACTGCCACCCCACGGCCAATCCCCGTACTTCCGAGTTCCTCGCGTTTCATGATCGAAGCGACGATGTCCTCTCGCTGGTCAGCATCAATGTCGCCAGAGTCAAGAAGTGCCTGTACCAGCTCTTCAATGACGGCTTCCTTGGACTGAGCCTTCAACTCGGTGCGAATTGCCTTGGTTGTAATAAAATCTGCGAACTTCATTTGGATGCGATTCCTTGTTTGGAAATCTCGTTGTTAGCTATCCACCAGTACTCACCATTGCGGAGGTGTTCAATCTGCATGTCAGGATCAAACTTCCTTGTTGGCCCAGAGTACAGGCAAAAGCTTGTAACTCTTCCAACAGCAAACTCCGGCATAAAGGTTAGGAATGCGGGTGGGAATAAAAATGGTTATGGTTGCAACCAGTGATTCGATGAAGGCAATCAGGATGCCGCCTCACCTCATGCATCTTCGGCAACCGATGGATCAATGTGTTTGTGCCCGGTAGCCCGGTGCCCTGTTTTCTTTTCTTTCAAACGTCGCAACTGCTGCTCGACTTTGGGTATGGCAGAATCGAGAGCAGAGATAACTGTGTTTGCCTCAGCCGTGGCTAAACAATCATCGGCTTGTTCCACCGAAACTTGAATTTCAACCACGGGTTGATCAAGTTGTTTCAGATCGACTGTCACATCAATCGCGTTGACGCGGTCGTAGAGGCGACGCAGTTTTTCGGTCTTCTCGACCAGCAATTCCTGATCTCCCGGCTGCAAACTACCGTGCCTTGCTGAAACATTGACCTGCATGCTCTTTCTCTCCTCCGTAGATTAGGCCGAGCCCCGGTTTATAGCAGGGCCCGTTTCAAGTGGTTTCACGCATCGACGCGGGTTCTCGACGCTTCCGGCGAAACCACCTCTCCCTGACAGCATACGCAACTTCGCCCTCTGCGAATAGCGATGGTTTTTTAGATCTGCTGTAAGATTGGCGGCTTAACTCCCCCTGACAGACAACCCGCTGGCAAGTTAACCTCTCGGCACAGTTTTCTCACGTTTTTTCAACCTTCAAACCCCCGCTTGCTCCATGGCCCGAAAGGTCGTCAATCGGAAGGCAAAAGCTGCCGAGGCCGAAGCCGCAGAAAAACAGTCTACCGCAAAGAAGAAAAAAGCCGCTAAAAAGGCTACGAAGCGGAAGAAAAAGGTCGCTGCCGAGGTTCGCCTCAGACTTTACTGGGGTGTCTTCAGCCAAAACCTGAAACGCGTCGCCGTCTTCGAGTTCGATCAGAAGAAAGAGGCAGAAAAAAGAGCAACTGAGCTCAGTAAGGGAGGAAAATCTCCCCACTTTGTGCAAAAAGTGAAGGAAGAAATCAAACCCGAATGAGTGGAACTGCATGCGTGTTCGTTCGAGGATCCCGGGAGTGATTTTCCCGATTTTGGCAATTCTGGCGGTCCTGATGACCCTAAATGCAAGCAATGCAGGTGCCCAGGTGAGCCCCTCACTGCTTGAGAAATACCGTGGTGAGACTTTTTCCAGCTCCTCTGGAACTGACCTTCCCTACCGCATTCTGTCCCCGGAAAAAATAGAATCAGGGAAAAGGTATCCGTTGGTACTTTTTCTGCATGGAGCGGGCGAACGAGGTAGCGACAACAGAAAACAGCTGGTGCACGCCGCGTCAGACTTTGCGAGCAAAAAACGACAGGATGAATTCCCCGCCTTCGTTATTTTCCCACAATGCCCAACTGAACATCGATGGGTCGAATCTGATTGGACTCTTCCTTCAGGATTCGGGAAGTTTGACCGAAAGCCATCCACGGCAATGGCTGCGACGTTAGAACTGCTCGACCATCTTTGTACCTCTCTCCCGGTCGATTTAAAACGGATTTATGTCACTGGCTTGTCGATGGGGGGCCAGGGTGCCTGGTTTGCCGCTGCTCAGAAACCACATCGATTCGCAGCATTGCTGGAAGTATGCGGCGGCGGTGATCCATCGTGGGCAGCCGACTATGCAGGAATCCCGATATGGGCGCTTCACGGCCAGAATGATGGTGTCGTTCCCATCTCTCGAGCCCGCGAAATGGTGATCGCATTAACAGGTGCCGGTCACGCACCGGAAATCAGATACACCGAATACCCCGGCGTCGGCCACAATAGCTGGACGCAAACCTACAAACGCGATGACGTGTTTTCCTGGCTCTTTTCTCAGCAGTCACCTTGATGGCTGCACGTTTCAGTGCAGACAGACGCGTTGCTGCCGAATGGGAACCACAGGAATGTCTGTGGATCGCTTGGCCCCACAACCAAGCGACGTGGCCCGGACGTTTTAAAAACATTCCGTCACTGTTTGCCAAGTGGATCCACTTGGTATCCGAGTCTTTACCGGTTCGCGTCCTGGCGGATGCTAAAGTTGCACGCCAATGCCAGCGAATGATTGGAACCAGCAAGCACGTTGAGATCGTTGATATTCCCACAAATGACTGCTGGGTCCGGGACTACGGCCCCACGTTCATCCTCAGTGATTCAGGAACTACCCTGAACGCTGTTACCTGGCGTTACAACGCGTGGGGCGGAAAGTATCCACCGTGGGATCTTGATGCTTCTGCTGGTCAAGCCATTGCAGATCACTCCAAATCGCTTTCGGTACAAAGCAACCTTTGCCTTGAAGGCGGTGCGTTGGAATTTGATGGCGGGGGTAGACTCCTCACCACACCGTGCTTACTGGAAGCCAGTCGAAACCCTGATGTTACGAAACAGGATTTAATCAAAGAGCTCAAACGCTTAACCGGCGTAACGGAAATCCTGTGGGTTCAAGGTGGAGGGCTGGCAGGCGATGATACGGATGGCCATATCGATCAGCTGGCAAGGTTCATTGATCGCAAAAACATCGTCGTTTGCACCTCCGAGCACGATCAGGATGCGCATGCAGTTGGCTTGAAGCAAAACCTTGAGCAAATTCGTGCATGGTCACAAACCACAACACCGCGAGTCACGGTCCATGAATTACCAGCACCGCAAATTCGATACATCGACGGCCAGCCAGTGCCGCAAAGTTACTGCAATTTTTTAAGACTCGGTCCTGACCGCATGCTCGTACCGGGCTTCGGCGCTCCGGAAGACGATATCGCAGCCGGGTTGCTGAAGGATCTCTCGAACACCGAGGTCACCCTGATTGATTGTCGCGATCTAGCCTGGGGCTTGGGAGCATTGCACTGCGCAAGTCGCGATCAGCCGTCCCTTGCCGCCCATGAACAAGTCCAAAACAACATGCTCGCTTGACGTCAACTTCAGTTCAAGATTCATGCGTTGGACTCCAATACGAGTGAAATCTGATCCAGGCCAGGCCGCACTGTATCGCCGTGTAACGCTCTCGCGCACTCAGGACACATCTCAACCGTTCTGCTTGCCAGTTCACACAACTTTTCAAATTGAATGGTGTTTGGTTGACTCTTCCGTACCATTCTCAAAACCAGTCCGCGACTACCGAGAGTCGTGCGCTATCGACCACCCACCGCTGCATTGGTAACGCCACCTCAACGGCAGTTACAGATTGAAACACCGAAACCTGCAACGAAACAAATGGTTTCATCTTCAGCCTGATCAATGAGACGTACTTGGCCAAGGACCAAGTGACAACGATTTGTCACGAATGCTGGTTCTCGGCGCAACTGGCAAGACATACACAACGGGGAAGATTATGTTACAGCCAATCACTCAGAAAATTACGGTGACCTGTCCGGCAGGTCACAGACTTCGTGGTAATTCAAATCTCGTCGGCAAGAAGGTCAAATGTCCAAAGTGCAATCGTGAATTCACGTTTGCACTGACTTTCCAACGGAGCAACGGCGGAGACAACAAACCGGTTACCGACACAGGGGTCATGCGTATTTTGGGCACGATGGATGCAGTTCCTCCTGCCCCGAAGAAAAGGATGAGAACGGAGCGACCTTGCAACCGCTGTGGCACGCTGCTTCCCGAAAGTGCCGCCGTGTGCAACAAGTGCAACTGCTACGTCGGAGTGCTGCCGAGCTTCATGAACGAAATATCGGCAACTGGTCAAGATACCAACTCATCTACGTCCTAGTGGTAAGCGACGCGGGGCCAAATGCTCGAGGCAGCGGCATCCGAGTGGATGCCGAAACCGGATGAATGCTGAGTCACTCCGAAATACAGAACAGGTGGTTCTTGCCCCGGATGAACAGTTCTTTACCCACTGGGGCGGGCGTTGTGTCCACCGGTTCTCCAACGGTGTTGCTGGCAACGATTTCAAAATTCTCGCCATCTTTCAATACAACCGTCGTTCCCCCACGCCCTGTGACATAGACGTGACCACCGGCCGCAACCGGCGAAGAATAGGTAGAGCGAATTCCGGGGATTCTCATGGTTGAGTAATGTGGATCACCAGTTTTCGCATCAAGACACGTCAACAACCCTGTTTTCCCTTTGTGAAAATACAGACGATTGGCCGACAGGAGCGGCGAAGCAATGTCTGGTGTGTCTCTGTCAACTGCCCACGAAACTGAGTCAGTTCCCTCAATGTCCCCGCGTCCATCCGTTTTGAAGGCCGCGAGAAACGAACCGCGAAATCCACTCCCGACAAAAACGGTGTCCCCATTTGCAACGGGGCATGCAACCGGCCTTTGTGTTTGGCCACCACACTTCCAAAGTTCTTTGCCTGTTTTGAGATCATAGGCACGAACGTAGTTCTCGCCATTCATGATCACTTGTGACTCGCTATTCCCTTCGAAAACGAAAGGGGTCGCCCAGCAACTTGGCTCGTCACGGGCTGTATCCCAAACGGTTTTCCCGGTCAGCTTATTCAGGGCGTAGAGCATTGATTGTCCTTCGTGATCACACGGCACAAGCAACAAATCGCCCGCGAGCGTAGGCGAAGCTCCCTCGCCGAAAGTTCCACGCATTGTCATCCGTGGAAAATCCGAACGTTCCCATACCAGTTTCCCATCCAGCGTGTAGCAAAACAGGCCCTGTGATCCGAAGTGGGCATAAACATGTTTCCCATCGGTACATGGCGATGCCGATGCAAACCCGTTCGTGCTATGCGTTCCTTCGTGCGGTTGACCGACAGTCGCGATCTGCTGCCATCGCTGTTTACCGTTCGCCCGATCAAAACAATGAAGGACGAACTGAAAGGTTTGTCCATTGGTGGGCACGGCGCTAACAACGAAAACCCGGTCACCCCAGATGACAGGTGATCCTGAGCCACTACCCGGAATCGCCACTTTCCACTTGATATTCTTATTCGGTCCCCATTCCGTCGGCGGAGTGGCGGTTTCAGAAACACTGTTTCCCTTTGCTCCTCTCCAATGGCCCCAGTTCTCGCCCGAGCAGTACTGCGAATAGCAAAAACACAAGACGACGATCAAGGAATACCGCACGATCTGCTGATGCCGCTTCAAGTTCATGGGCATGGATCACCTATTTAGTTTTGATTCCACCGGACATTCCTGACAAAAACCAGATGCTGGCTTGAATCCAGGACTGCCAGGCATGGCTGGCCTGACCTTTTTGCCCTTCTGTTGTCCCCGACTTGCCGCGAGTCTGTATACCGACCTCAGAGCAAATTTCGCTCTCGCAACGGATTCAATCGTCACCCTTGATCCTCAACAATTCATTTTTCAGCAGGTTGAACATTTCAGGGTTTGATTTCGATTTATCCTGCGACTCGATTGAATCCGTCTCCAAATCAACCAGCATCCATGGCTCAGCGAACGGCCGCCCCTTGGGTTGCTCGCGTCCGCCACTTCCATTTCCCGCAATCAGTTTCCAGGAACCCTTGCGGATCGCAAACATCCCCGCTGCTGAGTGCATTATCAGTGGAGAGCGTTCAAAATCGCGCTCATTAAAAAGTAACATGAAGCTGACAGAGTCAGGCCCTTCAACCTTGGAAACCGGAGTTGCGGTTAACTCCGCAAGCGTGGCAAAAATATCGATCAGTCCCACCATGCTGGACTCTCTGGTACCGGCGAGTTTTTTCCCGGGTAAACGAACGAAAAACGGTACACGATGCCCCGCTTCCCAGATATCAGCTTTCGTACCGCGCCAGGGGCCGTTTGCCCTGTGATGATCCGCGTGATAACCCTGAACAGTTTGATCAGAGACATGGTCAGCAGATCCCGCAGGAATGCGTTTCATGAATGAACCATTATCGCTGGTCACGATCACCACCGTTTCCTCCATGACCCCAGCTTCATCCAACGCAGTCAAAACACGTCCGATCGTCGCATCAACTTGCCGCACAAAATCGGTGTAGGGCCCTGTTGCCGTGGTTCCAGCAAATTCCCTGTTTGGCAGCACGGGTTTATGCGGCGCCGTCAGTGGAAAATACAGGAACTGCGGCTTGTCGTTACTGGGAATCGCTTTCACGACCCTGATGGCCTCTTCGGCAAGTCGGTCAAGGCACCCCCTCATATCGAAATCGTCGGCCCGCGGACCTCGACGAGTGTATCCCGGAAACCCGACTGCCTGCTGCTCAACGGTTTTCCTGCTCGTCGCAATACCATTTCGAAAGTAGACATAAGGTGGAAAATCAAGAGAAGCCGGGATAATGAATGACTGGTCAAAACCAACTGTGCCGGGATGATGCGTCAAAGGCACTGACAAATCGAGTCCAGACTCGACATTTGCCCGCAGGCCAAGCCCGAGATGCCATTTACCTACAATCGCCGTGCGGTATCCCGATCGTTTCAAAACTGACGCAATGGTTCCACGGTCCGCTTCGATCAAAGGGGCACCATAACCATTCAATACGCCACGCTTCAATCTTGTTCGCCAGCTGTATCTGCCGGTCAAAAGGCCATACCGGGTCGGCGTACACACCGAAGATGGTGTATGCGCATCGGTGAACGTGATTCCCTCCTGTGCCAATCGATTGAACGCTGGAGTGGAAAATTTCAAATCCGGATTCAACGGCTCCACATCACCGTACCCGAGGTCGTCAGCCATTATCAAAACGATATGCGGTCGAGTTGCTCCATAAGCTCCAGCCAGACCTGGACCGACAATCAGCACGCAACAAAGGAGAACACGCTCGAGAACCATTCTTGAATACAACCTTCATGTTAAAAAAACGCACCGCGTCGGAGACTCATCGAATGAGCCATATCAATCATCCTTGAAAGCATACACAATTTCGCCACTGGTCTACCTGTCCGCGCAAGCCCACAAACATACGAATCACAATCCAGGCATCCAATTCAGCAATCAACTCACGGTATCCGTCGTTCTGTGGCGTACGTGTTATCATGTTGTTTTCCCGAAATTGACAAACAAATGACAAAGAGACAGCATGTACAGGATTTTGAGCAGACTATTCTTTGGCCTGGCGACCCTCGCAGTTTTTCCGCCAGAGTGCTGCTTTGCTGAAACAAGGACATCTGCATATCCGCCACCGAACGTGATCCTGATGCTGGCCGATGACATGGGGCTTGGAGATACGAGCGCTTATCAGGACCTGACAGGGAACACGGATGATGAGCAGATATCGACACCAAACATGAAACGCCTCGCCCGCATGGGAGTTCGTTTCAGCGATGCACACACACCGGCATCACGTTGCACTCTTACCCGTTACTCCCTGCTCACCGGTCGCTACTCGTGGCGTAATCGAATGAAACATTGGGTTCTATTCGGAGCACAGGGCGACCCGATGATCGAATCCGATCGCCCCACCATTGGAACATTGTTCCAAAAACGTGGTTACCAGACCGGCATCGTCGGGAAATGGCACGTGGGGCTACGTTATCGCCAAAACGACGGACAACCCGCTGCCGGGTGGAAGGATGCTGATCTCCGCAAACCGCTGTTCGATACGCCCCTCGACCATGGCTTCGATTTTGCACGATACACTTCCAGATCACACGCAACTTCAGGCCCTTCACCCGGAGGCAAGAAGAAACGCAATGACGCTAACCAGTCCATTGGCCCGGGGCACCTGCATGGTCGGGTCGCAATTGGAGCAACAAACAATGGCAAACGCATTGCAAGTGATGGAGAACGAGCTTACGTACTCGAGAATCTAGGCAGTCGGCATCTCGCAAACGCGAAGACATTCATCCGAAGGCAGGTCGAATCGAACAAACCGTCTCCATTTTTCCTTTACTACGCGTGCAATTCGAACCACGCACCATACACCCCCGAAAAACAGATCGAAGGACACCCCGTTGCTGGTGCTGCCAAAAGTGTGAGCAATGCACCACTTGGCGAACGCGCTGATTTCATTCATGAAAACGATGTTGTGCTTGGCAGCCTTATTGACTACCTGCAATCAACTGACGACCCGCTTCGCAACGGCCACAAACTGATTGAAAATACGATTGTCATTTTTTCCAGTGACAATGGCGCCGAGATCACTGCCAAAACAGCCACAGGCCCTTATCGAAGCAACAAAGGTTCGGTATACGAAGGTGGCCACCGTGTTCCTTTCATCGTTTCTTGGCCGCTCGGGAACGTGGGAGACGGAAACAGCAGGACAGCGGGCACAACAAACCCGACCCTCCTCGGATTGCAGGACATGTATTCTACATTCGCCGAGATCCTCAACATCCCCGAAGCAAATTTTGCCGGTGGAGAAAAAGGCGGCGAAGATAGTTTCAGCGTCTTGAAAGCATGGAAAGGTGCTACCTTGAATGCGAGATGCATGTTCTTCAATGATCACAAGGAAGCAAAAGACCATGCAGTCGTTGCTTTTCGTGCTGATGATCCTTACGTTGACAACCAACGGATACCAGGAAAATGGAAAATCTTTTTTGATGCGCAGCTTTTGCGCAACGGAAATCCAAAAGCTGTGCAGCTATTCAATTTGCAAACAGACCCGAAAGAGCAACATGATCTTCTTCAACGGGCAGAATTGCAGCCACTGGTAACCGAATTGATCAGCTTGGCTGAGAAACACCGTACATCAACCGGCCACAAACTAGTCCCCCACTGTGAGCCCGATCGTTTCAAGCTGACCTGGTTGGAAGTTGGAGACCAAGCAGCACGACAGCGAGGCGTAGCGAAAGCCAGTTTTTCCCCGTTGGTTCACAATCTGCGTGAACTCTCCCAAAACGCGCCAGCCGCCAAAATCACTCATTCTATCAGTTTACCCAATGCAGATCCGGTTGAATTTACCATTCACGGTGCATTGGCTGATGGATCGACAGCAGGCCGATTTGATATCAACGCACGCGGCTTGGGAATCACGGGTGGTCAACTCAAACAAGTGGACTCGGGCGAGAAACTGCATTTAAGTTTCAGCCGCGATGTTTTGATTGAATCGGTATCCATCATCGCAGGTCTGGGAGCATGCGGCGGTTTTTACCGCAAAAGTGACCAATCACCGATGGCCATCTATTGTGTTGACGCTGACCTGGACTCCAATGAACAACAGGGCATGTTGAGCGACATCGGGGTCTTGCGTGCACACGAGGTACTTATCCTTGATAGTTCACCTCACCACGGAGTCGAACCACCAGGAAAATGGCGGTTGGCTGATATCAGCGTACGCCTGATTAAAAAGACAGGTGAGTAACGCCAACATTCACCATGCGAGCGTGCACCAAAAGGTCACTCAGGAACCATGTGCATCAATTTATTTTTCCAATGCCTTACCTGATCTACTTGCCATTGAGCAGCTGCGGTTTCAACATCAAGTCCAACCTCGTCAATCGCGTTCAGTGTTTTCACATCACCAGTTGCCAGATCCAATTCACAACGGATTGCAAACGGGCCAGGTTCCTCAACGGTCCATGGTCCAATGAGTGCGTAATCAGCCTGAAGGTAGTTTCGCGTCGAAAAACATCGTTGAAGAAGATTCGGATTCCCGGCAGATACGAGTGATACGCCATCAATCGCTCGCGGATCACTTAACTCGACATTCAAACACGTCAACAGCGTTGGCAAAAGATCAGCATGCATGGTCGGCGTTGTAATTTTACGCGGTTCCATTCCGGGAGAGTGAATGAACGACGCTGTCATGTTTTGAACACGCGACAGTTTCGTGCCATGCCCAATACTGCCGTCTTCCAAAAATGATTCCCCGTGATCCCCCAGCAACATGACGACACGGTCAGGTTTCAATAACGGTTTCAGCATTCGATCAATTGTTCGGGCACTATTGCAGTAACGGTTCCATACCTGGTCACGCAGACGCGAAGGATATGGAAACGGATACCGATCGTCAGCAGCCGGCTGATTCAATTGGTCTTGCGGATAACTCTGGTAGGTCGCGTGTGTTCCGTAAAGGTACACCACCGCAAATAAAGGTGCGCCATCCTCAATCTCAGAGCGACGTTCGAACTTTCGATCCAAAAATGCAGTTGCTAGCTCTATCGTCCGTCGATCACTATCAATTCCATTTCGAGGTAGCGTTTCGAACTCATCGTAGTGTTCCGAATTAATAAATCCATCCATGAGAAATTCACCCCAATCATCTGCCCCTGCAAAGAAGCCGCGGTGATAACCAATACTGCCCAACCACCTGCACATATTGGACTGATATCGCTGCGGTGTATTGAACCAAATCGGTTCCATGCCACTGAACAGGCAGAAAAGTCCATGATTCGTTGCATTGCCCCCGGAAAAGTGTTGTTCAAGCTGAAGGCTTTGTCGTTTCAGTTCCGAAACGTTCGGCATGACACCTTCGCTGACCACCTCAGGCCGCAAAGATTCAATAACAATGACAAGAACATCCGGTAACGAATTGGGATTTTGCTGCGAATGAACGGCAGCAAGGTTCAACCGACGTTGGCGTACTTCGATGAAATCAGGTCTCTCGCCTACATCACGAGCGTCTGCACTTTCAAAATTTGCAGCACCTGAAACCGATTGCCCCAGTGTTTCGGAATGTTTGACAAAACCAAACACACGAAAAGGTTGAAAACCGGCAGAGTTAACCCGTCCATGATCCAATGATGGCGACGCAATCCATGTCGCCGATGATAACACAAGAAATCCACAAGGAAAAACGAGTGCAAAAACATGTCCCTGCGAAGACGGAATGCATTTCCTGATGGTTGACAAACATGCCCTCGTCGACAGGAAGACGACGAGGGGAGTTACCAAACTGCAAACAGCGACGGTCGCAACCATTTTGATTGACCCGAGGCCCACAAAAGGCAAAACACGTGAGAACTCATCCTGCCTATCGACAGCCAGAAGGGAATGAACATGCACTCCGATCCAGACAAAAACAAACTGATCGACAAAAATCGCCAGTGGATAAACGCAACAAACGCCTGCAACGACCTTCGCCACCAAGCGTGAATACCGAGCTGACCTCCAACCGGCCAAGGATAAGACCACAAGCGGCAACAACAGGCTGACAGACTGGAAAAAACAGCAGAAGAAGGGCAGCCTTAAAGAACCGGATGACTCCAGCCCTGTGTCCCAAATGGAATAACACACGGACAGGATGGAGCACGCCAGACTTGTGCTCAAACAGAGGATGACCGTCCGAATTAGCTGATCATCCTGCGACGGGATCGGGGATTCGCTTGGTGGTTGCCTTCGATTCAATCCACACCGCCACTAGCATTTCCAACGCTCAAACAGCCACTGGTCATATCAAACAGAAATGCCACAATCAGTGGTAATCCGGCTAACACACAATCAGTTCAATTTCCTGCGATTTCAGCAGTAATCAAGGCACTGGCAGAAGTCGATTCTTCACCACCTGTCGTGATCACCAGATCGCCCTTGGTTGCCCCATTTGATTCTGCGTCTGGTGTGAATGTAGCTTGAACAATGTGAGTTTTTCTCGATTCAGACTTGAGGTCTGCTTTGACCTCGAATCCCGCAGCTGAAAGCGAGCTGATCATGAATGGTTTCTGACCAACGATGACAATTTTCTTGGTAACGGATTCTCCGGCATTGATCTTACCAAGAGCCACAACCCCTGGTGATACTTTCAATAAAGACGCAATCTCTCCGCTGACCCGCAGTGGGACTCTTGGCATTGCTGAATCATTCGTGTGAACAATCAACTCGTCCTGGAAGAATCCTGCAGGTGCATCTTCAGCGATTTCGACGGTGACTAAGTAGTTCTTCTTGGTTCGGCTGCTACCCGTCTCCGCAAAGCTGGTCTTCAACCACGACTGAGGTGACTCAACATCCTTGATTGTCCAGTTTTTCCTCCCTGCATACATCACTTTGACAGTCTTTCTCAGCCCCTCCGTCGCAGTAATCGCGCCGAACTCGACTGCGCCGGGGTGAAACACAATATCGCTTCTGATGTATCCATCCACTCTCAGACGAACTTCCGTGTAAACAGGTCGATCAATGACAACAGTCAGATTGGCACCACGTTTTCCCTTGAATGTGTCAGTGTTGAATCGTGCCCGAATGTAACTGGTATCACCCGGGGCAATCGTGCTGGACTCGACAATGGGAGTCGTGCACCCGCAACTGGCCCGCACCTTACGTATGTGAATGGTTTGTGCCGATTCATTCTTGACGGGGAAACGGAATTCCGTTTTGGCAGCTACAGCAACGGTCCCAAAGTTATGTTTCCGAACCGGGAAAACCTCTTT
This sequence comes from Rubripirellula sp., assembly GCA_012270065.1. Lineage (GTDB taxonomy): Bacteria > Planctomycetota > Planctomycetia > Pirellulales > Pirellulaceae > Rubripirellula. Next base: position 49,249 of record JAAXJB010000115.1, on the reverse strand, counting down.
CCAGTCGACGCTTTGTGCCTGGATCTGTGTAGTAATACCAATGACCAGTACTGCAAGAACGGTTCGCAACATGATGACCTGCCGTAAAAAACCCGGGACAACCTGATTTGATGACTTGTGTTCAGAGGAACGGATGAATGATGGCCGTCCCCCCCTCCCAACTTAGCGGGCGTCAAACAGATCGCAAGGATTTCAATCGCATTAAAAACCCAATCATGCAGCGAGTATTTTTCATCGTCCATTTAATCGCACTATCTGGTAGATCTGGAAAACGGCAAATGCATGCAGCAGGCGAAACACAAGGTCGAGACAAAAAAAACAGGCAGGGCTGTTTAGCCCTGCCTGTCCGTTTTATCAAACTAACGCTAGTGAATCATGCAAGCCGTCCAGCTTAACAGTCGCAAGCCTGTGTTTCGCAACCGCAAGAAGCTTCTTCGCATCCTTCTTCACAACCATGGTGACGCTCACCGTGGAGAATGTGTTTCAGAAGATTCTTGACCGGTGACAGAAGAGTTGAGCCACAAGGAGCGGGACAACAGGGTACTGGACAACAAACCTGGACAGGAACCTGTTTGCAAACAACGCGAGGAACACAACGTGTTACCGTATACGGCTCGCACACTTTCCGGCATCGTGGAACCTGAATGGTTTTGGTGTAACACTCGCGGCGGCACTTCGTTTCACACACCGTACGTGTTCGGCACTCCGGAACCATTTTGCAAACCCGGTAGGTGCAGGTTTTTGTGCGGCACTCCGGGACCATTTTGCATGTTGTGTAATGGCAAACCTTGCTGCGATTCTCGCACACCATTCGACAAACTTTGTAACAAACCTCTTTCGTGCGACATTCTGGAACCATTTTGCAAGTGGTGTAATTGCACACTTTGGTTCGATTTTCACAAACCATCCGGCAGACTTTGTACGCAACTTCCTTTGTCCGGCATTCCGGAACCATTCTGCATACGGTGTAGGTGCAGGTTTTTGTACGGCACTCAGGCACCATTTTGCAGACACGATAGGTACACGTCCTGGTTTTACATTCGGGAACTACTCTGCAAACCGTATAGGGTACCTGCCTCGTACGGCACTCACGACGATAACGTGTGCAGGTGATTTCTTTTTGTTCGCAGGTAGGAACCCAGACCTTCTTGCAAATTGTCCTCGGTGGGCACTGAATGCATTCGGTTCGACATTTTCCGGGTGTGTACACGCACTTGCAGGTACACGGATCAAATGCCCATGAACCGGGCTCACGAATTCTCTTCCGCATGACAGGACCGGGTACAGTCTCGGTTTTTGTCTCCCAGTGTCCACCCTTGACGGTGATGGTGCGTGTGTATTGCTCTGGAACACATACACTGTACTGTTCTGTTCGGACCTTTTCTTCACGGACTGTCTTGTAGGTTGTGTAATTTACTTTTCGCGTGCGAGTTTCATAAACAGGCTTGCATACCGTGTAATGGACCTTCTTCGTCTTGGTCTCGTAGACGGGTTTACAAACGGTGTATTTGACGGTCTTTTTGCACGTTTCGTAAACCGGCTTCTTGACCGTGTAGTTGATCGTGCGCTGATGAGTTTCGTACACGGGTTTGCAAACCGTGTATTTGATCGTTTTCTTGCGAGTTTCGTATACAGGACGACGAACCGTGTAGTTGATTACCTTCTGATGCTTTTCATAAACAGGCTTACACACGGTGTAATTTATTTTCCGGGTCCGGGTCTCATACTTTGGCACCATCACCGTGTAATTGACTTTCCGGGTCGTCGTTTCAGGAACCAGTCGACTGCACTGAATCTCACGATCCTCGTAGTAGACCTCATTTCGCGTTCTGTATCGCGTTTCCTGAACCTGATCGTACACCACCTCGCGTACCGTACGCATGCAGGTGTACGTGCTGCCTGCTGCAGACTCAACACCGTCATCATCAGACTCAGCGACTCCGCCGCATCCACTACAGCCTTCATAGCTGATCGCGCCGCAATATGCAGCATTCGCGGAATTAGTACCGGCCACGATCGCGCTGATCATGATTGCGGGTAGGATCCACAGCCTATTCATTTCGATTACTCCCCAGAAAACAACATGTCTGTTGCAAGACGCAGCTCCAGCGAAAAAAGTGCATCGGCACTCTTCCCGCGTCATCGATCCCCGTGCTCGTTACCTGAGGGCACAGTAACAACTCGAACCCGCTCAAGGCTGATGCCTGAACCGGTATTGCGAATTGCGCAACCCGTGCCAGTCAAGGAAATCGGATCACGATGCTCTGACTACATCGACTACGGGTGAAGAGTTGGACACGCAAAGAGAAACGCCAAGGCAAAAGAGAGCGATTACGTTGACGTGCGGGTTGGGAGGTTCTGCAAGTTCGGATTATGCGGCCCGAACAGGGACTGTACCGATTGTAGGACCCTGCGTATGAAAACTGATAGCAGATCAAGTGTCACACAACGATGGCGAGAATGCCTGCACGGCAGTTTGCGGCTCATTCACATCAGTAACCTGCATCAACCTAAAAAAAAGCGATGCAGTAGGCGATAACCTGACCACCATTGAAATCGGTGCGTTTACTCGCCCCAACGAGCCATCAGCTCATTGTCAATCCCAACTTGGTCAAGAATCCGAGAGACAACAAAATCGACCAGACAATCGAGAGTCTTGACACCGTGATACCACCCGGGCATCGCCGGGAGAATGACCGCGTTGTTCTGAGCAAGGCGGTGCATGTTCTCAAGTTGAATGGCACTCAGTGGGGTCTCACGAGGAACCAGCACAAGCTTTCGGTGCTCCTTCAAATGAACATCCGCGGCGCGTTGCACCAGATTTGCAGAGGCTGCCCTGGCTATGCCACTCACCGTGCTCCCGCTGCATGGGCAAATCACCATCGCCCTGGTGAGGAACGAGCCGCTGGCAATGGGTGTCATGAAATCATCATGTCGGTGATACAACAACAATCCTTCTTCCTGACGCGAACGTGTCATGCCAGAGTCGACGAGCGGAGACCGATTCGACCAGGCTGGTGAAAAACAGACCAACGATTCCAGATCGGGCTCACGCAGGTCCAGTGTCAGACCACATTCCTGCTTGAGAACGGCAGCACCACTGGGACTCATCACCAAGTGTGTCTCGTAACCAGCTTTGACCAATACCTGTAGCAGCCGAATCGCATAGATACTGCCGCTGGCACCCGTTATCCCAAGAACGATCCGTTGTGACTCTCCCATCTAGCAGCCACCCCCTTCGGCATCTGTTTTTTCAGGATGACTCGCTGTTTCAGCGGCTTCCGGCTTGAGACCGACATATAGGGTGGCGACACCGAAGGTGAGCGGAGTGAAACTGACATCAGCCAAACCTGCAAAAACCATCCGATCGGCCAAGGCCTGGCCATCAGGGAATTGCCCAACTGATTCGGGCAGATACTCGTAGGCCGATTTGTCATTGCGGGCAAAAAGTTGCCCTATTCTCGGCAAAATGTGCTTGAAATAGAAATTATAAAACTGTTTTAACCCGATCATGGTTGGCCGGGAAAACTCAAGTATCAAAACCTGTCCACCCGGCCGACACACTCGCACCATCTCGCGCAACCCCATATCGGTGTCAGCCACGTTGCGTAAACCAAACGCAACAGTGACACACTGGAAATGATCGTCGGAAAACGGCAATGCCTGCGAATCGGCCTCGATGAAATCAACATCACGGCGTTCACTGGGCAGGGAAACCCTTTTGTCTCTTGCAATCTCAAGCATCGCATTGCAAAAGTCGCTACCAACAACGTCCACCCCTGCAGGAGCGGCCTTTGCGATTGCGAGCGCCAAGTCACCAGTTCCTGTGCATGTATCTAGCACAGGCAAGTTGGGCTCCAGATTGAGTCGCCTCACCGCACGACGCCTCCAATAGCGATCGACGTTCATCGACAGAACGTGATTCATGGCGTCATAGCGTGGAGCAATTTGGCGAAACATCTCCTGTACGCGAGCGTTGCTCTTGTCAACGCCTGCAACCGTTTCCGGGGCGGTTGTAGAATCAGGGTCAACGGCGGTATTGTTCATTGGATTCCTTCGGGTTGTCCTAACTTGCCTCATTGTAGTCTACCAACGTGTCGAACATCAGCCGAGAACACACGGAAATCGCAGCATGATACGCCCATGAAAACCTTGTTATTCGACATAGATGGCACTCTCATCGCCACCAACGACGCAGGTACCCACGCTTTGAGCAGGGCCATGCGGGTTGCCTTTGACATCACCGTTCCAAACATGGATGTCAAATTCGGTGGTCGAACCGATTCATCACTATTCCGTGAACTTCTTTCGCTGAATGGCTTACAACCCAGCCATGACAATTTTGAAACCCTGTGCAAGGCATATAAAACGCAATTGCCAGCATCCCTTGCATGCTGCGGCGGCACAGTTCTTCCGGGCGTGCCTGACCTACTTGAAAAGCTGACAATGCAGGATGGAGTCAAATGCTGTGTGATGACCGGAAATCTTCACGCAACGGCAACAATGAAACTGGAGCATTTTGGTCTATCAGACTATTTCGAACAGATTTTCGGCGGTGATTTCGATGAAGATCGACGCCATCTGGCGCGCCGCGCCCGCTTGTTTTTACACGGCAAACATGTGCAAGGAAGTAAAGATGCTGCCAGACAACAACAAACAATCGTCGTCATCGGGGATACTCCCGCCGACATAAACTGTGCACTTGATATCAATGCTATTTGCCTGGCGGTGTGCACGGGCCACTTTTCCCATCAATCGCTTGAATTAGCCGGTGCCCATGCGGTATTCAAAAACCTGAATGATGTCACACAGGTGGTGGACTGGTTGCTTCGACAATGACTGGTCACGGAGACACAACTGGCAAAAACACCGCCCGAGGAACCACGGAATGATTTTGCATATCGACATGGACGCGTTTTATGCGTCCATTGAGCAACGCGACTGTCCAGAATTACGTGGAAAACCAGTAATCGTTGGCGGTGGTTCCAAGCGAGGTGTCGTGGCAGCAGCAAGTTACGAAGCCCGAAGGTACGGAATTCACAGCGCCATGTCCGGTAAACGGGCTGCGGAGTTATGTCCACACGCAGTTTTCGTCAAAAGCCGGTTGGAACACTATGCCAAGGTCGGCCACCAGGTACGGGATATCTTTCATCAATTCACGCCGGTGGTACAACCTTTATCGCTCGATGAAGCATTCCTTGACGTGTCGGGTACCACGAGGCTCTTTGGCACGCCGGCGGACATTGGTCGCGCCATCAAGGAATCAATCAAAAAAGAAATAGGGCTGAATTCGAGCGTTGGTATCGCACCACTCAAGTTTGTCGCCAAAATCGCGAGTGATCTCGATAAACCTGATGGGTTTCTCGAAGTTGCGGAGTCTCATGTACTCAGTTTTCTGGACCCCCTCTGCGTGTCGCGGTTATGGGGTGTCGGAAAGGTAGGAAACACAAAACTGGCTTCACTTCAACTAAAAACCATCGGTGACATTCGACGTTATGATCGCAAGGCAATGAATGAGAAGTTTGGAAATTGGGGCGATCACCTCTGGAAACTCGCCAATGGAATTGACCCGCGCAAGGTAATTCCCGACCGCGTCGCGAAACAGATCAGTCATGAAAGAACATTTCACGACGATATGGATGATTACAACTCCATGCGTGCTGTCATCAGCCACCTTAGCGAACAGGTTGCAAGACGACTGCGGCGTAATCGCCGCTTTGCCAAGTCTGTTTCGGTCAAATATCGCTGTAGCGATTTTCGCACTTTCGCCCAAACCCATTCATTTCATGATCCCATTCAATCAACTGATCAAATCTTCCAAACTGCACTCGACTTATTGGATGAGCTGATTGAAAAGCACGCTCCTCCAATACGTCTGCTTGGAGTTAGTCTTGGTAACCTTACCCACAACAGCACACGACAACTTGAACTCTTTACAGAACAATCGGACCAAACGCAGCAGTCAGCACTTGACGATGTGGTTGACGCTGTCAGCGACCGACTCGGAGGTTCATCTGTCTATCGAGCGAGTAGCCACTCATGGATCAAAAGAAAACAATGATATCCAATGGAATTCATGATGAAGAAGTTAAGACATCTTCTGACGTGGCATTGCGGCAGTTCTGAAGTTGCAATTATTGGGTACGACGTCGCCAGCATGAAAAACGGCACGGGATATGATCCCGTGCCGTTATCAATTCTCTATACGAAAGCGAGTCGTTACCGCATGTGTCCGAACCATCCAGCCAGCCTCGGTTGACGCTGCCTCAGTCCGTGGTGCAAGTGCATCAGCCGATGGTGATCAGCTAATTGGGTTTGGCTCGTATGGAATGTCCTCAATCGTATCCATTGGAAGTTTCGCCACGGGCAGGCCGGCTTCAGTCGAAATTCCATCCACTGCCTCCTGGGCGCGTTGGACGATGCTCTCACGTGTCTGGCCTTTGTAGCTCTTGGTCGAGGCGCTTGGGCTTACAGGACCCGCAAATCCGGATTCTGCCAAGTGCTTGATCAGACTGACATGATTCACGGCGCCTTCCTGCTCAGGCAGGACGCGATCACAGCTTGTGGCCTTGCCTGCTTCAACATCCTCTGGCAATGAACCAAGCCTGACTGCAACGATTTTATCAGCGGGCACTTCGCTCAACTGATCCATCGCACCGTCGCCAACTACCCAATCCCAGGTATCGACCAACATACCGACATTGGAACCAGAGACACCGTTGACCAGTGCAAGGAAACCCTCAACATTCCGAACGAATGAAAACTCTTTTCCCTCTTCAAGCTCCTTTCCTGCAGAGAATCCGACGCCGAGAAGAATGCCTCGGGCATCAAGCACTTCGCCTATCTGCGCCAGTCGCGATGTCTGGACATCGAAGTATTCGTGATACGGAAGGCGATTGGTGGCAGCTGGCACGCGAATGTAGCCGCGTTTTGCTCCAAGCTCCTTGCCCATGTCGGCGATCGGATGCAAACCACCGAGCTGACTCGTGAAGGTCTCGTCATCGGAATCCAGATCGATCCCGACTTCAAATCCACCAACTTCGATTTTGGCAGCTTCGAGGTACTTTGCAGCGTCTTCTACGTTCGTGCGTTGCGCGCGTCTCAGCATTTCATGCATGTCGACATCCATGCCTGTAAATCCGTACGTTAACGCCAGCTCAATCAACTCACTTTGACGACCATTGATCCCGAGAGCAGCTGGGGAAAAATTCTTCAACATCTGTTTTGCTTTCAAAAAAATTTCGACGTAATCCCACCCTTACCGAATGAAGCACATCAAGACACGCTTCACACGCGTACAGCCGTTCGCAACGGACAGACCAAGGTTATCAGCAGACAAACTGATCGAGATTGAAAATTAGTGGCAAGATCGCCGTCAGGCACCGTTCTACCGGGCCGATTTTGCCGTCATGCTACGGTTGGTTTGGAGGCGGGCCACTTGCCCGCGGGGACGAGAGTATCGCAGATACAGGTCATTTCAGCCAAGGGGCGTTTCCAAAATCACTCTCCCCTGCTTCCAGCCATCCCTCTCACTGAGCAAAATGGCAGCAATGACGACCCTTTGACATCAACCGTCAGCAAAACCTGTCCGACCATTCCCTGAGAATTGGGCCAACGAGCCTCGAAAAGTAAGCCTGAATAGAATCTCTCCATCGGGATTCGACTTGGGACCCGCTGCCCACATCCAGCTAACAGCCGAGTATTTCATGAGTGAATTGGGACCCAACAACGCTGAGGTGATACTGCTGGGAACGGGAACCAGTGTCGGCGTTCCTGCCTTGGGCTGTGATTGCGATGTCTGCCTCAGCACAAATCCGAAAAACAATCGAACGCGTTGTTCGGTCGCAATTCGATTGGATCAGGGAACCATCCTGATCGATACTGCTCCCGACATGAGATTTCAACTGCTCCGGGAAAATATCCCCTTGATCCATGCAGTGGTATACACACACGAACACGCTGACCACCTGTTTGGGCTCGACGATCTTCGACTCTTTCCTTTTCGACTCGGCTCACCGGTTCCGCTTTATTGCGAATCGAACGTCGAGGCACGAATCCGCAAGTCCTATGACTACGCATTCATCGAAAGAAAAGAGACACATCCCGGATCAAAACCACAACTCGAATTCGAGACAATCAACGAATCTGAGCCATTTACTGTTTTAAACGTTGAATTTGAACCAATTCGGCTTCTGCACGGCCCCCACTTCAAAGTTCTCGGTTTCAGGATCGGCAACTTTGCCTATTGCACTGACACCAATGAGATACCACCGAAATCTCTCGAAAAGCTTGTCGGACTCGACACACTCGTGATTGACGCACTACGGCGAAAGCCACACCCCACACATTTCTCCCTTGATCAGGCGTGTGATATCGCGTGCCAGATCAAACCGCGTCAAACCTATCTGACTCACATATGCCATGATCTGGAGCACGAAGCAACCAATTCAGCACTTCCCCCCAACATTCAATTGGCACATGATGGCTTGCGACTGAAGATCAGGCTTTCATAAGAAGGCATCCGCCCCCGGTTGAACAACTCCCATCCGCCGGCAGGTTCCAACGCCGAGGAGTTCACAAATCGAAGGTTCTGATCACACAAGCCCCACTCAACCGACACTGCAATCCACGCCGAAATACCTGACTCCTTTTCCATCCGGTTTCCAAGCTCACTTACACGGGCGATCACTCAAATCACCCGTGTAAGTCAAAGATGGCATGTAAATCACAGATGGAACGAAAATCACAGATGCGACGGTTCCTTTGGATCCAAATCCAACCGAGGATCATCAACCCTCCGCGTTGTCGCCATTTGCAAACTGAGTCACCTTGATTCTTCGAGGTTCCTCGGACTTCACAATCGGCAAACGAACCGTCAAGACACCTTCCGCAACAGTCGCGACGATTCCATCTGAATCAACTTCGTCCGGAATACGAAACTGTCTTTCCTGAGACACGCCTGAGAACTCTCGAAGCGTGTAGTCACGGGCAGCGATATTTTTCTCCAAAGCACTGGAAATCGTCAAAACACCCTGATGAACTTCAATTTCCAGATGATCAACGGTTGCACCAGGGAAGTCTCCCCTGAGCGTGATGCACTCATCGCTCCTCCAGCAGTCGAACCTGGCAATTTTGACGCGATCTCCAGTCGCTCTCTGTCGCTCCCTCGCATGCCGATCACTTCTGAACACCATAGCAGCCATAGATATTCTCCTTGTCGTTTTATCCAAGTGGTAAAACATCGAGCTTTACTCACACGCCAGTTTCAACAACGATCTTTGTCGGTTGATTCACCGACGCCTTCGGAAGCGTGAGTTCAAGTATTCCGTCCTTCATTCTTGCTTTGACGCTATCGACATCGACTCCACACGCCAGTTGAAACGTCCTCGCAAAATTGCCAGAAGGACGTTCACGTGTGATCCAAGACGCTGCATCTTTTTTCTCGTGCTTACGCGATCCTTTGATAGAAACCTGGTCGCCTTCCAGAACATGAATATCCAGGTCGCTGATCGATACCCCGGGCAACTCAGCTTCGAGATAAAAACAGCTGTCATCCTCCCAGATATTCACTCTTGGACTGAACTGGGTGGAACAGAAATCTTTCATCTCGGCTCCAAAAACCTTCTCCAACTCAGTTCGCAAACGGTTCATTTGTGCAAAAGCTTGATCATTCAACATGATAGTTCTCCGTTGAGGTTACTGATTTCAAAACGGCATCAAATCGATTCAATCCATGGGCGACGAATTGGCAGTGCAATTCGCCGCTTGAGATAAGATGCAACCTGCGTGCCAAAAGACGGAAAACCTAAAATCCGAAAATAGCGCGCCCCAAAACCAACCACAAAGGAATCAGCAATACACCGGCAACCGATGTACCAAGAATCACCTGAATTGCAGTGGCTGTGTCGCGACCATAAAGACGTACCAGCACAATCGAAAACACAGCCGATGGCATGGCCGCTTGTATTGTCACCACCTTTTGCATTGCTTCATCAACGGATAACAGGAACGCCGATCCAAGCATGATCAGCGGCAGCACGAATTGACGTAGTGCCACTGCAACAAGCGGAATTGCGGCTGACCGCAACCACGACCGTTCCGCCATGAAATCACTCAAGACTGCTCCACTGAGAAGCAGGCCCAGCGGGATGGCGCAATCACCCAATGCACCCATCCACACCATCGCTTCAGCAGGCAGGGCATCGGCCCCCAACCACGAGCGCAGGACGCATGCAAGCACAACTGCAACAAAGGGGGGACTGAGCAATACGCGCAACCAGCCCCCAGTTTGACGTCCGCTGATGACGAGAACACCAAAGCTCCAGAGCGCCAGTTCAACACCGACGTTGTGCAAAATCAGTGGCACCAATGCGTCAGGATAAAACTTCTCTGCGAGCGGCAGTGGAATGTAACCGTAATTACAGATTCCAACGCATAAAGCGAAAGCTCTCTGTTGAGAATCAGAAACCAGGCCGAACTTCTTGCCAACTGATCTGGCGAACACCAAACCAATACCAAAACCTAAAGCTGTGATCAAAAATCCAAACGCCGCTGGCAACCACGCGAATCCTACAGACCCCAACGATGGTCCTGCGAGAATACGACTGAAGAAATAAGCGGGCAGCAGAATTTTCGTGATCAAGTTGGCAAAAGCTTGATCAACTTCCCTGGGAATCCAGCCACGTCGACGACAAAGTGAACCGAGCATCATCACCGAGACCACGCCAAAAACACTTCCCAACACTGGCCAGATGCCGCTCATCGATTTACTGCCCTATCGCGGGCAACTCCCCAGTTACACATTTCTGCTCGACCGAGCCAAATTGACTCATGGTTCGCGTGACGCCCTATCTCATGGTTGGGTGGGTTTTATCAATCAGTCAGAAGCGTAGTTACGAAAGACACACCCGGTGGAACCGATGGTAATCAATTGATTTCTTTAGATGGAAGCACCCTTCAAAACGCTATGTGCTGGTTGTAGGAGTCCATGACACGCATTTCACGGAACATCCAGAGCGTTTGTCCGGGAGTGGCCTCCCGACCGTGCGTTTCAACAGCTAAACTCAGGACATGGAAAAAACAAACGTAGCTATCGTTGGATTGGGGACGGTTGGCAGTGGCGTGGCGCGACTTCTGCTGGATCATGGTGACCGAACCGCTCGCCATGCTGGACGAACCATGTGGCTCAAGAAAGCGGTGGTTCGCAATCTACAGCGTCAACGAAATGTAGATCTACCCGCTGGCGTCCTCACGAGCTCACTGGATGACGTCATCAATGACGACGAGATTACGGTCGTTGCGCAACTGATTGGTGGCCTTGAACCTGCACGCACGATCATGTTGTCGTTACTGGAATCCGGAAAAGACATCGTCACAGCAAACAAAGCGCTGCTTGCCGAGCACGGGCCGGAATTATTCACAAGAGCACGCGAACTAGGACGCAGCATTGCCTTTGAAGCAGCGGTCGCAGGCGGCATTCCAATCATTGCGAACATCAGCCAATGCCTGTCAGCAAATCAAATCCGTTCACTCGAGGGAATTCTCAACGGCACAAGCAACTTCATCGTCACCCAAATGGGAGAAAACAATCTGAGCTACGATGATGTTGTGCAAGAAGCACAGCGTCTCGGTTATGCAGAAAGCGATCCCACCATGGATGTTGACGGCACGGATGCAGCACAAAAACTGGCGATCCTGGCACACCTTGCGTTCGGTGCCACAGTTGACTGGTCACAGATCCCGAGAGTTGGCATCGATGGGCTGGATCCCGAAGACTTGACCTACGCAGAGAAACTCGGATATCGCATCAAACTCCTCGCCACTGCAAACCTTGCGCAGGATGGCCTCGAGCTATCGGTCTCACCGACTTTGCTTCCAGTCGGAACTCCTCTTGCCGAAGTCAGAGACGCATTCAATGCAATTCAGGTAATTGGTGACGCCGTGGGACCTGTCTTTTACCACGGTCAAGGTGCCGGCCAAATGCCGACCGCTTCTGCAGTCGCCGCAGATTTGATCGACACCGCTGTGGGCCGTACCCGTTTGACATTCCAGACACTCGAGTATTTCTCAATCGATCAACCACCCCGGGTGAAACTGCGCGATGGGGATACCAGTTCAGGTCGTTATTACTTCCGCCTCAGTGTATCCAACCATCCAGGCACACTCGCATCAATTGCGGCCGTTCTGGCAGAACATGAAATCTCGATCGCGTCGGTCATCCAACATGAGGGCCGCGAGGGTGGACCACACCGTGATCCCGTGCCTCTCGTGATCATGACTCACTTGGCGACCGAGGGCATGGCCAGAATGGCAACGGACAAAATGCATGCCCTTGATTCCGTGAAGGGATCCGTGGTTCGACTTCGCGTCAAAGACTAGTAAGCATTGATCTTTTTTTCATCAGCACCGACCCAACGAATCACCAGTCAACCGGAATCCGTCAGTTTGACGATTAGTTGGGTAACGCCCAACTGAATCAGCTTTTCTTGAACCAGTGGAACTTACTCAACACAAACCAGGGGCTACCTATTCCTAGAGACCAGTTCCGAGATTGCGGAACGCTGGAATAACCAGCCAAACACTTACAAACGACAAAACACGCACTACGTCTTTGTCCCCTCAAAGGCAACCTTGGCCATACGAGCGTCTTCATGATTCAGGTTGATCAACTGACAAAGATCTACGACGATCTCAGTCGTGGTCAGTTCGTTGCCGTTGATCGTGTCTCGTTTACAGTCAATCGCGGCGAAATATTTGGGCTACTGGGGCCCAATGGCGCAGGCAAAACAACGGTCCTTCGGATCCTCAGCACCGTTCTCGCTCCGACCAGCGGTCACGCGACTGTTGCTGGATACGACGTCGTGAGTGACCCAGCGTCGGTACGAAAAAGCATCGGCTTTGTGAGCAACAACACCGCAATATACGACCGCATGACCGCGCACGAACTGGTGAGTTATTTTGGGCGTCTGCACGGCATGACGTCGAAGGAACTCAAGCCGCGTGTGGACCTGCTTTTTGACCAGTTGCGGATGAACGAATTCCGGGACGTTCCCGGAGGAAAAATGTCAACGGGCATGAAGCAGAAAGTTTCCATCGCGCGAGCGATGGTACATGACCCTCCCGTGCTGGTATTTGATGAAGCGACCCTGGGCCTGGACGTTCTCGTGGCCCGAAATCTGCTGGAGGTAATTCGTGCTTTGCGGGAATCCGGCAAGTGCCTGATCTTTTCAACTCACATCATGAGTGAGGTACAAAGATTATGCGACAGGATTGCGATCATGCACCAGGGTCGCATTCTGGACATCGGTACGCTCGATGACCTCCAAGCAAGGCACCAGCAAGACGAATTTGAAGAGTTGTTTTTCGGATTGCTCAGCCGATTTGAATCAGAAGATGAAAACAGCTGGAACCAGAAAATCAGTTTTGATGTGAATGCACCTCGATCCGGAGGCGCAGCGTCGTGACCACGCGTTCGGATTCACAATCCCGTCGACGCCCGGAAACCGAGAAGCCCCGCTTTTCGGCAATCCGCCTGATTTACATTCGTGAAATGAAAGATCAGCTACGTGATCGCAGAACGCTGTTCACGATCGCACTCCTGCCTATCATGCTTTACCCTCTGGTTGGTACGCTCCTGCTGCAAATTGCGCAGTTCACCCGTGAACACAAAACCAGCATCTGCCTGATCGGATCAGAGCACATTCAATCAGCGCCGCCACTGGTGCGAGACGGCAGCTTTGTTGAGCCCTACTCGGAACTTGCGAATAACCTTGAGTTGCAGGTGCGGGGCATGGAAAGTCTCGAGGAAAACGATACGTTTGCCTCGGCTACCGAGCGTTGGATTCAGGATGGCACCTACGATGCCGTGATCATTTTCCCGCCGGAAATCAGTGCCGACTCCGACCGTTCAGATGAACCAATCGCGTCAATCAAACTGCTCTACAACGTTGCGTCGGATGAATCCCAGATTGCTCTGAACCGAGTCACCGCGATTCTCGCCAAGTGGAAAGAGAACTGGGTGTCTGAAACACTGGCGGCATCGGGAATTGATACCGAACAACTTGAACCGTTTGAGCTTCAGGATATCGACCTGGCCCCCGAAAGAACCCGGGAAGCAGCATTCTGGAGCAAGATGCTGCCATTCATCATGCTGGTATGGGCAATGACTGGAGCGTTTTACCCTGCCATTGACCTCGTAGCCGGCGAAAAAGAACGCGGAACTCTGGAAACTTTACTGTGCAGCCCCGCACTCCGCAGTGAAATCGTGTGGGGAAAACTAGGCGCAGTCGCTAGTTTCAGCATGCTGACGGCCGTCCTGAATGCAGGCAGCATGCTGGTGACCAGTGCATTTGTTTTCCAGCAAATAGGAATTGCTGGCTCAACTGTTGGAGCGCCACCCGTCGTTCCAATGCTGTGGTTATTTGTTGCCCTCGTACCGCTTTCTTGTCTTTTCAGTGCATTGGCACTTGCTGTTGCAGCAATGGCGCGTAGCAGCAAAGAAGGGCAGTATTACCTGATGCCGCTCATGATGGTCACCTTGCCGCTGGTGATGCTTCCCATGCTGCCCGGCATGAATCTTACCGCGGGCACGAGCCTGATTCCGGTTACCGGAATGTTCTTGCTTGTACGGTCCCTCGTGGAAGGTCAGTTTACAGAGGCGTTACTGCACCTGCCGATGGTATTTGGGATGACAGCTGCATGTTTGTGGCTCGCGGTCACTTGGGCAAAGAGGCAGTTTGAAAATGAAGCCGTCCTCTTTGGTGGTCAGGACCAATGGGAATTTTCAATGTGGGTTCGTCATTTATGGCGTGATCGACAACCCGTAGCAACCATTCCACAGGCTTATGCTTGCGGTGCGATCATTCTGGTCGCTCTGTTTTTTGGCCGCCTCGCAGCAAGTGGTGCTCCAAACGACCTTGCGGGTTTAACAAAGATGATCATCAGTCCTCAATTGGGATTGATCCTTGCTCCCGCTCTTCTGATGTCTGTCATGCTGACAACATCAATCCGGACTAGCTTACGGATACGCTTGCCTCACAAACTCTCCATACCAATGGCCATCGGACTGGGTATCTCACTCCACCCAATTTACCTCACACTTGGTAAATGGATTGAATATACCTACCCCGTGAGCGAAGAAGCCCAACGAGCCATGCTACCCTTCGTTGAACAGGTGGCGTCGATCCAGTGGCAGTACGTTGTATTCCTGATGGCGTTCATTCCCGCTATCTGTGAAGAGCTTGCATTTCGCGGATTCATTTTCGCCGGCCTTGTCCGACAAGGCGGAAGATTACGCGCCGTTCTGGTCACGGCACTGCTGTTTGGAATCTCCCACGGCTTCCTTCAACAGAGCATTGCCGCGTCTTGCATGGGAGTGCTTCTAGGATGGATCGCCTTGCGCACAGGTAGCGTCCTGCCCTGCATCCTTCTTCACTTTACCAACAATGCACTCTCAGTATCTTTATCCCGGATTGCTGACCTCAACCTGCCGGCTTTCCAACTCATCCTCACCAACACCGAGCAAGGACCTGTTTATCAACCGTTATGGTTTTTGGCATGCATGGGCATGACTATTTTATTTGTATTCTATTTCGCGGTATTACGCTCACCCGTGGATGAATCCAACTTGGTGGAATATTTCCCACAGCAGGACAAACTCCCAGATACGACAAACGCCGAAGCAGGGTAAGTCGGCATTCTGCAGTGCCCATTGCGTTTGTCCATTCGCAAACGTGTCCCCCGGGATAGCCTCGCCATGCTCCGTTTGACCATGGCCATGACACGGATACACATCTACAGCGGATGAGTGCCTGCCACCATCAGGCCGAAACAACAGCGTCAGCATATTTGCACTCAGTCAGGCAGAAGCGAATACGCGAACAATCGGAAGATGCAATTTCCCCGGCAAACTCGCCACAATGCCACGGTCTCATATCACTTGAATAAAACCAAGACCGGCAGAGCTGTATCACTCCAATGCTTGACACCGGTTTTGCTGCACAAGTATCGGGCAGCACATGCCCGTTAAACCGGCATCAATGAACCATTGGCGTGTTTGAAAATCGTGACAACTGAGTCGATCACCAACACCGTTGTCTCAAATCACGTCAGCAGAAACCAGTTTTCGCTAGTTTTCGGAATTTTCGGGTGAACTCAGATTGCAAACACGTGCGTTGGTACGCGTGTTGCATTTGCTTCTGCTGAGTCAATCACGACAGGGCGCACCAACTACTTACCAAGTGACCTTGGTCACACTTGGAACGATTCTGCAACGGGTCATTGCTGAGTTGAAGTCCGTCAAAATGATGTTGGTGCGTGAGGGGAGACGACTGGCCGAGCTCGGTGCCGGCCAGTCGTTTTTTTCTTCCGTTCGAGCTTTCAGGGTACAGCGAACGTGCTGGTCCCGATTTGGCCCTGACACTCCGACTTGGCATCAACGGAACAACCATCTGTAGAAGACGTACACAGCGCGGCTACTGCTGCATGAACGGGTTTGAAACATGCTGGTGAATAGGCCTGAAACACGGCACGCATCCGGGAAAACAGCTCCGTTCTTTATCAACACCTGTTTCCCCCGCTTTCCCATCATCTTTACCGCGAAAAACACAATAGGAGCCGTGTGCTGACATCCGAGAAAACGTGCAGTTACAATGTGCAGCACGATGTTACCAACAATAAATTCAACACCCGAACCGTCAGGCGAACAGCCACGACCCAAGTCGCTTTATCGTCGGCACTCCATTGCAGTCTCCCTGATTCTGCATTCCATCCTCCTGGTCGCGCTTCTCTGCTGGTACATCCCCCGCCAGTCAACTCAGCGAACCAAATCGGCAACGCCGCAATCTGCGGTGTCATCTCGGCTGCAACCAGAGCGTCCCATGGCAACGGAATTCAAACCCAAGTCAGCGGATGATGTCTTGAACGAGGAGATACGCTCTTCACTCTCTTTATCAGTGGATCAATTCAAGGATTTATCGCCAGCAGCACAGTTGAACGAGCTGGAAAAAAATCTGCAAAAACTGCAAGCCAACGCATCGCCTGAATCGGTCGAGCAAACAACCGATCGCATCGCCGAGGCTTTCGGGTTGGTGGAGGGGCCAGTTCCCAATCCGACACCACCCGAGGGCGTCTTTGACATCAACACTGCTCAGATTCATGATATCACCCGGCAACAGGCAGCTGACGGAACATGGACGTACCAATCTGTTCTGGTCGACAAGGCCGGGAGGACTCAATCCGTCGAACTGCCATCGACCGAAGGTGAAGCGACCTACAACACATTTCAACAACTGAAAAAGTTTCCGCTTGCCGAGGGTATCTATCGCAAAATCGTCATGCCCATGCTGCAAAACACGCTGAGCGCCGCCGCAGCAGCTGAAGAGCAAGCACGCAAGGTGGAGCAGCAGAAATATCAGGACAGCAAATCGTTACCGGAAGATTCACCTGTGTCCGAAAATATCCCGTCAGCCAACGCGGGAGAATGATTCAACACTCGAAATCACAAGGTGGCCAGGGATGTGTAGCCTCGATCTTGTGTGTCTTTGAAAAGTCGGGGTGATTCGGCCCACCATCAGTTTTTGCGATGCAAACCCTGGCCGACGGAAGTTCAAGGTTTTCGGGTATTCCACTTGCTGTTGTTCACGCCGACGAAACTGCAGCGGTACGAATCGCCTCCAAGATGCCTCCGCATTGCACCAGCAGTGGCAATCAGGCACGTCCCGTGCAATCAATTCCGATTCCATGTCTGGATCTCTATTTCCATGGCAGGGCAACGTTTGCTATCCCACGCTGATTCTCAAACGGTAGGACCATGCTCAAAAATTGTTTCACGGACCGATTTCTCGCGCTTGGATGGATCCTGATTTGCCTATCAGCCAACCAAGTACATGGACAAACGCTCTCAGCCAGAAACCCTCAGGCCGATATTTATGACAAGCCGGTCTATGACACTGCTGGCCCAAATGGGTGTGAAACACCGATTCAGAGATATCGCAAGAGTTTTTGCCAAGGAGCAGAAGTTCGTGGAGGCTACCTATTTGACCTTGGTGATGCACAGGGCGGCATGAACCAGGCGTTCGAAGAGGTTCGTGCCGATTTTGGCATTCCATTGGGCAGCATGGATAATCTGATCGGTTTGCGGCCCTACTTTCGGGCTGATCAGCTCCAGAGAATCCAAACGACGGACTTGCCGAGTGTCCTTTACAACACGGGGTTGAACATACTTCATCAGAAGAAATGGTCTTCCCGTTTTTCGTCGACGGTCGTGCTGACACCTTCTATCAGAAGTGATTTCACGACCAGCAAGAACGCTTTTCGTCTGTTCGGACTTGGTCTGATGAACTGGAAGTGCCGCGATGACCTGACAGTATCAGCAGGTGTTGTTTACTTCGACCGAGCGGATTTCAACCTGCTGCCGGCATTTGGGTTTGTATGGACACCAACTCCTGAATGGAAAATCGACGCAACCATGCCACGCCCACGTGTATTCAAACGCTTATGGAAACGAGGCGCGGAGGCGGAAGGATGGTGTTATTGCGGCGGAAGCATCGGCGGCAACACGTGGGCCGTCACCCGAGATTCCGGGGACATCGACGAGTTGACGATTCGAGACTTCCGTTTCATGACTGGCTACGAAGTCATTGAAACTGGCAACCGTGGACACTTCGTTGAGGCTGGATTCGCATTTGGACGCTCCATTGAGTACGAACGGTCCGGTGTTGACCTGGATCTCGACGCCGGCTTCTATCTGGATGCGGGCATCAAGTTCTGATCGTCGCCAAGCGTGACTGAAGCGATGGCGTCTGCAGCAAACGCAGCCCATGTCATTTTTAGTCCACCGGCTTCAGGTGGACGCAGCTTCTTCGTCACCACCACCATCTTGTGAACCGCTGAGCTCCGCCAGCATTGCCTCCACAATCACCTTGAGAGATTCACCCGGGTCATGATTCGTCACTGATTCCAACTGGGTTGCGATTTCGCGAGCGAGATCGGCAATCATCACACCCCATGCCTGCCTCTCATCCAGTTCTGAATGATGATGCCAGTGCCCTAGATTCAGGCTACACGCCAATCCACGATCGGCGATCCACGCCTGTATCATCTCCACCGAATAATCGTCGCCCCCCACGGCTTCAGGACGAGGTAACTCTTTTCGATGATCTGTCATCATTGCTTTCCGTTACTCATTTTAAAAACACGGATCTTCAAGCAGCCAATGAATATGAACGCATGAAACCAAGCGATCGCACCAAGATAAATCAACCTCTCAAAACGGCGCAACACCTTGATATTCCATCTCGCTGATATGCCGACGCGCTTCCGGATTCATCAACGTACCGGTCTACCCAAACTGTCCATTACAGGATGATGGTTAACTCAGAATTTTACAATCCAACGGAATCTGGGAATCCCTCCGTTCTGTCATGGGAAACAATCGCGGGGGCTGCTTCTTGCTCTTTCCAAAACCAATGACGGTTGCTCACTGCTGAAAACTGTTAGGATTGGAAAGCGTTGTGTGATATTTAACCTTGCCCATTTGATGAAATCCATGTCCAGATCCAGCACACTTGGCAGCCACAACGCGAAAAGAAAGCCCCGAAGGATCTTAAAGCTACTGCTGGCCTTACTTGTCACGGTGTTACTTGTTCCTGTACTTCTGGGAAGAACATCCCTGAGGGACTCGATCCTGAATTCCATCGTGGACAGCGAAAAAATCACACTGAGCAGCCGAAGTGCAAGTCTCGGATATTTTTCCCCAGTTTCAGTGGACCAAATTGATATTGTTTCGACCGACAGAAAAAATCGTGTCGCAATCAGGGAGATCGTTGCTGACAGATCATGGCTGCGAATGCTCTTCACACGGCCCGATCTCGGAAAATTCCGAATCGTCGACCCTGCAGTCAACCTCATCATCCGGCAACCTGTCCCTGCTACTGATCGCACCACTCAAACCTCTCCGGCGCCATCGCCCCGCTTTCTTCTACCCAATCTCACCGCTGAAATCATAAATGGTGCATTGAAAGTGAAAACAGCGCCGGATTCACCGCCCCCAATCAATCTGGCTGGCATCAATGTCGAACTGACATTGGAACGCAAAAACAATCTATCCATTTTGACCATCCCTCCTTCACTGATATTCGACCATCAAGCATTGACACCCGAAATCTGTGGTCAGGGCCTTCAACTCATCGCGCCTCTGCTTGCGGATGAAGTAACCGCCGATGGTGAGTTCTCCCTGAAACTTACTCAATGCGAAATCCCGATTTCATCGGCTGCCGGAAATGAGGACAGGAAACTCACTGCGTTGAACTTGACTGGACAATTGGATTTACACCAGGCACGTGTCTCCATGAGAAACACTTTGGCGAGTAATGTCATTGCCATTATCATGCGCATCGCTGGAACGAGTTTTCCCGATGCTGTCACAGTAGCGCAAGATGTATCCGTTCAATTCATGGTGAAGAATGGCCGCCTTCATCACAGCGGACTTGCGTTCATCCTTCCCCACGGCGACAAATCAATTGACATTGTTTCGAGTGGGTCAGTCGGTCTGGACGAGACCCTCGACCTGACCCTGGAGATCAAACTTCCCGACGGGCTTTTGGGGACTGGAGTGGTGCGTGATGCGTTAACGCGTGAACCACTTGTGCTAAAAGTGACTGGGACCTTGGCGTCGCCGAAAATCAGGTTGGCAGGTAAAACGGGCATTTTGCAATCGGTTGGCAATTTGCTTGACATCATCGGCGATGATCCGAAGGAGTCTGGAACCGACACGCTTGGCAACACCATTTCAGACGTTCTGGGCGATGTTCTGGACATTGCCAACGAACGGAAAAAACGACGTCAATCACCCTCAACGGTTGAAGAGACTGCACCACCTTCGGATGAAAATCCATCCGGACGTTTTCCACTGCTACCGCGTTTTAACAACAACCAGCGGGAACGCAGGATTCTGCCACGCGGCAGAATTCGTGAACCAGATCCGGATGCCAAGAGTATCAATGGGACAGATTTGCCAACGCCTGACACCTCAAGCGCACAGCCTGCCCCCATTTGAAGCGATCATCTTTGCAACTGACGCACGTCACTTGCGAACTGAATGGCAACTTCCTCGGTAATACGGCCCTGCCGCAACAGAGAATTGAGCGAATCGTCGAAAGCGATCATCCCGTCCTTTCTTCCCGCCAGGATGGCATTTTCAAGGCTGTCGATTCGGCCGGTCTTGATACCCGCCGCGACCGCATTATTTCGCAGCAGCACCTCCAGAGCCAATTCGCGACGCTCACCCGGGACGGAGCTTGGCAACAGGTGTTGACAGACAATCCCACGCAGGCTCGCCGCGAGCATGGTCTGAATTTCATTCTGTTTCGATACGGGGAAAAGGTCTGCAATCCGTGTGATTGCACCTTTCGCGTCACGTGAATGAAGCGTTGTCATCACCAGATGCCCCGTCTCCGCTGCGCTCAGCGCAATTTGTGCGGTCTCGGCATCTCGAATCTCCCCGACCAGAATGATATCCGGATCCTGCCTTAAAGCGTATCGCAGGCCACTTGCGAAGCATCGAACGTCCCGCCCGACTTCTCGCTGGCTGATCAGCGAATTTCTTATCTCGGACAACTGGTATTCGATCGGATCTTCGATCGTTACCACCCGTTTACCACCTTTCTGCGTCAACATTTTCAACATCATCGCCATCGATGTGGTTTTTCCAGATCCGGTTACCCCAGAAAAAATGATGAGCCCGTTGCGATATCCAGTCAAACAGTGTGCCAATTCGACAGGAAAGTTGTTTTGCTCCAGTTCAGGTACCTTACCCGGAATGACACGAATGCAAGCGCCAGGCGAATGTCCACTGTAAAACAGATTTCCACGGAAACGATACGTGTCCCCCGCCACGGCACATTCGGTCGCGTTGCCGTTCTCGTCAAGCATGAAAGCAAAGTCGAGATTCCTGTCTCTCGCTAAAGCAACCTGTTGCGCGTCGGTACAAATGTTCCGGAAACCCTGTTCGATATCGGACTTCGTGAGTGTTTCATCGCAAATCGCGACCAATGAACCGTTTTCACGCCGATAAGGCGGATGCCCTTCCACCAGATGCACATCGGAGGCAAGCAATTTTGCTGATTCAATTAACCAAACAGCCAATTTTGCATCAACACTGCTCATCTTTCCCCTCTTCCAGAGCCTCCGTGCACGCAAGATGCATTTCGGTCATACGCAAACCTGAATGAACAGAACGACCGCGCATCCAATTCTAAAATCAAGCTGAACACTTGAGATGTTCTTTCCCAACCGCTTCGCCCAATGCACTTATCACGATGCAACGGAGTTTTCGCACGCGGGTTCCGCAGAAATCCCCGAGAAGTAACAAAACTCGCAAATCATGACGTCATTGGCCCACATCGTTTCCGGACGGCTCCGACTCAGTTGCCCCGGCATCCTGCTGGGCGTTTTCGAATTTCTCAAGTTGACTGCGTGCTTCCCGGACCGCTGGGGCAGCCCAGTCAATTTTCTCGAAAGTGTCAACAATCCCATTCAACTCTTTCCTCACACGTTCAGGATCATTCGAGTCGAGCACCTGACGAATACGATTCAAAAGATTAACAGCTCGATTATCCACAGCATTCAACGGTGCACGTGCGAGCAAACGTTGTTGTTCACGTTTGGCCAGAAATATCAATTCATCGAGTTGACCATCATCCACTTCTCCCCCGGAATCGTAAACATTGAGCCAGTTTTCAATACGCCCCGCAGCACGTGTTGGCTCAAGTTCACGGTCAAGCATCACGTTCATGAAGCTTTCTTCTGATGGGCTGAGTTCAGTGATTCCAAATTGACTTTGTGTCTTGAGACGATTCAAAACCCCTTGTAGCTTGTTGCTGACCCGAAGATCCTCGACCTCGGTATATCGTGGATCATTTGGATACAACTGCAAGAACGCCTGTATCGCCCCGGTATTGCCAGTCAGTGCATCCATGTAAAGTTCATCCGCTGAAGGAACTCGCATCGCCCAAAGGAACAATACAACTCCGAACACAAGGACTGAAATCATCCCGAGTACTTTGCACCATAAGATCCATCGATTGTCTCCCCCCGCGTCACTATCGGAAAACACACCTGGGTTTGATCGTGAATCCGGAACGGTCTGGAAATGGGTTTTATGCGAGGTCGCTTCTGCATCCTCATCCAGTGATTCAATCAATCGGGTGGGACCAACATTGCCCACCGACATGACCGTTGGTTCTTCAGGGCTGACGAGAACCAGATCGTCTGAACCGCTTGAGTTTGTTTTTCCATCTGACGTGGCGGGTGCATCGTATCCGGTTCCCTTCCTGACTCTTCCCTGTGAAACAGAGACCGCTGGTTGCTCCCCGTCCGTAAGGAGATCCTCATCAAGAAGTGAATCATCGCTTGATTCCGAAGTCGCCCCTTGATCCGAAGCAACCGTTTGAATCCGTTCCAGACCAACTTTCATCGCCTTGAGGCGGTTCATGACAGCCAAAGCCGTCGGTGGTCGATCCTCCGGGCTTTTTTCCAGCAGTTCGTGAATCAATTCGACCAATTCGTCTGGAACGTCAGGCCGGATCAAGTCAATTGGAACAGGCCTATCACGCTGCAACGCATTGATCACCTGCGTGACACTCTTCCCGGTAAAAGGTGCTCGTCCCGCCAACATGGCATACATCACACTACCTAACGCGTACAAATCCGTACGCTGTGTGATTCCTTTGCTCGTTGCCTGTTCAGGCGCCATGTAATCCGCTGTTCCAAGTAACGATCCCACCACGGTGTTTGAATCACCAAATATTTTTGCGATCCCAAAATCAACCAATTTGATACGCCAATGTTCATCAACGACTAGATTTGCCGGTTTCAAATCACGGTGGATGATGCCGATATCGTGAGCATGCTTCAGCGCAGCGCAAATCTGAATCCCAACATCAATCGTGACCTGCCACTCCAGTTGTTTCTCGCGCTTGACGATTTTCTGCAGTGATTCTCCCCTCACCAATTCCATCGAATAAAAGAGGTGCCCCTGCTCCTCCCCAAACCCGTAGATCCGCACAATGCCGGGATGAGACAGACACTGCAGACTCTTGATTTCAGCGTCGAATCTTCGGCGAAATTTCGATTCATCCGCTACGCTATCCGAGATGAGCTTCACCGCGACCGGCTGTTTGGTTTTCTCATGCACGGCAGAGAATACTGTCCCCATACCACCGCGTCCCAAAGGTTCGCCGATTCGATAGGGGCCCAGAAACTCAAAGGGAGGTGAATTCATACTATCGTCACCGAAATGGAAGACTGATTCGTTCCCGACATTCTAAACCGTATCCGCCCTAGAGTCAGCGCAGATTCAACCCAACCGGGCAGACACAGATCGAGATAGCCTGACAACGGCGAAAACTCTATCATTTCGGCAATGAAAAACAAAATCTCAACCGATTTGATTCACGGAACCATCGTAGCGCCGGCCCTTGCTAGCGCCACCTTGCTTTGGCTATCTCAACCACCCGTCCAACTATGGTGGCTCTCTTTTGTCGCGATTGTCCCCCTGCTGCTGCTGATCATCAGAGAAACCAGCTTCAAACGCAAAGGATACGTGAAGCTGTGGTGCGTATTTGCGCTGTATTGGCTGATTTCACTTCAGGGACTCCGCCACGCCCACCCGTTGATGTACGGGCCGTGGCTGGCGCTCGGCGGATACCTTGCCATCTACCCCACGGTATTTGTTCTCTGTTCACGATTTTTGTACCAGCGGGGCATGAGCCTCATGGTCGTTGCCCCTCTGGTTTGGGTTGCACTTGAATACACGCGAAATCACTTATTGACCGGTATCTCCGTCTTGATGCTCGGTCACAGCCTCATGCCGGTTCCGATCCTCGTCCAAACAGCGGACGTATTTGGCAGTTACGGGGTCGGGGCGTTTGTCGTGATTGTCAATCTTTTTGCCTGGCAGTTGCTTCAGTATGTTCGAAAAAGAAGTTGCCTCCGACAATTCCTGACCATGTCAGCCTTTGCGGTATCCGTAACTGGAACCGTTATCATTTACGGCGTCTACCGCATGGGTCAGAAAACTGAAAACGGGCTGGCTACGTTTGCCCTGATCCAGCGCAACGAAGCAGTGGAATATGTCCTCGATCCAGACAGACAGAGCGAGATGTTCCAGAACTATGTCGCATCCTCGGTTGATGCAGCGCGTTCAACAACGGAAACAATTGATGCTTATGTTTGGCCGGAATCCATGTACAGCGAGACAAATCCGCTGATCCTTGCGGAAACCGAACCGATCCCACCCAAGGAGTTCCCCGGCTCACCCGATGCATTCAAGGACAACGTGAACGCTGCACGGGATTACTTTAATCGACGCACAGTCGCTCTTCAGAATAAGTTGCAGAGTGAACACAGGAACTCCACAACCACCCCCGAGTTGATTGTAGGCTGTGGCGTCGTCAACTATGGAAAAAACGTCGAGGCTTACAGCGGGGTAGTCCACATCGGCAGTGACCATCAGGTTGATGGTTGGTATGGAAAAACACACTTGGTGATGTTCGGTGAATACATACCGTTAGTGCCCTCCATCCCCGGTTTGCGATCACTCGTCCCTCCTGGGATGGGGCTTCAGCAAGGAGACGGTGGAAAGCTAATGGACGTGCGGGGAACTCTGGTTGCTCCCAACGTTTGCATTGAAACTGCTGTCGAGCGGGTCACGGTCAATCAGATGAACGCCTTCCTTGAGCAGGGCCGTTTACCAGACGTGATCTGCACCGTCACCAATGATGGCTGGTTCGATGAATCCAGTGTCATCGACCATCATTTGCGATGCGCCCAGATGGTGGCCGTTGCCTGCAGGCGACCAATCTTGTCCGCAGCGAACAATGGTCCCACAGCATGGATTGACAGTTGTGGCCGAATCGCCAAACGACTTGAGACTGGAACGAACGGACACTTGATCGCATCCCCGGCCCGTGATAGCCGCATCAGTTTGGCAGCGCGTTTGGGAGACATGCCCGCCGCTGCCACCCTCGTCATTTGCGTCGCACTAGCTATCTGCGTTCGCAACCGGGTGCCCCATACCGCACAAACGCCTGATGCCCCCGATAGCGAATCAGCAGAAAGCTGCGAATCGACTGCGGAAAGCTGAGACACCCGATTCATCGAGCCTACATTCGGCCCCCGTCTCCTTCCCTGCATCTCCGGATTCCACCCGGCTTCAACAATGTGCCGGCCAATCTGCCGGACGCTTATTCACCCGGTGGTGGTGCTGCCACATCATAAATCGGCATGTGACGGTAATACACCTCAAGGCAATACAGCGAGAGGCAAGTTGTATAGAGTCTCCCGGCGTTCTTACCCCAACGATCACGCTGCGGTGCCCAGCTACCACTTTCCTTACCCGTTTTTACCTGGGCATTGGGCAATTCCTCCCGCATGACCGTGTTCCAACGCCGCCAAGGTGAACCACCATAGTGATGCAACACCTGTGTGGCGTAATACCAATAGTAGACATCCTGGTCAGCAATGTTAAAGGGAGCGTCTTCGATCAAGGCTGAGATCCCTCGCACCATCGGGGGATGATCACGCTCCCAGCCGATGTATTGCCGGCACAGAAGCCCTTCGGCCGTCATGGCTGAACTCGGTGCACTACCGGCCTGATAACCGTAGGCAGCACCGTCATACGAGGCCGCCTCATCCAGATACAGCATAACGCGTGTCAAAACTGAAATATTGACATCCAACTTCGCTGCTCGGCCACTTTCAAGTGCCATCACATACCATCCGGTCATGGACGTGTCGGAGTCATATTTAGGTTCATATCGCCATCCACCCCTTTCGGATTGTGCTTTCTCGGCGAAATCAATAGCTCGTTGGGCATGCGGTCTCAGCCATGAATCACCTGACATCCCGTACAACTCACAGATTGCGATCGACGCTTGCGCCTGGGCGTACATTTTTTCGTGACTTCGCGCGTTCTTGGCGAAAAACCCCTGCCGATCCTGTTGTTTGACCAGCCATTTCATCCCACGCTCGACAACCTTCTGATAATCACCTTTTTTGTGAGTGTGCCCATCACCCAGATAGGCAAGCAGAGCCATGGCTGTCGCGGCAATTTTGTTTTCCGTGAACCCGCCATCATTGTACGGGCCCTGCATGCTCCAACTGCCATCACTTTTCTGATTCCGTTTGAGCCATTCCAGACCTCTTTTGACTGCATCCTGCGTTTTTGGCGTGCCGCCAAACCTGGCGAGCAAAGCGGCCTTGATGGCCCCACTGCGCCCATTGAACATCGGCTGTGCCAATTCCATTGCTCCCATGCCAATCTCGACCGGCACGACATCTTCGACAGTCTCTACATCCGCCGATTCAAACAGGGAATCAAGGTTCACTTCAGACTCAACCTCCTCCATGACCTGACTGTCATTGGGAATATCAGTCGTCGCGATTTCAAACTCAGCAAAATCGACGGGAGAATCCTGTATGCTCTGGCCAATGCTCAACATCAGCGTTCCGATTTTTGTCCCGGCTGGCGTGCTGATGAACGCAAGAATGAGAAGCAGGATCAAGTGAATGACCATGCTTACCAACCAGGAAGGTGCTTCCCGTGTCACCTGATCTCTTGCTGTTGGATCTTCAGAATCACCCTCAGGAATATCGACTTCACCCAACGCAGCAGTCACTTTGTGCGGCTTCATGCTCCCTGCAGGTTTGCCCACCCCATCAAGCTCTCCGCGCCACCTTACCCCTTTGGCAGTGCCGACACCGGTTGCAACTTTACTCTGAGGTGTTACTTCAACAGGCTGTCGAACAGGAGGAAGAGTTGAGCGGGGTGGCGGTGGCGGTGGAACCGGCAAACCGTTGGGGTTGCGGGGGGCACTGCTTGCGGCACGGTTCTCTGGTCCCGCTGTTCCCGCGGGCTTCTCCAGCGACAGCCCCTGCTGCGGGTTCTTTGAATTGGTGGTCGATGTCGTGACAGGCCGCGGCTGCGCTGGTGGCGCCACATCTTGACTCCGCGTACCCGAAACAGCTTGCTGTCCCGCGTCGGGGCTTGGACGCTGATCCGGAATCGATGCACGCGTCCCATCGGCACCCACTGTGTTAGGCTTCGTTTTCAATTCAGGCGGCGGCACTGACGGTGCAGTTGGGCCAACAGGTTGCCTCGGCTGCGGCACTGCTGGTGCAGCTGGCTGCAATCCAGCGGTCGAATCCGCTGCGACGTTGGCTGGCACCCGCCCCACGCCAGTTGGTGCCGGATTTGATTCGTCTTGGTTACCCACCGCTGGCTGTACCTTTTTGGGCGGTGGAGTCTGTACATCAGCTCGAAGAGGCGGGGCTGCAACGTTTGGGCCTTGAGCCCGTGGAGGCGGCGGTGGCACAGAGGGCATTCCGTTACCGATGTGCGACCCTCGCGCTGGCGGGAGTACTGGTTCGGACGAACCGGAAACGGGACGGACCCGCGTTGGAGGTCCGGCATCCGGAGCAGGCGGCTGAACTCCGCCAACGTCGGCATTCGATTCGGTTTGTTATGAATCGGATTGTGTCATCGTTTCGATTCGTCTCTCTTGATGGCTGCGGCGATTGGGCTTTGAAGCGAATCCAGGGCAGATAAGGAGACAGTTCCCTCCGCTGGAAACCTGTCACAGCCCCCTTATAAGATAAGGGCAGATCGGAATTAAAGCGAATCAGATCGACAACCTACGGTACTTAACCACTAAAAAAACCTAAAAAAGACTCAGTCTTTCCAAAAATAGCCGTGTTTAGGCGTGCGTGATGATTAACGGGTGTGGCTGTCATGCCATTTAAACAGCCCCCTCACCGCGTGCTTTCAAGCAGAAATCCAGTGGATCCATGTATCCTGCGGCGGAAGGGTCGCCTTCAACGATCCAACAGAAAAAGCCGGGAACACAGGACACACCATGCGAACGGAGAAAACTTGCCCTGAAATCACGAATGCGGTGAATAATGATCCACCACAAGACGATCAACAGTTCTACCAAGTCATTGGGTGCATGTCGGCATTCCTCAGCAGGGATCCCTTGACAGTAACACGCGGTTGTTAGATAACTCCGCACGTCGAGCGATAGCATCGACATTAAAAAACACCGCGGGATGGAGCAGCCCGGTAGCTCGCGAGGCTCATAACCTCGAGGTCGTCGGTTCGAATCCGGCTCCCGCAACTTGAACCCCACGGTAGCGAAACGACGCGACCGTGGGGTTTTTTCATGCGCCGATGGAGAGATAGAGCGGCTGCCGCGCGGTCTGAAAGAGTTATAAAGTTAACTAGTGTTCACTCCTCGCTCGTTGGGTCACTGGTGGGCGTTTTCGTGATAACCCATCTTCAGTCTCCTTGCAACGCTCGCTTTATGTTTGACCATTTCAAAAAATATCGGGCCCTGAAAAAATATCGCGCCCTGATTTGCGTTCTCGCACTCCTTGCGTTCGCATCAGTTGCTGCAGGCCAATTCCAGAGAACCAGACCGCAATCGACCGGTTCAAAGATCAAAATTCTGCATGCTGGGTTACAGCGGGAGTATCGAATTCACCTTCCCAAGAACACCGAAGGCAAGAAAAGACCTTCCCTCGTGATCTGCCTCCATGGAGGAGGTGGCAATGCCGACAAATTTTCGGCAATGGGCATGTCGGATGTAGCGGATCGGCACGGGTTTATCGTCGTTTATCCGAATGCCATCAATGGTCATTGGAATGATGGCCGGGAGTCGGAACGGTTTGTCGAGCATGACCGGACGATTGACGATGTGTCGTTTTTAATTGCCGTCGTTGAGGAAGTAATTCATAAACACAACGTTGACCGAACACGCGTGTTTGCAACTGGCATGTCAAACGGCGGCTTCATGTCTCAGCGATTGGCGATAGAGCGTGCGGATGTATTTAGCGGTGTAGGTATCATTGTAGCTTCTATGGCTAAGCCGCTTAAAACGAAGTTTCAGCCGTCACAGCCAGTTTCGATGCTTTTCATGAACGGAACTGAGGACAAACTTGTTCCCTATGAAGGCGGCGAGGTCCAGGTAAACCTTTTTCCTAAACTGAACCGCTTTCGCAACCAGGCAAACGGTTCCCGTGGTTACTGCATCTCAACCACTGACGCGATCGACCTTTGGAAAAATCGAAACGCGATTTCAACACCGCCCAAAACGAAGAAAATACCCAACAAATCTGATTCAGATGGCTCTTCTGTAGAACTAACTTTGTGGCAGGGAGGCGAAAATGAAACAGCGATCGCACTGTACAGAGTTATTGGTGGGGGGCACGCCATTCCTGGACGAAAAACTACTGCACTACCCGAAAGATTTGTTGGGAGGACCAATCAAGACATCGATGCATTTGAGGAGATTTGGCAATTCTTCGACAAATTCGGTCGTAAGCACGCCGCGAATCATTTGAGTGACACTCGTGTTGACCGGACGTTGCCGTGGGTCACTCATGAGGTTGCATTAAAGCCCGTTGATTTCGTTGTTTTCAGTAGCAACCTGATTGGCTCGGAAGTCAGCTACCATATCTACAAGCCGCCGACCTATGAAAGATCATCTAGCCGTCGATTTCCTGTGTTGTACTGGTTGCATGGAACCGATGGCGGAGTCTCTGGCATCCGACCACTTACACGCCTCTTTCATGACGCAATGGTGGACGGAAGCATTCCTCCAATGTTGGTCGTGTACGTAAACGGACTCCCGAAACGACTGTGGAGCGATTCGAAAGATGGCTCGGCTCCGGTCGAATCCGTCTTCATTCAGGAAGTGATCCCACATGTTGACAAGAATTACCGAACGGTTGCCGGCAGGCACGGTCGTATTATCGAAGGTTTCAGCATGGGTGGTTTCGGCGCGGCTCGAATCGGGCTCAAGCATGCAGATCAATTCGCTGGTGTTTCGATTCTTGCCGCAGGCCCGTTGGACCCCGACTTCAAGGGACCGCGCGCGTTGCGAAACGCACCATTACGTGATTTCATTATGAAAACAGTTTGCAGCGACGACATTTCCTACTTCAAAACGCTAAACCCATGGCAGGTCGCTCGAGAAAACAACGAAAAGCTGCACAAACTTGATGTATTGATTCGCCAAGTTGTTGGAAAAGACGACTCGTCATTTGCTGACAATGAATCTTTCCACGAACACCTGAAACAACTGAAAATAGCCCATGAATTTCTAGTACTTCCTGACGTCGATCACGACACTCGCGATGTGCTTTTGGAATTATGGAGACAAGACAAAAACTTTTACCACCGCGCATTAGAGCCATCGAAAAACTAAACGAAAACACGGGTACGAAAGTGAGAACATCGGTACTGGTGTTCCGGGACGACGGTAAATCGTCATGACTTCAGTGTGAGGAAACGAGAGTGACGGTAAACCGAAAAAGCCCCACAAACACTGGGCGATGTGTGTTGCCCCTCAACCCCAACACTTTCTGCTACGCCACACGCTGTTTCCAGAGTCTGCTCCACAACTGAAATTACAAAGACGAAACATGCAAGGGCCGCAAACAAGTTGTCGAGGTGTTGGTCGAAACATCTACATGCTTTCGAATACTAAACGGGCTACTCAAGCCATCGAAAACAATTTATGCCGGCCCCTCGGCCTCTCACTTAAAACGTTGCAATCGCCATCTATGCCGTTAACCGAACCTGATTCCAACGCTTGTCGAGTCGTTCGCATGGAGTGTTTTAGCAAGCTACAAAAGTCTTCGGGAAGCTCGAAACACTAATCTTCCCTTTCCGAGTCCAGTTTCCTTGCATAGTGAACCCGAGAATCAAGTTCGGGATCCTGCACGACAAGCCGATCTTTCTGAAACCATGCGGCACATGAACGTGTTTCACCATCGAAGGTCATAATCAGCGCGTTCTTGGCAATCTTGTACTCGCCCTTCTTGATAATGGAAGTGACCTGATTCCGCTGTTTGATCTTTGCGGTCATTCTGACACTCCCACGTTCGGAAAACTCCACATCGATCCCGAGAATCCGCTTTCCCATATCACTCCCTTCAAGCTTCACGGACCGCCAGGCACCGACTACCTTCTCGGTGTCCACAGACTGCTTTTTTTCTTGGTCCAATCCGATCGCATCAAAACATGTTGGCAGAACTTGGTAACGACTAACTGTGTCCTCAGCGTGATCCAACGTCAGCACAAATTCAGCACTCACCTTCTTCGCATAGGGCGGACCGCCGTAGTGGGTCTTGTCCAGACTCGAAGTTCCAGTGTGGTTCATTGTTGCTACTATTTCAGATTCATGACCTTTCACCAGCACGTAAACACACCTGACTTTCCTCGGATCCATTATTCGTTTTCTGCGATCCGCCGAGAGGCTTGTCTCGTGGAAGCTGAATAGCTGGGCTGTGGAATGGATTGAACTTCTGGAACTCCTTCGGATCTACCCCCGCTGCCAGATCTTGGGGAAGTTCAGATAAATCCCAGACTCGGAACCGCAACGACGCTTCTGGTATGGACCTGATCTTACGCAACGCCTGCGCATGTCTGTGCGAAGACTCCATCTGACTCAGTACTGAACCACGAATGTCAACTGCGGATTGATCGGCAAAGCCCGAAGCAAAACACAAGATTATTGAAACCGGAGAGATAAATGAGGTTGGAAACTTCATTACAGTAAGTCCGCAAAAAGGTGATGTTACTTCTAGATTATTACCCCGGATTCCATCCAACAGATCACACCGAGCCGCGAAAAGCGGTATTTGAACCATCACTGACGCGGTTGAACCTCCCTGAAATTAACCGCGCATCCGCGCGAATCCAAACTGATACAATGGTAAGCGTCAACAATGTACCGTTGTGAGTATTCAGCCCGCCGAAACAAACCTACATGATGTCGAAACAAAACAGGGCAATCTTTGCATATCGTTACCTTCTCGTGGTCATCATCCATTTCGGCTGTTCACAAAGAACAGAGATCCACGCCGAAACCATTGATTTTGACAACCAGATCGCTCCAATCTTCGTCGAACACTGCCTCGAATGCCACCAAGGGAGCGAACCGGAAGCAGACCTGAAATTGACTGAACTACGGTTCCTGAAACAAGGAGGCGAAAATGGCCCGGCGTTGTTTCCGGGAAATACGAAAAGCAGTTTACTGTGGAAGCGAGTGAGTTCTGACGAAATGC
Organism: Rubripirellula sp.; assembly: GCA_012270065.1. Classification (GTDB taxonomy): domain Bacteria; phylum Planctomycetota; class Planctomycetia; order Pirellulales; family Pirellulaceae; genus Rubripirellula. The sequence continues at coordinate 16,120 of JAAXJB010000115.1, read as the reverse complement.
CGCCGGAGCATCCGCTACCGGCAAAGGAAAAGCGTTTGATCAAGGAGTGGATCCAACAAGGTGCAGTCTGGGGAGAACAGCCGCTTGATTTGTTCGCCGTGAGTACGAACCGCCGAGCAGGACTGGACTGGTGGTCGCTCCAACCGCTGCAAGCCGTCGAGCCTCCCACGCTCAAGTCAGACTGGGTGCGGAACCCAATTGACCGATTCATTCTTAAAAACCTCCATGACAAAAATCTGGAACCGGCACCTGAGGCAACCCGGCGCATTCTCATCAGACGACTCTCTTTTGATTTGCTCGGCCTTCCTCCAACACGGCAGGAAGTTGACGCGTTTGTTCAAGATGATTCCAGCGATGCCTATGAAAAACTCATTAACCGTCTCCTCGATTCTCCGCATTATGGTGAACGTTGGGCGCGGCACTGGCTGGACGTGGTTCACTTCGGTGAAAGCAATGGATTCGAATACAACCAGCCCCGCAACAATGCATGGCCTTATCGCAACTGGGTAATCGATGCCCTTAACCGGGACATGCCGTACGATGAATTCGTACGACAACAGATTGCCGGAGACATTCTTTCACCGGATGAAGGTGGATCCGTCGCTGTCGCGTGCCTTGTCACCGGACCGCACAATACAACGAAACCGTCCAACGACACGATGCGGAAAACCATGCGTCAGGATGAAATGGAAGACATGGTCGGCATGGTCAATCAGGTTTTTCTTGGCATGACGACCAATTGCGCACGATGCCATGACCACAAATTTGATCCAATTACATCACACGATTACTACAGTATGGCATCGGCGTTGGCCGGAGTTGAATTTGGTGAACGCAAGATCAAGCCGGACAAGCAATCACTGGTCAAAGCGGAAAAGCTAAAAGCGCAAATCGAAGAACTCAATCGCAGCTTGAATGAGATCGAGCAAGCCGCCCGCATTTCAGCGTTAAAGAACAAAAAAACAAACGCGAAAAAAATAGCTGTGCCACAGCCTATTGCTGCATGGAACTTCGAATCCGGATTGGACGATCAGGTCGGCGATATGGACGCGAGTCTTCAAGGCAACGCAACGCAGGACTCCCGTGGACTCGTTCTGGACGGAAAGACCGGATTCGCCCGTACCAAACCTCTCACAAAGCAGTTAACAGAAAAAACACTGGAAACCTGGGTGCGACTCAGGAACCTTAATCAGCGTGGCGGTGGTGCAATCTCGCAACAAACCTCGGACGGTCAGGTTTTTGACGCCATCGTGTGTGGAG
>JAAXJB010000115.1:0-14850 GCA_012270065.1 Rubripirellula sp. | reverse complement strand
ATTGTCCCAGAGGCCATCACCTATGCCGTAAATGGCACCGTCACTGGCTACCGGGACGGCGTTCCCCTGGGCAAACCCTATCAAACCAACCTTGTCACCTACGACACAGATAAATCAGAAATTGTCTTCGGCCTTCGGCACGGCACGGGTGCTGGAGGAAACCGCATGTTTGAAGGCACCGTCACGAAAGCCCGACTGTATGACCGTGCATTGAGTCCATCCGAGATTTCAGCCTCGGCGTACTCGAGTGGCCTGCAAATTGTCACTGAAGCGGAACTGGCAGCGCAACTGCAGCCCCAAGAGCGCAAACGGCGTGCCGAGATGAGATCCCAGATCGATCAGGCACAGGCAACTCTCAACAGCCTCAACAACACAAGAGTCTGGACCGTTCAATCGATCCCTGCGGCGACAGTCAAAGTGCTTGCACGTGGTGATGTTCGCAAAGAGGGTAAAGTGGTTGCACCACGCGGGTTAGCGGCAATCAAAACAATTGAATCCGATTTCGGTTTAGAACCAAACGCCACCGATCACGACCGAAGATTGAAACTTGCTCAGTGGATTACGCATTCTGACAATCCACTTTTCCCAAGGGTCATCGCCAATCGGATCTGGCATTACCATTTCGGTTCGGGAATCGTCACAACCCCCAATGACTTCGGGTTCAATGGCGGCGAGCCCACGCATCCCGAGCTTCTTGACTGGCTGGCAACCGACTTGCAAGCCAATGGCTGGAGTCTCAAACACCTGCACCGGCAAATTGTGTCCTCCGCAACCTATCGGCAATCATCAAGGATGAATCGTAAACACGCTCAAGTTGATTCGGACAATCGAGATTTGTGGCGTTGGTCTCCAACCCGCCTGGAAGGTGAAGCGTTGCGTGATTCCCTGTTGATGATCGCTGGGAAACTTGACCCCACAATCGGTGGTCAAGGCTATCGCGACATGCGTGAATATAAATTCAAAGGAAGTCACTTCTATGACCCCATCCCTCAAAACCAGCCGGAGCAGTTTCGGCGGACGATTTATCGATTCAGCCCGCGAGGGGCAAAGCGTACCATGCTCGACACTTTCGATTGCCCGGATCCATCGACGGTTACGCCCACGCGCGCCGAAACAACAACGCCGCTTCAATCACTCGCTCTGATGAACAACGCCTTTGTGTTCCAGATGGCCGAGGCAACAGCGATGCGACTGCAACAAGAACACACTGAACCTGCGGAACAGGTGAAACAACTGATGCGTCTGGCCTACAGCAGAAAGGCCGAGCAAACAGAAATCGCACGGGCGATTCCGTTTATCAAAAAGCATGGATTGGTCGCCTACTGCCGAGTCATTTTCAACAGCAACGAGTTGCTCTATGTCCGATAGACCCCGCCTAACCAACCAGAGACCGATTGAAAGCATACCCGGCAACACCAGGCGGGAACTGCTGTCTTTTGGAGCGTATGGATTGATGGGTTCCGCGCTAACAAGCCTTGTCAACGCCAGTGAAAAAACGGTCACAGACCAGACTCATTTTGAACCGAAAGCGAAAAGAGTAATCCACATCTGCCTGATGGGAGGCATGAGCCATCTGGACAGTTTCGACTACAAACCGGATCTGGACAAACTACACGGCAAAAAGCTGCAATATGAGGAACGACCCGCAACCTTCTTCAACCGAATCGGGCTCATTCGGAAAAACGACTGGGAATTCAAGCAACGCGGTGAAAGCGGCATGTGGGTGTCAGATCTATTCCCACATCTGGCTTCGGTTGCGGACGACCTGACCGTCATCAATTCAATGGTGGCGGATTCAGCGAACCATACCCCAGCAACATTTCAGCAGAATACAGGCTTTCAGCTTAATGGTTTTCCGGTGATGGGTTCGTGGATTTCCTATGGACTTGGTTCCGAAACGCAGGACCTGCCGTCCTACGTTGTCTTACCCGATTCACGCGGGTATCCGGCGGGCGGAACCATCAACTGGTCCAACGGTTTTCTTCCGTCTGTACACCAGGGTGTTGCCTTCAACAGCAAAGGGATTGCCATTCCTGATCTGTTTCCACCAACGGGCGTATCAGCCGCAACCGACGAATCCAGTCGAAAGCTGTTGGCTGAAATGAATCAGGACGATTTGACCCGCAACGGCACTGAGGACGCATTGCTGGCCAGGATCCGTAGCCATGAACTCGCAGCCCGAATGCAACTCACTGTTCCCGATGTAACCAGTTTTGAGAACGAATCAAAACAAACTCATGAGATGTACGGTTTGAACAACGCCGACACAGCTGATTTTGGAAAAAACTGCCTGTTGTCACGACGCCTGCTCCAGAAAGGCGTTCGATTTGTACAAATCATCTCAGGAGGATCATTCGGAAGCCCCAGGATCAACTGGGATGGACATGAGGACATGGTCAAAAACCACAATAGGGAAGCGAAACGCATTGACCAGCCCGTTGCCGCACTCATCAAGGATCTCAAACAATGTGGAATGCTTGAAGACACCTTGGTTCTGTTCACTACCGAGTTTGGACGCACGCCCTACACACAGGCGGGCGACACAGAACTTGGAAAAGGACGTGACCACAACATGTATGGCTTTTCTGTATTCCTGGCAGGAGCTGGCTTGAAACCAGGAACCACTCATGGACAAACCGATGAAATCGGCTGGAAGTCAGTCGAGGACAGGGTGCATTGGTACGATTTCCATGCAACGATCCTTCACCTGCTGGGACTGGATCACGAACGATTGACGTTTTATCACAATGGAATCGAGCGGCGGCTCACCAACGTGCATGGCCACGTAGTGAAACAATTACTTGCCTGAGATGCAATCGGATTGATTTACCTGGTAAATCCAAAACCTATCTCAATCCTTGACGAGAACGGCTGACCCGCTGGGATCCCCATCAATCGCAACCAAGGCCCACCACTCGCAACCGAGGCCCACCACTCGCAACCTAGGATGGAACGACCGTCCTCCGCGTTCTCGTCAGACGTTGATTCATCCGACATCATGATTGATGGATTCACAGGCTTCTGATCCTGAGTAGCCACCCCAGCAAACCCGCCTTACGCGCTGCTGGCATTTTCTGTCAATCAAGTCTTTGCAACCGCCCACTCAACGCCGAAGCCACGCAAACTATCCGAGAGATGATTGCGCCCGACTGACGTCAACTGATACTGACCATCCCTATCTTCAATCCATGATCTCTGCTGAAGGCGACGAAGCGCATTCTGACACTCCCGAACAGGCATGCACACCTTCACTGCGAAATCATCCAGGCCATCGACGCTTAAAGCCTGACGCTCCACCAGATCCAAAACAAGGCAATCTGAAACGGCCACTCGCTGACGCATTTGCCGGATCGACACCGCGATCAAGCCACGTTTCGGTGCAAATGCCAGTACCAGAAGAAAAACAAAACCCGCAAACGACGCGATCGGACCGGTCGGTGAAACATCCAAGCCAGCAGAGAGATAAAAACCTCCCACCGCACTGACTGATGCAATCGCGGCAGCAATGAAAAGTAGTCGAGCCAGATTGTCTGTCAGCAAATAGGCTGCCGCAGGCGGCGCGATCATCAAAGCAACGATCAGAATCGAGCCCGCGACTTCAAACGCTGCCACCGTCGTCAATGAACCAATCGCCAACCACATGAATTGCAAGAAACGGGGATGAAGTTTGAATTGTCGGGCCAGAATCTGGTCAAAACTCATCAACTTCAGTTCTTTGAAACAAATCGAAATGAACCCAACGACAACCACAAACATTCCCAGCATCAAATTCCAGGCGCGTGGCCCAAGGTCGACGCCATGCCAAATCAAACGATCCAAAGGTGCTAGCGCGAGATTTCCGTCGATGATGCAGTCCGCGTGAAAATGCGTATTACGCAAATTGCTACTGACGATCAAAATTCCCACGCTGAACATACCGGCGAAAACGATCCCCAGAATAGCGTCGTTGTACAGCATACGCGTTCTTTGCAACAACTGCGTGAACCACACCATCAGCAACCCGCTGGTTGCTGCAGCGATGAGCAGTAAAGGCGAATCATAATCCTGCAAAATGATGAAAGCAGTAACCAACCCCGGAAGCACTGCATGACTCAAGCCTTCACTGACCATGGCCTGACGGTTGATCAACAAGAGACTGCCACACAAAGCGCATACAACCGCAGTGATTACGGAGATCGCCAATGTCCAAAGTTCAATTGACAAAGCGTTTCTTCCTTCGGTAAAGCAGGCCTCGCCGGGGTGCAAATAAAAGCGAAACCACGAACACCGCGTTGAGGATAACCACGATACATGGTCCCGTGGGCAAATGATCAAAAGTAGCACTGACCAAAGCACCACTGGCTGCACTGATTGAACCGATCGCGGCTCCAAGCGTTACCATGGGCCCAAGATGCCTCGTCCATTGACGTGCAGCACTCGCAGGCGCGATCAGCAATGCAACCGTTAAAACAACACCAACAATCTGCAGCCCAATCACAATCCCAACCACAAGCAAACACAGCATCAAAGCCTCGAGCCGACGCACAGGCAGCCCAATCCCTGCCATGTATACCGGATCAAAGGTCAAGATTTTCAACCGTGACCAACACAAAATCAGAGCAGCAAACGAAACAACAGCAAGCAAAGCAATCATCCATAAATCATCCTGAGTGATAGCTGCAGCCATCCCAAACAGATAGTCCTCCAAGCCAGCACGGCCAGGTATGGGTGGCCGCGAACGTTGCAACCATCGCAGCAGCATCATTCCGGTGCCAAAAAAAACAGCCAACATCAACCCTAAACCAGCATCTTCCTTGATGCGGGTACGACCAGTGATCAGCTTCGTCAGCAGCAATGAACCCACACCTGCCGCGATCGCTCCCGGAACCAGAATCCACAGGGATTTATTGCCTTCACCGGAAACCAGGTATCCGATCCAAAATGCAAGCACGATCCCCAGTAAAGATGCATGTGAAACCACGTCACCTATCAAACTCTGGCGACGCAGATAGGCAAAACAACCGAGCGCACCACTCACAGCACCAATCATCGCACTGCCTGCGATCACGACCCGTGCCGTGTAATCGGTAAACAGACCATCCCACATCATGGACTATCCAACGTGGGCTTGCATGGCACACCGTATGCCCGCTCGATGTTTTCCGATGTGAATACTTCCGACGTTGATCCGCAGGCAACCAGAGTCCGGTTCAACAGCACGACATGGTCAAAATACCGGGTTACGGTTGTAAGATCATGATGCACCATCACAATTGTGTTGCCCTGATCCCGCAACCGATGCAATATTTCAACCAGCATTTTTTCTGTCTTTGCGTCGACGCCTGCGAATGGCTCATCCATCAAATAAATCGACGCCTGTTGGACGAAGGCCCTGGCGATGAACACCCGTTTCTGTTGCCCGACGGAAAGCTCACCAATCTGGCGGTTGGCAAACTCATCCATCTGAACCTGTCGCAGAGCCTCCATGCTCGCAGCCCGCTCATTCTTACCCGGACGCTGAAACCATTTGAGCCGCCCATACGTCCCCATCATCACAAGATCCAGCACGCTCGTTGGAAAATCCCAGTCGACGCCAGTGCGCTGTGGCACATAGCCGATCTCACTGGAGCCATGGGACGAATCGCCGGCGCCCAGCTCGACGCGTCCAGACAGCGTGGGGACAGTTCCGAGGATTGCCTTCAACAACGTGCTCTTCCCCGCTCCGTTAGGACCGATAATCCCGGTCATTCCCAACAGAGGAATGTCGACATCGACACTCCAGAGCGCCGGTTCGGCCCCGTAAGCAACAGTAAGTTGACGTGTCTGGATTGCAAAATCCATTTGATTAGCCGGAGCCTAGAGACTTAGCAATGAGGTTAACATTCGATTCAAAGGCACCGAGGAACGTATCGGTCGGGGAATCATTGCCCAAATCGTCAGAATACAACGGTTCTTCAGCAATCTTCACCTCCCATTGCCGAGCAGCGCACGCTTCCTGCAGTGCCAGCGTCACCTTTGGATTGGTAATGGTCTCGAGAAAAATCACCGGCACCTTGCGGTCGCAGATGGTTGTGGCAACGTCCCGCATGGTTTTAACATCAGCCTCAGCATCATTCCCAATTCCCAAAACAGCAACCGTTTCAAAACCATAAACATTGGCAAAATAATTGAACGCATCATGAGCGCTCACCAGAACGCGTTGGCTTTCCGGTATTTTGCCAAACCGGACAAGTGTTTTCTGATGCAACGCATCAATCTGCTCAAGGTAGGCTGCCCCGTTCTTTCGAAAAGTTTCGGCATTGCCCGGATCAATCGCGCACAAATGTTCGATCAGCCCAGAGACACAGTCAGACCAACCAGGGAGGTGATTCCATATATGGGGATCAAACGGCGCCTCTGGATCAATCTGTCCGTCCTCAACCCAATCCAGCCTGGCCTCCACCGGAAAGGCGTCCGCCATAGCGAATGATTTGTCTGAGAATTCATTGTGAAAAAGGTCGTGCAATTTGGCTTCGAGATGAAACCCGTTGTAAAACAGCGCATCGGCATTCGCCATTGCCTGCACGTCACCTGTGCTGGCGCTGAATGAATGTGGATCAATGCCCGGCCCACACAACAATTTGATCTCCGTCCCCGTGCCGGCTGATATCTGACGTAATGCGTCAGCGATGTGACCCGTTGTGGCAACCCAGGCCTGCCCGCCGGAATTACCTTCAGAACTTCCGGAATTCTCACGACTGCTGCTGCAACCGAGTGAACCGATCACCAAAAAGAACAGGCAACAAACGATACGCTGGTATTGAATCATGGTACCCGAGCACTTTGAAAATGAGCCATCCCTGCAGGCACAGGTGGGTGCAACAACTCGCCAATGCTTGGAAGCACGTCACGAGTTCAATCGGAGGACTTCTTCGAAGTGCTCCGTGGGCCTTTAATGAGATCGAATCTCAGTAACGCGGGCAGTCTAGGCACAGGGTCAAGATCTGTCAATTACTTGCCGAATCGTTACGAAAACATCCTCTACCGGGCAGCATCAACGGCGAAATCGATGACACCGTGAATCGCAAACAAAGCAGTCTGGCTCACGAGACTTCCAATGACGTAACAACAGCTACATCTTGAGCCATATTTCAGTAAACCAGCAACGCCGCGAAATCAAATCCAAAGTCACACAATGGAACACCAAAATGACATCGCCGCACCACTAACGGCGCGTTCTACCCTTGAGCATCGCCTGACGGAGATTTGCATCCACGGGGTTGTTCGATAACCAGATGCTGAACAATGCTTTTTTGAACGGCAGGCCAGCAACCACACCCTTGAACTTACCATTCTTGTTAATCACCACGCCGTGCTCAGGAACGTACACGAAATCAAAAACATCACCCGTTTTGACTTCCTCGGCAAGAAAACCTTTGAACTGATCGATCTGCCGTTGAATCGAACTTTGATTACCACCCGTCACAGTCTGAAACCCGTCGTTCATTGACTCTGACAACTTGGCCTGAGTGACCATCCGAGAGGTGATCTTCACCCGAATCGACATCGGCTCATTCGCTGCAGCAATCTCTTCGGCGTTGCTATCAGAATCAGCCAGGTACAATCCTGCCACGTAAAGTTCCAGAAAGAATTTGGTTCTCGGCCCAAAACCATTGAGCATCAGACGATGCTTACCCGCGTTCATCTGAGCCGGAAAATCAGATGCAAGTAAAGAACCCCCCATCGACATTGCTATCAACAAGGCGACCAGAGCAGACCTTGCAGGAATGAAACGAAACACTGACACACCTCTTTGGTGACTCGCAAGACACGACAATCAGGCAACAAGTGTTGCCTTTGTTGCTCGGGAGGCTAAGAAATTTGCTAGAAATGAAGCAAGTGAAATTTTCAAATGCATCAATTTCACTGTACGTCCATCGCAGAGTGTTCTGCAAAATCATGCAATGGAGCCCGGATTTTCTGACCCGACAAACTGTTGGAAAAGTGATTTCCCCAGACGTGCCAGAACACACGCGGATCCCGACGGGACCGACCCTAGATGGAAGCCGCGGCGGTGTAATAGATCCCAAGAGTGCCTACAAACCCAATCGGAAAACCAATCCACAACGGCCGCCACACGAACCATCGCGGTTTGCGGAGCAGATGGACCAGCAGTTCCAGTAAAAACGGAACGGCACCGACAGTTGCGTAGGACCAATAAGCGACCCCTTGCCCGCCATGCGGCAAGTAAGCCCCTTCGAGGTACAGATAGAACAGTGGGTACCCGATCCACGCAAAACCAGGGCAAAGAAACCACAAAATAATGCCACCACCCAAGTTGACATCAACAGGAGTCGCTACGACACAGACGACAACACCTGCGAAATAAGACACCAAACACTTCAACCCCCAGAGAAGCACCGACCTCAAAGCCAACTTTTGCCCCACCGAACTACTCGGCTCGGTGTCAGGAGGCAAATAAGCGTTATCAACCATAAAAAATCACATCGACTGCGGAAGCAAGGGAACCGAAACAATGTTCCCTGTCTGGTACCAACATCAAACTTACGAATCACCGCTCATCCAACTGTTTGTCCGCCGAAGACCAACAGCGCACTTGAATCCCCACGGTAGACATCATAAACACTTATTACCTGCTGACTGAATCAGAACGATCACCACCTCATGGAATACACTGCCCCGCCGATAATTACTGGGGTAAACCAACTGCGAAAATCGGGAACCAACCAACGCTGAAGATCCTGCAGCATGATTTCCAAGTTCCTGAGCCGCCTACTCAAATGCGGCATGAGAAAGTCGAATCTCTCCCATGTCATTCTCTCCCGGCTTGATTGTGATTTTCACCCTGCCCGTCGAGTTGGCAACAAATCCTCTCCCCGAACATGCTCGCAGATAGCCCATGCGTTCGTGCCAGATTCGAAAGACATGTTCACCCGCCGGAAGGTTAGAAATCACGAAGCGTCCATTACCATCTGTTTTGGCCATGTAGGGATTTGAACGCAGAATCAGATGACTTTTCATCCAAGGATAAATCAAAGAAGAAATCCGACAGGGGGCGGGTTCTTCTTTTGTGTATTTCAACTCAACTGAATTGGTACCCGTAATGGCCGGTCACAACGGCGAATTCTGCACAAATCCGATTATTGCATGATTCAGAACGTTGTCACGATTCCGTTGAACCATGGTTTGCGTCGTCCGCATCAAAACAACCCGAGGCTTGAATTGCCCATCCTCGAACACAACTTCTACCTCAGAAGCCTCACTTTGCTGGTAGCTTGGATGAATCGGCAAGTCACCATCGCCAGCTGTAATCAGAAAGACAACCACATTAGCTACACCTGAATTGCCTTCATGAACGAGAAGAGATAGATCGGGAACAGCGTGTCCAAAAACGGCCTGATCCTTGGTTACACTCAACATTTTCTTTGGTGGAACAACACCACTGTAAACAAACCGCCCCGTTAAATTGCCCCAAGTCATGCGTTCAGCGACACAACGGGGCGCCCGTGCGGTCAGGATCAATAGTAACAGGCAGCAGAACCGAAGCATGTCGCAACGCTCAAAGTTCAAATGAAGCGGGATGGTTCGTCAAAATGTAAATTACACAATCGAAAAGATAACCGTTTCGACCTGATGCAGATCAAGTGGTCTCAAGAGATACAGATCACGCCTCCCAATAAGTTTCTGCATCCAAGTAACAGATCACTCTTCTGGTACTTTCAGGAATGCTGGTTTTGGCGTCGCAGCAATGGCTCGAGCAACATCCAGATAAGCGGACAACCTCTCTGACTCAGTGGGTGCGTCACCCGACCGGTCCACTTGCTCACCAGGATCCAAGCCAACATGATACAACGCCTGCGGCCTGGATACGGAAATGACCGAACCCCGAACACCTCCATGACCAATTTTTGCAACGTCAGGTGTGTGCCTGTCCGTGTGAGCTACCTGCAACTTCCACAAACCGTATTGGATTGCCCTCACCTGCCTTTCGAAAAAATAGAAGAACGGACGTTGCCGTTCCTCTTGAGGCGATATCCGCCGCCACCTCGCTGATATGTCGGATCCGTCAACCTTCACGCGATCATTCCACGACAAACCAGCCAGCGAGAATAGCGTGGGACCGACATCAAGTCCTGAACACAAACGGCTGTCAAGCTGCGCCCGCTTCAATTCTGTTTTCAGCGATTGCGGAAATCGAATCACCAACGGTACTCTCATCCCCCCTTCAAGTGTTTGCTTTTTCCCACCGGAGAGTCCTCCATTCGATCCCCCATGATCACCGAAAATTAGCCACGGACCATTGTCCGAAGTGAACGCAATGATCGTATGCTCGAGTTTCCCAAACCTTTCCAAAGCATCCAGAATTCGACCAACAGAGTCATCAAGCTCAGCGATCACATCACCATAAAGCCCGCGAACAGTGGAGCCAGAAAAAGCATCACTGACAAACAACGGCGTATGCGGCATGTTGTAGGGCAGGTAGAGGAAGAACGGCCCCTCCTGATTTCGATCAATGAAATCGATTGCTAAATCCGTCGTTCTGCGTGTAAGAAGCGTTTGATCTGGATTAATTTCGCTAACCTCGCTTTGGGTGACCCACTCGACACCTGCTTTTCCGGCCCGGCGCAGCTGAAGCGATGGCCGTCCCGGTCCCATATCGTTGGAACCAACCGTGCCCTGCCACTCATCAAAACCCTGCTCCAAAGGCCACACGGCTGCATGATTCCCCAAGTGCCACTTACCAAAGATGCCAGTAGCATAACCATGCTCACGGAACCGCTCAGCAAGGGTTACTTCCTCCAACGGCAGATGATCACGCTGATTTCTGCTGATCACACCCACGACGCCAGTCCGTGGCGGATAACGACTCGTTAACAAACCTGCGCGCGACGCAGAACAGACTGGCGACGCTGCCATGAAGCTCGTGCAAACCACCCCTTCGCGCCCAAGCCGGTCAATGTTCGGCGTTTTGAATCCGCGCGCTCCGGTGACACCAAGATCACCATACCCGAGATCATCTGCCAAAATCAGTATCACGTTCAACGGGTCCTCTGCATGCGCATTCGACACCGCAAAGGCGAAAATGACGGCAACAGAACATTTTAAGACTCTTCGTGCATAACTCATCAATCGATACCGTACTCCCTGTCTCCGACGCATTCGCCACCCGCTCATGCCACCTTGAAATTCTGTTGGCATCATCCTTATTCCAATAGCAAATCAGTTGGCCACTCATAACAAGCCGATCACCGGACGCCCCGCAATGAAGCATTTCGCGTTACACAGCAGTTATACAGCGGCGAAAAGCGACCTGCAGCCGCCGCCCAGAACCATCAGAAAACGACTTCTTAATCAGCTTTCAACCGGCGAAAAGTAAGTGCCCTACCCTCATCAAACAACGCTTTGTTTTCGCGGTGTTCCATCAAAAACGAGTCGAGTGCAGACGAATCGGACCCAATGAGCAATTTGGCATTTCGATTCGGAGTAACCGTTTTCACAACGTCGGGGTGTGCTCGAAAAAACTTTTCATTGATAGGAAGCGCCTTGATCTCATCTCCTGACTTTTCCAACTTCAACGCAAAGAAATCGACAGTCGGTCCATTCTTTTGGACGCATTTGAAAAAAGCAAGATCCGTGTTTTCAAATCGAAACACCTGGCCTTTGAATAAATGAGTCCGGCGGTCTGGCCCACGAAATTTACAAAGGTAAGGAAACCGCTGGTCATCAGCCCTGGACAATTCTGCTGTCCCGAAAAACCCATTCCGTTTGCCATCGCCGGATTCTGAATCAACTATCTGCCAACAATCATAATTGCCGATAAAATCGACCGATGTATTCGCAAACTTCGTGGATGGAGAATGCGAAAATTGCACACTGCACCCTGAAGTGAAACCAAGAATCAGCAAGCAACCACCGATCATCACAGTTTTCGTCATGGGACACCAACCAATAGCAAGCCCAGCAAGGAATATCACTGCGTGCGATTAACTTAAATTCGGTCAAAAGCTGAACGAACAAACTACGAGGCTGTCCATTCCCTGAACCACCTCACGATATCAATTCGATCATCTTACCGTGAATGGTTACTACTTCAGTGCCTTTTCCAATCTTCGCAGCAAATCAGGCAGGAACCTCTTCGGCAACAATTCGCCCCATCCCCCCAACCAACAGTAAGCCCGCGGCACCCCACAGGCCATATCCCACATACAGCGCGTCCAATTCTGTACTGAGGAGAAGAGGAAAACAAACCAAGAACGCACACCTGGCACTCGCGACTACTAGACGCGATACCAAATGCAAATACCTGTTCGACCAACATAAACGGGTACACCACAGATACGCGATGATCATTCCGGCATTAGTCAGCGAACCCATCAGGCACGCAATCGGGTACATAAACGCCTCGCTACCTAAACTCCACTCAGAAAAAAGTCCCAATCCCAAAAAACCAGCTAGAAATGCGGCCCACCCGTACAACAACTCACCCCCCATGCGTACTGCGGGTAGCAACATTGACAATCCAAACAAAATCAAAGAGATGCAGACAAAACCTCGGCCCGTCACAACGAGCCTGCTCTGCAACAGATAGCATCCCCCAATCGCAAGGAACGCAAGCAAGGAGTGTGGGCTAAATATTCCACGCACGTAGGTTGAATCGTCAAGCAATTTTCCTAAACCCAAGTGCACCGCTATCAGTAGCGTCAACACCAGCATCAAACGAATACTGTATTGAGAATTTCTAAAAAGCGTTTTTGTCCATGAACTTCCCATGCTAAACACATCGACATGATTCTGGATAAGCACGTCTCAATCATTTTCATGACATGATTGTTTGCATCATTGCCAAATTTCAAATCATGTCTGCGTCTGGTGCCTTGGTCTATGTTCGAACGTTGATATCGAATTACCGAGTCCGCTCTCACAAGCACAAATTTACCAAGTGAGCATAAACCTGGCCTGCAACTTCGATAACAGCTGGTTCGCGAGTAACAAGCCATGCCGTGTATCCTGCTGCAACAAGCGAACTGAAACGCCGCCCCATAAATACCTATGCCCCAACGCGCTTCGCGTTTCCACACGCGGCTACACCGTCAAACATGCTGCATTCTCATTTGCCACGGTCAACGTATTGACCGAACTGGCCTATCATTTTTTTGAACTCTTTGTAAAACCGCTGCTCTTTCGGCGAAGTTTTCAACGGAAGTCTCAAAGTTACAATCATGTGCATATTCTGTTCACTGTCATTCGGATACAAGGTGTACTCGATGAAATGTTCACGGACCAGTTCCCCTTCACTCCGTTGATAAACTGGTTGCGAACTGAGATCTCCGTCGCGAAGCCAAATGGAACACCAGACTCCGTTCGCCATCGGTCCCCGTTCTGTTCCTGTCGGCTTCGGCATACCCGGAGGCATTTTTGAGACTAAATCTGTGACATAAACACGGGTGGAGAACTCGAAACCAATCGTACGTTCAAGCACATGTGACGTTGACTCAGGATAATGCCTCTTGACCAGCTTAGTAACGGCACCGTGAAGATCATCAAGCGAAGTTGCATCAAACGTTTCGTCCGCATGCAAGCGCGGAAGAAAGAAGCAACTCAACAACAATAACGCTAAGGACTTATTCATTTAACAACACTCACAAAAGTAAGAACTACCAATACACTCGTAACAAAAAACGCAAGACAAATCAGCAAAGTCACCAGAAGCAGGATTCTTCTCCGAAGTGACGCGAACAAATCACGTTCCACTAATTTTCCATCGATATAAGCGTTCACACTTCCACCACCATCAACCTCAACCCGGACTGTATGCGTCTCATTTTCCCCGACCTTCAACTCGACAGGTCCGCGATGAATGGAACCTTCAATCCCATCATGATCTCTCACACAAGTGCGGACGCCTGACCAGAGCGACATAGAGATGATCACTGTATTGAACTCTCTCAATCCAACCCGAATGCTCCGGCTCATGCCCACAAGCTGGGCATCGATCGTGACAGGTGCTTCGTAAGGATTGATACCGATCCCTTTTCCAAATCTGAACCCAAAAATCGCCTTGTTCTGCTTTGCCTTAAACAACCGTCGATGCTTCGCAATTCGGCTCCATTGCGAACAGGAGGGGCTGCATGAAGCTGACAACAAGCAATCGTGACAGATTCCCGTCACACCGTCCATGCGCTGCCACTTCGGCCACCACCAGAACGGAGTAAAGGTTGAATAATCAAGGATACCATGCGTGCCTTTACGTTCCAACAGAAACGCCACGATCCGAATGAACAAGAAGTCCAGCCAAGCATGCGAGGGCCAAGAAAAGAGAGCAATAGAGCTTGGCAGACTCTTCCAAGATCACCGAAACCACCGTGGGAGGTTCAACAAGCGAATCAATCGCAGTGTGCGTTACATAGGCAACAAAAGCGAGGCAAATCAACGTCAGGAAAGTCTTGTATCTGATCATTGCTGGCAAAAGAATGGCAGCCACAGGCACTGCCACCACGCCGTATGAAATAACGATAGCATCATTCCATCCCCGGATTGTTCCAGACCCTGCCAAGCCAAATGGGTCCAAGCCATCTAGCCTTCCACCAATCCGTTCATGGAATTGCAACAATTCGTCGAGCACAAGAAACCCAAGTGCAGCTGACACCAACAGCCAAAAAAAGCGAACTTCACGAACATCCTCCCTGACGAACAGATGAGTCACAAATCCGAACCCACATCCCATGGACAGGAAAACAGCAGACAACGCGGTGATCGCCCCACGCTCATCTACAAAGTTGTAGTGCCGCGTTTCGCCGGGCGGAACCAGAAATATGGCGACCAAAATATACAGAAAAACAAGACCGGTCATGACAAGCGAAATGCGGATCA
>JAAXJB010000072.1 GCA_012270065.1 Rubripirellula sp. | reverse complement strand
CAACAAGCACGCCGATGATGGCGATCACGACTAACAGTTCCACGAGCGTGAAACCGTGCCTCGAATACCTCGATCGTGACATGTTAAAAGTCCTCTTCTTTCTCGCAGGGGAAAAATGGAGTAAAGGAAACATAAAAGCAATTGAACCAGCACCCTGCTGCCGGTTCCAATTCTCTTCGCAGAAACCTTCGTCAGAAGGCATCTCTAACGTAATCTTGCTACTGACTCCCGTTTCATGAGTTCAACCGGCAAGCATGCAAGTTCGTAAGGTTGGTCGTGAATCAGATTCACAATAGCTCTGGCCGCAGCAGTGCCCATCTCCACGGCAGGCTGCTTGATGGTGGTGAGTGGTGGTGTAGCGAAAGCAGCTTCAGCCTGATCATCGAATCCCACCAGTGAAACATCCTCTGGTACGCGAAGACCGTGTCGACTCAGGGCAAGTCTTGCACCAAAAGCAACCATGTCATTGGCGGCAAAAATGGCAGTGAAGTGGGTGCCTTTGGCAACAAGTGAGTTCACTGCCATCACACCTGACTGACCGCTGAAATCTCCTTGAAAGACCAACTCGGGATCAAACTTGATGCCGGCTTCTTCCAGGGCTTTGACGTATCCCTCGAAACGGTGAATCGCATCGGGGTGTTCCTTGATGCCACGGAGCAGCGCGATTCTCCGGTGACCAAAATCGATCAGGTGCCGAGTTGCGTCGTAGCCTGCCTGCACATTGTCAACATGAATGCAGTGGTTCTCCCAGCCCTTGATTTCTCTGGCCACAACGATGGTGGGGATGCGTTCCCTGAGGTCGTTGAGATCCTCCACGGGAACGTCACCGCCAATGAGCAAGAGCCCATCAACCCGCCTGCCGATCAATGTTCGAATCGATTCGGCCTCCGTGCTTTGCTGCCACTGGCCGTCCACGAACAGGGGGGAATACCCTGTGCCGGCAAGGCCGCGGATCACTCCCTGCGAGAGTGCATCATAAAAGGGACTTCCGATGTTCTGGGTCAGGACGCCAAGGGTCATGGACCGGCCACCAGCCAGACTCCGCGCTACCAGATTGGGTTCAAACCCGAGGGTCTTCATCGCTTCCAGCACGGCAGCCCGTTTATCCTCATTAACCCGTGAGCTTCTGTTCAGCACGCGTGAGACCGTGCTCTTGGAGACGTGAGCATGATCGGCGATGTCTTGAATCGTCGTTTCACCCCTCTGTGGCATGGGTCCTACCTCGCGATTGTTTCGGAAGGGGGATGGACATCGTACTGAGTTCCCCCCGTGAGACCGCTGGAACGCCGCCATCACAACCATTAAAACCTGAGCGTATCGTGAAACCGGTTTCATCGCAAGTGTTGACTCCGGGCTTTTCTTGGTGAAAGATGGAGCTTTGCCTGAAACCGGTTTCATGGCTCTCGTCTGCCCCAACGCTCTTCTGTTCACCAACTCATGACCTCCCCTGCCAGCCCTTTGACTGCCAAGCAGCACCGCGACTTTGCTCTGCCAGTGGGCTGCGGCCGGAGCGCCCGTCACGTCCAGCACAGGAAAATGTTTCAGAAGCTGATACTGGATCAATTGAATGCGACTGAATTGCGTCGTGGTTTGCTGTTGCGACGTCATGGCTTTCATTCCCCACGCCGAACACGAGTTTCCACGAATCCTGACACCTCTGTTGTCCTGTCCGGCTGCCTGAGTCTTGCCGGCTTGCAGACCAAGCCGGCAGAAGTTCGAAATGAGCCCTCCGAACGGAACCGGCAATGGACAAACAGGAAAGCTGTCACCCTGGAACCACCGAGGGGCATTCCCGCATAGCCAGAAACGATCGCACTGCGATGGCTAAATGAATGATCTGATCAAAATGAATACCCATTTTTCCACCACTGATGATCCGGAAACGTTGAATAGCAGTGGCTATTTGATGATCGACGATGATCGATGGTTCCGGATTTCGGCGGTGCATTTGATGCCCCAGTTCTTCATGAGCCCGGTCAGTTCCGGTGATCACTGGATGTTCATTTCAAGTGCAGGGGCTCTTGCAGCTGGACGCAGGAATCCTGACCAGGCACTCTTTCCGTACTACTCGTCTGACAAATTGATCGACAGTGCAGGATTTACCGGCCCAAAGACCATCATTCGAAAAAAGTTGCAGGATGGCAGTTTCGGGATTTGGGAGCCATTTTCGGATCGCATTGCAGCGGACGGGAAGGTGTCGCGAAACCTTTACAAGAACTGGCTTGGTAACCGGATCATGTTCGAAGAGGTCAATCTGCGGATGAATCTGGCTTTCAGCTATTGCTGGAGTTTCAGTGATCGGATGGGTTTTGTTCGGACTTGCAAGGTACAGAACCTTGATCAGGAAACTGCGCATGTTTCGATTCTTGATGGGCTTCAAAATCTTTTGCCAGCGGGTATCGAGCAGAACTTCCAATTACGGTTCAGCAATCTTGGAGACGCGTACAAAAAGAGTGAACTTTCCGAGCGTCAGAAGATGGGAATCTATTATTTGAGTTCGATTCCTACTGACCGTGCTGAGCCGAGTGAAGGGCTGCGTGCTACCATCGTCTGGCAGAGTGGACTTGAGCAACCCACTGTCCTGTTGAGTGCCAGTCAGGTAGATCGATTCCGAGAAGGGCTCGGTGTGGTTTCTGAAACAGATGTCCGTGGAAAACGTGGTGCCTATTTTACTGTTGCCGAGCATGCGATTCCGGGAATTCTAACGGATGCATCCGCGGCAGCCACAAGTTCCGTGACAGCCACAAAGGTGGACCAGCAGAATTGTTGGATTGGTGATGATGCGGAAAATGCTACCTCACGGCAGGCAGAAATTACTTGGCAGCTGTGTGCAAATGTCAATTGTGATCAGGCTGACATTGTCAATCTGATCAACGAGTTGGAAGCAACGGATGACGTTGGCTCACTGATTGCCGAGGACGTTTCAGAGAACGAGAAACGTCTGCTGTCGATTGTTTCAGCAGCTGATGGCAGGCAGGCTGGGGGTGATCTTCTGAGGGTCCAGCGACATCAGTCCAATGTGCTATTCAATGTGATGCGTGGTGGAATCCCGATTCGGCACTACTTCGTTTCCGGAAGTGATTTTCATCGTCACCTGCTCCACTTCAATCGTGATGCAGCGCAACGCAATGCCGGGCTCCTGGATTCTCTTGCAGCCGAACCGTCTCTCGATCTTGATGGCCTGCTTGCTCAGACACTCGAGTGTGGCGATGCAGATATGCAACGCATCGCTTTGGAGTATCTGCCACTGACTTACAGTCGCCGGCATGGCGATCCAACGCGACCATGGAACAATTTTACAATTGATTTTTCAAAGGCAGGTCGATCTGATTCGCCGTGTTATGAAGGTAACTGGCGTGATATTTTCCAGAACTGGGAAGCATTGGCTTTTTCGTTTCCCGGTTTTCTGCGCGGGATGGTATTTCGTTTCCTCAACGCTTCGACCGCGGATGGCTACAACCCATATCGAGTCAATCAGGATGGTTTTGAATGGGAAACTGTTGACCCCGATGATCCGTGGGGAAACATCGGGTATTGGGGTGACCATCAGATCATCTATTTGCTGAAACTGCTGGAAGCATGGAAAGATTTTCATCCTTCCAGCCTTGATCAGTGGCTGGCATCCGCGTGTTGCGTTTATGCGCAGGTTCCTTATCGGATTCGCGACTACGGGTCCATTCAAAGAAACCCACAGGAGACCATCGATTTTGATGTTCAATTAGCGGATTTGATAGAAGAACGTGTGACACGATTGGGTGCTGATGGAAAGTTGCTGCCAGACAAGCACCAGAACGGCGCGCCGTATCATGTGACAATGCTTGAAAAACTTCTGATTCCTGCATTGGTGAAAATCAGTAATTTCGTGCCGGGTGGTGGGGTTTGGCTCAATACACAGCGTCCCGAGTGGAATGACGCCAACAATGCTCTGGTCGGGAACGGGCTGTCGGTCGTGACGGCCTGTTATCTGCGCCGTTATTGTGAGTTCATGGTCAGTTGGTTGTCCACAGAAAGCCTTCCTTCTTCGATTCCGGTTTCGAGTGAAGTTGTATCCCTGTTGCGAAGCATCTCGGATACGTTGCACGCCAATGCAGATGTTTTTGCAGAGGACGTGACCGATGTCCAACGCAAACAGATCGTGGATTCCCTCGCACTGGCTGGATGTGAATATCGGCAGAAGTTGTATGAGCATGGCCTTGCTGGCGACAAAATCGACTTGCCACTCGAAGAGTGTGTGATTCTCTTTCGGCGATGCCTGGTGATGATCGATCACGCGATTCGTTCCAATCGTCGTCAGGATGGTCTGTATCACTCCTACAACCTGATCGGCATCAATGCGGAAGCCTACGGGGTTACGAACTTGCAGGAAATGCTTGAGGGACAGGTTGCTGTTCTCAGCAGTGGATTGTTATCGGCAAGCGAGGCTGTTGAAGTATTGGATGCGCTGCACGGGAGCAGGATCTATCGCGAAGACCAGCAGAGCTTCATGCTCTACCCGGACCGGCGTCTGGCAACTTTCCTTGAAAAGAACAGTCTTGCGGAGAATGCATGGACGCGATCATTTCTGTTGCAGCGTTTGATTGATGATGGGCATTCTGGGATTGTCCGTCAGGATGTCGAGGGTGGAGTGCACTTCAATGCTGATTTTCGGAATGTGATGGATTTGAAGTTGGCACTGGAGGTGTTGGCTGCCGATCCGGAATATGCTGAGGCAGTCACGCAGGACAGGGAAATCGTCTGCGACCTTTTTGAACAGACTTTCTGCCACAAGAGTTTCACAGGACGGAGTGGTACTTTTTTTGCCTACGAAGGTCTGGGCTCCATCTACTGGCATATGGTTTCCAAACTGGCTTTGGCGACCATCGAAAACTGCATGCGGTCGCAGATCAGTTCAGGCGATTGCACCCTGAATGAGAAGTTGCTGCGTTACTATCGGAATATTCGTGATGGCATTGGCTTGGCCAAGTCACCTGCTCAATACGGTGCTTTTCCGGCCGACCCCTACTCGCACACCCCACAGGACGCGGGAGTCCAACAGCCCGGTATGACCGGGCAGGTCAAGGAGGATATTCTGTCACGTCTAGCCGAACTTGGGGTGCGTGTTTCCAATGCTCAAATTCGTTTTGAACCAGGCATGTTCGAAGCATGTGAGTTGCTGGCGAACGACTCGACGCTCCAGTTTGTGAACCTGGATGATGAATTCGTGGAAGTTCCGCTACCTGCTGGCAGTTTTGCTTTCACGCTTTGCCAAACACCAATTGTCTATCATCAGGCAAATGATTCCAGACTTGTCATTTCGAGAATCAATGCCGAACCGGAAGAACGTGATGATCTGATGCTCACTTCTGGTGAAACCGAAACGCTGTTCGCGCGTACGGGCCAGATTTGTCGAATTGATGTTTTTTACAGTTTCCAGAAAAAAGAGTGACTCCGGTATCTGTCACTGATTTGCAATCGGAATTCCGTGACCGGATTCCGATCAATCCCATTTCTCCAATCACGAAAAACTCTGCTCACTAAACCCAAAGTCGAAGGTTAAATCCATGTGCCCACGAATGATGTCTCCTCTGTTTTTCTTTTGCATGTGTTCCATCCTGTTTTCCACTTCTGTCATTGCCCAGAATCAGGATGCGGCAGGAAAACGAAAGCTGGTTTGGGAAGACAATTTTGATGGAGATTCACTTGATTTTTCCAAATGGGGAATCGAGGTCAATGCATTTGGAGGCGGGAACAGTGAGCTGCAGATTTACACCGATCGAAAAGAGAATGTCCGTGTAGCTGGCGGTAATTTGATTCTGGAAGTGAGGCGTGATAACGCGAACATCATGGGGACTACGCGTGAGTATTCTTCGGGGCGAGTGAGGACGAAGAATCGCGGTGACTGGAAATACGGACGGATCGAAGTCCGCGCCAAGTTGCCGTCCGGGGCAGGACTATGGCCTGCTATCTGGATGCTGCCAACGGAAGACAAGTATGGTGGTTGGGCAAAGAGCGGTGAAATTGACATCATGGAGTATCGGGGACAGAACACCAATGAAGTTCTGGGGACATTGCACTATGGTGATGCGTGGCCACGGAATGCATCCTCGGGGAAAGAGTACAAGCTGCCTGAGGGAAACTTTGCCGATGATTTCCACACATTCGCCATCGAATGGCAAGCCGGCAAAATCCAATGGTTTGTCGATGGAAAACTGGTGCAGACTCAAACCAGGTGGAGCACGACGGGTGGTGAATTTCCTGCCCCATTCGATCAGAAGTTCCATCTCCTTCTGAATCTCGCAGTCGGTGGCGGTTTTGTCGGGCCTGTTGGTGCTGATACGAAGTTCCCCGCCCAGTACTTGATCGATTACGTCCGTGTTTATCAGTGAAGCAAGTGAATGGTAAATCCCGATGCTGCGCTAATGTGGATGTTCCCGAAATGGTCAAGGTACACTTGAAATGTCATCGTGCCACCAACTTGGGGACAGTGAATCGTGCAAGCCACCATTCGGGCCGCCGGTCCTGACCAAACCAGCGCTGTAGTCCTGACGAGGCCAGCGCTGAAGTCCTGGCCAGATCAGCGCGGTAGTCCTGAGCGGATCAAAACGCTGGTCCTGAACAGACACACGCGGTAGCCCCGAATGGACCTGAGCCTGCGCTGCTTGTGCTTGCGCAGGTCATTCTTTGCTGGGGGCTTCCGGTTCGCACCAGACATTGAGCGTGGCGGATCCCTGCTTCAAGTCGATTGCCTGTACCTGAACCCGTGATACAGGGATTCCGGTTCGCTGAATCAGGTCTGCATGCAGGTCGTCTCGTTTCTCCGGTGATAGAAGATCAAGACGATCGTATTCCACGACCTGCTTGCGTGGCTTGCCGCCATTGATACCGTTTTTTTTCGATTTGGTGCCACCATTGGCAATGAATCTTTCTTTCAGGACGGCGGCACAAAGGATCAGACTGTTCACAGCTACCAATTCAACGTAGCTGGTTTTTTTGTTCGAGAGTGAATTGATGACAGCAATGCCAATGACGACGAACAGATAGGTCATCTCCTTGATCGGAAGAGAATTGGTCCGGTATCTCAGTACACCAAAGATCGCGAAAAGTCCCAACGCCATACCGATTCCGAGTTCCAGTTTCTTCAGTGCGAAACAGATGAAGAATACTGTGATGTTCAGCATGCCGGCCGTGAAAGCAAATTCGCGATTCTGCGGATTCGTCAGAATTGCGAAGCGTGCGATCAGGAACAGGAATAACAGGTTGAACCCGAAGCGGATGAACATTTTGAATACGTCATCATCGAATAACGGGATTTCCAGAAATTCCATTGGTCGATTGCTCCGTCACCTGTTTTGTGATTCGAGTGTTGTTTTCGTAATCCTGATGATCCGGCCATTGTGTGGTACACGATCTCAGTTGTGATGGTCGCTTTGCGGTTGCCCACTTCGATCTGAAACACCTCTCGCGGGTACTGTAACATACTGTTCCAGCGATTAAATGTAACGGTTGGTAGACAATCCAACACTTCAAGAATTGGAAGCATGCACGGGAGAGTTATGCTGAAAGGCCTGACATGGGGGGCGATCCATTGACCGATATGCGGGATCATGTGTGCCGTCGTTTGAAGAACCGTGTTTTGACAACAGTACAGTGAAACCCGGCCGGTGAAAAAGTCTGCTGGAATCAGTCGGATTCGGCTTTCGTGGGTAGGGGATCGACCTTCCAGTTGCGATTCCTGCGGAGACCATAGTAGGGATAGAAATCCCATAGCACCGCGCCGCCAGTTTGGCGGGGATCCTCTGTTTCAATCAGACGTTGGGTGAGCCGTTTCCGCAGTCCCGTCAGGACCGCAGAGTAATCAGGGTTATCTGCGAGATTCTCAAGTTGCCACGGGTCCGCGAGTACGTCGTAGAGTTCTTCCGCGGGGCGTCGGCCGAAAGCAAGTTGACTCAGTTTCTGAAGTTCTGGCTCATCACTTTTTTCCATCATCAGGGTTTTCGTTGGGGATGTGTCAATTTCACCGTAGGGAATTGCACGTGCGCACACTGATGGATCGGGGTCACCCGAGGGCCAGCGATCGGGTTCGTGGTTGATGATGAAAAGGAATCTGGATGTGCGCAATGCCCGGCAGGGATAGCCTTTGCCTCCTTTTCGGCACCCGTCGTGCCTCTCCATTGCAATCAACGCGTGGTCGCGCTCCGGCCATGTTTTGGTTTTCCCATTCCGCAGTAGCTCCAGCAGACTGCGTCCAGTCATGTCAGAGGGGGGGGTGATTCCGGCTGTTTCCAGAAAGGTTGGCGCCAGGTCACTCAGATTCACAAAGGCATCGGAAACACGTCCAGGTCGGTCGATTCCATTTCCCCACCTGATCGCCAATGGGACGTGCGTACCCGTATCGTACAGGCTTGCTTTTGCACGGGGAAATGGCATGCCGTGATCACTGGTGATCACAATGATTGTGTTGTCGAGTTCCGCCTTTTGCTCGAGCAAGTTCAGGGCTTGCTCAACCATGCGGTCAAAATGTTCAACCTCGGTGTAGTAGTCGAGAATATCGCTCCGTACCACTGGAGTATCAGGAAGGCATTTTGGCACGACCACCTTGGTTGGATCCTTGCCTGCGGCGAGACCGGCACCCAGCTGGTAACCTCGATGTGGTTCGTGGGTACCAAGCCAGAAACAGAAGGGCGCATTGGCGGGTCGCGCTGCGAGAAAGTCGGAGAAATTTCCTGCATAATCCTTGTTTGCTATACCGGGTTTCGTGTTTTTCAGTCGACGTTTTCCGTAGTCTTTTCCCGCTGGGTTTTCGGTACGTCCCCCTGGTTCGAGACGCCCCGGACTCCAGCCCTTGCCTGTAAAGCCCGTGAAGTACCCCTGCTTTTGCAGCAGTTCAGGATAGGTGGCAAAACGAACGGGCAAGGTGCTGTGGATGTTTCCTGCTTCTGCAAGACGCCAGATGTGCTGCCCCGTCAGGATCGCACTTCGCGAGGGGCCACAGGTGGGTGCGTCACAAAAGGCCTGCGTGAACCGGATGCCCTCGGAGGCGATACGATCAAATGCAGGTGTTTTGACGACTGGATCGCCGTTGGCACCCGCATGCCAGTAGCTTTGATCGTCGGAGATGCAAAACAGAATGTTTGGCAACTCAGCACCGCTGACAGATGCCAGGGAACTCAGCATGAATGTTAGTGCGATTCCGATAAGCTTCATTGTTGAGCCTTTGTTGACATTGATTTTTTGCCGGGGTGATACGACATGACTGCTGCATTTCGCACGTCGTCTTCATAGAACCAGGCGGGTTTGAACTTCTGATTCGCCAGCAGGTCTGCTTGATCGCGGAAGTGAGGTGACCTTGGGCTTCCACTGACTCCGAATGGAACCAATGACACTGCACGCACTTTGTTTTTTCCAAACGCAATCGCCGACATGTAGGAACAGCCGACCACCGCAAAGCGTTGTGGGCGAAGTAATGGCACACTGGGCGTTGAGTAAATCGTGAAAACAACACCCAGTGGTCCGGGAGCACCAGCACACGCCTGACTGGGAGCGAAGGGCAGGAGTGATACGCCGGCTTCCATGGTGTCTGCGCTGTAGGCGGTTCTTTGCAGACGGTGGACTTTGCCCCATGGTATCCGCCAGTCCCCGTGTAGTTCCTGGAGTTGCTGTGCTACTTTCGCCAGAGCAAGCAGTTGCTTTTCCGGCTTGCCGCGATATTCGCTTTTGATTTTCTCGGATTGCGAAGTCCCATACAGTTCTTCGTACCAGCTGATGCACAAGAGCGCAACTTCCGACTGCTTGTCGGCTTTGCCGTCCCAATGCACAAGTGCATTGAGGTAGGGCTCGATTTTTGCGGCCAGCAGTGGTTCAGCCCGTTTCAATGCACTGAAGTCACGTTGCCACTTGGCCTTTTCTGTTTTTGGCCAGTAAAGCGTGGAATCAAAACAGAGTTTCTGATACCAGTCAAATGTGACATCATCGGCTGCAGACAGAACTTCTCTTGCGAGTTTGCTTCGCCGTTTGTCAACGTCCCAGTCCCGAACCATGTACTTGGGATAATCGTTGCGTTGCGGGTTGTCGGCATCAGTGGTTACATAAGGCGAGCAGTTACAGTTCTGAACGTAGCCCGATTTCGGGTTCAGCACCTGCGGCAGGTCATTGAGAGTATGAAAGCCTCGCCACTGTGTTGCGGGATCGCTGCCATCGACAGTTCGCGTCCAATCAAATCGCTCATCCCTGATGGGAATGGCGCCGTTGTAAGCGTAGAAAATGTTTCCATCGTGGTCAGCGTAGGTCACGTTGAACATTGGAATGGCGCATCGGGACAGTGCTTTTTTCCACTCATCAAAATTGGTGGCCCGGACCATTTCGACTGCCTGATCCAGCCTTCCTGTATCAAACAGACGGGCGATCCTGGCGACAACTGCCTGGTTTCCATTTCGCGACATGACTGGGCCTGATTCCGTTTTGCGGAAAGTCACTGTCTGTGATTGCAGGGCATTGTTTTCGAGAATCAAAATCGATTCCTGCCACTCTTCGGCCTGACGATATCCATCGCCAAAACGATACTTCAAAGGATCAGAGGGATGATCGAAATCGATTTTCCATGAATCAGCAACGTCGGGTTGATTCACGGTGTAGGCCCAGCCCAGATATTCATTGTGCCCGAGCACGGGGATTGGATTGCCGAAGAAACATGCGCCTGAAAAACGCAGCGTTTCTTTGCTGTGCAGATGCATCTCGTAAAATTGCCCGATTCCGTACCACGGTTGATGAGGGTTGATGAACAGCATCGCCTCACCGGTTCGGGTCTTTTGGGGTGCGATTGCCCACGAATTTGAGCCAATGGATTCGCGGACATCCGACTCGAAGCGACCGGGGAAATCTGACCATTCCCAGCTGTAGCGTGGAAGTGGCTGGTTGTGCCAACTTAGCTTCACGTCCTCGGGGCGCGGCTTTCTCGCACCACTTCCGCCATAGGTCATTGTCAGCATCAGGTAGCGGTCGATTGCCAAGACATGCCAAGCCTCAAAACGTTTCAGCAGGCGTGGCTTTTCCGTCGAATCGGTGTCGAGAAAGTGGTTGATGCCCGCGGCGAATGCATTGAGAAGTTTTTGGCTTTCTGCAGGCAGTTCGGCGAAGTCCTGCTTTGAACGGCGAGCAAGTTCAAAGCTGCGTACCAGCAGATCTGTCTTGAGGCCGGCTTTTCCACGGATTTCAGAGTAACGTCCGATTGCCTGAATGGTTGTGTCTTCGAGTTGCCAGAAGTAGTCCTCTGCCTGAGCATACCCAGCACCAAATAATGTACTCTCGTCGGTTTCTCCAAATAGATGTGCTACACCCCAGCGATCTCGATGAATCATCACCTGTTGCGCAAGCTGAATGCTCGTTGAACCGATTTCATTCTTGGCCACAGGTCCGATTTCGACTGCTAACACGCATTTCTTCTCCCAGAGAGTGGGAATGAATGCTGTTGCGATCACCAGAATCAGAAACCGAAGGCCAGTCATGTTAATCCGATTTAAAAGAATAGTGGGGCGTATCTGCAGCCAGGCAGGAACGTTTGCGGTGCTACCCGTTGGAATCAGTATTTGATGCGTAACCGTTGGTAAAGATCCGCCAATATCCACAGTGGACCAATCAGAAGGAACTGAAGATCACTCACAAAGGCTGGTCGCTTTCCTTCGAAATGATGTCCAATGAATTGGCCAGTCCATGCAAACACGAACAGCAAAGCTGACATTACCCAAACCTGAATGTCGAACCATCCTTCCGCGTTTGCAATGATGGACAGAAATGCAGACGCGGCTACCAGCATACCCATGGCAAGCCGCGGAGACAGGCGGAAGTAGTAAATTGATATAACGATCACGGTGATCGTGGCGAAATTCAGCCAGCGACCCGGGCCGGAAACTGTCGGGGCTACTGGGACAGACCACAATAGTCCGAGGATGCTGAGAACGATCAGTGGGACACAAATGATGTGGATGATTTTGTTCAGCGGGTTTTGGTGGTAATGCGAATACTCAGTCAGCCACTGGTCAATTCTTCGCTGTGCTCCGATCGTAGATGCATCAATCTGTTCCCGTTCGATGACTCGCTCACCTTTGCTTTGGTCACTCTCGACACAGTTCGGACCATCTGAACACTCGGTTTCTGGAGTTGCTTCGTTTCCAGAATTCTGCGGAGTGATGTCCACTTGGCTGTTCATGGGGGATTCGGGCAAGTTGCCAGCAGGTTCGAGAGGTTTCATGAGCCAAGTCCAGTTTGATGCCCTTGGCCTTATCCTACACCATTCTGATTTTCGGAAACGCCACGTTACAGTTTTGATACTCACGCAAGGTCGTTCATCCCCAAAAGTGCCCGCTGGATTGAGGGTGGAGCGAAGCAAGTCAAAGGCCACGTGATCCGAGGTCCGTTTTCCATCTGCAACCTTCGCTTGTTGGTTGCACTACCTGTTGGGCGCAGTGATACCAAGAATCCTGCGGTAGTTTCCTCCGAGTATGTCCTGTTTTTCCTGTTCCGTGATTCTGGCTGTGATTACCTTCGAGAGTTCAGTTCCCAGAGATCTGGACGGCAGATGACTTCCGAATACGATTCGCCTTGATCCCAGTTCACGCGTAGCCATTTCAATGAATCCGGCAGTTGCGTCAAAGCCTGATGTTTCAATGAACACATTGGGTGTGTTGCGAAGCGCACGGATGCCCTGTTCCCATTCTCCTCCGGCGTGAGCACAGATGAATGACTGCTTTGGATATCGCGATGCCAGAATTGCAAGTTCTGCTGGGGTTGATTCATGGGGCGATCTCTTGCCACCGGTTTTCAGCCAGGTGTGCTGCATGATCAGGCCACCGGTTTTTGCGACTTTTTCAACCACAGCCAGGACTTTTGGGTCAAGACAGTTGGCTGCTCCCGGCCCACTTCCGGGAAAGTAGGCTCCACGCATCGGACCATTTTGCACCCATTGTTCCAATGCCATCAGGGAGTCTTCCGGATTCTGTAAATTGAGTTGAATCATTCCGAACAGTCGCTTTGGCCAACGTTTCAGCGGTTGTGATATCAACGCAGGTTTTTCGCGCAGAGTCTGTTCGAGTTTTTTATCGCTGGTCGTGCCAATTCCGACATGCGGAAAGAAACAGAGTTTTTCGAATTGCCCCAATTCAATGGCACGCATCGACTTCTCGATATCACTGATCAGGTCGCAACTGCCATCAGAGCCGGGATGCGAAAAAGCCGGAGTGAAGTAGGAGTCCCAAATTCTGTATTTGCGAAGTTCCTGTGCAGAGGGTAAGCCAAAGTTCATCTGGTTGACCTTGGGTGATCTTCGGTGTGGCTGTCTTGGACGTTGCAAAAACGTTTGGCGTTTGCCAGCATGATTGCTGGAATCATTTCTGCCGGGAGTCCATTTTCAAGGATTCGAATGCACGATGCTTCTGGAATCAGAAATGGTGAGTGTGAGCCAAATAGTAAACGTTCACTACCAATGGAAGACGCAAGATTCGAGAGGCCATCAGTTCCCTCCACTCTTGATGTATCAAGCGTGAGTCGTGGCGTCGATTCGAATGTTTTTATGTCGGCGGCGGTAGGGCGGCAATTCAGGATTTGAACTCTGGCCTTGGGGATCTGCTGCATCCACTTTTTGAGAGGCTTTAAATCGATGTTGTCTGCCCGCACAAGATCTGATTGTGTACGAGCATCTTCCAACGTCATTGCGATTTGGACAAAACCACCCAACTCGGTCGCTTTCGCGAGCAGCGCACCAAAAGCTTGGTCTTTCAGTTCGTAGTGGTGATATCCCGGAAGTAGTCTGACGCCGGGCATCCCATGATGGCCGAGACAAAGTTCAAGATCGTGATTCCAGTCAGGAAGATTCGGGTTGACTGCTCCGACGGGAATCAGGATTGAATGGTTCTGGCATGCATTGATAAGACGTTCGTTGACAGATCTGAGATCACGATGCAGCAAGCTTTCAAAGCTGCCTGCCCACGCCTCCGTAATTCCGATTTGCTGTAGTTTCGAGCACAGGTCATCCACATTATCCAACGGCAGTCGCCGAAATGGCCACGAAAACAGGCTGATGTTGGTGTCGATCACCCGGGGCGGCATCCTGGGAGCCGGGGGCGATATCTCGCCATTTCCGCGGGAGGCCACAAGTGATGCGGCCCCCGCTGTGACAGCACCCTGTATCACTTGGCGTCGATGTATCGCCATGATCTGCTCCAGAATATCAGGTCAGATTGTCAGCTCAGAATGTCGTGGACCACTGATGGAATTTTGACTCCGGTCAGGCGTTCTTCAAGTCCACTTCGAAGAAAGAACAGTTCCTGATGGTGGAGTCCAAGCATATGAAGGATCGTGGCATGGAAGTCATGAACACTGACAGGATTCTCGATCACTTTGTGGCCAAAGTCGTCGGTTTTTCCGTAACTCATTCCACCTTTGACTCCACCACCTGCCATCCATGTGGAAAAGGCCTGCATGTTGTGATCCCGGCCGGTGTATATGTCACCTGAGCGTTGGGAAGTCGGTGTCCGTCCGAACTCTCCACCCCAAATTACGAGGGTGTTATCGAGCAAGCCGCTGCGTTTCAGATCCTGCAGCAATGCTGCGACTGGTTTGTCGGTTCGCTGACAGATGGCTCGGTGATTGGATGCCAGGTCAACGTGACTGTCCCAAGGTTGCTCTTCCAGAAATATCTGTACAAATCGCACACCACGCTCTACCAAACGACGCGCCATCAGGCAGCGTTTTGCGTAGGAGTCCGTGTGGGGCTCACCCACACCGTATAACCGCAGCGTTTCGGCACTTTCAAGGTTCAGGTCAAGCGCTTCATTTGCAGTCAATTGCATTCGTGCGGCAAGGGCATAGGATTCGATTCTTGCGTCAAGCATCCCCTGATGTGGGCGTCGTGAGCGATGTTTCTCATCAAGTTGTTTCAGCATCTCGCTGGCCGTGAGGGATACCTCAGAGGGTTGCTCATATTGTTTGCGCAGATTGAGGATCGGTGATCCGCTGGGGCGGAAAGGTGTGCCTTGGTAGACGGGAGGCAGGAAACCGGAAGTCCAGTTGCGCGTTCCATTCTTGGGTAATCCGAGAGGATCTCCCAGCACAACGTAAGCTGGCAGATTCTGGTTTTCTGAGCCCAGGCCATAGGCTGTCCATGCACCCAGCGTTGGGTATCCCATGAACAGTCTTCCACTGTGGATTTTATAGAGCGCGTTGTCGTGATTTGGATGATCAGTCCACATCGAATTGATCATGCAGATTTCGTCAACCATCTTTGACGTGTGCGGGAGCGTGTCTGCCATCCACATTCCTGATTCGCCATGTCGCTGGATGGGGTATCGGCCACCCATCATGACGCCAATGTCACTCACGTTGGTATTACCAATCTCTTCGATGCTGCCGGGGTAAGGTTTGCCATCGAGTTTGTCCAACGCCGGCTTTGGATCGAACAGATCCATCTGGCTGGGGCCACCATTCATGAACAATTGAATCACTGAGGTGGCAGTTGGCTTGTGGTGTCCGGGTTTGGGACTCAGGTCATAGTTGGAAGTGCGATTTGAGCTGTCTGATCCAATCGCTTTTTCGGATGCTGCCTTTGGCGGACGATCCGCGTGAACATCACTGGTGAGTAGCTGGAGCAGCGCAGCACCGAGGAGCCCATCACTGGTGCGAGCAAAAAAATCCCGGCGCGAAGAAACTGGCTTTCGTTCCAAGGTCATTCAGTCCACATAAAGGAAGGCTGCTGTGTTGAAAATTGTATGGCAGTAGGTCGCCAACGCTTTTGTTTCATCACCGTGCCATGAATTGGTTAGCTTTCTCAGAGAATCGTCGCCAAATTCGATTTCCTGAGGATCTGCGGGCCGACTGAGAGCCATGCGATAAACCAGGTCGACACGTGTGCGATTGCTGTCATTCAAACCACGGTTTTTGATCATGTTGATGATCCGATTGGCAAACGACAGGGACAGTGTATGCACGTGTTTGTCGTTGAGCATCATCAATGCTTGCGGAGACACAGTTGAAACCGATCTGTCCAGGCAGTTCGGCCCCATTTGCGGGTAGTCAAAGGTGTCCATCATGGTCGCGATTTCGGTGCGACGGTACTGAAGATAAATGCTTCGCCGCCAGCAGGCATCGATTTCGGACTTTGCAATGGTGGCCGCTTCCCGACTGTCAGACTTGCCACTTGCAGTTTGAATGGATGCGATACCATTGTCGGCATGAGTTGCCGCATGATTGTTTTCTTCGCTGGGGTAAACACTCACCATGCCATTTCGACTAACCGAGACCGCGTCCGGGATGCCGCCGGATTTCAGGGACATTCGCCCGGAAACAAAAAGAAGTGAATCGCGAAGAGCCTCGGCGTCCAGACGTTGAAGTGGCATTCGAGCCAGAAACCGGTTCGTTGCATCAATCTGGTGATGTTTGGCTGTTACCCGACTGGACTGCTGGTAGGTTCTCGAATTCATCATCAAGCGATGCATGGCTTTGATGCTCCAGCCACTGTGGATGAATTTCAGGGCGAGCCAATCGAGGAGTTGGGGGTGTGATGGTGGTTCAGCCTGACGCCCGAAATTTCCAGGATCGGAAGCCAGGCCGGTTCCAAAGTGCTTCGCAAAGATGCGGTTGACCATGACGCGTGCTGTCAGGGGATGATCAGGGGACGTCAGCCACTTGGCAAACGCAAGTCTCCGTCCAGTGCTCGTGTAAGCACCCAAATGTGAAGCAGCTTTAACCGGGGTCACTTCAAATGGCGTTTTGCCATCGGTCAGTACACTTGGTACTCCAGGCCCCACGAGCGTACCCGGTTTGTCATGTTCACCACGCCTGAGTACGTAAGTTGGTGAGGGACGTCCTTGATCCCACAATGCCCGGATGGTTTTGGGGGGGATCATCCGTTGACGTAGCCGATGCAGGTCTTTTCTCACCTGTTCTGCTTCAGTCCGGTCTTTCAGGACATTTGTCGGTTGCATGGAATCAGGTATCAACTCTGCCTTTTGCAATCGCTCAACCAGCTTTTTTTCGATGAGGGTTCGCGTGTTGTCTGCTTTTCGAAGTGCCCGAAGCGTCGTCTGATTGTCTGTTTCCGACTGATCAGGATGATGATGTCGCAGCAGGTTCAGGCGGATTTCTGCTTCAAGTTCCTTTTGACGTGCGACCAGACGTTTTTGCTGTTTCTCCAACGGTGGGTTGAACCGTGCGATCTGTGCCTGATGCGTTTCCGTAGCAAGGTTCAGTTTCCGCTGTTTGAAACTGCTCCAGTCGTGTTCGTCCAGAGCACCCTGGAAAACGGCTTTCAAGCGATAATAGTCGCGTTGCGGAATTGGATCGTACTTATGCGAATGGCACCGTGCACACTCCATGGTCAAGCCCATCAATCCTGAGCTTACAACCGAGATTGCATCGGCGACAACTTTCAGCCGTTCGGGGACAAAGTTCATGGTTCTTGAACCTGTCTCGTCGATGCCCATGCGAAGAAAACCTGTCGCAACGAGTTTCTCAATGGTGTCATCGGTCACCGTTTTCGAACCCGATTGACCGAGCAGTTCATCACCTGCAAGTTGCTCGATCAGGAATTCATCATAAGGTTTGTCCTCATTGAAAGCCTCGATGACGTAGTCACGGTATTTCCATGCAACTGGTCGCAGCGGGTCGGCACTGATCCCGCCTTCCGAGTCAGCGTATCCTGCCAAATCAAGCCAGTATCTTCCCCAGCGTTCGCCGTAGCGTGGCGATGACAGCACGTGGTCAATCATCCTGCTGTACCAGTTTCGATCTTTGCTCGACGCCCAACGTTCCAATTCGTCCAGTTCTGGTGGCATGCCCAAAAGATCGAGGTAAACACGTCGAATCAGGGTGTGCCGATCTGCCGGCATCGACCAGGTGAGCCCCGCTTCAGTCAATTTCTGGCCCACGAAATCATCAATTGAATTTCCAGTGTCTGGCCAACTTGGTGGCTGGAATGCCCAGTGCGCGCGATCGTTCGGGCTTACGAGCGGATCGTTCGACGTGGTCGCTACATCAGGTTCGACCTCGCCCTCCGGCGCCCCGGCAGCAATCCAATCTC
This sequence comes from Rubripirellula sp., assembly GCA_012270065.1. Lineage (GTDB taxonomy): Bacteria > Planctomycetota > Planctomycetia > Pirellulales > Pirellulaceae > Rubripirellula. The sequence continues at coordinate 50,081 of JAAXJB010000072.1, read as the reverse complement.
GCAGGGTTTTTACTTCGGCTGTCGAAGGTCGACGAACAAAGAACTTCAGCAGTGACTCACTGGGAGGGCAAGCCTGTGTTTCGATACGTTGAATCATCAGACTGCTGTCAGGATCTCCTGAAACCAGAGCCGGGCCACTCTTTCCACCACGCAGCATGCCTGCCAGCGTCCGTAAATCGAGTTCTCCCTGCTGAAGCTGCGGTCCATGGCAGGCATTGCAACGGAGTAGCAGAATCGGAAGCACGTCATGTTGAGTCAGTTCGTGCGTATTTTCGATTTTGGTTTTGGAAGGGCAGCCAGCGAGAATCCAGCTTCGGATCAGTCGACGCTCCTTTTCTCGGAGTGCCGGTTCACCCTCGGGTGGCATTTCCCCCTGTTCGATTTGATGCCACAGCGCATTGTCTTCCAATACAGCAGTGAGAAGTTCATCCCCTGTCTCGCCACCGGCGTGCAGACCTTTCATGCTGGACAGATCGAGCCCACCTTTGCGTTCATTTTCCCGATGACACTTTCCACATTTGGCCTGGAACACAGGCTTGATGTGTGTTTCAAATAAAACATCAGACGTCTCACCGAATGCACCGGCAAACGGCAGACAGCAGATGAATTGTAAAACGATGAAACGGAACAGCATCTGAAAATTATGACAAAGGCCAGCTGGTTTGATCAGGGCAAGAAAAATTGGGGAAGATGAAATGTCGTGAAGATCAGAAGGAGAGCATTCGGGGAGGGTCGCACACGAAGTCGTTCAAAGTGGAAGAACCCGACGTTTCATCCGTCACGGAGTGGCAACGCCGCCCAATCGATGTCAGTGACGCGGCAATACCAAGCCCTCTCTATTCTAGGAGCCGTTTGTGAGCAATTCAAACTCTATCCTGCTCGCAGCACCGCGAGCGGCAGCAGGAAAATCCGATCCAGCAACATGTTTGTTCCCCAAACACGGCTGGTAACGCAGCACACGGTGGAATTGTGACCGTCCGATGACTGAATTGCAGTGCTTTATCTGTCTCCCGGATTCTGATTGCCTTGTGGGAATGGACCGGCCGCATCCTTTGGAAAACGATCCATGATCATCTGTAAACGCTGACGCCGTCCCGGTGCAATTTTGTCGAGTGGGTTAATTTCCTGCTGCTGTTCTGGATCTTCCAGAAGATCATGGAACCTGTTGTTTGTGTCGATCATGTGTTCCCAGTCACGCACCATTCGAAGCTTGCCAAGTTGGGCATGGATCCAACTGCGTTTCTGAAATGGATCTTCGCTGCCAAGCAGGCTGGGGACAAATGATCTTCCATCCAGCTGGGGCTGGCGTTCTGGTTGCAGCCCGGCAAATTCAAGCACCGTAGGTAAAAAATCGGTGAAGTCAATCAAGTCCGGCGACACCCGGTTTCCACTGGAAATGTTTGGCGCTCGAACAATCAGGGGTACACGCAACGTCTGGTCCGATACCACGTGGTCGAGTGCCTCTTCATCACGCGTCTGAGAACTGCCGATTGTGGTTGCGTTCATGCCAGTTAGCAGGATGACTGTGTTTTCTTCGTGACCAGCCGACTTCACGGCGTCCAGCAAGTTGCCAATCAACTGATCGATTCGTTTGATCCCGAAGGCAGCGTTTTTGCTCTGTTTTCCTTTTCGGTGCTTTTTTAAGTCCGCTGTTTCTGGATGGTTTGGTGCGAATCCTTCAGTCAGCATTGGGTAGTAAATGAAGAATGGTTGGTCGTGATTCCGTTGTACAAAGTCGTTCAGAAATGAACTCACTCGTTCCACCTGATTTTTGACGACCTGCGTTTTTCCATTGATGAGTAGCGTAGCATCACTGGTGTCGGTGCCGCTGTTTTCCGTTGGTGTTTCAACAGCAACACAAGATTCCTGAAAGCCGTGTTGTTGCAGAGCATCTGGCTGTCTGTTGAGATCATTGATCCGCCAATGTCCACCAATGACCGTCTTGTAACCACGGTCATTGAGGAACCTTGCCATTGTGGCAAAGCGTTCGGCGTTCAAGCCATGGACACCAAATTGAGGCAGGTCGTAATGTTGGGTCCAGCCATGCCGGAACGGATATTGTCCGGTCAAAAGAGTGACAACCGTCGGTGTGTCGGCCGCCATGCTCCACACCGTCTCGAACCGGACGCCGGATTTTGCAAGTTGATCGATATGATGAGTCGGTTGGCCGGATCCGTAGCAACCGATCGAATCACGACTCATGCCTTCAACCAGAATCAAAATGATGTTGGGAGCATCCCCGGCATGGCCTTGGGGTGTGTTCACCATGAAGGCAATTGTGAGGAGAAATAGTCTGGTCAGCCTTTTCATTTTGATTGGAACGCCTTGCTGTTTACCACCCGGTGGATCAGCTCCCGTAGTCCAAGCTTTCCATTGGAAACGGATCTTGTGATCTGCTGGATTTCGTCACGGTCGATGAAGCTGAGCCGCCGACCCAGTGCGTAGGTCATGAGCTTTTCTGTCAGGCACTGGTTGAACTTTTCTGGATTCAGTTGCAATAACTGTTTGATTCCATCAACACCCTGAATCACTTGACCGCCCGCCAGCGATGCAGAGGCATCAATGGGCAACCGCTTTGCGTAGCGGTCTCGCCATTGGCCCACGTGATCAAAGTTCTCCAGAGCCAGTCCAAAAGGGTCAATTTTCCGATGGCACTCATAACACGTGGGATTGTCACGGTGCTTTTCCATCAATTGGCGGATGGTGGACACACCTCTGGTGTCAGGCTCAAGTGGTTCGATGTCAGGTGGCGGGGGATTCGGCGGGCTTCCAAGAAGATTATTCAGGACCCAGACACCTCGGACGACAGGTTGAGATTCCACGCCATTGGAGGTGGCGGTGAGAATGCTGGCCTGTCCCAACAGCCCTCCGCGAGGACTGTCTGCCGGAAGATCGACTTTGTGAAAGGCTTCATCTGACGGGACTGGCAGATCGTAATGTCGAGCCAACGCCTGGTTCAAAAACGTGTAATCAGAATCGATGAATTCCGATAATTCACGGTTCTGATCGAGCATGTGGCGAAAGAACAGAAGCGTTTCCTGACGCATTGCATCTTCAAGATTGTCTTCGTAATAGGCACGGTTGGTTTCCGGGTCTGGTGGCATTTCACCCAGCTTTCGAAGTCCCAGCCATTGACCAACGAAATTTTCAACAAACGCAGCGACACGTTGATCCGACAGCATTCGTTCCACCTGTTCCTGCAGAACATCCGGATCGTTCAATGCACCACGATCGGCCAAGGAGCGTAATTCACTGTCCGGCATTGAACTCCACAGGAAATAGGACATGCGGTTGGCAAGTTCATGGTTGGTAAGTTGATTCGAATCTGTTGAAGTTGGTGGTGTTTCGGCCAGATAGAGAAAGTTCGGAGAGGTCAGGATTGCCCGTACTCCAAGTTTTGCCGACTCCCAGAAGTCGCCCTTGTCCTTCAAGTGTCGACGAGCCAGTTCAAGATAAGGGCTCGCTTCCTTGCGAGTGACCGGCCTTCGGTAGGCAGCATTGGCAAGGCGAAGCAGAGCTTTGTCCAGGTAATCTGCATCCGGGGCATTTGGCGGATCCGGAAAAAACCTGGCAAATCCGGGTTGTGGCCAGGCATCATAAAAGGGCCCTTCGATTTCCAGTCCATGAACATGCAGTTCAGGACCTGAACCAAGATACATTTCCGGAGGATTCCGGATGGGGTACAACGCATCCTTGTTGTATTTGGGTAGAACCTTTCGAAGAATGCGTTTGAACGAACCGTTTGGACCGTTTGCCCAGTGGACATGAAACGTAAAGCCCTTTTCAAGCCATACACGATGCTCTATCTCGATCACTTCATCGTCAGGGATGGTGTACTCACCGATGATCCTGTGGGCGGTACCACCCAGTGCCTGTGAATCAATCGAGATCGATAAACGCATGGGTTCAGAGGAATCATATCTCAGGTCCTCGTCTTTGTAGCGGGACATGCGACGGACGGCTTTTGCCGAAAGCCGTATCACATACTCGCCATCAGCGGGGACTCCTTTGCGTTTGTCCAGTTGCCGTATTCCCAGTGGTTGACGGAACTTGATGAATAGCCGGCCTGCATCCTGTCTGGCCTCTTTGTCACTGGAGCTTTCGGTGGGGTTTGATTGCAGTGGCGATCCACCGCTGCGGGCAGCCGTTTGTCCAGAATCAGAGGAGAGTCCTGAATGGTAATGGATCAATTCGGGACGCGGGCCCGGCCGAATCACCTTGTCGGCGATTTGCCGGGCGGCAGCAAGATAGTTTCGAAGCAGGTAATCAGATGTAATCAGACCCTCGCCATTATTGTCAAAACCATCGGTGGCATCATCAGCGGGAAATGCAATGGTTGGATCAAAATCGACCATGGGTAGTTCGAACAGATCGCGAATTGTGTTTCGGTATTCGTTGCGATTGAGTCGCCGCAAAACGACCTTTCCGGCGTTACCACGCATTGCGACCTTTGCTTCGGCCAGAGTTTTTGTGAGTAACGAAACAACCTGTTTGATCTCATCGTTACCGGGTTGTTTTGCATCCTCCGGCGGCATTTCGGCCAGATTGAGCTGGTCCAGTATTTCCTGAAGCATGTCTGCCTGCTGAAACCCAGTGGATGATTTTCCATCAACGAGCCCGGCGGCCAATCCGTCAAAGCGGCGGTCAGCTTTTTGCGTCTGAGCACCGTGGCAGTCGATACAGTAACCACGCAGGAACGTGCCAATATCGGCGAGCGAGTGTTCAGCAGCGGAACCGGTCGTCGTCAGCCAAAAAATCAAGCCGCAGAAAAACGATTTGTTCATGTCAGTAAATGATTGAGATTGCCACCATGATTCGAAAATTGGTCCTGTTCGATTTCAAACTGTTGCAGGATCGAAACAAACAGGTCACCGAGAGGGCGTCCGTCACGTTGGTGACGTTCAAAGCGATGGTGATTCCCATGTCGGAAACCGCCTCCAGCAAGAAGAACAGGAAGATTTCGGCTGGAGTGTGAGCTTGCATTGCCCATTCCACTGCCAAACAGGACAGCCGTTGAATCCAGCAGCGGTCTGCCGTCAGTGTCGTGAGCCTCTTTCAGTTTGCCGAGAAATGCAGAAAACTCTTTGGCGTAGAAACGTTCGATGATCGATAGCTCCTTCAGGAGCTCCGGTCGCTTGCCATGGTGCGTCAGCGAATGATAGCCAAGTGTGATGCCTTCAAAGGGAAACAGACGATTTCCTCCAGGATGACCAAAACAGATGACGTTGGTCGAATTTGTCTGCAAGGCCAGAACCATCAGGTCGTACATGACTGAAGTGTTGTACGGATACTGCAAGTCAACGATGGTGTCGTCATCATCCCCACCACGAATCACATCGTCTTTGACTCTTGGCTTGCGAATGTCCAGCCATTCAGCCTGGCGGATCAGCTTCCGTTCCACTTCGCGGATGGAAGTCAGGTATTGATCAAGTTTCTGTTGATCGGTTTGTGCAAGACGTCGCCGGAGACTTCGGGCATCCTCACCAACCACATCAAGAATGCTGGTGTCCTCATCGAGGAATCTGCGTTGCTGTTGCTTTGCTTTCGCGGAATCGTCCACGAACAGGCTGTTGAAAACGCTGACCGGGTCAGCTTGGGTTGGCAGGCGGATTCCGGCTCGGGACCATGAAATTCCGCCTGATCCCAGTAGCATGGATGGGAATCTGGACTTTTGCCCAATTTTCTCAGCGAGCAACTGGTCCAGAGAAAGCAGACGCTGTGGGTCGTCCTTGGTGTTTTTCAGTTCAACACCATTCAAGAAGGTGTTGGAACAGCCATGTCCTCCACCAACGCCCGGATGATCGAGGTTGGTAAACAGACTCAGGGATTCCCGATGTGATTCAAGAGACTGGAGCAGGTCTGGCATCCTGTATTCACTTCCCGTTTGAGTGGGAAAGAAACCAGCAGGATTCATGCCGTAATTGGGTGACACACACACAAAACGTCTGGTTGACCGATTCAATCCGTTGACGGATTCGGCCTTCAATGAAGCGAAGCCAGGCAAAGCGATTGCGATACCCAAGCCTCGCAATACGTTGCGTCTGGGAATGGACGCCATCTTCAGTCCTTGTTGGTGAGGAAAATATTATCTAACGCTGGCGAAAGACCTTGCTGTCGACAACACCCAAGATCAGATCTCGAAGTCCGTACCCCTGTTTCGCACACTCGGCAGCGATCCTTTTGATTTCTGCGTCATCCCGGAATGTCATTTCCCGGCCTGTTGCATAGGAAAGCAGTTTCGCCGTGAGCGCTTCTGTGAATCTGTCTTTACGTGCAAGCAGCAGTTTTTTGAATTCCGTTTCATCTTTGAACGACTCACCCGACACAAGTGTACCGGAACCGTCTACTGCCGGATTGCGGGACGCGCGTGACTTGTAGTGTGAACGGTAGGCACCAATCGGATCGTAAAACTCCAACGCGAAACCGGCGGGATCAATCCGGTCATGACAATCCGCACAGGCAGCGACACTGCGGTGTTTCTTGAGTTGGTCACGAACGGTCACGGCACCACGCGTATCGGGTTCCAGAGGCTCTACATCGGGAGGTGGCGGCGAGGGTGGTGTTCCAAGGATGTTTTCCATGACCCAGACTCCTCGAACTACCGGAGATGTTTCAATTCCATTTGCAGTCAGGGTGAGAATGCTTCCCTGTCCCAGCAAGCCACCGCGATGGTGTTCTGGTTCGAATCTGACTTTCCGGAATTCTTCCCCAGTCAAGCCTTCTACACCATAATGCTGTGCCAGCGTGCCATTGAGAAAACTGTAATCACTATCGAGCAGATTCAGGATCGATCCATTTTGCTGGAGTAGATCAGTGAAGAAGAGTCTTGTTTCCTGCTTGAAGAACGTTTCAAGCCGATCTTTGTAGTAGGACTCGAATGCTTTTGGATCTGGTGGCATTGCTCCCAGGGTGTCAATTCGAAGCCAGTGATCCGTGAAGTGTTCCACGAACGCGACCGCTTTGGGATCAGCGAGCAGACGCAATGTCTCGTCGCGTAGTCCATCTTCCGAAAGTTCGTTCGTGCTGGCTTTTTGAAACAGTTTTTCGTCTGGCATTGAGCTCCAGAGGAAATACGACAGCCGGGTTGCCAATTCATGGGAACCCAGGGAAGTGCCCGAATCAGCATTGCCCTCATCGAGATAAAGAAAACGTGGTGATGTCAGGATTGCGGTCAGGCCCAGTTTGATCGCACGCCGATGCGAATTGCCAGCGGCGATCCGGTCACGCACAAACTGGGCGTAATGTTTCACCTCTTCTGGTTTGACAGGCTGACGAAAAGCGCGGGTTGCGAAACGCAGCACAAGTTCATCAATGTCGATTTTTGTGGCGTCCATTTGTTCGCCGAACAAAAGCTGGTGGCTGACAGGTGGCCAGTCCTCATGTATCGGGCCGGAGACATCCATGTTCCAGATTCGAACACGCGGTCCCTGGTAAAGCTCCGACAGCAATGGGTTGTTCTCATTACGAGCAAGTTTTTCTACTAACGCTTGAGCTTCTGGATCACCAAGCTTCGCTGCGTCCAGTTGGGTCGTGGTAGCCCGGATGACCTCAGGATGGTGCTTTTCCGCAACTCGACGGATGTTACCTTTGGAACTGATCCCATTGGCCCAGCTGACAAATGGCACGGCCCCTTTCCGTAGCCAGACTCTTGCTGTGAACGAATCGGGTCGACCATCTGGCAGGTCCCAGACTTTGGCAAGACGCCGCTTGTCTGCTGCGTTCTTGTTCAATAGGCGTGCTTCGGGGGCGATCCATAACGCGAGTTTCAGCGGTTCGTTGATGTACCTGTCGAATTCCACGTGCTCATAGCCGTGATCGAGGCGGTTGGCTGCCGCCGCCTTGATCTGGATTTCGTACCAACCATCGGCTGGCACACCCCCGTGGCGGACAAAATCGGTGACGTAAGTGGGATGACGTTCCGACGGTTGTCCATGCCCGATTTCGATATAGTCACCCTGTTCATGTTGGTTCGCAGGAGATCCCGCTGGGACGATCAATCGCCAGGTGACCGGTGCGCGTTGATACGAGACAACACCGTTGAAGTCACTTCCAGTGTAAGACCAGCTGATTGGCTCGGGCGCTGGCTCATCAAAATAGAGAGCTTGATCCAGATAAGCTTCGGCGACTTCCACGTAACGTTGCAATTGGTAGTCGGAAAGCGTCAAGGCCTCACCGTTGTTGTCAAATCCGTGTAGCTTCGCATCGGGTGGAAAGTCCCCCGTCGGATCGAATGAGTCGATGTCAACGCCAAGCAGGTCCCTGATGGTCCGCACGTACTCAAAACGATTGAGTCGACGGAGAATCGTGGTGGACAGTTTTTGAGCCTGGTTTGCAGAATCAAGATAAGCGGTGATGGTTGAAATGACTTTCCGCGTTTCCGCAACCGTGGGCAGCGGACTGCCGTCGTTTGTACGAGGCGGCATTTCGCCCCGGTTCATCGCGTCCAACGCCTCTTCAAGCAGATCTCTTTGCTCCTCATTCAACTTGCCTTTCCGTGGGAACTGATCAAGACGCCGGTCAGCTTTTTGCTTCTGGTTGCCATGGCAACGGTGGCAGTGAGTCTTGAGATATTGCTGGACGTGAGGTGCGAGTCCGTTTTCAGCCGAGGTTGCAGTTTGTTCGCCTGTTTCGGCGTGAAGCTGCTTTTGTTGAAAAAGGATTGAGATGAAACACAGGGTAGCTAATGCATACGCGAACCGACGACCTGCAGATGCTGGTGGCCAGTGAGGTGTTTCAGGCTTGCTTCGGCTTTTCGGGCTGGTCTGGCCTTGACTGGTCGTGCCGGTTCGGTGTGTTGCTCGTTTTCTCATGTCTGCAGCTCCAGACCGGGCAGCGTTCCACTGGCCGTGCCAAAGCGATCTGTTTCCACACCAAAGCGTTGCAGCATCGAAACAAACAAACGACCTGCTGGAGTAGAACGCTTGTTGCCTTCACCAGTGAAGTACGACTTGTGCTCACCATGTTGGAAGCCGCCTCCTGCCAGAACCAGTGGAAGATTCTTGTTGGAGTGTGAACTTGCATTTCCCATTCCGGAACCGAACAGCACCATCGTGCTGTCAAGTAACGTGTTGCCGTGATTGTCTCTCACTGATTTGAGGCGATTCAGGAAGCGGGTGAGTTGTTCCATGTGGAATTGCTCAATCACGGAAAGTTCGGTGATGTATTCCGGCACTTTACCGTGATGAGTCAGCTGATGGTAACCACGACTGATTTTGAAGCCACCGTAATTCGCTCCGATATCAGCCAGGCCCAGCGTGATCACCCGGGTTGAATCTGTTTCCAGTGCAAGAGCCATCAGGTCGTAGTAAAGCGGGACACGGTCAACAAAGTTCATGTTGTTCGCATCTGCGGGCAGGTTGTAGTCGACATTGGGTTTTGCCTTGTCGAGCCACTGGCTGGACTGCGAAATCCGCTTTTCGACTTCCCTTACCGTGGTGAAGTAACGATCAATTTTGGCTCTGTCCTGCGCCCCGAGCTTGCGATGAAGATACTGCGCATCGGTTTTCACAAGATCAAGGATGCTTGTGCGTGCTGCCTGTTTTGCCTGAGTGGTTTTGCGAAGTTGCGGATCAACCTTCTGGAACAGGAGGTTGAAGAGTAAATCGACTTTCGAAACTGGGGGGAGAGACACCCCGGATGCACTCCACGAAATCTGGTTGTTGGGGTCATTGCCGCTGGCGATCTGCAGTGATGGATAGCGTGTGCGTGATCCCACCAGCTGCGCCGCTTTCTGGTCCACTGAAATGTTGGCTTCAGGCATGTTCCGAGAGTGTTTGGAGAGGACCCCTGACAGATAGGCATGCACTCCGCCGTGTCCACCTTGCGCTTCGGTACCGTGATCCAAACCTGAGAATACAGTGAAGTCCTTGCGCAGCTTGTTCAATGGCTGCAATCGCTCTGTGAGTTGGTACTCTTTTCCAGTGGTGGTTGGAAAAAAAAGCTGGGGTACCAAGCCGAAGTTCAGTCCGACACAGACCATCCGTCTGGCTGTTACTTTCTCTGAACTCGCGATTGCCTCCAGAGTTGGCAATGCCATGGTCGCTCCGCTGACACCACGCAAAAATGCTCGCCGCTTCATCCTCGGTCCTTCTGCACCGGTTTGATTCACTTGGATTTTGTAGGCCACCGCCCGGTTGGAGTGGTAACACTCAAAATGGGCATGGAACCACGCAGCCCACATTGTAATCAGATTCAACCAAAAGCCCCATTCGGGATGCCGGTTGAATATCGCAAGGGAGGATGAGATCGGGTAGAGAGCGACGACCTGGATGTCCTATTTTTCCCCGGAAATAGCGCCCGCAACGTTATCAATGTGGTCTCTTACTCTGCTAAATGCATTGAGAACAGCAAGATAGGCAACGCAAACCTGAGGCGAAACTGTTCCCGCCGACAAATCCGAGAGATGATCGCGTCTGAGTTGTTTGATCTTTTTCCGGAGACGTTTTGATGCACCCTCTGACGTAGTGATGATGCTCGCGTCGCTGGCCCCCAATGCCAGATTGACCATCTTTAGATATTCCGTGGCCAGTCCATTGATCGTCTTGATGCCTTCTCGCTGTGAATCGGTGAAGCGTTGGGAATCACGCCGTAAACGGATATCGAACTTGTGAATGTTCACCAGGTAGTCACTGATCGACTCATAATCGTCTGTCATTCGGAATTGTTGTCTGGCTTCGACTGCAACGGAGTGCGGAATGTCATTTGAAAGCAGGCTGGTTACATGCTTTGCAATTTCGTCCTGAACAGCATCGAGTACCTGCTCGCGGTGCAACAGTTTGTCAGACAGTTGATTGTCAATTTCATTCTGGTCATAAAGCTCATCGAGCCATTGAAGCATTTTTTCGCAACCGGTACCCATTTTTTCAATTTCTTTGCGAGACTGCTCGATTGCCAACAGAGGTGTTTCGAGCAAACGGATATCCAGGTCGGTCAGTTTGGGTTGCTCCTTGAAATCCTTGGACGGGACAATCTTCTCCAGGAACCGAACAAAAAACGGTAGAAATGGAAGAAACAGGAGTGTGTTGACAATGTTGAATATCGAGTGAGTCAACGCAATCGCGGCAATGGTATATGGATAAGTCTCTTTGCCGTCCTCGAGCACCATCTCGGAAACATCATGATCGAGCAGACCCTGAATCAATGCGATGTACCACCAGAATATGGATGTGATCCACAGCACGCCTGCCAAATTGAAAATCATGTGAAAATAGGCAGCCCGTTTGGCGTTTGTTGTTGCTCCCAGAGATGCCAGCAATGCTGTGATCGTTGTGCCAATGTTTTCACCGAGCACCAATGCTGCCGCAGTTTCGTATCCAATCACTCCTTGGGTCGCCAGTGAGATCGTGATTCCGAGCGTTGCTGAGGAAGACTGAACCAGCGTGGTGAGCAGACAACCTGCTAATGCACACTTGAGTACGCCGAAATAGGTATCAGCAGTGAAGTATTTGAATGAACTTTCAAATTGAGGGGTTTCCTTGATAATGGCACAGGCATCTTTCATCAGTTCGAGACCGAAAAAGACCATTCCGACACCCATGATCGCCATCGCCCAGTAACGCCAACGGTCGCTCTTGGAAAAAAGAAAAAAGAAAGCAGCAAAGCCAAGCAGAGGAAGACCGTATTTCCCAATCTTCAAAACCAGAATCCAGCCTGTGATCGTCGTGCCAATGTTCGCTCCCATGATCACGCCGATCGCCTGAGAGAGTTCCATCACACTGCTGTTGACGAATCCTACGACCATTACTGTCGTCACGGAACTTGACTGGACCACGCAAGTGACAACCACTCCAACAACCGTGGCAAGGAAACGGTTGTTGGTGACGTACCCAATCAGACGCCGCAAGCTTGCTCCGGCAACCGCTTGCATGCCATCGGACATGTTCTTCATGCCCAGAAGAAAGATGCCGAGCCCACCCAATAGGCCAAATAGCAGTTTTACCAGTGCGTCGAGATCCAATTGAGCCACCGTTGAGGGTTGAGGGCGCGTTTCAGCATCAATGTTCCCGGATGCTCTCGCCAGCGAACAGTTACTGTAACTGCATCTGCTCGATAATTGTTAGCAAAAGATGAAGAAACCGGATATGCCCCGGTGCTTGGAATCTGGAGGATGTCGGTCACTCCCTGTTTTTAAGGGTATTTATGAGCATTGATTCGACTTTTACATCATGTCCGCTGTTAACAGACAGCACTGCTGGGGGCCGAATAGATGGATAGGGGGATTTTTAACGACCCTTGAAAGTGCGGCATGACTCAGTTTCACCGGGCACCCTTTTCACCGGGCACCCTTTTCACCAGGCACCCTTGGTCTGGCTAATCTGTCGCCAGTATCGCTGCGTAACAAAGAAACTCGAATAACTTGTTTTCGTAATTGGTAGGCGTTCTAGTTGTTTTGATCAGCCTTGGCTTGACAGGCAATTTCTTTTCAGGATTTCGGTGATAGTATGAAAAAGAAACTTGTTATCGCTTCTTTTTGCGTGATGGCAGTTTATTTCCTGATGGATCATCTGGGCAGAAATGATGAATCCTCGGGTAAGCAAAATTTGCATGCATCGGATAAAGTCGCCAAGAGCCTCCAGTCAGTTGGCCATCCAACCTTCGCAAGTCCGCATGCGTCACCAATCACTCTGATTGGGGGACTGTTGTTTGTCGTCAACACTCCCGCAGACACAGTTGATGTCATTGATGCTCAAACCTTTGAAATCAGGAAACGCATTGATGTTGGGGTTGATCCGGTCAGTGTCGCTGTTCGGCCAGACGGAAAAGAGTTGTGGGTATCAAATCATGTTTCTGATTCTGTCAGCGTGATCGACACGGAAGCATCCAGTTCTACCTATCTGCAGGTGGTCGATACGGTGCAGGATTTCGATCCTGAAACGAAAGCGACGCGGTTTGATGAACCGGTTGGGATCGCCTTTGCAAATGAAGAGAAAGCCTATGTTGCTTTGTCCTCAGAAAACCAGATCGCCATTGTCGATGTGGTGAATCGGGTGGTCACTGGTCACTTGAAGATTCCTGCTCAGGATCCCCGTCAGATCGTTGTCCGTAATGGCCTGTTGTACGTCATTCCCTTTGAATCAAATAACAGGACGCAGTTGTCCGGCGGAACCGGTGAGATTGATGGAGAACTGGTTACATTCAATGCCCATGAGCATTCAATCGCGAATAACAATGTATTGTCACTGGGTGCTGTGGTCGACATTGTCAAACACCCCAAGGTTCCAGATCGGGATTTGTTTGTTTTTGATACCGAATCGGATCGTCTGGTAGAGGTTGTGAATTCGCTGGGGACTCTGTTGTATGGAATGGCGGTTGATTCGCAGGGACACGTTTACATCGCACAAACTGATGCGAGAAATGATGTCAATGGCCGCGCGGGAACGAGAGACCATGGACTTGCCGAGTTGGAAAACCGTGCCTTTCTCAATCGCATCACAAGTGTTCTGCCTCGCACAAATGAAATTGATGATTCGGAAAAATTCGAAGCACAAGTCAACTTCTTTGACCTAGAACCCTTGCCTCCGGAACATCCGAATCCTTCGAATGCACTGGCCACACCGTTTGCAATTGAGGTCAGTGAGGATGACAGCACGCTCTTCGTGTCAGCTGCAGGCTCAGACCAGTTCTTCACCGTGGATGCGTCCAGCGGTGAGGTGCTTGGGCGGGTTCGGGTTGATGCGGTTCCCCGGGGCATTGCGTTGCAGTCTGATGCCCGTGGCAAGACGAGGATGGCTTGGACGCTCAATGCAGTTGCCAATACTGTGTCGTGCATGGACATTTCCGATCGTTCGCATCCCAAGCTGGTTCAGACCATTGAGTTGCAAGATCCGACTCATCCCGCTGTGAAGCGAGGCAGAATCGCTTTCAACACGGCAGCAGCCTCGACGACGGGGACGTTTGCATGCGCGAGTTGTCATCCAGATGGACACACTGATCAGCTTCTCTGGGTGTTGAAAACACCTGTGGTGACCGGGGGCGACCAGATCATGCCGCGATCCACGATGCCGATTCGGGGCTTGCGTGATACTGCTCCCTTTCACTGGGATGGGATACCGGGTGATCCGTATGGTGGTAACAACAGCGCGAATGTCCATGGTTCAGATCCACCCAACAGCGAGTTGGAAAATCCTGTCAGTACCACGCGGCACCTGATTGACGGTGGGCTTGCCAGCACCATGAGCATGGTTGGCGATGAGACGGTCAATGATGAAGGCAAGCCGGGTGCCTTGAACGCTGCCGAACGGGATGACATGGCGAAGTTTCTGTTGAGCATTCCCTATCCTCCCGCGCAAAAGCGGGCCTATAGCAACGTCGTCTCGGAGCGGGCGCAGGAGGGGTTCAAACTCTTTCATATTGATGGTGATTACGATGGAAAGCCAAAGCCCAATGTTTGCGGAAATTGCCACCGCATGCCATTCCTGGTCAGCACCAATACCCCGGGGACCGGGATGGATGCGCCAACGTGGCGAGGAGCTTATGACCGATTCCTGATCCTGCCACAGGGCAGGCTCAATATCATCGATTTTGACTTCTATCGGGCAATCGCAGAGCGGGGTATTCCGGAGCGGCGCATGTGGCAGTTTTCGTGGGGCGGCCGCCGACGCTTTGATCCCGTTTGGGATATGGTCCTGGAGGGAAGCACTGGTTTTTCAGGAACATTCGCACGCCAGGTTACGTTGAACCAGACGACTTCAAAACAGGTGCTCACTGGTGAGTTGCTCGATGCGCTCGAGCAATCTGCCGCAGAGGGTGGTGTCGTTCTTCAGGCCGAAGGCGTCTTGATCGACTCAAATCAGGAGGCGACTCCGCTGAAATTGCAGTATGTGTCTGATTCGAATCAGGGCATGGGTACTTATCAAAGCAGGTTGGGTGACGGGGTGGAACAACAGGCGTTTCAGAGACAGCAACTTGTTGGGTTGGCGGAAAATGGCAGATTTGTGGGGACATTTTCTGCAAGACATGGGGTCAAGGCTGACCTTGAATCACCGCAACCGGCTCTTTGGACGCTTGGCTCTTTGGAAAGACAAAGCGGCCGTCAGAAGTTTCCTGTTCTCTTTGAAGGAAACAAGGAAATGACACTGAGTGGCCGTCATCTTGATGAGAACGCGCATGTGATTGTCGATGGTCGCCGAGTTGCCGGGAGTATCAGTATCGATGGCGAAACCATTCAACTGCGTTTGGATCAATTGCCCGATGAAGGGATGCATCTGTTGCAGGTCCAGAACCGGCAGGGTTTGTTCAGTAACGATTTTATCTTTCACGTGACCGGTACAGCAGCGGAAGCAGTAGAGCTGCAAGCGTCGATCGACGCCGACCACGTTGACCGTCGCAGTGCCTTGAATGAAGCAGCGTCAAAAGGAAACATTGACCAAATGCGTCGTTTGCTTGCCCGAGGAGCTCGAATCAATGAGCGAAATCCATCCGGTGGCGCCACTGCCTTGAGTGATGCCGCACTGAATGGTCAGCTCGAGGCGGTCAAGTTTCTGTTGCGGCGTGGGGCGAACGTTCATCGTACGAACGATGATGGAAATACTGCCCTGCATGTCGCTGCTTTCATGTGCGAATTTGAAATCGTCAACACGTTGCTGCAAAAAGGTGCTTCGACCTCGGTCAGAAATGACAGGAGAGAAACACCAGTGGATGTAGTCGATTCGCAGTGGAGTGAAGGATTGTCCCGTTTCTATGCAGGGATCAGTCGCAGTTTGAATCTGGAACTTGATCTTGACGACATCCAGAAGGCCAGACCACGTATGGTCGAACTCCTCAACTCACGTGATCCCGACCAGAAGTCGGATGACTGAAAACACCACTTTCAGTTTGGCAAACAGGTAAACCCTTTGCCGTGTTGCCATTTCGCACAAACAGGTGCGACATAAAATCTCCGTGCAGGATCTTGCTTCCGGTTGTTTGCCGGAATGGTTCTCCAGAACAGGGAAATTGGGTTGCATCAACACGGCCTGACGACTTTGGTTGCAGAATGACCGGACGCATCCCAGCGGGCAGCGTTTTCTCGTTGTTTCATGTCTCACGAGGGTGGCTTTTGCAGGTAAGATATCGGATCGGGAGCAACAGCCAGCTGCTGCCGATTTCATGTTGATCTACTCTGGAAAGAATCATGCCCCTGCGACTTTTTATTTCAAGCCATCATCCGGTCAGAATGGTGCCCCTGTGTCTCGCTGTTTTCTGCCTCTCGGTCCCATGCCTTTTGACGGCATCGACCGATGCTGCAGAAAAATCAGGTGAGGTCTCGCGGTTGCCCAACATCGTGTACATCATGTCTGATGAACTGGCGTATTACGAACTGTCGCACATGGGCAATGAGAGACTTCGCACTCCCAATATTGACAGGATGGCTTCCGAGGGAATTCGTTTCACGCAGGCGCTGGCCGCGGCACCGGTTTGTGGGCCACTGCGGGCGTGCATGATGACCGGCAAGCACATGGGACACTGTTCAGTAAGGGACAATCCGGGCGGAACACCCCTTCGCGCTGGCGAAGCTACGATTGCCAGCATGCTGAAGAAGCGAGGGTACGCCACTGGTGGCTTCGGCAAGTGGGGAGCTGGTGGGCGTGGATCGACAGGTGTGCCAGAAGAGCACGGCTTTGATGAGTTTTTTGGCTACTACGATCAGGTCCATGCGCATTCTTTCTATCCACCGTATCTGATTCATAACAGCAAAGAGGTTCCATTGGCCGGTAACGATGGTGGCCGTAGTGGAGAAACGTATTCAAATTATGAAATCATGAAGCGAGGTCTGGATTTCATCCGGGAAAACAGGGACCGCCCTTTCTTCTGTTATTTTCCGATCACACCACCGCATGGGATGTACGATATTCCGTCAGATGATGCTGCATTCGAAGCTTACAAGGATGACGAATGGTTCAACGATCCGAAAATTGCACAGGATGTCAAGAATTATGCCGCGATGGTGACGATGGTCGATAACGATCTGCAAACGATTCTTGATTTATTACGAGATTTGAAGCTGGAAGAAAACACGATTGTCTTCTTCACAGGTGACAATGGCGGGCAGGATCGCTTTCGAAGCAAGGAACATCCCCGAGGCTATTTCGGACCCAATTTGAACCCGCGAACAGGTGTTGAATTTCGTGGTGGGAAAGGCAACCTGTATGAGGGTGGACTCCGCATTCCGTATCTGGTTCGTTGGCCCGGCAAAATTGAAGCAAATACTGTCAGCGACCTGTTGTTCAGTCAGGTTGATGTGTTTCCAACACTTGCTGAGCTCAGCGGTGCCGAAGCTCCGGATGATCTGGATGGCATGTCCATTCTCACCGAACTGGTCGGTGAAAAGGCCACTGGGCACAAACAGCAGCAACATGAGTTTCTGTATTGGGAATATGCCAATCAAACTGCTGTGAGAATGGGGGATTGGAAAGCAATTCAAGTTCGCAAGGATGGTGACTGGGCTCTTTACGATCTGGCGAAGGACGTCAGCGAGACCAGAGATGTGGCGGCACAGTTTCCAGATGTGTTGAAGAAGATGATTGACCATGCCGAGGCGTCCCATGAACCATGGAAGGCCGGAGAGTTTTTCACCAAGGAACTGCAAGAGCGAGATCGTGCGGCGAAGTATGGTTCGAAGGGAAACCCCAATGCAAAGCGTGTTAAGGTCAATGTGATCAAGGAAAAGAATCTGGTGCCACCGAAACAGGTCAGTGTGCTGCGATTCAGCAGTCAGAATGAAAGCAACGGGAAAATGGCTGCCAACGCAGTGGATGGTAATCCACATTCCGTCTGGCATTCCCGTTTTGACAGCGGGGTAGCAGAGCCCCCTCATGAGCTGATTCTTGATCTGGGTGCGACCTATGAAATAACAGGTTTTCGATACCTCGCCCGCCAGGACAGCGGTTGGAACGGGGCATTCAAAAAAGCAGAGTTCAGTGTCAGCGATTCAGCGGACGACTTTGCTCAGGCGGCGGTCGTTGCCGAGTTCAAGAAAGTGAAAACGCCGCAGGCGGCTGATTGTAAGACACCGGTGAGAGGACGTTACGTCCGAGTACGTTCCATGGAAGAAGTCAATGGCGCTCCATGGGGGTCCGCTGCCGAGATCGGTGTTGTCGGCAAAAAGATCAAGTAGGTGGCAAGGCCGTCATCGGACTGCCTGCTATGGAACCCCGTGAATGAAGTCCTTGATTTTGCGTTCAGGCGATTGACTGAACGATGGACGATGGACATAGCACTCTGTAAGTGAACCCAGCACCTTGTCAGTGAACACAGAGAGATATGAAGTGTTTCGACTTGTTTTAACGATTGCCTTGGCATTGACCGGAATCGGCATGCAACACAAGCTTGCCGCCCAGTCAGAAGGAACGACAACGGAAAAGCTTACGGCGCAGTTGCTGCGTGAGCAGCCCGGAATGCTTGCCAGCGAAGCCAGAAAGAAAGGGAACGCGGTTCAGGGGGCGATCCTGTTTGCCCAGAAAAAACTGAATTGCGTAGGATGTCATGCGAAGGGAGCCAGCAATCTTCTGGGCCCTGATTTAACGCAGACGGGAACAGATATTCCGGATGGGTACTTTGTTGAATCGATTCTGAATCCATCCAAAGTGATCAAGAAGGGATTTGGAACGGTCAGTATTCTCGATGTCGACGGTCGGCTTGTGAAAGGAAGAATCGTTGACGAGACCGCCACGCATTACGTCTTGCGGGATACTTCCAGCCGGCAGCGTCTGGTAACAGTAATGCGTCAAGACGTCGAAGACATGAAACTAGACACCGAGTCTTCGATGCCGGAAGGTTTGGCTGATCAATTGCAGGATCGGCAGGAGTTTCTGGATCTGGTCAAATACCTGATGGACATAGCAGCAACAGGAGTCTCCGATCAGGCTGTTGCCGAAGCGGCAACCCGTAGCAGTGTTGATGATCGAGTTCAGGGTATTGCTTTGGTGCAGCAATATCACTGCACAAGTTGCCATGCATCAGGGACGTTGGCGGGGATGTTGGATCGTGGAGAGGTGCGATCACACAGAGCCGCTGATGGCTTGCATGTGAATTCCGCGCCTGATCTTGCATCCGTGGGCTCAAGGGTGCATCCAGATTACATCAGGCAGTTCATCGTTGATCCGCATGGTCTCAAACCCGGCACCGGCATGCCTCGGGTTCTGGGACAGTTGGATCCAGAAGAACAGCAGGAAACGGCAGAAGCCATCACGCATTTCCTGGTGTCGCTCAGTCAAGATGAGTTCCATGCGGAAGTCCCGGATGCTGATGCCTCGAGGCGTGGGATGCAATTGTTTCATTCCGTTGGCTGTGTTGCTTGCCACTCGCCTCGCGGGGAGGACGGTCACGAGAAGTTGGGTGAAGGTTCTGTCCCACTCGGCAATCCGCCAGAGAAATACAGCGTCAAGGGACTCACAGCGTTTCTGGAAAATCCTCATCGTGTCAGGCCAGCTGGACGCATGCCGAACATGAAGCTGGACCATTGGGAGGCACTGGACATTGCCTCCTACCTGCTGAGTTTGCCGTTGAAAAAAACGCTGCAGCCCGGAAGTCCCGACTGGAAGCTTGATCCTTCGATGGTTGCGATTGGCAAGAAACGTTTTGCCGAGGTCGGATGCAACCAGTGTCATCAAATCGATGGTGTTGAAGTGTCATCGAAATTTACATCTTTCAGTGCACTGCGACCTGGCCAGGGCTGTTTGTCCGTGGATGCAGGAAAGTGGCCTGCTTTTCAGCTCACCGATGATCAGCGGGCAGCGATCAACATTGCCATTGAACAAGCTGGTCGTGAACTTACCAGGACGCAGAAAATCAACGTGACCCTGCAGACATTTCGATGTTACGCGTGTCATCAGCGTGACGGAATTGGAGGCGTCAGTGATGAACGTGATCCATATTTTCTCACAACCAATGAGAACCTCGGTCCTCAGGGGCGGATTCCTCCACCATTGACTGGTGTTGGCGCAAAACTGAAACCGAAGTGGCTGAGGCAAGTATTGGTCAGTGGTCGGGCGATCAGGCCTTACGTCCAGACTCGCATGCCGCAATTCGGGACACAGCATGTCGAGCACCTGGTCGATCTGTTTCAGCAGACTGACGAGTTGCCTGCCATTGATTTGCATCAATTCGACGATCCCAGGGAGATACGGAAAACTGGTGCCGAACTGGTTGGCAGTGGAGGTCTCAATTGCATTGCCTGTCATACGTTTCAGCAGAAACCAGCGTTGACCATGCCGGGTGTCGACTTGACTGAAATGGCGGAACGTCTCCATGGAGAGTGGTTCTACCGCTACATGCGGTCACCTCAGACAATCAGTCCCAACACCGTGATGCCATCGTTCTGGCCGGGGGGCAAAGCAATCCGCAGGGAGATTCTCGATGGTGATACAGATCAGCAGATTGGGGCTGTTTGGGAATACCTGAAGGACGGAAGGCAAGCCAGAGTCCCTCGTGGTTTGAGACGCGAACCAATTGAGTTGCTTGCCACGGATGGCCGAGCGGCAATCTTGCGGCGGAGTTATCAGGGCATTGGCAAACGGGGGATTGGTGTCGGGTACCCGGGCGGTGTCAATCTTGCCTTTGATGCCGAGCAGTTGAGAATTGCAATGATCTGGAAAGGGAAATTTGCGGATCCAGCAGGTGTCTGGCGCAGTCAGGGTCACGGGACAGTTCGACCTCTCGGGAGCGACCTGATTCGTTTTGAAGCAGGGCCAGAGTTGGATAGCAGGAAGTCGCCTTGGATTGTCGACGAGGGCCGACCACCGAGACACCGTTTCACAGGCTACTTTCTTGACAAAATGGACCGCCCAACTTTCACCTATCAGCTTGATAACGTGGATGTCGAAGATTTCTCCCGCTATCAGGAGAGCGGAAGTCCTGATTCTTTAAGGTTAAAACGGACACTTGTCTTCCAGACTGACCGTCCAAGGAATGATCTTGCCTTCCGCCTGCGAACCAGTCTTCCGATCCAGAAAGAAACGGAACATCGTTTTCGATTGGGAAATGATCTTAGGGTTGAGGTTGACCCTGATCATGCAGCCAGCATTGTTAGCGATCCAGCTGGTAGCCACTTGCACATTCCTCTGGATTTGAAAAGTGGACGTTCACAACTCATCCTTGATTATGTCTGGTAGGACTCGACTCATGATCTTCCACCACGCCGGTTCGCTGATTTGCACCGCTCGCTTCGCTTGCATTGCCATCTTTTTCACCCCCGCAATGGTGTTGGGAGAGACGTTGGGCGAATATTGGGATACTGCAGAAGAAGAGGCAAAGTATTACCGGATTGTTGAGATTCCCATGCCCACTGGAACAGCAATCGAAGCAGGTTGCTTTGAAGTGATGCCCGACAATCGATTGGCCATTGGAACGCGGCGCGGTGATATTTTTCTGGTGGATGGAGCGTTTGACAAAAATCCAAAACCGGTTTTTCGGCGTTTTGCTCATGGCTTGGATGAGGTCATGGGAATGGCGTATCGTGACGACGCATTCATCGTCACCCAGCAGACAGAAGTGACGCGGATCACAGATGAAGATGCGGATGGCAGAGCAGACCATTTTCGCACTCTAAGTGATGTCTGGGGTTTTCGGAATTACCATGAGTTTGCGTTTGGTTCAAAGCCTGATAAAGACGGTAATGTCTGGGTGGCACTCTGTCTCTCCAAATCCTATCACTCGGACGTTCCTTTTCGGGGTTGGTGTCTGAAAGTCACGCCCGACGGAAAAACGCTACCCGTGTGCAGTGGGATCCGCAGTCCGTGTGGTATAGGGCCGAACGAACATGGAGTCATGTTCTATGCTGAAAGTCAGGGGCCGTGGAATGGTTCTTGTAGTCTGAAGGTATTGCAGCAGGGAGGCTTCATGGGGCATCCCGTCAGTTTCAACTGGTATGACTTGGACTTGGCCAAAGACATGGGTGAAAAGCCTGTCGTGCCCAACACACGCTCACGCTTGATGGAAGAACGTAAGCGGGTGAAGGAACTTGTTCCTTATGCTGTCGTTTTCCCTTACATCCGCATGGGACGATCCATTTCCGGTTTCATGGTAGACCGTACCGGAGGCAAGTTTGGACCTTTTGAGAATCAGCTTTTTGTGACGGACTTCAGCCTTAGTGTTGTCATGCGTGCCACGACTGAAAAAGTCAACGGTGTCTGGCAGGGGGCGTGCTATCCCTTTCGGGAAGGACTGGCGACCGGACTGTTGGCGTGCCAATTCACTCCACGCGGAGATTTGATTGTGGGGGGAACCAACCGCGGATGGCCAGTCAGAGGGCCACGCGAGTTTGCAATCCAGCGACTGGATTGGACCGGGATTGTTCCCTTTGAAATCAAGACAATCAATGCCCGATCGGACGGCTTTCTGCTGACGTTCACAAAACCAGTTGATCGTGCGATAGCAGCGAATCCTGATACCTATTCGCTATCGACATTCACTCACGTTTACCAGCAGGGCTACGGTAGTCCCGAAGTTGATCAGACGAAACCCAAGGTCGTGAATGCCATCGTGTCCAAGGACGGTCTGCAGGTCCGGATCAAGGTTGAGGGGCTCGTGCAGGGGCATGTGCATGAGTTTGATCTGCAACCGATGCGTGAATCAGACGGTGGGAAACTCGTGCACGAAAATGCGTACTATACGCTCAATGAAATCCCGCGTGATTGACGTTGGACGGGCAGCAGCAGGTGGAGACCGAATGCTTATTCAAGAGTCTTGTGGAACCATCGTGGAATCTTGACGTTGAGCAGGTGGTAACTTGTCAGGCAACAGGGATGCTGGAGGCGCGAAAATGCTGCGTGTTGGTGATGGAATATTTCTGGCCAGCGTATAAACCAGCAAAATCAAAAACAGGCATACGGACAGAGCAGGCCATGCGGCTGCACCTTGATGTTCCCGTTTTCTCTGTATCAGCACGACCGCAAGAATTACCGGACTGCCGAGGATCAGTAGCGGGTTGTAGCGTATTGCATCCACTACGCGACCGGAGGCAAGTGCCCCACAAGCCCGTGTTGCACCACAACCCGGGCAATGAAGTCCCGTCATCAGGTGCATGGGGCACTTTGGATAGAACGAGTATTCTGCGGGGTCGAACCGCCTTAGCAGGAAAATGCCAGAGACGAGAATGCACAGGCAAGCAATCACGCTGGCAATCTGCCAGCGTCGCAACTTGATTTGACTTTGTGCATCACTCATCTTGCTTTAAAACCCACCCGGTTACATTCCGGCACCCGAAGCTGCTACAGTCGCCATGACTTGCACAATGAACACGAGTATGTTGATTACCAAGCCCAAGCCAAAAGAGATCCAACCCCATTTCTTTGCGTTATTGGACGCAGCCACGGCACCGGAGTAATCGCCGCCGTTGTATTTCGAGTCTACCTGCGCTGAGTAAACGATCGCCACGATGCCAAACGGCAGACAGCAGCATAGGGTCGCGAGAATGGATTGAACCAGGTAGTTCTCCGGTTTGGGGCCGGCTGCCTGTGGATTGCCACTTTGCACCGTAGTAGAAGCGTCATATGGATTATTCATTGTTCGACCCTATGAAATGTGGAAATCAAAATTGCGAAGCGGATATCGAGATATGGTTTCGCTAGAAATCAGCATGGCTGACATCCAAACGAAGAATGGTCAGAACAGGGACCCCATGACCGCCCCAAAGACGGCGCGTCCCGTTCCGGCCAAGGAACGCTGGTTCAGAATCTAACGAATGGTAAACATGCTGACAATCACTGCGACTGGGGCTGCAATGGAAGCAACCATCGAAAAGAGGAGTGCATATCCAGCAGCAATCGCCCAACCAGACCGACCGACGGGCAGCAACATTCTCATCGCGACATCATCTCCAATGGGCTTCGCGTGGAGTTGCCAGCCGTAATTGTGGTAGTTTGTCCCTTAACACCCAGTTGAATGCCGCATGCTGGCCAATACATGCTACCCCTCGTGTGCGTTTTTGTCGGTTATGCTGGACGAGAGAATAGATTTTCACGCCTAGCCGACCGTTCCAGCATATGGCTTGATAGAGTCAATTTCCAAGAGTTCTGGGTTTGTAAAGCAGAAAGCGAGCAGAGATGACAGGTGCTATTTTCAACAGCAGATGGCTCTTGTTCGGTGTGCTTGGGTTGTCATTACATATTGGCAGTCTGATCGCAGATCAGCCGCCCAACATTCTTTTCATTGCGATTGACGACTTGCGGCCGGAGCTGGGCTGTTACGGCTCAAGCATCGCTAAAAGCCCCAATCTCGATCGCTTGGCCTCGGAAGGTTTGAAATTCAATCGTGCTTATTGCCAGCAGGCAATCTGCAGTCCATCACGAGCCAGTCTGATGACAGGCGCGCGGCCCGACACCATCGGTGTGATTGAAAACACGGCTTACTTTCGTGACTTGAACCCCGAAATCGTAACTCTGCCGCAGCATTTGATTGCGAATGGTTACGAGACGGTTTATTGCGGGAAAATCTACCACGCAAAAATGACGGATCATGATTTGTCCTGGAGTCGCGGTCCTGCCTGGAAGTCTTGCCGCTATCAGCGTCAAAAACTGCCGGGTAGCTACGCACTGCCGGAGAACCAGAAAATATGGCAGGAAAACAGGAAGGCGATGCTGGCCAAGTATGGTCCCAATGGCTCAGGCGGTCTCGTTCACGG
Organism: Rubripirellula sp.; assembly: GCA_012270065.1. Taxonomy (GTDB): domain Bacteria; phylum Planctomycetota; class Planctomycetia; order Pirellulales; family Pirellulaceae; genus Rubripirellula. The sequence continues at coordinate 25,483 of JAAXJB010000072.1, read as the reverse complement.
GCCAGCCTACGAAGCAGCCGATGTGGAAGATCACGTGTATGGCGATGGATTCAACACACAGTTGGCGATCGCGACATTGGAGGATCACATCCGGAAGAATACTGGTAAACCTCTGTTTCTGGCGTTGGGGCTGGTAAAACCGCATCTTGATTTCATTGCACCCAGAAAATATTGGGATATGTATGATCGCGATGCGATCAAAATTGCAACTCAGACATCACCACCTCAAGGTGGTGCAGCAACTGGCCTGCATGCCTCTTTTGAATTACGCACTCGCCATGGCATACCCAAGTCCGGGCCAATCGGTGAAGAACTTGCACGGACTCTGCTGCATGGCTATTACGCCTGTGTGAGTTACGTGGATGCGCAGGTCGGATTGATGCTTGATGCCTTGGAAAAGAATGGCATGAGGGAGAATACGATTGTGATTGTATGGGGCGATCACGGTTGGCATCTGGGAGACATGGGAATCTGGGGCAAGGCCACGAATTATGAAATCGCTACCCGGGTTCCGTTGATGATCCGGACTCCCGACATGAAACTGCGTGGAGTAACCACCGATGCACTGGTGGAACTTGTTGACATCTATCCAACACTTTGTGAATTGAGTGGCGTTCCCTTGCCGGAACACCTGGAGGGTAGAAGTTTTGCTCCCTTGTTGAAGGAGCCCGGACAGCCATGGAAGAAAGCAGTGTTCAGTCAGTTTCCCAATCCTGCACTGCGTGAGTGGGCTGCCAATCCTCTCTCGGCCGGTATGAGGCAGACATTCTTCGGCCCTTTGATACGTGATGTTGAGAGTCGTATCATTCGTCAGCAGGGTGCCCGTTGGGATCGTGATCTATTTGAGAATCACCTGATGGGTTACACCATGCGTACCGATCGATACCGTCTGGTCCTGTGGCGCGACTATCGTGATCCTGATCTCCCGCCTCTGTTTGTTGAACTTTATGATCATCAGCTTGACCCTGAAGAAACACGCAATGTGGCTGACATGAATCCGCAGTTGGTGAAGCAACTGACAATGCAGTTTGATCGCGGCTGGAGAGCAAACTAGGGTCAGTCAGTTTGCAACGCCACGGGCGTGAAGTCACTTGTCCAGATTGTCCTGGATCTGCTCGTCGCTGGGTTGTGGAGAGGGACATCCGTTTTCGGGGATTTCCACGTTTGCTGTCCAGAGGATTGCGTTGAGCATTACCTTTCGAAAGTTATCGTCCTGCCAGCTGCTGTGGTTATGGGCACCTGTAAAGCCAAACCCTCGCCCGCCACCGGGCCGCTGGTATGCCCAGGCCACATGTTGTGTCTGACCAGATTCAACTGCTTTGCGGACTGCCGGGTTTCCGCTTCTGGCACCATCTTTCCGTTTCAATGTTTCCAGTGGTGGCAGATCAGAAAGGATAGGCGTCACGCCTTTCATGTCATCCACAAAACGCATGTGGTAGTACCACTCGTCATGGACCTTGAATGGTTGAACTCCATTACTGATCGGATGATCGGGGAAAGTCTTGAAGTTTGGCGCCCAGTGCGGATTGACGGACCAATCGAGATCACAGAATCCACCCATCCAGTCAAGAAACTTCTGCCCGGGCTCACCCTTTTCCGCTTCGGTCGCCCAGTGAATCATGACAACACCCGTGCCCTTCTTCATCAATTCATCGAACTCTGCCAAATGGGGATTGAGGACGTGACCGCGATGCCCAGTGCAGAAAATCACAATGGTCGCGGCATCCTGCAGAATGGATTTGTCTTTCGGGTATCCATAGTGTGGCACCAGCTCTGCCGCCACCTCGAGACCTGAGTCATTCAGAGCTTTGGCAAGGATCATGTTGCCGGCGCGATGTTCATGGTGCATGCGACCGTGACTGGGCGTGCCGGAAATGAATACAACCTTGGCCTTCTCGGCAGCAGCAAAACCGCTGAACGATCCCGCGAACAGGCAGGCAATGAGAATTAATCGGATACTCATGGATCACTCGCTGATGATGACAACTTTGTTCCAGTACGCCCATTCGTTCATCCAGTTGTTGGGATGATTTTCAATGGACAGCTTTACTTTCTTGCCGGCATACGGCGTCAAGTCAACCGAGACCTCCATCCATTCGTCCTTCCCAACGGTTTTTGAACTGACGAGTTGATTCTCAATCATCTTGCCATCAGCAAGAACTCGCAATTGCCAGTCGCCATGGGGGTGGTGACTGACTCGCATGTGCAGCGTTGTTTTTTTGTCAGTGGGGATTGCTGCGGTCCGGTGAAGGCTGCTGGCTCTGTTTTTATGCAGTGGGTGGGTCTGCACAGCAGTTGAGTTCCGGAATGTCTTGTGTTCCACAACGCCGCCCTCACCGACGTTTCTGACGTTGAACCCGGGAGCGACCTTTTGAATGACTGTTTGCCATTCAGGTTTGGGTTGAGGTCTTTTCGGAGCGTTCAGATCCACAACCGTTTCCCCGCTCAACATTCGTCGGGCTACGAACTCCTGCAGTTTCGGGATTTTCCCGGATACTGCCAACGTAAGTGCTTTGTCAGCGTGTTTGGGGACCATCGGCTCCAGAGCGAACCAGTACATTCGCGGCAGGTTGTGATCATCCACGTCTTCTGGATGTGAGACCAGACCTTTGAGAATGTCCCAACGATCCGCAAATGGTAGCCGACCTAAAGCGGATGCCAGATAGAGACGTACAATCGGTGATTCATCCTTGCTTGCCATCTCCACGAATTTGTCGTGCGTTTTTCGGCTGACAACAGGTTGCCCGGTGGTTGCTGCTGTCTGGAATGAGTGGATGCTGCTTTGGTCGCAAAGAAGCTGGATGGTCCACCCGCGAATGTATTCATCATCGTGATCCAGTAAGGAATGCAGTCTCTGCTTGCTGAGTCCTTCGGTTACATGCAACGCCCACAGTGCACGCAGGCGTTTTGGGCTGGTCGTTGCCGGATCATCAAACAGTTCATTGAGTTTTCTGTGGACCAGCGAACTGTCCAGTTTTCCGGCAGCGGTCCGTGAGTGAAGCAGCAGTCTTGCCTGACGCACATACCAATCGTTGGAGTGTGATTGCAGTTCGACGAGTTGGGCATCGGACATCGCCCTCAGGTTTGGACGTTCAATCGGTTTAGCACCGGCAGCGGTGATCCGGTAGATCCGACCGCTGTTGGCGAAGTTGATTGTGTTCCCACAAACATCGGTATCGTGCCAGTCGAGAACATAGACACCGCCTTCGGGACCGGTTTCCACACTGAAACCGACCCATGCCAGATCGTTGGCTGGCATGAAATCATCCCCATGGCTGCCAACGAAACTCGATCCCTTGGGGGTCAATATGTCGGTCAGCACTGCGTGTTCATGGATATTGCACATGAACAGCCGATTGCGATACTTTGCCGGGAAATCATCCGCAAGATAGATTCTCGCACCACCGTGTGCCGAAAGCCGGTTCTTGTGCGTCCGGATTGTCTTGATGTCATCGTAGATATGTGGATTGACATGGGGGCGACTCTGCTTCGTGTAAACCCCGCCCTGCACAATATGGTACAGGTGAGGGATCACGCAGCATGTCACAAAACCCTGACCGTGGTCATTGAAGTCAAATCCCCACGGATTCGACAAGCCACGGGCATAGACTTCAAACTTTTTCTGTGTTGGGTGATAACGCCAGATTCCACCGTCGATGAACTGCCTTGCTTCCTCACTGTCGCCCGGTTTGCCAACTCGGGATTGTGTGAATACTCCATGGCATCCGTAGAGCCAGCCATCAGGGCCCCAAATGAAACTGTTCAACGTTTCGTGACGATCATTGATTCCCCACCCATCAAGCAGCACCTGAGGTGGACCATCTGGTACATCGTCACCATCGGCATCAGGTATGAACGTCAGGTTCGGAGGTGAACCGACGAAGACACCGCCAAATCCTGGTGCCAGACCCGAGGTGAAGGTCAGTGTGTCGGTAAATGTTTTTTTCTTGTCAAAGATGCCATCGCTGTCGGTGTCTTCGAGAATCTGAATCCGGCTGACGGGATCATCAGTGTGATTTCGACGCGTTCGATAGTTGAAGTTTTCAGCGACCCACATGCGTCCGCGGTCGTCGAAACAGAATCCAATTGGCTCGGCAATGTCTGGTTCGGCAGCGTAAATTGAAACGTCGAACCCATCGGGGATAGCCATTTTCTTGACCGCCTGTTCGGGAGTCAGAAAGGGGGCGTTGCTGGTTCGATGCTGTTTTTTCGGAAGTTCATTGCGCGGGTCTGCTGCGCAGATGCTCGTTGTGCCCAGCAGGAAAAATGCCGTGCAGAACCAGTACAGTTTGCCTGGGATATATCGCTTCACTTTGCCATCTCCACCTGAGCGGTTGTTCGAAGATACTTGATGAGATCAAGCATTTCCTGTGGTTTCATCTGTTCCAGTTGCCCATCGGGCATCATCGATTTCGATGATATCTTCCTTGCCTCAATATCTTCCTTCGCAATCACTACTTCGGGCTGCTCGACCGTTTTCAGCACGACACGACGTGCATCTTCCTCGGCGACGACTCCATTGATCAGCCGCCCATCGATGGTTTGGATCAACACCATCTTGTAACCATCGGGAACATCATAGCTTGGATCGACGCTGTTGAGCAGGATGTAGTCAAGGTTGGCACGGTTTGAACCTGTCAAATCCGGGCCGACTTTACCGCCCTCACCGTACATCAGATGGCAGGAGGCACAGGTTTTGGCAAACACTGCCCGGCCACGCGAGGCATCCGCTTTTTCCATTGCTTCGGGAGTGCACATCGCCTTGTATTTTGCCATCAGCTTCGCCCTGTCTGCTGATAGATCCTCGACCTCACCGAAAACTTTGACAAACCGATCCCCCAGAAGAACATCAAGGGATCGTGCCACATGCGCCGGAATTTCCTTGCGTTGGATCTTGCCTGATTCGATCGCTGTCAACAATGCGACGGCATAACCTTTTCGGGTCGCGAGCGTTTCTATCACAGCACGCTTCAGTGAGTCATCATAATTTTCATACCGACCCAATAGAATCCCGGGAGCAGATGCGTTCTCGATGGAGGCATAACCGCGAATTGCGTCAAGACACAGTTCAGGGTCATCCAGCAGTTCCACCAGTTCCACCGAGACTTGCTCATTCTGCTGTGCGAGCAATGAACGTAACGCTGTTTTTCTCGCACTGACATCGGCGTTCCTGTCTTGCACGAGTGTCAATGCCTCCTGCATGGCTTCCGTATCACCGAAGATCTGGGACAACTGCTGCAGAAGTGCACGTTCCTCGGCATGCTCACTTGAGGAAAGTTTCTTGCTGAGTTCCTTCCAGCCCGGTGGCGGATCAACGTTTCGGCGTCCTGACAGGCCACTCAGCATTCCACGCATCAGTATCACACGGACATTGGGATTGTCAGTTGACTTCAGTGTGTTCACCAGAAGAGTCAGCGAAGCGGTGTCGTCGGAAGCTTTTGCAGCATGGAAGCCGCAAAGACTTGCGAGCAGGGTCAGGATCAGTGGAATGTTTTTCATGTTCGGATTGTTAATCATGGCTCCCCATGGCGGACATCTGGCAACACCAGTGGGTGGAGACAGGAATTGCGATGGCCAGTAGAGGAAAACCCAGGGTTGGTGTCTGAATTGGCAGTATCGGTGGCTGACACTTGAATCAGATAATTGTCCGGAATCAACAATGCAGGAATGTGAGTTCAGCCCACCTGCTGCATCATGATCAAGAATGGAAGCTGCATGAACTTGGCTGTCTCGTGAAGACGCCCGATGTCTCGAGCTGTCCAGATCCCACACTGTTCACATCCCTGAACAGCGCAACTCTGACAACACAATGCCTGCAGCAACGTTTCTTTCGTGTCTCCAGTTTAATCCCAGGACGCCTATCTGACCTGTCTCAGATTGTACCCGCAGAAGTGACTCCTGTGCGAATTCACGTGACTTCGGCAGAGCAACAGTCGCCTGCTTCTTCACCACAGGTGATCCGCAATCGGTCCTGGACGGTAACCATGCGAAATGTCCGACAAACCCGTTGCCAGCTATTTCGGGAGTGAGGTGGGCATTCTCTGCAGAGCAACCAGAGTCAGGGTGCCAGAATCTCTGCCATCGTGTTGGTGCTGTCAGCGAAAGATTCCTGTTTGCTTCCGATGCAATGCAGCATCGTCAAAAGCAGGTTTGACATGGGTGTTTTTTCTTCAAATCGGTGGTAATGCCCATGTTGCAAACCCAGGTTATTGCCACCCGCCAGAATGAGTGGGTAGTTCCGGTTGTTGTGCGTTGTGCTATTGCTGCTGCCGTACAGAACCAACGAGTTGTCGAGCAATGAGCCTTCACCTTCACTGGTTTGTGACATGCGATCGAGGAAGTAACTGAGTTGCGATGCCATGAATTGATCCCACCTGCTGAGAGCTTCAGCACCGCCTGGTTTGTTCCAGTCATGGGCCAGCGAATGCAGCGATGATTTAAAACCTTCCAGTTGTGGGAATTTGGCAGCTTTTGAAGAGCAGTCTGCCATGTTGGTGATTTGGTAAGTCGCAACGCGGGTTGAGTCCGTCCGGAACGCCAGATAGACAAGGTCGTACATCGTTCGAATGAAATTCCTGGGAGCCTCGTCATCGGCATCCAGATGCAGCATCTCGCGATCCTGATCGCTCAACTCGGGGCGAGGAACTTCGAGCCACTGCTGTGAGCGTTGTACGCCTCGCTCGATCTCTTCTACGGATGCAAGGTATTCATCAAGTTTGTCCTGGTCATGAGCGCCCAATCGTCGACGCAGTGATTTGGAATCTTCCAGAACACGGTCCAGCATGCCAGCCGCACTCTTGAGTCGTCTCTGCTTGCGCAGTACATCGGCGTCTCCGGCTCCGAAGAGGCGATCGAATATCTGCTGCGGCTGGTTCAGCGCAGGAAGTGGTCGACCTTTCATGTCGTAGGAGAGCGTGCTGGAACGGGTTGGTTCGCCAACACCACCATCGGTTGAAAGCACCAAAGAAGAGAATCGGGTTTGTTCTGATGCTGCCGTTGCCGCTACCTGGTCAACAGATACCGTATTCTGAAGCATCTTGTTGTTGAGGTAGGCGCCTGTCAGGAATGTGTCACCCGTGTCATGCGCACCCATGCGTCGACCATTTGGATGCGATAACCCACCGAGTACGCTGAGATGGCTACGATGTTTTTCGAGTGGTTGAAGTGTTTCAGTGAATTGAAAATCCTTCCCAGTGCCATTTGGGAACCATCGCCATTTGGCTTGATCGCTGTCTTCTTTTGGCAGGCTGACTCCAAATCCGAAGTACAGAGCACAAAGACGTTTTGCGTTTGACGACTCCTCCGTCGCAGCAAGGGACGAACCCGACATGCATTCGAGCCATGGCAGTCCCATTGCAATCCCGCTGCCCCTGAGAAAGGTGCGTCGATCCAAATGCCAAGATTTCCTGCTGGTCATGTTGATGATCTCTTGATGCTGGTTGGTATCTCGAGAGCCTGAAGACGATGCGACAGGTGGAATGTTATTTTGTACGAAAGGGGGGGCTGAGAACGATACTGGTGATGAAGTTTCGAAGTCGATATTCGTCCGATTTGAAAGCTGACGTCAATTCCATTATCGAATTGCGGTCTGTCAGTTCAATGGGCCGCCCAAGCGCATAGGTCATGAGATGCACCGCGAATGATCGGGAAAAGGCTGCTTCATTGTTCTGCAGCAAATGTTGTTTCAGGTCAGCTTCATTTGCCAATTCTGTTCCGTCCGGCAATGAATTGACCACCTTTGCCCCTTTGTTGTTACTATCCCCGGACTTTTCCGGCTTTTCACGCAAGCCCATCGCATTGAAATCCTCCAGAGCAATTCCCCAGGGATCAAGGTTCTTGTGACAATTGTTGCAAGCAGGTTTTTCTCGATGAAATGCCAGTTGTTCGTGGATCGGGAGTTTCCTGAAATTCGGGTCCGCATCTTCGAGCGTGGGTACATCAGGCGGCGGAGGAAGTGGTGGATCATTGAGCAGGCGATCACGAATCCAGACAGCACGACGAATTGGGTGAGTGTCGGATCCGGTCGAGTTTGCGAGAAGAATGCTGCCGTGTGTGACCAGCCCGCCTCGATGATGCCCAGCTTCCACTTTGACCGGACGCATCTTTGAACCCATCACACCGGGGATTCCATAGTGACGTGCCAGACGCTCGTTGAGCATCACGATATCCGAATCAATCAGCTGCAGGACGCTTGTGTTTTCATTCAGGATTCTGGCAAACAAAGCGTGAGTCTGGTTGCGAAAAGCAGTCTTCAATTGTTCGTTGAAAGTCGGGTAGCGCTTCAAGTCCACAGCAATGCTGTCGAGTCTGTCCAGTTGCAACCATTGATCCGTGAACTGTTCAATGAAGCGTTCAGCACGCTGGTCCGAAAGCATTCTTTCCACTTCCGATGCAAGCACCTCGTCCTTGAGCAACTCATTGCTGTTTGCGAGTTCAAACAGACGCTGATCTGGCATGGTACTCCAGAGGAAGTAAGACAGTCGCGATGCCAATTCCCAGCCATTGACGGATCTCCTGGTTGATGCGGCTGGTTCAACGAGATACAGGAATTCCGGTTGAATCAGTACCAGCGCCAGCGTTTCCCGTAGGGCTTCAATTTGAGAAGGGAAATCGGAGCGAATCGAATCGTAATGTCTGGAAAAACGCTTGAGTTCGTCTGGTGTGACAGGTCTGCGAAAGGCACGTGTCATGAATCTTGACAGTACTTCGCGAACGTAAGCACTCTCATCTGTCGTCTGCAATGGAGAGTCGAAAAGGATCTTCTGGTGTGACGCCGGAGGCCATGTTTCAAAAACAGGGCCATCGAATTGGACCGACTCAATGAGTAATTTTGGCAAGTGTGGTTCGTCTGGATAGAAGTTCTTCTTCTTTTCGTCCTTTTGGATTTTTGGCAAATCACTGCCGTCGTCGTAGACATTGCGTACTCGCATCACCAGACCGGGGTACTTTCCCTGCCCGCGCACCGGCAGTGGAAAATCTTCCAATTGACCCCGGAACTGGAAGACCTGTTCGTCAGCTGTCGAGACTTCCACCGGTTCGAACTCCCGCACCAGAATCTGGGTGTCCGGGCAATATCCCACAGAGACTTCGAGAAGCGGAAAGCCACCCATGGGTATGAGTTCAGCCTTGAGTTTTACCGTCACCAGGAATTCACCCTCGTCGGGGTACTCTTTCATCTTGGCCAGAAATTCCTGTTGCCGACCGAGACGATTTGATTTGACCGCCTTGCTGATCCACTTGTCGTTCTTGCTTTCCTTGAATTCGTGTTTGAATACCTCTGGTGGCTCCCCCGATTTCAGAACGCGGTCCATGACGCGACGCGCAGTATCGAGGTAGCACTCGAGTTGATACGCCGACATCCGAAGGGATTGCCCGTCGTTACGGAAACCGTCCGACGATACAGCGTCGGGTGGCAGATCTCGCACAAAGTCCATCTCAACACCCATGAGATCCTGCATTGTATTCTGGTATTCCTGCCGGTTCATTTTGCGCAGAATTACACGGCCATCTGTCTGTTGTCGTGTATTGACAGCCTCGTTGATTTTCGTGGACACCCAGGTTGTCAGCGTTTGCGTTTCTTCTGCCGTCATGTGGGTGGTTTCTTCGGGAGGCATTTTGCCAGCGAATACTTCGTTGAGGACTTCCTGCCAGACTTCTGCTGCTCGCCGATCGGCAACCAGGTCCCGAGATAGTTCCTGCAGGTTCACTCCGCCCTCCGGGCTCTCCTTTCCGTGGCAGTCAAAGCAGTGTTTCTTCAGTACCGGCAGGACATCGTTCTGGTAGGCATGTTCGGATTTGGCATGGGTGGTCACAGCTTTTACGTTGTCTTCAGCAACGATCTTTCCGGTGATGACCAGGAAAAGGCATAGCACCGCCAGGAAGAGAGACCCTGGAAATTGATTCAGGACAGCGATCCGATGAGAGGCAGAACTCAAAGCGAGCGGTTGGGTTGGTGGGGCGCTTTCTGATTGTGGGGCGGGGTCTGATTGCTGATCTTCAGTGAAGCGTCAATTCCAGCAATACCAGATTCCCCGAATATACATTAAACGGGACATTAAAGGCATGTTTCTTTTACCCGCCGGGAATTCTGTTTCGTCACTCGTTCGACAGAAGATCCGGACAGAATCGCCTGCGGATCCGCAGGCGGAGGCATCGTTGTGGCGCGTCTTGCTTTTCAGCGATGACTCCGATTCCGCTTCTGGCTTGCGGTGTTGGTTAACCCAGATCCTCGAATCTGCACCAATGGCCAATGTTCATGGTTGCTTGGGCTCATGGTTGACTGGTGGGTGCCTGCACGCAGTACAGGTGCTTTTCTCCGCGAATCAGGATGTTGTTTTGCTCGGGAACGGGTGATCCAATCACTGGTTCACCCATCTCGTTTTCCGAAAGCAGTTTGAATTCGTCGTCTTTGACGCTGGCGACAAACAGGACACCGTCTTCTCGGGCGGCGTAAAGCATGCCATTGGCGATCAAAGGTGATGCATAGTAAGAACTGCGTCCCTTGGGCAGGGTATCCGTCCAGATTGTTTTTCCTGTCGCTGGATCAATGCACTCAACCTCTCCACGGTCGCGCACCAGGTACACACGTCCCCGGTATGCAACCGGGCTTGGAACGAACGTCGAAATGTCGTCCCGTTGCCAGATGTGATTCGTAGTCGTGACATCGCCGCTTCCGTTGAGTTTGACACCAAACATCAAAGGGAGTTTGCGATCGTTTCGACCGAAAGCGATCACCGCGACACCGTCGACAATGACGGGCATGGCGATCGCAGGCCATAGCTTGTTCGATTCCGGATTGAAGCCACCACAGGACCAAAGTGTGCTGCCATCCTCCGCGTTGTGGACCGTTACGTGTTCGGCGCCCCAGACCAGCAATGCTTCTTTCCCACCATGTTGAATGACCAGTGGTGATGTGTAGCCATGGTCACATTCCACTGGTACCTCGTAGTTTCTCGCAACTTTCCATGCAAGCTCACCGGTTTTCTTGTCGAACGCGGCTACCCATGATTCGCCCTTGTGCATGCGTGCCAGTACTGCGTATTGATCGGTGAGGACCGGCGAGGTTCCATGGTCCCAGAACAGGGTGTCTTTGCCGAAACGCTCTACGATGTTGGTTTGCCATCGGATACTGCCATCCGGTTCTACTGCGGCAAAGGTTCCGCTCTTGAAGTAAACATAGATCGCTTTGCCATCACTGACAGGGGAAGCATTGCTACCCGATCCGTTCCGGTGTTTTCCCTTCACCTCCGGTCCAAAAGAGGTCGTCCAGTTGATTTTCCCTTGCCAGTCCACGGACAAAAGCGAATCATTTCCGTTTTCTGGTGCTGTGACGTAGATGGTTTCATTGACCACGATCGGCGTTGAACACCCTTTTCCTGGCAGAGGAGTCTTCCATCGAATGGTCTCCTCGTTGATTGCACTGGGATACGTTCCCTGATGGATACTGCCTGAATTGTCCGCGCCACGCCAACTGGGCCAGTCGGCATGCGTGGTCGATGCGATTGAGGTAAAGGCAATGCTGAGAACGATTGTCAACGCGATGTTTCGGAAGGCTCGCATGAGAATCTCGTGAACCATGGTGGGATTGGTGGGTTGGTGGGAGAACGTTTTCTATTTCGGATTGATGTCGAGCGTCACGGATGTTCAGTCAGACAATCCATCTGATTGCCCCGTCGGCCTGACAATCAGATGGTTGTGAATATCGAATTGTCCAGGACCCCCGTGCTATCAGCGAAGGATTCAGTCTGAATGCCCATGGACCGCAGAATGCTGAGGTAAAGATTGGCCATTCTGGTTTCGCCGTTCTTCCAGTACTGGCCATGCTGAAGACCCATTTTGGATCCGCCCGCTACCAGCGTGGGCAGATTTTTTGACCAATGGGTGGTGCTGGCACCGCTGCCGTAAAGCACGACTGTATTGTCCAGAACGGTGCCGTCCATATCTTTGTACTGTTGCAGACGCTGCAGGAAACCGGCAATTTGCTCGCTGAGGAAAAGGTCGTACTTGGCAAATTCCAGTTGCCCCGCTTTGTCACCCGCGTGAGAAAGTTGATGATGAGTTTTGCTGAGTCCCAGTTTGAGCGGAAAGGTGTCACTGATTCCCATACCGTCTTCCCGGTTCAGCATGAAGGCAACGCTGCGAGTGATGTCTGCATCGAACGCGAGCGAGATCAGGTCGAACATGTTTCGGTAGTATTCGCGTGGGTCATCTTCCTTCTTGACATCAAGGTTCAGATGTGAGTGATCCTGTTCCTTGATTGGAATATCAATCCACTTTTCCGAAGCAATGAGTCTTGACTCGATTTCATTGAGAGAAGCGAGGTATTGATCCATCTTGCGACGATCAGCGGCCCCCAATTGCTGGTTGAATTTGCGAGAGCTTTCCAGAACAGCATCTACCAATTTGATCTTGGCACGCAGTTTTTCGCGTTGGGCCTTGAGTGATGTCTGGTCGACTCTGAACAGACGGTCAAATACCCGTCTCGGGCTGTTCTCTGCCGGAATCGGACGTCCCTGCAGGTCATAGGAAATGGTACCAGTTCGAGACAGGAAACCGACGCCTGCGTCAATTGAAAGTACCAGCGAGGGCTGGCGGCAATGCTTCTTGGTATGCTGCGCGATGACCTGATCGACACCGACAGTGTTGTAGGTTTCGCGCGTCGAATCGTGCAACGGGGCACCAGTCAACCACATGTCCGAACAGGTGTGTGGATCTGCTTTGACCCCGTTTTCATGATACAGACCACCCATGAAGCTGAGGTGTTTCCGGAATGGTTTCAGCGGAGCTGTCGATTCCCCAAAGACGAAACTGCCAGATTCTTCCTGAGTGGGAAACCAGCTCCATTGGTTGATGCCATGATCAGCCTTGGGCAGCGACATTCCGTTCGCTGTGTAGATGGCACAGAAACGCCTGGGTTGCTGCTCCGTCACCTCGCTGCCCATCGCCTCCAGTGGCGGCAACGCGAGAGCAGCTCCAGCGATTCCCTGGAGAACAGACCGTCGCTTTATCTTGGCTGGATGCATCATCGAATGGATTTCCGGTTTTGGGGTTGGACGCAAAATTCGGGCAGCAAGGTTACTTCTTCAGGAAAAGGTCACTCGTGATGATGAACTTGACGATGTCCAGCATGCCGTAATCCTTCTCTCTCAAGTCTAAACACTGTCGTTTGAGAATGCGATCTTCATTGTAGGTCAGGCTGCGGCCAATGGCATAGACTGAAAGGTGTCGAGCGACACTGTACACGACGTCGTCGAGGCGTTTCTTGACCAGATGTTCCTTCAAATCGTTCAGGTTATGCACTTCCCGGCCGTCAGGAAGCCTCGAATTGGCATCGACCTTGTCATTCAGAAACAAGCCTCCCGCATCGTATTGTTCAAAGGCCAGCCCCCAAGGATCAATGTTCTGATGACATTGAATGCACCCTTTGACATTGCGGTGTTGTTCCAGACGCTCACGTAGGCTGAGACCGCTTTCGTCTTTCAGTTCCGGGACGTTCGGGGGTGGGTCTGCTGGCGGTTCAGAGATGATCTTTCTGGCAAACCAGGCACCGCGTTTCACAGGATTACCCTCTTTGCCATCAGACAGGCCTGCCAGAACCGCCGCTTGGGAAAGCAGGCCACCCAGGTGCGGTTGCTGATGCAGGACAGGGACAAAATCGAATCCGCTTTCGGACTTTTCACCGATCCCGTAATACGTGGCAATGACTTCATTGATGACCACAAAATCGGATTGAATCAGGTTTCGCGCAGGAAGATTTTCCCGGACAAGATACTCAAGGAATCTCGCAGGTTCGTGCCTGAGTTGCCGTTTCACCGTTGCGGTGAGTTTCGGGTGACGTTTGCGATCAGTTTCCACGACATCGAACTTGTCCAGACTGAGCCATTCTGCAGCAAATTGATCAGCGAACGCGCCGAAACGTCTGTCCTGTACCATCCTGACAATTTCCGAATCCAGCTTCTTCGGCAATTGGCCGGATTCAGCCAGCTGGCGCAGACGCTCGTCCGGTGGTCCATTCCACAGAAAGAATGACAGTTTGGACGCCAGTTCCATCGGACTCAGGTCTTCCGCCTGGGGGCCCGAGCTCTGTTCCACAATGAACAGAAAAGACGGAGAAGTCAGAATGACGATCAATGTTTCTCTGATGCTCTGCTCGAAGTTGCCGCTGGACTCATGGAAGTTCCTCCATGTTTGCAGGACTTCTTTTCGTTCGCTGGATGTGAGAGGTCTTCTGAAAGCACGTGCAGCAAAATTTTCAAGAATCTCCTGTGCATACTCGTCAGGGTTATCTGCCTTTTCACTTTCAATGAAAATCTGCTGGTGGGCGGCAGGCGGCCATGAATTGTAGAGCGGGCCTTCAAACTCCACTGAGCCCAACAGTAACCGCGGCATGTCCCGTCCATCGGTATACTCGTGCCTGACCGTGATTTCACGCACTCCTGCCAAATAGTTGTCGTTGCCTTTTTCTACAAAGGGTCTTGGATAGTTGTTGATGGAGCCTTCGAAAGTGTAGGTCCGAAAATCAGTGCTTGAAACGGAGGTTGGTTGTTGCACTTGGAGGCAGGTGTGGCCGCAGTCTCTTCGCAGTCCCATGTAAACGCCGAGTTTGGGAGACCGGTTCTCGAATCTGCTGAATTCGGCTCCAAGAGGGCTGTGCTCATTCAGACGCGTCAGTACAAGTTGGTGCAATGCAGCGTCATTGCCTGCATTGATTTTGAGTTGGTGCTGTCCTTCCGGGATGCGGACGGCAAGGAACGTGGATTCGCCTGTTCTGAGCTTTGATGCAAATACACGGTCACCGATTGTCAGCTCAATCTGTTTTGGGCCATCCATTGGCGGCGGGACGGCGTACTGCTTGCCGGGTTCCAGCAGCGCCTGCAGTTCCGCGGGTTCCAGAGCGCGGCGGTATATCCTTACCTCATCGATCTGTCCCTTGAATAATTTCGAACCCTGAATTCTGCCCAGATGCAGATCGACCGACGGGTTATCGAGATTGGTCGCACCAATGGTCCCTGATGCAACGCGATAGCCGTTCACGTACAAGTGAGTCTGGTTCGCTCCGCGGCGTACTACTGCAGCAACGTGTTGCCACTGATTGACCTTGATGGTTCCTGGGCGTGAGGCAACCGTGCCATTGCTCTTGTTCTGCGGAGACGCTGTTTCGATACGCAACACTCCCTGGTTATTGGGCATGTCAAAATACCAGCCGTGTGTCCAGCTGTAGCGTCCCAGGCAGACGATGCCACCTTGCCTGAGTTGCGATGGTTTGATCCAGGCGGAAACAGTAAAGTCACCAGCACCGACGTTCATGGAATCGTCTCTCGGTACAACCACAGAATCATCTGAACCATCAAGAATGATTGCTTTGCTCTGTTTCCCTTCCCTTTGGTTACCAATGGGTGATGCAATTGTTTTGATGTTCCCAGTCAGTTCACCCGTGAGGTTGCCAGCAGTAGCACTGCCCGGGGAATCGTCATCAAACGACCAATGGCCGATCAGGCCTTCGGACAGTCTGCTTCCGTCGGGTGGATCGCTGATTTTTCCTGCATGTGGTTTTGGGTGAACATCAACCTGATAAATGCCAGGATCGCTGATTGGCAGAATCGCATCCGTTTCGTTGAGGGAATATTCGAACTGGTGTTTGCTTGAGGCACTGTTTTTTTCCCGCTTGGCAGGCTTGAAGCCTCGACCGGTAAGCAACAGGCCATCCGCATACTTGGCGGCCCTGACACGAATCCTGAACCTGCCATGTTCCGGAAGTTCTCTCAAGGCGATTTTAAAGTTTGCTTTGGGACCATAAGTGCTTGATTCACGGAAAATCTCAGTGGTCGGAATGGCCGGCCGCAATAACAACCCGCTCTCAACTGTGCGGTAGGGATTGCCTTTGGGGTAGCCTCCATCACCTCGCATGCATGCGAAAACCGCATGGTAAATGCTGTCGTAGTCACGCCAGCCACGAACCGTGCTGTTGCCCCGGTAGCCTTCATTGAAGCGATAGTCTGTTCGCATGCGAAACGGCTTGAACGCGAATGGTTTCTCCGCGTCCATTTCGGTAATCAGAAAATCCTGATTTGGTAATAGCCGACTGTTCGCACCCAGGATCAAGGATTCGCCGAACGGGTTCGGGTTGATCGACTTGCCAAGGTCCATCCGGAATCTCTGAATGGTCGGCATTGATGATGAGTCGACCAGACAGGCATCAATCGCTTTTTCGGCGATGTTGAACCATGCTTCGACCTGTAGCGGCGATGTGAGAAGGGTCTCCGCATTGTTGGTGAAACCATCCCGCGAGACCCCGTCAGAGGGAAGAGCCGCTGCAAAGTCTTCTTCGAGTCCCAGCAGCTCACGGAGAGCATTTCGGTACTGTTGCACGGTCAGACGTCGGACTGATCCATTGATTGGCATTGTTCTGGAGCGAGCTTCATGCAACGCGTTGTCGATCCAGCGAACCATTCTTTCGCGTTGTTTGGCACTGGGTTGTGGCTCTTCCTCAGGGGGCATCGCAGCCGTCTTGATTTGCTCGGAAATCTCCTCCCAGAGTTTCAAAGTCGATTCTGCCAGTTTGCCATTGAGTTGGTCTACTCGAATGCCGGATTCGCGTTCATCTTCGTTGTGGCATCGTATGCAGTGGTTGGTCAGGAACGAACCTGCGATCCGGTCAAAGGTTGCAGAAGAAGAGACTCGGTTGGCAGTTTGTGTGTCTGTCGGTTGCTGCTGGGCGCGGATGATTGATTGATTCAGCACCAGTGCCAGGCAGGCTGCCATGGTGATAGCGATGTGCTGATTGAAAAAGCGGCAAATCGAGCTGAACATCTTGCCTCAGGGTTGGACAGGAGATCATGTGGGCGGGACTCGCGTTTTCTGCGGAAAAACTGTTTCCCGCTGGCAAGCATCCCTGAGAGTATAACGCAATGAATCTCGATTGCGCATCGTCCGGTTCCGATGCATCTGCTTCCTTGAGGTCGTCTGCCGGATTTCGTCCTCAAGGCCGCCTTTTTCATGTTTTCACGTTGAACGCCAATGGTAATGGTTTTGTCGGCATACCTCGGTTGAAATCCTCACCGCTGATCGTGGCATCCGGCCTTCGGAGTCAGGTACACTGTCACGCAAGCAGTGACCGCAGAAATGGTTGCCGAAATTTCTGCTTTCCAAGCACACGCCAAAGAGTTGGGATCATCATTCATGACAGCTTTTTCCAGAAGGAAAGCACTTGCTTCCATGGGAGCTGGGTTTCTCGCCAGTGTGAATCGACTTGATGCGATCATCGCCCAGGGACCATCTGATCGGCATCGGGCAACGGATGGAGACGAAGACGCACGCGTTGACTGGTCAGATGGTCTGACGATAACGGTTGGTCAGAAGAGTGGCGATATCGTGGGAAACGATGATAAAGCCATTCAAGCGGCCGTGGATTACGTGACCCGACTTGGAAAAGGAACAGTCAAAATCGGTCCCGGGGTTTACCGCCTGCGAAATGCGATTCACCTGTCAACCGGAATCCACCTGATGGGGAGCGGGGCAGATAGCATTCTGACAAAGATTCCGTCCGAAGAAGTGATGTTGGCAGATGATTCAGATTGGTACGACCAGGAAATTACGCTTGTGAAGGCAGCTGATTTTCAAGTTGGCGATGGAGTTGCTTTGATTGGGGACAGCCCGCATCACGGTGGGGCTCAGGTCATCAAAAGAACGCTCGTGGCACGAAACGGAAATCGATTCAAACTCGATAAAGGCTTGCGCAAGAATCTATGGGTCAGTCAAAAGCCGAAATGCACCTCTCTGTTTCCACTTCTGACAAGTGAGAACTGTTCCGACGTCCTCATTGAAAACCTTTGCCTCGATGGCAACCTTGAGCAAAACGCGAACTTCAACGGAAACTATGGAGGGAACATCTTTCTGCAGGACTGCAGGCGATTCACCATCCGGAACGTCGAGTCCCGTAACTACAACGGAGACGGAATCAGTTTCCAGATCTGTCACGATGTGCACGTGGAGGATTGTCACGTCCATGGCAACCGGGGGAATGGACTGCATCCCGGTTCAGGTTCGCAGCGACCGGTCATGCGTGGTAATCGTCTGGACGCCAATAACATTGGCTTGTTCTGGTGCTGGGGCGTCAAGCACGGGATTGCCGAGAGCAACCGCATGCATGGAAACCTCTCACAGGGGATGTCGATCGGCCACAACGATACTGATAATGTGATGCGTCGTAATGAGATCAAGAACAGCGGAAAGGTTGGTGTGCTCTTTCGCGATGATTCCCGTGGAAAAGATTTCTGGGCCAACCGTAATCTGCTTGAGGATAACCAGATCATTGACAGCGGCGATGATGATGGAATCGCTGTCAACATCCTTGGAAATACCAAAGACGTTGTTGTGGCCAGAAACACGATCCGTGAAACTCGGAGGCCAGCGAATCGGCAAGGGATTCACATTGCAAGGCAAGTCGAAAGCCTGACCGTCGAGGAAAATCAGATTAGCGGTTTCGATAAGCCGATTGTGGACGAGCGTGATGCCTGAGGAAGCAGCCAGAAAAGCCAGGTCCTGACATTCGTGCAGATGCTTTGAAAACAGGTAATCAATGGTGCGGCATTGGCCGTTGAACGCACACGGCAGGGCGTGCGACGGTTGCCGCGATGCTGTGGAAATCGTGTCTGTCGAGACGTCTGGAGCATCAGAGAAGATTGGCAAGCCCGTGCCAAATCCCGTTTTTTACTGTCTCAAACGCCATCCACCGGGGATGGAAAACTGGTCTTGGTCGAAACGCTGAATTCAGGGACTATATCGTGTTGCTGTTTTCGATTTCGCCTCGGGAGACGCTTTGTCATGACGACGAAGAACATATTATGCATCAAGTGGGGTACCAAGTACGGCGGTGCCTACGTCAATCGATTGTATGAAGGGGTACGCGAGAATCTCTCTGGTGAACTTCGCTTCGTCTGCTTGACTGATGATCCTTCGGGGCTGTGCGACGAGGTGGAAGCTTTACCGTTGCCTGTCACGCCGTTTGATGAGGAAGAGTTTGATCGCCGTCCGGGTGGGTCAACGTGGCGGAAAGTGGGCTTGTTCCAGCCGGGGCTGGCGGATCTTCAAGGGGATACGCTCTTTCTGGATCTCGATATTGTGATCACAGGCTCGATGGATGATTTCTTTACCTTTGCACCTGGCAAGTTCTGTGTGATTCAGGACTGGCTGGAAAAGCGGCGAGCCATGTACCTGCCGGGAAGAGATGGCCGTGTCGGGAATACGTCAATTTTCCGTTTCAATCCTGAGAAGCACCAATACGTCTACTCACATTTTTCCGAAAATGAAGCATGGGCACTCGAGAATTTTCGAATCGAGCAGCAGTATGTGAGCAATACATTGCGCGATGATCTGGAATTCTGGCCGGAAAAATGGGTTCGAAGTTTCAAGCGAAGTTGCCGACCAACGTTTCCTTTCAATCTGATTCGGGAACCACAGGAGCCTGCTGACATGAGGATCCTGGTGTTCCATGGATATCCTCTGCCTGATCAGGCAATCAAGGGGTACAAGGGAGGGCTGCTGAAATCAACCTTGCCCGCTCCCTGGATCAAAAACTACTGGCGGGCAATCGACGGAGCAGCGTGACCAGTTTCGGGTGTGCTGTGACTTGGAGTGAACGGCAGTGAATTGCTGTGGTGATCGTTCAGCCTTTTGCCTGCTGCATCTTTCCCGTTGGTGATTTCCGGACGCACGTCTTTGCAGCCGTGCGGTTTCGGATCCCCCCGTTCCGTTCAGCCTCGTTCAATTTGACCAGATCCCATTCAGCTCTGGGACGACAGGGTTCATTTCCGTCATGCGATCCGCCTTTCGGGGCAGTTGATCCGAACTGGAAGTTGAAACAACGCAGAGTAGATGATTAGGCTTGTAAAAGCGCGATCCTTGCCTGCGAGGCGTGAGAAATCACGTTGACCAAAGTTGACCGTATTTTACAATTTGCCCGTGGCTCAGAGACGGGGTATTCATTCGGGACTGCATTTTCTCTGATGGTGGAACCAGTTTGAGCCAGTGATCGTGTGTCACTGTTTCATGTCATCCGATGTGTGGGCATGGGGCCGTGAAATCATCTGCATCGGGATCGTGGGTCGCGTTGATGGGGCCCGTACATCATTCCCCCGTACATCTTTCAAAGTACATAATTCCACAGTCCAGTCCAAAAAACTCAAGGGAAGCCAAGCGTGGATTCATCTCAATCTGTTGACGAGTCAGTTGACAACGAGCCGTTGGAGGAACCACGTCCCCTGAACTATTCGTTCTGGGTTGGAGCGTTGACGATCCGAGGCTCCGCTCTTCCCCGCGTTCTGATTGACATCGTCAAATTCGGGATGCTGGCGTTCCTGATTGTTCTGGTTGCGACTGTTGCCAAAGCCAAGTTTGACGTTGTTCTTGCTATTCCATCCAGTGTGCTTTCAGCGGCTGGTGCAGTTTTGGGTTTGTTGCTGGTTTTACGTACCAATGCAGGTTACGACCGTTGGTGGGAAGCCCGAAAGCTGTGGGGCGGGATCGTCAACCAGTCACGTAACCTCGGCATCATCGCTTCGTCCTACGGTCCGCCAAACGGAGAGTGGCGAAATCAGTTCATTCGCTGGTCTGCTGCGTTACCTCATGTCATTCGGTGCAGTTTGAGAGAGGATCGATCACTGGGGGAAATTTCCAGACTTGTAGGGCGAACGAATGCAAAACGTGTGGCCGAAGCAAAGCACATGCCGACATTTGTTTCGTCCATTCTCGCTCAAATGCTCAGTGAGGGCCGGCGTGAGGGAATGAGTCGCTATGCGTTTCTGCAGGCTGAACAGCAACGCAGTATGATCATCGATTACACGGGCGGCTGTGAACGAATCCGGAACACTCCGCTGGCTCGAGCCTCAGCGATTCAAGTCCGGCAATTCATTTTCATTTTCCTGACGGCATTGCCGTTCGCCCTGATCAGCGAGTTTGACGGGCCCGCGACTTTTTCCGTTGCCGATTTGGATTTCAATCACGGAATTTTTCTGATACCGCTCTTCATCATGCTGCTTGCATTGCCAATGCTTTCTCTGGATCGGATCGGCATGGAGCTGCAGAATCCATTTGATACGCGTCGTATCGACCATCTGCCGCTGGACGCGATCTGTCACACGATCGAACGCAATCTCATGGAGGTCCTGCAAAATGATGCTGTGGCAACTGAGGAAGGATTTGTTCTTGAAACGGTACGTTTGGATCCTGAAATGGCCGAGATCATCGCCAAGGGTAATGCCCGAGACACGCTGATTTCCTGAATGTTCACACTCCAATCGGCTGGCCGCACGTTCTTGCAAGATCAGCCTGTGATCAGGACAAGACCACGTTGAACGTCAGTGCGACTTGCCTCGATGATTGCGTTTGCATGATCGTCATGTGTATGTGCTGTCGTGCCCAGGTGGATGAATGGAAGCGGCCGACATGGTGTGCCCGGGAGTGTGACGGTTGTCCTGTTATGGTGCCTGAAACACGGGTTAGGAGAACAATGATTTACCTGATCAGAACCCACCAAGGTGAATTTCCTGTGGGGAAAGTGTTGATGCGTGTCAGGTCACCGTCTGTGGGATCGATGCGAAAGACAGCCAGTTTCCCGGAGTTTTGTCCGGCTGCGATCAGTAACTGACCACTGGGATCAATGTTGAATGATCTGGTCGTCGTTTCGCTCTCGGTATTTCCAAGATGAACAAGGGTTCCGAGATCCATGTCGACGCCGAAACGGGCAATGCTGTCGTGGCCGCGATTAGCGACGTAGACGTATTTGCCGGAAGGGTGAACTTCGATGTCTGATGTGCTGCCACCGACGTTGTGATCGTAGTCTTCTGGAAGGGTGGATAATGTCTGTGTCAGTTCAAGTGTGCCTTGAGCAGGATCGAATCTGTAAGCGGATACGCTGCGCCCTTGTTCGTCACTGGTGTAAGCCGTGTTGAGTGAGGGATGAAACCACAGATGCCGTGGGCCGGTCTGTTGCCTTCGCGTGAGCTTCGCAGGCTCGTTGGCCGTTAGGCGTTGCTTGTCGGCATCAAAGCGAAATTGGAAGATTGCATTGGGACGAGTGTGTGGGACAAACCAAAACCGGCTTGTACGGTCAGGAACAATTGCATGGGCACGTTCGTCAGTTGCGATGGACTGTAATTCCTCGCCGATGGCACCATTCTCTGTGATTGCATGAACGAGAATCTTGCCAGCCTTGTAGTAGGCACTCATCAGGTACTTGCCAGATCCATCAATTGCGAGATAAGCCGGGTCGGCACCTGCTGTGACCTCGTTGATCTTAGTCAGTGTTCCGGTTCGCTCATCCACCGAGAAACTGGCCAGATGGCCGACTTGACGGATGGAAGCATAAATGACCGGTTTAGTCGGATGTGCCGCCAATGCTCCCGGTCCCCCATCAACCATCACGCTGTCCACTTCGTTGAGTGTCCCGTCACGGTCATCAAGTTGATAAGTGATGATGCGATTGTCTTTTGCCAGGGAAACATGCACCAATGGGTCTCGGCCATTGGCAACTTGAACAAAAGAGATGGAAAGAAAAACAGGGATCAGCAGTGATTTCATGAATTCGGTTGCCTGTCTGCAAGCCTTCGGAAAGGCAGCATTATAGTAGGCAGGGTTCACTGTGGTGGGTCAACCGTCACACAGGCATTTTTTCTTCGGTTGCGAGGTACCACTGCCAGAATTTTCCAGAGTTGCCGAGACTTGCAAACTTCGGCCGTTGCTTTCACTCAACACGAATCAGCACTTCGTTACGGCGGAGCATGCCGGGTGTCCATGGCGGGTCGTAGCCTGCGAATTCCACAGGTCCCGCCGCGACAAGATTCTGTTTCTCCATCCAACGCCGTAAATCGTTTTCGCGTTCCACTAATGCTGATGTCTGCATCCGACCTGAAAACCTCAGAGCTGCAAACTTGCCGCCCAGCCGATTACGAAGCTGCACGCGTTCGTTCTCGGGTTCGGGGGCCCCGCCAATTGCGATCTGTTCGGGGACAACGAATGCCATCTCACCTTGTTGCATGAAGACAGGTGTGGTCATCGCGACTTTTTGTTGTTCGCGATTATCGCCGCTGATATACCGGAACAAACGTGAAAAACTGCCATCATTGCCCTGGGATTCCAGTTTCATGGGTGTCGACACCAGAACGTGGTCAGCATAGTCGCGAAGTTCAAAGTTATCCTCTGCGATGATCACACTGTATCTTGCTGATTCATAAGCACTGCGAGCCGTGAATTTCCACCCAAAGTACAGGGTTGTTCCCAATGCGAGTGCGGTGATGCCGTAGCTAAGCATGCGTGACCGATTCATGAAAGGATCCAGAAAATCAAAATTGCGGTGTGCTAATGGCGGTGTGCGGGAGATCAGACTATTGCAATCATGATCAAGAAAATTCCCGTCGAGGCAGTATAGAAGAGAGCAATCCCCCAGCCACGAAATCAGTTCACTGTCTCTTGTTTTCAGTCAGATTCATGATCAGTTGTTCATAAAACTGGATCATCTTGACGAACTCGCCGGTTCCCACTTTCTCATTGATGCCGTGGATGGAGGCCACGCCTTTCTGGTCAAGTTTCCAGGGAGTGAAGCGGTAAACATCCTTGCTCAGTGCTGGGTCATCGTAATGAGCCGAGTCGGTGCTGGCGACGACAAAGAAGGGAGCTACGGCAACTTCAGGGAACACCTGTTTGATTGTCCGATGCATTGCTGTGAACGCGGAGCTGGTGTCAGAAGATATTCTGGACGGTTGTCGATATCCCGGCTGCTGCCTTGTTTTACCTTGCAAGTCCTGATCCAGACGCAGTTCGACGCGTTCATCATCAATGATCGAGCTGACGAACTTCAAAGAAGATTCTACGCTCTCACCAGGTTGGATCCGAAGGTGCAGATTTGCTTTTGCTGTTGCCGGCAGAGCATTCTCGGTGAAGCCGGCCTCAAGCATGGTGGGAACCATGGTTGTGCGTAAGGCAGCATTTCCTGCCGGCGTGCTGCTGAACTGTCGATTGATGAATGGTTGGAACCATTGCTGGTTCCCAATGGCAACGCGGTTGAAAAAAGACATCTCGGGTCCCAGGTAATCAAGCATTCTGCTAATGCCACCGTCGACACGTACGGGGAAATCGGTCTTTTCCAGCTTTGTGATGGCAGATGCCATGATCCCGATTGCAGTTTCGCGTGGCGGAATTGATGCGTGCCCCGCGGTTTCTAATTGCACGGTCATCGTGATGTTCAGATAGCCTTTTTCAGCAATGCCTATCAAGGCTGCTGGCTGTTTCAGTCCGGGGACATCACAGTAAATCCCACCTCCTTCATCAATCACCACTTCCAATCGGATTCCAGCGTTTCGCATCCATTGAGCAATTTGCCTGTTCCCGAATTTCCCGCCAGCTTCCTCGTCGTGGCCAAACGCAAGATAGACGTCGCATTCGGGGCGGAAACCTTCCTGTATCAGGCGTTCACACGCTTCCATGATTGCGATTACCGCGCATTTGTCGTCGAGAGCACCACGTCCCCAGAGGTAGCCTTCTTCGATCTCACCTGAAAATGGCGGGTGTTCCCAGTCTGGCAGTGTTGTTTGCTCCACCGGAACGACATCGTAATGTGCCATCAACAGAACCGCAGAACCTTTTGGAGTGCTTCCAGGCCACTGGTACAGAAGACTTGCGTTGTCTGGATCGCCAAAGTCTTTTCCAGTGTATTTGTTCAGGTTTTCTGTGACGGTCGGGTACGTGGATTCAAGAAGTTTCTGGAAATCCCGGTATGCGGATGCGTTGTTCTTGGCCCGATTGCGATGGGAAACCGTCGGCAATTGAATTGCATCAGACAAATGTGATAAGGCAAGCGCCTGGTCGATTTGAATGGGATCGAGAGCAGGTGGGCTCAATTGACGCGACTTTAGTCTGGCGGCATTCGCGAGCAGGTAGACGCACACGAATACGGTGAATGTGGCCAGAATTATGACTGCCCGTTTTGATCTGTCAGCTAAACGTCGGAAGTGTTTTTTCATGGCACATGGTGAACTCTTATTCGCGAAAGTCCAGTTTTCGGGAGTGTCCGAGGATGTGGATTCCAAAGGCACTCTGTTTTGCTGCGTACCAAATGGAACGGATGGCCTCAACTTACCATGGTGCTCGGATCTTTTGGCATTGCGAAAGTCCAGTGAAAGAACCTTCAGAGAGGAAGAGAGAAGGGTGCGATTGTGGGATTCGAGCAATCGAAAGAGCTTTGTCAATCAATGCTCATTTGCTGCAGTTGTCGGAATCGTCCGGGGGGAACCATCATGCATGGGGCGATGATCGTGAGTTGCGAACCGTTTCCGCATCGCAAATGAAATGGTAGTTCCCAATGAAAAAGGCCCTGCGGTTGATTGCACCGCAGGGCATATAGTTTTCAGATTCCAAATCACTATAAGCGGATAGAGGGTCACTCAACGCGCGGCCGTCACGAACGCTCACCTTGAGGTCATGCTTCGCCGCA
>JAAXJB010000076.1 GCA_012270065.1 Rubripirellula sp. | reverse complement strand
GAAATTCGGCTTAGCGTAGGCGCGCCCGGGCCGATCCAGTGACCTCCACTCCCCAAGACCGCACGGCTGAAGCACCAGCAGCCAACTCTGATCCGGTTCTGAGGCCGACCTCGAACACAGGTCAGGAGCCTTCTCGAGTCTTGGTGGTCGAGCCGCATCCCACCTTGCGCACGGTGCTGGTGCAGCGCCTGCGTCAGGACGGTCATCTCACGGCCGCAGTAGGAAGTGCCGGCGAGGCGTTGGACGTCTGCCAAGAGCAGTCGCCAGATTTGCTGGTGAGTGCAGAACTACTCGAGCGCAGCTCTGCCCTGCGCTTGGCTGAGCAGCTGCGTTGCCCTGTGATTGTGCTAACCGCACGCGCCGGTGCTGAGCCTGTGGTGGGCCTGCTGGATGACGGCGCCGACGATGTGTTGCGCAAACCCTTTGGCCTCGAGGAATTGGCGGCCCGTTGCCGCACACTGCTGAAGCGGGGCCACAGCGGCCTGCAGGAACGGGTCACCGTTGGCCCCCTCGAGGTGCATCTGTTGCTGCGCCAGGTGACACTCCGGGAGCAGCCTGTCGAACTCAGCCCCCGTGAATTCGCACTGCTTTGCGCCCTGTTGATGCCCCCTGGTCTGGTGCGCAGCCGCCAGGAACTTCTGCGCATGGCCTGGCCGCCCTTCAGCGGTGGCCCCCGCTCCGTGGACACCCAGGTGCTGACCCTGCGCCGCAAGCTGGAGCAGGCCGGTCTCGGCGAGGGCGGTGGAATCACCACCGTGCGTCAGCGTGGCTACCGCTTCAGCCTCGACAATCTGCCTTCCAGCTGAACGGATTTTTCAACATCTTGCATCGTCCGCCGAAGAGGTTTGAAAAATGAGCACTAAGCATTGAGTCCAGGCCTCACCCTCGCTAACAATGGGAAAAGCGCCTAATACCGAGGAAATCAAGGGGAAAAGAGTGGAGAGGGGTTCTTTCAAGCAGTTCCAATCAAAACGGAAACGGAAATTGACTACAAATCGCACAAATGAATCAGAATGAAAGCACCCTCTAGCCTGATCACCAGCGAAGTCAACAAAAGACAAAGACCATCTTTTAAAAAAGTTAAATTCTTATTGTCAGGACTCAAGAAACAGCAAACCCAATGAATGCGCCAAAAACCCAGCCAAATCGAATACAAGAACATCTAGACCTTAGGTAAAGAGAGCTTCGCGACAAACAAACCATTAAGGGTGTCGCCAACAATAAGCTTGTCGTCAAAATAGGGGTAAGCAGACCACGCACCTGCCTGTATTTCAGCATTCTTCCTCTGCGGATAAGTATCAATATACGCAACCTCTTCCAACTGAAGCGAAGAATCCTTCCCGCTACTCTCTTGCATACGAACCACTCGAAGTCCACTGCTGTAGTTCGCCTGATATATCAAATCATCTTTTACATAAAGGTTATGATCAACACTTGCCTCATTGCCCTCGTAAAAGCCAAGATACCTAGGTCTCTTAAGCCTCCGAACATCCCAAATACGCATTCTCGGCTTATTTTTTCCTTCAGCATTTAGCTCATCCTTACTATCATTCGCAAAGAAAAACCGATGATCCTCTGAGAGCCATCCCTGATGAATAAAGCCAGCGTCAGCATAAGCACTAGCGGATATCCTGAAAGGCTTTTTCTTACTTTCCAAAGAGACTATCGAAAACGAATCAGCAGCCGAATTAAAGGCAATCGTCTTTCCAGACCATTTTCTGTCAGGCCCCTTATATTCAACTACCTGCGTATCATGAATATATCCATCCTTCCTGTAAGCACCGACAGGAACAGGCCTGAGCGGATTGCGAACATCCAATATGTGCAATCCCCCATTCGCGAGAGTCCTGGAATCAAGACCATCCATTTTCAAAGCACCTACAACATAGACATAACGATCATGTATCGCGATATTATGAGCATTTTTAATTCCACGATAAGTTCTATCAGGAGTGAATTTCTGACCGCCTGAAGCCCCCCTAAGACGCTTTAAATCAAAGATCTGCAGCCCGTGGCTTCCATTCCTATCAGACACAACGTAAGCATAATTTCTTCTAGTTTTCACATCTCTCCAGGAGGATTCACCCGTCTCAGAGGGCATCATGCCTACCAGCCGGGGTCGCCTACCTCTAGTTATATCAACAAATGCTGTTCCAGTTGTAAGAGCAACAATGGCATAGTCTCTATTTTCTTTTCGATCATGCCAGCCCCAAATATCAGACCCTTTGGCTTCTTTACCACCAAGTTGATCAGTCGTGACCCTGGAAAGAAGCTGAACATTTTTACGCTTAAAAATATTACTCTTGGTGCTTTCAACAGACGAATCAAGCAGAGACGAACCATACGTTCCGCACATGCGATTAATCAAAACCTAAAAATTAACACTAGCATTAACGCACTTGAAGAGCGGAAATTACAGATTTCTCATCGATCAATGCGTTAACGCGGCCTCTTCATTCAATCCACTCAAAAAGGCCAACAAACCCCCACCTTCAAACAACCCAGTCCATCATCACCCTAGGACCATCAAATGAATACAAAAAACGCATCAAGCCACTAAAACATAACATCAATACTTTGCGCTGAGATTTTCCACACAAAAGGTTGAACTCAGATTCAAACAGGTCATTCCGTAACGATTCCTTCTTCTACAGATCACACTTGAGCGATCGATTCACAACCCTGGCAAAACCAAATCAATCCTTCTGTGGGGACGAGACTGATACACCGTTCCCGCCTGACTGGTGCCAACGGGAACCAAAGTCCGTGTGTCCTGCCAACGCATGGTCCAGCCGCGCCGGAGCAACCAGCGAATCCAGGCGGGGTAACGCACCTGGATTCGATTGGTATCGGTCTCCACCCGTTCAATCAACAAACCGATCACGCCCACCAGGCCCAGCAGGAGTCCAGCCAACACCTGCCCGCGCAACTCCTCAGGAGCCAGCAACGGCAAGTACAGCACAAAAACGCCAGCGAGACTGAGCAGGTTGAATCGGCTCAGGGGTGACAGGCCGAAGCGTTGCTACAGGCCTTCTCTTTGAAAAGGTCTTAAGCCATCTTGCGATGACAAATGGCTTTCTTCAGTTGCGCTTCTTTGGTGGGGACCAGATGGTGTGAGGTCACCCACCCCAATTCACAGAGGTTGTTCATGCAGACCCTGACCTGAACCGTTCCGCAGGGGAGGTTGGTGAGTTCGGTTGTCATCCCATCGGAGCAACTGAATTGATTTCAACGCGACGGCGCGACATAGCAACGCCGAACATCAGGACAAAATCGAGAGTTTTTGGACTTTGCGTGGTTGTTGCGTGATCCACTCGTGCGGTTCAACATGGCGTTGTCGACACCCGGGAGCCCCCGCCGTGATCGGAGTAACAAGGCTGTATTGCCATCAAGGAGAGCGATTTCTCCTCATCGACGTTGCCTCTGAAGACGCCTCCAAAACATCTGAAGAGCTAGCCAACGACGGATGGGAGATCGAAGCGGAAATACCGATTTAACTCAAGGCAATTGGCAGCACTGGCTTGTCAAGCCGACACAAGCAAGCCCTGATGGAACAAACAAAGGCCTAAAGAGGTTTCCTCAGCCTGGATAACCCGCCGGCAAATTGATCCAGCCCAGGGCCAACCCCAGAGACGTGAGCAGTTCGCCGGCGATCATCACCACGGCCAATCCAGCCAGGAGTTGATAGGTCCAGGGCGGCGTCAGACGCCCGATGCCCTTGGTCGACACAGGGGTGTTGGCGGCCAGCAGCTCCAGGAATCGATCAAAGCGCTCGATGCGTTGCGGCAGGAGCTGGTGGCGCA
>JAAXJB010000090.1 GCA_012270065.1 Rubripirellula sp. | reverse complement strand
ACCCGCAACCTCCGGATCGACAGTCCGGGGCTCTAACCAATTGAGCTACCGCGCCTTGCTGCTGGATGAAAAAGTATATCGACACCCCGGATCGTCGCAAGGCCTTTCCCAGCAGTGAAATCGCCACCGATTATTGTCTCGATACCAAGTTTGCTGATTGCAACGGTGTGATCGGCAGGAATTGCGGCAAATCCAGACATTTAATCTGGCAAATTTCGTTTTCAATGGCCTAATCTTGCTAGAGCGAATCAAATGTACACTTTGTGGCCCACCGTAATAACCCGTTGACGATTTAGGGGAGAGGGGAGTTCGAAACTACCCTCACAGAACTGCCATGTTCGAACTAATCCTTGCAAATCAATCGCTGACCGCCTGGTTCATGGAATCATGGACCGAACTGGTGAACTATTTCCACAGCATGAGTGTGGCTCAATGGGGGGTAGTATCTGCCAGCGCGGTCGCCTTCGGTTTTCTCTGTCTGAGAGGGAATGGGATTCGCCATCACTGATGGCATCGTTCGAAGTTTCAACTGACGAGTCTGTTCTTCCGCGGGCCGTTCTTGCCCCTCGTCTGTTTCCTGTTGGGCTTTCCAAGTCCAAGCACTCGTTTGTGCAGGCTCTTGTTCAGGTGACGGAAGTTGGCCAATCTCGATCCTGACCCACCACCGCCAGACCCGGTCAGGCTTCGGCGTTTCTCGGTACATGCGTGCCCACCTATCCGGCTAGAACCACATTTTTGTCCTGTCTTTTTGGGACATGAATGTCCAATCGAGTCTCGTAACATCGATAGGACAGTGATGTTATTGGACTCGAGTTTGGGGTTTGCAGCCTTTGCGGAGCATCAAAGATGGAGAAAGGACTTGTGCAGAAAGCTTGTGTATCAGGTGCAAGCCTCGGTATCATGTCTGTTGTTAACATTTCCGTTGCGTTGTTTCCGACTAAACAGACGGGTGAGGGGCCGGCCAATGCCGTTGTTCGAAATTGAGACAGAGTCTCACATCATCATTACATGGGCTGATGACGAAACAGCTGCTCGAAGCGTGGTAGCCGATGCCTATCCAACGGATGAGGTCGTTCGCCTGACAAAGCGGCCGAGAGACACGTGGGTGATCAGCAAAGGTGCACTTGGCCTGACCAGTCCGAAACTTGATCCTTGTGTTGTGGCTCGTGAGTGTTTGAGCCGCTCCGCAGGGGACAAAGTGAATGCCATTCGACTTTATCGCATGGAAACCGGCAGCGATCTGGAGCAGGCTCGAAAAGCGATAGAATCGAACATGGTCATGGGATGGTGAGTCGCGAGTCCAGATTTTGGATAGAATGAGTCGTACGCTTTCCTGATGAACACATTTTGGGTCGCTTGATTTCATGCCGCGTTTCTATCTTCTCTTTGCGGTTTTCTGCACTCCCCTGATCGTTGGTTGCGATGGGTGCAGCACCGATTCGACTACCGGCACGGAAAACGACTCTGAAGTCAGTTCTGAAGATTTCGTGGCGGGAAGGCCTGTCCCCTATCCCGCCGACGAGAATGTGACAGCATCGGGAATAAAACCGGGGCACTGGTTCACAGCTGTGCAGCCACTGAAAAGCAATAATGCCAATTCGCGTGGCTTCATGAGCAGTCTTGCGGGGTTGTCCGAGGGCTCCTCTCCCGGAAAGCCCAGCTCAACCTGGACAGATGCAAAGGCGGTGCGAAGTGGCAGCCTCTTCACACGTCGACCTGTGGTCCTTCCACAGGGGCAGAATAAAAAACTGGATTACCGCACATTTGCACCCAATGTTGTTTCTGATAGCAACGCCAAGTGTTACTTGAGCAACCGTTATGCTTCGTCCGAGCGTGCAGAGTCTTTTTCAACCGGCGCTTATCCATATACAAAAATGGGACCGGCCGAATACTTTCTGGTCATCTTGACCGAACGGCCTGAGAGATTTTCGAGGTTTCAGGTTTCGGATTGGGTTCGGGCAATTCGAGATGAATCCAGTTTTGAAAAAAATGATCCGGTTATCAATTACCGAGTGGTCATGCCGTCCCCAGAAGCTTATTTTCCTCTGCCTTTGCCGTTGTCTGAAACGATGCTGGATTGGACAAGCACAGCGGTTATTTTTTGGGATAATCTGCCTCCGGACGCATTGACGCCAAAACAGCAAACAGCGCTTGCGGATTGGGTGCACTATGGTGGGCAACTGATTGTCAACGGTGCGGAAGCTGCTGATTCGTTGAACAAATCCACCATTGCAGATTTGCTGCCGCTCAAACCTACTGGCAACATTGAATTGGATTTCGATGCAGCCGAGGAGTTGCTTGTCAATTGGCAGGTGCCGGGGGATCCATCGACAGAGCAGCAATTGGCGTTGCTGAAGGGTCGCGAGAGTCGCGTCGCAGTGGACGGAGTGCTTGCCGAGAATGCCGAAGCAATCGATTCCAGCGGGCAATTGCTTCTTTCAAAACGTGCAGGCAGTGGCCGAGTGGTGCAGTCTCGCTGTGACCTGATGAGCGACTGGCTGACATCATGGAAGTCCTACGACAGCTTGGTCAATTCAGCGTTGCTGCTGAGACCGCCGCGGAGGGTGATACCCGTCGATAAAGCTGACGGTTCGGGAATCACTAATTCTCAAACTTACATCATGCCTGGTGGAGAAACTGAATTTGCCGATCCGACAATGAATTCGCGGTTCAGGCTTGCATCGCGGGATGCCATCTTACCTGCGTTGGTGGCCAGTCCTCTGGAGGAAAGCAATGTGATTACTCCGTTGGCGACGAGTTTTGATCCTCGATACGATCGTTTCTCGAGAATCGATAACGCTGCGGGTATCAGTGGATGGTCGGATGACAGCGATGTGATCAGGGCTTGCAGGGAGACACTGCGTGAAGAGGCTGGGATCGAAATTCCTGATTCGTCTCTCGTATTCAGATCGCTGGGATACTATCTCTTCATTCTTATCCCGTTGAACTATCTCGTTTTCAGGTTGTTGGGAAAACTTGAATACGCGTGGCTTGCGGTACCGGTAATCGCCATGGGCGGTGCAGTCTGGGTTGCTCGGGAAGCCCGCTTGGATATCGGATTCGCCCGATCACAGACCGAGTTGAGTTTATTGGAAACACAGGCGGGTTGCGATCGTGCCCATCTGACACGGGTCACAGCGATCTACAATTCATTGTCAAGCACTTACGACATTGCCTTTGATTCTCCCGGTGCGATCGCGTTGCCAGTACAAGTGGCAGACGACACGCCAGCGAACCCACCGGTTTTCAGAATGGGTGACGCCGAAGGTCCGATACTCTCCGGAATGGTGGTCGGTAGTAATCAGGTTCGTATGTTGCATGCTGAGCAGATGTTTTCGCTTGGAGGAGCTATTTCCATTGATGGCAATGACATGCTCAACAACGGAAGCAATCAAGAGTTGTACGATGCAGTCGTGATCCGCAAAGACCTGCTGGGTAGAATACAGCTGGCCAATGTTGGTCCATGCCCCGGGCAGTCAAAGATCAACTTGCGTTTTCGGGAAGCTACAAATCAGGAATTGATTACGCAAAGCTTGCCTGAAGACGCAAACAGACTTGAACGTGCTCTTGTTCAGCACACGGCAATCATGCCAGGTTCAACCAGACTGATCGCTCGAATCAATGATTCACTGCCAGGGATGACCATCATGC
Organism: Rubripirellula sp.; assembly: GCA_012270065.1. Lineage (GTDB taxonomy): Bacteria > Planctomycetota > Planctomycetia > Pirellulales > Pirellulaceae > Rubripirellula. The sequence goes on along the minus strand of JAAXJB010000090.1, from coordinate 65,997 downwards.
CATCAGCAACTCAAGTGACTTCTAAAACGACAGTGCTGGCACATCTGGAATATACCCCGTGGCCGGAACCTGCTGCGGATGCAAATCTGGCGAAACAGCAAAAGAAAGTCTTAAAGGACGCGGACTTGGGTATTCCATTGAATCAGCAAGAGAAAGCTCTCATAGACGCGGACTCTGGTAGTCCGTGAATTTGAAGTCCCGAACCGCACAAACTTGGCAGATCTTCGGAACCAGCAAAAACGAAAAATGATCACACTCAAAGGCTTCGGAAAAGACTACGGTGACTTCACAGCCGTTGAGTCCATTGATTTGCACATTGCCGCTGGTGAGACATTCGGATTCATTGGGCCCAACGGTGCTGGAAAAAGCACGACTATCCGATTTCTTGCAACCTTGCTGCGGGCGAGTCGTGGTCACGGAGAGGTAGCCGGTTGTGATGTCATGGGCGATCCCGTGGGAGTACGTCAAGCCGTCGGTTACATGCCGGACAATTTTGGTGTTTACGATGGCATGCGTGTGTGGGAGTTTCTCGATTTCTTTGCCGTGGCTTATCGCATCGGTCGCGTGGAACGAAAAAATATCATCGAAAATGTCCTCGAATTGTTGGATCTGACCCACAAGCGCGATGATTTTGTGAACGGTTTGTCGCGTGGGATGAAGCAGCGGCTGTGTCTGGCAAAGACGCTTGTGCATGATCCTCCCGTTCTCATTCTGGATGAACCAGCCAGTGGTCTTGATCCTCGGGCAAGAGTGGAGGTGAAGGCCCTACTGAAGGAATTGCGGAAGATGGGAAAGACCATCTTGATCAGCAGTCATATCCTCACCGAATTGGCGGATTGCTGCACGTCCATCGGGATCATTGAGCGTGGACAGTTGTTGATGCATGGCCCGATCGAGAGTGTGTATCGACAGATCCGTCGCAATCGAATTGTAGAGATCCAGTTCATCAGCGGTGAAGATGCAGGCATGTCGATCTTGCGGAGCAGTCCTCACCTGAGATCTGTGGAAATGGCCCCAACAGCCGTGATTGCGGAATTGCAGACTGACGATGAAGGATTGGCAGAGTTGATGGAAGAAATGATCAACGCCGGTGTACGGATGAAGTCATTCAACGATCGTGATCCGACGCTGGAGGATGTCTTCATGACGGTGACCAAGGGACTGGTAACCTGAGTCAACTGGATGCAGGTTGCTGACGCTCAATCAATCAGCTGTTCAGCGATGTGCTTTGCAACGGTTTCAGGTTCGTCATTCTGCGTGACGTTGATGAGTCTTCGTTCATTGAAAGACCGCAACCATGTCTCCTGTCGGCGAGCCAACTGGCGAGTATGGGCCGACACTTCGTCGATCAAAGTGTTTGTTTCGGTACCGTCCTGCGAGATCCACTCGATGATTTCCCGATAGCCCACGGCCTTGGATGCAGTACGCGATAGTGTTCCGTATGTTTGGAGCAGTTGGTGGACCTCCGCAACCAATCCATCATCGAACATCTGTCGCACTCTCTGGTTGATTCGCTCGTGAAGTTCGGCACGTTGCCAGCTCAACGCAAAAACATTGCAGTTGGACGCATCCTGATAGTGATCAAACTGGATTTGGCGGTGGCTGATCGGGCTACCGGTTTGGTAGGAAACCTCCAATGCCCGGATCATTCTTCGCGCATCATTGGGGTCGATGCGGTGTGCGGCCAACGGATCAACCTGATGCAGTCGTTGCCTCAGAGCGGCAAGCCCATGTTTCTTCAAGTCGGATTCAACCGCGTTGCGGAAATCCCAGTCTGCTGGTGGTCCAGGGTCGAAACCTCGGAGAACTCCTTTGAGAAACATAGGCGTTCCACCGACAAAAATGGCTCGTCGCCCCCGCTGCCGTATCTGCGCGACAGTTTCATGTGCGGCTGACAGGTAACAGGCAACACTGAAATCGTGGCTTGGTTCAATCAGATCGATCAAATGATGCGGAACAATCCGTCGATCTTCTGTTGTCGGTTTGGCGGATCCGATATCCATGCCACGATAAACGGCAATCGAATCGAGTGAGAGAATTTCCCCGTCGATCAGTTGTGCCAAGGCAATCGCTATCGTACTTTTTCCCGATGCAGTGGGGCCAGTGAGGACGATCGCATCGTTAACCAGTGACTTGAAGGAGACAGATTCTTTCCCATCCATCAGGTTCGGTCGCATTGCTGCTGGAGTTTGGTGGTGTTCACGCGACACAAGGAGCCCGCCTTGGACTGTCGGTGATCCAGAATTTCAGAATCATATCCAGCCCTGACGTTGCCGTACAGTTAACCTCACACTGGGAGGATGCCCGCGCAACTTGCCATTGGAGTAACGGCAACAGATGTGGGGGTTTTCAGGGAGCCGTCTGGGCCGGTTTTTCTTTCAGCCACCATTCAAAAAAATCGTAGATCTGTTCATTTGATTCTTCATTGGGTGCGTGTGTATCCCGATTGGTCATCGCGACACGGTTTTTGAATCCGAGCATTTTGTTGAGAGCGATCAGGTGATTTAGCGCCGCCCAACGCTCGGGCCGATCAGCCGTGCCACCCGAAACCAGCAGAGGTCTCGGGGCCATCAACGCATGCAACTCGACTAAATCATGGCCTCCCTCGATTAATTCCTTGTACGATCCTGTCCGCGGTTCGCCTTCACTGGGTAGTTTTCGAAAACGCTGTGATTGATTCGAGGTATTCCGGTCACCCAAAGTGAATCCGAGGTACCACCGATCCCAGTAATTCACTGAACCTCCCGGATTCTCTTTTCTGCGATCACGTTCGTCGAAGACAATCCCCGCGTCTGACCAGGCAGCACATGCAAATTTTTCGTGAAGACATGATGCAAACAGTGACCATTTGCCTCCGAACGAATGTCCGACAATGCCGATCCGATCCGGATAGACTTCAGGTCGCGATGCCAGAAACGTGTGAGCGTTCGCAGCGGCGAAGGCAAGAGCTGATAACGGTTGCGTTGTGACAACCTTTTCTTCGCTTCCGAAGTATTGTCCACGGTGGCCCGCTTCACGCGGATTGTCAAAGTTCACGCCTGAATTGGGTTTCCCGATCGACAGCGTTACAAAACCACGTTTTGCCAATTGCCAGCCAAAATCTCGAAGTGGTATACCTTTGCCAATCCCAGTCTGGGCATCGTAATAAGGTACGACGACTGCAGGAAATGGACCGTCGCCATCGGGGATCAACATGAAGGCATCGACCATTTCCCCACCAATGCCGATTCCCAGTTTCAACTGTCGTTGCGTGATGTCTTCGCGGCGTGACACTGCAATTTGTTCAAACGCCGGTTCGGTGAACAGTTCTGGCCATGGACCCATGATCTTATGCCATGTATCAAGGATTTCCTTGCGTCTCTTTTGCCACTGTTGAGGTGTGCTCACCACAGAACCATTTTTCCAATCCAACGGTGAATGGTAGTCACCCATCTTTGATCTGTAGTTGTTTGGGCACTCAAAGAATGATGCTAATGATGGAGGTGGAATCACGTCCTTTGTGATCCATTTTGCTCTGCGAGACGCATCAGCCGCAGCACGTGCTTTGCGGGCCGAAATGCTCCGGAACGCCCAAGGCCAACGGTTGTTTTCAGGAAATCCGTCAAGAACACGTTGTAATTCCAGTCGCCTCTTCGATTCGGATTTTTGCTCTGCGTCGGGCGAAATCACTCTTTGTTCGGAAGGATCAACGGCAAGGTCGAAGAAACTTCCATTTGAGTAGAGTTTGTACCTTTGGTCGCGAACAACGCGGTCCTCGGCGTATTGCGTAAAGGTCCATGGTCGGGTCCACGAGTTGTCGCTCTGTTCGCGAAGAATGTTAGCGAAGCTAAGGCCATCAATTTCAAGAGATTTGGGAATGGATGCGCCGGTGACATCGGCAAGAGTCGGCAGGATATCTGCGGCGTTCAGTAAGGCATCACTTTCGCAGGCCTCACGGATCCAGCCCGGACAATTGACGATCAACGGCATATTGATACCCTGCTCGGCGAGTGAGTAGATCCCCTCATCCGAGATTCGGCCATGACGCATTCCACCGAGGCTTTCTGCCATCCCTTGATCCGAACCGTTGTCGGTGCCGTTGTCAGTAGCAATGAAGATCAGAGTGTTGTCACGGATTCCCAGATCGGTGAGTGTCCCTACCATTCGGCCGATCAAGTGGTCTGCATAGCGCACCATGCCGGCAAACTTTTCCCGGACAGTGGCATTCGGATCGGGGTTGAGTGGAGTGGTCGTGACCGGGATGTGGGTCAGGATCGCAGATTGATAAATCAGAAAAGGCCTGTCACGGTTGCGCTTCATGAAGTCAATTGAATGGTCAGTAAAGATATCAGGGCCGAATTTGCCACCGGCTTCGATTTTCTGACCATTGCGAATGACATAGGGGTCCCAGTAACGCTTCTTGTGTGCAGGGAGCCCGGGCTTGGCCTCGGGCCAGATGCAGTGTTCTTCAAAGCCATGATCTGCAAGTGCAGTCGCCTGCTGGGCATCGAACAGATCATTGATTTGCCATTTGCCGGAGATACAGGTCCGATAGCCCGCATCACGCAACAATCGTGCGAAACAGATTTCCCGGTTCCAATCGAGAAAACCGCCACCGTAGATCGCTGAATCGTGGTGGGTGTGCCAACCGGTTCGAAATGGATATCGACCTGTCAGCAGCATGGTACGGGTCGTGCTACACACAGGTGTGACATAGAAATTGCGAAATTTCATTCCCGTGTTACAGAGTCTGTCGATATTGGGCGTCTGGTTCTCCTGACTTCCATAGCATCGCAACCAGTCCTTGCCCACGTTGTCGAGCAGAATGAAAACGATGTTGGGACGTTGGACGCTGCGTTGCTCTTCGTTGGCCCACGACTGTGATGTGAACACAACCAGAAGGGTCAGATACGCAAAAATTCGGAGGAGAGGAGTCATCTTCATCGATCGTGCAAGGGAATCCGTGGATGGTCATTCCTTCAACCAGTACCAGGGTCGGAAATGGCATATTGCAGACTGAGATCGCAAGGAACAAGCTCCTGTCCTGTCCACATGCGAGTCAGATTTCTTACCGGTTCAAAGTTGTAGCTTCGCGCAAAACTGGTGGCATGGGAGTTTGGTTGGGGAATATCCCAGAAGGTGGTTCGCCTGGTAGCAGACAGGAGTTCGTGCAGGATCTGCTGTGCACGCTCGGGTGTTGAGGCAACGACCGGACCAAGGTAATCAGCCAGATAGCCTTCGCGAATCATGCCAGATGCCTGACTGAGGTTCCTTACTCTTGAATGAGCGGCCAGTCGACTTAGCCATTGTGATCTTTCAACACCAAAAGCCAATCTGTCGAGCTCCAGATTCCAGCCTTCCGATGAATCAGACTCGGGTGGTCTTTTCCGGGAAAGAAAATGGTGCGATCCGTTGTCCGTACCTTCCCGTCGCCAGCGGTGGAAAGACCATTCGTCGCGGAAGCCCAGTTTGCAGTAAACGAGTTTTCCTTCGGGTGTGGCGTCGAGTTTGATGCAGCGGATGTTACGCGAACGCAGGTAATCAACGCATGTTGTGATCAGAGCGTTTGCGATGCCTTGGCGGCGATGTTGTTCGTGGACCAACATCATGCCAATCCATGCCAGATCGGATCCGTAGCAAGTTGTTGTGGCAGTAGCGATGAGCTCCGAATCGACCTCCACACAGAAACATCCTCCGGGTTCATGCTCGATCAAACGCTCCCAGTCCTCTGAAAGCTGGTTCCAACCCGAGGCCCGACACAGTTTCAGTGCTGCAGGGATGTCCGACGCATTGAGAGGACGAATTTCGTGATTCACTTTTTGGATAGTCAGGTGATTTGCGAATGTGGATGGAAACGTCGGATTCGTGCATTGCGAGGATCAACAGTCAGACAAAATCCACTCGCATTGCCGAATCATAATTCAAACCCGGGTCTGTCAGAGTTGCATCATTACGCAGGTAATGAAACGCTACCGCGCGGCGCGATGTGGTACTGTGGTTTGCGTTGGAAAAATGCGGTGTGTTGCCATGATGGAACGAGACACCACCGCTATCAATGGGAGTTGGTGTCAATTCAAGATGGTCCAGGTGTGTTGGATCAATCTGCAGATTGTACGGTTCGTTTTCAGGAGCAAAGTGCGGCAGTACGGTGTGTTGATGCTGATTGCAGTAGTGCAGGCAGCCATTGGTCAAGGTTGCATCGTCGAGCGCAATCCAGACAGTCAGGGTTGCGTCGAGGTCATCAGGACCGAAGTAGAAATTGTCCTGATGGACGGGTTTGGAACTGCCTGCTTCCGGGGGTTTCATGAAAACCTGACTGAAAAACACGTGGCATGGGGAACCCATGATCTGCTGAATCAAATCGCGTAGCGAGGTATGTGTTGCCAGACTGCGGAATCTTTCTCGATGGAACGCGGGATGATCAAGCTTTCGCAATGCCTTTCGGTGTGGCGTGTCGTGTTCCAGGTACCATTGTTGATCTTCTGGACTTAATTCGGCAATGAATTGCTTGCTCCAGACATCCAGATCTTCGAGGACGGATTGAATCATTGCACGATCAAACAGATTCCGGCGCGTGATGTGACCTGTTCTCCGAAATTCCTCCATTTCTTTTACGGTGAACGATGAAGTGGACATCACAGCAGTTCTGAGTCTTGAGGAAGATGGATCGGGCGGGCGCGGAACAGATTGCACCGTTGATGTTGTTCGCCATTCCCGAACGTTGAAGGCCTGTTCTGATGGGTTGTTGCTGGGTGAGTTGTGTCAATCACTGGTCGGCTGAACCGGGGGCTCGCCAGTCGATTCGGGTGTCGTTTCTGCCGCTGAGTCATCCAGATACTTGTTGATGCTGGCGGGCAACTTGTTGATCGCAAGGTTTGCCGCGATTGCAAGCAGCACAACAAGTCCAATGCCTGCGAAAATTTTTGTCGGTGTGCCTGCTGCATGTGATCCCATGACATCTCTGCTACTTGATAACCAGAGTAAAACTCCAGCAACTAGCGGTGCACCGACAACGGTAACGGCCTGAGCAGCAATGATGGTTGGCGTTCGATCAAATCCGATCAGCAGGCATGCCACAGCAACAGACATACCTGTCAACAGTGCGACTGTGGTCATCACTCGTGGTGCACTTCCCTTGGGATCGCTTCCGAAACCAAGACAATCCGAAACGATGAAACCACCAATCATGGAGTTGACGAGAAAAGATGAGAAAGCTGCAGAGAAAAGCCCCAGACAGAAGATGTATTTTCCGAAAACACCAAAACCCGGTTCCAGTGCCTCGGCCACTTGCACTGGATCATCCAGTTTCACTTCAGATCCCGTATACAGCCCCGCAGCTGCTGTTGATACAAGCATGACCGTAATGAGCATCATGAGGATTGCTCCTACACGGGCGTCCATGATTCCGTTGCGGACTTCATTTTCATCCCAGCCTTTTTGTTGCACGAGGTATGCCTGATAGAAGGCAGCGGTAATGACAAATGTTGTCCCGATCAATCCGAGCACTGCAATCAGATTGTCCATTCCGGATTCAGATGTAGTGGCAACCTCACTCGACTCCTGAAACGGGATGAAACCCATGATCAGTTCGCCGAGATCCGGTTTGAGCACAATCAGATTGATTGCGAAACTCAGTAACATCAAGGCAACGAGACACATCATCAGGCGTTCGAGAACTCGATAGAGATTCTGAAACGCGAACAGAAAAGCAATGGCTAGCACATTGAACGCGACCACCAGACAAGTGATGATGCTGTCGGAATCAATGAATGCGTCGAATGCTGCAGCAACACCCAGGTTGTTGCCAGACTGAAATGCCGCAGAAATGAAAAAGACGCAACAGCCAAGGATAATGGCAAGCCACCTGCCAGCTTTCTGCCGAATTAAATTTCCCGGCGATGTTTTGGCAACCGCTCCCAGCTTGGCTCCAAGAGTCATGTAAACCAGCATGAATGCGACTGATGCGAGTACGATCCAGAGCTTCGAATATCCATCGTTGGCTCCCACCTTGGAGCTGGTCAGGATGCTTCCGGGGCCAATCACAACACAAGCTGTAATCAAGCCAGGGCCGATGCGTTGATACCACGGACGGAGATGGGGAGGTGAGTCAGGCATGCGATTGGTGAGATGGAGGCGGGTGGAAGGACAACATAGTGTGGACGACTCGGCATCACGTTGCAACGCAACTGCAGGATCACAAGTGAGCTTTTTCGAGGTGCCATGGATCAAACTGACTCAGGTCAATCTGATGACGGAGTCCCATAGGAGCGGCGTTCACGGTATCGAGCGGAATACGGCCAGTGGAAGGTCGTAAAGCCAATAACCCGGTTTCATCCCGTTGATACAGGTCAGCGTGGTCAATGGCGATCTGCTTCTGTATCGATTCAGGAAACATGCTCAACCCGGCAAAGTAATGATGGCCATTTCTTTCCACATGTGGAATCCCCAATGCAGCGACGACTGCCAGATCCTGCAACAGGGCAACTGGTCCAATGTTCCCCAGATCTTCTGCTGAAAGTATCAAACGTCGATTGGTTGATTGACCGGATTGAATCGTGGCCAAAGCGGCAATGCTCTTGATGATTCCCTTGCAGTTCTTGTGACTGGTACCTTGATAGCCGAGTTTCAATGCCCTTGGCAGTGATGTCAAATCTGCATCGGATTCATCAATGATGATGGGGGGAGCATTTTGCCATTTCAAAAACGTTTCCTTCACTTCGTCAAGCAACGCAGAGTCGCGATGAACTGGCTGTTCCACGAACAACAAGGACTCATCTACCATCCGCCGTGTTGCAGTATCGGAATACAATTCGTCCCAATGTTCACGGAAAACCGCCATGCTGGGGTATTGTTCGTTACCATCGAGCGTAAAACGCATGGTTTTGCCAACACGTTCTCGCAGTACCAGTGATAGTTTTCTCAGTCGCTTCAGATCGCTGTCCAGATTGCCTGAAAGTTTGATCTTGAAATACTGGAGACCATATTGGTCGATGTTGCTTGTCAATGAGTGCGGCAAATGATCATTCAGTCGCTCATGGGGCCTGATATCTGATTCGACCAAGGGATCACCCAGTCCAACCGTGTGACGGAGTTTGACATTCCGCAGTGGCACTGCGGGTAGAACGTCGGAGGGTTGAAGTTCGTTTAAATCTCTCCGAAGTGCAGCGAGGTCGATCCCCAGTCGATTTTGGGCGAGAACTTGAGACAAGGATGTTTCTTGCTGACGGCAGGTAGCATCCAATGCAGCCCGTTCCATCAAGCTGACACCGAGGTTTGCCAACAGGGGTGGCACCAGGTTCTCTCGTGCCCATGAGTTTTGCTGCTGGTAGAGATCCATCCACCAGGAGAAAAAGTCGGGATGGTTTTTTCCTGACATGCTGAAGTCTGCTGCCTGTTTGATGACCGACAGCATTTCGGGCAGGTCGTGCTTGGTGAAATCAGTTACGGGATTCTTGGTGAACCACTTTGGCGGCAGACCTTCCGATGCCAAGCCTGTCCATGATTTATGATCGATTTCGACGTGCATCCGGACAAATAGATGGGGTACTTCAGACATGCTTGCGATTCCATAACGAAATGGAAATCGGGTACGCATGTCGAGTCGGTAAAACTCAATCTGATGGACTTGCATGCTCATCAAGTAATCTCAACCGTCAATGGGATTTGATGAATCTCATTCCGCATGGTTGCTTGCCGGGAGAATGAAGAGACAGTATGACATTTGTTTATATGGCCTCCGGTATACCGGATTGTTTTGCAAAACCATCATGAATGCTTGCGGGGCAAAAAAGGCGGGAAGTAAGTTTCCAATGGAAAACGTGTGACATGGCACCACAATCTGCTGATTCCGTGATACGGCTGGATGACTTTATCAAACACAGTGGTTTGGTCGGCACCGGCGGCGAGGCGAAAATCTACATTCAGGGCGGTGAGGTCACTGTCAATGGTAGCGTTGAGACTCGAAGACGTAAGCAACTGGCTGTGGGAGATATTGTCGAATTCATGGGGCACGTGCTGACAGTTGCTCCCTTTGATGATTAAACTTTTCCGGTTTTTCCGAATGGATGGAAGCTCAGAGCGTTGTAGCAGTCAGTGAGGTTCTGTGTCCGATGTTCAGGAATGAGGAGCGGTGCACTGAGGCATCGTTCATGTGTCAATCCATTCAATCGCAGACGACGATGTTTGCCCGCGATCGAGGCGGAAGGAACTGCCTGTCATGAAATTGAACCGCAAATTTGCCCAACTGGTGATCGCTATTGTTGCTGTGGTGACGACGGGGACATCGGTCTCGGCAGACTGGAACGAGTTTTGGCACAACGTGCATGTGGGATATAACCGCAATAATGCCTGGCCTGCTCCGTTTAACGAGGCAGATGCGATGAACGTGGTTGCCCCCTTCGAACTGATGAAAGCGAATGGGTGGCGGATGCACAACACGATTGGGCACGAGCTGTTTCGGCCTGATGATGGTGCCTTGATGGCATCAGGTAATAAACGCGTGTATTGGATTGCTACGCAGGCGCCACAGGCACGACGTACCGTCTATGTGCTGAGGGGAGGCAGCGAACGTGAAACTGCCGCTCGCGTTGCGGCAGTCCGGGATACCATCAGCCGCATCAATGTGCAGGGCGCCGTGCCAGAAGTTCGCGTCACGGATGTTGAGCCTCACCACTCATCGGGTGCATGGGCAACCAAAATCAACCGTGATTGGCTGCAGAACCTGGCTGCACCACGATTGCCGACCAGCAGTGCAGGTGGTACTCCTGGCGTGGCAACCCAGTGACGTGGCAACCCAGTGACGCCGGGCAGGGGCAACGATTCTTATCCGCGGTCCGCAGACGCCAGATCGACTGGTCGATCTGGCGTGAAACCCGATAAAAACACCTGATTTTCACCGACGAGGATGGTTCCCAAAAACGGAACCATCCTTTTTTCGTTTCTTCAATCTGTTTTGGTGAATGGGTTTAAAGTTTAGCGATCGATCCGGTCGATCCGATTCTATAAGTAGATAGGGATCATTCCATCAATCCAATTTCATGCTGACTGAGTTGATCAGCGTGATACGGGGAAGAAAGAAACGAGCCGTGAATTCAGTGCCCAAACTTCGACAAGTTCTGTTCACAAGCCTTGTGGTTGGAACAACGGTTACCATGACCGGTTGCACCAGCGGGGGTTTTTCAATTTCGTCCATGAACCCGTTTTCGAAGCAGGAAGCCACGGTCGAGAAAACACCGGGAATCACGGAAGCGATTGCCGAGTCAGCAGAGGGCACGAAAAGCCAGCTGGCTTCTTTTGGTGGCAGCGCGAAAAAAGTCTTCACAAAGACGACCAGTGCGGTCACAGACGCATTCAGCTTTGGGAAAGCCAAGCAGGCCGAAGAAGAGGTGAATAGCGATCCATTGAGCTTGGCTAACAAGCCTGCCAGTGTTGGTCCCGAGGTGTATGTGGCCAATGGACGGCTCTGGGAATCAACTGGTGACAACAGCAAGGCCATGGAGAGTTATGGCAAGGCGTTGCAGAGCGAGCCAGGCAATCCAGAGGCTCTCGCGAGCATTGCCCGACTGCATTTACGCCAGGGGAACCAGAAGCAGGCGATTGAATATTTCCAGCAGGCATTGCTCAAGGCAAAAACCCCAGATGATGCCAAACTCTACAATGAGTTGGGTCTGGCCCTGAATTCAGCAGGTGATTACCCACAGGCTGTTGCCGCTTTAGAGAAATCTCTCGAGCTGGCTCCTGGAACTTCCAAATACGCCAACAGTCTGGCGAGTGTTCGCTTTGGTGGTGGAGATGCTTCTGCAGCTTACCAGGTGCTTCTTGCGAACAATAAGCCTGCAATTGCGAACTACAACATGGCCTATCTGTTGTACAGCAACGGACAGGCAGCGGGTGCCCGTGGCTTCCTGAATCAGGCATTGCAATCCCAGCAAGAGGGTGCCGCAGATGCTGCGGTTAAGTTGGCAGTCGACCGTTCGCGCAGTCTTCTCGCCCAAATTGATGCGACGCTTGGACCCGTTGCCCAGCCCGCACCTCAAGCGACCATCGCTCAACGCAGCAGCCCGGTTCCGCAGATATCCGCGACACCTGCTGCAACTGCCAGCCCTGCAACACCACCTGCACAGCCAGTTGGCCAGGCGTCAGGTGCTGCCGCCGGTTTGCCATCCGCATCAACTGCACCTGTGGCGAGTCCTGCTTCTGCACCGGCAAATGCAGGCGGACTTTCACTGCCTGAGTTGCCCTAGTTGATCAGGCTCAAAGCGAATCAGGCTCACGACGATGATTTTTGAAGACGCGTTTGCACAAGCAAATGCGTCTTTTTCATTCGTTTTATCAGGTTTCGCTCGAACAATCATTGTCCTGCGAGTCGCTCGGAAACGGCAGGGGTTGGCTGTGCAGTTCCGCCAATGCATTGGACGCTGCCCGCTGTTCAGCATCTTTTTTATTGCTCCCCCACGCGGCAGCGAATTCGCGTTCTGCGATAACCGCTGAGATCAGAAACGATTTCCGATGATCGGGACCGGATTCGCGTACCAGACGGTAAATGGGTGTGTTGGACAACTCACGTTGTGCATATTGCTGCAGCGAAGATTTGTAGTTGCTTGCCCCTTGGTTCTCGACCGCTGTATGAACCTCGTCTGCTAACCACTGTTTTATTCGTGTCTTTACGATTTCACTGCCGCCATCCAGATACAGTGCTGCCACGACCGACTCAAACACATCGCTCACCAACGATCTCGGAAAGCTGCGATTTCGCGTGACACCCCGGCCGACGATCAGGCATCGATCGAGCCCCAGAGCACAGGCTGCCTTGCCACAGGAACGCCTGCTCACGACAGCTGATTTGATTTTTGTCAGATCACCTTCGTTGTACTCGGGGTAATCTTCGTAGAGCCATTGACAGACTGTCAGGCCCAGAACAGCGTCTCCCAGAAACTCAAGCCTCTCATTGCTGGCGAGGCGGTGCGATGCCCCTGAGGCGTGGGTCAAGGCAGATAAAAGCAGAGATTGATCTTGAAAGCGATAGTCAATGATTTCCTGACATCGCTCGAGTTTGGAACCTTGATCGGTACCATCAATATCACCGGTTCCATCCACAAGATGGATGTCCAGGGAGGTATTGGTGGCTCTGGGATCCGATGGACTCACGGTGTGACCGGGACAGCGAATTGCCAGACCCATGATTCTGAAAAGTGGGAACCCAACGACAAGTAGGGATCCCGCCTCTTCTTTCTGGGGCGTGGCACTGACAGAGTGAATTAAACCGTGTCACACACCGGTGGCCGGGTTGCCCGTGGTAAGCAATGAGACTTGCGACTCACTCTCCACTTTCAATGGAATCATCCAGTGGAATCTTCTCTGGAACCCGAACGCCGGTGAACGACTGGTCACCAGTTTACCGCTCTGAGTGGCTATTGAACAGGTTACAAAGCTGTCAGTTTTTTGGCAGTTTCAGTGAGGCTTTTGACTTTTTACCAGCTTCAATGAAGCGTTCGTCATCTTCGATGACCAGGTAATGTCCATGATCCGCGGTCACGATCACTACGGTGTAATCCCATGCATCGTTCTCATCGACCCAGTCCATGACAACTCGAAAGGCATCGTCGCCACTGAATACCGAGCCAATCGCGTTGTCGGCGTTATTGGCATGATTGGCCCAGTCGACGTCGCCAGCCTCAACCAGCAACCAGAATCCATCAATTGCCTGTTCCAGCACCAGCAGCGCCGCTCTGGTCATTTCCGCGAGCGTTGGATTTTCAGTCAGGTCCGCGGGCAAGTAATGTTCTTTCTCTTCTTTGTTGTCGATCGTCGGGTTGTATTGGCCATCTGCGGTTTGATAGGGCAGGTGGCCGCCTTTGGTGCCGAAGAAGCCAAGCAGACGGTGGTCATGATCGATTGCCTTCATGGCACCGGCCATCAGATGTTTTTTTCCATCTTTACCCGCAGTGCGTTGTACAACCACGTACTTGCCACCATTTTTTATATCCGCGCGGTGGATGTCTTCTTCATGTAAATAGGGGTTTCCGGGCAGGAAATTTTCACCCTGGTTGATATCGGTCTTCTTGTTTTCTCCCCAGCCTCCACCCAGCAAAACATCGACACCCTGTAACGGTTCATCCCGGTGCGATGCGGATGGCAGACCAAGCAGATCGCGGCCTATATCCTGATAGTCTTTTCGTGTGACATTGTTGGCATAGGCACAGGCAGGTGTTGCATGGGTGACGGGTACACTGGTGACAATTCCAATCTTGAAACCGTCTTCATACTGAAGTGTACGCCCCAGGGGAACAACCTGCCTGCCGTCGACCAGTACATTGATAGCGGCGTTGTAGGTTTTGTATCCCGACATCATGCTTGTTGCGGAAGCGGCAGAGTCGGTCACCGTGTGTGGCTGCTCACGGTCTTTGCCCAGGAGATAATTGCGTTTGCTCTGTTCGAGCCAAGGTGCCTGTCCACCACGACTCGGATCATAACCGCCAGTTGGCTCACCAGACCACTCCAATACCACCTGTGAGTTGGTGTCGTGCTTCAGGATGTCAGCCATTGGGCTTGTGCAAATCAGCCCATAGTCCGTTTCGACCCGTCGATCATCCTGAAACGCAAGTCCGGTACCCCGACCACTGCTGTAGCGGTTCTGTTTATAGAGGCTCGCTGCACGAGTCGTCTGCCAATCCATCCCATCGAACACCATCAAGATGATGTTCGTGTATCCGGCCTCAAGTGCCGCTGTTTGAAGACGGAAAACATCGGTTTGATCAAAATAAAGCGCTTTGGGATTGAGTGTTCCCTCGGGTACCTTGCCGTAGAGTTTTTTCAATCGCTCCGGATCAGCGTAAGCACTGCCCTCTGCACGGAGGTTGTCCAAGGTGATTCCAAATGTATAGACGGGAATCAGACGATTGCTGTGTTGATCCCAAGTCATGTATTTTTCGGGTTGATTCCCCCAATGTCCCCACGTTGCTGTCTGGTTTTGTGTCGCCAACCTCTGCATCCGTCGTAGCGGATCATCAGCATCATCCTGATCCAAATCGACAGCGATCTTCTTGGCAGGTTCCTCATTCTTGTCCTGAGTAGTTGTTGCACTCGATGTTTTGTCGTCAGCCTGATTTGTTGATGTGGCCGTTGGTGCTGCTTTCTGGAAATCCTTTTCCCCGCATTCGCTGACGCCAATCAGACAGATGAGATAGACCGGAATGATGAGGTATCTTGGCATTGACGGTAACTCGATTTGCGAGATGGACATGGAAACACGGTTGACTAGTGAGCATCAAGCTTCATTCCATTGGGCTCATGGAACGGGGGCTCATCAGGATAGTCAAGACCTGTAAATAACAGGAGGGACCAGTTTTACTTTTACTCGGGTTTACATTTGCCAGGGCAAAACCGCGACAGCTGAACTTCAGGGTAATTGCTGCATGCCAGTAGAATCTGGAAAGAACTGCGAACGATTGCTGTATCTGAAAAGAGAAAGGCCGGAATCCGATAGAGAAATGATTGTTCAGTATGCTTTCCGCTTCACAGCGGCATCATCAAGTCGGGAGCGAAATTGCCTGCGTGCGTCTCATCAGCCGCTGCGCGTAAAATTCATGAAAAACTGTTGAACTATTGATTATCAGGCGGGGGGAGTTTGCAGAGAGCTCATTGCAGACGACGGATTAGTGTAGGTACGGATTACTGAGGACCGACGGAAATCAAATGTCGCTGTGCAGGTTGGGCCATCGAGAATGATTTCCTGCAGTTCCTTTTGTTCATCCGGATCCGATTAAATTATCGGCCGTTACTGCTTTTCTTTTCCACAGTAACTTCGCCCGCTGCTACGAGATACTCCTGACGATCGTCGCCCTGTCCGATTCCACATCGCAGGTACAACCGGTCATCAACCGCCACCGGGCTGGCGAAGATTGAGTCTCCTGTCTTGTTCTCTGCGAGCAGGTCAAACCGGTCCGGAATGGCAGAGATGATATAGACCATTCCATCCTGTGCCGCGATGTAGATACGCTGATCGACAAGAAGTGGGGATGCGCTGATACGGCCACCGAACAGTCGTTTCTTCCACATTTCGATCCCATCCTGTGTTCGCCAGCAGTATGCTACGCCGGTGTCTGCTACGGCAAAGACGTAGTTTCTGATGGTGAGAAGAGACTGCTCATAGCACATGACCGGGTTTTCCCAGAGTAGTTTCTGTGAGCCATCACCACTGACACACCAAGTGCCGGCGATCGGATTGCCACCGCTGAACAGAACACGTCGACCATCCCATGCGACTGTGCCGCACATGGCCTCGGTACCAGCCTCAAGTGACCATATGGTTCGCCCTGTCTGAGGATCGTAGGACGTGATGGTGTTGGCGCCAGCGAGCAATAGTTGCCTTTGGCCGGTGATTGTTGCGACGACTGGTGAGGAGAAATTGAGATTTTCCGGACGTGTTCTCTTCCAGACCTGTTTTCCCGTTCGTCGACTGAGGGCGTAAATGCCACTTGCGGCTCCATCATATTCGGCTGCGATGATCACCACATCGTCTTCGATCAGGGGACTGGCTCCGTAGCCGAATTGGAACGCACCAGGTTTAAAATCGCAGACACGCACGCTCCAGATTTTCTGGCCACTGGTCGTCATCGCAGTCAGCCAGATCGCATTATCAGTATGAAATGCGATGAACAGGTTTTCGCCATCAAATACGGGAGTGGGTGAAGCATGGGAGTTGTTGGGGTGAATGCGCCGGGGCAACGTTCCACGGTGCAATACCCACTGATCGGTCAACCGTCCACTTTCACGGTTGAACTTCAAAAGCGATTGAGTCTGCTTGTCTGCTTCAGCCGTTGTTAAAAAAATGGCATCCTTCACCACGACCGGAGAAGAGTGTCCCCGGCCTGGGATGGCTGTTTTCCAGACAATGTTGGTTCCTGTTGCGATGTCCCAGCGGAGAGGAACGTCTGTGCTGTCGGCAGCATGATTGTTTCCTGTTGCACCGCGCCAACCAGGCCAATCTTCTGCCTGACACATGACAGGCATTGTCAGCAGAACTGCAAAACACAGGATGGCATGAAGGCAACGGTGATATTCTGATTTCATGGCAGCGATTAAAGTGAAAGGAATCGTTCAGACGCCGTCTTTCTTAGCGGCACCGGATCGACGATCATACCCCACATCAATCCTAGTAATCATTCAATCCCGAAATCTGGAGAATCGACATGCGGGCTGGAATCGTCGGCGTTGGCTTCATGAGTTGGATACACTACTTGGCGTATCAGCGAAGCGAAACTGCTGAACTGGCGGCATTTTCCAGCCGTGACCCGGGTAAGAGAGCCGGAGACTGGCGTGGGGTGAAAGGCAATTTTGGCCCGCCGGGCGAGCAAATCGATATTTCGGGGCTGAATGTCTATGAAACTCTTGATGCCATGCTCGAAGATGAAACTCTCGATCTGATCGACATTTGTCTTCCTCCCAAGTTGCATCCCGAGGCCATCGAGAAATGCCTCGCTGCAGGCAAATATGTACTTTGTGAGAAGCCGCTTGCCTTGGATGCGGCTACTGCTCAGAGGCTTGCTGACGCTGCTGAGCCGGGGAAATTGATGGTGGCCCATATCCTGCCGTTGATGCCTGAATTCAAATTGCTGGTTGATGCGGCTCATGATGGTCGTTGGGGAAAACCTGTAGCAGGTCGATTCATGAGAACCATTGGTCCTCCCGATTGGATTCCCGATTTTTACGATCGGTCCAGTGTTGGTGGTCCTCTGGTGGATCTACACGTGCATGATGCCCATTTGATTCGCTTGCTTTTTGGAATGCCTTCGGCCGCGCACAGTGTCAGTCGGAAGAAAGAGGGGATTCCCATGTTTTATGAGACCGTTTTTGAATTTGAACAGGAAGATCTGGCCGTTGCCTGTGGTGGCGGTGTGATTGAGTCGCCAGCGAGAAGCTTCACCCACGGCTACGAAGTCAGCTTCGAAAATGCAACTGTGCGTTTTGAGTTTGCGGGGTACGCAGATGGGTCAACCACATTGTTGCCAGTCACCGTGATGAAACGGGATGGCAGTCTGGAACGACCAGAGTTCGGTGACGGAGATCCCGTCAACTCTTTTGTTGCCGAGATTGATGCTGCTGCACGCTGTGTCGATCATGGGGAGACATCGCCAATTCTCGATGCGCAGAATGCAGTGGATGCATTGAAAATCTGCGAAATGCAGATGTGAGATGCGGGTTGATCAAACCATTTTGAAATCGCTTGCACTACCAGCGGAAAATCTTGTTGAGACCTTTATTCAATTGCTCTTGAAGATAGTTCTCTGCGGTTGTCTGAATCGCCTCGGTTCCGAGCTGAGTCGCAATTCTGCGCATCCCATTGGAATCGAGGCTGGGGCGTGAGATTGTTCCATCGATGGGTAACGTGACTACCTGACCCGCGAGTTGTCGCAGGTCCCGTCCAAGCCATCGAGCGTCCAAGGGAACCTGAGCCGTCATGTTCAAGCTTCCATCAAATCCAACTTGACCGCTCGTGATGACCTGTGCCCGATCCAGATTGAGGTACAGTCTTTCGTGGCTGATAATGCCATTTTGAACCGAAAAATCGACCGTTTGCGGTGGCATGGTCACCAGGTTGGTCGTGCCAAATCGCGGTCCGGGTTGTGGGCTGAGTCCGTTTGCTACCGATGCCAGATTGCTGATGCCTTCGATGATCTGTGATGCGAGCGGTCCTGCCGACATTTCCGCGCTGCTGATGTTAATTCTGCCAGAACCCTGAGTTCGCTCCGGATGATCAAACACGATCGCCGTTTCGTCGAGTTCTGCGCCCAAAGTTCCTTGAATCTTTGTAGCATTCGCAATCAGCGGCGCCACATATTTCAGCCACCGGTTAGTCATCTCCGGCGTCAATTGAATCGAACGAGCCGTCGCTCCGGGCTCGATGTGCATCCAGACCGGTCCGGGTCGATAATGAAGTTGGGCTTTACATTCGAGGTTGCCACCATTGAGGGGAATTCGTGCCTGTTGAACATCGAGACTCGTCTCAGTCAGCACAATCGGCACGGTTGTTTTACCGAGTTCCATTCCGGCGATTTGGCCTGACTCCAGACCGAGATCAGTTTGTAACGAGAAACCGAGTCCACCATCGGTTTGGCCAATGATATCGAGGGTGAGATCCGTTTTGTGAACACCCTTGGCTGTGATATCCATTTTGGCCAATTTGGAGACACGTTTTGCGACTTCCGTCATCTTCACGCGGGAAGCTCCGGCAAGGTGCAATGCAATCGAATTCGTCACCTCGGTCACTTCACCCGAAAGGCTCGCTGCGAACCAATCACCCGCAATATTGACCTGTTCAGCAATGAGCGTGTTTGATGACCCCTGATGCCGCAACTGAACATCCAACGTCAAATTGGGTTCGTGCCATACGATGGTTGCTTCTGGTCGTATCGCTGCCACGTTCTCACGCTGCGGCCCAACGGTCTGCAATGAAGCATGCTGACTTGCGGGTTGTACACAGGCAATGTTCTGACCAATGGTGTTGAATTCAATCAGCAAGTCGCTTTCATCGGACCGGAGAGAGAGACTTCCTTCACAGTCACCGAGCACCATCCATGGGTCTGATACCGGAAATTGAGGTGAGATATTGATTCCTGGATTTGCGACATCATTTGCTGTCAGCTGCTGACCGAAGCTCTGCTGAAGACGATCAAGTTTTGCCCGATATTTGACCTGCACGTTGAGATCATCAGGGTTCGCAGTACCTTGGGCAGCGAAAGAGAAAGCATTGCCCACGAGCGTCATCGATCGTGCTTGCACCGTATTGGCAGGCCAGTTGTAATTTCCATCAAATTGGATTTTTACCAAAGGCTGCTGGAACTCCCGTGCGTTGTAGTACAAGCCTGGTTCAGTAAGCTCGATCGCACCACTGGTAACCGTTGCCTGATTCAAGCCAATCGAAGCTCTGAAATCTCCTGAGAATTCTCCGGAAAGTTGATCGAGTTTCTGTGGCATCCACGGCTTCAGAATCCCCTCGACGGTTTCGAGTCTGCCATTGGTCTGTATGTTGAATGGAAGTTTCACATTTCGCGACAGACCATTGACAGAGCCATCAAGCGTCGCGTCGATGTTCAAGCCGCGACTGCTGATGGCCATATGGGTTTGAGTGAGTTCCCGGATCCCTCCGTTCTGCCATCTTCCCTCGGCTTCAATTGACGCTTGCATCGCGTTTCGCTGGAGAGTGCGTCCACCCGGCAATTGAACCAGCAGGTTGGTCGTTTGTCCTGTTCCCACGAGGTGCCATAGGTTCCGGTTGCCACTCGTCCATTCCACGTGACCATTGGCATTGCCAGAAAAACGTGTTTCGGTCATGTCGAAAATGGGACTCAACATCTCATTGAGTTGACCGAAGTCAATGTTGAAATCTGCATTCCCTTTCTCGAGGTCACCACTCCCGATGGCGGATCCAAAAGCACTTCGCCACTCGAAGTGATCTGCCGTCAGTTGACTGTTCTTGCTGGAGACAGTGGCAGAGAGTGTGATCGGATCAATTGAAAACTTTCTACCAGCTGACACTGCCCGGATGTTGTCACAATCGATGTGAAGCTTTTTTTGCTGAAGATTGCCGTTGGGAATTGACACCAGATGGGCGACAGCACGGCCAGACTCGATGGATACATCCGAGCGTATTGGAAGCAGACCTGGTAACGCCCGTTCCATCGCCGCGATATCGATTTCCGCTGATGCACTTCCGTCAATCGCTTCGAGCCATTGGATAGGATTGTTTTCGGTACCCGTCCACGAAAAGCTGCGAGCAAACGATCCATCGATGGTGGCAGATGCAAAATCCGTATGAGCGCTAAGAGATTTACCAATGAGTTGGTTCCCTTCGATCAACAACTGCCCGTTCAGGCTGGCCCGCGCATTCTGCCAGACGAGATCTCCATGTCTGGAGGCGACAAGGTTACGGATATCGAAATTCTGGAGATCTGCTGAGACGTCACCGTTGGACTTGCCAGCTGCACTGATGATCCCTGTTGCATCACCACGAATTTTGCCGGGGATTCCGGTTGCCATTTCAGGGAATCTGGTCAACAAAAGTTCGGCGACGGAGATTGGTAACGATTCACAGTTGAGCGTCAGGGACCAATGGATGCCATCCTGGTCGGCACTTGCTGTTGCCAGTTGGATCGAGCTCTGCATCGATCCGTGGTTACCCTCAGGTTCACTCAAAACGCCAGCTACCGAGACTTCGGTGGAGTCTGGCATGATTGACACAACTACATTGGATTGCGTCAGTGTCCAGCATTCACTGGTGGTGGATTTCGTTACCGATATCGCAACATCTTGCAGCTGTAACTCAGCCACGCTTGTAGCCTGCTCCGTGTCCGACTTGAGTAACGTTGCAAAATCATGTTCCAGACTGCACTGGCCTTCACTCATTGAACAGGCGACGGCCACTCCACGAAGTTGAATCTTCCCGAGATCCTCCGGCAATCCCCACAGATCACTGACCGTTAGATTCACGTCCAGTTGTTCGACTGCAAGCTGGCTGCCAGTTTCGCCATTGATCTTCAAGTCCTTGACCCGAAGTGGGGTCAACCAACCGATTCGCAGAGAGCCAACATCCGCTTGCAGACCCTTTGAGCCAAGATAGGTCACAAGGTAGTTGCGCCCAATCCCTGATTGGCTGATCATACTCGGCAGGAAAAAGAGGACGCCTAGCAGCGATGCGATACTGGCAAGGAAAACCAGTTTCTTCCGCTTCAACCGCTCGCGCTGCCTTCGTTCAGTTTTTCTTTGTTGTGAACGCGCTTCCTGCTCCAAGCTGAAATCGTCGGTTGTCACGTTCACATCCTCACCACACCCGATTTGAAAATCATCACCACCCAGCAAGTCTAGCGACAGGTACCTGTTGAGCCCAAGATTGATTTGGCCTCTGACTTTGTGGTACCTGCCAATGGAACGATCGGTTCAACGGGAACCCGCTAATGCTTGCAATTATGGAGCCTGACTGCGATTTCCGGATGCTCGTTGGCTCCTTGGATTGGGCCGCATGTTGTGATGTTACGCTGATCGGCGTAGTTCTCGGGGAAGCCTTGAATCAGTTGAGTTTTCAGCGGAGCTAGAGGCTCAGGCATAGCAAAGACTGGTAGTGATTGTGTCAGTCACCGGACTAGAATGAAGGGATGTTTCGTTGGGAGGGCAGCCATCTTTCTCATTCTTCTTTGAGTCATACTGCCGGTTTTCTTGGTTTTGGAGATGCACCGATAAGTGGGTTGACCCTTCAAGGGGTCGACCGTTGTCAATGCTTCGACCGTCTTTCAACATGGGTCAATTCACTTTTCTGTTTTGGACAAGTCGATGAAAGTGTTCGTAACCGGGGGAACCGGGTTACTTGGAAATGCAATTTTGCGTCAGTTGAAAACTGCGGGCCATGAATCGGTCGCGTTGGTGCGATCTGCCTATGAGCCCATCGTTTTTGAGGGAATTGAAACTGAATTTGTTACAGGTGACCTGCTTGACCGTGAAGTGATGTTTCGGGCAGTAGAGGATTGTGATGTGGTGATCCACGCTGCTGGAATGATACATCTGGGATGGAAAAAGCTGCAGGAATCCATGAGGGTGAACGCCGAAGGTACTCAGGTACTCGTTGATGCCTGTTTGCGGTATGGGCGCAAACTGGTCCATGTCGGAACGGTCAATGCACTCGCGGTAGGGACCCGAATGCAGCCAGCAAACGAAACTACTCCGCTCGACAATGCTGGGGGGCAGGTTCCATGTAGCTATGTTGTGAGCAAACGCGCTGGTGTTGATGCTGTGAAGAAGGGTGTTTCCCAAGGGCTGCAAGCGGTGATCCTTGCACCGGGTTTCATGCTTGGTCCGTGGGATTGGAAGCCAAGCAGTGGTCGGATGATGATGGCCTTGAGCAAAGGTTGGAAAGCCATCGCCCCCAGCGGCGGCTGTAGCGTATGCGATGTGCGGGATGTTGCCGAGGCGACAGTCCATGCGGCCCAGACAACTCTGCCCAGTGGTCGGGAGTTCATCCTTGCCGGGGAAAATATGACTTACTTGCGACTGTGGGCAGACATGGCCGGGAAATTCGGCAGACGTGCTCCGATCATGCGTGCTGGTCCATTGCAAAGATGGATTGCAGCAGCGGCGGGCGATTGCATCGGCCAGATCCGCGATGAGCCAGATTTCAATAGTGCTGCGATGAGAATGTCCGCTCAATATCACTGGTATGACAGCTCGCGAGCCGCGCAGGAATTGGGTTATCGGAATCGGGATGTACAGGAGACACTCGATGATGCTGCGGTTTGGCTGAGAGAGCAGCACCTGCACAGGCCTGCCTGACAAGATCAGCATGCAGGTGCCTGCTGGCAGGCTGCGGTTCATCGTCAACGGTGCACCATCAATCAGAACAATGGTTTTCGTCGCATCCTGACGTCTGGTCGTTGCCTCGGATCACGAGAGCCTCTCGCGAACGGTGAAAATTCCAAAATTTAATGGAAGATTACTGGCCCTTCATGAGAAATTCGGCCCATCCAAATGTTGCTTATGATGAGAAACAAGGATGTGTATGCCTCTGTAGAGGGGTTTCGGGGTCATGGCCGCGGAATTGACAACCGGTACCAGTTGCGTGCAACCTGTGCAGCCCGAATTTGGTTCAGAGGCAATCCAACGTGCCAGCGGCGCTGCTTGCTCTGAGCGTTCGTAACTCAACGAGAACAACCTGCATGGCGACGAAAGCCGCATTCCAAGCGATTCGAGATTCCGCTCCGTCAGTGCTGCCCAGCTTGCTGCTGTGCGATTTTGGTGATCTGCGTCACGAATTGGCAGAACTGTCTGATGTGGGTGTTGGTGCACTGCACCTGGATGTCATGGACGGGCATTTCGTTCCCAACTTGTCTTACGGCATGCCGATTGTCGAGGGCGTTCGGCGACACTCGGATCTTCCGCTGGACGTTCATTTGATGATCAGTGACCCGGTGGCCTATGCGAAGCCAATGGTGGAAGCCGGCGCCGATATGCTGACTTTCCATGTCGAAGCCGTTCGCGATCCAATAGAAACGGCAGGCCAACTGAGGGATTTGGGCGTCGGTGTGGGCATTGCGTTGAATCCAGAGACACCCTTGGCGATGATCAGGGAAGCTATTCCGATGGTCGATATGGCTCTTGTGATGAGTGTTGATGCGGGCTTTGGTGGTCAATCTTTCAACCCCATTGCTCTGGAAAAATTGCGCTCATTGCGACATGACTATCCGGACTTGTTGCTTGAGATCGATGGAGGCATTGATGTCGAGACCATAACGCTTGCCCGTGCTGCGGGATGTGATCTGTTTGTGGTTGGTTCCGCGATCTTCCGGCGTGACAGTTACAGGAAAGCCGTCGCTGACTTGAACGCGGCGATTGCGGCAGCTGGTGAGAATCGGGAGGAAGAATCGTGATTGTTCGAACTCCGCAAGCGTCCCGAGTGCTGCTGATCCGACCCGGTGCGACTGATTTCGATGATCAGGGACGTATCAAGGGAACACTGGACATGCCCATGAGTGAGCGTGGCCGCGAGCAGGCCAATGTGTTGGCAGAACAACTCTCCGATTTCTCCCTGGGAACGATTTACGTGGCCCCCTGCGAGTCAGCTCGTGAAACTGCCCAGCAGGTAGCCGCTGGGCGTGACCTGAAGATCAAAGTGATTGATGCGTTTCGAAATGTGGATCATGGACTATGGCATGGGAAGCTGATTGAGGAAGTGAAACGCAATCACCCCAAGGTTTACCGGCAGGGTCAAGAAGCTCCTTCTGAGGTTTGCCCGCCTGGGGGGGAGTCAATTCGTGAGGCTCGAGAACGGGTAGCCAAGGCAATTCGCAAAGTTCTGCGAAAGAGTGGCTCGGAAATGATTGCAATTGTGATCCCGGATCCCATGGCATGCGTGGTCCAAAGTCTGATCAGTGGGGAAGAACTCTCGGATCTATGGAAGGCTGAGACGGATGGTGCCAGTTGGGACTTGCTTGAGTCCACCGTTGGCAAGCTGGAGTGATTCTTTGCGTGTGGACGCCAGATTTGGAATGGCCCCATTTCGCTGGCGTTTGTTTGTTTGCCCCCATTTGGCCGAACCAAGTCATTCTTATTTCGGGCTGGATCGCAGGCTGTAGGCCTCCGTCTCCATCTGGTACCCGCCGAAACCGGTTTTTTGCCAAAAAACAGGGTTTTAGCACCTGATGGGTGGTTCGTATGCGGATGAAAGGCCATTTGGGCCGACTTACCGGAAAAGCCGGCATTTCCCGAACCTATATCTTCTGTTCCCCGTGGGATCTCTGTTTGAGAGCTCCTGCACGCTCGAATAGAATAAAAGGCGTTTTGCTCCATGTTGTGGGTACATGCCCCGGCATGGTTCGTTCAGCGTACAGACGAACAAGAATTTACCGCCAAGGAAATCAGCGACGATGACGCGATATTCAACGATCCTTACCACCTTGATCATCTTTGGATCTCTGTTGTGCCCCCAGGTCCTGCGGGCTGCCGAGGCAGCGGCTCCCAGTCAAGTGAAGATGATCAACGAGATCATCGAGCAGGGCTGGCGGGATTTCGAAATTCGGCCTGCTGCTGAAGCGGACGATTCGACTTGGTGTCGCCGTGTTTTCCTCGATGTCATTGGTCGTGTACCCAATCAGGAAGAGTTGTCAGAATTCCTGGCTGCTAAAAGCAAGTCCAAGCGTGCTGATCTGGTGGACACGCTTCTTCACGACGACCGGTATACCGAGGAGTATGCCAGTCATTGGTCAACTGTGTGGACGAACATTCTGATCGGCCAGTCCGGCGGGAATGATCGGGATTCGATGATCAGCCGCCCGGGTATGCAGAAGTACCTCCGCGATTCTTTTGCGAGAAACAAGCCGTACGATCGAATGGTTTACGAGCTGGTGACTGCGACAGGATCGACCAAGCCGGGAACCGAGAGGTTCAATGGTGCGGTGAACTTCCTGATCGACAAAGTCAATGAAGAAAAAGGTGTTCTGGCGACCAGCAGCACTTCACGTATTTTCCTTGGTCAGCAGGTGCAATGCACACAGTGTCATAATCATCCGTTCAACCAGTGGAAACAGCAGATGTTCTGGGAGTTCAACTCCTTCTTCCGTCAGACTCGTTCATTGAGGCGTTTTGTAGACGGAACGCGAGATATCGATCACGCGGAACTCATCGACCAGGATTTTGCTGGTGAAGCGAATGATCCCGAAGATGCTCTGGTTTTCTATGAGCTTCGAAATGGACTCACTCGGGTTGCCTATCCGGTATTCACTGATGGAACTGCAATTGGCGTGAGCGGTTTTGTGAGTGATGTGAAACGCCGGGATGAACTGGGCCGTATGATGCTGGCCAGTGAAAACATGGACAAGATGGGTGTGAACCGCATGTGGTCCCTGTTCCTCGGGTTCGGATTCACAAAACCAGTTGACGATCTCGGACCACACAACCCTGCCTCTCACCCTGAGCTGTTATCCAAGCTGGGTGCTGAGTTCCGGAAGAACAGTTATGACCTGAAACAGCTGATCACCTGGATCACTTTGAGCCGTCCTTACAACCTTGCTCCCGTGCTGGGTTCGAGTAACGAGATCGACGATCCTTCGATCGGAGAGATGCCAAAGTTCTCCCGCTTCTATCTGCGTCAGATGAGTGCAGAGCAACTGTACCAGTCGCTTGTTACGGCAACGGATGCTTCCTCTCAGGGAAGCTATGAAGAGCAGGAGCGTCAGAGAAACCGCTGGCTGCAGCAATTCGTTGTGGCCTTCGGTACCGACGAGGGAGATGAGGCGACCACTTTCAACGGTTCCATCCCGCAAGCGTTGATGCTGTTCAATGGAGATCTCACCAAGAAAGCGATCAGCACCTCAAGTGGCAGTTTCATTGATCGGTTGTCGAAAACCGGAAGGTCACCGCGTGATCGGGTCAATGATCTGTTTCTTGCAGGCTTGGCACGGCGTCCCAGCAAGAAAGAAATCACCATCGCGGGGAAACTGATGGCGGCACGGAAGGGGAACGAGAAAGAAATGCTTCAGGACATGTGGTGGGCAATCCTCAACAGCAATGAGTTCATCATGCAGCATTAGATACTGCGACGACCGCACACTTTCAATTACTTACAACTCCGAACGAAACAATACTTCTCTTTAAAGGCTGAATTCCTATGATCAACAACTGGCAAACACCGAGCGGAATGTCACGTCGGCATTTCATGCAGCATCTCGCAGGTTCTTCTGCGGTTGCTACCGCATCCATGACAATGGGCGGTGCAATCAAGGCCAACGCCGACGAGTTGCGAAAGAATGGCAAGTCAGCCATCTTGCTGTGGATGGGTGGTGGTCCTGCGACGATTGACATTTGGGATCTCAAGCCAGGTGCACCCACCGGCGGGCCATTCAAGCCGATTTCAACGACTGGTGATATGCAGATCTGTGAGCATATGCCGTTGGTCGCCCAGCAGATGAAACATCTCTCTATCGTTCGCAGCATGTCGACAAGAGAGGCCGATCACATGCGTGGTCGATACTACATGCACACTGGCTATGTGCCCAATCCAAACATTGAGCACCCCAGTTATGGATCAGTGATTGCTCATGAAGTGATGGATCAGCGCCCCGATCTTGAAATTCCTCCATTCGTTTCGGTTGGTGGTGCCAGTGCTGGCCCCGGTTTCCTGGGAATGGCATGGTCACCATTCTCCGTGACCAGTAACGGTCAAATCCGTAACCTGAAAATGAATCTCGACGACAATCGCTTGCTTCAGCGGATGGCCGCTTTGGACACCATTGAGAGTGGGTTCTCCAAGAGAACACGCGATCTTCCAGCCAGTGAGCATGCGAAAGTCCTCAAAAAGACATTTGATTTGATGACCAGTGATCAAATGGAGGCCTTCCGTGTCGAGAAGGAGCCAGAAGAAGTCAAGGAGCGTTACGGCACCGACCGTTTCGGTCAGGGTTGTCTGCTGGCACGACGTCTTGTTGAGGCCGGAGTGCCATTTGTTGAGGTCGATCTCGGTGGCTGGGATAACCACAATGGGATTCACGCTCTCTTCAAAGACACCAAGTTGCCGCAATTGGACCGCGCTATGAGCGCGCTGGTCGAAGACCTCAACCAGAGGGAATTGTTGAAGGACACCGTAGTGATCTGGATGGGCGAGTTCGGTCGGACACCGCGGATCAACCAGAATGCTGGTCGTGATCACTGGGCCCGTTCATGGTCATGTGTCGTGGGTGGCGGTGACATCAAAGGTGGCCTCGCTGTCGGTGAAACCAGCAGTGATGGTACAGCGGTTGAGACTGAGCCATTCAGTAGTGAGGATTTGATGACCACCGTGTGCAAGGGACTTGGGATTTCCACCGAGAAAACCTTCACGAGTAAAAACGGTCGTCCCATGAAGATCGCAGGTGGTGGAAAGATCATCAGCGAACTTGTGGGGTAATTGCGGTGGTGTCGCCGCAGAGTTCGGAAAGTCAAACTGCGAATACTGGCTTCGATTCGGTCACGCCCGGACATCACAACGGCAATGCTTGTGATGCCCAGGTCGAATTGGGGCCCGCCGAACTCATTGCGCGACATCAAAACGGGATTTGGCGGTATCTGAGGATGCTCGGCTGTGACTCTTCCACGGCTGATGATCTGACGCAGGAAACGTTCCTGCGGGTATTGCGACGGGATAGTTTTGTCCAGCACAGCGATGCGGCAACATCCAGTTACTTGAGACGCACGGCATACAACTTGCTTGTGTCCATGCACCGCAAACAGCGGAAAGTCCAAACACTCTGTGAACCAGGGTTGCTGGATGAAATTTGGGACCGTTGGGCCGGAAAGGATCTTTCCGGCGATACGGCGGTCGAATCGTTGAGAAACTGTCTTGCAACTTTGACTGAAAGAGCACAGACAGCTCTTCGAATGCGGTTCGCCGAGCAGGCGAGTCGCGTTGAGATAGGAGAGGCGTTGAGCATAACGGACCACGGGGCTCGGAATCTGATGCAGCGGGCCAAGCAGCAACTACGCAGGTGCGTAGAAGAAAAACTCTGGCAAATGAATGATGAGTAATAACAACTACACAGCTGAGGAAGAGCGGGCGCTAGACGCGATGCTCGATGAAGCGTTGGGAGGTGCACGGCCGCCTGACCTCACCAGTGAAATTCTGGCCCGGTATTACAACACGGCGCCTCAGTTGGAAAAAGCTTTCCAGCCTTCACGCTCGCGCCGAACCACCCGGGGCAACAACTCACATGCAAAACAGGTGGCAGCGATAGCTGTGACAGTCACTGCACTGGCTGCCATGTTTGCTGGTCTGATCTTGCTTCAGCCGGATCATGATGTGACGGATAACGTCACCGAAATCGTGGAGAACGCGCGAGACAACAATGAAAATCGCAGTTTGGCGTCAACTGTTGATGCGGAACAGGAGCAGAAGAAGGCAGAGCCCGACCGAAAAAAGAGCCCTCGACGCAATCCACCGAAGGGCATTCCAATGATGGTGCAGACCCCAGACTCGAACGGTGTGGATGTGGATGAATCCCCCAACGAGCAGCATGATGTCAACCATCCCGATGAGTCTCAGGCGGCCGAACTGGCCCTTGTCTCAGTTGATGTGAAAACAGAACTGGAAAGTTATTGGGAAGCAGTTGGAATCGATCCTACCGTCGAGGCGACTGCGGAGGAAACGGTAGAGAGACTGCGAGAAGTGCTCGGAACCGAGCTTCCTGTGGACACTGTTGGAGATCCTGACCGGCTTGAGGCCGAGCTGGCACAGAGTTTGAACGCCGAGGCGATAGCAGCAAGGTGGTTGAGTCAGATCACCAGTCGGCGAAGCAGGTCGATGGATGCCAAAAAGAGAGAAGCGCTGATCAGCGAACTGGCCGATTGCATACAGACCGGCAGCCGTTTCGATGAGGTCATTCTAGGATGGCTCAGCGGGACCAGCGGCAATTCTGGCGCATTCTTGACTGCTTTGGCATCAGGTCCAAGGTCAGCTGGTGGTGAACACGCAATGGCGAGGAGTCTGGCTGCATTGACATTGAACGTCGACGTCAGATGCACCCGTTGTCATGATTCGTACATCGAGGGATCTGGTAAGCAGAAAGACTATTGGAATTTTGTTGCCTTCCTGAACCGGGGTGTGAAGAAAGGTGCCGGTGGTGAATACAGCGTTCGCGTCGGAGACGAAGTTGCGGATCCCGTTTTTTACGAATTGTCCGATGGGCGACAGAGGGTAGCGACTCCGCTTGTATCTCCTGAATGGATAGCGGCAGCCGGTTCGGATGGATACCAGCGAATGCAAAGATTCGCGCGTGGATTGGTGGGTTCACCCCAGTTGGCGAGCGGGGTTGTCAATTCGCTTTGGCAGCTGGTGCACGGTCAACCGTTGCGAGGCCGTGTAGTTGACCCGATCAGCGCTCCCCACAATGAAGCTTTGCAACGCCTGGAAGACAAGCTGACCCAGGACTTGGTGGAGTCGCGATTTGATTTGGCGCGGACTCTTGCTTTGATCATTGCGTCCCCGGCGTCACGCCGTTCCGTACCTGAATCATTGCTGCCGGAGAATGTATGGGTGGCAGATCAGTCGGAAACCGATGCAGCAATGAACGCTGTTGACGCATTCGCGGCTGCACTGCCGCCTCGTGTCCCTCTGACACCATCTCAACGCGTCGATCAGGTTCTGCGCGGAAGTGGGGCTCAAATTGAGAGCATCTCAGGCGACGCTTTGGCCCAGATTGATGAGGGTGGTACTGCGGGCAAGGCCAAGAACAGCACAACTTTGGCAGCTGACTTTCCTGTGAAAACGGAGTTGTTGCCAGTCCAGTGGTTGAAGTTGATCGAGGATCGCAACCGCCAAATTGAACATCTCGGTTACCTGTCAGGACAAAACGAGGTGCCCGCTTACGTGCAAGAGTCGGTCAAAGCGATGGTCAAGGCAGAGGTTGAACCGAATTTGTTGTTGCATCGGGCATGGTGGTTGATGAAACCGTGAGCCGCAGAACAGCTGCGGCTTGACCATCGAGAATCGGTACATCGACGGGGCCAGAGTCAAACACGGTGATCCGGATCACCCACCAATTGCGTACATCGGTCGGTCAGGTGGTTGAAAGCCATCCTCGTTGATACCGTGCGCCTTCGCTTTGCCAGCTACACATGCACGTATCGTGGATAGCAGATCCGCGTCCGATACGCCTTCACGCATCAAAATGCGGAGTGGAGTCTCGCTGGTGGCAAACAGACAGTTTCGGACTGCCCCGTCAGCAGTGATCCGAATTCGATTACAGGCTTGGCAAAATGGGGCTGTGATAGAGCGGATAATGCCGATTCGCCCGTTTGAAATCTGGAACTCCTCCGCCGGTTGCGAGGGGTCTGGACGGGAAATCGGTTTCACGTTTCCGAATACTTTCTGAAGAATTGCCAACAGTTGATCGCCGGTGAGTACCTGGTCCTGTTGCCATGCGCGATCCGTATCCAATGGCATGAATTCGATGAATCGGAGCATCACATCGCGATCCAGAGCATACTGGACCAGTTGTGTCACTTCGGGTTCAGTGATTCCTTTGATGGCAAGCGTATTGAGTTTGACGGATTCAAATCCACATTGAATTGCCGAATCGATGCCTTGAAGTGTTTTATCGAGTCCCTCTCTTCGAGTGATCTTCCGAAAGACGGTTTCATTCAATGTGTCGAGGCTGATATTCAGGCGTCGCAAACCCGCGTGCTTGAGTGCTTGGGCGTGTTCGGCAAGAAGCATTCCGTTTGTTGTCAGAGAAAGATCTTCCAGACCTTCAATTCCTGCAAGCATTTCGATCAAACAGGGGATTTGTTTTCGAACCAGTGGTTCTCCCCCCGTGATGCGAAGATCGCGAATTCCTGCTTGCTCAACCAGTAAGCGAACCAGTCGATGAATCTCTTCGAAAGACAGGATGTGGTTCCTGTCTACGAACTGGGCACCGTTTTCCGGCATGCAGTAGAAACAACGGATATTACAGCGATCAGTCACACTCAGTCGCAGACTGTTGTGTACGCGTCCAAATGAATCGACTAGCGGTAAAAAAGATGCTTGGCTCATGCCAGAGATGATAGCTGTTTGTGGCGGGTTGTCCGAGTCATGCAAAGGATGTTTGCACTGGTGAAGCGGCACTGGGCAATGGGTGATCAGGTTTAAAAACGGTTCAGAGTCAGTGGAGGTGGTGGAGTTAACCAACGAGTGATGTGATGACTTGGCCATGAACATCTGTCAAACGGAATGGTCGACCAGCGTATGTGAAGGTCAGCTTCTCATGATCAATGCCAAGCTGGTGCAGGATAGTGGCCTGGATGTCGTGAACGTGGACGGGATTCGTCACTGGTCGAAAACCTAGTTCATCGGTTTTGCCGAGGGTTTGCCCATTCTGGATTTTGCCACCCGCCATCCACATTGTGAAGGCTTGTGGATGGTGATCGCGGCCCAGCTTTCGTCCCAAGGCTGCACTTGCTTCCACCATTGGCGTTCTTCCAAATTCTCCACCCCAAACAACCAGAGTGTCGTCGAGCATCCCCCTCTGTTTCAGGTCCTGAATTAACGCTGCACAGGCCTGATCCGTCTGAAGACACTGCTTCCTGATTCCATTTTCAACATTGCTGTGATGATCCCAGCCGGAGTGGTAGAGCTGGATGAATCGGACACCGCGTTCTGCGAGGCGTCTGGCCAGAAGGCAATTCTTTGCAAAAGAACCACGATCGTTTGCTGATGTCCCGTAAAGCCTGAGTGTCGCGGTATCTTCCTTGCTCAAATCCATGAGTTCGGGTGCACGTGCCTGCATCCGATAGGCCATCTCATAGCTCTCAATACGGGTGGTGATTTCCTCGAGACCCGTTTGGTCGAGTTTCTGTTGGTTCAGGTTTCTGATGAGATCAAGAGTGTCTCGCTGGGTCTGGCGGTCAATACCCGGAGGATTGGCCACGTTGAGAATGGGATCGCCACTGGAACGGAAGGGAACTCCCTGATGTTCGCCCGGCAGAAATCCAGAGCTCCACATAGCGGCGCCACCCGATAAATTGCCACCACTCTTCAGGACGACAAAGCCGGGTAGATCCCTGGCTTCACTCCCGATGCCGTAGCTCAACCAGGATCCCATCGCTGGTCGTCCGGGAATGGGACTACCGGTATTAACAAACAGTTGGGCGGGTGAGTGATTGAATTGATCGGTGTGAACGGTCCGGATGATGGCCAGGTCATCAGCCACCTTGGCGAGGTGAGGCAAAACTTCTGAAAGTTCTGCACCTGAGTCACCGTGCTTCTTGAACTTGAATCGCGGAGCAAGTACGGCGGCGTCGGGTTGGATGAATGCGTATCTTTGACCCGCAATCACCGAGGGTGGCAGTGCTCTGCCCTCCAGTTCGGTCAATTTTGGCTTATGATCAAAGAGGTCCAATTGGCTGGGTGCTCCAGCCATGAACAAGTAGATGACACGTTTGATGCGTGGTGGGTGGTGATAGCCTTTTGCTCCGGCTGAGGAGGCGCGAACATTGTTCGTTCCCCCGTCGTGAGCGAGCATGGATGCGAGGGCCATTTTTCCAAGTCCAATTCCGCAAGTATGGAAAAACTGCCTGCGGTTGCTGGTTTTCAGTCTTTGTATTTGACTTGGTTGCATTCGTTCTCACTACTTCTGGGTCGCCGTGCTACCCGCATTTCCATTCATTGCTTCACGCACGGTGGAAATCAATCACCTTGATTAATCTCCCCGTCTCTTCTTCCATTTTACACCGATAGGATTGGTTCGACATGTCTGGCTTATTTCGCTTTTCAGGTAAGCCCGGAAAACAGAGCTATTACGTCATGGGGCTGTGTGTGGCAGCGATGTGGGTCGTGTTGCTCGTCAATCAGCTCTTGCCACTTGATCTCAACCGTTGGGGCTTGCAACCGAGAAGTCTGAGCGGATTGATCGGGATTCCACTGAGTCCCTTCTTGCATGCCAGTTTTGAGCATTTGGCGGGAAATACATTACCTCTCCTTCTCCTTCTCTTTTTGCTCGTTAGCTCGCGTGAAGATTCAGTCCTGATCGTGCTCGTGCTCGTCGCGCTCAGTGGCAGCTTGTTATGGGTCATTGGTCGTCCAGCGATTCATATCGGAGCAAGCGGACTGATATTCGGTCTGTGTTCCTTTTTAATGACCGTCGGGATTCGCGAACGTCGCATCATTTCGGCCACGATTGCGATTCTGGTGACGGTCCTCTACGGCGGTACCATGCTGGCTGGAATCATTCCTCATTGGCAGTCCGGTGTTTCATGGGATGGCCATTTAGGTGGCCTCTTGTCCGGGGTTTTAGCTGGTTTTGTATTCTCCAGATCCCGCGGAGCGTGAATTGCCCGACACAGTGAAAGGCATTCCTTGAAGAAACCGATAACTTGATTCTCGAATCTGTCTGGCCGAGGTGCTAGGCTGTTGGGCCAAATGGAACGTGCCAGTTGATCAGAATTTCGTTGGAGTGCAGTTTCCTTCATTTAAAATTGAAATTCGGATCTGTACGATCGGGAACCCGCAGAGTGATGCCATACCTGAACCGTGCATCACCTGACGAAGGCCTTCATTGGGCTGAACGTAGTCATCATTGGTAGTGTCATCATTGGTACGAGTTTCACTGGTGCAGCCGCAAGATATTTAACCTCAAGATTCAAGCAACACGCGAATGTCCAAATCCAAGAACAAGAACAAGAATAAAAAGTCCGATGGGACGAACATGGCAGCCGTTGCCGACAGATTTGACTGTTATCAAAAATCGGTACAAACACCTGACCACGAAGTGGTGTTTTTTGATCAGGCATATCGGGATGCGTATGGGACCACACCCTTGGATTTACGGGAAGATTTTTGCGGGACCTTTGCAATCTGCTGTGACTGGGTGGCTTCGAAAGCAAAACGCACAGCGATTGGCGTCGATTTGTGTCCGGAAACATTGCAATGGGGGCGTGAGAACAATCTGGCAAAGTTGAAAAAATCCCAGCAACAACGCGTCCGCTTGATCG
Source organism: Rubripirellula sp. (assembly GCA_012270065.1). Taxonomy (GTDB): domain Bacteria; phylum Planctomycetota; class Planctomycetia; order Pirellulales; family Pirellulaceae; genus Rubripirellula. Next base: position 31,041 of record JAAXJB010000090.1, on the reverse strand, counting down.
AACAGGACGTGCGAAAGCGAAATCGACCAGCTGTCGACGTGTTGGCCGCACAGAACTTTTCCTTCTGGATTTTCAAGACACGTGATGAAGTGATCGATTACTTCCGGATTGCCCGATCCAACCTCAAATCAAAGGGGGTGATGGTGATGGACATGATGGGGGGTGGAGAGTGCTACGAAGAAGGATTGGTGGACAAACGTAAGATTGTGAAAGGCAAGAAGGGGTTCAACTATCACTGGGAGCAGATCAGTTTCAATCCGATCAATGCCGATGCCAGCTTTGCGATCAGTTTCAAATTTGCAGATGGCAGCAAATTGAAAAGGGCGTTTGAGTATCATTGGCGGTTCTGGACTATTCCTGAAGTGCGTGAAATGCTGGCAGAAGCAGGTTTTCGAGAAAGTCATATTTACTGGGAAAATGACGATGAAGACTTGGATGAAGATGAATACAGCAGCTGGGAACGGCAGGAATCAGCACCCAGCGATGCCAGCTGGATTTGCTACATCGTGGCGGTCAAGTGAATTCAAAAAGTTGAGGTCGTGATCGTGCATAAATCAGAAAATCTGCCATCGTTACTTTTGCTGTTGATGTGTTGTTGGATGGTGCTGCCGTGCGGGCTGACCTTCGCTGATGATTCCGATGTGAATGCGATGTTCAAACGTGACCGGCTGGTGGCGTGGTGCATTGTGCCGTTTGATGCTCGCAAGCGAACACCAAAGCAACGAGCTGAGATGGTTAACCGGCTCGGCATGTCACGGGTTGCATATGATTGGCGGGCAGAGCATGTCCCGACCTTTGAAGAGGAGGTGGAACAATACAAGAAGCACGGCATTGAATTCTTTGCGTTCTGGAGCTGGCACGATGCATTGGAACCGCTCATTGCCAAACATGGAATTCAACCTCAGATCTGGTTGATGGTTCCGGGTGTCGGGGACATAGCTGACTCAGAAAAGGTGCGGGTGGCGGCAGAAAGGCTTCGTCCGATGGTCGAAAAAACAGCCAGATTGGGTTTGAGGCTGGGTCTGTACAATCATGGCGGTTGGGGTGGTGAGCCGGAGAATCTTGCGGCGGTCTGCAAACATCTTCGCGAGCATTTCAAAGCTGAGCATGTTGGAATTGTTTACAATTTCCATCACGGTCATGAACACATTGAGCGATTTCCAGCAGCGTTTCATGCCATCAAGCCATATCTCTTCTGTCTGAATCTCAATGGCATGGCTGAGCCCGCCAGCGTATCCCGTGGTCAGAATAAAATATTGCCGATTGGTCAGGGTTTACACGAAAAGAGTCTGATCAAGGAAGTCCTGCGGCAGGGTTATCGGGGGCCGATTGGTATCCTCGATCATCGTAACGAATTGGATGCGGAAAAATCGCTGATGCAAAACTTGAAAGGCCTGGATGCATTGGTTGATGATCTGCGATGAGGTGAATGAACCTTTCATTCCATAGGCAGACTTGATGGGACAGTTTTCTATGCGCTATTTGCTTGTTTTGTGTACTGCCTTGCTGTCGGGTCTCGCGTACGCAGAGGCGCCGGTTGTTTTCAGTGGTGATCAGCCGCAGGATTCCCGGTTGGGGGATCTGAAAACACTGAACGGTTTTTTTCCATTCAAGCCAGTCAAGGATCTCAATGAGTGGAAGCGGCGGCAAACTGAGATCAAACGCCGTATTCTCGTTTCACAGGGGTTGTGGCCACTTCCAACGAGAACACCACTGAACGCAGTGATTCACGGGCGTGTTGAGCGTGATGATTATGTTGTTGATCGTGTTTTTTTTGAGTCGATTCCCGGCAATTATGTAGCGGGTAGCCTCTACAGGCCAAAAAACAGAAAGGGTCCATTCCCAGTCATCCTCTCCCCTCATGGGCATTGGCAGGATGGTCGGTTTTACGATGCCGGTATCGAAACGGTCAGAAAACAGATCGAAACGGGAGCCGAACAATTCATTCAGGGTGGACGGTATCCGCTGCAGGCGCGAGCAGTGCAATTGGCGCGAATGGGTTGCGTGGTGTTTCACTATGACATGACAGGGTATGCAGATTCCACTCAACTTGACCACCGACCTGAAAAATGGAAGCACCTTGACCGCTCGAAGGATTGGGGCTTCATGAGCGTTCAGGCGGATCTGCGGTTACAGAACATGATGGGACTGCAGACATGGAATTCGATCCGTGCTGTTGATTTTGTGTTGCAACTGGATGACGTAGATCCATCCCGCATCGGAGTGACTGGTGCCAGTGGGGGTGGAACTCAGTCAATGATTCTCAGCGCTGTTGACGAACGGATTGCCGCTTCGATGCCTTGCGTCATGGTTTCTACCGCCATGCAGGGTGGGTGCACGTGTGAAAATGCACCCTTGTTACGCATCGACCAGGGCAACATTGATATTGCAGCCGCAACCGCACCAAGACCTTTGGGACTCACTGCCGCTGATGACTGGACCATCGAGCTGCGAACACTCGGTTTTCCGGATCTTCAGCGTGTCTATGGAATGATGGGAGCAGAAGACAGGCTGACAGCAGTTTTTCATACTCAGTTTCCCCACAACTATAACCAGGTCAATCGTGCGGCCATGTACGATTTTTTTAACCGGCATTTTGACCTGGGATTCGACTCGATCGAGGAAAAGGACTTTTTGCCTTTGACTCGCGCTGAGTCAACTGTTTGGAATCACACATACCCGGAGCCAGAGGGTGCTTTGGTCGGTGATTCGCATGAAACAAAACTGCTCGCTGCTGCTGCACATGATTCCGATCAGACGATCAGTCATCTTGTGCCAGAATCACGTGACGAATTGGCGGCTTATCGAAAAATCATCGGCGGCGCATGGGAAACCGTGTTGGGGCGTCGATACGATCGGATTGGTGCAGTTGTCTACCGTGAAAAATCAAGTCAGCGGACAACGCAAGTTGTGATCCATGCCGGGGTGATCAGGAATATGGACCATGAGGAGGAGTTTCCCATTCTCAAATTCGTGTCGCCTGAATCGCCGGCAAAGCATGGTACAGTCGTATGGGTCACTGATGAAGGCAAGAACAGCGCATTTGAAAATGATCAGGTGCGGACTGGAATCCTGTCGCTCGTGAATGCCGGATACAACGTCATTGTGCCGGATCTGTTCGGGCAAGGTGAATTATCGCGTGCGGTTGAAAAGGAGCAATGCCAGCGAATGTGGTTTCAGCGAGGTGGAGACAAGGGTTGGCATAAATTTTCAGGATACACCTATGGTTTCAACCACTGTCTATTCGCCCAACGTACTCATGACCTGCTTTCGGTGATCAAGTATGGACGACAGCAGGGTGAGGTAGGCATGGTCGGGTTGGGTAAAGTTGCGGGGCCATTGGTCGTGGCTGCTTGTAGTCAGGCGAGAAACGAGGTGAATCGGTACATCATTGAATGTCAGAATTTCCAGTTTGCTTCCATTCAGCGGCACGACGACCCCATGTTTGTACCCGGCGCTGTGAAGTATCTGGACCTTGATGGCCTGACTTCACTTGCTGCACCGGTTCCCGGTGTCATTTTCGGGACCGGATTTCCCTTAACGCAGCAGGTTTATGAAGCTCACGACCTGTCGGGAGATATCAAAGTCAGAGCCGTTACGGTTGAGGACGAGGGACTGGTGGCTGCGTTGAAGAGTCTGGATTAGGAAGGTCGCGACTGCATCTTCTTCTTCCGTAGACCTGCCCTGCGGTTGATTTCTTCACGTTCCTGCTGGGATGCATTCGCCCACGCATAGATCTCCTGCATTTTGCGAGCGCAACCGATACAAACACCACTTGAGTCCAGAGCGCAAATGCCGATGCAAGGAGATTGGGATGACGGAGATGCAGCGGAATCTTTCATTGTTCCTTTGTTCATTCAGTGGCCACGGAACTATCCAACACGGTCAAGGGATACGGTTGAGTGCTTGCAATTGCTGAATGGGAGTATTGCCTACGAGCATGTTTCCACCATCGACTCGCGGCTTCGATTCATTCCTGTTGATAAGACGATGGTCTGTCAGCATCCTTCCTGCTAGTCTGTATCAGAGATTCCCGATTCGCGTTGGATTGTTGGATCAAATTCCACCCCGGTTTCCACTGAGAAAGTCGATGGTTCCCGCTCGATTGATCATTTCCTGCTGTGCCCTGTACATCATTCTTCCAATTGCTTCAGCAGCTGATTCATGGCCTGTTTTTCGCGGTCCCGGTGGCGATGGCGTGGTTTCCCGTTTCCTTCCTGTGGAATGGGATTCGGCCACGAACATTGCGTGGAGAACAGAGATTCCGGGTGAGGGATGGTCGTCACCTGTTACGGTTGGTGATCAGATTTACCTGACAACAGCGATCCCTTCCGGTGAAGTTCCTGAGGACGGGAAGAATCAGGAATACACTCTCTCAATGCTGATCCTTGATGCATCCTCCGGCCGTATAACCAGGTCGGTTCCAATCATGGAACAGACCGGAGAACGTCCCGCAAGAATCCACCGCAAGAACAGTCATGCCAGCCCTACGCCGGTGATTGACGGTAATAGGATCTACGTACATTTCGGTTATCAGGGAACCGCATGTCTTTCATTGAGTGGTGACGTTCTCTGGATGAACCGTGACCTGTACTTCAAACCCACTCATGGTAATGGCGGAAGTCCAGTCCTTGCTGCCGGGAATTTGATCTTCACGTGTGACGGTGATTCTGAACCAAAGATCGTGGCTCTCAATGCAGCCACCGGAAAGTTGGCGTGGTCAACTCCACGACCTGTTTCGGCAAAGAAAACTTTTTCGTTTTGCACACCGAGTGTGATCGAAGTTGCCGGTCAGCTTCAGGTAGTTGCGCCTGGGAGCGATTGTGTCCTTGCACTTGATCCGGCAACCGGAGAAACGATTTGGGACGTGCGATATGAGGGATATTCAGTCGTTCCCAAGCCGGTTTACCACCGTGGTCTCGTCTTTATCTCGACGAGTTTTGACAACAGTAAAATGCTGGCCATCAGACCTACGGGAAAAGGTATTGTCACCGAAACTCATGTTGCATGGCAGCTTGATAGAAATGTACCGAAAACACCCTCCATGATTGCCCACGATGGCTTGGTTTATTCGATCAGTGATGATGGGATTGCTACCTGCGTGGAAGCTGAATCGGGTGAGCTGGTTTATCGAAAACGCATCGGCGGCAATTATTCAGCCTCACCCTTGTTGGCAGGAGACAAACTGTATTTCACAAGTGAGGAGGGCGTGACAACAGTTGTACGCGCGGGCCAGGATTTTGAAGAAGTTGGTTCAAATGCACTTGAGGAGCGAACGCTTGCATCACTCGCTGTGCTTGGTGATTCGATCCTGTTGAGAACGGCAACGGCGTTGTATCGCATTCAAGACTGATCAATATCAGCTGCGTTGGATGAGTTGTTTGCCGATCGGTACTCACCAGGAGACATTCCCGACAATTTTTTGAACCGCCGATAGAAAGTGGACAGGTCGCCGAAGCCACATTCGAAAGCGATGGATGTGATGGGGAGATCTGTTTGTCGAAGTCGTTGTTGGGCATGTTCGACAGCCAGGCGGCGAGTGTGTGAGAGCCATGTCTCACCCGTCAATTCGTGAAACAGTTGAGTAAAGGTGCGTCGGGGAATACCCAATTGACGACTGGTGGAATCGATAGATGATTCTTCAAAAAAACGATTGGGAAGATCTTTGATGTAACGGCGTAGGATGGCACGTTCATGACTGTCTGGTTGTTGGGTTATTTGCGGTCTGGATTCGAGTTCCAGCAGGAGCTGCAATAGCCGCAATGCGTCGGCAACCATCGAGATAGATTGGGTAGAGGTCGGCTTTTGCTGAGAGTGAATCAGACGTCGCAGTAGCGATGTGACGCGATTGGTGAATCCATGGCGATGGTGTTCCAACCGGACCTTGAGTGATTGGATCAGGCAAGATTCAAAAGCGAGTAATTCCGTTGCAATGCAGCACACGTAAAGACTTGCGGCCTCAGAGGCATCATCAACAATACGATTGCGTGTGTGGGGGGGAATGATAATCACGTCATTGGCATGAAATTCGTGAATTGAGTCCCCAATGTGGAATTCTCCCCTGCCCTTCCATACATAGACAATTTTGACAAACTCATGAGTACGCCAATTCATCGCAAAGGTTGGGCTGTGATGACTTTCCAGAACAAGAACGCCCCATGCAGGGAGATTTTCAGGGAGCGCCTTGTCAGTGAGTTGATAATCCAAGAGAGATTTCCTTGCCTGCATTGCAAGGTCCAAGTGTGCCCAATTCGCCAAGACACTTGGCCCGATCTGAAGTACAGTCGAAATGGTTAATAATTGTTACGGATGAAAGAGCATGATTGAATTGATGGATCCCACAAAGCTGTTGCAGCCTCGACGGAAGATTATGGGCATTTCTGCCATCCTTCTGCCATACCATGCGGGAGGAGAAGTTGATTGGGAAGGCTTCGATGCACATGTCCAGCGTACGTTGGAGGCTGGCTTGATCCCCGCAGTCAACATGGATACCGGCTATGGCAATCTGATTGATGATGCTGTCCGAGAAGAAGTACTGTTGCGTTCCAGACGAATCGCCGATGGTCAATCGTTTGTGGCGGGAGTTTTTGTTGGTGATCAACCACAGGCAGGTTTCGACAGTGATTCGTACCGGATCGGAATTGAGCAGATTCAGCGGCACGGTGGTACACCGATCTTTTTTCAGTCCTACGGCTTGATCGAATTGCCGGATGACCAATTGGTTGAAGCATATCAGGCACTCGCCCGTGAGTGTGAAAAGTTTCTGTTCTTTGAATTGGGTAAGGTATTTGCTCCTTTTGGAAGAATTTATTCACTGGAGGTTTATCAGCAATTGATGCTGATTTCAAATGCGGTGGGTGCAAAACATTCATCGCTTCACCGCTTGCCCGAATGGCAACGTCTTGAGTTGCGAAATCGTATACGGCCTGACTTCAAAGTCTTTACTGGCAATGATCTTGCCATCGATATGGTGATGTATGGCAGTGATTATCTGCTGGGCCTTAGTACTTTTGCGCCTGATGCGTTTGCTCGGCGTGACGCCATGTGGGAAACTGGGGATCCGCGGTTTTACGAGTTGAATGATTTATTGCAGTACCTTGGAAGTTTCACCTTTCGGGATCCAGCGCCTGCCTATAAACATTCTGCCGCGATGTTTTTGAAAATCAGAGGCATGTTGGGATGTGACCAGACACATCCTGATTCGCCCCATCGTTCTGCTTCTGATGCAGAAGTGTTGGAATTGATTGCCAGTGACCTCCAACGCATGATGAGGGAGGAGCATTGATGGTTTACCCGCGAGTGGCAAGTTTTAAAAATTATGACAACTTTGTGAATCATCTAGCTGGTCTGGGGATCCAGTTTCCCTGTGATGACCAGATCGCAGCAAACAGCAACCCTCTTGCTGATCCATTGCAGGTGGATGGTCGAAAAATCGGGAACCGGTTCTGCATTCTTCCCATGGAGGGTTGGGACGGAACGACTGATGGAAAGCCTACCGATTTGACACGCAGGCGTTGGCGAAACTTTGGACTTAGTGGTGCAAAGTTGATATGGGGTGGAGAGGCAGTGGCCGTGAGACACGATGGTCGCGCCAATCCAAATCAGCTGCTGATTTCTGAAGCTAATCTTGAGGACATCGAGTCACTCAGATTGGAATTGGTGAACACCCATCAAAACGCGTTCGGGCAGGACGATGATTTGTTGGTGGGCTTGCAGTTGACCCATTCTGGCCGATATGCGCGACCCAACCAAAAGAGTGTAAGCGAGCCACGAACGGTGCAACGAAACCCGATATTGGATTGCAGACTTGATATTGATGATGATTCAACAATTTTCTCGGACGATGAATTGCAGAAACTGGTAGATGACTTCATTGATGCGGCAGTGCTTGCGAACAAGGCAGGATTTCAATTCGTTGACATCAAGCATTGCCATGGCTATCTCGGACACGAGTTATTGAGTGGGGTAGATCGGCCCGGGCGGTTTGGTGGTTGTTTCGAAAATCGCACCCGTTTTCTTCGTGATATTGTCCAGGGGATCAACGCCGCCGCACCCGGGCTGGCGATTGGTGTGCGGGTTAGTGTTTTCGATTTTCTACCGTTCCAGCCAGGGGATGGTCAGGTTGGTGTTGCGGCCCCCAATGCGCTGGCCCGTTTGGCGTTCGGCAGTGATGACTCCGGTTGTGAAGTCGATTTAAGTGAACCTTCCAAACTGATGGAGCTTTTAAAAAGTCTTGGGATCAAGCTTGTTTGTACGACTGCGGGAAGTCCCTATTACAACCCACATATCCAGCGACCGGCGTATTTTCCACCCAGTGATGGGTACAAGCCTCCTGAAGACCCGCTGGTGGGTGTGGCCCGTCAATTGCGGGCCACAGCTGAGTTGAAACAGCAGTACCCTGAGCTGGTCTTTATCGGGTCTGGGTACAGCTATCTTCAGGATTGGTTACCGCATGCTGCCCAAGCCCTTGTTCGTGAGCATTGGGTGGATTCCGTGGGTTTGGGCCGAATCGTACTTTCCTATCCCGAGTTGCCTGCTGATGTATTGTCGGGACACCAACTGACTCGAAAGAAAGTGTGTCGTACTTTCAGTGATTGTACGACGGCTCCACGCAATGGCATTGTCAGTGGCTGTTACCCTCTCGACCCGTTTTACAAGGTTCGAGAGGAACATGAACGATTGAAGCAGTATAAAAAAAGTACTTGATCGGCATCGCAGGTGCGATGACAAAATCAGGTGGGAAATGCTTCCCATTTCATTGTGATTGGATTTTCGGAAATGGTGGGTAGAGCAGGACTGCGGCATGTGTCATCATCATAGCCTTACACTAGATCGTTCCATTGAGCTGTGAGTTTGACGTTGTGATTCACCTGCGAAATGCGCTCTGTGCCGCTGCGTCCCTTTTTGTTTGTCCTGTTTCCGGCGCTGATCGTGATGCTACAGGTCAAGCAAAGGAGAAGGTATCCGCAGGCTCGCGAGATTCAATTGTTGTGACAGATGATGCGATCCGGATTCACAAGACAGCACCGGTGTTTGATGGTCACAACGATTTGCCCTGGGCGCTTCGGAAGAGTGGTGGGGTCATCGGCAAGATCGACTTGCGCAAGAACCAGCCTGAACTGCATACGGATATTCCACGTTTGCGTGCGGGTGGTGTTGGTGCTCAATTCTGGTCGGTGTATGTACCGGTTTCCACAGCATCGCAGAATAATGCGCTTACGGCGACTCTTGAACAGATTGCAGTTGTGCGGGAATTGACGAAACAATATGGCGATGTGTTTGAGTTGGCCCTGACAGTCAAGGATGTCAAAAGAATCAACGAACAGGGAAAAATTGCATCGTTGATTGGTGTAGAAGGGGGACACTCAATCGAAAATTCGATCAATGTGTTGCGTCAACTGTATCGGGAGGGAGCGCGGTACATGACTTTGACTCATTCGATGTCACTCGACTGGGCCGATTCCTGTAGCGATGATTCAATTTCCGGCGGTCTGTCACCATTCGGTGAGGAAATCATTCATGAAATGAATCGTCTGGGAATGCTTGTTGATCTATCTCATGTTTCGGCAGCATGCATGCGAGCAACCCTGAAGATTGCCAGAGCACCGGTAATTTTTTCCCATTCGTCAGCACGGGGCATTGCGGATCACCCGCGAAATGTTCCCGACGATGTGCTGTCGTTGACAAAGCAGAATGGTGGTGTGGTGATGGTGAACTTCTATTCCGATTACGTGAATCCCCTCGATGCCGCCCGATCTCTGAAAAGGACGCAACGTCGTGAAGAGTTGAAGAAGCTGTACCCCGACGATTCAGAAAAAGCCGATTCGGAATTGCGGCAATGGGAGCTCAAAAATCCAAGATCCAAGCGGTGTACCGTACACGATTTGCTCGATCACATTGATCACATCGTTGACATTGCCGGAATTGATCATGTTGGTTTGGGTTCGGATTTCGATGGTGTTTCTGCTCTTCCCCGGCAACTCGAAGACGTCAGCACCTATCCAGTGATCACTCAGGGTTTATTGGATCGCGGCTATACCGAGTCAGAAATACGGAAGATTCTGGGTGCAAATATCATGCGGGTATTTGAACAGGCAGAGAAGGTTTCCCGCCGCTTGACGTCGCAAAAGTAGAGTGGATATCAGGAATTGAACAAATCAACACCGTAGGAGCCCCCACCCAAGTGGTTTCATTTCGGCTATCATTGGGACTTGAGGTGCTGCATGTTCACCGGTTTCCGGCGTTGATCCTGCAGTCCTTTACAATCCACATATTTGCGGTATTGAAAACAGATTGAACGGTGCAGCACCAACCCCTTGATGAATGCAGATGAGTAACACAGTCGAGTCAATGCAGGCCGAAGCAGAAGAGTTTGGGCAACGCTACAACGCAGTCCGCGAAATGATTGGACGGGTCATTGTTGGGCACGATGATATCGTGCATGGAGTGTTGACCGCTATTTTCTGTGGAGGTCATTGTTTGCTTGAGGGCGTGCCCGGTTTGGGAAAAACCATGCTGGTCCGTACGCTGTCGGAAGTCATGGACTTGAACTACAGTCGGATCCAGTTCACACCCGACCTGATGCCTGCTGATATTCTTGGTACCAACATGATTGTTGAGGACGAGAATGGTCGGCGAGGATTCGAGTTCCAGCGAGGACCGGTCTTTACCCAGATTCTGTTGGCTGATGAGATCAACCGCGCTACACCCAAGACTCAATCTGCCATGCTGGAAACCATGCAGGAAGGAACTGTAACGGCGGGAGGTACGCGATTCGTTCTCGAAAAGCCCTTCTTCGTACTTGCGACGCAGAATCCGATTGAACAGGAGGGTACTTACCCGTTGCCCGAAGCGCAGTTGGACCGCTTCCTGTTCAAACTGGTTGTTGGTTACAGCAGCCGCGAGGATTTGAATCTGATTGTAGAACGCACCACCCAAGGTCATCAGGCTGATCTGGAAAAGGTGATGAATGGTGAAGAGATTCAAAGGTGGCAGGAAATGGTGCGAAACGTCATCCTCGCACCACATGTGCAGGACTATCTGGTTCGGTTGAATCTGGCAACGCATCCTGATGGCCCACACTCCGTTGCCGCAACCAACAATTACGTGCGTTGGGGTGCCAGTCCGCGTGGAGCCCAGACGCTTGCTCTGGCGTCGAAAGTAAGAGCATTGCTCGAAGGGCGTTACAACGTGAGTTTCGAGGATGTGCGTCGCGTGTTTTTACCTGCGATGCGCCATAGGGTTCTCATGAATTTTGAAGCTCAAGCGGAAGGCATTGATGCCGATCAGATTCTGCTGGACATTCTGGAAAATGTTCCTGAAAAAGGTGACTGAACCGCATCGGGAAGCCATCCAGTGAGCGTCTCTACGGGCCCGGGAACAGCGGATGGTTCCAAGGCCAGGCAAAACCTGTTTCCAAAGTAACGACGATCTGGGATTATCGCCGGTTTTTGGGATCGAGGTTGGCATTGAGCTGTTCATTTGACACGGAGGATGTCACGCCGCCTTCGGGAACCTCCACCTTGGCTGCCCAGAGGATCGCATTGAGAACGACCCGGCGGTAGTTGTCGTTTGCCCAGTTGTCATGGAAGTGCCCGCCTGTGAATCCAAAGCCTCGACCACCATCAGGGCGTTCGACAGTCCACATCATGGCTTCGGCACGCCCCTTGGACGCCTGAATATGAGGATAGGGACCCTTTGGATATACGTAGGGACCATCACGCACTTCGTTGGAGGGTACTGCGGTCAGGATTGGTACGAATTTCAATCCCTCGATTTCGCTTGCTTTCTCACCTGACATGTCACCGACAAACCGCATGTTGAAATACCATTCATCTTTTGCTTGAAAAGGTTTGACGCCCCTGCTGATCGGGTGGTCGGGAAACACTGTGAAGTTGGGTTCCCAAATCGGATTACAGGAGTGCATGTGCTCATAGTGCCCTCCAATCCAACGTTTGAATTCGCTTCCGGCCTGATCTGCAATCACTTCGACACCAAAGTGCATGAAACCGAGTCCAACGCCTTTCGAAGCCCATTGATCTACCAATTTCAGACGTCTTCCGTTTTCCTGCACGACTTCGTGCCGTCGCCCTCCGTCCATGAAAAAGATCACAGCACTGGCACCATCAAAAACCGATTCGTCTTTGGGCCAGCCATTGAGAACAAACTGAACATCGATGTTGGGTGTATCCTTCAGGCAATCAGTCATCAATTGAACACCCGCGTTGAATTCGTGCATCCGTGGTGGATGCGACGGCTTACCCGCAACGAGGATTATTTTTGCTTCTTTTGCAGTTGCTTTTCGAGTTTCGAAGCCGTGGCAAAAGGTGATGACGGTCAGCAGAAAAATGAAAAATCGCAAGTCTTGTTCCTCGGACGATGGTATCTGGAAGAAACGGGAAACGAATTGTGACGGGTCACGTAGTGATTGACCTGCCAAAAACAGCGCTTTCTTCTACGGAACAGCATAATGCGTCCAGTGCGGGGAAGCTATTCTTGTCGCGCGATTTCATCTCTTTGGCTGGTTGTTCTGCAGCACGTTGGGATCCGCATTGATCGGACTGCCTTAACGCGTGACTTTTCTTGAGTGCAAGCTGGCGAGCTGGACGGTCATTCCATGGATTTCGACAATATCATCCACATTTGGGGCATAACCACCCGCCATTGCAATGGCGAGCGGCAGATGGTGATGGAGACACCACTGCATCACGGTAATATCACGCTCCGCAAGTCCCTGTTTTGAAAGGCTGAGACGCCCAAGTCGGTCACCCTCGTAAGGGTCGGCTCCCGCCAGATAAATTGCCAGGTCATAGGGTCCTGATTTTTCCATGTGTTGAAGTGCGTCATGCAGAGCACACATGTATCGTTGATCTGACGTTCCATCTTCGAGATTGACATCCAGATCGCTCGGTGATTTCCGAAGCGGAAAATTCTTTACACCATGAATCGACAATGTGAAGACCGTTGGATCGGCTGCGAATATTTCAGCAGTGCCATTTCCCTGATGCACATCCAGATCAATGACGCAGGCACGTCCAATCAGTTGTTCCTGCTGCAATGCACGAATGGCCACAGCAGCATCATTGAAAACGCAGTACCCTTCGCCGGCATCCCGCATCGCATGGTGCGTTCCCCCTGCCAAATTCACCGAAACGCCATCTGTCAGCGCTGCCCGACTTGCAGCAAGTGTTGCCCCAGTACTGCGGCGTGAGCGTTCCACCATTTTTTTTGACCATGGAAATCCGATGCGACGTATTTCCTTGGGACTGAGATTTCCATTGCAAACAGCATCCACATACCGATTGGTATGACAGGATAGCAGTTGATCGTCAGTCGCTGCGGGTGGCACAACCAGTGTATCTTTCAGGTGGTGCTCACTTTGCACCACGTGTTTGCGAAGGCGGCGATATTTGCCCATCGGAAACCGATGGCCATCTGGAAGTGGCAGATCAAAATGGTCTGTGTAATAGATCTTCATGGACAGAAAAACTGATCATCACCGTACCGGCCAATGCAATGGACTTGCCGGAGAGAGTGTACAAGTGCATCAAGTCGTGGGGAGGACTTGTTGTCCGGACTCGCCATCAGAAACCTGTGGTTCCTGGCAACGTCCAAGTCGGGAATGCCAGTGCAGCGTGCTTGAGATGCCTGTTTGATTGGACATTTCAGCTGACTCATGAATCAAAGAGCAGAGACACAGGTTTCAGGGCAGCGGAACAGTAAAACTGATTTCGATTACGTCAGCCTCTTTCGTAATCTGTCCCAGTACCATGACCTGTTCTGATAGCGGTAACGTCAGGTTCCCTTTCATGGTCAGAACACGCCCTGAGTCCAGAGTGAGTATCTGGCTCTTGGCGGTTGTTCCTGGCTTGCCAAATAACACGATACCCTGGGAGGATCGTTGAGGATATTCCAGCCACGTGACCGCTGCTTCCTGAAGTTGGGTTGAGGCACCGGACTGCTGAATCGAGGTCGCGAGCGCATTGAGTGCTTTGGGATAGGTCTTTGAAGTTTCGCAAGCTTCTGCCAGCCGTTCATACGCTTCAGCCAACCGATCAGTATCGGACTGCTGATCAGCCGTTTCAAGTTTTTCGAGCGCCTGAATTGCTTCCGTGACTTGCACCATTACCTCTGCAGGAAGTGTTTGACTCTGACTTGATTGCGTGATGGATTCGTCGGTCTTCAAGGAAGGTTTTGTCTGGCTGGCGGCGATCGTTGTGGCCGGTATTCCTGTATTTCCGCTGACAGGTGGTGAAATTCCGGACTCGGTTTTCTCCCCAGGGTTCTGGCTCGCTGCATTCTGGTTCGCTGCAGTTGCGTCCGATGATGTTCTGGGCAGTTCCGGCGGGATTTCGTTGTTTTCCGATGCCGATGAATCTGGGGACATTTCTGCCAGATTCAGAGAAGATGCACCGGATCCTGGCGTTGACTTGTTTTGGTCAAGATTGCTCTGGTCATTGTCGTCATCAGCAGAGGGTTCAGGTTGCAGGAGTTCATCGAGTACGGCTTGCGCTGGATCTTCAGTTTCCTGCATGGCTTTGTCGAATTGACTTGTGTCGAGCAGTTGGCCTCCGAAGTCTTCTGGCTCTGTATCAGAATCGGTTTCTGTTTCGCCATTGAGAAATGGAAGCAGTTCCTGCGCAGATCTTGATTGTCCGTCGAAGGGCCAAAACCCGAGATCAGGAGCGCGTCCAACTGCCAGAAGAATTCCAAGAGCGATAGGTACCGAAAGTAGCCCACCAACAACGACCTGAATCATGGAACGGATTCCGGAACCACTTTTCTTTCTTCGATTTGGACGCGGTGATACCTTCATGGGTGCCGTTTGCGTCGCGGTACCTGGACTCCACCCAGTGTCCGTATTTCCATTTCCGCTTTCTGTACCGAAATCCAGAGCGGCGGGATCCCACTGATCATTACCAACAAGATCGTCGCCGGCAGACAGGTTGGCCAGAGAACCTGTGGTCGCACCTGTCAGCGAGTCAATGCCGGCTGTGGAATGTGCTGCAACAGGCTCCATGACGGTGATGGGTTCCCCATCAGCTGTCAGGATCTGTAACGGGGGTGGAAGTTGATCAAGCACTTCGGTGAGAGGAAAGGTCTCGTGACACCAGGGACACATCGCATAGGCGTCTTGGGGCATCGTTCCAAGCGGAACGCGGAAAACTTCCTGACACCTCGGGCAAGTTGAGATAATCATGGTGACCTTTTCAAAACAGTGGATGAGAACCAGAGTGTAGCGGAACAACCGAAAAAAATCAGGTCGACAATGGGCGAGCCATCATCCGTCAACTTCCCGCGATTCCGTATAGCGGTTCCAATTTCGCCTGCAGATATTTGACCAGATCGGTGGCATTGAGGGGTTTCCCGGTTGCCCTTTCAATCAACTCAGTGCCGCTATAACACTGTCCATCAAAGTGGATGCGTTCCCGTAGCCAATCGAGCAAAAGTCGGAATTCACCACGTGCAAATAACTCATCGAGATCTCCAATTTGCTCACTTGCCGCCGCGAATAGTTGTGCGGCGGCCGCATTTCCCAGCGTGTAGGTTGGGAAATAACCAATCAAGCCTGCACTCCAGTGAACATCCTGCAAAACTCCGTCTGCATCCGATGGGGGACGAATCCCAAGATCACTCTCATAGCGGGTGTTCCATGCTTCAGGTAGATCTTTGACGCTCAAGGATCCGTCAATCAACTGCCTTTCGAGATCGAAGCGAATGATGATGTGCAGGTTATAGGTTGCTTCATCCGCTTCCACTCGAATCAAACTCGGGCGTACCGTATTGATCGCAAAGTAAAACGCGTCTAAAGAAACACCTTCCAGTTGCGACTGGAACGTGTCGCTTGTCTGTGGATAAAGCCATTCCCAGAATGACCGACTGCGGCCGACTTGATTCTCCCACAACCGTGACTGGGACTCGTGTATCCCCAGCGAAGCATACGAGCCAGGTGGCAGACCGAACCAGTCAGATCGCAAGCCCTGTTCATACATGCCGTGCCCGGCTTCATGCATCGTCCCAAACAGTCCCGCGGGTAGCCAGTGAGGATCGTATCGAGTCAGAATGCGGCAGTCATGTGGACCCAGTGTCGTGCAGAATGGATGAGATGTTTCATCCAAACGCCCACGTTCGAAATCAAACCCTATCTGTTCTGCTACGTGATGACTGAAATCACGTTGGTCATCAATGCAATAAGTTCGTTCAAGAATGCCGGTGTCCGGCTGTTTTGGTGCATCTCTGATTGCTGCAATCAATTGAACGAGAGGTGTTCTGAGATCATCAAAGACCTGCTGGATTTCATCTACTTTGGCGCCCGGTTCATACTCGTCAAGCAGTGCTTCATAAACACTCTGGTTGGTGCCTTCACTAAGGCGGCTTCCTGCTTCGCGTTTCAGATCGACAATGTTTTCGAGTGTATTTTCAAAAATCGAGAAATCGTCGGCCTGACGGGCGGCATCCCATTTTTGTTGTCCACGGACCGTTGCCTGCGAAATTTGTTCGACCAGGGCGGTGGGCAATTTGCAATCGCGTTGCCAGTCTCGATGAAGTTGTCGCACTGTTGCCACGCGTGGTTCGTGCGGATCTTCATCTTTGAGGTCCTCAACGAGTTGTTGAAGGTTTTCACCATACCCGGCATCAGTACGCAGTTCATGCACAAGCGCACGCAGCATCGAGATTTGTTGCGCACGATAATCTCCGGCGGCAATGGGCATGCCGGTGCGCTCGTCCCATTCAAGCGTGTCAGCTGTTGAGTGCAGTACCATGGCCTCGCGTGCCTTCGCGCATACTGAATCAAAACGTTCCTGGCTGGCTGACATATTCTGTATTCTTCCTTTCAACAGCTGATCCTTGAACATCTGCAGCGTAACCCCTGTTGTCGAGTATGCCATCATGGCACCAAATCAGAGGAACGAGACACAGCTGGTAGCATGAAGCGCAATCATGGGCTGCAGTTGAAAACCTACGGAATTGTCCCATTTGACAAAGCCGCGATACAAGAGACATTTGTATCAATCAATCGTCATTTCCCAGACATTGCGACTGACAATCAGCGGATTTGATGGTTGAGTGTCGATCAACAGCCTTTTACCGTATTGGTGTGATCACACTGAGTTTGGATCGCCGTTGCACGCAATCGAGCAGTGGAGGAATGGAGCAGTGGAATTGGGGTTGATTTGCAACCTCAGGATAGCAGAAGCGGCCCACCCTCAGAGGATCCCCGCTCCCACTCGCGGCGTACTTCGCGTAATCCGTACGCGCACATTTCGAATTCGCTGCTGAGTTGATGCAGCAGATCGCTGGAGGGCCTGTTTTCGTCTCCCTTGATCTCGGCGGCCATCGCATAGGCTTTTTTGCCCTGTTTGCAGAAATCCAGAAAACCGTCCGGGGATCTTTCGGGTTTCAGGCGGCGCAAACGCTCGGGGTACATGCCGGACCAGAACAGACTCACGTCACCGATATGGCGATGAACATCACGCTTGGCAAGCCCAATCCGTTTCTCGGCTTCGACCATCATCTGAAGGAGTTCAGTAGCTGGCCGTCCATTGTTACGACGGACCCGGTGGACGGTATCCATTCGCACGAACCGGAGAAGCATGTCACTGATGTAGTCAATCAGTTGTACATCTACCACACCCAGTTTTGACTGGAAGATGTATTCGCTTAAACCGCTGAAGAACCGTTCAATGGTTGAGCGGTTGGGTGAATTATCTGAGCTTTTCTCAGGCTTCATGTTAAGCCTCCTCAGGTAAGCCTCCATGCCGGCGTTTGTCTTTCACTCGCCGCGCCTCATATTCCACAAATAATACGGGAAACTTGTCAGGTCAAGGCTGTTTTTCCATGATCTGGACAATCCGCTCCTATTCGAACCAGATTGATGGAACGAATACCGGGAAATATCGCCACCATCAGCTTGCGTCCCATCGATGCTGACAAAGATGCGATGCTGACAAAGATGAAACTTTGATTCCGGCTGATGGTGATTTTCTCCAACAGAGAAAAATGTTGAATTCGCTTTCATGCAGGTCCGTGCTGCGATCCTGGAATCCATCATAAGATGTAATACGAAAAGTACAAAATGCAGGATGCACGCTGGCGAACCTGTCAACGTAAATCGATCTGAAACACCGTCATGTTTTCTGCAAAAAATGATACACAGGATGATCCGTGGATCAGGCAGTCACTGACGGTTTCGCTCTTGGTTCTTCAAGTATTTTGCGTGGCAGATAAATTGATTCCGGTTGCCTGCACTTCCTGTTGAATAGCGTTGATTTTTTCCTGACTACCTTCAGGAGTCTCACTCGGATTCGTCAGGGGCAGCAATAGCCAGGTCATGATCAACAGAGTGATTGTGCAGAGGAAGGCGGCAATTCTTACCGTCCAACGATCTTGAATCGTGAGTGTTCGATCGGTGCGCATGCCACGTGCCCAGAGAACAAAAGCGGATCCTCCCATGATCATCAATACATTCACCAGTACCAATAGAATGGGCCCGAGAACGGGTATTCCGATCTGTTGAACATCCCACGTCCAGGTGTGGAATGCGAGCTGAAGTCCGGCTGTTGAGATCGGTGGTACCAAAGCTGCCGCGATTGCGGCTCCGGCCAGCGCTGCTGACAGGTGCCGGCGGGTTCGAGCGTAGGTTGCTGCAAATCCACCCACCAGGCCAACACAGAAGTCAATCGGCGAGGGACTGCATCTGGCACGCATTTCAGATGTCATGGTTGGATCTCGGAATAATAGCACCAGCCACCCGAAGAGCATGCTCGCGATCAGTGCACAGAAGAAACCCAGGACAATCGTACTGACCGCAGAGCGGAAAAGTGGCCGATTACCCTGTGCCAGCGCTAAACCAGCACCGATGATTGGGGTCATCAGTGGAGCGATCAGCATGGCACCGATGATGACTGCCGCCGAATCCTGAATGAGTCCAAACGCAGCCAACATCGCCGCCGCCGAGATCAGTCCAAAAAACTCGAGGTTGGGCGCAGAGCCTGAGCGCAGATCCTCTGAAAGATCGATTCTTTCCTGCCGGTCCATTGGGGGTGCTACATTGGCTGCCCAGTGATAAATCTGACTGGCGATCCTTTCCGGTAACGTATAGCCATCATGCAGAAGACCCAGAGATGTGGTGATCTTGGAATCAATCAAAGTCAGTGCTGTTTTGTAAACACGGTCAGATGAATCCGGGTCATCGATGCCAAACAGGATCAGTTCATTCTCCGTGATCTGATGTTCCTTGATCGCCGTTTTGACGGCTTCTGAAAGATTGTCGTGTTTCAGGTCGACTTCGTTGCAGAGTGTGGTGGCCGGAGAAAAACCTAGCAGTTTTTGTGATACAACCGATGTGACTTGGCTCGATTTCTGAAACGCAGAAACGATTTTGGACTCTGAGCATGGTGGGTGACCGGTGATCCGGAGCCACAGGGTGGGGTGCTTGAAAGTCTGGAATACTTCTTTTTGAAGTTCTGACTGATTTGCTTCGTAAAGCAGGATAAGACTCCTGCAATGATGTTCTTCAGCATGGGCGAGAATCGCAGCTGATTCAGCCGCAATTGTATCCACTTGAAGATCGGCAGGATCGCTTTTGAGTTCAGCAGCGAGCGTTTTGCGGCCATATTCTGCCAGTGCTTTACGGTCAGCCCCGAGAATTGCCAGTCTGAGGTTATCAGCGGAAACACCATCCATCGAAGCGCACCACGCCGCTCCCGAGTTGATTTGCTCCTCTGAACCTACAGCAAGCAGAATCCGCATTTTATTTCATCCTCAAAAACAGTGGTGCACCCATGATATACGCTCAAGTCATCGAGCCTGGAGTTGGATAAACTATAACGGGCGACCGCGATCGAGAATCAATGCGGTGATTATTTCTTTTTGCACCTCCACGAAAGCTTATGGGCCAGTTCAAAAAGCAAATGCAGGACGGGTGTCGCGCCGCATTGCGGCCAGTGGCACGCATGGTCAGGACGTTACTGACTCCGACCGAGCCACCCGTCGAATTTGGGTGGAAGACGATTGAGGCTGGGCCAGCAGCCGGAGCCAATGTCATGGTGCCCCTCAACACGCCGATCGCTGATGCGATCACGACAGGCAGCTATGATCAGAAAGTCTTGCAGGTGGTCGAGGCTCTGGTGTCCAAAACGGATACCTGTTTCGATATTGGTGGACATTATGGTTGCTACACTCTTTCGCTCGCAAAATTGGTGAAAGACGGGAAGATCCATACGTTTGAGCCTGTGCCGGCGCACGCTGAGAGAATTCGTCAAGCCACACAGAAATCAAAGCTGAATCACGTGCAAGTGCATCAGGTGGCAGTGGCTGGTCAGAATGGGGAGATGACCCTGCGCTTTGCAGAAGCTGAGGGAGGTGATGACTCCATGGCTTTTCTTGATGCGTACGGTGGTGTTGATACGCAGGCTGCACATGAACACTACCGCAACTTCTCTCGTACTACCGTCAGCGCCGTCACGTTGGACTCTTTGCTGGGCACCGTCCCTTCGGTGCAATTCATGAAAATTGATGCGGAGGGTGCCGAGGCAGCCATCATGGGTGCAGGACTCGAACTGATCTCCAGGCATCAGCCCAGGATACTGGTTGAGTTGCACGGTATTTATGAGGCGTTGGCATGTGCAGAGATACTTTGCAAATTGAACTATCAGGCGATATTGTTGACTGACCAAAAGACAACCCTACCAATTCTGTGGGCACCCCGTGAGGATCAGACCGCCATCGATGCCATCAAAGATGTGCTTGGTCACGATCCAGTTGTGATGTTCGGGTCAAGCCTGCAACCTGATGTCCCTGCCACCGGCACGGTGGACGGTGGGGCGGATGTGTGACCATGACTGTTGGAACTTTCGACGATCCAGTGACGGTTGTGATTCCGGTATTTAATCTTGATGCTTATTTGCCGGATGCCATTGAGAGTGTTTTGCAACAGGACTATGCGGGTCCGGTTTCGATCGTTGTCCTGGATGATGGTTCGACAGACAAATCTCTGCAAGTCGCCCATCAGTTTGCAGACAAAGTCACAAATCTGAAAGTCGTTTCGCAGACGAATCAAGGTCGTGCCAAGACACGTAATCGGCTGCTTGAGTTGGCTGAAACTGAGTTCATCGCCTGGTTGGATGGTGATGATCTTGCATCGCCGTGCTGGTTGACGGACCAGATTACCTTTTTGCAGAGACACCCTGAGTGTGTGGCGGTGGGGGGACAAGGTTATTCCATGACGGCCAGCGGGCTCGCCATTGGGCCGATTCAGCATCCACTTGACGGTGATGAGATAGATCAGCGTCATTTGTCCGGGGGAGCCAACGCCTTTTTCCAGTCGTGCGTACTCGTCAGAAAGTCAGCTGTGATGAAGGCCGGCGGTTACGACGAACGATATCCGTGCGCTGAGGACTATTCACTGTGGTTACGTCTTGCAGAGGTGGGCCAACTTGCCAATTTGCCAGCGTGCCATCTCTATTATCGTGTCCATGCAACCTCGGCAAACTGGACGCTCAATATTGATCAACGGACGCAGGGGCACGCGATACATCAGGAAGCAAGAAGGAGACGTGGTTTGCCACCTGTGTGTGAAGACATGGATGCAATACCGCAACTCGATAAAGATGACTGGAACAGAAGGTTATTCTGGATCAACATTGCTCTGAAGTCCGGCAATCCACTTTCCGCGCTGCAGATGTTGGGACCAGCATTGAAACGGCATCCCATGTCGTTGATCCTGTGGTTGGCATTTCTTGTTTCAGTCGCCGATATGATTATCTTCGTGGGCAACCGCACAAGAAAATTTGCACCCGGCCAAGCTCTGCAGAGTCGTTCATTGCCATTTCTTTCCTTTTACCGCGCTGGACGTGGGTTGGTACGTGCCAGACGACGATGGCGTGGAGTCAGAAATGCGAACCATTAGCATGAACGCCCGACTCGTTGACCGGTATCCAGACTTACATCCAACGG
Organism: Rubripirellula sp.; assembly: GCA_012270065.1. Taxonomy (GTDB): domain Bacteria; phylum Planctomycetota; class Planctomycetia; order Pirellulales; family Pirellulaceae; genus Rubripirellula. Next base: position 9,084 of record JAAXJB010000090.1, on the reverse strand, counting down.
AATGTAGGGTTGAGGTTCGATCGGCATCACGCGAAAATACAAGCGGTCGTCATGTTTGAAAATCTTCGTGCCCGTTTCCAGTTTGACCGCCCTCTCGCCTATGCCCTCTTGACCCGATTGTGGCAGGCGGCATCAGGGCCGATTACCATCCTGCTGCTGATTCGCTCACTCGATTTATCAGAGCAGGGTGTTTATTACGGGATCATCGGGATTGTCGGTATTCAGGCCTACTTTGAACTTGGTCTGCTGAATGTTCTGGTAAGTCAATCTGGCCATGAGACAGCGGCCTTGAACAAAATAGAGGCCTGTTCGAAGGAGGAATCCGGACAGGAATCTGATCCAGCGTGGCTGGCAACGGCCGCGCGCATGCGAGATCTGATTCGCGATTCGTTTCGGTGGTTCAGTGCCGCGAGCATTCTTTATGTGATTGCAGCATTGGTGTTCGGCTGGTATTCCCTTTCTGATTCCGAGGTTGCCTGGCGAGGTCCCTTGTTGGTGCTCGTGCCGATTGCAGCCATCTCGGTCTGCCTTTCACCGGGCCTGTCGATTCTTGAGGGTGCTGGATTCCGCGCAGCGATTTTCCGATTTCGATTTTTGCAAATGGTCATTGGCAGTGTGGTCATGTGGGTGTCATTGGAAATGGGATTGAAACTGTGGGCACTTGTTCTCAGTGCTTCTGTTCAGGCATTGATGTTCATGTACATCACGTTTATAGGACAGGCGAAGTTCTTTCAGCGTTTTCGGCGCATCCAAGGTCAGCCGTCTGACTTTGATTGGATTCATCAGGTGTTGCCTGTCCAGTGGCGAGTAGCCTTGATAGGTGCCTCTTTCCATTTTGCCACCCAGTTTTTTACCGTCATCGTTTTGATGTTTCACAGTGACGCTGACGCAGCACCTTTGGGCATGACGCTGAGCGTAACAACGGCAATCCAGATGCTGGCACTTGCATGGGTGCAAACTCAGTATCCGGTGATTTCACTGCACCATGGTTCAGGTGAACGGGAGAAAGCCGGGACGATCTGGCGCCGCACAGCCATTCTTTCAACTGTGCTTCTGGTGACAGGTTTTTCTGTTCTGACAGTCGCTGTTTCCTGCCTGCCATGGTTGGGAAAAAACTATGAAGCCCGATTCATTGAGCCGTGGCAGGTGGCTGTCCTCGGACTCGGCTGCCTTGCCAGCCACATCGCGACTGTTCAGGGATATTACGTGCTCGCCAGAAGGGCAAATCCACTGCTGGCAGCTTCGCTGATCGGTTCCATCGCGACATCCGCCGCCGTTTGGATGGGAGGATATTATTACTCAACGGACGGTGTCGTGATTGGCTATGCTGCGGCCATGTGTCTCGTCCTCGCACCTGTTCATACCTATGCCTACGCTCGCTTCAGGCGGGAAAGTGGAACTCAAGGATGACTCGGTCGCGGCGGAACGGGTTGATCGTCAGGTCACAATCGTCTCGTGATTGTGCATGCTCGCGATGCAACTCATTGCCAGTACTGGATCAGCAGTGCAAAGATCAGGAGGCTGCTGGCAACTGCGTCACCGACTTGCAATCGGTCACTCCTCGCAGTTCGCTTCAAATAGTCCAGTAATCGACCTGTGGGACACCCAAACCGGCAATACCCCATCGGAAGCACGGCAGAAATAGCAAGGGTAGCGAATGCGAATACCAGAGAGCCCCAGCCCGTGATTCGGAACAGGTAGGCATGAAACGGTTCCCATGACGCCAAGTCAATGGATGGGAACATGACCAGAGCAATGTACGCAATGCAAAGGGTGAGACCCGGAACGTATCGAAGGAATCGGCTCAGGTTGGGTTTCAGTTTGCGGTATCGTCCTGATTTGTGGTGAGGGCGTATCAGTTGTTGTATGGCACCATGTGGGCACAGGTGATTGCAGTAAGGATTACTCTTTGTCAAAGGTGGGCCAAGCATGGCAACACAGGCGATCGCTGCCAAACCAGGTGCCAGACGCCATGCTATTCCCTCGGCTGACCAACCTGCGACCAGTGCCATCGAAAGCAGATTGCCAAGCCATATACCAATCGTGGTAGCGACCCAAATCAGCCAGATGCGCCGAAACGTTCGATTTCGGAATGCACCTGAATACTTCAGCATTACGGCCAACAGGATCGTAAGAATGGTAATGACATCAGCAGTCGTCCAGCGAATCGACCCGGACCATCTTGGGGCAGCAGTTGGTGAGGTGGCTTGTTGCTGTTGGGCACGGCGGGTCGCTTCAACCAGTGTGTCAGCTACTGCAAGGCTGGTCATGGTCGCTCCGGAAACTCCCTCGACACCAGCAGCCTGTGGATCAAATTCAGATAGTTCGGCGATAGTCAGGTTTTCAAAAATCGCCCAGAAGCCGGCTTCGGTGCGGACATAGTCAACGTACGGTTCATTGTCATAGGATGCCCGGATTCTGATCCCATCGACTTTCCCTCCGGTATCGATTCGCAGAAGCAGTTCCGTTGGGCCCTGATAACCACTGAGGTCATCTGAAAGAGGGCCAGTCCGCAGTACAGTCCCAATCCACTTGCCACTCTTATCGCGTACTTTCCCAGATGTACCATCGATATTGGAGGCTTCGGGAAACCAATCGAGAATTTCATCCAACGTGATCGGTTTGCTGAATACCAGTGACGGTCGTTCTCCTCCTATTCGCTTGATTATTCCTTCGGCAAGTGCCAGAGATGTGAGTGTGGCTCCCGAGACAGCATCGATCCGGGTGTCTGCTTCAGGACCACCCCAATCCCATGCCTCGAATTGCCGGAAGAAATCCCTGTCCGCCTTGACTGCTGCAACGTGTTCTTCAGTGTCAGCACTTTTCAACAGCGTTACCGAGTTGAGCTGCAGCTCGGGAGTAAACAACAACAGCGCTTCGGTTGGTCCACGGTAGCCAATGACATCTTTGGCCGCTGGTAATGTGCGTGCGACCAGCCCGACAGTATTTTCACTCTCGTCCAGGACTCGCCACATCTCGTTGGTGTCCGGTTCCACATCAAGGTGCAGGATTTTACTTGCAAGATCAGGAGGAAATTCGATGGCATCGATACTGGGTGCCAAGCCTGCTGAGTCTGTACTCCGTTGTGCCGGCTTGGGAATGGCAAGCAATAACGCAACGACCAGACATGTGCGAATGACATGAGTGGTTGCAGCGCGTAACGGATACCTTTGAATCGGCTTTTTCGCCATGGAAGACGTTTTGCTCGTTACTCGACTTCCAAAAGGCGAACCGCATCAACGTGCACGTTTCCGTCCGCTCCTTCGGTGCCGATGGTCACAATGACTTCATCCTGTTTTTTGAGATTGAGCTCTGTCAGATTCACGACATCATCTTTGCTTTTCAGCCTCTGGTTGATGGTGAAGCTGTTTTCGGCATTCTCATGACGCACCGTCACGGGTGTTTTGGTGGATCGGTTGGGGTGTGCCTGGCTGAATGCCTGAATGAAATAGCGCCCTGTTTTCGGAGCTTTGATTTTGAATGTTACTGACGCATTCGTGCCGCCTGCTGCGTATTTGTAGCCATATTGGACGTAGTTTTTCAGGCCTGTTCCGTTGGTCCATTTACCCTTGATCTCGGCATCTTCATCATCGACCACGGTACCAGCGAGCTTACTGATATCCATTCCATTGGCCGGACCGCGCGGTCCGGCCAATGGCAGTGCATCGGCGGGGATGATGATGTCGGCAGATGGTGTACTGCGGTAAGCCTTGCCTGGCAGTTTCAGCAGTGTCAGGAGTTCATCGAGGTGGGATTCATAGACTTCGCGTGGCTGGCAATCGTTCAATGCACAAATGGAAGCAGCCTTCCCAACCACTTCACCCATCATTCCACAGGTTTTCATGACACGTACCGTTCCCAATGCTTCGTGTGTCACGCTGATACAGCGTCCTGCCATGAATAGATTGTCGATGTTGCGACTGTAGAAGCAGCGATACGGAACAGGATATCCATAGGATCGGTCCACTCCCCTGCCGTGGACTGCTTTTGAAATGAACGGATTACCTGGGTATTTCTTCGCATACTGTTCTTTTGGATAGTGAAGATCAATCGACCACGTGCTTGGAACGCAACCATCGGGAAAATCTTTCTTGGCTACGATGTCTTCTTCCGTCAATACGACATCACCCATGAGACGGCGACTTTCCCGGGGTCCCCCGATGTATGCGACCCACGTGAGAATTGCCTTTGAGTGCTTGTCGGCACCATCACGGTTTTTCATGGCGTTGAATGCACCGAATACCGCCCGAAGATTCCAGTCACGGATTCCTTCAGCATCTCCGATTGCATCCTTGTCAAAACCGCTTTCCCAGAACCACTGACCATGATGATCACGTGGGTAAGGAAAATCCGCCATTTCGAGGTCAAGAGCCCACGGCGTTTCGGGGAAAGTGGTGGGCGTCTCCAGTTCATCCCACGCCCACATGTTGCTCATTCCCATGCGGCCATCGGGTGACATTTCCAGATCGGCTTTGGCCCACGTTCCGATCCAGCCGTGACCTGTGCAATCAGCAAAATAGTCTCCGATGATCCTGACTTCCTGACCGGTGCGTGTGTCCAGAGCATGCACGGCACTGATGCGGTTGTTTTCCATTTCGACCCGGTGCGCATGGTGGTTGAGCAACAGATCAATGTTGGGTTCATTGCGGATTACCTTTTCTTTCAGCTCGTCACCGAATTCTTCATAGGTTCCCGGAGACTTGGTCGCCTTGTCGGCAATCTCTTCGATGATTTCTCCGATCCGTGGAAACTTGCCACGACGAATATTGCCCTTGGCCCAAACCCGCACTTCACTGGATCCATTGCCGCCGAGTACAGGTCTGTCCTGTACAAGAGCAACACGGCACCCCATGCGGGCCGCGGACAGGGCGCTGCCCATTCCAGCGTATCCTCCACCAACGACAACGAGGTCGTAAGGACCACGATTTTCCGGGACTGCGGCAAGTCCAAGTTTTTCCCGACGCCAGCTGGATAGCACCTGCTTGGCAGGTGGAGGTGCCTGATCGGTACTTTTGCTCAGGTAGATGCAGTCACAACGTCCATCAAATCCGGTCAGATCTTTCAAACGCAGTTCAGTGGCTCCTTTTTTCAGCGACACGGTTCCACCGTCGTGCCAGTCCCATTCGACTCCTTGTGTGCCGAATGTTGTTTCCACTGGTTTTCCATTGATGATCAACTGGAACTTACCGGGGGAAGTTTTGGCTTTCCAACGTGCTACCCAGTCCTTGGTTCGCACCCACAAACGGTAATTTCCGCCTTCAGTCACATTGATTGTCGTGACTGCATCTTCGACGGGGCGTCCCAACCCATGGGCGAGCAGATAGGGTGATCCCATTTGCTGGATGAACTGAGTGTCCAGTTTCCAGCCTCCGCGCTGCTGAAAACTCTCTGCTTCCACAAAGATATCAGCACTCTGGCCCACCATCGGCAGAATACAAAAGCAGAGTGGCAGCAGAGTACGAATCATGCGATCGACTACCGGAAGATGCAAAGGATACCGGTTGCTGATTCGGCTGCAGGTTCCAGAAGGTGAGGTGTTGGGCTGGAAATTCATCAATCTTGCGCTGGTAGGTGGCTGAACGTCATGCAACATTCACATGCATGGGTCTCGATATGGCTAGTTTAGTCCAATTCTAGCTGGACTTCACATGGCGCCGGAATTCGTGTTTTTTGGCCGCCTGTTTTGCTGGCCGGCGGCTTTTGATGATGAATCACATCCAAGGCAGGCCGAACAGGATTCTTCATCTCAAGGGAAGACGTTCATGATGTTGCCGGATCTGGTTCAGGAACGCGAATGCAGCAGGGCATGATTTGATTAAACGGACAATGGAACTGGTTGAGGTTTTCCAAACAGGACCCAATGCACTGGGTTGCCCACCTGCAACGTGTAGATCATTCAGCAGCAGCGCCAGCACAGCTGGTTTGTCAACGTTGCGATCATTGAGTTTCAGCGGGTGACCGTGAAAGCGGGTTCTCAGTTCTTGTTCCTGCGGAGGGATTTTCCGCTGGTCCATGGGCGAAGGACTGCGAACCTCAATGGCCAACCTCAGTCTCAAGCGTTCCAATGCGATTCTTCGATTATCTGCCTGGCTCCGCCTTTCCGTGGCTTCCGCAATCGTGTTGGTTGGTGCGTGGTGGAGGAACACACCACTGCTGGTCTTGTTTCTGTGTTGTCCACCCGGCCCACTGCGGCGTTGAGTACGCAAGTCACAGCTCTCCAGCAATTGATCGGGATCAAGCAACGCTGGATGAGGGCCCTCCACTATGACCACCGGTAAGCGTTGTTCCGGTTCCGGGATTTCCGGTGGCTCATGGCCTGATGGCTCATTTCGTTGTGAAGACGGATCAGACATGCGCTTGTGCCAATGCGTTCATTGGAGAGAACGACCATGCTGACCGTCCATTTGGCCTGCCTGATTCATGCTGAACCACGTGACAAGACACAAGAGAAGAGCAGCAACGGTGTCGGTGCGGACTACGAGGGTTGTGTGATCTTCTGAACCATGGCAAATGTCGCCATGGGTACTGTGATCGCCGGGGGATGCTGTGGCGTGTTACGGGCGTTTCCATCAATCAGGGCAGAACCGATAATTCTCCACGACGAAAGTCATTCAAGAAACGGTGGCTCGAATACATTCGTTGCTTCTCGTTCGATTATCTTGGGCGCCGGATTTCAAGGTTGTTCCGGAGCATCGGGTGTTTTCGATGTATGGTCATGGATAATCTTCCAGCCTTCCGGGTAGCGTCGTAGTACCAGAGTGAAGCGCCCTTGAAGAGGTTGATCGTCTCTGGCGAGCTTCCAGATTCCAAGCACTTGCATGGCATCAGTTCCAAGAGTCTGAAATTCAAGTTGCTCGAAATCCAGTTTTCCCATGGTTTTTGCGTCAGGATACCGGGCCTTGTATCCAGCAAGCGTACTTGCGTAACCGCGGGTGACTTTTCCGCCCGAAGAAAAGGTCAGGTCTTCACTGTTCCAATAGGGTTTCATGAAGGCATCAATGTCACCCTGATTCCAGTCTTTCACTTGCTGGGAAAGCAGTTGCGAAATTTCCTGTTCCGCTGTCGATGATGAATCCGGCTCTTTACCCTTGGCTGGCGATCCACCGTTCTCGAGAACGAGATGAGTTTCAAATCTCCCCGAACTATCCGCCGCCCCACAACTCATTCCCGGTGTGTTGTGTTGCATCACAATGTTTCCATCTTTGGAAAGTGCGATGATGCCACCAACACCAGCCTGAAGCGTCTGTTGCATGATGGTGGTGACGGCTTCTTGCAGACTTTGATTTGCATAACGCATTCTTGCGGCCACATCGTAAGCTACCGAATTGCGAATGTATTCTTCACCTACTCCTGTTCCGGATACAGCACAGGTGTCGTTTGCAGCGTAAGTTCCTGCTCCGACAATGGGTGAGTCACCCACCCTGCCGGGCAGTTTCCTGGAAGTACCACCAGTACTGGTGCCCGCAGCCAGATTTCCCTCGGCGTCCAGGACGGCACAGCCAACGGTGCCAAAGTGAGGCTTGTCTTCATCAAAGCGTGCCTTGCTGAGGAAATAATCCGGTGGCACCAGAGGCACCTTCTGTTGCTGTGCGAATTCATCAGCGCCTTGTCCGGCAAGCAACACGTGTCGCGTCTCTGTCATGACCCGTCGTGCCAGATGAATGGGGTTTTTCGTAGCGGTCAGACCTGCAACGGCGCCACACGCACGGGTTTTCCCGTCCATGATGGATGCATCCAGCTCGGCTTTTCCTTCTTTGGTTAGAACAGCACCCTTCCCAGCATTGAAGGCAGCGTCATCCTCAAGGATACGAATCACAAGTTCGACGGTATCGAGCGCGCTTCTTCCATCTGCCAAGGCCTTGCTGCCCGCTTCGAGAGCACGCTTGAGCCCGGCTTCACGAATCCGTGTTTTGTCCTCTGTCCAGTTTTGCGGATCACTGCCTGCACCACCATGGATCACAATGGCCCAGTCGGGTTTTTCGTTCCCGGAAGTCGTTAACAACGGCATGAAAAACATTCCCAGATAGGATGTGGACAGGATAAGTGTTCGAATCATTTTGTTTACCCATGGTGATGACCGAGCAAATGCCCCAGGTGTTGGGATATCTGTTCAGGAGAATCGGTGCACAAACTCTCTTTCATGATTTCCCATTGCCGCTTGTTGAGCAGCGCCGGTTTGCCAGATTCCGGTAGATTGTCACCCAGCCTTGAGCCAATTGTAACGACCAATTCCGCCAGCCCCTGACCTGTCAAAGCGTTTGTGCTGACGTCGAACGGGTACGTGGAATTATCCGGACTCTGGCAAGAGTCTGGTTTTTTGTCGATTTTATTGAGAATACGCAGCTGAGCTATTTCTGGCGGGTGCGTTGGAATGCTGCTGTAACTGCCATCTGGCATCGGTTGGCAGACCAGCAGTAACAGGTCGGCTTGTTCCATCGCGAGCCGCGCTATGCGGATACCTTCCTGTTCGATGCTTTCCACGGTTGCGTCTTCACGGATTCCGGCGGTATCGCTCAGCCGGACGGGTAGCCCAGCAATGACCGTGTTGGCATGGAGCAGATCTCGCGTCGTTCCAGCCATGTCGAGCGTGATACTCCGATCAAACCCAACAAGGGCGTTGAGCAGGCTGCTTTTGCCCACGTTAGGTGGGCCTGTCAGAACGACACGAAATGGCTCGGTCAATCGCGTGGTACAAGCTGCTGACTCGAGAAGCTCCTCCTGCTCTTTACGGAATGTGGCGAGATTGGCAGCGTTCAGCGATGTTTGCCATGCGAGGGCCCACTTGGCCAATGCGCCTCGAACCTGATCCATCGCGATTGCGGCGGTTCGGGTCGTTGTGCATTGCGTGAGAGTCATCTCGGCTTCCTGGATGAGCAGTGCTTTTTTTGACAGATTTCCGAGATTGGCATGTTCGATGGGATTGGCACCACACGCCAACAGATCACCTTCGATTCTGGCACCGGCTGCAGGACCTCCATGGCAATGAATCTCGAAACATCCACCGACCTGAGGTGTGATGACGACGGATTCGGCAGGTTGATCGCCGGTTTCATTCGCAGTTTGACCACCCAACTGCCCCCCCAC
>JAAXJB010000110.1:32835-70257 GCA_012270065.1 Rubripirellula sp. | reverse complement strand
CCTGCCGGTGCTTGTCGCGGAACAAATCCTGGTCCCGGTCCAGCCCCCGGCCCCCGCCCCGCATCAGGTCGCCGCTCCGCATCAGGTCGCCGCCCCGCATCAGGTCGCCGCTCCGTGACGGAAGCCTGCCCAGACTCTGATGCTTCAGAAGAAACAGCTTCTGCCGCATCCTGGCTCAAAGCGGGTGGCACCGATCCGACATCCGGATGAGAACCGCCATTTTGACGATTCCTGAGCGGCCTGACTCCTGAGAATGGCCCAAAATCGTTGAAACGCGTGCTGCGCAAAACTTCAACCGTTGGCATCGCGGTAGGCCCCATCCCGGGTAGCACTTGAACTGCCAACAGGTAATACGTTCGTGCAAGTTCAAATTTCCCTGTTTGCGAACCGACCTCCTCATCGAGACCAACTGCGTTGTTTTCGTTCTTCAGCAAGGAAAGCGCAATCCGGTGTTCTTTTTCGGCCGCATCGTCGTCACCCAACATTCGGAAAGCAAATCCAAGGCGGTTCCGCAAGCTGGCCAACTGGACATTCGCATCACCATCGTCGCCATGTACATCTGAATGATTCTCCAACATGACATGGAGCGTATCGATGGTGCGTTGATAATGTCCCAAATTGAAATGCAGCTCTGCCACTGCCGACTGTGCTCCAACGGTGGACTGTTGCAATTGGGGTGTCCCGATGCCATCGGAAGACCAGATCCCATCGGAAGCCCCGAGCAACTCTGAAGAAGTGCGCCCATCTGAAGAACTGAGACGATCCATCTCATCATAAAACGGCAGCAGATCCTCCAGCATCTCTGCGGTTTCCGAACTGATTGCCGGTGATGCTGCAAATTCTTTCTCAGATCCTGCTGTTGCTGCATCTCCCGCAAAACGCTGAAAAATCTGATCCACAGTCCCGACAGCAACCTCCGCAATCTTTTCCGCTTTTTGACGATTCTGCTGCTCACGTTCGAACGCAGCACGCAATTGAAAAACACCGGCAGTTGAAAGAGCAGCAACGCTTGCAAGCAGAAGCAATGAAAGAGCGGACAACACGGCAACCGCCGGATTTCGTTTTCCCCAACGTTTTATCTTCTCATGCAGTGGAACCCTGCGAACCGAAATTGCATTTCCACTCAGAAACGCTTCGAGATCCTGCTGGAACACGCCAGCATTCTGATACCGTGCTGCTGGATCATTCGACATTGCGGTCTGCAAGATTGTTTCCAGATCAACTGGCACCTCAGGATTCAATTGCCTCAAAGGTGGTGGACTGGAAATCGGACGTCGAGCCACAATTGCCTGACGAATGGAAGAGTCATCGACCGCGGGGCGACCGGCCAACAGTTCGTACAGCGTTACTCCCAAACTGTAAATATCGCTACGGATGTCTGCTTCGCCAACCACTTGTTCGGGCGCCATATAACGCAGCGTTCCAACAACATCGCCAGTTCTGGTCACTGCTTCCGCTTCCAATGCCTTTGCTACTCCGAAGTCCGTGATCCACAAATCCAGCCGATCATTGACCAGAAGATTAGCTGGCTTGATATCCCGATGAAGTACCTGCTGATCATGGGCATAATCCAACGCGGAGGCAGCCTGAACCCCCAGCTTTGCAACCTGACGGGGCGTCAGTACCGCGCTCGAATTCTCAAGCAACGCATCCAACCCGTGACCGTCAATGCGTTGCATGACAAAGTAATGGAACCCATGATCCTGACCGACCCCGAATACCGGGACGATATTGGTGTGATGGAGAGCGGCGGCCGTCCTCGCTTCATGCTCAAACCTTCGCAGTTGTTCATCGTTGGACAACAGGGTTTTAGGAAGCACCTTCAATGCAACCCGTCGCCCCAGTGACTGCTGCACAGCCTCAAAAACCACTCCCATGCCACCACGACCGATTTGCCTCACGAGCTGGAAATCGCCGAGTTGCTCGGGGCGGGATGCTCCCAAAGTTGCCAGCCCTGCTGGCCGCTGTTGGTGTGTCTGCCGAGCCCGCTCAAGATGCGTGATCAGTGGCAACAATTCCCGCAGTTCAGATTCATGCTCGGGATTTGCCTCCGCAATCGCATCGACCGATAAATTCTTTCCTTGACGTACCGCATCGGCGTATTCACTTGCGATCGATTCAACAGGATTACGGGATTCGGTTGTTTTTGGATCCATTGTCACACGGTTCGGTCAGTGTCAGTACGGTCAACTGATCAGAGTTGCCTCAATCGAAATCACGACTTGTCATAATTCAAGATTCATTTCTTCGAGAATCACCTTCAAACGCGAAAGCGCTCGAACGTAACGATTACTTGCGGCAGTGACACTGATGGCCAGGACTTGAGCAGCCTCCACATTGGTCAAGCCTTCAAAGTGACGCAGAGCAATCACCTCCTGGTCCAGTGGTGACATCTGATCAAGCGCTGCTGAAAGTGTCTGTCCCATTTCCCCTCGCTGCACCACGTTACTGACCGATGTCTGACTGGCGACCAACTGGGTTGCAAGTGAAACAGAGGTGGTTTGTGGATATTGATTTCCGCGTATGGAAATTTCACGTCCCGCCGATCGTTTCTCTGTACCCAGATGTCGCCGATGGACATCAACCAGAGTCTGCGCCACGATCATGCGTAACCAGATAAACAACGTGTAACCTTCATCACGCAGATAATGCTCCAATCTCTTCGTCGCAGCAACAAATGCTTCCTGCAAAACATCATCAGCGTCAATTCTGGCTGCAATCCTCCGATCCATTCTGAACGAAATCAAATGCCAAAACCGTTCCCGATTAGCGTCGAACGCCTCAGCCAACACCTGCTCACCGTCACTTCGCAATCGTGCCAACAATGCAGGATCCTCCTTTGGCGGCAGTTGCTCCTCAGCATCGTCATTGATTTCAGATTCAGGCATGAAAGTGCTTCTGGGTAGTGAAACGGGACATGCCAGAATTTATCCACATTCTGCCCGCAGAAACACTCAAAGATTCCGGAAAAACACCGAACAGGCAAATTAACCACGGACAATCCGCACATGACCCCCAAAGCCGCACATGGGCATGAGTCCTCAAAGAACATCAGAAGATGACCAGAAGCCCTTGGCCCCTCGACGCCCCAAAAAAGGCAATTGTTTCGTGTTGCAGCCACAATCGTGCTGGCATTTTTCCCCGGTTTGCCCCGTGATGCTAGCCTTGCCGTGTGAACCTTCAATGAATGGCGAATCACCGTCAATGCAACGGAGACATGCTTGGGCGGAACAATACAATCAATAGAATGCATCCCGTGCGGTCACCGAACTCATTGGATTGATGAGACGTTGACTTAAATCGATCACTCAAAAAATGGAAACATGAAATAATGCGTCACCGGCTCCGACGTGCTTTCTCACGCATCCTGTGCGTGACTGTGACGACTTACATTCTGATAGTACTCGCACTTATGCTGTTTGAAACTCGTCTTGTTTACCCCGGCGCGTACCTCACTACACGCCCACCTGCCGATGGCAGACTTACCCGAGTTGTGGAATACACGAGCCGGGACGGAAACCAGATCAAGGGCAGACTGCTTGAACGTGAAGGGTGCGAGAACTTCGTCTTGTTCATGCATGGAAATCTTTCCAAGGCACAACGACTTGATCCATGGGCCGAACGTCTCAGCAATGCATTTGACGCCACCGTTCTGCTGGCGGAATATCGTGGTTATGAAGACGACCTCACACCAACCGAACAGGGACTTGTTACAGATTGCCATGCAGCGAGAGACTATCTTTGCAGCACATTTGGCATCAAGAATTCCGACATCGTCCTCTACGGTCGTTCGCTGGGTGGTGGTTGTGGCGTTGCATTGGCTGCCGACGGTGGAGCCAAAGCACTTGTGCTCGAACGCACTTACGATGAACTAGTCGGAATCGCGAGCCGCCAGTACCCCTGGGTCCCAGTGCGATTGGTCATGCGAAACCGATTTGAATCCATTGGACTCATCAATCAGTACGCAGGCCCTGTGGTAATCATCCACGGCACCAACGACGAGTTGATTCCCATCGAATGCCCCCGACGCCTTCATCAGGCAATTGAAGGGGAAAAGAAAATACTGATCGAAGTGTCCGGGCTTGAGCACAACGGCAACCTGCCCCAAGAGACACTCCGGCAAGCAGTCGACTCAATCAAGACTTTTGCTGCGAATCCAGAATGATCTTCTGCAGCAACTCAATCAGGCGAATCGGATCGTCATGACTGTAGGGAACGTCAACGGATTCCCGTGACGCCAGAGTTTTCACCTGACACCGCCCCTCGCTCCATTCGTTACCACCAGCGATGATGGCGGCCGTGAATCCTTTGTGGGATGCATACTTCAACTGTACGCCAAGTTTCTTGGCGTCCGGATAAACTTCCACAGCCACACCACCGGCCCGCAGATTATTCGCCAGACGCAAATAATCATCGCGAAAGTCACGATCAAAAAATGCAATCAGGACCGGAGCAGGAGTGGAAGCCTCGGGCAACAAATTCAGTTCCTCCATGGCAGCCAGTAGCCGGTCCAGCCCCAGAGAAGCACCGATTCCAGGCAGATGCTGCTTGGTATAAAGCCCCGCAAGATTGTCATAGCGACCGCCACTGCAGACACTGCCGATTCCTGGCAACTGATCCAAAGTTGTTTCAAAAATCACGCCTGTGTAATAATCCAGACCTCGCGCAATCGAAACATCGATCCGAAGCCGCGAAGCCGGCACCCCCGACGCCAAGGCACCTTCGTAAATCTGTTTGAGACGGTCAATTCCGGCAGCGGCTTTTTCATTTCCACCGGTAACCTCGGGCAGACGTGAAAACACTGAAACAGCGTCACCATCACACTCGGCCAATGCCAGAACGGCTTCTGCCTGTTCAGGCCGGATCTCGGCGACCTTGCACATCTCGGCAGCTGTTTTTTCTCTTCCAATTTTCCCGAGCTTATCGAGGCTGCGAAGGATGGGAACAGTTTTCCCGGACAAATCCAGATGTTCCAACAGGCCACTGAGGATCACCCGATTGTTGATGCTGATGGTAAAGGCATCAAACCCAAGCGTCGCGAGCAAACTGTCAATCACTGCAACCGCCTCAATGTCGGCCAGCACGGATTCGGTCCCAATGGTATCGAAATCACACTGGACAAACTCCCGGTATCGCCCAGCCTGCGGATTCTCACCGCGCCAGACAGGAGCAATGTGATAACGTTTGAAAGGAGTCCCCAACGCATGAGCATGTTGCGCCGCAAAACGAGCCAAGGGAACGGTCAGATCAAATCGCATACCCACATCACGTTTTCCGTTATCCTGGAAACGATAGATCTGACGATCCGTCTCATCGCTTCCCTTACCCGTCAGAATTTCAAGATGCTCAAGAACGGGTGTATCAATGGGCGCGAACCCAAACGAACGGAAAACCTCACGAGCAGTCTGCATCATCTGCTCACGTGGGATCATTACCGCTGGCAGATAATCCCGGAAACCCTTCAATGTACGTGGCTGTATTAACGACATGGATGACAGTGAGTAAGAGAACAGTACGAATTGGACAGGAGGCTTTGCTGGCAAACAGTGCAAACCCGACAAACTGGCACACGCATCACCGGTGTAAGCACTGGAGGGACGAACCCAACTGGCTTGAATAGATCCCTTTTAACGGATTCCTTCAATCATGCAATCGGCAGTCCAGTGGGCCGGCGACTACGCAATGACTGAAATTCATCTACATCAGGTTCCGGAAACTGTGGTCCAAACAGCGCGTCGGCGTACTCATCAAGCTGCTCAGGAGTCTCGAAGTATTTTTCGTAGCACCAGTCATCGTCAAATTCGCATTCATCTGTTGTGTAATCCCGGCAAATTTGCGGTCGAGTTTCATAAATACCGCAGCGGTAATCATCTCGCAGATGCTTGCAGGTCGTATGCACCAGCAGGTACCAGGCCTCATTATCCACAAACACCGTAGCGCGGTCATGCAGCAGATACCAACGCATGAAGTCGAAGTCACGTCGATTCACCGGTTCATCAATTGCCAACGCGAAGTAGTGACAACATTTGGCGGTGCAGTATTCACACAGGTTGGCCGAGGCGGGCAACTGACTCCTGCGTTGCTTTGTGGGTGGTGCAAGTGCGGACAATGGATGAACTCGACGAACAGCAAATGAATGGAACGGAATCTTGAAATTTTGATCACGAACAGAAGTGGCACCGTGGATGCATCAAGTCTTTGCTCAACGCGATCACGGAGAAGCACTCCCCGCCAACCAACACACCACCGCAGCTCCGGTGCGGCGCGCAGCCAAAACAGCAAAGCTCCGGTCGTGCTACCATGAAATCGTGCTGCCGTGAAATCGACCGCCAATCCGCTCCGATACCAGACCAGCAGTCTAGCAACTGCCGATAACGCTGTGAGCCAGCATCCCCCGGAACAAAGGCAGTACCGTCAGAAAAACAACCAATCCATCACAAAACCGGAAAAACCGGGGTGTTCCACCGGTGCAAATCCCCCAAAACACGAACACCACACGTCATCACATCGCAGCGGACTATCTCACAACACGCTTCACCCGCGTTCTGGAATCGCACATGGACGGTTGACAAACACTGATGCTGCGTGATGCTCCCACTGCCAGTCGCCGGCCCGCCAAGCGTGTATGTTCATCCTGCGAAGACATTTTTTGCATGACGCCTGACGGAACCGGGTCCACACGCTATCCACAAGCATTATCCCCACAAACAACGCCGGCCTGACTCATCAACGATTTCGATCACTGGGGGTCGGCAAACACAGGGGGTCGGCAAATTGCCCGAAAGAAATCACAATACCGCCGTTCCAGTACTCTGATGTACCCCGCCGAACGATAGTTTTCCACACGAAGACGGAAGGCGATTCATTCAAGGGTTCCCCATTCATTTCATCAACGGACTCGAACACCGCAGAATCCGTGTTCGGAGAAAAACCATGGAAGTCATCATAACTGCTCTGGGCCCCGACAACGTGGGCCTGGCTGACCCGATCATTCACCATGTGACGGGCCGTGGTGCGCGGATTGCAGAAATCCAGATGTATGACCACGACGACGAACAACTGTTTGCCATGCTTTGTCGAATCGACATTGAGGCAGACGAGTTCGCGCCGTTGACCGAAGCGATGCGGCAGATCGGTGAACACACTTCACTTGCCATTCGGGTCTGGAGCAGTGAACACAGAGTCAATCGCCCTCGAATCGCGGTCTGCTGCACTTACCTGGAACACACTCCCCGAGCAGTCCTGGAAGCGATCAGTTCGGGTTTGATCCCAGCAGAAACCGCGGTGCTGATTTCGAACCGGGAAAAACTGGCACCTCTGGCAGAGGAGTTCGGAATCCCGTTCCGAATGATCGGCAACAGCCAAGGCGTGGCTGACGACGAGGAAATGACCAGGATTCTGGACGAATTCGATGTCGACTATGTCGTTCTGGCACGGTACATGCGGATTTTGCCTGCCCAGACCTGCTGGCAATTTGCTGGTGGACGAATCATCAATTTACACCATGGCCTGCTTCCGGGATTCCCGGGATTCCGGCCGTATCACGACGCGTATGACGCTCGCATGCTCACCTTTGGTGCCACGTGTCACTTCATCATTCCGGAACTTGATGCAGGCAACCAGACCATCAATCAACGCACGTTTGCCGTCGCCCCAGGGACACCGCTTGAATCAGTGATCGAGATGGGAGAATCGGAAAACGAACCAGCATGTCTCGTGGAAGGTCTCCGGCGGGTTGTGGAGAGGGAGATCTACCTGCATTTTCACCGGGTAGTGGCAAGAGGAAATCTGGCAGAATGACGCACCAGTGTCCATTTGCGCCAGACTTGTGGGGGAAATCAGGCAGTCACCTGAACCGGGCGACACATTGGTGTTGACCGGCACAACCGCTTCGCTCACAATCGCGGGTCGCTCGTGGAAAGAGTTGATTTGCGGCATGTCTCGCGTTTCAATTCCGCTACGCTGCAAAGGATTGCGTCAGTCGAAATTTACCTGAATGCCGTCAGAAGACGGATTCCGTGCCAGGCACGGCGGGTGGACCGACTGGAAAAGTTTCGCCAGCTTGAAAAAGTGCGAAGATAAGGAAAGAATCACGCGAGTGGTCTTTTTGCATCCCTGTGGATGCCCCTGTCGTTTTGTACGATTCGGCTGTTACTTTCAATGGAGTCGTCGTTTGTCCCCACATCAGGACTTCGACCTGAAAGAGCGTGTGCGTAGTTCGGTTGACATCGTTGATGTCATCGGAGCAACGCTGGAATTGCAGCCTCAGGGCCGCAATTTCGTTGCCCGCTGTCCGTGGCACAACGACCGCCGCCCATCCATGACAATCAATCCCGAGCGTCAAACATGGAAATGCTGGCCATGTGACATTGGCGGCGATGTATTCAGCTTTGTCATGAAACGCGATGGAATTGACTTTCCGACCGCAATCCGAACGCTCGCCGAACTGGCCGGCATCCCCGTCGAAGAATACTCCCGGGGCAAAAAAACCCAACCGGGCAGCCCGGACGACAAAGCCACCCTGCTGTCTGCACTCAAGCTGATTTCTGATTCGTATTTTGATTACCTGCAAAGCAGTGCTTCAGATGCGAAAATTGCCCGCGATTACCTCGCATCACGCGGCATCAATGATGAAAGCCGCAAGCATTTTCGGATCGGCTTTGCTCCTGACTCATGGAGCTACGCAGTTGACTTGCTGAAGGGCCAGCAATACAGCGGAGAGGTTGCACACGCTTGTGGCGTGGCATCACCGAAACGCTCTGGCGATGGCTACGTTGACATGTTTCGGGGTCGCCTGATGTTCCCCATTCAGGACTTGCAGGGACGACCAATTTCCTTGGGCGGACGCGTGATCCCCGCCATTGCTGAACGTCATGGTGATCGTGCCGGCGGAAAATACATCAACGGAAGAGAAACGCTGCTCTTCCGCAAATCACAGCAGCTCTACGGTCTGGATCTGGCTCGTGATGCAATCCGCCGCAGCGGCGAAGTGATGGTGATGGAGGGCTACACCGATGTCGTCGCCAGCAGGCAGGCAGGGATCGAAAACGCAGTTGCCGTTCTTGGAACGGCACTTGGCGAAGCACACGTCAAGATTCTCAGACGTTTCGCCGAACGCGTCGTGCTCGTACTGGACGGTGATACTGCGGGGCAAAACCGGGCTGACGAAGTGCTGGAACTGTTCATCACTGCTGATGTCGACCTGCGTGTGATGACGCTTCCTGACGGCAGCGACCCTGCCGATTTCGTTTCCGCTCATGGTCGCGAGACTTTTGAACTCAAAGCAAGCGAAGCACCGGATGCTCTTGACCACAAGCTGTCTCGCCTGACTAAAGGCGTTGACATCGAAAACGACACCCACGCCGTTGCCACGGCCGTCGACAAAATGCTCAAGATTGTCGCCAAGGGGCCTGATGGACTGCGGGTCGATCAGCTGCTGAACCGGATGGCAAAGCGATTCAAATTCAAGGTGGAGCGATTGGAGCAGCGGCTCGGTGTGCTGCGCAAAACCGCCAAGCGAACTTCTGCCAGAACACAAGCACGCACCACCTTGCCGACGACCAGCAAGCATCCGCAGGGTCGCCTACCAATCATATCCGACCCGAACGCTGCCTTTCAGGAATCTGCTGAAAGCGAAGGCGACGGTACACTGATCCCGAATGGGCCGACACCGGCAACTGGTGCTTCTTACTCACCGAATCTGACCGACCCCGCTGAATCCGCCCCCATTCGCCTGAAACCGATGACAGGCCTGGAACGTGACCTGTTCGAGACGCTGATCGAAAATCCGGAACTGGCGAATATGGCAGTGGAGGCCATTGACGTTCAGTGGCTTGACGGCATGGCAGCAAAAATGCTGCTCACGGCCTATCAGGACCTGGAACTGCAGGGACACTCACTTGATGTCGATTCCATCCTGCTGCTTGTAGAAAACGAGGCTCTCAAAAATCAGATCGTGACGCTTCAGGAGCGGGTTGCCGAGCGGGCAGGCAAACTGCCAGAAAGCGCAGAAACCCGATACGCGGCCATTGTCACACGCTTTCGAGAACGCGAATTTTCAGACGAGCAGGATCGACAGATCGAAAAACTTGCGTCCGCATCCATGCCTGAAGACGATGAGGATGCCCTGCTGAAAGCAATTGTGGAAAAGGCGCGTCTTCAACACCGAATCAGGAATGACACCTGAAACAACCAACACTTTCATTTCCAATTTCAATGGATTCCGACGACCCAGTCAGTTTCTGCAACCCCAAAAGGAGCCCAGCTCAAAACACCACAACTGAAACGGATTTTCATTTGACACTCATGCCATGACGGCATGTAAAACACGAGGTTTTTAGATATGCAATTGATGGATCAAGAATTATCGTCCCTTATTTCCCGCGGCACTCAGGAAGGATTCCTGACCTACGACGAAGTGAACGCTTACCTTCCTGATGAAGATGTAAGCCCCGAAAAACTGGATCGCCTGCTGATGGCGATCGAACGAAAAGGGATCACGCTGGTGGATTCAACCAGCGCCAAGGCCAAGTCAAAACCGGCACGCGCACCGGAACCAAACCTGGCAGAAATGAGAGCAAGAGCAGTTCGCCAAAGCGACAGCTTCGATGGGGAAGTGAATTCTGGTGAGCCCCTTGCCGCCGCAACAGTCGAAATGCCCAAGCCAAGTGACGACCCCATCCGGATGTACTTGAGCCAGATGGCTGAGATTCCTCTGCTGACCCGCGAAGAAGAAATCGCGTTGGCCAAAAAGATCGAAATCACACGAAAGCAGTTCAGACGTACGTTGCTGGAATCCGACTACGCCATGCGTGCAACAGTGCAGACATTGCACCGCGTGCATCGTGGTGAACTTCCGTTCGATCGCACCATCAAAGTATCGCTGACAGAACGGCTGACAAAGGAACAAATCACAGCGCGTATGCCGCACAACCTGCGGACTCTCGATGTCCTGATTCGTCAGAACAAATTCGACTTTGAATTGATGGTACGCAAAAGCACCTCGCCTCGACTCAAGGCAGAAGTCCGCAGGAGGTTTATCCGCAATCGTCGCAAATGCCTTGAACTGGTCGAGGAACTCAGCTTGAGAAGCCGTCGTGTGACACCACTCCTGAAACACCTTGAAGAAATTTCCAGAAGGATGAATTTCATCCGAGCACGCCTTGCCGAACTTGGCAATGATGCGGTCAGTCGTGATGAAGCAGCAGACTTGCGACAGGAACAGCGTGAACTGATGCTGGTCACACAGGAAAGCCCAACAAGTCTGCACAACCGCATGGTAAAGGCACGACGCCATTTTGAAGAGTATGAAGCCACCAAACGTCAACTCAGTAGCGGCAACCTGCGCCTCGTCGTTTCGATTGCCAAAAAATACCGCAATCGCGGGATGTCCTTTCTTGACCTGATCCAGGAAGGAAACACCGGTTTGATGCGTGCGGTTGACAAGTACGAATACCGTCGTGGTTTCAAGTTCAGCACCTACGCAACCTGGTGGATTCGCCAGGCAATCACTCGCGCCATTGCTGATCAGGCCCGCACCATCCGGATTCCTGTTCATATGATCGACGTGCTCAGCAAATTGCGTCAGGCACAGAAATCATTGACACAGGATCTCAAACGCGAGCCAACTTACGAAGAAATCAGTAAAGCAACTGAAATTCCGCTTGAAGAAGTCAGGCGTGTCATGGACATCGGACGGCACCCTGTCAGCCTGGACCGCCCGGTTGGCGAGGGAGAGGACAGCAGTTTTGGCGAGTTCATCGAAGATGGTGACAGCCACAATCCGGTCCGTTCCGCTGCCGGAAGCATCCTGCGTGGAAAAATTGACGAACTGCTGAAGACATTGACCTACCGTGAACGCGAGATCATTCGCCTCCGCTACGGTCTGGTTGACGGATATTCGTATACGCTGGAAGAGTGTGGACGTATTTTCAAAGTGACGCGAGAGAGAGTACGGCAAATCGAAGCCAAAGCCGTTGCGAAGCTGCAAAGCCCATCCCGCTCTGATCGCCTTGCGGCTTTCTTGAAGACTGCGGCCTGATCAAGCGTTTGCGTACGTTTTCAATACTCGGATCAATGACGGACTACCTTGCCAAGATGGCAGGTAGTCCGTTTTTTTCTCCGGCACGACGTGATGCAAACGCCGGGAAACCGACAAAATCGCATTTCCAGATTTTTCCGCACCACAAATTCGTTGCGTTTGCGATGCTCCACGTGGTTTCACGGGTTTTCACTGCCTAGGGTCGCTGGCAGCAGTGCCCCAAGGCGATATGCTAAGTGCCTAGCCGTGCTGCATTCATTGCAACCGCTCCTGGCCTTGTGCGGGTGAAACAATGGATGCAACCAGACTTTTCAGGCCAGGTCACCCCGGTGCCAAACAAACCGGTGTCGAATATTACGTGCAATACGACAAGATCTTGCTCTGCGAGTTCGCTTTTCCCTTGCCTTTCCCAGATTGATCAAGCACATGCCCAACGATGCCCAAATCAAAATCAGCACTGTTCTGCTACGCACACTGCACAGGATACACCGGCAAAAAACTGACCTGGATGGACAGATTGCGAGAGGTCCAAGACAGATCAAAGCAGGCGATGCTCTGGTGGCAAAAGCCGAATCTGAGATGCAGGTGATCAAAGAAAATTTAACAAAAGCAAATCTGCTCTCGGATGAAAAACAACTACAGCTCAAATCACGTGAAGACAAAATCGTTGATCTTCAAACCAAACTAAACTCTGCTGCCAGCAATCGCGAGTTTGACCTTCTCAAAGAGCAAATTGCAGCCGACAAACAGGCCAATAGCGTCCTTAGTGATGAAATTCTGGAGGCGATGGAAGCAATCGATGAACTCGAGGTCGAACTGAAGGATGCCCAAACAGAAGTGGAAAGACAAGCCGGCGACCAGGCAAAGCGAATCTCTGAAGTCGAAAGCAAAACAGCCGACTTGCACAAAGAGCTGGATAGGGTCACCGCAGAACTGGAAGAATCTGAAAAGCAGATCCCCGCTGAAGTGATTGGTGAATATCGCCGCGTCATCAGCGCCAAAGGAGAAGACGCACTGGCCCCTGTCGAGGAGGGTTCATGCGGTGGCTGCTACCAAGTGCTCACGACACAGTACATTGATCGCCTCAGAATGTCGGTTTTGATCCGGTGCCCCAGCTGCAACGCGTTTCTTTACCTGCCTGAAAACACGGCAGTTTGAGTCGGTACCTGATTCAAGGAAAACCGGCGGCGAAGGCCGGTTTGACCATCAGTCTGACTGCCAAAAAGCATCCAGTCAGGTGAAATGATCACTGATGTCCGTGCCACGAATGAGCCTTTTCCTTCCGCTGCTTGCTACAATGGAAGCAGGAATAAGCCACGCGAAAGATCACAATCAACCGCTCTAAAATTCCTTTTTCAGGCGGAACACGAACTTTCCCGGGAAAAATCAAACGGAAATTTGAACGCCTTTAATGCCAAGTTCAACTTCTGCCTGCGGTAGCAACATCACGTTCAGGAACGCTTCAAAACATGATAGTGCTGGGACTCGTTGGCACGCCTGCGGGCGGCAAATCAACCGTTGCTCAAATGCTACAGGAACAAGGAGCATCATGGATCAATGCTGACTTGATCGCACGAAGCGTGCTCGAACAGCCCCTGGTACAGGCAGATTTGACTGAACATTACGGGTCAGAAATTACGAATAAGCAAGGCTTGATTGACCGTACCAAGCTGGCCTCCCTGGTTTTCGGGGATGACGACCAGAGCCGCAGCAGACTAGAATATTTGGAGAGTCGGATTCACCCGGCGACAAGAAATCTAATCACGGAGCAACTGGTCAGCTCCGACAGGCTCGGTAAGCAGGTTGCTGTTCTTGATGTGCCGCTGCTGTTTGAGTCCTCCTGGGATGGTACCTGCGACGAAATCTGGTGTGTCGATGCTGATCGAAAGATCCGACTTGAGCGAGCCGCTGAGCGTGGCTGGGGGGTGGATCAACTCGAGGCGAGGGAGCGAAACCAGCTTGGAATTGACGAGAAAAAACGCCGAAGCACTTGCGTGATCCTGAATAATGGCAGCCTTGACGAATTAAACGAAACCATCAAGTCGATGTGGCGTTCCCTTGTTAAGAGGCATGCGACTTCAGCAGTCCAAAAACATTGCCGTCCCGTCCCCGATCCTCCCAACTGATAACCAATCACCAATCCTGACTGTTTCAAACCAGCGGTTTTACTCGAATAAGTCCGTCTCAACGACGAATCCCGATACCAAAGTGAACCAAACACGAACAAGCATCTACTTTCGCCCCCCACAGACCATGAAACGATCGGTTAGCCTGTAATAAAGCGCTTTCCAAACTATTCCTTCTCTTTTGAATGAAGTCATCTCTTCAGGCCGGGCCCTGAGTTGCCAGGCGGGCTCTGAGTTGACTGCCCAACTACTCCTCACTCCTCCCCTCCACTCTATTCCTATTATCTGGACGCCCATGTCCCAAAATCCTCCTCCCTCACGCGATAACTCCGGTCCAAAACGGAAGACCGGACCTCGCGAGTATCGAAATTATCGACAGAATCAAAATCGCCCGCGGCACCCTGACAAGGAAGTCGATCAGCGGATCCGCGAACTTGATGCTGAGCGAGATCCTCTTTCGCTCCCTGAGGAAATCGTCAGTGAGGCTAACAAAGCAGGCGAAAAGGTCGGTATTCCACGTGCCGAGAAAACGGAGAGTCAACGGCTTAACATCGCCATCTTGCAGGAAAAATCGCATCCTGAATTGCTGTCGCTGGCAGAATCCCAAGGAATTGATGGTGTAGCAGAAACACCACGTCAGGAATTGATTTTCAAAATCCTCAAACATCGCATGAAGGCTGACGGCCTGATGTACGGTGAGGGCACACTTGAGATTCTACCGGATGGCTTTGGCTTTCTTCGCAGCCCTTCTTATCACTACCTGTCGTGCCCAGACGATATCTACGTCTCTCCAAGCCAGATTCGCCGTTTCGGCTTACAGACCGGCAGTCATGTTGCCGGCCAAATCAGGCCACCAAAAGAAAACGAGCGTTACTTCGCCTTGTTGAGAATCGAAGCAATCAATGGCAACGATCCGATGAGCCGGAAGAACGTTGTTCCCTTTGACGAGCTGACACCGTTGCATCCGGACGCCCGAATCATCATGGAACACAAACATGATGATCTCAACACGCGTGTGGTCGACATGCTCACCCCGATCGGGTTTGGTCAGAGAGGCCTTATCGTCAGTCCACCGCGCGCAGGCAAAACGATCCTGATGCAACAGATGGCACGTGCCGTTCTGCAGAATTATCCGGAGTCCTATGTTTTTGTTCTGCTGATTGATGAACGCCCGGAAGAGGTGACGGATATGGAGCGTGAAGTCCGCGGTCCACAATGCGAAGTCATCAGCAGCACTTTCGACGAACCCGCTCAACGGCACATCCAAGTCGCTCAGATGGTCATTGAGAAAGCCAAGCGAATGGTTGAAAGCGGTGTTGATGTGGTAATTTTCCTCGATTCGATCACCAGACTCGCACGCGCGCACAACAGCGATGGGGAATCAACTGGCAAACTGCTCACGGGTGGTCTGGATGCCGGAGCCCTTCAAAAACCGAAAGCATTGTTCGGTTCTGCCCGTAAGGTTGAGGAAGGAGGTTCCTTGACGATTCTTGCGACTGCTTTGGTTGACACCGGCAGCCGGATGGATGACGTGATCTTTGAAGAATTCAAAGGAACGGGCAATTTGGAAATTGTTCTTGACCGCGCTCTGGTCGAACGACGAATCTGGCCGGCTATCGATATCAGTGCAAGTGGCACAAGACGTGAAGAAATGTTGATGGACCCCGAAGAATATCGCCGTATTTCAGGCCTCCGCAGGGCTCTGGCAGAACTCTCACCTGCCGACGGCATGCATAATCTGACTGAGCAATTGCGAAAGACTCAAAACAACGCCGAATTTTTGATGAGTTTGAAGGATGTCAACTGAAATCACTGGCCTCGATGGGGGGCTACCCGACGGAAAAGTTGTGATCGTTGCCAGTCGCTACAACCCTGCCATTTGTGACTCTCTTGTCAAAGCAGCTTTGCAAACGCTGGCCGAAGCCGGATTCGCGGCAGGGCAAACGCCAGTCATTCGAGTACCAGGAGCATGGGAATTGCCTCTTGTCACCAGACAGGCTCTGGCTCAATCCGATGTTGTTGCTGCCATCGCACTTGGTTGTGTCATCAGAGGAGAAACCACGCACGACGAACACATCAATCGTGCTGTCAGCCTCGCTCTCATGAACATGGGAATCGAAAAACAGGTTCCGGTCGCGTTCGGTCTATTGACATGCAACAACTTGGAGCAGGCGATCAATCGCAGTGGTGGCACCGTCGGTAACAAGGGACACGAAGCTGCCGACGCAGTGCTGGAACTACTGAGACTGAAAAACAAAATGGACGCCGGAATCTAGCTCCAGGAAATCCAGGTAGGCGAAATCCCGGCAGAACGGGATTTGTACGCCGATCAGTCACCCGCCCGGTTGATTCAATCAGTCAAAACGCACTTTTTCCCGTTTTGAGCGATCACAATTGCTAAACTTGAGTCCGGTTCCCGGGAATTCATTTACGATCAGCTTCGTGTAAACCGCGCATGATGCTCCGCACCGAGCTCTTGTCCACCACGATGACCAGTTGTCAATGGATCATGAAAACTGGCGTCAGCACAGGAACGTAAATCTGCAAAGGAGTGCATACCGGGCAGCGGGTTCATTACGCTCACAAGCGTGAAGAACAACCGAATGGAAATATGCTTGTGTTGAATTGACCTCAGACGACGTTGATACGTTGTCGCATGATTTTGCAGCTCACCTGAAAGGGGCAGGAATTGACGCGCAAAGAAAGTCGATCAAACACTGATGAATCCCCCATGGGGCAGTCAGGTAAACTGCCGCGACGGCAAACTGGTCCGAAAACAAGGCGGTTAAATGAAGCCGCCACCAGAAGTCATCAATCGCGACGAGGTCTGGTATCACGGCTCATCGGGATGGAGACTGAATATGCAACTCTTATTCTTCCCTCTGAAGGTTCTGATTCAATCGAGCCCCCATCAGGAGAGATAGTCTATGCATCCTTGTGCGACGCGATCACGCAAGACCAACCAACCGTTCCGGGTGTCTTTGACCCGGAACAGCTTTTTCTCGCCAATGGAGCAGCCGTCAGCTTTGAATCTCATCCCACGATGCAACAGAAACCGGGCGGTTTTCTCGAGATCGCCACACCCGAGGTTCATGCCCCGGAAGAATTACTTGCTTGCCAACGAGCCGTCGATCATCTGGCGACTGAGGCTGCCAGCAGGTCCAAGGTTGATGGTGAGATTCGACTGCTCAAAAACAACCGCGACGCGTTTGGACACGTGTATGGCTGTCACGAGAACTACGAAGCAGAGGTAGCAACTGGTCTGTGTCTGGGGGTTTATCGCTGCATGGTGCTGTTGCTCTGGGGCATGCAGGTCTTGAGCCTGGTGATCTCGCTGCCGATCATGGCAATGATTCTGGCAATGGTCCTTTGCAACAAGATGATCAAGGGACAGAAAGTCGCCATCGATGGCCCCGGAGACCTATTTGATAGTCTGCCTCGGTGGCTGTCGAGTCCACCACTATTCATGCTTCGATGCGTTCACCTGCCAACCGTCATTGTATTGCGCTTCGTTGTGCGTCACATTGCGTTCAGACGACAACGCAGACATTTGACGGCTTTTCTGATCTCCCGTGTCGTACTGTGCGGAACCGGGACTCTCAACACCGACGGCACGTATCATGTCAGCGCAAAAGCGATGGCAATTGATTCGCTCGCAGACATGGGTGGGTTCAATGGCGAAAAGCCGATTTTTGTTTTTGGCCACTGGCTGGGTCAATTCTGTGCAAAATCTTTTTACTCTCTTGCTTCAACAAAGCAGATGTTCGGCAGAACACAACGTCTACAAATTGGCCTTTCTGATTCAAACCTGTCCGATTTGGCCGAGTATGTAAAAGTTGGAAGCGTGTCACTGCTGCTCGACATGATCGAATCAGGAAGTCACCAGAAGCTTCCAAAACTCAAGTCGCCACTACATGCTCTGGGTCGAATTGCTGGTGACTGGCACCTGGTTTCCCGTGTTGCAACCAGCCATGGAGAAATGTCTGCGCTCGAAATTCAAAAAAAATACCTGGCCGCGGCGGAGTCGTACGTCGATAGCGTGCCAGCAGGTGAACGAGGTGAAGCGCCCGTTGTGCTAACGCGTTGGCGTGAATTGCTGGATGCAGCGTTGGCATTTCGCAAAGATGCGAATGACTTCGAAGATGCTTTGGGAAAGATCGACTGGCTGACAAAACGGATCATGCTCGATGAACTCGGGAGCGATTCCGAATGGCTGGCAAGAAAAAAGATTGATCTCCGCTACCATGAATTGTCTACAGAGGGTTATTTCTGGAAACTCGCAACGACCATGCCAGACGTGAGACTCGTTGAAACATCAATCATCGAAAGGCGACGACGCTCGCCTCCTTCTGATTC
Source organism: Rubripirellula sp. (assembly GCA_012270065.1). Lineage (GTDB taxonomy): Bacteria > Planctomycetota > Planctomycetia > Pirellulales > Pirellulaceae > Rubripirellula. Next base: position 51,735 of record JAAXJB010000110.1, on the reverse strand, counting down.
GCCGGCGGCACGACGTGGATGGCTAATCCGAGAGTTCGCCGAATCCGAAGAAAGAATGCTTTGCGACTGGAATTTTGCACTTGTTGGAGAAGGAAGAAACCAAAGAAGAATCAATTTTTCAAGCCATCAATACGTGTGAATATGCATTCGCCACTTGAAAATGCCGGAAGAAAAAAAGGAAGTGCCTTATCACAACGATCTGACAAGACACCAGGACGTGAATCTCACGCAGCCCAGTGTTCTACCCCTACCGTCCACGTGGGCACTTTGCTGAACTCAATTGCCTGAATACTCTGCTGTGCGAATTCGATGGCAACCATTGCCCTATGTGGTCTACTTCCGAACCTGACATTCCCCTGCCTGCCTGAACCTGAGCCTGAATCAGATTGGCTGACCGTTGGCGCCGCATCAGCAAAGTGACTCGGAGGTGTTGTGACCCCGGAAGCCACTCGCATCCCAGTATCATGCCCCCCGTGGATCGTATCATCCGCCCCCTGGATCCATGCCCCGACAACATGCTGCCCACCGAAGTAAGACCTCAAGTGCATCAACGGTTGGCGATCAACAACGATGCAAAACGAGGATACCAATGCCTGATGGCCGTGTCCCAATGCCCATGATTCGAATGACCAGAAAGCTGCCTGCCAACATGGAGGATTCTCCGCCGCTTCCGCGGTTTGTTCCACCGTGAACTCGTCAGAATGGAACTCCTCAAATGCAAGCAGCTGAAAACCTGGTGGCAACATCAGCGTTCCATCGTCCGCCAAAGATAACTGTGGCCGGGGATCCGCTTGAGCCGGGGAAACATCGGTGGCTCCCAATTCGTCTGATGAAAAGACATAGCCCAAAGCATTCGTTTCAATTTCCTCGTGACTTTTATCGCCATCACATGAAGTCATCTGGCCTGTAACTGCGATTGCGGACTGTGCAACATCCTGGCCATGCAAAATCACACGAGGTAATTCGAAAGTCGCCAATGGTGGAAAGTAATCTTCGGAAACGAGGTGATGACTGACAGCATCTTCAACTCTAGCTGATCGTCCGTCGAATGTATTTTCCCCCAGAACTTCGTTTCCGGCATCGAGCTCAAAGGTCGTCACATGCCAACCAAATGCTGCCTGTGCGTGCATCCCTGTCTCACGAGAAAACTGCCCAACCGCCTTGAGTTGATCGTCAGAACAAGTCTGCTGAAGTGCCCCTTGCAACGCGGAAGTGTCCTGCACAGCACCTTGATTGCATGTTCTCCGTCGTGAAGTTCTGGTCGGGTCCGCATTCGGCAAATCCCAAACCTGCAGCAATCCGGCGATTTCAATCACTGGTATCTGCCAACCAGTTGGAAACCCGCAACTGCCCCGCAGATAGCAACTACTGGCAATCTGCACAGCACATCGTTCGGGCCTGGACAACATCACATCCAACACACCACAGACCGAATGAAGCTCCGCAGACCCCATGTGCGTTGCCATGGTGTGCATTGGAAAATGAGAGGTTGTTTCACATTCATGTCGTTGACTCTCTGACATCGTCGCGACATGCACATCCCCGTCGACGCGTGGCACCTTCGTCTCCAGATTCGACAGGTTCAAATCCAGCTCGCTGCTGCAGTGTGGGGCATCTGGAACGCCAAAGCCATAGTCCTGATGGATTGAAATCAATCCATCGACAAAATGCTCAGTCGACGAACAAAGCAGATCCCGCCGATCCAGAACGGTAAAATCAGGTTGACATATCGGCAACATCAGCCTGCCAGAGAATTCTCCATTGACGTCCAACATCGCCACGGGTGGAGCGATACTGATGCCAGATTGCCCTCCTCCCTGCTTCTCGTCCAGCCACTCAGCCCCATGATGGGACGTTGATTCAACAAGATGTCGTCGCCGCACTGCCCATGCCACCAGATCCAGAATCGGAGTCACAACTGTCGTGCCGGCCAAGTCTGCCGCATTACAATCTGGCGAAATGATCAACTCATCTGTTCGGGTGCCTGCGATCGCTTTACCCGCCTCAACACCCGCAAGCCATGATGGGCTGACCTTCGTGCTCTCGACAAGACTACGCCGCCTGCGACACCAGGTTACCAAGTCAAGAGTCATGGGAACAATCGCTGTGGTGTCATCAACTCCAGAAGTCGGGTCAGGCATCGTATCCAACCGACTCACCACTTCCATCTGAAACGACGCAACCGTGCAATTGCCATCAAACTCAGCGACATGGTCATCTAGTTGCGTCGACAACAGCGCAGTATGAGCCTCAACAATATCGGCTTGGACATTCAATTCAACGACATGATTCAAAACGGAATCCAAACCTGTCCGGAATCCGATCACACCGCTGGTATCAGTAGAAGCGGATGCTGGATCGACAACGTGCACGGTGGGTTTGAATGAATTCCTGCTGGAACGATTGCTTGAACCGCATCCGAGGCGATGTGACTTCAGGTGTTGCGGCGGCTTGATACTTCCCAACCCGGAAACACCGCAATCAAAACGTACGATGACATCATCGCCAGAGGACTGATGTGGCTCTTTCGTGGACTTCACAGCCCGGGACTGCAAAACGCAATCACGCCTGTGCATCGAAAAACGTCCATGCATTCCATTGAAATCCGGAACGTTTTCTCCGCATGAGTTCGATTCAATGGAAAAAGTTGGCTGAATCATGGATCTATTGCGTCAGGGAGGAATCTTGACCACCGGCTCAAACCCATCGGCTGTGCATAAGGTGATTCAGCTTTTGAGGCGTTAATGCCGCTGATCCCTGCCAATGCACCGGTCGTTCTGGTGGTGTATTCGGCTAAGGGGCACTGAACCGAAAAGGTTTTTGTGATTAGAAATGTCACGGCGACCAATCAAGTCTCCTAAATCGGTCAGATCCCAAGCGACCGCTACGACCGCTCCAGTGCATAATCCATGGATGCGCTGCACATCCGCCATAATTTGAGATTCATGAGACTGATACCCCGAATTCAACAGAAATGGGGGCAAGATCCCACGCCATGCAAACACACGCACGACTCTCAGGATGGTCAGAACACACCACTGGCAGATTCAATCTGACTTTGCAGGCAGCATATCGGCATTCGCGAACTGCTTGGCTGTCATGCTGATGACTTTACCGTCGCCCATCACCACATAACCTCCTCTCGCCGGTGTAGCCGCTTCAAAGGCGAACACGTAGCGACCGAGCCCGTTTGGTGAAATGAGGTTCCCATTCCAGTTCACAATCACGTCCCCCTCGACAACACACTCGCTGGCCTGCCCGTAGCCAACCGTATCAGGAACCGTGAGTATCCACTCAGCCAATGTGCTTGCACTATCCGGCGGAACTCCCGTCGATGCATTCATGTCTCGATAGCATCGCCAGATGTCAGAGAGGGTATCACGCCGCTGTCGGACTGCATCCTGCTGCTCCTGGGAACACCCCCCAAATGCCAACAGCAAAGTGCAAAACACCAAATGGCAACCAATCAAACGTCGCCATTTGTTCAAATGTATGATTCCTGTACTCATCATTTACTCTCGACGTTCACTTCAGCCTTCACGATAAAACACCAAGGCATCCCCGTATCAGCTTATTTCTTGATTCCATGGCCTGATTCCATAACCGGCGAATGCCAGCTCTTCGCCATTGAACTGGAATGGGCACTCAAGTCAATCCCGCCAACTGTCTTGACGGGCATTTCCCAAAGCAAGCTGACCTGATGCCAAATTCAGCAACGGCAGCAAGCTTACTAAAACCAAACACAGATCGCAGGCCTGACCAAGGCAATCTGTCGAAATCCGTTATACTGCGTGGGTGACGTCGTTTTGTTTTGATATTCCGACTCAGTTAATGCGTTGTGTAATCCCAGAATAACTCATCAAAATTTGTGCCTGCTTGATCGAATGCAAGTGAGATGCAACGATCAACAGTCCACGTAGGAACGATAGATTCAAGCAACAGATTCGTCTGGATGATGATCCAAAATGCAGTCGACTCTATCGCAGGATCAAAACATGACCGACCTTGGTGGTAACTCGTATCACTGCACGGTGAAAACCGGAGCAATCAGCGGAGAAAACAGACATGAATTACAGCAAAACATGCTACATCCTGTTCGCCTTCATGGCTTCAACCCTTCTTGCACATGGTGTTCATGCTCAGCAAGCGAAAGCCCCTGTTCCGCCAAATGAGAAACCCACCGAAAACACTTCTGAAGGTTCTCCCGATTCAAAAGAAACAGAATCAAACGAAACTGGCAAAGATCAACAGGCCAGAGAAATCCGTTTGGCGAAGTATCTGTCAGGAGCAAAATTCGTTGGCAATTTCACCATCGAGGGACAGTCGGACAAATTACCGAAGCCAGAAGCCTACACCATCAGTAAGTGTGAAAAGCTTCCACAACCTGACATGTATCGCCTGACCGCGCGAATCAAATACGGGGACATTGACAGCGAAGTTCCACTTGACCTGAAAATACTTTGGGCAGGTGGAACACCTGTCATCACCATGGACGCATTCTGGATCCCGGGAATGGGTACATTCGGAGCGAGGGTTTTGATTCATGCCAATCGTTACTCGGGGACATGGCAACACGACGAAGTGGGCGGTCACCTGTTCGGCGTGATCAAAAAAGACTGAGGGCATGCAGTGCCCGGCCTCCCCCCGAAGGCCGAACACTACCCTCTGCTGACAGCGAGTCCGATCCTGTTCCTGCTCTACTTGATTCCACCGACTCCCAGTAGTAGAGCAGAAGAGATCAACTCAACTGTGGAGTTGACATGAACAATCGCTTTGAAAGCAACGGTGCCAACTCGCCAAAATTGAAGTCAGTCGCGCTGGTATTTTCTGCCAGAATCAAATTAGTGAAACTGTTACCGACGACCGTTGCAGTTGCCCCCGTCCCGACCGTCACCAAACCCTCCCGGTAATGAATTGGCTGTGTTTCCGTGACGCTGTAGGTGCCTTGAGCCAGAGAGGCAAAAACGTACTCACCGTTGGCGTCTGTTTGCACGGTCACTGGGGTGATTGCCCCCAACAAGTCAGTCCCCTCAAGGGTTACCTCCACACCGGTAATCGGTAATTCTCCTGCATCCTTGATGCCATTGCCGTTGCGATCAATGTAGACAAAGCCCGATATACTCGATGTTTTTGGATCCACCGTTGTTGTCGCGACAGCGGAATCATTGCTCGGGTTTGAGTCTCCAACATCAGAAACCGCCGCAACCGTATTGCTAACGCTACTTGGAGCTCCAGCATCAATACTCACCGTAATCGAGATATTGCCGCTGGCCCCGCTGGCCAAGGACGCCATGTTGGCCGTCACAACACCGCCAACTTCGCTCAGCACTTCACCGGCGGGTCCTGTTCCACTGACGAACGTCACTCCGGTTGGCAACGTATCAGTAACAACAACATTTGTCGCAGCAGACGGACCAGCATTGGATACGGTGATATCGTATGTGAGAGTACCGCCGATTTGAGATGCAGCTGCGGAAACCGTTTTTGTCAAACTCAGATCTGCTTCGGCAACCACCGTCACATCAGTCGTTGACGTGTTATTGGCAATGTTCGTTTCTCCGGCAGACGACAAATCCTGCACACTTGCCGTGTTCGTCAAAACACCATTTGTGAGTGTGTCCACTGTCATCGTGATGGTGGCAGTGGCAACGTCACCGCTGGCAATATTGACCGACGGAAACGTGATCGTACCGCCACTTTCAACACCTGCCTGCCCGTCCAAGGTTGCAGAGACGAATGTCAAACCTGCGGGCAACACATCCGTAAGAATGACGCCCGGGGCCGTGCTGGGGCCGGAATTCGTGAGTGTCACGGTATAGACAACCGTATCCCCTGGAATCAGATTCGGATCATCTGCACTCTTGGATACCACAACGTCAAAACTAGGGGTAAGCGTGGTTGAGGCGGTTGCAGTATCGTTGCTCGGATCCAGATCATTTCCAAGGGAGGTGATACTGGCACTGTTGGAGATCACGCCGGTTGCATCTTCATCAATGTTTGCAGTCAGCGTGAAATTCCTTGTCTGCCCATTGGGAAGAACATTGTACTGAACGGTTATCAAACCGGTGCCAGGATCAAAGTTTGTGCTGTCCGCCGTAGGTGCATTGATGACCACTCCTGTTAGCCCTGCCGGGATGGTGTCTGTCACCACAACAGTATTGGCATCACTCACGCTATCGGTGTCATGGCTGACATTGAATGTGTAAACCAACTGGTCACTGCCAGGCACCGCAGCAGCAAGATCCACGCTCTTGCCGAGAATCAGGTCAATCTGGTTATCAGTTACAAAATCCTCTGTAGCCGAGTCATTGGCTGGATCCGTATCCGTATCACTTGTTGATACGGTCGCCGTATTGGAAATGGTTCCAACGGCAGAAGCAGCGATCGTCGCAACGAATTCAAAGGTCGCTGAAGCGCCAGCTGCCAGCGTACCAACGTCAATGGTCAGGTCTTGCCCAGCAATTGTATGGGTCGCAGCCGACGTCAGAGGATTGAAGCTTACAAAGGACAAGTCGGAAACCAGCGTGTCTGAAACGATAACATCGGCTGCATCACTTGGGCCCGAATTGGTCACTGTCATGCTGTAAGTGATATTCTGGCTTGAAACCGGAGTCCCGACAGCTGCTTTTGTGATCCCAAGATCCACAAACCTGTTGACCGCAGTGTTCACACTGGAAGAGTTGTTTGTCAGATTGGAATCGGTATTCGGTGTGGCAGAAACTGTAGCCGTGTTACTGAGGGTGCTCGATGGGTTCGCTCCCACGGTCACACTGACCGTAACAACGGACACATCACCGTTGTTCATGGCGCCGATGTTCGCAGTAAGGATGCCTGTTCCCGAATCAAAACTGACCCCCGCGGATGACCCATCAACATCACCGGATACAAAGGTCACGTCACTGGGAAGCGTATCAACTACGCTGACTCCCGCGGCGGGATCCGGTCCATTATTGGTCACCGTCATTGTGTAGGTCAGCGTACTACCCGCATCAACTGGATCGGGGGACCCCGATTTCACGATCGACAGATCACTAGCCACCAGCTCAAGCAATTCACTGCTGCTGTTGTTGAGATTATCGGTTTCAATTTCAAAAGCGCTGACGGTTGCCGTATTCGTGATATCAGCCGTTTGATTGCTGTCAATGCTTGCCAGCAACTGAATGGTCCCAGTCGTCCCTGCCGGAAGGGTCCCCATATCAACTGTGATGGTTGAACCAACCGCGTTCACCGTGAATGCACCTGATGCATTCTGGTTTCCTGTGTAGGTCAGACCGGATGGAAAAGCGTCTACCAACTCGACACTGGTTGCGTCATTCACACCCAGGTTATCGACGGTCAAATCAAAGACCACGTTGCCACCGGCAATCACATTGGATAAAGGAACATTCAGAGCTTTGTTGATCGCCAGATCAATCTGGGGAAAAAATCCGAAATCGACGGTGGTGTTGGTATTCGGATCGGTATCGTCGTCGTTGATCGGTTCATTGTTTGACTCGAGCGTGATCGTCTGTGAAATCACATCACCGCTTGGAAGAGTCAAACCATCATCCACACCATCAACATTATCATCTGGATCTGACGGAGGATCATTCCCTGTGCTGTTTGAATATCCGTCCAGCACGCCACCACCTGTCAGCTGCGAAGCGGGAATCACGACCGCATAGTGACCGGGATCCAGGTTGGTAAAGGTATAAGCACCGCCCGTCGTCGAGGTAGTCGTCGCAATGGGAGTATCAACGGCGGGATCAACAACGTCGCCCGCGGCCGCCATCTGATAGAGATTGACGGTAACACCCAGCAAACCACCCTCAAGTGCGTCCTTGATGCCATTGTTCTGACCTCCGACCGAGTTGTCGTCGAACAACTGCCCGCCGAGGTCAATTGGCAACAGGTTTGGCATGTCCGCTGTCACCAGGCCAGACCTTCTCGATTCAACAATCGAAGCAATCACATCGCTGTCGACTGCGAGAGTTACTGTTGCTTCAATGGCCCCGACATTCGTGAAGTCAGCGCCTGTCCCGGAAACCACGCTGAAAGCAGAAAATGGAACAAATGTTTCTTCGGTATTCGTGAGGTTCAACGGGACAGCAATCGTTGTACTGGAAGAATTCGATCCGTCCGAATGAACTGTAATCGTAAGGGTCTCACCTGCTGCATCCGAGCGTGTAAACACCACCAGGCCAGCAGCCGGATCCACTGGTGTGCCAGTAGCGTCTCCCGTCAACGAAACCCCACCCAAACCTGTTGCATCAAGCGAAATGCTTCCGTCGATCCCGTCGTACTGCAGCAGCGCGACACCCTCACCATTTCCTAAGGAACCGATTGAAAGTGTTCCTGCTCCTGCATCCACCAACACCGTTGTCTGCCCAACACCAGCCGTGTTGGTGATCTGAATGTCACGTTCACCACCAATCACTTCACTCGCCGATGCGATGTCCGTGTTGCTCGGTGTCGCATTGTCAGCCGTCACGCTCTGGTTGGTCGCCGAGTAATCATCGATCAACTCTGCCTGCGTACCATCGGCATCATCTGCACTGATATCAACTGTGATTGAAACAGGAGTATTCAGCTGAGGGACGGTCTGCTGTTGAAGAAAATATCTGTCTTCGGTGAGATTATTGAAGCGATAGTTTCCGAGAAGGTCGGTGATATCCGTCCCGACGAGAGTATCGACCCCACTGTCAAAAACCAGATTTGCATTGGAATCGCGGAACAGTTGGACCTGGATGCCCGAAGCCCCCGGGGTTCCGGGCGAAACCAGATTGCCACCACCATCAACCAATACCGGTGGATCTCCGAGGGGGCTGCCGTCATTATTCTCATCGACAAAAGCAACACCGGTGATTGCCCCCAAATCAGTTGCAAGCAATTCCCTCCGTTCCATGCACTCCATGCGTAAACGGCGCCGCTTACGGTTTTTCAGAGACTTCGCCGAAGATTGATTCAAGCCGCGGAATATCTTTCGCCAAACCATGCTATTTGTCCGTAAAACCCGGAATCCATTACGAGACGACCCTTAAAAACGGTCGCGTTCCTTGGGTAGAACGGCACTGAACACGAATTGCCATTCCAACCCTGCCGAGGTGCAAGAATCTGCACTCTCGTTGCTTATCGGACAGATTGCCCAGCCAGCTTGACCTCGGCTTGCGTTACAAGCCTTGCCGGCAGAATTTTTCCTACCAGCGGTACTCGCCGCCAAAACTCAAGCCCTGGACCCAGTAGTCTGTCGTATCGAACGCAAACTCGGGTCGATTCGGAAGACTCGGAGGAGTCAAAACAGGTGGCCACAGGTCAGGATTCAGGTTTCTGTCAATTTGATCTCCGGGACGCACCACATTCGACCAGTAGATCGCTGTGTAGCTGAGAGTGAGTTTGAACTGTTCAGTCATCTGATACCCGATTCTGAGATCGAACTCGGGAACAACAGCGAACTCGTCCTGTGTGTAAGTCCCAATGTTCGTACTTTGAGCCAACAGGCCGCCAACATAAGTCACAGGAGTACCAGGTCCTGAACTGTTGTCGGTGATCGTTGATGATCCAGCGATTCTCACCTTTTGATGGGTCACTCCGATCGCGAGCTTGATCCCGGTATCGAGGCTCCAGAATCCACGAGTTCGTCTTGTGGTGTAACCGATGTCAAAACCGTTGAACTGATTTGATGTCTGGAAACTGTCACGGATCACACTGAAGATGCCTGAGGCAGGAGCCCCTGACAAAGTCGTTTCGTCCTCAATGATCGACACTCCCTCTTGCAGCTGAAGATAACGGTAGCCGAACAGCAATTCGCTGCGGCTGCAGAAGTGCTCTGGACAACCACACAGGAACCAGTTGCTGCATCCTTCCTCGGCTCTCCGGAGTCGACGGAACAGAATTCCGCCGCCGACCAGTTCCGAGTCGGATTGCACATCAACACTCCCCATGATCTGACCGGGATAGGAAATCAGTGAAGAGAATTCGCTGCCAGCAGTCACGTTGAAAAATGGACGTGCAAGAACGGTACTGCCATCGCTGCTGGCAGAGAATGAATCCGAAGTCGTGGAAAGGCTGAAGTACTCCGCACCCACACCCCAGGTGTGGCAGCTATCCAACCACAAGCCGAATTGCAGACGAATTCCGTCGAGAGCATCGTCGTGGTACGCTTCACCTCCTCTGAGAATTCTTGTCGCAGGTGCTCCAAGAACTCCAGCTTCGCTTTGTGCAACCGAGCCAACACTTGTGGTGACAAGTGGAGGCAGTTGCATGCCGTCCTGCCACCAGCCGAGAAATTCAAGAGAAACCCAACCATCCTGTGGCATGCAGAGAGTCAGACAGGGACGCCAGGCAGTGTCGCTGCAGTACTCTCCGCAACAACTTGCACCACATCCGCCATCGCAACCAATCGTATCGCAGCCCACACAGCCGGGTGAGTCACAGCCCGGTGAATCACACCCAATGTCACCGGAAAAGTCTTCGATGATCTCGCCTTCGTAGACTGGTGAAAGAGTGATCTGACCATCAAGTGGCCCAGAATCTGATGGAGCAACAATTGAGATTGCCGCTTCCGGAGGAGGAGTCGGAATCCCCTCGCCCTGCACTTGTTTGATTTTCGACACTGCATCGCGTCCCGCGAGTTCCGGGATCTCGACACGCGTATTTCGGACTCGGTTGCGTGTGGGCTGCCAACTGGCACGAGCAGCTTGCTCGCTTCTGCGAACACTCCGACGCTGGGAAGACTCCTGAGCTTGGAGATCGCTGACCAGCAGTCCGGCGATAATGAGAGTTGTTTTGATAGACAGGCGGAGGATTGACACTGGCTTCACCAATGGAAAGCTAGGATGGCGTGTTATGAAACATCACCGAAACAGGTTTCCCCCCCTGTTGATGACCCGATCGCTAAAACCCGCTGGGGTGAGAGCTACCGGCTCAAGAGGCTTATCGACCTTCGCCGAGAGCGACCTTTGCCAAAAATCAGAAAAACCGGAAAAATCAGCAGTCTTGACCTGACCGTCATCTTTTAACAGCTGAAATCAATGCCGTTTTTCCCAAAAAATCTCGCAAAAACCGCTCAGGAGAGGGAATTTCGATCATACCCGAGGGTTTCCCCGGCAAGCCTAACGAACCAACCAACCCGGCCGACCGCGGCTATTTTGCAAGCAATCAGCGATTGCATGCGTTTCTGGCCCAGCAGTCCCGGGACGTATGCTCCATCGATTGAAAAGCTGCCCCCGCATCCGCACCGTTCGTAACCGGAACATTCAAAAACGGATTCCTTTGCTTTTCGGAATGTTGTGTGACCCTCCAGGCCGTTCATCGAACTCAGCTCAATACGCTCGTCTAGCGGTGACAGATGAAAATGATCCATCCGATGGATCGTGGCGGAGGACATTCAAACCGGATGTTCCATGCTTGAGTGGGTAAAACACCAGCCTCATGCGTGACGCGGCGGGGATCATGGTTCGTTCCTCAGTGGTTCGCATCCTGACCTCATGCTTGAGCAGAAACTCCCCGTTTCGGCTATCATGTGCCAAAACGGAAATAGTCATTTTCAGAGACCACAAAGCATGATTGATCGACAAGTAATCCTGGGCCTTGCGCTCACCTTCGCCGCGGCAATGAACACGTCTGCCAATGGAGCAGAGTTCTCCATGGAAAAACCACGCGCTGACTGGGTATGGGATGCACGAGGTAGCTCCAACGGTCAAGTGATCCACCTTCAGAAAAAATTCGACGTCGCAAAAAAGGTCGCCAAGGCCCAACTTTATACGACTTGTGACAACAACATGACTCTGTGGATCAATGGGAAGCGAGTGGGAGAGAGTCGTGATTGGGCCAGACCGATTCAGCAGGATGTTGCCAAGTTCCTTGAACAAGGTAGCAATACAATCTCAGTCAAAGCGGCCAATGAAGGTGGTGTTGCGGCATTCACGTTGAAACTGGTCATTGAACAGAAGGATGTTGATGACGTCGTCATCTTGTCAGATCCGCAATGGAAAATGTCGACAACAGCACCTGACACTGCATGGACCGGAAAAAACTTTGACGCATCGGGATGGACTGGAAAGCTACGGAAGGTCGGCACGATGGGAGACTCGCCATGGGGCGTTCCTGGGAGCCAGAAGAGTTCGCCGGCATTCGTGAACTCCGAGCCGCAGTCGGTCAAAGACTTTACGGTTGAACTCATTTATGAGGTTCCAAAAGAAACTCAGGGCTCATGGGTGTCCTTGACCACTGGCCCCGATGGAAAACTGATTGCCTGTGACCAGGGGGGCAAAGGTGCATTCTGGATTCAGGTCAACGAATCAGCTGCAGGGCCAAGTGCGACGGTTTCTCCTTTGCGAGTCAATCGTCCGGGAACGAACAGTCCTCTCAGTGGTGCGCAAGGGCTACTCTGGGCCTATGGAGCACTGTGGTTTCATCAAAATGGTGGTCATCTCTATCGCGTGACAGATTCCGATGCGGACGGAGTTCTGGACCAAGTCGATCAGGTCCCAAGCAGAACTGGCGGTGGCGAGCATGGTAACCATGCGGTCATCAAGACAGAGGACAACAAGGGAATCTACATGGCTGGTGGCAACCACGCTCCGTTGGCGGAATTATCACGTCGTCGGGTAACGTCATGGGAAGAAGATCTGTTATTGACGAGAATGTGGGACGCTAATGGACATGCTCGGGGCAAGTTGGCCCCGGGCGGATGGGTCACAAGACTTGACCCGGAAACTCTCGAGCAGGAACTCGTTTGCATTGGATTCCGAAACCAGTACGACATTTCGATCAATCGCTTCGGAGACATGTTCACCTATGATGCCGACATGGAGTGGGACATGGGGTCACCTTGGTACAGACCGACTCGCATCTGTCAGGTTGTCAGTGGCGGTGACTATGGCTGGCGAAGCGGAACGGGCAAATGGCCCACCTACTTTGAAGACAGTTTGCCCCCAGTGGTTGAAATTGGCCCTGGTTCTCCGACAGGTGTAGTTTCAGGAGTTGGCGCTGCCTTTCCAGCCAAATATCAAGACGCTTTGTACGCACTGGACTGGACGTTTGGCACCATCTATGCGATCCACATGACGCCGGTCGGGGCGGGCTACCAAGGCATCAGTGAACCGTTTGTGACGGGTTCACCACTGCCCGTTACCGATGCAGTCATCGGCGATGACGGTTTGCTTTATTTCACAGTAGGAGGACGTGGCACCGCCTCGGCACTCTATCGTGTCCGTTACACCGGCAAGGCATCGACTTCCACTGCTTCTTCAGAATTGCCGCCTTCGGTCGCAAACGCCCGAGCCATTCGAAAGCGTCTGGAAAACTACCACGGTGCGAGTCTGTCTAAAAAAGAATCCATGGCAGCTCTGGATGATGCATGGCCGTACCTTTCCAGCGAAGACCGATTCCTGCGTGCCGCGGCAAGAGTTGCGGTGGAATCCCAACCAGCGGAGTACTGGGCTGACCGCGTCTTGAAAGAAAACAACCCGCAGGCACTCATCACTGGTGCAATCGCCTTGGCACGGGTCGGCGCAGATGCCGAAATCAACCTGTCGCTACAGGCCCTGCTGCTGGCTGCTCTGACCGAGGCCGAATTTGAAAATGACAACCAGCTTCTGGGACTGTTACGTGCTGTGTCACTGACCAGCATGCGTCTGGGTGCTCCCGATCGAGAACAGCGTGCCGCGCTTCTGGAACGCTTTGATGCGATGCTGCCCCACGCAAACCCTGACGTCAACACAGAACTGGTCCGATTACTTGTGTATCTCCGCTCGCCCACCGTTGCAGCAAAAACGGTTCAATTGATCGTCAACCGGGATCCACCGAGCATACCCGACTGGACCGAACTGGCGGGACGCAACGCACGTTACGGCGGAACCGTGAAACGCATCCTTGCAAACCACCCACCCAGCAGGGAAATCGGATACGCCCTGGCTTTGCGCAATCTGCGCACGGGCTGGACTATCGAAGATCGTCGTGCTTTCTTCGAGTTTCTCAATGATGCGGCAAAAACATCAGGTGGTTCGAGTTTCCCCGGCTTCATGCGGAACATCCGCGATGAGGCTTTGGCAAACTGTCTCGACTCTGAACGGGTCGCCCTGCAGGACCTCACGGGAGAAGACTACGATCCCGTTCCGGATTTCGAAATCAAGGAAATCGAAGGCCCAGGGCGTGAATGGACGCTGGATGAAGCGAGGTCCAAGGCAACACGGTTCAAGGAAGCCAGCTTTGAAAACGGTCGCAGTGTCTACTTCGCTGCCAATTGCGGAAAGTGCCATCGGCACAACGGACTGGGAGGGAACATTGGGCCTGACTTGACCAGTATCCCAAACAAATTCGACGTCAATTATGTGATCGATCACATCATTGATCCAAGTAAAGTCATCTCGGACCAGTATCAGGCATCTACAGTTTTGACAGCGGACGGTAGAACCGTCAGCGGGTTGGTTTCCGAGGCTGATGACACACTTGTTATCTATCCATCGGATCCCAAAGCTGCCCCAGTGACATTATCGCTCGACGAAGTCGAAGCAGTTCGTCCTTCGGATGTTTCGCAAATGCCCAAAGGACTGATTGATGGTCTTAACCCGGATGAATTGCGTGACCTGCTGGCTTACTTGATGAGCGGCGGGAATCGCCAAAACAAGAAGATCTATGGCAAGTAAATCTCAGATGTTGTTCCGTTTGGCAAAGCCAGCAGTCATGCTGGCCTTGTCTTTTTTTATTCCGGACATTGCACCCAACGTTGGACTCAGGGCTGACGATGGAGCCTTGCTGATCAATGAAGCGAAGCTTCGTGGGCACGTTCGTTTCCTGGCAGATGACCTTCTGGAAGGTCGTGGACCGGGATCCCGTGGTGATGAAATCACGCAGCGTTACATTGCAACCCAGTTTCAAACCATGGGACTGAAACCGGCTGCTGGAAATGGAAAGTGGCTGCAACCATTCCCACTTGTTGGTGTGAGAACCATTGCGCCTCCAAATGTCGCGTTCAAGTGGAAAGACAAAACCACATCGCTGAAATCTGTCGAAGACTTCATGTCGACGATTGGCAAGCCTGTTCCATCAACACGCCTTGAGAACGCTGAACTGGTATTTGTTGGCTACGGGATCGAAGCCCCCGAATACGACTGGGACGATTACAAAGACGTCGACGTGGAAGGCAAAGTCCTGCTGATGATGAACAACGACCCAGCCTCCAATCCGGATTTATTTGAGGGACGCAGACGTCTGTACTATGGCCGCTGGGACTACAAATACGAGATTGCTGCCAGAAAAGGTGCTGCTGGCGCGATTATCATTCACACCACGCCATCAGCCGGGTACCCATGGCAGGTCATCCAGACCTCGTGGAGCGGTGAAGAATTTGAATTAGTTGGCAAGGACCGGCCAAGACTGGAGCTCAAAGCCTGGGGAACTGAAGAAGGGCTCAGTCGAGTTGTCGAGATGAGCGGGTTTGATCTGGACAAATTGCGCGAACAGGCGGAATCAAGAGACTTTCGACCAGTCCCACTCGAAACAACCCTGTCAATCCAGCTTGAGGGCGTGGTACGTGAACAGAAAACGGCCAACGTCCTTGGCATGCTGCCGGGAAGTGACCCGGAACTGAGTGACGAAGTCCTGATTTACATGGCGCACCATGATCATCTGGGCATGGGGGCCGAACGCGACATGCGAGGTGACAACATCTATAACGGAGCGGTTGACAATGCCACCGGCGTGGCGGCTTTGCTGAGCATGGCGAATGCATTCAGTTGCATGGAACCGCCCCCGAAAAGATCCATCCTGTTCGCCGCAGTAGGAGCAGAGGAGCAGGGTTTGTTGGGTTCAAAGTTCTTTGCAGAAAACCCTCCGCTGCCGCCCGGCAAAATGGCTGCGGTGATCAACATGGACGGAACAAACATCATCGGCCGCACCCATGACGTGAACGTCATCGGATACGGAAAATCGAATCTCGATTCCATCGTGAAGGCAGCGGCAAAAGATCAGAAACGCATTGTCACTCCGGACCATTTTCCCGACCGTGGTTATTACTACCGCTCGGATCAATTCAGCCTCGCCAAAATCGGTGTCCCCGGCGTCTATCTGCATTCAGGGCTGCAAGTCGTAGGGAAACCGCCCGGGTGGGGCAAAGAGCGGTTGGATCAATGGGTAGAAAAGATCTACCACCAGCCAAGCGATGAATACAGTGATGACTGGGACATGTCAGGAGCAATTGAAGACACCCGACTGTTATACGAAGTGGGGCGAAGAATCGCCGAACTGCAGGACATGCCGGCATGGAACGAGGGAGACGAGTTCGAATCTGCCCGCAAACAGGCGATCAAGAATCTCGACAACACAAATTGACCAGAGGCGTTCTACCCGTTGCTGATGCTCTGAAACCGCTCTCGCAGTATTCACCCTGGAATCAAGCTTTGGATCGGATGAAGTTGGCGACGAGGGAACCCTGTCGATAGCTTCAGTTACTGGCGACCACTGCCTGATCGACTGATTCACCACTCTCCCACTGGGTGAAATTATCCGGATCGCGATGCACCCGATGGTAAACGGTATCGCGTTCCACCGGTTCACGCCCGGACTCGACAATCAGCTGTTTGATGTTTTCCACCGACAAACACTCTGGCGTCGTAGCCCCGGCATCGTGATAGATCAACTCATGTCGCACGGTACCATCAATGTCGTCGGCACCGTACGCCAAGGCCGTCTGGGCCGTCTCGATCCCCAACATGATCCAGTAAGCCTTGATGTGCTGAACGTTGTCCAGCATCAGTCGGCTGATTGCCATGGTACGCAGATCCATCAGGGCCGACGGTTTCTTCAAGTCAGACAGTTTCGTGTTCTCGGGGTGAAATGCGAGCGGAATGAAGACCTGAAAGCCACCTGTCTGATCCTGTAATTCCCGCAGCCTCAGCAAGTGGTCGATTCGGTGATATGCGTTTTCAACATGTCCGTAAAGCATCGTGCAATTCGTTCGCAGGCCGATTTCATGTGCCGTGCGGTGAATTTCCAACCAGGCATGAGTGTTCGCCTTGTGCTCACATAGCTGATCACGAACCTCCGGATGAAAAATCTCGGCTCCACCGCCGGGCATGCTTCCAAGACCAGCTTCCCGGAGGTCCTCCAATACCCACCGAATCGATTTCTTCGTCTGGAATTCAAACCAGTTGATCTCTACTGCTGTCCATCCCTTCAGATGAATTTTGGGGTAGTTCTCATTGAGCAGTTCAATGATGTGCCTGTACCATTCATAGGGCCGCTGATGATGCAAACCGCCCACGATGTGCATCTCAGTGCAGCCGTTGTCGGTGGCCTCCTGCCCTCGAGCCAGAATCTGCTCGTCGCTCATCGCGTAACCTTTGGGATCGCGAAGGTCACTTCGAAAAGCGCAGAAGCGGCAGCGGTACACGCACACATTGGTCGGATTCAAGTGCGTGTTGATATTGAAATAGGCGACGTTGCCATTCATCCGTTCTCGCACAAGATTTGCGAGCTCACCTACCGACTGCAGTGGCACATCAGGATCGTACAAAAAGATCCCATCGTCGAGACTGAGACGCTCCTGCGCTTCCACCTTGTCACGAATTTCTCGAAAGCGGGCATCTCGTTCAGTCACATTCATGGCGAGACCAGGTTGATCTGGGGACAAACTGACAAAAGTGGCGACGATCAGCCGCCTGGGGCTGAAAACCGATTTTCCCTCTGGCAAACCGCTTCCCAAAGGGCGAACCGAATTCTATGGCCAGCCACAACTTTAAGAGGTCACGCGGCCTGAGAAAACCGGTCGTGCGTTCAGAGCCCTGCCCGGATTGGCCCAAAAAGCCTCTCATCCGAATCATTTCACCCAGAAACAATCAACAACGCCCACGATCAACAAAGTCACGCTGATTGCAGCGTTCATGTCAAAAAATGCCTGATTCACCCGTCCTAAATCCCCCGGTTTCACAAGGGAATGCTGCCGAACCACCAATACGGCAATCACACCCAAAGCACTCCAGAAGAGCCAACCAAAACCGGCAGCATTTGCGAACAGTGGCAGACAGGCAAGCAGAAATAACATCAGGACATGAAAGCAAGCTGAAATCCGGAGCGCTCCTGCAACACCGAACTTGGCAGGGATACTGTTCAAACCTGCACCTTGGTCATACTCGGCGTCCTGACAAGCGTAAATGATGTCAAAACCAGTCACCCATGCTGCGACGGACGCAGCAAGAAACAGAGGCGGTAGAAGATCCGACGGATCCATCAGCGAAATACTGCCACGAATGGCGACCCAGGCACAAATCGGCGAGAGACTCAAAGCAACGCCAAGCCACACATGCGCGGCAGAAGTAAAACGCTTGGCGAGACTGTAACCGCAGAGAAACAGCAGCACGGGTACCGATGCGAGCAGCGGCACGAGGTTAGGAAGAAACAAGGCTGTAGCACCGACGAACGCCAGACTGCACGCCAACGTAAATATCCAGACCGCACGACGACTCAGAATCCCCGCTGGAATATGACGCTTCGCGGTGCGCGGATTGCCAGCATCTATCCCAGCATCAACAACGCGATTGAAAGCCATCGCCGCGCTACGAGCAAAAACCATGCACAACAGAATGCCTGCCAGATCCCGGAGGCGAAATACCGGATACCCTCCCGTGGGTAAAGGTGCACTGAAAGCCATTGCCGTTGCCAGTGCTGCAAACGGCAGAGCGAAAATCGTGTGACTGAATCGAATCAATCCCAACCAATCGGTCAATCGTGCTCGAACCGCATTGGAATCATCCATGTGCCTTGTCCCAGTGTAAATTCTCAAACGCCTGATATTTCAAAACGGCCCCTCGTTCAGTGTCCCACGACTGCCATCACCCGATCGCTTCATCGCATCCATCATGGCTTGAAAGCCAGCAATCACCCTTCAATAAACCGTCCAAATTCGGGTCGTGATCACGAAGC
>JAAXJB010000110.1:1598-32735 GCA_012270065.1 Rubripirellula sp. | reverse complement strand
TGAACTGGCGAAAACGAATTGCCTGAGACTCACCGCTGCTTCACTGCGAATCACAACACACCGTAACAGTCTGACGATGCAGATCATGTCGGAGGATGCTCGTTACACATGGAAACACGCGAAAAAAATCCTGAAACGCAGGCTGCGTAAACCTTGGGAGCTATCCGTGCTATCGCTGACACCGTAGCACAATTGCCAAGCAGGCAACGCGACCGCTAAGCTATTGAGAGAAAACGGTTCAGCCACGCAGTTGGCCGAACCGCCCGGAAGCGTTTGCTGGTCTGGTGACCGCCCTAGTCTTCAAAACTGGTGAAGCGTCCAAACAGGCGCTTGGTGGGTTCGATTCCCATCCGCTTCCGCTTTACATCGTCTCCGCCGCCGCTGGGGCAGACATCGCAGTGGGCGAGGAGTGGCGGCCGTAAGATGAACGCAAATTGTTCACGGGACTAGATTCTCACCTTGATCACGTGCCAGAACGCCAATCTCCTTGCCGGCCCAGGCAGTGGTTCTATCTGCAAGCGGTTGAGTACGGATGCCACGTGGTAAGGCAACAAATTTGCCCCGAACCCAATCCGTTCGGTCATTGTCGCGTTATCCGCAACGATCGACAGCTAGGACTGTGCCGCATCAAGTTCGCCGAGTTGGGTCTCACCTGCCATGGCACGAAGTTTGTCCATCGCTCGACGTTCCAACTGCCGCACGCGCTCTTTCGAGATCCCCAAACGGTCAGCAAGTGACTGCAAAGTATGCACCTTACGATGTGACCCGAGAGAGAACCGGGCTCGCACAATGAACTTTTCCCGCCGATCAAGGTCGTCCAGCATGACTGCGAGACGACTTCGCAGTTCGTGCCACCGCTTCTCACTGATCGCCGAACTTCTCCCCTCATCGCTGATCTCAAGATCGAGGTCTTGCAAACCACTGCTGACCTTCTGTCGATCCTGTTGGTTGACGACAACCGTGCGATAGGAATTTCGCCGGACGACTTGCGTGGCGTAGGTGCTGAACCTGAATCCACGGTCATAATCAAACTTCTCGACCGCCCGGATCAGCCCCACAATTCCATCGCTAAGCAGGTCATCAAACGTGTTGTTCGGATTGACGAATTTCTTCACGATCGAAAAAACCAGTCTCAGGTTGGCCTCCACGATCCGATCACGATGCCACTCAGCCAACGCAACCAACTTTTCGATGAGATCAATTCGAACGCGGGAAGGACGTTCCACGCTCAGCAAACTGCGGTGTATCGAAGCCTGATGCATCAGAAAGTTCATGCGTTTGAACAACAGCTGTTCCTGTTCCTGCTTCAACAACGGAGCCTCGCACAGGCGGCTCAAATGGATCGGCAGGTCGACACCGCTCTTTCGCAATGCTGCAATGCCCAACTCGCTGCGTCGTGGTGCAAGAGCGAGTTCCTCGGCAAAGATTTCCCGACCCGCCCGCTTCTCGGAGAACTGCGGGTTGCCGATGAACCCAAGCTCCCGGCGAAGCCACCTCTTGGTGAGCGACCTCAGTTCAGCCGGATCGGAACTTGCTGGCACAAGAAGCGGCTCGATGTCCGCGTTGGCCTCAGCCAGTTCCCGGGAATTGATCCAGGCTCCGACACGCGGCGGAACAGCACTCGCGGTGAGTCGAGTGTCCTGAGTGCTTTGGATGTCCCTGGCGGAAGCTTTTCTGGTTTGCGTCGGCATCGGACTGTCGTCTCCCTGATGGGTTAAAGCGAGGTGGGCAAAGCGAACGTTTTCAGTCGCCAGTGACCGTTTTAAGCTCTTCCCTGAACGTTTCAAGGCCTTTTCTGAACGTTTTGGACGAATTAAACATTCAAAACGTTCATTTAGGTATATCGTTGCTCGTTTCTTCCGGCAACGGGATTTTCCCGAAAAGGGGAAAAAATAATCATTTTTCCCATCGAACACGGTAATCTACGTGCTTTCATCTCCGATAATGTTGACTTAGGCGGTATACTTCCACGGATCCAAAAACGTTCAAATCGACCTGACGCCATGCCTGCACAGCAACCTCAATTTTCGCCCAAGCAAGTCGCTGCTGCACTCAGTGCGAGCGAATCTTCGGTGAAGCGATGGTGCGATCAGGGGGCAATTCCCACGATTCGCACCGTGGGAGGGCATCGCCGAATCACGCTCGACGGTCTCCAGGAGTTTCTTCGGAAAACCAATCGGGGTCTGGAGTCCCCCCAGGCTCTGGGCCTGCCAATCGCCAAACCGAAGAAAGGCGGGCTGGTCCCCGGTGGTGATGATCCCGATCAGCAACTGTTCCGCAATGCACTCGCCCGCGGTGACGAAGACACATGTCGCCGGGTGATCTGGAAACGCGTGCGTGGTGGCGATGTGCGGAGCGAGGTCGCAGGTTACCTTGTCACGGATGCAATGCACGGTTTTGGTCAGGCATGGAACTGTGATCAACTTGACGCTTATCAGGAGCGGCGTGGCTGCGACATCTGCATCCGCTTGATCAACGAGCTGCGTGCTGACCTTCCGCCCATCAGTGACTCGGCACCAATTGCGATTGGCGGAGCACCGGAGGGGGATCCCTATCAATTGCCAACCGCCCTTGTTGAGCTTGCACTCCGCGAGGCCGGCTGGAACGCAGTCAGCTTGGGCAGCAACCTGCCAACCGATAGTTTCCTGCAGGCAATTCTCGACTATCAGCCACAACTGGTGTGGCTCAGCGTCTCGACCGTCACCGATCCTGTTGCGTTTGTTGCTGACCAGAACCGACTGGCTGAGCACATCAACGACGAGATTTCGCTTCTTGTCGGCGGTCGAGCCTTGACTCCGGAGCTGCGTCCCAAGCTCAGATACACGGCACATTGCGAAGGCCTTCGGAATCTGGTCGATCTCGCTGCCATGATCAACCCAATTGGCGGGATGTAAGCAAAAACGCGGATGAAAGCCTTCATCCATTACGCCTGTATCGAGTTGGTTCCATGGCGACGATCTTTCGCATGGGGACACTTGGTCCAGCCACTTCGCCCGATAGAACTCTTTGATCGTTCACCAACTGTTCCCGACCGCTTGTGGAGATTGTTAGCCCGATGCGCTGTTGCACTCGCCTCGGATCCAGTGCGATCCGGCCGGGACGGCTGCCTTTGCTTGCCTTGGCACCACTCCTGGTACTGATCATGAACAACCAAGCCACCGCGCAGAAAATTCACGCAACACAAGCCGACCTAATTTATGCAACCGAGGGCGAGACACCATTGCGTCTCGATCTCTACCTGCCTGAGGCTGACCAGAAACCTGCTGGCTTGATTGTCTGGATTCACGGCGGCGCCTGGAGAGCAGGCACAAAATCCCAAGTGCCCATCAAAGGCATCCTGCAACATGGATTGGCCATTGCCAGCGTTGACTACCGCCTGAGCACGGAAGCAGCTTTTCCGGCACAGCTCCACGACATCACCCGTGCGATCGCATTCCTGCGTCGAAACGCCGGGAAGTTTTCCATCGACCCCGAACGCATCGCCATTGCAGGCTCCTCGGCAGGAGGTCATCTGGCTGCTTTGGCAGGTGTTGCATCCAACATCACACAACTTGCCGGCCGCTCCGAAGATGGTCGGCCGCTACCAGCGGAAGCCTTAAGAATCAGCGCGATCGTATCTCTGTACGGTGCCTCAAATCTGGAAACAATTCTTCAGCAATCCACGCCCCATGGACTGAATGTCCGAATACCGGCTTTGCAACTACTGTTGCGAGCTCAACCCGACGAGAATCCAGCCTTGGCACGTCTGGCCAGCCCGGTGACGCACGTGGACAGCAAAGATCCACCGCTCCTGCTGATCCATGGAGACCAGGACATCCAAATGCCGATCAACCAGTCACACGAACTCCGGGGCGCCTACCTGAGTGTTGGCGGGAAAGTTGAATTTGACGTCATCCACGGGGGTGGACATGGCGGTGAAAAATTCTACACCCAAGACCGACTTCAGCGAATTGCGACCTTTATCAAACAGTCATTTACCGACTAAAGCCGAAACGAACATCTGATTCAGCTCTTATCTTGATCTGACAGTTGCAGGTGATTCTCTCGATCGACTGGATGATATCTCGAGAACTGATGATCACATGCGGTCCCCACATTTCTTTCCTGGATCGCATGAGACGAAACCATCAGCGCAGTCCAGACGCAAAAAAAGCCGGCGCGATAGTTCGCGCCGGCCTGAATGTTTATGGATCGGCAATGGATTCAGCCATCACCGAAGAACATTTTTCAGGACACGATGATCCAGAGGAAATCAGTCGCGATTGCGTCCGCCACCGCCACCGCCATCGCGACGTCCACCACCGCGTCCACCGCGACCGCCTCGACGACGACGTGGACGATCGTCATCACGATCACCGCCTCGCTCGCGATCACCACCTCGGTCGCGGTCTTCACCACCACCTTCGGCCTCAACTGCGGCTGCCATCGGGTCTTCTTCGCCTAATTCTTCCAGTGCACGGCGACGACTCAGTTTCACACGGTCATGCTCGTCAACATCAATCACGAGAACTTTCATGGCATCACCAACATTGACAACGTTATCGATGCTGCTGATGTATCCACTGCTAAGCTCGCTGATATGACACAAGCCGTCACGACCTGGCAGAATTTCAACGAAGGCACCGAATTCCTTGATGCTGCTGACTGTTCCATCATAGATTTTTCCAATCTGGACAGTTGCTGTGCAAGCTTCCACAGATCGAAGAGCTTCTTCAGCTGCATCCTTGTTCGTGCTAGCGATCAGGACGGTTCCGTCATCATCCACTTCGATGACGGCACCGGTTGTCTCCTGAATTGCTCGGATATTTTTACCGCCCGGTCCAATCAGCGCGCCAATCTTGTCAGCAGCAATTTTGGTACGGAGAAGTCTCGGTGCGGTGGCAGCAATTTCACGACGAGGACGCGAAATTGTCGTCAACATTTTCCGAAGAATCTCGATCCGTGCCTCACGTGACTGTTTCAAGGTGGCTCGAATGATGTCTTCGTTGATCCCTGTCACCTTCAAATCCAACTGGATACCAGTGATCCCGTTCTGGGTTCCGGCGATTTTGAAGTCCATGTCACCGAAGTGATCTTCCGTTCCCAGAATGTCAGTCAAAAGCACCCAATCTTCGGGGCTTTTACGGACCAGGCCGACCGAAATGCCAGCAACCGGGTTGGTGATTGGAACGCCAGAAGCCATCAACGCAAGTGTTGCTCCACAGACACTGGCCATGGAACTGCTGCCATTGGACTCGAGAATGTCGCTGATCACACGGATGGTGTAAGGGAAATCCTCTGCATCTGGAAGAACCGGAGCAACGCTCCGTTCGGCCAAACATCCATGTCCGATTTCCCGACGACCAGGTCCTCGGATTGGACGACACTCGCCAACCGAGAACGGCGGGAAATTGTAGTCCAGCATGAATTTCTTGCTGTACTCGTCCATCAGGCCATCGACTCTCTGCTCGTCTCTGGAAGTTCCCAGAGCAACTGTCACGAGGGACTGAGTTTCACCTCGCTGGAACAGGGCCGAACCATGAACGCGTGGCAGCAAATCGGTCTCGCAGTAAATGGCACGAAGACTTTCATTGTCACGACCGTCAGGTCTTGTGCCAGCGTAGATCAGGTCACGAACGACTTCTTCTTCAAGGTCATGCCAGACTGTCTTGAAGCGCTTTTCACAAACGGCGTCTTCGGCGGCAGGATCAGGAATCACGTCTGCCTGTGCTCGATCACGCAATGCCCGCACAGCGTCGGCGCGATCCTGCTTTCCGGGTGTCTGCTGGGCTGCCTTGAAATCATCGTAATAAGCGTCTGTCAGTCGTTTCAACAGTCCATCGTCTTCGGGAGCGATGAACTCTTTCTTGACTGGATTGACTTTGGCGTAGAGTTCCTGCTGCAAATCGATGACGTCCCGGATCACGGAATGGGCGAACTGGATCGCCGCCATCATCTCGTCCTCAGGCATCTCCTGCGCGAAACCTTCGATCATCGCTACCTGCTCGGTCGAGCCACTGACGATCATGTCCAGTTCGCTTTCCTCCAAGTCGGCATTGGTCGGAAATGCAACCATTTCGCCATCAACCTTCCCGACACGGACACTTGCAATTGGCCCTTGGAATGGCAATTCACTGATGTGGAGTGCCGCAGCAGCACCATTCATCGCGAGTACATCACCATCGTTCTGCAGATCACTGGCGATCACGAAGGCCTGCACTTGAACTTCATCGCGGAAACCGTTCGGCCAGAGCGGACGAATTGGCCGGTCCATCAACCGCGAACTCAAAATTTCCTTGGTACTGGGGCGTCCTTCACGCTTCAGAAACCCTCCGGGAAACTTGCCCGCTGCAGCCAAACGCTCGCGGTAATCACAGGTCAGTGGAAAGAAATCCAGACCTGGCCGGGGATCACTTGAAGCCGTGGCGACCAGCACAACGGTCTCACCATACTGAACTAACACACTTCCGGCGGCCTGCTTGGCAAGCTGGCCAGTTTCAAACGACAACGTCTGCTTGCCGATTTGTTTCTCAACTCGAATTCTTTTTTCGGTCACTTTCAAACTTCCTTCAACCTACAAGACAACAAGAAACCCAGGCGAGAATTCTCCGATGGCTACCTCGGCGATCAAATTCGCCGAAGGCAACAGGAAATACATCCCACCGAGGGATTTTAAGGCATGTGAGCAATCGAACGATTGCATTCGAGAGGCGGCACAGCGATGAAGCACCGACTGTGAAGAGACAGACGCGAACCATCCATCAGCACGCGATTCAAGCGGCCCAGCCACTTCGTCATGCGAATAAGAAAACCATCAATCGCCTGCAGCAGGCGAGTGGGCTTTGCCATCTTCGCATGTCCGCGGCTCGGACGGGCTACTTTCGAATGCCCAGCTTTCCGATGATATCGAGGTATCTCTGAGGCTCTTCGCCCCGCACATAGTCAAGCAAACGTCGGCGACGGCTGACCAAGCCAAGAAGGCCCCTTCGCGAAGCATAATCCTTGCGATGGGTACGCATATGCTCGGTCAACCCATTAATCCGCTCCGTCAAGATCGCAATTTGCACCTCTGGGGAGCCGGTATCGGCATCCGATTTACAGTTGTCGCCGATTACCTCGGTTTTTCGCTCTTTCGAGATCGTCATTCGTTTCTAGTCGTTTACGTCGTTCTTTTACTCACAAGTTGGGCCGTAGTGTACCGGTGTGTCATTCTCACGCAACGCCAAAAGCCCATCCATGAGCAGAAAATTCATCCCAAAATTATTGACTTCTCTGCTCGACTCAGTCATTCGGCCTCCGGCAAACCCACTATTTTACGCATTTTCAACACAGACAGGACATCTGCCGCCTGTTCAGCAGGACTTCGATCATCACCTCCATGAAGATGGACTTCCGGACTTTCCGGGATTTCATACGGATCGCTGATCCCGGTGAAATGCTGGATCTCGCCAGCTCGAGCCTTTTGGTACAGCCCCTTGGGGTCGCGTTTCTCACAGATTTCCAAGGGTGTGTCCACAAAAACCTCCAGAAAATCACTCTCACACCCGCCTGCTGAAACCATACGACGAACACGGTCGCGATCACGTCGATACGGACTCACCAAAGCCGCCAGAGTGATCAAGCCAGCCGAGGCCATCAATGCTGCTACCGCCCCGACTCGTCGAATGTTTTCCTCTCGGTCAATCTCTTCAAACCCCAATCCGAATCGCTTTGCAAATCCCTCCCCATGTTCCTCTGCCAACACACTTGGCGGCGCACACAACCCATGCCGAAGATTGTCTCCGTCCAGCAGCATGGTGACGCAACCAAGGCTCCCCAGTTGGCGATCCAGCTCGTTTGCAACCGTGCTTTTGCCACACCCACTCAAACCAGTGAACCAGATCACGGCGCCCTTCTGCCCCAGACGCGACTCACGGTCTTCCCGCGTCACGCTCTGGTCATGCCAGACAATATCCGAACGGTTTATCTCCATCACTGAATACCTCAGCCCTCGTTATCGGTTTGTAACTGCACGTGTGGTTTGCGATCTCACGGCTGGAGGTCCCTGTCTTTGGGAGTCCCTGTCTGCCTGAACGACAGACAGTGTCATGATGTCAACCAACAGCTTTGCGTCAAATTTAGTCGCTGGATGCTGGCACTGCCAATCTGCAGTCTGCGCAAACCAGTTGGCAAAGCATGCCAAATTGCTCATGAAATACCAGTCTTGCCGCGTGGATTACTGGACTGGCGAAAGTGAGACCAAGGGTGCCTGAACCCAGCGGTGGTCCGTTCAAAAGCCCCGGCGAAACCAGTGCCCCAAACCATCACTACCAGAAAGTATCAGGCACTTCTAGAAAGTATCGGGATAAATGACCAACTCAATCCGTCGGTTGGCAACACGCCCCGCCGGTGTGGAATTGCTTTGTCTGGGATTGTTAGCACCTTGAGCGACCGTGAATAACTGCTGAGCCGGCAAACCGGACCGGCGAGTCAGAAAATCAAGCACAGCAAGCGCCTGAGCCGAAGTCAATTGATGACTGGTAGCAACACTGCCACCGTAGAGCTTCGCATTATCCGTATAACTCTCAATCCCGATCCTCTGCTTGGGGAAAACGGTCGCCAACCGCGCGGCGATTGGATCGAGAACCTGCGCTGCTTGTGCGTGAATCTGCGCGGTTCCTGGCTGGAATACCTGATCAGCAGGAATCACGACCCTGACCACATCACGGTCTTTTTCAACGGGGATTCCACCCAAATTCAAGCGGGCAGCCTGTTGGGCCAGATCCGTGTTTGCCTGCAGCGTGGCATTGCCTCGAATCTGTGTCGATGCCTGAAATCCTTTGACCTGATTCTCAGCTGCTTCCCTGGCGATTCTGCTATCTTCCAGCTGCTTTGAAACCTCGGCCAATTGTGAACGCAGCAACTCCGCTTCGTCCTTGAAAACCTGAGCTTGTTGCTCGGTCTGGGCCATCTGGATGTGCAACTGCCGATTATCGTCGTCGACCAACTGAGCACGTCTTTGCAGCTCCGAAATCTGGGCTTCCGCAGGTGTCATCGCCAAGGAACCATTGGCAGGACGCTGCCACGCCCCACCACTGAGATACGGATTTTGAGTGCATCCGAGAGTGGATAACGCGAATGAGGCGACGACCAGCAACTTCCAACAGCGATGAAACCGGCCGAGCTTAGTCGAGATGTTGATTGGGTTATACTTCGAAGAATCCATTCCTGACGTCCTCCCAGAACAGCGCAGACTTTGCCGCAGTTGGGTTGGACGGTAAAGTCTCAACTGGTTGACGACAAGATCAGTTCGGATCAAGGCCCCGAAAGCCGACACTAAATGCAAGCATTTCGGCGGTTGAGATACCGGGGTGATGCCAAAATCGGCGGCTCGCTGTTAGCCCTAGCGAACCTTTTCGTTTCACCCCCATTTTCTTCCCGGTCAGCAGTTCTGGCGAATCCAGAGCAGTGACCGATGGATTTTGACATCATTTATCCACGCACTCGGCATTTCTCCACGCACTTGTTGCAACTCGAAGTTCCATTCCTTCGACGAACCAACCAACCCCAAGGCTCATCACACGCCTCCTCATTACACAAGGCCACCGCAGAATGCTCAGCGAGCAAAAAGTTGAAGAATTGCGATCCCAATTTGCCGCCCTCAATCGCCAGGTCGGCGATCAGCAAGCCGCATTTTTTGATGGCCCGGCAGGTACCCAAGTCCCGCGTTGTGTCAGCAACGCGATCACTGACTATCTCGAGCAATGCAATGCTAACCACGACGGTGCGTTTGCAACGAGCATTGAGAGTGATCGGTGGGTCAATGAGGCGCATCAAGCGGCAGCCGATTTGATTGGCACATCGGACCGCGACACGATTGCCTTCGGCGCCAACATGACATCGCTGACATTGGCACTTTCCCGAGCATTGGCCCGCACCTGGAATGCAGGTGATGAAATTGTCCTGTCGCGTCTCGAACACGATGCCAATTTCTCTCCCTGGGTTCTGGCTGCTCAGGACCGCGAAGTGAAGATTCGTTACGTGGACATCAACCCGGAGGACTGCACACTGAAGCTGGATGAATACGCCAGCGTTCTGAATGAACGGACAAGGCTGGTTGCCGTGGGTTGTGCATCCAACGCCGTGGGTACGATCAATCCAGTTCAAAAGATCTGTGAATGGGCCCGCGATTGTGGTGCCTTGTCGTTTCTCGATGCAGTTCACTACGCTCCGCACGGCTTGATGGATGTAGAAGCTTGGGGATGTGATTTCCTGACCTGCAGTGCCTACAAGTTCTTCGGGCCTCACGTTGGAATCCAGTACGGTCGTCGAGAATTGCTGGAATCACTTCAGCCCTACAAACTGCGGCCCTCACCCAACACTTTGCCCGGCCGCTGGATGACCGGAACCCAGAATCACGAGTGCATCTGGGGGACACGTGCCGCCATCGATTACCTTGCCGCTATTGCGGGTGACATGGCTGATGGATTGTCCAGACGCGACTCATTGCGACTGGCTTTCAAGAGCATCAAAGCTTACGAGGAGTCGCTTTTCCTGCGACTTCTGGAGGGTCTGCAACAGTTGGACGGCATCAAAATCTGGGGGATCACCGATCCTTCTCGCGTTCATGAGCGTTGCCCAACAATCTCGATCACCCATGACCGGCATTCGCCGCGACACGTTGCTGAACGTCTGGCGGAGCATGGTATTTTTGTCTGGGATGGAAACTATTACGCGTTGCCGCTGACCGAGCGACTGGGTGTTGAACCCGACGGCATGGTGCGTATTGGCATCGTCCACTACAACACGGCAGCGGAAGTCGACCGTCTGATCACCCAGCTCGCTAGCCTGTGAGATCGTCGCATCAGGTTGACCAAAAATTGAAAATACAGGGATATTTCGGTCGACGTTGGACTAGACTGGAACGCGGGATCGCTCAAGCCGCACGGACGAAGTCTGATTGTCGAAGCCGCAGCGAAACGTGATCTCCTTCAAAATCCCTCCCCATCAGTTCCCCGTTTTTCATAGGACCTCGCGAAAACCATGAAAAGGTACATTTCCCTTCTCGTCGTTTCCGTCTTTCTTCTGACGCCGATGCCCAATTCCAGAGCCGCCACCAAGGGCTGTTTGGGAAAGAAGCTCAGTTCCCTGCCCGTGGTCAAGCGTGCTTTTGGCCCCACGAGAAACCAGCTGATTGCTCAGAATCAGCAGCTTCATGGAAAAATTGGGACCCTGACAGTTGAGCTTGACGAGACCCGTTTGGCACTGGAGGAGAAAAACGCAGAGGCCGAAAAACTCGCTGCTGATCTGAAGAATCTGAAACAGACGCTGGCAGCTGCACGAAAAGCCGGTGAAGACGCCAACGCCGCTTTGAAAGCCACCAAGAAAGCATTGACCACTGCTGTCGAAGCACGAAAAAAATCTGAAACTCTTGCCGATGAAGCAAAGAAGGTCGCGGTGGCTCAACAGGCAGCAGCAAAAAAAGCTGCTTTAGAAGCCGCTCAGAAAGCGGCTGAGGAAATTGGAAACCTGAAACAGGCTCTGGCGAAGTCGACAGAATCAGGCCAAAAAGCCGAGGGCGAACTTGTAAAATCAAATCAACAACTCCAGGAATCCCAAAAAGCATTGGAGTCCAACAAGACGGTTCTGGCAACAATCAGGCAAGAACTTGCAGCTCTGAAAGAAAAAGCCGCAGAAGAGAAGCGTAAAAAAGAGGAAGAAGAAAAGCAGCAGCAACAGGTCGCGGCCGAAACTCCCGTTGCCAAAGAAGAGACCGAGGAAGAACCCTCGCCAGAAACTCCAAGTGAATCTGACAGCACTGACCCCGTCGCAACTCCAACCAAGGAAGATGAGTCGCAAGCCGAGGGTGACTCAGCGGCGGAATGATGCCTGTCGCCGCAGTGTTCGGCAGACCAGCAGAAAACAAACCAAGCGTTTGCATCTCTTGCTGAGTCCATTTCACGGCCCCGTCAGCCGCATGCCGGCTGACGGTTGTGCATGAATCGTGCATGATCCGAACGGTTCATGCACTGAATCCTACGGTCAAGCCTCACCGTCCCCGTTTGGCTCTTCTTCACCGCCCAGAGATGTCTGATTTTCCACCGCGGCGTCCAAATCCTCGACTGGCGTTTTCATCAGACGGTCGAGCACACCATTGACAAACCGCGGGCTGTTTTTGTCCCCATAACGTTTTGCCAACACGATGGCTTCGTTGACAGCAACGGGACCTGGTGTCTCTCCAAACATGATTTCATAGGCCCCCAATCGCAGGACATTGCGATCCACCACGGGCATGCGCGAAAGTGACCACCGAGTCGCCAATAACTTCAAATGCTTATCAATTTCGTCACGATGCTCGAGAGTGCCCTGTAACAACGCATCCGCGAATTCCGTCAAGGCTGACCGGCCTTGCATACGTGAACGAATGAAGTTCTTTGCCTCAGCAGCACCCCGACTGTCGTTCACGTCGGCTTCGTACAAAAGCTGGAGTACGATTTCACGAGCTCGGCGACGGCTGGACATGAAGAATTTAAAGCGTAGGTGGATTCAAGAAGTGACACGGCACTGGCGGGACACTGTGCCGGCGGATTGTAAGCATCATGCATTGATCGGTCGACTGGGTGTGTCCCGCAATCTGAATATCTGGCGTCCAGCCTCACCAACGACAAACTTCAGGGCGTGACAAGCGCCGCTGAATGGGTGAACGTCGAAATCACTACCACACACTCAGACGCTGGCAGAATGGGTTAAAGTATGCGGTGCGATCACCGCTTGCAGCGGAAAACGGAGGCTTCATTTTCCAGATCGCTGATGCGCGACGCAACAATGAACGGTGTCGAGATGACCGATTCAGCGGCTTCCAGGACACTCGTTCCTGAATGGCTGTCTATCCCGCCCCCGGAGAATGTGAGAGATGAAAACCAGCTTCCTTTGCCTCTGTTGGATCACCTGTTGCCTGACTTTTGTCCCCAACGCCCGGGCTGAACTTCAGGTTGGCGCCGCAATCGTTGACATCACTCCCAATCAGCTGCCTGTCCTGGTAAATGGTGGAATGCTTTCCCGTTCAGCTGATTCCATCAAAACACATGTCAATGCAAGAGCCATTGTGCTGGATGATGGAAACGAGCGTGTCGGGATTGTTGTGGTCGACAGTTGCATGCTGCCCAAGTTTCTTTTGGATGAAGCCAAGCAACTCGCAAGCACCCAAACACGCCTCAAGGCAAATCGCATCCTGATTTCGGCGACGCATACGCATACGGCACCCTCCTCCTTTGGCTGTCTGGGCACCGATCCTGATCCGATGTACGTGCCGTTCCTCCGGCAGCGTCTCGTTGAGGCCCTCGTGCAGGCCGAAAAAAAACTTCAACCTGCGCGAGTGGGCTGGGGTGTCGCCAAGGCAGAGGAGTTCACAGCTCTGCGAAGATGGGTCCGACGTCCGGACCGTTTGGCAGAAGATCCGTTTGGGAATCCTACCGTGCGTGCCAACATGCATGCTGCAACCAAGCCCGACGACGTCACTGGACAGTCGGGGCCGGAAGATCCGGACCTGTCCATGATTGTCTTTCAAGCAACCGATGGCGCCCCCATTGCCACGCTTGCCAACTTCTCGATGCACTACTTCAGTGACAAAGCAATCAGCGCTGACTATTTCGGTTTGTTCTGTGATGGTCTTCAGCAATACGTCAAGCAGCGTTACCCGAACTCAGACATGGTGGGAATCATGTCACACGGTTGCAGCGGTGACGTCTGGCGGCGTGATTACATGACCTGGAAAAGTGGTGTCGCCAAGGAACCGACAATCGAGGGATACACACAGGGTCTGCTGCAAGTCGCCAAACAGGTTTATGAATCCGTCGAGTTTCAGGACCAGGCCAGCCTTGCAATGGCAGAATCCCGCATCCCAATGAAGTACCGGGTTCCTAACCGGCAATTGCTGGATTGGTCCCAACGCATCGTGGACGCAATGGAAACGGAAATCCCCAAGGATCGGCTTGAAGTCTATGCAAGAGAGCAAGTGCTACTGCACAAGATGCAATCAACAGAAATCGTGGTGCAAGCGATTCGAATCGGTGATATCGCCATTGCCTCGACACCCAACGAGACCTACGCACTGACAGGCCTGAAGCTGAAAGCCCAAAGTCCGCTTCCCAGGACGATGGTCATTGAACTCGCAAATGGCGCAGATGGCTACATTCCTCCACCCGAACAGCATTTACTGGGAGGCTACAACACGTGGGCAGCAAGATCTGCCGGACTGGAGGTCACTGCTGAACCTCGCATCGTTGCCACAGCGGTCAATCTGCTGGAGGCTGTGACGCAAAAGCCGCGACGGCAACCGCGCGAAACCAATGGCCCTGCTTCCAGAGGACTGCTGGAAGCCTCTCCAGTTGCCTATTATCGGCTCGCCGAAACCGAAGGCCCGACGCTCACTGATCAATCCGGCAATCATCACGATGGTGTCTACGAGCCAGGCGTCTGCTTTTACCTTCCGGGCCCCGACACACCAAAAGCCCGATACACCCAACCCGGGGAAGTCAATCGCTGCGTGCACTTCGCAGGAGGACGTGCGCGAACACGTCTGCCATTGACCGCAGATTCCTACACCATCAGCATGGCTTTCTGGAACGGCATGCCCAACGACGCCAGAGCCACGACCGGATGGCTATTGTCAAAAGACCATCCACATGCGATCAGCAAGAATGGTGAACATCTGGGGATCAGTGGTACAGATGCTGTGCCGGGACGATTGATTTTCCAGTACGGAGACTCACAGCGATTCGCTGGGGAAACCACAATTCCTCGCTGGCAGTGGAACCATCTGTTGCTGGTGCGTGAAGGCAAGAGGGTCCGCGTTTTTCTCAACGGGAACTCAAAACCGGAAATTGACGTGACTTTGGACAAACCAGCGGATTCGGAAATCGCAACCTACTTCATTGGGGGGCGAAGTGATAATCAGGCAAATTTTGAGGGCAGGATCGATGAAGTTGCATTTTTCCGGGGCTCACCGGCAAAGCTGATTCCAACCAGCACAACCACCGTCGAAGAATAGCGAGCTTGCACAACACCGCTTCCGCAAAATGATTTGCTGACCAGGTAACAATGACGATCGGATACAGAAATCAGATCAAAGCGGCCGCCTGATCGCAAAGAGCCTGAGCTTCTGACTGCGTCTGAGCCTCAGCAATCAATCGAACGATCGGCTCAGTATTGCTTCCGCGTACTAGCAGCCACTTGTCCTGCCATGCAAGACGCAAACCATCCCCTGTGGTTGCCTCTGCATCGGGGTGGGCGTTCTGAAGGGCATCGAGCAACAGTGGCAAGCGTTCAGACGTCACCTGAGCGACAGACTTGACGATGTGAAATCTGGGTAAAGCATCAGCAAGTTCAGCCAGTGATTTGCCAGTTCCGGTCATCAGATCCAGAACCTGAGCCATGCCAACAAAACTGTCACGCACATAGCCAACACGGGGGTCAATCGGACCTCCGTTGCCTTCCCCACCGTAAGTGGCTTTCTGTTCAATCATCATGTCAGCGACATTGGCCTCGCCAACGGCACTCCGGAAGGATTTGACCCCCGCGGATCGTGCCAGGCTTTCACTCATTCCGCTGGTAGCACCATTGATCACAATCGGTCCGCGTGTTTCTGCGTGAGCCATGGCCCGTTGGACACACAGTGCCAGCGTGTATTCTTCGCCAATGTAACGCCCCGCACCATCAACCAGAGCCAGTCGGTCAGCATCAGGATCCTGACAAAAACCAACCGCACACCCCTCATCACGCACTCGCGCGGCGATTTCCTTGAGATTCTCAGCCGTCGGTTCGGGGACATGTGAAAATTGGCCATCCGGCGACTCGCCGACAGTCACTACCTCACAGCCCAGCGTTTCCAGCAATCGCTTCCCCAGCAAGCTCCCGGCTCCATGGTTGCTATCCAACAATACGCGGTGCCCAGCCTTGGAAATCGCGGCCACATCCACGGTTGCCGTGACTTTTTGCAAGTGCGGCAGATGCGGATCGGCAACACTGGAAACGCTGCCAACCTGATCATGGCCAACCCAGTTCGCTCTGTTCGCGAAATAGGCATCGCGAATCGCGGCTCCGGTTTCCGCATCAAGCACCCGACCAGCCGGGCCAAAAAGCTTGATCCCGTTGTAGGGCGGTGGATTATGGCTTGCAGAAATCTGCACAGCGCCAGCCGCATTCAATTTCCGCACCAGCACGCCGATCGTCGGTGTGGCTGCCACATCGGCATCCAGACAATCACGCCCACTGGCGGTCAAGGCAGCCGTAATCGCTCGAGAAAGCATCGGACCGCTATTGCGGCCATCTCGACCAATGACGATCGGACCAGGCGGCAAATGTGAAGCAAATGCAGCGACAAAACGGGTTGCCACCTCAGGTGTCAGAGTTTCGCCAACAATTCCACGCAACCCGCTGACGCTAATGATCAGTTCACTCATATTATCGAAAGCCCGTTATCCCTCGTTGCCAGTTTCCACCGTCTGCAAATAGAATCCTAATCGCGGAATTTGGCGAGGTGGCATCGTTCTTTTCTTTTCGATCATTCTATGTTGGTAAAAATGAGCAACATCGATCCGGTTCAAGACTCTCTCAACGCAGTTGAATCTGCCGTGGCAGCAGAAAAACTGAGTGAAACAGCCGCGGAGAACGTCAAGGCGTGGCTGACCGAAAACAGATACTCAGAATATCAGGACGCAGTTGTCGATCACATTCAAAAGGAAATGTGGCAGGAATTGGATGACGTCTTCTGGACGATCATTCCCTTCGGCACTGGCGGGCGACGCGGGCGCATG
The DNA here is from genome assembly GCA_012270065.1 of Rubripirellula sp. Lineage (GTDB taxonomy): Bacteria > Planctomycetota > Planctomycetia > Pirellulales > Pirellulaceae > Rubripirellula. The sequence goes on along the minus strand of JAAXJB010000110.1, from coordinate 15,963 downwards.
TATCCCATTGGCTCCAATGCCATCAATGACCGGACGATCGGTGAGAGCGCACAAGGGCTTGCGGATTACGTCTCCGATTATCACGGCAAACGGGAAGGACTGTCCTGTGCAATTGCCTATGACACCCGGCACCGATCGCGTCACTTCACGGAGCTTTGTGCGGGAATCATGGTCGCTGCTGGCTTCAAGGTCTATCTGCTGGATGACTACCGTGCTACGCCACAATTATCGTTTGCAGTACGTGCCAAGCAGTGTGATTGTGGGATCATGGTGACAGCAAGCCACAATCCTCCCAGTGATAATGCGGTCAAAGTCTATTGGTCCAGCGGTGCACAGGTACTGCCACCACACGACAAAGGGATCATTGATCGCGTGATGACGTGTCAGGAGATCACCGTGACCCCCTTTGACCAAGCATTGGCCGAAGGAAAAATCGAGGTTGTGACACAGGAAATCGACACTGCTTTCACAGACGCAGCAGTCGCTTGTGGTTTTGAAGGACCCCGCAACGCCCGAATCCTTTATTCACCATTGCACGGCGTTGGAGCGGCTGCGGTTTTACCTCTTCTGAAACGTGATGGATTCGAAGATGTCCATCTCTTCGAGCCTCATGCCAATCCCAGCGGTGATTTTCCGAACGTCCCCGGACACGTGTCCAATCCGGAAAACCAGGCTGTCTTCGACGAACCAATCGAAATGGGACGCAAGATCGGTGCCAACCTGATCCTCGCCACTGATCCGGACTGTGACCGGATTGGCTGTGCCGCCCCCACCACTCTGGATCCGGATGGACCATGGCGAACCTTCAATGGCAATGAAATCGGAGCAATTCTTACGCAATACGTACTGAGCAAACGGGCAGAGGCCAACACACTTCTCCCTGATCACTACGTTGTAAAAACGCTGGTCACCACCGAATTGACAAGGCGAATCGCTGAAAGCTTCGGAGTTCGGTGCGTGGGCGATCTATTGGTAGGTTTCAAGCACATCGCCGAAGTCATCGACCGGGAAGGGCCGGATCAATTTGTATTTGGTACCGAAGAGTCCCACGGTTATCTGATCGGACAGTACTGCCGTGACAAAGACGGCGCAGTTGCATGCATGCTGATGAGTGAGCTTGCCGCGGAACTGAAACAACAAGCCACCACGATGCATGACTACCTCTGTGACTTGCATCGTAAACACGGATACCACCGTGAAATGCTCATCAATCTTTTCATGGAAGGCAGTGAAGGCATGGCTGCCATGCAACGCCTCATGCGGTCCTTCCGTGAGAACCCTCCAAAACAGCTTGCAGGCATCAACCTCAAGCAAATCAGAGATTATGGCAATTCCAAACGCACCGAATTATTGACCGGTGAGAGTTTTGAAATGGAAGGACCGGTTGGTGATTTGATCATCATGGATCTTGAGGAAGAAGGAAACTACGTTGCTGTGCGACCCAGCGGAACGGAACCCAAGATCAAGCTTTATGTGTTCACACGCGCTAGTGCGGACGAATCTGCGCGTGATCTCGATGCAGCCCGGACAAAACTGGAGGCCCGGCTCGTCGCTCTTGAGGCAGATGTTCGTGCGTATGCAAAGACAAACGCCTGAAACAGGACTCCAAGATTCATCACGGCATGAATCAAAATCATGCCAACTGCGAGAGAATCCCGTGAAGAGCAAACTGCTGCCCGAGGAAATCTTTTTGCTTCAGTGTCCGTGAAAAAAATCTGTTCATGGAGTCGACGCCAGGACGCGACACACCGACAAAGCCGAGAGCTTCGTTTGGAATCAACGGACTTCTGCCATGCGGTGTTGCCAAATGGCTGTTACCGAGCAGGCAGATCACAAAAAAGGGACCGGCCTGGAAAGCCGATCCCTTTTACGAATCTTGATACGCTATGCAAGAGAGCACACAGGTTTAGTAGCGTCCACCGCGGTCTCCGCCGCGTCCGCCGCCACCGTAACCGCCCCCTCCGCCACGACCACCACCACCGCCGCCGCCGCGCGGAGCACGGGGACGTGCCTCATTCACCGTAACGTTGCGTCCACTGATTGCCGAACCATCCAGATTTTCAATTGCTTCCTTGGCATTCTCGCTGTCTGCCATCTCGACAAACGCAAAACCACGGGAGCGACCGGTTTCCCGATCCATGATGATGTTGACCGACGTCACTTCTCCAAACTGTTCAAATGCTGAACGCACATCGTCGTCGGTGGCGGTAAACGCGAGGTTACCTACATAAATATTCGTCACAAAACTAACCCTACTAACGACCGCCAATGAAGCAAATCACTTCGCGGAACTACCCATCGGATGGTGAGAAAACGGTCCAAACCAACGATCAGACAGCTCTGACGGTTTCTAATTCTGCAAAAAGCGTGACAGAGTGCCGCACCATAGTCAATGCTCCGCTAGCACCAGATCATACAAATCCTCGCTTTTCCCCGAGAAATCAAGCAATTGGATCCAACATGTGCAACTTGGTTTACCCAATCTCACTTTTGGAAGTTCATCGTTTACAATCTCGGAAACGATTGTTCCTTCCACTCCATCCAACGACGAATTCACTAACCCCATGTCGAAATCTCTCCGATACCTGACCTCCCTGACCCAAATGGCCTGCTATTCCCTGTTTCTCGCAAGCTCACTGCTTCTTGCAAGCTCACTGTCTGCAGATGAAACCGACGCCGGCTTCGAAGCCATTTTTGATGGCAAAACACTCAATGGCTGGCACGGTCAGCCTCACTTCAGCCCGACCAAGTTAGCCGAAATGTCTCAGGAGGACCGTGAGGCACAACTTGCAAAATGGAATGAGGAAGCCGCTCAACACTGGAGCGTATCCGATGGCGAATTGATCAACGATGGCAAGGGGCCTTATCTCACGACCGACAAGAACTACACCGACTATGAATTGACGCTTGAATATCGAACTGTCCCCCGCGCTGACAGTGGCATTTACCTCAAAGGCACGCCTCAAGTTCAAATTTGGGACTACACCGACGAGGGTAAATTCAAGCTGGGTGCCGACTTGGGTAGTGGCGGTCTTTGGAACAACAGCAAGGGTGCCGCCGGCAAGGACCCATCTGAACTGGCAGACAAACCATTTGGGCAATGGAATCACTTCAAGATCCAGCAAATCGGCGCCCGCACAACGGTTTACCTCAATGGCAAAAAAGTGGTGGATCATGCCACCATGGAAAACTACTGGGACCGGAAGTCGCCTCTTGCTCGCTCCGGCCCAATTCAACTGCAGACGCATGGTGGCGAAATTCGCTGGCGCAATATCAAAGTCAAGGAATTGACTCCCGAAGAAGCCAACGCTGTTTTGCAGGCCCATGATGACGTGCCCGCCGACAACGCTGATTTCGTGTCACTGTTTGATGGCAAGACTCTTGAGGGCTGGACGGGAAGTGTCGACAACTATGAAGTCATTGACGGCGCGATTCGCTGCAAGAAGGGCAAGGGTGGCATGCTGTTGACGGATAAGGAGTATGGCAACTTTGTCGCTCGACTCGAGTTCCGCCTGCCACCTGGTGGAAACAACGGACTCGCGATCCGATCTTCAGGAAGTGGAGACCCGGCTTATGCTGCCATGACAGAATTGCAGGTTTTGGATTCAGAACACCCAAAATACGCCAAGTTGGATGAGCGACAATATCATGGCAGTTCCTACGGCATGGTAGCAGCCAAACGCGGCTATTTAAGAGACGCAGGCCAGTGGAACTTCCAGGAAGTGACCGTGGATGGCAGCAAAATCAAAGTCGAATTGAACGGTACCGTGATCCTCGATACCGATCTGGCGAATGTCACCGAATACATGGGCGGTCGTCCACATCCCGGCAAAGATCGTACAAGCGGACACTTCGGTTTCGCTGGCCACAACGATCCAGTCGAATTCCGTAACATTTCAATCCGTGAACTGCCTGATTCCGCAGAAAAGTAATCTCTGAAACGTGTGCGGGGATCATCAGCGATACACGCTGGGCCAGGATGACCCAGCGTGATTTGGCAAAATTGGAAACCACGGGCTCGCCGCAGAATCAACATCTCACATTGAGAAAAACAGGGGGATGCGCCCGACCGCCAAAAAGAGGGCAGAGTTCGGCCATTGATTAACTCACGAACACGTCGATAATGGTCGATGGATAGTGTGCATCAGGTGAGTCGTTTTGCGATCAGCCTGATTGGGACATTGAATTATGCCCGCACCTGCTTTGGTCTTCCTATTTCGGCAGAGGGATCATTTACAGGGTTCGCCTAAGTCACCCAAAGGCTTGTGCAGTAGCACGCTGAGACTTACGCGTTTCTCCCAGCGGCTCCATTTTGCCGCCGACTGACCGAAGCGTCTAACATAGCCGGTCGTCACTCCTTGTGAGTGGCGACCGGTTTTTCATTGCCCTTTTCATTGCCGTGGTGTCCCGTGTACTCCTCGGTGCACTCCGCCGGATATTCCTCCGCGCTGCGTTTCGTTGTACGAAACAGCGCGAGGCGACACAGATTACCAACGACACAGATTACCAACGACACAGATGACCAACATTGCAACGGCAGTACTCGCTACCAAATTGCAGGAAACCTGCTAACGATTACTCGTCTTCGCTAAGTTTCGCGATCACCGAAAAGTCTTCCAGCGTCGAAGTGTCACCGGCCACTTCACGGCCCGACGCGATATCTCGCAGCAAACGCCGCATGATTTTCCCACTTCGCGTCTTCGGTAATGAGGCGGCAAAACGCAAGTCATCGGGCTGAGCCAAAGCTCCGATTTGTTTACGAACATGCATGCGCAGTTCTTTTCGCAATTCGTCACCAGCTTCCCGATCCCTGATGGTGACAAAAGCTGCAATCGCTTGTCCCTTCAGATCATCTGGTCGTCCGACGACCGCGGCCTCGCAAACCGCAGGATGACTTACCAGAGCACTTTCGACTTCGATTGTGCTGAGTCGATGGCCTGACACATTGATGACATCATCGATCCGGCCCATGATCCAGTAGTATCCGTCCTGGTCCTGACGCGCGTTGTCGCCGGTCAGATAATTGCCAGGCACTGAAGCCCAATACTGCTCCACGAAACGCTCGTCATCACCCCAAATGCCTCGCAGCATTCCTGGCCATGGCTGGCTGATGCACAGCATTCCGCCGTGATTGTCCTCAACACGATTTCCCGCTTCATCGACGATTTTCGGTACGACACCCGGCAGTGGTGTAGTACAAGAACCGGGCTTGGTTGCCGTGACTCCGGGAAGGGGGCTCATCATGATGCCGCCGGTTTCGGTCTGCCACCAAGTATCCACAATCGGGCATTTCTCGTTGCCGATCTTCTCGTGATACCACATCCAAGCCTCAGGATTGATTCCCTCACCGACACTGCCTAACAGACGGAGACTGGAAAGGTCATGTTTTTCGACATGCTCGTCTCCCCACTTGATGAACGCACGGATCGCCGTTGGCGCTGTGTACAAAATCGTGACTTTGTATTTTTCAACCAGATCCCAGAATCGATCCTCAGCCGGATGATTCGGAGCACCTTCATACATCACACAAGTTGCCCCAGCCGAAAGCGGCCCATAAACGATATAGCTGTGCCCTGTGATCCAGCCACAATCCGCGGTGCACCAGAAAATATCATCATCACGATGATCAAATACCCACTCGAAGGTACGTTTTGCCCACAGGTTGTAGCCAGCAGTCGTATGGCGGATTCCCTTTGGTTTGCCTGTACTGCCTGACGTGTAAAGAATGAACAGCGTTGTCTCACTATCAAGTGGCTCTGCGGGCAAATCACCACTTTGACGATCCACGACATCGTGCCACCACACATCGCGACCTTCGGTCATTGGCACATCATCCTGTCCCACCCGCTTGAGAACCAGACATTTTTCTACCGTGGGCGACTTGACCAAGGCCTCATCAACGGTCTGCTTGAGCGGCAGTACTTTTCCGCGGCGATGCAAGCCATCCGAAGTGATCACCATCTTGGCGCCAGCATCGTTGTTACGATCCGCGATCGACTCAGCACTGAAGCCGGCAAAGATCACCGAATGCACAGCACCGATGCGAGCACATGCCAGCATCGCAATCGCCAGTTCCGGGGTCATTGGCATGTAAATGCTGACGACATCTCCCTGATTGATTCCCAACTCTCTCAGTGCGGCAGCGCACTTGGCGACTTCCGTTCGCAATTCCGAGTAAGTCAACGTGCGAGTATCGCCGGGCTCTCCTTCCCAGATAATCGCGGTTTTTTCACCACGGCCAGCCTCAATGTGCCTGTCAAGGCAATTGTAACTGGCGTTGGTTTTACCGCCCGTGAACCACTCAACGTTCGGCGCGTCCCACTTGCACACCTCCTGAAACGGCTCGAACCAGTGCAAATGTTCTTCTGCCTGCTCTTTCCAGAAACCGTCGCGATCATTCGCAGCACGGTCATACATTTCCTGGTACTGCTCATGTGATGAGAAGACCGCTTTTTCCGTGAATTCGGCCGGCGGTGGGAACGAACGATCTTCCGTAAGGACGTGGTCAATCTGACCAGACACGTCAGTCATATCTGCGAATCCAATCTCGCGAGTAAACAAGTCAGTTCATCGGGTGCATGGAAACGCAGCTCGCTTGCGATACCGCACCCGTAAATTTCATGGCTGCATAGTCTAGTGGATTTTGCACCGCACCGGTGCTACCCAGAAGCAACTCAGTCAAAGCAGCCCAAAAGAGCCGCGGGGCGTCACAAATCCTGCCCAAATCCCCGCCTTTGAATGGAGCCACGGAAATCTGAGGACAACAGCATCTGAGTTCTCATCACGCATGTTTTCCACACGCCGAGCAGCAACATTCAATACATGAACGCTGAATCCCTGCTTCGTGATGCAAGAACATGACCGGACAGGCAAACACCGGACACACCAATGGTCAGCAAACCTTGCCGCTACTCAATTCGTTTGCCGATCTGGTCATCTGCCGATCTGCAAGACATGGGAACAAGGAAACGCCGAGTCCGGCCACCACAGCGTTGCTCCGCGTCAAAACAATGCCTCAGGCAGCACGCCGGTCCTGATGAATACGCCGACTTCTCTCCTCGATCCCTTCGCGAACAATCGCATGCGGACCTCGCTCAAGCTGAGAAGCGTTGGGGTACCAGGCCCTCTGGTCAACTGCTTCAAGCACCTGCTGCGCCAGATTGACCGCTCGAGCACCAGCGAATCCGTCAACCGCAGGTGCAACCCCGGTCTGGATGCTGATCACAAAATCATGCAACTCATCCAGAATGGCGTTTCTTGGCTCAAGTTCGAGCTTTTCACACCGCAGACGTTCACTGAACAATTGCCCTGAGTAGCCCAGCGGATTGTCGGTCTCGGTTGCCAAGTCAAACTCACGACGGACAATCGAATCACACGGTCGAACGACCGACAACTCGGGTGTCCCAAAGTCGATTTCAGCGAAGCCGTGACTTCCGAAAACCTGCATTTGCCTTGCTGGTTCAGGACTCACTCTCGAAGCCTTCACATTAGCGACGAGACCACACTCGAATTCGATTCTGGTTTCAGCAAGATCTTCATGGTCACTGACAACCGCAAGCCCGCTCGCAGATACGGCCTTCACCTCTGCATCGGTCATGGAAAGGATGAGGTCCAGATCATGGATCATCAAATCCATGACAACGCCGACATCAAGACAGCGACCCGGGAAGCTTGACGCTCGCACAGCCTCAACGTATTTGACATCAAGCGCCATCGACTCAAGAGCGGTGAATGCCGGATTGAAACGTTCAACATGGCCCACTTGCAATGTAACTTTGCGTGCCTCGGCAAGTGCTGCAAGACGATTGGCATCATCTCCCTGGATCGTCAACGGTTTCTCAACCAGCACGTGCTTTCCGTTTTCGATCAGCGTCCGAGCGATCTCGAAATGTGAATCACTTGGCGCGGCAATTACGGCTGCATCGATTTCCGGCAGACACTCGCGATAATCCGCATGGACGGGCACACCAAACAACTCGGCAGCCTGTGCTCTGGCTGCTTCAAAAGGATCACTGACAGCAACGAGCCTTGCACCGTCCACCTGTCCCAATAACTTGGAATGAATTCGCCCAAGATGCCCGGCCCCAATGACTGCAATCCGTAATTCGCTCACGCTGCTTTCCTTCGTCGATCACGACCGCGGCCGTGCCGTCCGTCGCTGGAGTGGTCAATAGAATCAAATAAGTGTTTCAGAACGGGCCGAATGGGGCCGCTATTCATCAATTCCTCGCGTGCCGCCTCGACACCCACACGTGACCGATACAACAACCTGTGTGCACGGGTCAGCACCTTGATGTCTTCCTCGGGATAGTCGTGACGCTTCAGCCCAATGGCGTTCACTGCACGCGGCTTGGATGGCTGGCCATCCACAATCATGTACGGCGGCACATCATGCAGAACACGACTCATGCTGCTGACAAAACTCAGCTGTCCGATGGATGCGAAATGATGGACGCCAACACCGCCCGCCAGGGTCACATCGTTTCCGACATGCACGTGGCCTCCAAGCATCCCGTTATTGGCAATCACGATACGGTCACCAAGCGTGCAGTCATGTGCGACATGCGTCCCAATCATCAGAAAATTGTTATCTCCGATGCGGGTGACCCCTCTGTCCTTTTCGGTCCCACGATTCACCGTGCAGTTTTCACGAAATGTGTTTCCGTGACCGATTTCGACTCGGGTCGGTGAATTCTTATAACTCGTATCCTGAGGATGGCCACCAACCACACAGCCGTGAAAAAGATGATTCTCTTCACCAATGCTCGTCACGCCGGTAATGACAACGTGATCCTCGAGCCTCGTGTTGTCACCGATGGTCACATCAGGACCGATGACACAAAAGTGACCGATCCGCACGTTCGAACCGATTTTGGCTCGGGGGTCAACAACAGCCGTTTGAGCGATGGAAGTGCTCATTTTTGCTCCGTGGTGATTTGCGTGGCGTTATGACATACATGTCAGGATTCCACATCTGACGCTAGCCCGCTTTTCGTTGCCTGAAAAAACCTGACTGCGAAATTTCCGATTCCAGCGCAGCCATTTCAGCCAATTTCAAGGCTAGCTGCCCGTTCAAATTGTGCCCGCCCCGAAAGGACGTGAACCTTCCAATGAGGTCCACTCCCACCAATGCCAGGTCACCAATCAAATCAAGAGTCTTATGCCGTGCACATTCGTTCTTGAATCGGTACTCGTTTTCAATGGGCCCGTCCTGATCAATGACCAGCAGGTCCTGGTTTGTGACGTGCGACGCAAGGCCTGAACCCCTGATCTGGTCAGCCTGATCCTTGGTCACAAAGGTCCTTGCCGATGCAACTTCACGCATGAAACGATCAGGCGTCAAATCGACGCCAAATGCCTGAGGAGCGATCGGTGTCTGATCGTCAAAACTGAGCTGATACTCGAAGTAGGACTCACCCGCACGAGAGGGCACGGCTTCAACCCACCCACCCATGGTTCCGATTCGAATGCGGTCACGAATCACCAAACGCTTCCGTGGAGCAGCCTGGACGATCAGCCCTGCGTTACTCAACTGTTCCACAAAGCCGAAACTGCTGCCATCAAGTGAAGGCAACTCTTCTGCATTGATTTCGCAGATACAGTTATCAATCTCCAACGCGTACAAAGCAGCCATCAGATGCTCAACCATCTGAAAACTCGCTTCACCGTCGGCGAGATTGGTCCTCAGACTGGCATCATACCGCTGACTGACACTTGCATCACAGACTGGAACACTGGGCAAGTCTGAACGAATCAGACGCACCCCCGTACCAAGCGAAGCCGGATGAATGACAACCCGGACCTCTCGACCACTCCAGTAGCCTCTGCCACTGACCTCGCAAGAGACTGCGATCGTGTGTTCGTTGCGTGAAGGATTCACGCCTCGGCCTCCCTGCACTAGACTCCCCAACATCCTTGCCGGGGCTAAACCACCTGAAGTGACGCGAACAAAACCATTCACGCCTTTCCTGTCACAATCGCCACCAAACCGATGACGATTCAAATTCTCTGGTGACGGTCCTGCAACCGCCAAAAAACCACTCGAAAAACCTACTTGAGACCAGAAGCGGCTGGCTTTGCAGCCTGAGCTTCCATCTGCTTGGTCAGGTACTGCATGATCGCCTTGGTCATGTCGAGATCCTGATCGTGATAAACGATGTTCTTCATGACACCGCGAACCACACTCTCTGGCTTCTCCAGATCCAGCTTGTCGCTGTTGTATCGGAGCACGAGGTTAATCTTGTAGTAATCAGCCATCACTTTGACACCAGCTGTGATGCGCTCGTAGTTCCGGAAGTAGATCCTCGCTTCTTCCTGAGCCAACTCACGTTGTTTGCCTGCCATCTGAAGACGGAGTTTGGAATCCTTCTCAGCGATTTCGGCTTCCAGCTTCTGATAGTCAGGAGTGCCAACTTTGTACTGTTTCAACTGTTCGGCGAGCTGTTTCAGAGCAGCCTGCTCCTGCTTCATCTTCGTATCGAACGCTTTCAAGTTGTCCTGTACCGCCTGAACCTCAGAACGAATGCCAGGGTGGTTTTTGAAGATGTAAGCAACATCGACCACGGCAATTCTGTGTCCTGCAGGCGAGGAAACTTGCCCATCGGCAGGCGCCTGTGCCGAAGCACGGGATGGCACGAGTGTTGTCAAAGTAACAATGGCCAACACGATGGCCGATTTCCCAAATGATCGCACGTCCGCTCTCCTTGCGTTGTGGGTGCGTTATGATCTCGCATTCTTCCAACCGGTTCTGGCGTCCATCGCCACGGTTGGGAACCGTCGTCAATTCACTGGCCACAGGCCCAGAACAATCGACTCGGGTCGGATTCTGTCACCAATTCCCGCAGAGGTAAAGGTTGAAATCGCAGAACACGGTGTTCCATGAAAAAAAATTCTTTACGCTTCGTCGACAGCTTGGTCGACAAATTCATCCCTCAGGTCGTGCTACCAATTCGAGCATAACCGAAATGGCCTCTCCATCACGCTCCACTGTCGCAGGAATCTTTTGACCCGGCGATCGTGAACGCATCACTTCGAGCACTTGCTGTGAGTTTTTGACCGACGTATTGCCAAGCTTTTTCAAAGTGTCACCGGTTTTCAAGCCAGCCCGCTCGGCGGGGGCCCCCTGTACCAACCCGGAAATCACAACCGAATCATCACGATTTGCGAGAGAAACACCCATGTAAGCCGTGATTTGACGGCGTACACGCACACGATTCTCTGTTTCTGCGTATTCCGGACGCTGCTCCAGAGTGGCCAATTCGTAGGTCACATCAGAAACTATATCGGTTATTCGGGTTAGTCCACCAAACTCGATTTTGTCGAAATCATCGGATGGGCGATGATAATTGTCATGCAACCCCGTAAAGAAAAACAACACCGGCACGCCGGCCGTGTAGAAGGACTGATGGTCGCTGGGCCCATAGCCTGATGCAACCTTGAATAAATCAAATCCATAGGGCTCATTGGCCGTCTCAACCAGTGCGTCGAACGTTGGAGCCGATCCTGTTCCATAAATCGTGAGCTCGTTGTCGCGCAAACGCCCCACCATGTCGAGATTCACCATGGCAACGGTTGATTCCAGAGGAAACACAGGGTTTTTCACGTAATGCTGACTGCCCAACAAACCACGCTCCTCCGCACTGAACCCCATGAACAACACCCGGCGATGAGACTCTAACCCTGACAGACGATCCATCATCCGATCTGCGATTGCTAGCATGGCAGCGGTGCCGCTCGCATTGTCATCGGCTCCGTTGTGAATCGCGATGGTCCCCGGAGCCAACGAACCATAGCCCCCCATGCCCACGTGGTCATAATGAGCCCCCACCACAACGGTCTGGTCCGCCAGTTTGCCTTTGCCGGGCAAGAGCCCCAGAACATTGTTTGTATTCGCAACCGACGGCCTCAGTTCTGCTTTCAACGTCGCGGTAACGCCCTTCAATTCCACACTCCTGGGACTTCCGGTTTCGTCAATCGCTGACTCCAACGCTGCAAGCTCTGTTCCAGCAGCGTCTGAGAGGGCCTGCGAAATCACATCACGCGCTACCGAGACGATCGGTATAGACGGCTGATTTTCGGGGCGAACGCCGGCGTCGGTGACTCCGAGCACACCTTGTTCGACGTTGGGCAAATCATCGCCGAGCGACTTGATCATCTGATTTGCATTAGCAATTTTCTGCTCGATTGACTTGCGAACATTGCTTGCGTCTTCCGGAAGCTGCTGCAATTGTTGAGCCAGCTTCTCTTTTCGAGACTTTTCCTGATCAATGCGTTCACGAACGGCCTGCACAGCTTCGCGAACACTTGCGGGGTCGTTCACAAGCAGGATCGCTTTTGCACCGTGCTTGATGGCGTTCTGGATTTTGGTTGCAAAAAAAGCATGACGCGTGTTCTGCGTCCCCGAAAATTTACTCTCGGGATCGCTGGTCTGAGGCTCTTTACGCAAAATGATGACGATGGCTCCGTCCGCATCAATGCCTGCGTAATCGTCGTATTCCAGCCGCGGGGCTGTGATTCCGTAACCGGCAAAAACAACTGGCCCAATCACATTGGCTTTGCTGCTACCGAGGGCCAAAGGCATCAACCCATGATTGAGCCTGACGAGCCTTGTATCCGTATTTTCGTCATCGGTGGAAAGCGTCAGCTCGTTATCTTCTGCATCGCCAACACTGGAGCCAAGCTTGACCGAGAAAGGCTGCCGCGCTTTGCCGCCAACCAGATCCGTTTTCAAGCCGATGCCCTGCATGCGTTCCACCAGGTATCCCGCAGCGACCTCGATCGTCTCATCGGTCACACTTCGGCCACGCAATTCTTCACTTGCAAGAAACTTGATGTCTGCCCTCAGTTGTGACTCCATCGCGTCACCGGAAGCAGAACCGGAGACTGCAGAACCGCCCCCCGAAGCATCGTCCTGCGCGTAGCCACGGGAACACAGCACAAAGACCGACAAACAAACAGCAAGACCATGACGCGTGACAATCACCGGACACACCTTCAGGAACGATCGTGAATCAGGAACGGAAACTAGCTTTGACGCAGAACTGGTGAATCACCTTCGATGGCAGGCATCGTCCATCTCAATGGCCTCGAGACCCGAGTCACGCTATCCGACTAGCACTGCTAGAGTTCCGCCATCCTGGTCTGTGCACGCAGACCGCCCCGGGAGTGCAAAGACATGCAGAGCAATCGCTCACCACCTACCAGTGTTGACCGCAAAGTGGTGACCGCAACCAGACCGTTGATCCAACGGTCGGTCAAGCCACTTTTCGGTTATCACCACGCTCAATCAAGAACAGCAAAATCGGACTGGCAATGAAAATCGAACTGTAAGTACCGGCAATCACGCCGACGACCAGTGCGAACGCGAATGCATGAATGCCTTCTCCACCAAACCAGTAGAGCAGAACCACCACGATCAAGGTCGTCAACGAGGTCAGCAAGGTTCGACTCAGCGTCTGATTGATACTGGTGTTGATCATCTCACCAGTCAATTTTGGTGCCTTGCCCTTGGTCTCTCGGATTCGGTCAAAAACGACGATCGTATCGTTGAGTGAGTAACCAATGATGGTCAGGATCGCTGCGACCACGGTCAAACTGATTTTGAAGGGATCGATCTGCAGAACCCCCAACGCATCCGCGAGCCAATAACTGACAGCGATCGCACCGAGGGTGATCAACACGTCATGAAGCAGTGCAGCAACAGCGGCGAACCCGTAAATGACTCGCTGAAAACGGAACCAGATGTAAGCAATGATACAGACAAGGCTCGCAAAAAGTGCACCGAACGCTCTTCCAATCATGTCGTCGGCCACTCTTGAGCCAACCGAACTACTGCTGATCCAGACGGGCTCACTTTTCATTGAATCCCGGAGGCTATTCAGCACAACATCTGCCTGATCACCGGGAAGATTGAGCACGACCTCCCATTCGGAGAATGGCAACTGCGAGTCAGTATCCCAAGCTTCTGAGCCAGTCCCAAGCGGAGTCAGGACAATCCCGGCGGCGGTCAAAGTAACACCAGCGTCCGCACCGGCAGACAAAATTTTCTCTTCCAGAGTTTCGCGATTCGCTTTCGCCGAAGAAGCTTCGCCCTCGCCTGCACCAAGGATGCCCAGTTGGAGTGTCCGTGCACTCTTCACAACTTCAGGCGCGGCCTCCACAGCAGGAACATCAGCGAAAGGTGTCCCCTCAGCTTCCTCACCCGAAGCAGCGTCACCATCAGCGGGAGCAGCATCTGCCTCTGCCGCCCCTTCCGTGGACGGTGCTTCTGCAGCCGGCTCATCTGTGGACGGTGTTTCTGCTGCAGGTGTTTCTGCTGCAGGTGTTTTTTCAGCTGGCTCATCTGCTGTCGGTGCTTCTGCAGTCG
>JAAXJB010000110.1:0-1498 GCA_012270065.1 Rubripirellula sp. | reverse complement strand
GTCGGTGCTTCTGCAGTCGACGATTCCTGCGGAGCCGCATCAGCGTCATCCTCCTGCAATGGAGCAGAAGTCAACATGACAGCGTCACCAAAGCTTTGATGGCTACGAGGCACAAACGAAGACTGCTGCCCTGCGATTTCGGAGGGCTCTATTTCTACATCGTAGGTTACCAGCGTCACATCCGATCCCTCGAACGCCTTGGTAACGACGGCCTTCAAATCATCCACGCTCTCCTGAGAAGAATCTACTTTGTAGACGGTCTGCTCCGGTGCTGTGCCGACGGAAACACCGTTGAGCGTGAATGGTATTTCTTCCTGCCCAGGTTTTTCCATCTCGGCGGTGATGATGTCACGGATTTTTTGGGTGGGTGCTGGCTCGCTGATGCGGAACTGAACGGAAGAACCACCGGCGAAATCAATATCAAAGATGCCCCGACCCCGGCCATATAACGCAGCGATTCCGATCACGATGAGAATCCCCGAGAGTGCCAAAGTCAGCTTCCCCTTTCCGACGAAGTCCAAACCTTTCTCACCCGAGAAACTGGAGCGGATCCTGTTGACGGTATCGGCCATCTTGAGCGAGACAAAACCATGCCGTTCGGCAATATCAAAGATCGTACGCGACACATAAATCGCAGTGAACATGGAGAACAGAATCCCCAGGATCAAAGTCACGGCGAAACCACGAATCTGATCTGTCCCGATCGCATACAGCACGAATGCCGTGATCAACGTTGTCAGGTTTGCGTCGACGATTGTCACGGTGGCCTTTGAGAACCCGTTTCGAATCGCCATTCGAACAGCGGCACCCTTTTTCAGTTCTTCACGAATGCGTTCGAAGATCAAAACGTTGGCATCAACCGACATACCAACCGTAAGCACAAGCCCAGCAAGCCCGGGCAAAGTCAGTGGCTGATTGATCAACACCATCGTGCCCAGAATCATCGCAAGGTTCATCACCAGAGCAACACAGGCGACAAAGCCCGCAAACCTGTAATACACGAGAATGAACACGAGCACCAAAACCAGCGATGTTACGATCGCATTGACCCCTTTGGCGATGGTGTCGGCCCCCAGCGTGGCATCGATTTGATTTTCAGCGATTGGCAACTTGGTCAACGCCGCGGGCAACTGCCCCGCCTTGAGAATCTGCACCAGCGAGTCGACTTCTTCACGAGTGAAGCTACCGGTGATTCGTCCATCTTTTCGAATGGGCTGAAGAATATTGGGAGCCGAAAGCAGGCTGTCATCCAAAACAATCCCCAACTGGGACTGATCCTGACCTTTCGGTGAGTTGTTGGTCGTCAGGGCGAAGAACTTACCCGAACCTGCGTCTGTCAGCGTGAAGGCAACTGCGGGTGCTCCGTTCTGATCAAAAGTACTCGCGGCAAAGGCGAGGTCCTCACCCTGCACATCAAGCAGTTCGTCATAGATCATCAGAACTTCAAGATTTTTGATCCCATTCTCTTCTGCCCAGTCCGCCAATCCTTGGCCGCCTG
>JAAXJB010000057.1 GCA_012270065.1 Rubripirellula sp. | reverse complement strand
ACGCTCACGGACGAGGGCGTATCCCTCCCACATCGCCTTGAAATCATCGGTAGCACCAGCTGGAAGAGGCCCAGCAAGTGTTCCGTAAATCCTTTTCCTCATCCCGTCTTTGACGGTTTGGGGCATGGACGGATTGTTGAACGCAGCGCACGTCTTGTCAGCAACAACGACGGGGTCAACACCTTGTTGAGCCATCACGGGTGTACCGATAGCGATGACTGCAGAGGTGAATGCGACGCGGACCATGGCTATCTTCCTGCACTTCTAAGAATCCCTCACTTTGGAGGGGGTGGGGTGGTGACCTCGACGCTGATGCTCTTCTCCAAACAAGCCGAGGCATCCCACAAGGCAGACAACAGCACCTCGTCCTCTCTCGATGCAGGCTTTTGAATCAAGCACGAACAAGTTGGTTGACTTCTATTCCAATGGTCCGACTAGGCATCTGTCTCCGGTGTCGTAGTTGGTGACTAAGAGCGTTCCATCACTTACACCGTCCCAAATCCAGCGGAACCTGAACTTGGTGATGGGCCGTTGACGGTGTTTAAGTGAGCATTTCTCGAAAACCCATCCGTAAGTGCCGGCACCTTGGGCTTTGACCAATGGAAGTGCAAAAGCCATGCAAGCAATCAGGCTTAGGGCAATACGCCTTCCTCGTGCGCACAAGTAGCCTGGCGAATCTGCTGGCGTATCAGCATTTTTGATTTAGGCTAAAACCCGCTCCACCACAGCGATCTTGACCCATGGCACTTATCCCCCGCTGGCAGTACATGACTGACAGCAGCAAAGCCATGGTCAAACGATCCGCGATCACGCTGGTGGTCGTCTTGATTGGTTTTACAGTGCTACGTGCCATTTTTCCGTGGATCCTGCTTGGCTTGGCCGTTTACGGTGCTTGGTGCCTGGTGCAGCGGAAATAGGCCATGAATGAAGAGATCGCCCTAGCCAGACGAAGACTGATCATCTGGGCCCTTGCTCTCAACATCGTCGCCTGGGGCGCCTATTTTTATGTCACCAAGGTGATGGGTATCGACTTTGACTCGATCCGTCAGGCAAGGCTTTCTGGATAACTGAAGTGCAGCCCGCAAGGCCTACCTTCCCGGCACCCGGGCTGATCACAGCAAGAGGGAGCTGAGGGTGGGGCTCCGCCAGTGACGGCACGATGGGATGCCCCGGGCCATTACCCGTGAGCGGGATCACGTCATAACCTCCCCTTAAAGAGCAGGTCACTGCACCGTGAATCGTGCCCAAACACAAGGTTCTGAGGCTCACCCTTCCTCTGTAAACAGCCGATCCGAGAGCTTGATGAGGCAAAAGACGGTGCAAAGCATCTGCGGACAGGCTTTTATTTTGTTTGGAATCGTTGTTCTTGGAGTTTCTGTTTATAAATTTATTAGCGCGTTCTGGCTCGATGTCTCCCCTTGGCCCGAGTTGCAGCTTGTTGCTGCTGGCTTGATCTTGGTTTTATCGGGACGCGTCTTTCGAAACTCAGGATTTTTAACATCCTTGCTTTCCGAAATCAGCCCCCAAGCTCGGGCACGGCGGTCATTTCTCGTGCTTGCCCTTGCATTCTTGATCATGGGCTGCGTTGTACTGCTCAAGCTTTCTGTTCAGGATGTTGATCGCTACAAGCGACTTCTTGGAGAAGGCGGGATCCTGGAGTATTTGCAAGCTCTGATTCTTTTCATGTCTACCTGGGTATCTTGGCTGATTTCCAAAGATCTATGGAAGCGCCTAGGCATGCGATACCACGGAGTAGCTTACGGCGTCATTGCCTTTGGAATGCTTTCTGTTGGCCTTGAAGTGACTGCTTGTGGACAAATTTTATCTGGTTGGGAAACACCCGAGACCATCGCTTTACTAAACGCCCAACACCAGCCAACTCTCCACAACCTTGAGCTCTTCCAGAATTACCTCGACCTCAATCTTTTCTTGGTGTCGGCCGTTCTTTTGGTATTGGTCCTATGGCGACCTTCAGCCCGATGGGTTCGGACAACAATCCTTAATGGAGAGCGTATTCCCAACAGCGCATTCTTCATACCAAGGTATTTCTGGCCACTTTTTTTCTTTGCCGCACTTCTATCTTACTTTGTGGCGACAGAATCAGGAACTGAACTCGTGATTAATATTGATCAGGAGTGGGCAGAATTTCTTTTATATCTTGCCGCTGCCCTGAATTTATTAAGAACCTACATCCTGCTTGGCAACGCTCAACCGCACCAAGTCCACTGAACACATTCTCTCTGATTGAACAAGCATGCTTGACGCATCACCCTTGCTTATTGCCCTTCCTGATCAGCCCTGATCGCCGCAGCGTTGTTGACGGCAATTCGTTCAGCCTCCGTCTTGGCACTCTCCAGACAAGCTTTGCGTTCAGGAGATAGACCCTCCCCACCACACGAGGCCATCAGCACTTACAGCAAAAGAACAATCCAAGAGGGTTTCATCGGCCCAGCGAGTGGCTGATCGATTGCTTGGCACCAAGAGCGTGGCCCGCCAAGGCAAGGGCGACAGGTGCAGATGAACAGCTGACCTGATCCAGCCGCAACGGACTTGATCCAAAGAACCCCAAGGGTATAAATCGTTCGGTGCAGACAAAAAAACCGCTCCATATCTGGAGCGGTTTCAACAGCCGAAGCAATCCCCATCACCCGGCTCTTCTGCACCAGCTTTTAGTGCAATAGAAAAATAATACTCGCCAGACCCCAGATGTAGCGGATGACAAGAGTGACTTAAGACTCAGATTAATCTGGGTAACGAGGTCATTTCAGGTCAATGGAACGCTGTCACTAGCGCCTGGAGGTCCAGAACATCTCAACATCAACATCCACGACGATGCCTCCTTCAAGATTCGGGACAAAACGACACTAGATCTGGGGTCGCTCACCCCATCAGCAGCGAGCCTCCGCTATCCCATGATGAAGACATCCTTAAGGGAGAAGCCGTGATGACTGGCCCATCCTGCCCGCTGCACTTAGGACTTCTCGACAGCCCTGACTACTGGACTGACGACGCCCTCCTCTCTGCAGTACGACCGTTGAATGCAGACGAACTGCATCACATGGCCATGGCATCCCAACGACAGAAACTACGCGAACAAGGCCGAGGGCGCATCGATTAGGCGCATACCCATGGATTCAAATCCAATGATTGGAAAAGGCTGCGTCGTGAGCTGACGCGGAATCGGTTGCTGTCTGGCGCGAGCCGAGCAGTTTGCCTATTTCGAAATCAACAAACACTCCTTTGCGGAGTTCTGCCCTCTGGTGCAGCGCTATGGGGAACTCTTCAATGGCCGTCATGATCAGACAGCTCAGCAGCAGCGTCCTCATTGGACAAGTAATCGCTGGGCTTAGAACAACCGTGGTGCAACCAAGACACAGTCAGAGCTGTCCATACCTGACTGTCCGAGGGTGATGCTGCTTGGCAAGGTTTAGAAGTGAGGAAAAACTTCGGTTTGAGGTGGCAACAAGGTCACACTTCAAATCCTTGTTTCGAAACCCCTGCCTTCGGCGGGGGTTTTGTTTTGGTTGGGGGCATCAGACGCGGGAACGGACTCCAGCGAACAGTTGATGGATTTGCGACAACACCCTGTCGAACCAGCTTCTTGAACGCCGAGAAGCTGGCCGCTGCAACACCGAGGCATGAAGGACAGGCCCCTTGGAGCCATATCCCTCAAAGGCAATCAGGGCATCCTGAGCACCCTGCAACTCCTGATCGATCCGGCGGGGTGAGAAACGTGCGTGGGTTCGGCTCCGTGAGGCTGACATGGCCAGGACTGGGTGATCTACCTCCGGTCTGCACCCAAACCGAGGTCTTTGGCCGCAGTCGGTGACGCTTCTTAGCGAGCCGCGCCAACCTGCATTTACAAATCGTTACGCAAGGGTTAACATTTTGAAACCTCCGAGCCGTGCCATGGCC
>JAAXJB010000021.1:53170-72406 GCA_012270065.1 Rubripirellula sp. | reverse complement strand
GCCCATGTCTGTGACCAGCATGCCGGTGATGCAGATGATGAGCCCATTGTCCATGCAGCGGGTGATGACAGTGGTTTTTTGTGAGACAGCAATCGCGAACCAAGGTTGATGTCACCTTCCTGTTCGCGTCATTCAATTCGTCATGGCGGGTGTTCCGTCTGGTGATTGCAGATTCTGTCCAACGGTCAGAGGAGCTTTTTCTGGAAGGTGCCAAGGGAGTGTTACCCAAAACGAGCTTCCCCTTCCCAGTTCACTCTCAAAATCGACTTCACCACCCAGCAGCTTTGCGAGTTCCTGGACAATGGAGAGTCCGAGCCCCGTGCCAGCGAACTCGCGTGTCAAACCTTCACCGTCAAGTACTTTTCGACTCTGCCTGAATTTCTGGAAGATGATGGACTGGTCCTCGCCAGCAATGCCAACACCGGTATCACTCACGAGGAGTTTGAAGCGGCCATTGGCAACATCTCGAACACTGACCTTGATCATGCCGCCTTCCGGGGTGAACTTGATTGCGTTACTCAGGAGATTGTTAAGGATCTGCCCAAGCTTGTTGGGGTCCTGCCGAGCTTTGGGAAGACCATCCGGAACATCAACTGAGACCGAAATATTCTTGTCTTCGGAGAGCGAATGGATCATGTCACATTGGGCCGAGACAAGTCGCCCCAATTCGAATTCGCTGCACTTCACCTCCATCTTGCCAGCTTCCACTTTCGCCAAGTCGAGAATGTCATTGATCATTTCGAGAAGAAGGCGACCACTTTTTTGAATGTTGGATGCATAACGCCGCTGTTTGTCATTCAGGGAATCAATTCCCTGCAGGACTTCGGAAAAACCAATGATGCTGTTGAGCGGTGTACGTAACTCATGACTCATGTTTGCCAGGAAATCACTCTTCAGCCGATTGGCCTCGTAGAGCTGCAGATTCAATTGCGCAAGTTGGTCTACCCGAGTATCCAGTTCTGTATTGACTTCCTGAATCTGGTCCTGAGTCTCGGTGAGGTGACGCAGCATTCGATTGAAGGCATCTGCCAATTCACGAAATTCATCCTCGGTTTCAATTGTTGCACGCTGGTTTGTATCCCCATGGGTGATCGCATCACTCACGTCGCGAAGGTGGTACATCGGGTACAGCACAAGATGCCTCACAATGGTATGCAGGACGAACAGAGTGACCGCGACGATCAACATTCCAAGAGCGACGACAATTGCACGGATAAAGGTTGTTGATTCCCTCGTGCTCTCATACGGCATGGTCACTTTGTGAACGCGGAATGGAATCTGCGAAGCACGTGTTTCAGGTGGTGCATTGGGATCAAAGGTGGTTTCACTGCCCTTTGCCATGTGGCAAAGTTGGCAGCTTTGTTTAAAGAAAACCGGGATGTAATAAACGCAGTTGCCATCCTCGGTCTCGTATTCGTCAAAGAGTGGCTGTTCCAGATTGGGAGTGATCTGACTCAGCGCTTCATTTTCTGCAAACTCGATCGGTTCCGTCAGGTCGGGGCGTTGTTCCCGGAGGGAGTCAGCATAGAAAGCAACGGAGTCCCGTCTCAGTTGTTCGAGAATCGCGACTTCGACTGGATCCTCGGGTGTCTTGCGATCAGGAAGTTTCGTGTATTGCCGGGAGTCACTCAGTGACAGAAATTCGTGTTTGCTTCTTGGTGTCTGATCCCCGGATTCATTCTGGTCAAAGTTGTCACCCGTCACGTTCGATCCGATGATCACTTTACGCAGGTCGCTCAGCACAGTTTTCGGATCGACTTTTTCGGTATCTGCATTGGAACCGGCGGGGACTGTTTCCTGTTGGTTTCGCGACCAGACCGCGTCATCGTGAAGCAGAAGTAGTTGGATCGCAGCAAAGTCCTTGGCTCGTTGCCGGGTTGTATTGAGTACCAGTTCGCGACCCAGTTTTTCCACCACTGCGAACGCACCAAGCATGAGTACCATCAATGCTGAACCGAAGAACAGCAGGCACTTCCGTTCCAGACTCATTGAGGCAAAAAGGCCTTTGAGCAGCCGAGTCATGATTTACTGATTTTCCGTTCGAGGGTACGAAAGCCCACACTCGATAGAGCATGACGGCTGAGTGTGACGGAATTCCTGTTCTGTTGGCACCCGAATTTGGGGTGATGCTCGGATTCAGGGAGCGTTGAAATTGAAGAACCACCCATTTTAGCCGGTTTTCATGGGCCAGTGCGATTTTTTCCAGACCGATGTTTGCTTTCCAGAAGGGTTTGAAAATGGCACGTAGAGACCAGACCCTCCAACTTTTTTTGCCTCCTGAACGGGAACGAAGCGATCTGAGTGTCGTTGACTTGACTAGCTGGACACAATATTCCAGTCGCCTCAACTTCTGGCATTGGGAAATCGTTCACTCCTTCAAACTTCACCAGGCGGATTCGTATGGAAGAAACAAAAGTAAGGCTGATGCATTACGATCCGAGGTGGCGTCAGGAGTTTCAACAGACAAGGAGCAGTATTTTGCACAGCTGTGCTGGCTGGGTAACTGCAGTTGAGCATGTGGGCAGCACAGCGATACCGGGACTCATATCGAGGCCCGTCATCGATGTTCTTGCCGGGGTGGCTGATGAATCCGGGCTAGGCAAGGCGTCAAATCTGATTGAAGGGCTTAATTTCCGCATCAATGATCCGCCGGAATGGTCCAGCGACATGATTGTTCTCACGAAGCCGCGTCATCTTTCAGCTGCTCAACCCGATCCGACTCATTGTGTCTGGTTGGTGGTACACGAATCAGACAGTTGGTGGAAAATGATTGGAATGCGGGATTGGCTGAGGAAAGAAAAAGAAACCGCAATTCGTTTTGAGGAGGCAAAGGTTGCACGTTGGCGAACGGGCGAGGGTGAGTATTTGGCTTACGAGTCTGACAAGTCAATGTTTTTCGCGCATTTGCAGGATCAAATCGAGGCAGCGCAGCGTGGTTCGTCCGGTTCTTGATCAGCGTGCGGCCGAGTTCCGAGCTGCATCGCTGCCGGAAGTGGAAGCGTTTCGGTACTGGTGACGCTGGGTCGGGATCGTTCAGCTGAGTATACTGGAGGACCAAATTCATACCTGCAGTCCAGATTCTGAACCTCTTACCTGTGATTCGCCTCAATGCCTCGGAGTCGATTAGGACCACTCGCAATCGAAGCGAAACTCGGCGATCACCCGTCGCAGAGTTCGGTGTGGAGAGCCATTCACGTGCAGCTGAAACGGGCTGTTGCGGTGAAAGTCTTTGCCGCCCCATTTGGTGGTACTCCAGAAGCCCGTGCTGCTTTCGCCGAAGAGTGGGAAGTATTGAAGCAAATTCAGCATCCTGCCATTGTCAGATGCTACGGTGGTGGATTCGAAGAAACGGATGCCTATCTTGCTCATGAGTTGATCGAGGGGCCGACCCTCGCCAGTGAGCTTGAGCGGCGGTCCCGTCTGCCTTGGGAATCCGTTCTGGATCTTGCGGAAGCGCTTGCAGGTGCCTTGCAAGTTCTGCACGAAAAGAAGCTTGTCTACGGAGTCATGCAACCTGACAAGGTGATGCTTGCCGGCTTGAGTCCTGTGTTGATCGACGTACGCGTGGATCGGGCGAACACGCAGTTTCGAACCAATCGCTCCATCACGAGCCAGGAAATGACTTTCTGGCCGCCTGAAATGATCGATGATCCCAATGCGTTTTCGGAACATGCCGATCTCTATTCTCTGGGTGCCACTCTCTATACGGCGTTGACAGGACGGGCTGTGATCTCGGGAACATCGCTGGAGGAGGTTGGTGGGAATATTCGTTTCGAAGTTCCCCAGAGTCCTGCATCCGTGGTGTTGGATTGTCCGGTCTGGTTGGACAAATTGATCATGCAACTGTTGGAAAAGGACCCCGATGATCGTCCGCACGGTGCACCGGCGGTGAACCTTGCTTTGCAAGAAGTGCGACGCCGTGCGATGTCGCGCACCGGTGTGGCCGAGCATGTGTCGCAGGGGTTCAGCCCGCTGAACGTCAATGATCAGAAAGACCGCGATGAAGCCCGAATCCTGTTGGGGCACGGAGCGTTGCTGGCTGAGGAGGAGAAACCAGCCGAAACGCCGGAATGGTATGATCGGGCGTTCATTCTGGTTCTCGGCCTTGCACTCATCATTTCGATGATTGCCTACGCACTTTGGCCACTCAACGAAGATCAAATGAAGAGCCGTGCCGAAGATCTGTTGGCGAAGAAAAACCGTAATTCATTGAATCAGGCCAAGGTCAGCTATCTGGTTCCCATGCTTGAAAAATATCCCGACGGCGAGCACGTGGTTTGGGCCCGGGAGCAGTTGGAGCGCGTGGAAATGCTTCAGGCAGAGCATTTTCTAAAAGTCAAATTGAAGACAAACCGACCGCTTTCAAATGAAGGTGAGCGTCTCTACGCGGAAGCATACGAATTTGAAAAATTTGGTGATGTCGCAACCGCATTGGATCGGTATCGCAGTATGGAAACACTGCTGGCTGATGATGCGGATTACAGGCCATTCGTGAATCTTGCACGCAGGCAAATCGCAATCATCGAGGAAAATGGATTTGAACAGGGCGAGGCCGCTCGCATCATCCAGAATCAACTTGATCAAGCTGATGCAGCTTTCAAAAGTGGTAATATTGTTGCAGCGCGAAAAATCTGGTACAGCATCGTCGATCTGTACGGCAATAACGCCAACGTTGCATCGCTTGTCTCCAAGGCACAGAAACTCATTGCCGATGACGGAATTCAAGACGATGGTAAACAAGCCGAGGAGCCATCACCGTGAGTCAGCCAGACAATTCCTCTTCGCCCATCGAAGCCAAATTGGTAAATCCGCCGGTGACAGAAACAGACTCTGGATCACCGGCAGTTGGGCTGCCCCCCGATTCCGGTAAAGAGGCAAACAAGGGGCGTGTTGGCACGGACAAGCTGATTCAGAACAAACTTCTGGTGCTGTCGTGCCTGTTTCTTGTCACTGGTTTCCTTGGATTGCCTCTTCTCTGGATGAATCGTGGATTCAGCGGAGCAGAAAGAATCTTCTGGTCAGTCATTGTGACGATTTATACATTGATTCTGATCGCGATTGTCGGGTTCGTTCTTGTTTGGGTCTACCGGCAAATCACCATTGTCTAGAATGATCCGGGGGCATGCCCAGGATGGTCCTGCCACAGACCACCAGACTCTCTACGGCAACCTGACTTTCCAGCGATCAATCTGAAGCCGTACCTGATCCGGGGCGGTTGATCCATAGCTGGCGAAAGCAGCCACTGAATTCCTGCACCCGAGAGCTTCAAAAACAGTCTCGTCAATTTCAGGTGCGTGGTTTTTCAACACTTCCAGTGGCAGATCAGCCAATGGCAGGTCACGCTGCATGGCATCGCCAACAATAGCACCGACAAGGTGATGGGCCCGACGTTGTGGAACGCCCTTCTTGATCATCCATTCCATCAACGTGGTTGCATCCAGATAGCCGCGTTCCAAACGACTCTCAATTGACTCACGTTGTAATTCGCTTCCTGATACGATTGGTGCGGCGAGTTCCAGCATCGCTGCCACCGTATCGAAGGAATCAAACAGGGGTGGTTTGTCTTCCTGAAGATCCCGGTTGTAAGCCAACGGAAGATTCTTGACCAGCAACATCAGAGTTTGAAGGTTACCCATCACTCGAGCGGACTTGCCACGCGTCAATTCAAGCGTATCGGGATTGACCTTCTGTGGCATGATACTGCTGCCAGTACAGAATTGTTGAGGTATCTTGATGAAGTTGTACTCGACCGTGCTCCATAGAATCCATTCCTCGGCCCAGCCACTGAGATGAGAGGCAATGGTAGCCAACACAAAAGCGCTTTCCAGCATGAAGTCACGATCACTGCTGGTATCAAGACTGTTTGCTGTAACACCGTCAAAACCAAGCTGACTTGAGGTGTACTCGCGGTCAATTGGCAGAGTGGTGCCGGCAACCGCCGCAACACCAAGGCTGCATTGATTGACACGCCGCCGGCAGTCGGCAACTCGTTCGCGGTCTCTTTGAAGTTTTTCTATGTATGCCAGCCAGTAGTGGGAAGCGAGAACAGGCTGGGCCCTTTGCAAGTGTGTGTAAGCCGGAAGGATAACGTCAAAGTCTTCATCACAACGGCTCAGGAATGCACGTTGCAACGCTTCCAGCCCCTGATCAATTCCATCGAGTGCGTCACGAACCCACATGCGGATATCAGTACTGACCTGGTCGTTCCGACTCCGCGCAGTATGGAGTTTACGCCCCACATCACCAATTCGATCAATCAATGCTTGCTCGACATGCATGTGGATATCTTCGAGATCAAATCGAAACGGCAATTGGCCCTTGTCAAGCTCGACCTCGATTTCGACCAAAGTGTCGCGAATCAATGAAAATTCTTCTTTGGTCAGCAAGCCAACCTGTGAAAGCATTTCGGCATGAGCGATCGAACCGCGTATGTCATGTTTATAAAGACGGCTATCGAAACTGATGCTTTCAGCAAAGGCTTCAAGCCGTTCATCAGTGTTGGCTTCGAAAACACCACTTCGGGATGGGCTTTTCACGGGTCGATTGTTCCAAAAGGCTTCAAAATTCTGAAAATGCGTGGGACGCATACGTCCACCGAACCGCCATTATCCTCGACAAACCGAGAAAGACGACCCCGCACGGCAAGAAACGTGAGATCATGGCTGAATTGCAATAATTGACGGAAAAGTCCATTTTGCCGATCTGCGACCGGAAACACGGCAACCGGGAGTGCACTGGAGAGGTGCTCTGCCGCATGCCCGTTGATAGAACCAGCTTGGATTTCCATGCATGACGGTGATGGTGGGAAAGGCTGTTTCGTCATTTTGCTGTCGATGGGAATTCCCGCTGCTGGAATCACAGAAGTAACGGTGGATCAAAGATTTGCCGCAAAGTCCGTCGAGGCCACCAATTGATGTGGCTCAGGTGACACGCATACGGCGTTGCATCATCTGTATCATGGCTCTCTGCGACCATGACACAGATTTTGTCCCAGTAGTTCATGGAAGAGGGACACCCACTTCCTTGACCTCCTGATGTTTTTCAGGAACATTCTGCTGGGTCACCATCAACCTTGAACGAAGCCGCTGTTGAAGCGATTCACCCCTATTCATCCCTAGCGATACAAGAATGCCAATTCCACACCGTGAGAACCGACTCAAGCGAGTTTTAGCTAGCCGATTTCTGGTGGTTTTCTTTGTAATCTCAGCTGCTTCCTGTCTGCGTGCAGAGGAGATTTTCGTTACAGCCGCGGTTGGTGACCCATTCGGAGCGGCAACGATTGAAATACCCGTGGATTCTGCCATGTTTGGTCGGACTTTCCCGTCTCTGAGAGTAGGTGGTGGTGACGGACGTATCCTGTATCCGGTGTCCAACGACCTCGTCGCAAAGGGAAGACCTTCGGACCGACCTGTGCCACAGCCCGGTGGTGGCAGGCTTCTAAATCGTGTGGGAAGTTTGATTCGTGAGTTGGCCAGTGGCGATGAACAATTGACGCAAACGGTGGCTCGCCGGGTTTCTTTCCTGTTTACCGGCAGCAAACCATTTGCAGTCACGCTGGAGGATCAGCAGGGTGTGATTGGCAGGTATACCGTTGTTCCGAACACGGATCCCGCTGTTCACAAGAGTGTTCTGAATACGTGGTGGACGGGATACACGAATCATGCGCGGGAGTTGGTTTCGGCATCAGAGCAACCTGCGATCGTGCAGCTTTATCTGATTTCGATGCTGGCCAGACGAATTGGGTTGCCGATTCCGGCTTGGTACAGCGAATCACGTCAAGAAGAGGATCAGTTATTGAGCACTCTGCAACTGATTGGAGGCGCAAGTGGTGTTGGGGAGTCGATGTTTGCAGAGGCTGCGGTTGGTGTGATGTCTTCTCAACGGGCGACGGAGCCGGTTCCAGCACCACCACGCTGGTTACCGGGACCAATCCCACGTGATGTTCAGGATGTTGCAGTCGAACCTCTTGCTACGAAGGTACCACCTGATTGTTTTTATATTCGTTATGGATCATTCCAGAACTATTTGTGGTTTCAAGATCTTGCTGATGAGTATGGGGGTGACATCACGCGGATGATCACTTTGCGGGGGCTTGTCAATGCTGGTGCTGAGCGTCTCGAAACCCAGTTGAATATGAAGATGACGCAACTGTCCCGTATGCTGGGCGGAACCGTGATTGAAGATCAGGCGTTGATTGGGAGAGATCTTTTTCTGACTGACGGGGCAAGTATGGGAGTGCTGATCAAGTCACGGAATGGATTTCTGCTCAGCACTTCCATCCAGAATGATCGCTCCAAACTCGCAAAGGAAGATGCATCAGTAACGCTCGAGAATCTGCAGATTCAGGGTCGTGATGTCAGTTTTCTTTCCAGTGCCGACAATCGCATCAGGTCGTTTTTGAGTCAGGATGGAAATTACATATTCATCAGCAATAGTCGCAAACTGACAGAGCAGTTCATTGATGTTGCGGAGTCTGGCCAATCACTTGCCGCAACACCGGAATTCATGCTGGCCAGAAAACTGATGCCATTGCAGCGTGATGACACGATTTTTGCCTACTTTTCTCCAGCCATGCTCCGTGGGCTGGTCTCACCGCAGTATCTCATCGAGTTGAGACGTCGGATGTTCGCAAAAGCTGATATTTCACTTGTACAGTTGGCACGGATGGCCGGTGCAATGGAATCAGAAGTAGCTCAGAGCGAGATGGACATTGAAAAATTGGTGGCAGAGGGTTTTCTGCCAGCGGAATTTGGACTGCGTTCTGATGGTAGCGGTGTTTTCGAATTACTGGACTCTGCACTCGATACAAAGCGTGGTGCGTTGGGAAGCTTTCTGCCGATTGCGGATGTCGAAATGCAGTCAGTCACGCCTGATGAGTTCGTCTGGTACAGTCGAATTGCAAACGAATACACGAACCGCTTCGCGACCATGGACCCAATCATGGTTGGTATCCATCGCGATGAATTGGATCCAGATTCGAAACGTGAACGTTTGAGTATTCATGCTGAGGTTGCGCCTTTTGATCCGGGTAAATATGGCAAGTATGCTCAACAGCTGGGACCACCGACCCCGGTTGCGATGCAGTTTGCGCCTGATGACATCATTGCTGTGCAAGCGCATGTCGCGTCCCAACAGCTTGGGCCACCAACGCATTTATTCGCGGCAATCAAGGACACCGTACCCCCAACGCCTGAGCAATTTGACGGGATCATCAAAGCCTATTTGTCACTGCGGCAATTGCCTGGTTACCTCGGAGCCTGGCCTCAACCCAGCGCGCTGGATCGGTTGCCGCTTGGATTGGGGCGTGGCCAGCCAGTGGGACCGGGCATGAGCCGTCTTCTGGGTGGGTTGTACCGTTTCACGGATGGGAAGTTCAGTATTCTCTCTTTCCAACCACAGGTGATCACGCAGAGTCTGCCGTTTCTGGCTGCGACCGAGGTTCCCAATCCCGCACAAATCCGCGCCAACATCGGTGATTTGAATGGCAGTCAGCTTGAAGCGTGGGCCAATGGGCAGTTGTACCAGAGATCGCGAACTACCAGTGTTGCTACCGCGCGGTTTCTGGATTCAATCACACGGCAGTTACAGTTGCCGCCGGATCAGGTTCTGGTGACGGTTGAGCATTTGCTGGGAGACGGTGTGCAGTGCAGTCTTGGAGGAAAGTACGAGTGGTCTGATGTCCATGGTCAATGGCAGAGTACCGCATGGAATGGGCCCTTGGCTGCTTCAGTCCCTCCTGCTGATTATGTTGCGCCAGTGATGAAGTGGTTTCGTGGTGCCAACATCTCGGTGACTCAGCTTCAGGATCGTGTCATCGCAGATGCGGTGATCAACCTCTTGCGCGAATAGATTGCCCGTCTCCAATCATGATTCAGGCCAATCATGGTTCAGCCCATAAGAGTGCGTTCGGCAATGGCCGCTGCCACCATTGGATCCGGGCCGAGGTAGCTGGAAATGAGCCACTGGATGGATGGGTATTTCACTTCAGCCTCTCGCGTCTGCTTCATGATTGCCTGATTCAGTCGACCTTCAAAAAGCAGGTGTGGTTGGATGATAATCGTATCGAATTGGCCACTGTTGGCCAGCTCTTCCAGTGTGTCAGGTAAACGAGGCTCGGTCATCGCGTAAAAGGTGGTGAAAACGTGAGTCAAGCATGACCGTGCTTTGACCAGTTCGGTGAGGATTCGCATGTCAGCCTTTGCGCATGGGTCGTGACTTCCGCGGCCAACCATGACAAGTGCTGTGCGTTCCAAAGAATTCCGTGAAGAGCCCAGTGTCGCGCGCAATCTTTGCATCGCAAGTTCAATGATTGCAGCATGACGCGAAAGCGGCCGCGATTGGGCATAAGTGATTGCTGGTTTCCTGGCTTGGCATTCACGCAGGATTTCAGGGATATCCTGCTTGGCATGGCCCGCTGCGAACAACAGCAGAGGTGCGACATGCATGTGCGTGACACCGGCGTCTGAAAGCTTCGCCCATGCTTCTGGTATGGTCGGACTCTGGAATTCCAACAGGCCCGCTGCAACGGGTCTGGGAAAAACATGTTCGGCAAGATGCTTTTCCAGTTCAAAGAACTGTCGCGTGCCGACGACATCCCTTGTGCCGTGTCCGATGAGGAGGATACCAGCGTTGTTCATCTTGGTGCGTGCAGTGGACTCAGGGGATTGGGTTCCAGTGATCGCGTATTTTCACTCAACAACAGTCGAGCCGGGAAAACCTTCCTCGACGAGGGCTGCCAACGCTGAACTCGGATTGAAACCTTGCTCGTAATTCACGATGACCTGCCGGTTGTCCAAGACACCTTCCGACTGTTGCACTGCCAGTTCGACTGATTGAACTCCGTCAGCAGCCTGTAAAGTCTCCTTCACCCGCGGGAAACAGGCTACCTCACAGTGCATTTCCGGTACAGCAATTGTCATGCTTCCAGCGGCGGACATCAATCTTACAGGAGCCGAGTTTGTATCGGTGGTTGTCGTCCCGGCCTCGTTGGGCATGGGATAGTACGCAATTCCAAGCATGATCCCTGCAGCTGCCACGGCGGCAATGAGGTAAACAACTCCACGCATGATGTGATCTTTCAAATGGGGATGGGGTAGCTTTTATCGCCGTCATTTAAACTGTTGACGACGCCTGGTGGCAACAGGAAACAGGCGGTGCCATTCCTGTTCTAACTCAGCCCAGCGGCCATGGCCACTCACAGGCCGGCGTTTGCTTCACGGCAGGGAAGGTTAATACGACTTTTGATGATATCTTGCAAGCATTGATTGGATGGGGTTGCCATTGGGGTGCACACAACAAAAAGGGATTGGCCGTGGCCAATCCCTTGATGATGTTCAATTCTCTGCTGGCCCGTTTGGCTAGGAGTTTGTTTTGACGTCAGCGGAGTCCGCTACGTTGACCCAGACGTGCACATGGGGCGCTCCGCGATAGTGCCATACGAATGACGGGCCTTCCAGTCGCCAGTTATCCCAAACACCATCTTTTCCGAGATCTTTGTCGGTGTAGAACGACAGCGTGCATGCATCAAGCCCACCCTGCTTGGACAAGCATTGCATTGCTTCCTCCTGATCGCTCGTCCGGTACATTTCAGTGAGCGTACCGAGAACTTTTTGAAGGTGTTCCTTCTGATCAGAACTCATGTCGGTCACAGGCAGGCCTGTCATGCCACCTTTTGTACCTTTGAAGGCAACCGCTTGTTCTCGGGGAGTTTTTGCGACCTGCGCCTGTTTTTGCTGCTTTCCACCAAGCATTTGATAAAGCTTGTTGGCTTCGACTGCCTGGCTCCAGAACACGTTGTCCGTGTGTTTGGGGTTCTCATTGAACTCGGGTGCATGTCCGTAGAAAATCGGTCCACCAAAAGCGACATGATCTGCTGAGTTTCCATCACATCGCAGCGTCATGTGTCGACCTGTCAGAACCAGCTCGAATTTTCCTTCACCTGGTTTGCCAAAGATTGCGATTGACTGCTCATTTCCGAATCCACCTGCGTCGTCTTCAAGTTGCTGGTAGTAGCGTTCGT
Organism: Rubripirellula sp.; assembly: GCA_012270065.1. Classification (GTDB taxonomy): domain Bacteria; phylum Planctomycetota; class Planctomycetia; order Pirellulales; family Pirellulaceae; genus Rubripirellula. The sequence continues at coordinate 60,387 of JAAXJB010000021.1, read as the reverse complement.
GCCATGCGGGATGGATGATCGATTCAAATACCTTCGTGATCAGTTCTCTTTGTTCATCCGTGTAAAAATCATCATTGATTTCCGGTTTGGTAATATTCCAGTTATTGGCAACGAAGCTTCGCAACAAGCCCCGCTTGGGATCCTGATGATTCCAGTCAAAGCAGATTGATTTTTTCTGTTGATCGCTGAGTGTTGAATAAAGAGTGCCAACAATCGACTCGGCACTCGTTGCGGTTTCAGCTGCACTCACCTGCAATCCAGAGGTGAGGACTGAACCAGTGGCGATTGCCGCTGCGGCAGTGGATTCAAGAAAGACACGTCGATTGATGGAATGGGGGTCACGCATCGCGGCGGCTACCTCGGGGGCTGGAATGGGGTCTGGAATGAATGAGAGAGGATCCCTTCATTGTACGCATGATTTGTGGTCTTTTCACCCGGCATACATCTTAAATGCAGCAGACATTTCAGGAGAGTGGGGTGGTTTCACCCCCATTGGCTTTCCACGGAATGCCACCGGTCTCTACGGAGTACGAAGACCATCAGTTCGGGGAGTGAAGCCGGTAGTGTCTGGCGAGTGTCAGCATGCTGATCAGCCACATGCTGCCAAGTAATAGTGGTGAAATAACGGGCAGAAATTGACAAGCCGCGGCAACAGCAAGAAAGCCGAGGCCCAAAGCGGCTGAACCGCCCCAGATGTGCCCCGACATGGCAATGAAGCCAAAGCCGCTCAGTGCCGCCGCACTTTGAAAAACACTTCTTTGCGGATTATCACCGATGAGAGAAATCACATTCAGGACAGCCAGTGTTGCCAGATAGGCGATCCAGATGGACCAGATGGGGCGTTCTGCTGTGCTGCTTGGCAGCATGGCTCCTTCACGGGCACGATAAATGACGATCAGAATGCCGCACATCATTACCGTTCTCGCTGGCCAATAGGCGATCCATTCGTGGGGTGGCTCGAACAGAAATTGTGCACCGAACATCACCAGATGGGCTGCGAAAACCACAAAACCGATGTTCTCAAGTGCTCGATCCCAGTTCTTGAAATACGTTTGATGCTGATCACGGTGAAACTCTCTCGCCATGCGATCCAGAAGGCCACTGCTGCCAGCTTGCGTTGGTTCGCCCGAAAGATAACGCTCGAGGTCCAAAGCCATGTCTTCGGCGGTGGCGTAACGGGCTTCGGGTTCCGGCCGCATTGCCCGCAAACAGATATTCTCAAGATCAGTCGGGATCTCCTTGCAGATTTGTTTTGGTAGTGGTGGGTCGTCTTCTGCAAGGCTGCGGAGAATCTGCGCCGCGGTTGTTCCTTGATGAGGCGGTTGCCCTGTGAGCAATGCGTACATCATGGCACCAAGCGAGTAGATGTCTGATGAGGCTCCGGTGTCACGATGGCCGCTTGCCTGCTCGGGACTCATGTAATGAGGCGTTCCCAGCACTTGTCCCGTCTGCGTGACGATGCTGCCGGCCCGATGGGTCTTTGCCAGGCCAAAGTCGGCGATCAGCGGATTGCCATCTGAATTGATGAGAACATTATCCGGTTTCAGGTCACGGTGAATGACGCCAGCCCGATGCGCGTAGTGGACTGCCTGGGCAATATGCTTCAACAGATTGGCGATCCTGTCATAATTCAGATCACGGGCATCGACGTGTTGTTGCAAAGTGGGTCCGTCGATGAAAGCCATCGAAAAGTACTCATATCCCCGCCATGATCCAATGTCGTAGATTGAGATGATGCCGGGATGGTCAAGGCGTGCAGCAGCCTCGGCTTCCATGCGGAAACGACTTCGTTCCTCTTTGCCGGCCAGTACACCACCACTGATCAATTTAAGTGCAACACTCCGGTCGAGACCCTCCTGACGGGCTTGATAGACGACTCCCATCCCACCCCGCGCAATTTCACGTTCAATTTGATAGGGACCAATGCTTGCCCCCAGAAGAGATGGAGTGTCTGGGGTGGGGCTTGTACCAAGCCAATGGTGATTACGAAAAAAAGTGGAAAGTTCATCCACGTGTTGTGGATAGGCTTCGAGATAGGCTGCAGGGTCAGGTGTGCTACCCGATTCGAGCTGCTCCAGGTATTCCGCCATCACAGTTTCAAGCACTTCCTGATGATCCGCAGCAGGAGCTTCCGGGGCAGTTGCCTCTCCTTGGCGCATGTCCCTGTCCTGAACTGGATCGTCTGAAGTAACTGGCTTGTTACGATCATCACTTGGTGGCGTCTCCATGGCCAACAGTATACGCGCAAGTACAAAGCCAGAATGTATTGATCCCTCGACTTTCGAAGATTCGTGCGCGTTGCCCGATTGTGCATCGCAAATTAGGCTGTTAGCACCAACCGCCGCCCAAGATTGAAGGAATGAGAATGTCGCTGATCCCCACTCGAAAGTATTTCACAGCATGGCTGTTGGTTTGGTTTGCAGGCGGGCTGCTGCAATGCAACACGACTTTGGCAGACAAAGTGGTTCCACCACCCAATGTGATTGTCATTCTGACTGATGATCAGGGTTGGGGAGATTTGAGCCTGCATGGAAATCCCAACCTGGCCACTCCCAACATTGATTCCATGGCACGACATGGTGCCGAGATCGACCGGTTTTATGTTTGTGCCGTTTGTTCACCCACCAGAGCTGAGTTTCTCACGGGGCGTTACCACAATCGGATGGGGGTTTACAGCACTTCAGCCGGAGGCGAGCGATTTGACTCCGATGAGCAGACGATTGCCGAAGTGTTTCGCGAGGGTGGTTATGCGACAGGCTGCTATGGTAAATGGCATAGTGGCATGCAGTTTCCGTATCATCCCAACGCACGTGGGTTTGATGATTATTATGGTTTCTGCAGTGGGCATTGGGGTAACTACTATTCACCAATGCTTGAACACAATGGTCGAATTGTCCAGGGAGATGGCTTCCTTGTTGATGATCTGACAAATCGTACCATCCAGTTCATTGATGCCCATCGTGATCAGCCTTTCTTTGTTTATCTGGCTTTGAATACACCGCATTCACCGATGCAGGTGCCAGACAAGTATTGGCAGAAATTTGCTGACAAAGAAGTCATTCCCGATCCCGAGCCGGCCAACGCCAGGAAAGAAAAAGTCCAACACACGCGTGCTGCTTTGGCGATGTGTGAGAATATCGACACGAATGTCGGTCGGATTATCAACCACATTGACACGATCGGAATTGGTCAAGACACAATTGTGATCTACTTTTCCGACAATGGACCCAATGGATCACGGTTCAACGCAGGAATGCGTGGCAGGAAAGGTTCGACCAATGAAGGCGGTTTGCGCTCACCGTGCATCGTTCGTTACCCAAGGCGTATCAAGCCGGGGACGAAGGTCAGTCGCATTGCTGGCGCAATTGATTTGTTGCCGACCCTTGCCGACTTTGCAGGTATCGATTTTGACGCTCCCAAGCCACTTGACGGTCGATCAATCGCACCTTTGCTGACCGGTGGCGAAAACGATTGGAAATCCCGATTGTTGTTCAGTGCGTGGAACAAAAAAGCAACCGTTCGAGATGATCGCTACCGTCTGCAGTTGGCAGGAGGTTTGTACGACATCATTAATGATCCACGGGAAAAAAATGATTTGACCGATCAAAGACCTGAGGTTGCCAAACGGCTGCGAAGAAATCTCGATGCCTGGTTGGCTGAAACTGCGCTGATCTCGAGCCAAGCTTCGGAAACACGCCCGATCACTTTGGCCCATCCCGACGCTGAATTTACCCAGCTACCGTCGCGGGATGCGAAAGCTCATGGGGGCGTGAAACGAAGCAATCGGTTTCCAAACTGCACTTTCATGATGAATTGGAAGACGACTGAGGATTTGATTACCTGGGACGTGGAGGTTCTCGGCAGTGGAGAATTCGAAGTGGAGATGTACTACGCCTGCAAACAGGAAGATGTTGGATCCACCATTGAACTGACGATTGGTGACCAGAAAATCGAAAAATTGATTCAAGTAGCCAATGATGTGCCGCTGATTGGAGCCGCCGAAGACCGTTTTCCCCGTGTGGAAGGCTATGTACGTGATTGGCGTCCGATGACGCTGGGAACGGTGAAACTCGTGCCGGGTAAAACAACGTTGACTCTCAGGGCCAGCGAGATTCCCGGAAACGAAGTCGCAGACATGCGTTTGCTGCTCTTTCGACGTGTTGGAGTGACTGCTCGTTAGGCAGTGCCCGAAAAACGGGCGACAGCCAATGCTCAGCGTTGAGACATTGCACGTTAAACTTTGACGGCTTTACCGTTTGGCGAATTGTGTTTGCTCGTGCTAAACCTTTGTGCGCTCGGAAAAACTGTGCTGACCGGTATGAGTGTGACGATCTAACCCAACTGTCAGCCAGAGGAACAGGGCGAGGGAAAGAAGATCGAACCGCGGCACGGAACCCGGATGCCGACTGATCGCGACGCCTTTTTGTCACTCTCATGCTGACTGTCTGATTCGTTACGCGACCGATGAGATGCTTGTGCCTCCCTCCCTGAAGATTTTCTGTGCCGAAGGTGAAGAAACATCCGCTCTTCGCGTTGGTCGCCGCCTCGATAAATACAGGCTGCTGCGTCGGTTGGGCGAGGGTGGTTTCGCGACGGTTTTTTCTGCTCAAGATCTGATTGAGGATCGCAAGGTAGCACTGAAAATTCCGGATGAGCGATACGTTACCAATTCGCAGTCTCTTGAGGACATGCAACGTGAAGTTCGCATCATGGCGCGGCTGGATCATCCCTGTGTTTTGCCACTGAAGGATGCCCGCTTCATTGACGGCCATTTTGTGATGGTTTTCCCATTGGGAGAAGAAACGCTGGATGATCGTTTGAGTCGACGAATTTCGCGGGCCACAGTGGTTGACTACGTGGCTCAAATGATCAGTGCTGTCGCTTACGCGCATGAGAACAAGGTATTGCACCGGGACATCAAACCCGACAATTTCATTCTCTTTCCGGATCAGTCCATCCAGTTGACCGACTTTGGTTTGGCCCGGATTGAGCGGGGCACGCACGATATGTCCGCTTCCGGCACCCTGGGGTTCATGGCTCCTGAACAGGCCATGGGCCATCCATCGTATCGCAGCGATGTTTTTTCGCTCGGATTGGTGATTTATCGTGCCTTGGCTGGAGAAGTTCCTGAGTATCCGTTCGAGTCCCTGCCAGCATTCAATAAACTCCGACGAGGGCTTTCCAGTGATCTGGTTTCTCTCATCCGCAAAGCGATTGACCCCAATCCCAGCAAACGCTTCCGGGACGCTGTGGCGATGCGAAACGCGATGGAAAAAATTCGGTTCCCGCTCAGTGACCGGTCGCTGAGCCTGAAATCGGAAATTTCAACCAGTACCACTCTCGCCGTTCGCAAGGTCGCTTGAGCCCTTCAGGGACTTTGTGATTTCAAGTGCGATTTTCTGCGACTGCTTGATCACCGGAGCAATTCCGACTCCATGCAATGCATTGCTGGCGATAGAAAGGTTGGGGATTTGGGAGATATCTTCGTCGATCGCCCGTACGACTTCGTCATGTCCGACATGATATTGTGGCATGGCTTCGTTCCAGCGCACGACACGGGTAACCAATGGTTCACCCTTCAGGCCGATCAGATCGCTTAATTCTTCGCGTGCCAGTTGTACAAGTTCCTGATCTGTGCCATCGAGCAAATCGGCTTGCATCGCGCCCCCGATGAAAACTCGGATCAGGACGTGATTCTCCGGTGAACGCCCATCGAATTTATGGCTGGCAAAACTGCCGGCGAGAATTCGACGTTTTTCGGAAAGAGGAACAACGAAACCAAACGTTTCAACAGGGCGTTGGATATCATCTTTTGATACGCCCAAAATGACGATTGCAGTGGAAGCAGATTCGATTTTGGCCAACTCCACAGCCGCCGTTGAGGCCACGTCCTCGAGCAGTCCGGCCATCACTCTTGCCGGTACAGCAAGCACCAGATGGTCAAATTCATGATCCGTCCCAGCTTCGGAGACGGTCCATCGATGACCATGACGATGAATCGAATTCACCTTTGCGTTCAGTTTCACCGTGTCTTGAGGTAACGATTTTGCTATGCCGTTGATCAGTTCGATCATACCACCCTGAAAGGCACGAAATTGGCCATACCGCGCACCCGTGCTGGCCCGTTCGACAGAGTCTTCGCCTTTGCGTCTTCGGACCGCTGTTGCTCTGGCAAGTGAACCATGCTTTTTCTCCAGCTTGGCGATGCCCTGCATCGTTGCTTGCATGCTGAGCTTGGTGACGTCTGCCGTGTAAATACCTGCTGTCAGGGGCGCGACGATCCGATCGAGGACTTCTTGCCCCATGCGGCGTTGGACGAATGTCGATACCGCTTCGTCCTGTTGATCATTGGCTGGCGAAATCCAACGTTCCATCAGAAAACGGATTTTCCCGCGAATGCTCAGCAAGGGAGTGGTAAGCATGGGCCACAACTGGGTGGCCCGCATGAGAACGAAACCTTCGGGGATCGGAATCAGTTTGCCTTCTCGCACGATGCGGGCGCCGCGTCCATTCGGCCTCGGTTCGATCAGCTGGTCCTCCAGTCCCAGTTGGGAGCAAAGATCCAACGCAGCCGAGGGTTTGGTGGAGAACATATCAGCACCATGATCGATGAGGAATTCACCGACCTGTTCGCTGTTGATTACGCCTCCAAGACGGTGACTGCTTTCAAACAGGACTGTCTGAATGGAGGGATCAAGCTGATGCAGGGTTGCTGCAGTAGAGAGTCCGGAGAGACCGCCGCCGATGATGGCGACGCGGCGAGGCTTTTGCTCGTTCAAACCACATTTCCGTAATGACGAAGTCGTTCTGCGATTCCGCGTGAACTCGGCGGCTACATTCGATCAGGGTGAAACAGAAAACTGCGATTGCAGTCAGACCTTGAAGGATCAAGATCGCTAACGAATGAATTGGTGATGCAAAAAGATCAGGGGATTTCGGTTGATCTGGCGTTTGAAAGCCGTGTACCAGCAGTCAAGTTGACCAGCGCTTTTTGTTGTTGTCGGAAACCCTTTTCGCTGAATCTGAAGGCTTTTTCAACTTGCGCCAGGTCCGCCAGGTGCCCCTGGTGAGGGAGGTCGACCATTGTTGCCACCACCGGGTCCGCCGGGTGCTCCTGGGGAGGGAGGTCGACCACTGCTGCCAGCACCGGGTCCACCGGGTGCTCCTGGAGAGGGAGGCCGACCACTGCTGCCAGCACCGGGTCCACCGGGTGCTCC
>JAAXJB010000021.1:35794-53070 GCA_012270065.1 Rubripirellula sp. | reverse complement strand
CTCCTGGAGAGGGAGGCCGACCACTGCTGCCAGCACCGGGTCCACCGGGTGCTCCTGGCGAGGGAGGTCGACCACCACTGCCAGCACCGGGTCCACCGGGTGCTCCCGGCGAGGGAGGTCGACCACCACTGCCCCCAAAGCCTGGACCACCGGGTCCGCCGGGGAACGCGGCTGGACCACTTCCATAACCACCACCGTATCCATCGGACATGTCATCGCCCATCTCGTCTCCCATGTCCTCTCCCATATCTTCTCCGTATCCACCGTCGTATCCACCGAAGCCGCTGTTGCCGCGTCCATTATTTTGATTTGATGCGACAACGGGAGTTTTACCGAGCTTGGTGGCGATGGTGATCATGGCCGATTGGATCGCTGGTGAAAACAAGCTATCCATTGCTGCGTGGAATTGATCAGGGGATTGCGAGTTTGCCATGGGGTTCAGTACGGGATTGAAAATACCCAAAACGGCACCCATGTTTTCAATCGTGCTGGTGGTACTTGCAATATCACCTTTGATGGAATCGACATTGGCTTTCCAGCCATCGGCGATGGTTTTGGGAACCCAGTAGCCTTCGACGGAAATGAGCTCCATATCGCGCGTGCCACCATCTTGCTCGACGCTGACAACGGCGGTTCCATCCTTCTCTGACTTCAGTGTTACTCGCCGACTGATGCTCAAACCCATTTGACCAACCAGTTGAGCCAGATAAGGCGCGATCACTTCATCTCGCTCGGCAAGCCATTGACCGAAGCTAACGGCCTGCAGCTGATTCAGGTTGGTGGCGTCTGGCGAAAGACCAACACGCATCAAGTCCGCCAGTGGCAGGATCTGTTCTTCGACCACGGCGAGGTCGTTGGCTGGTAACGCTTGAATACGCGGGCTCGACAGGAACCACGTTTGATGGGTGACGATAATGTCACCCAGTCGCTGCGCGGTACCGACCAAACCTTGCCACGATGTCTCATTCATTTCAGATGCTGCCAGCTTCACGATCTCATCGACATCCTTGCGGTAACTTGGCGGCAAAGCATCATAAACTGCCAACAGATGGCCATTGGTGATCGCGGTATCGATCTGATCAATGAAATCGGCTGCTGCGGCATTGGCCTTTGGTGCCTGGTAGGCCGGTGCTGCCGGTGGCTTGGGTAGTGGTTGGGGAGCTTTCGCCGAGGCAGCAGCAGCATTCCCCTTGAGTTCAGTGACCCGGCTTTCACGGGCATCCAGGAGTTGTTGAGCGAGTTTCCGCGCCTGAATACGACTGTCTCCACGCAGATCCTTCATTTTGATAGCGACGCGTCTTCCACCTAACAATTCAAGGATCACAGATTCTCCCCAGATTCCCACCATGCGGCCCTCGATCGTCCGGGTACCCTCGAGGTTGGTCCACTGTTCAGCGTGTGCAGTCGTGCTGCCGGCTGCCCAGAGCATGGAAAAAATGAGCACGCATAGTGTCCGTTTGAAACCGACCCGCGATTGGGTCGCCAACAGGGAATCGTGATTGCAGCCGGTCGATGTATCCATCGCTATGTATGCCTTCAAATCTATCGGGAACGCTTAATTTGGCAGTGGTTCGGAGCTGGTGGCGGTTGATCCGCATGGCACCCCTGGAATCCATTATATTGGGATCGCGTTTCCAATGCGGCGCCGAAAACTGCGCATATTTTCTGGAGTTTTTATGATTTGAGCCGTTTGTTACGCTTGAAACGAAACGGATTCAATGATCAACCATGCGGAGGGGAAATTGAGTGACATCATCGGTCCGGCACCACTGGAAGCCGCCGAGGCAACTCAGCTTCGTGAAAAATTCTACAATGCGACGATCATTGAGCGAATCGATGCCAATAGTGACTTGGCCCGTTTCAGGATACGACCGGACAATCCTATCCCCGCTTTTGAGCCCGGCCAGTACGTGGCACTTGGCATCGGCAACTGGGAGCGAAGACTTGCCGGTACCCAACAGGAGGAAGTGCCCGAGAAAAAGCTGCGGAGGCTGACTCGCCGCGCCTACTCGATTTCCTGTCCCTTGTTGGATGCCCATGGGAAGATCGCTCCTGTCGATTCACTCGACCATTTTGAGTTCTATATCACACTGGTCCGCTCCGCGAGCTCACCCGAAAACAAACCCCCTGTCTTAACACCACGGTTATTTGATTTTGCGGTTGGTGATCGCTTGGAAGTCCAGAAGAAAATCACTGGGCATTACACCCTTCAAGCCGTGGGGGTGAACGATACGATTTTGATGTTGGGAACAGGAACTGGTGAAGCTCCTCACAATGCCATGACGGCGAAATTGCTTTCGACGGGGCATCAGGGGCGCATTATCAATGTGACCAGCGTGCGACATCGGGTTGACCTCGCTTACGCGGTTGAGCACGCCGAATTGATGCGGCAGTATCCCAACTACCGGTATCTGCCTTTCACTACGCGGGACCCCGAAAATCTCGATGATTCTCATCCAAACTTTGTTGGCAAGCAGTACCTCCAGCAACTGTTTACATCAGGGCAGCTTGCGGAAGCTGCCAGCGATCCTCTTTCCCCCGAAAATACGCATGTATTCCTGTGTGGAAATCCTGCCATGATCGGATACGTGCCGCCGGGTGCCGATCCGCCTTCTACCCCAGGCATGTTGCCGCTGTTGCGCGCCGCAGGTTTTCGTGACGAGAGTGATTCCGTCGGTCCCGGAACGATTCGCTTCGAGAAGTATTGGTGAAGATCCAAAAGCATGGCTATCGAATTTCTGTCTTGCCGGTTACAAACAGAGTAGTAAGACACGATTCAAAGTCATACCAGCAGAGTCTTTTCCATGGATCTCTCAAAAACCATCGCTCTTATTCTCGGTGGTGGCCGGGGAACACGTCTTTTCCCACTTACGAAAATTCGCGCCAAACCGGCGGTACCGCTCGCTGCAAAATACAGATTGATCGACATTCCGATCAGTAACTGCATCAACAGCGGATTGAATCGGGCTTATGTCCTGACCCAGTTTCTGTCCGAAAGTTTGCATCGGCATCTCCGGCAAACGTACACATTCGATCATTTCAACGGCGGTTTTGTTGAACTCCTGGCGGCTCAGCAGACCGTCAATCAGGGAACCGACTGGTATCAGGGTACGGCTGATGCCGTCCGCAAGAATCTGGTGCATCTGGAAGAAGATTGGATTGAGCATGTTCTGATTCTTTCGGGTGACCAACTTTATCGTATGGATTTCCGGGACATGATGCGCACGCACGTGGAGTCGGGTGCCGACGCGACGATCGCAGGCATTCCCGTGTCCCGGAAAGACGCCTCTGCCTTGGGAATCATGCAAGTGGATGATTCAGGCCAAGTCCGTGGTTTTGTTGAAAAGCCGCAGACCGAGGAAGCGATCGAGAGTGTTCGGATGGAACCGAGCTGGATTGATGCTCATGGCATACCCAGTCGCGGACGTGATTGCCTTGCAAGCATGGGCCTTTACATTTTCAACAAGTCCACGATGGTTGATTTGCTGAACAGCAATGATCACCAGGATTTTGGCAAGGAAGTGTTTCCCGAGGCGATCAATTCCCACAAAGTTCAAGTGCATCTTTTTGACGGCTATTGGGAAGACATCGGAACCATTCGAGCGTTTTACGAAGCCAACCTGAATCTGGCGGGTTCGGCACCACCGTTCAATATCCGGACACCTGACGCACCGATTTACAGTCGCCCCCGGTTTTTACCTCCAACCATCATGGGCGATACGAAGATCACAGGGAGCCTGATCGCGGATGGCTGTCGGATTGGTCAAAACGTGACGATCTCAAATAGTGTCATTGGATTGCGGACGGTTGTTGGCGACAACGTCGTGATCAAAGACAGTGTCGTGATGGGTGCCGACTTCATGGACGATCCATCCAAGTTGGCCGAAGGCGTCCTGCCACTCGGAATCGGATCCGGTACGACCATTCAGGGAACGATTCTCGATAAAAACTGCCGGATTGGTTCCAATGTACAGATTGTCAACAAGGCAGGGATTGAGAATCAGGGTGAAGACGACGTGCTTCAGGTGCGTGACGGGATTTCGATCGTGATCAAGAATGGTCAGATCGAAGACGGATTCACTTTCTGACGCACCTGATGTTTGGGTTGATGGGTAAAACATCGATCAACGTGCCCTGGCTCCCCCCGGGCGGATGTGTCGCAGTGAACCGTTCCAGTGCCGCAAGGTGCGGTTGCCATTGGTGTCCGCAGGTTCTGGCTGTCTTTCCGGCAAATGAACCTTGCCGGCAAATGGTCGCTGAGCATCCGCTGACGATGGAAGTTCGGTGCGGGAAAGATCAGGGCAAAGCCAGTAATCGCTTGGATTCTTTCAGCAGGAACTCAGCGTCATTGAATGGTTCATAGCTGATATCTTGCCAACGCACTTTTCCGCGATGGTCGATCAGGAACGTACCGTGAAGAGGTTGGTTTTCAAAATCATCCCAGCAGCGGAATTGTTTGAAGACGTGTTGCTCGCCATCACTCAAAAGAGGAATCTTGACTTCCTCACCGAAACTGGCAAGTCCTTCCTCCAGCTCTTTCACTGTTTCGGTGCTGATAGCGACTACATCGATACCGGCCTTTTTGTATTCCTCGTAGAGCGGTTCGAACGCATGGATCTGCTCAATGCAATGCAGGCAGCCGAAGCCAAGGTAAAAGATGATCACGCGTGGTTTACCATCAAACTCTTCACCAGCCACCAGCGTTCCATCGGTTTTCTTGGCGCCCCAGGTCGGTGCCTGGTAGGGTTGCCAGCGGAATGGCCCCAATTCGTTCAGAGGGGGGCGGTCTCCCAGATCCTCCTTGGGTGCTGCGGGCAAACGCCAGTCGGTTTCGGCGTTGCAGGCCTTTGCTACGACAGCCAGTCGGGCCAGCATGGGCGTATTGAGATCAGCTGAGCCTGCAGTCACCTGCAGTTGTGCAAAGTGTTTCTTTGCCTCGTCTTTTTTACCTTTTTTCCAAAGCAGGTCGGTGAGCACAGCCAGTGGTCGCACCTGATTGGGTCCGTCTTTGACGGCTTTTTCTGCCAATTTGATTCCTTCATCCAGTTGGCCGATTTCACCATTCCACTGTGCCTGAATGACAGGATTAAGCCGTGCTTTTGGCAATTGTTCCTTGAAGGTCTTGGTATCCTTCTTCTTCACGGCCTGAGCCGTCCTGACTCGCGCGAGTATCTGATCCAGTTGTGTGATGTGTCGTTTCACCTGATCAAGAGTTGGCCCGGGCTTTTCCTCTTCTGGCTCTGTCTCCTGCTCAGATTGATTCTCCGATTTGTCGTTGGACTTCTTTTCTTCTTCATCTGCCTTTCTGTCTTCCAGATCAAGCACTGTTGTTTGCAAGGCAAGACTGCGTCGCTGCAATGATCGCAGCGTTCTTGCACCCTGCTTTTCATCACTGGTAAGGAACTGGGCGACAGCGAGCCAGCCCAGCCATTCTTCCTGTTGAGAGTCATCATCCGTGGGCGGCAAATAGTTACCGCCGGCTTCTTTGATCAGTTCCTCCCAAAGTGCGTACTCAGTCAGCGTTTGAATCAGTCGCTGACGACCATACTTGTAGCTGCCGCGTTTATTCCAGCTGTTGTAACGTGGATGTTGGGGCAGTGATACGAGATTGCGGGAAAGGTCGAGTGCATCCTGTACGCGCCCCACATAAATCAGATTCCGGACCAACCACTCGTTGTTATGGGCAAAGTTGTGGATTTGATCAGGCATCAGTCTGGTTCGGATCATGTGAGCATGATCGACACGTGCAGATGCCTCTTGTTGCCAGGCGGCATCGTTGTAGCGTTTGAGTTTGGAGTAGATATGTCCAGGCATGTGCCACATGTGTGCGATACCCGGGCTGGCAGGACCGCATAATGCTGCCGACTTCACGGCATTGTCGGGACGCGCTGAATCCCAGAGGTGGATTCGATAGTGGTGAGCAGGGTGTAGCGGGTTGGCATTGAAGACTTCACCGAGCAGAGCATTGACGGCGTATCGGCTGGTGATTTTTACTCCGCTCCGTTCGGCCAGCCAAAGTTGCAGTGCAAGAAGTGCGCGGGCTTCCACATCTTCGGGGAATTCATGCAGAATCCGCTCCATATCACTCAAGTAACGTTCGACTCGTTTCTTCTTTGCTTCCCGCTCTGCTTCACGATCGGGTTCCTTGCCATCCTTGTCTTTTTTTGGCTTCTGGATCAGACGGTCCAGAGCTTCGATGTAGAGGGTCTCTCTTCGCGATGTGTTTTTTTTGCCTAGCTCCATGGCTTTGTCCATGAACGCACGGGCTCGTTCCGTATTATTGGCGTTCGCCATCGTCATGCCCCAGTAGGCAATGGCAAGTTCGGGATCTTCTTTGGACGCCTGACGGAATGAACGTTCTGCTTCCAGATACCAGAAGCCGTGCAACTGGGCGATTCCCTGTTCGATGAATTTCTGGGCTGCTGGAGTCTTGGCCGACGTTTCAAACTTGATGGGTGACATACCTTCGATCAGGACTGCGGCCTGGCGCGGTCCTTCGTTGAATGCTTCACCATGGTAACTGTGGCCTGCGGCCGGGCCGTCTGTACTGGCATCAGCTTCGGCCTTGGCGGGTTCCACCGCGCGGCTCACAGGAAGAATGCCAATCAGAGCAGCCGAAAATAACAGCGTTCGTAAATACATGAGCGACAGGGAATCCGGGGGAATACGAGAGGATCTCGGCCCTATTGTAGCTTGCCTGAAAAATTCCGCGCGGTACGGGATGTCGCATCCTCACTGCAACGGGAGAAATCCATCAGGCAGACGTACAAACCTTGGCTCAACCGCCTCGCCACGCCTCGGAAAAATGGCAGTTGAGCACTCCTTTGCTCAACCGCTTGTGGAAAATTCAGGACAATCCTCAGCGTTTTACCTGCACTTGGCTGTGGTTCATCAAAAGAGGTGGTCCATCAAAAACGGTGTTTTACGATTCTCACACCACCTTGCAGCGGAATGCCAAGCTCTTCGGCATAAGCCAGAGCAATCGTTCTTTCCGGGAAAAGAGTCGCATATTCAGCCGAGCACCATTGGCCGGTTCCGATTTGCAGGAACCTGGGGATCAACGTGAACCGTCGATCGGTGGCAGGAAATCTCCATTCGATCAGCCAACCGTCTGCAGGCTGTCCCGGGTAATCAGTTTCGGCTTGTTGCTCGTCCCAGCTTTCTTCATCGAATTCGTACATCTTGTACCTCACTGTCGTGTGATGTTGACAACATCCCAAGCATCAGCGGGCACCGTGACACGTCTGGTCAAAACGCAATTTCGTCGGCCGAACCATTATTTGTTATAATCTGCCGCACAGTTCCCGCCCTGCCACAGCCTCGCACACTGGTGGCTCCGAACATCCTGTCTTGATCTTGCGTTGCACCCTCAGTCGTGTTCCATCAGATCAGCTTGCTTCATGGTTTTTCGGTGATTCATGTTTCCAAAATCCCCCCGCTGTCAGATCGTACCGTTGCCACGTCAGCAGGCTGCGTTTGTTGTGGATGGCAAAGAACGACTTCGATGGCATGCGGCTGAGGATGCCCCGAGGCCATTCTTTTTTCCATTGACGGGACCTTCGGGTTTACCATTGACACGCATGGGACATCCGGGAGCACCCAATCACGATCATCATCGTTCCATCTGGTTCGCTCATCACAAAGTACTGGGAATCGATTTTTGGTCGGATAATTCTGATGCAGTGATTCGCCAGGAACAGTGGCTTGCTTATCAGGATGGCGAAACAGAGGCGAGGATGGCGGTAGAGCTTGGGTGGTATGATGGTCACGATCCAGCTCCTTTGCTGAAACAGATTCTCGTGACTGCGATTGCTCCGGCAGAACAGAATGGTGTTCTTGTCGAGATTCAGACCAGCTTGACGTCCGTGGCGGAATCACTGGAATTGGAACAGACCAATTTCGGTTTGCTCGCGGTGAGAGTGGCAAAGTCGATCTCAGCTGTTTTTGGCGATGGTCTGCTGACGGGTGGTGATGGTGTTCAGACCGAAAAGCATCTGTTTGGCAAATCGTCACCGTGGATGGATTACAGTGGTACTGTCGATACGGGAACCATCGAAGGGGTGACCTATTTTGATCATCAGCAGAATGCCAGTTATCCAAGCAAATGGCATGTTCGCGATGATGGTTGGATGGGCGCGTCTGTCTGCCGTGACGGGCCGGTCATGTTGTATCGTGATCAGCCGACTACATGGAGATATCTTCTCCATGCTCATGCAGGTCCTGTTGATGTTGAGGCGTCCAACCGTCTCGCAAAAGAATTTGCCAGTCGACCACCCTTCATTGTGAAACCTGCCCAAAAACCCCACCACGAATATCAGATTGAGAGACTTCCATGAGTGATTTGACGGACAAGGCAGAATCCGAACTTTCTCTGGCTGCCGAGATGCGGAGCAGGCAACAATTGAAAGACAGGCGTTTATTCCTGAAGTCCGGGGTTGCGTTGACTGCAGCGGGGGCGATGACTTCATCTGCCATCGGTGATGATTCCGAAAGCGAGCCGACGAATTCGCCCGGGGATCGGGTGGTGATGGGGATCATGGGAGTCAATGGTCGTGGCAGTGCCATCGCAAGAGGGATGATGGCAGCGGGAAACACCGAGGTCGCTTACGTTTGTGATGTCGATACACGCGCTGCAAGTCGGGTCAGTCAACTGGTTGGCGAGGTCCAGAAAAAGGATCCCAAGGTGGTTGGTGATTTCCGTCGCATTCTTGATGACAATGGCGTAGATGTGCTGGTCGTTGCGGCACCAAACCATTGGCATGCTCCCGCAACCATTCTGGGATGTGCCGCCGGCAAGCATGTGTATGTTGAAAAACCCTGTAGCCATACGCCGGAGGAAGGCGAGATGGCTGTTGCGGCAGCCCGCAAACACAAACGTATTGTGCAGATGGGGACGCAGCGTCGTTCCTGGCCCGGGATTGTCGAAGCAATTCAACGTATCCATCAGGGCGATATCGGAAAAGTTCTCTACTCTCGTACATGGTACAACAACCGTCGTCCATCAATCGGAATCGGCAAACCGACTGCCATTCCAGACTGGTTGGATTGGCGGTTGTGGCAAGGACCAGCGCCCGATCGACCCTACAAAGACAATGTGGTTCATTACAACTGGCACTGGCATTGGGATTGGGGAAACGGTGAGCTTGGCAACAATGGAGTTCACGGCATTGATGTTGCCCGTTGGGGTCTGGATGTGCATTATCCCGTACGCGTGACGGCAGGTGGAGGAAAATACCGACATGATGATGATCAGGAAACACCGGACACGTTGATGGTGACCATGGATTTTCCAGAAGGAAAATCCATCACCTGGGAAGGTTTGAGCTGGTCGCCTCTTGGGCCACATGATTCCGGATTCGGAATCAGCTTTCATGGTACCGAGGGCTCACTGGTACAACAGGGAACCGGGTATGTGATGTACGACATGCGAGGCAAGGAAATCGCCAAAGGAAATGGTGCTGGTGGCGACAAAGACCATTTTGCAGATTTTCTGGATGGTGTTCGTACAGGACGATTGACCAATGCGGATATCGAAATCGCCCATAAAAGTACGCTGCTGTGTCATCTCGGCAATATTGCGTACCGTACCGGGAGCGTGATCAACACCGATCCCGACAACGGTCATATTCTTGGAAATCCTACGGCCAATGCATTGTGGGGCCGCGAATATGCACCGGGTTGGAAACCGGAGGTTTGAATCGGTCCGGGTTGCTTGATTCCCACGTCTGATTCGGCCCTGTCCCGGTGTTTGAGGTCATGGAAGGTCTTGATGTCTGCTTGGCATGGTTGGATCCGCTCAATCATGAGCCAGTTGATCATGAGCCAGTTGATCATGACCCGGTACGGTTCTCTCAGTTTCGTCATGTGAGTATGCAACGGCACACATTGACGTAGTGAGATTTGTTGACAGAATTGCGACAGGAAATTTCACTTTTCAGCGAGTAACCCGTCATTGCAGAGAACGAGAGACATATCGGGCTTGGAGCAGCCACGGGTGTAGGCGTGGGCGCCATCGTCGGAGGTGGAATTCTTGCACTCGCGGGGATTGCTTTTGCTACCACCGGCCCCTCCGCCATGCTGGCGTTTGCGTTGAACGGTCTGATTGCCATGCTGACTGCGTTGAGCTTTGGCGAGATGGCATCCAAGTTCCCTGAGTCTGGTGGAACCTATGCATTCAGTCGCAAGGTTCTTTCCATTGAGGCGGCCTTTGCTGTTGGCTGGATTGTGTGGTTTGCTTCCATCGTTGCTGCCATGTTGTATGCCATTGGTTTTGGCTACTTTTCAGTTCTGCTGGTTCGGGAATCAGTGTTAACGTGGGGTAACGTAGTCCCCGGGTGGCTGTCGGATCCGCGTTCAGTGCCCTTGATCGCGATCCTTGCTGTCTTCACGCTCGCCCTTGGGTTGGTGTGGAAGTCGAGTGGCGGTGGGGGCTGGGCAAACGCCGGCAAAGTACTGGTATTCGGTATTCTGATTCTGGGAGGTTTTTGGTCGCTCTTGTGGCAACCATGGGCCCAGACAAGGGCATCCATGCAGCCATTTTTTTCGTCGGGAACTTTCGGCCTGTTCGAGGCCATGGGATTCAGTTTCATTGCGTTGCAGGGATTTGATCTGATTGCCGCTGTTGGTGGCGAAATCCGGAATCCCACCCGAAATATTCCCCGTGCGATGATGCTCTCGTTGATCATCGCTTTATTGATTTACCTTCCTTTGTTATTTGTCATCACGACAGTTGGCGTCGCAGGTGATCAGGGCATTGCGGCTGCCGCCGCGGAGGATACCGAGGGCATCGTTGCTCTTGCGGCTAGAAACTACCTGGGTCCGGCCGGGTATGGATTCGTTCTTGTCGCCGCCGTGCTGTCGATGTTCACGGCACTGCATGCGAATCTGTTTGCTGCATCACGAATCGCGTTGTCAATGTCCCGTGATCATACGTTGCCATCGATCATGAGTCGTCTGTCGCCTCGACGGCAGACGCCCGTTCATGCAATCGGTGTGACCGCTGGTCTGACTGTGATTCTCGTGCTTGCACTGCCCGACCTGGCATCAGCCGGTGCGGCTGCCAGCCTGATTTTCCTCATCACGTTTGCGGTCGCCCATTGTCTTTGTGTGCTGATGCGGCAGCGTAGTAAAGTCAAACCACCATTTCAGACACCGCTGTTTCCTGCTGTTCCCGTGCTGGGTGGTCTGGCTTGCCTCACATTGGCAGTATTTCAAGGAGTGGTGGTCCCCTCTGCTGGAACAATTGCAATGGTCTGGCTGAGTATCGGTGGCTTGTTGTTCCTGACTCTCTTTGCCAGACGGGCACGTCTTCGAGATGTTTCCAGTATGGCAGCAAACCCGGAATTGCTCAGATTGAGAGGGAATTCACCCTTGGTACTCGTTCCCATCGCAAACCCTCGTAACGCCGAAGCAATGATCACGCTCGCCAATACGTTGGTACCAGCGGCTGCCGGCCGAGTGCTGTTGCAGACGATTGTTGTTGCGCCGGATTCCTGGAATCCTGATACCGATCCAGAACCAGCTGATCGCTGTCAAACAGTTCTGCGAGAGTTGATCCGGGTGTCATCTCGACTCGATATTCCTGTCGAGACTCTTACGAGTATTTCACATGATCCCATGCCAGAGATCGCGCGTGTTGCCAAGTTGCATCGGTGTGAATCTGTGCTTCTGGGGCTAAGTAAAATCAATGATGACGGCGACGTCTCGCCGTTGGAGATATTACTTGGGCAGCTCGAAAGTGATGTGGTGGTATTGCGGACTTTGGGGGGGCTGAGGATGGCAGATCCCCAGAAGATTCTCGTTCCTGTTGCAGGCAGGGGAGGACATGATTACCTGCTTGCGCGTTTACTGGCCAGTTTGTCGAGACAACATGAATGCTTGATCACTTTCATACGGGTTCTGCCCGAGAGTGCTGAGGTTGCCGAAATCAGGCGAGCCAAACGTGATCTGGATCGGATGGCGCACGACAACTTTGCTGGCCGTTCGGAGCAGGTGGTTGCCAGAAGTGATGATCCTGTTGAATTTGTTGCCAAAGCCGCCGAGGGTCAGTTGGTCATTCTGGGTGTTCAGCGTATCGGGCCTCGTCGAAAGCTTTTTGGTCACTTCACTCGCAAGATCGCCAGAAAGACTGATAGTCCCCTGATCGTGATCAGTCGTCGGGGCTGACGGTTGGATCTGACTCTGGGTTCACCATCATGCCTTGGTTTGTGCTTTGAGTGTGCGGGAGATCCTCCGGACCGGGAGTCGCAGGAACGGACCGTTGATTCGGATTTACCGGAAACCAGAGGCCTGTGCTGACTTCTCGATCAGGTCGCGACAGAAATGACGGCTCGTCATCCGGGTTCGGCAGACGTGTCCACGTCGGTGGAAAGTTGCTTGAGTTTGGGGCGGCGCTTTCGACGGGTTTTTTCCGGGATCATTCCCCGCATGGCCTCCAGTTTCCCGAAACACAAGAGTCGATCATTGGGCTCCAGAGTCCGTTTTAATCTTGGGTTCGGGATAACCGTGGACCCCCGATAAAGAGTCAACACATTGATGTCCTGTTCCGGGAGTCCAGACTCGTCAATGGTTTTGCCCGTGAACTCGGAACCTTCAGGAATATGGATTTCGGTGACGCCGTATCCTCGGCTGACTGACAGTCGTTGACGTACATCCACTTCCGGGAAATCGATTTGTGCAGCGATGTAATCGACAATGGCGCCGGCGATGTCCAGTTGCGTGCATGATTCAATTCCTTCCAGACCCGGTGACGAATTGACTTCCATGACCTGCGGTCCGTCATTGCTTTCCAGCATGTCAACGCCTGCAACTCTAAGTCCCAGTATTTGTGTGCACCGAACTGCTGTTTCGCAATAGGTTTCATCAAGCAGGACGCGCTCCGTTTTACCACCCCGATGTACATTGCTGCGAAACTCCTGGCCTTGTGCGACTCGCCTGATTGCCGCAACAACACGATCTCCCACTACAAACGCCCGAATGTCCCTGCCTTTGCTTTCCGAAACGAATTTCTGTACGAGAACGTTTTGTCGCGTGCTTTGCAGTGTTTCAATGATCGCCTCGGCGATTTTGACACTTTCCGCGAGAATGACTCCCACACCCTGAGTTCCTTCCAGCAGTTTGATGATGATCGGCACGCCACCTACCCGTTCAATGGCTGGCAGGACATCCCGTTTCTCCCGCACAAATGTTGTTTCTGGAATCCCGATCTGGTGCTTGCTGAGGATCTGCAGGCATCGCAACTTGTCCCGTGAGTTGGTGATCCCTGCCGATGATGCCGCCGAAAAGACGTCCATCTGCTCAAACTGACGGACGACTGCAGTTCCGAAATAAGTGATGGATGAGCCAATTCGGGGAACGATGGCGTCATAATGACTTAATGGTTTCGAACGGTAATAAAGATCCGGTTCACCTTTCTCGAGATCAATCGCAAACCTGAGGGTGTCGAGGACTTTCACTTTGTGACCTCGCTTACTGGCTGCTTCTTTTAGCCGGCGCGTGCTGTAGCAGTTTGATGCACGTGACAAGATGGCAAGCTTCATTTTGATTACTCGTCAGAACGACAATCTCACTGGATCACTTTGATTTGTGCTTTCGTTTTGGCCGCCCACCAAAATAGGATCTTCCTGGTTCAACTAACATCCGTCCCCGAATCGCTTCGCGCCCTACCAGCATGCGAAATCCCATTTGGGAACGGTCTGCCAGGGTCAGGTCAATGGTCCATGTTTGATCCAGCCACGAAACCATCGTCTGAATCACAATTCGATCAGTTGCCTGTCCGCTCGAACTGCGAACACTGCGAATATCGTGGACCTCCGCAACGCAGGAGACTTCGACCTGTTCACGATGTTGAATCGGGTGAACCTTGAATCGCACCAGGGAGCATCCGTCACGCTCAAATCTCTGGATGTCGTAGGCGTGGAGACTCGATGACCTTGCTCCGGTGTCTATTTTGGCCTTGATCCGTGGAATGCCAAGATCCGGCAGCGAAAGCCATTCCCGCCAACCAATGATGATCAGGGGTGAATCGGTATTCGTGTTCTGCTCGGCGCCTGACAAGATTTTTCTCATGCGAATATGAAAAGACTGTAAGTCCCTCCGCCACTCCGTTCGACACCAGTTGAACTTTCCGGTCATGGGTTGTCCATACGGAAATCCGGTGTGCGTCCGATTCCACTGCCAAATTCAGCGGTATGATCCGATGCCATTGGTGCACTTCCCCGACGTTGTCTAGAATTGGGGTTGTCAGGCCCGGAGTCATCACTGGTGAAGCGCCGAATGTTCCTCGCCCAGATATTAGCCAGATAGAAGAAGGTACCTCTGCTCAGATGACGAAACAGCAAGATGGGGAAAAACCTCGTGTCCGGCGGATTGGTTCCATCGTAGGACAGCTGATTTCCAGACGCGGTTATGCGCAGGTGTCAGCCAATGAAGCCATACAGCAGCTGATCGTTTCCGAGGTAGGTAAGGATCTCGGCGCGGGGTTGCTGGTAGGTAATCTCAGGCAAGGTGTACTTCAGGTTTATGCCTCGGATTCAGCCACCTTGCAGGAATTGAATTTCAGAAAACGTGCGATACTCAAGTGCTTACAGCGTGAACTCGCGGATAGCAAAATCAAGGATTTGAGGTTTCGCATTCAGACATGAGTCAGCGCAAAGACTTGCCAGATTATCTCACTGGGGCCGATGGATTGAAAAGGTGTTGGTGGTGCGGAGAGGACGAACAGTACATCCAGTACCACGATACCGAGTGGGGTAGACCGGTTGCTGATGACCAGCGGTTGTACGAGAAAATCTGTCTGGAAGGATTTCAAGCTGGATTGAGTTGGCTCACTATTTTGCGAAAGCGTGCTGCTTTCCGGGCGGTTTTTGATAATTTCGACATCGAACGCGTGGCTGTGTTCTCTTCCAGAAGAGTCGAACGATTGATGCTCGATGCGCGGATCGTAAGACATCGCGGGAAGATCGAGTCAACGATCAATAACGCTCGACGGGCCATTGAATTAAGGGATGAATTTGGCTCACTGGCCAGTTTTTTCTGGCGTTTCGAACCCGCCAAAACGGAAGTCCTGCTGCGAAGAAAGCAAATGGTTGCCCATCGCCCAGAATCAACCGCGCTCAGTAAAGAACTGAAAAAAAGGGGCTGGTCCTTTGTCGGGCCAACCACGTGTTATTCGTTGATGCAAGCGATGGGCATGGTCAACGATCACCTCCGTGATTGCCATCAATGGAACGTGATCGAGCAATTGCGCTCTGAATTTACCAGACCGTGAATATTCCAGACCGTGATCTTCTCGCTTCAGGCGTGCGTGGTTGGATTTAGCGTTTCGGAGTTTGGGGCTTGGAAGGTTTTCGTCGATTCCGGAATGAATCTGTGAATGGAGCAGATTCAAAAATGACGTTTTCTGACACACGAGGGTCCCCCGTCTGCATCAGTTCATCCATCAAACGCTTGTGCAGTTTGGTCCTGATTTTGGCTGAGGCTGCACTGTCAACAAGATTAACAGTGCAGTGTGGGTCTCGCTTGATGTCATAAAGTTCATACTCGGGGTTCCGACCAACGGCATACTGAAAGAATTCTGGTGATTTCTCGCGGTTCGTGATGATCCATGCTTTGGTCGGGCTGGCATCCAGATCACCAAATGCTGCAAACGTATTGTTCTGCAGTACCTCGTAGTCGGGCATGGTTGCTGGTGCGGCGCCAAATCCCGGACCGGTACCCATCGGCCAGCGATCGGGTTCGAAATTGATGATGTACAGATACTGATCAGTCCGGATCGCACGTTGGGGATAAGGTTTGTTATCCGTGCGAGCACTGGCAACATGTCGTTCGCGTCCGGTGAAAACTGCATCTCTTTGAGCATCGACCAAACCGGAGGCACTACTTTTCAGGATCGGATAAAGCGAACGCGCAGTCATATGATCCGGGATGTTGACGCCAGCAGCATCCAGAAAGGTGGGAGCCAAGTCCGGCAGGGTGACAAAGTCATCGACCACCCGTCCGGCATGCGGTATGCCTTTTGGCCAACGTATGGCCAATGGCACCTGAGTACCCAGGTCATAGAGGCTACATTTACCGCGGGTGATTCCGGGAATGCCATGGTCACCACTGACCACCAGAATCGTATTTTCGTAGGCTCCAATCCGCTTGAGCTCTTCAATCAGTACACCGAGACCGGCATCAAAAGCCTGGACTTCACCGAGATAATCTGCAAAGTCCTCCCGAACAACCGGGACATCGGGAAGGAAGGACGGTAACTTTCCTTTCAGAGAGTCCGGGTCGATTCCCCATAGTTCTTTTCCACTGCCTGCGACCCATTTGCGATGGCAGTTGGTTGGGCCAAACCAGTAGCAGAATGGCTGGTCACCATCCGCATTACCATCGCTGTCAGCATCCAGAAACGAACGCACATTCTTTCGTACTTCATCAAGTAGAACCTGTTTCCCCGCATCACGGTCCGCATGCTTCATTGCGGTTTGGGAAAAACGGTTGAACGCGGAACCGTGACGGTTGTGGGCCCGCCGGCTGCCGCCGTGGGGTGCGTTTGCCGGTGTTCCGGGACTCCAGACCTTGTAGGTGTGGCCAATCCGATAACCGGAATCCTCCAGCAACAGGGGATAGGCCGGAATCGACATGTCCCAAATGGCACCCTGAAGAATCGATGCCCGGTTACAACGCCAGAAATGTTGACCTGAAAGCAAAGAACTGCGACACGGTGTGCAGGAGGGGGCACTGACAAAGGCCCGGGTGAACAGGACGCCGTCTCCTGCAACTTCATCAAAATTGGGAGTGGATACATGGTCGTTGATGCCGCCGGGCACCAACTCACCGTAGGCACTGGCGTATTTTCCCCAGTCGTCCGCAAACGCCATCACAATGTTGGGTCTTTCGGCACCCTGCACGACAGTTGGGCCGAAGCCGCTGGCAAGTGTCAGAAAAAACGCAGCCAGAAGCAGGTATCGAATCGTACTCATGGGATTTCATATTTGGAGCATGGATGGGTGGTGATGAACTTGATGTTCATCATCTCAGCATATTTTAATCGAAGTCGACTCGCGAGCGTGAGTGCCTGACGTCCATCAGTCGTGGCCCGCAAGGAGGCCGATTTATGTTCAGATGTGGGAAACATTTTCAGCGGTCCTGGTTTTCCCATGATCGATTTTACCGGGGCGTTGCCATCATGGCAGATGTGTGATGACAATGGGCTTGGTACCAAGTGACAAATTCCATTACACGGCCTCCATTACACGGCCTCCAGTGCACGGCGATGCAGTGTCTGA
>JAAXJB010000021.1:13098-35694 GCA_012270065.1 Rubripirellula sp. | reverse complement strand
CACGGCCTCCATTACACGGCCTCCAGTGCACGGCGATGCAGTGTCTGACTTTCAGTGCACGGCCATTCAACGTGCGACGATCCTGTCGGAAATATCCTGTCGGAAATATCATGAACGATGAATCAACTGATGAACCAAAGATGAGCCCCGTCCCTCTTTCTGCTTCTGCTCGAAGAGTGCTCGGAGTGCTGGTTGAAAAGGCCAAGACCACTCCTGACAACTATCCGCTTACGTTGGCCGGGATTGTCACGGGAAGCAATCAGAAATCGAATCGCGACCCCAAGATGGATCTCGATGAAGACGATGTCTTGTTGGCTTTGGATGAACTTCGAAAAGTTGGCGCCGCCCGCGAAGTTCAAGGTTCAGGCAGGGCCATCAAATATCGCCACGCAGCTTATGACTGGCTTGATGTAGATGGACCTGGCTCTGCCGTGATGACAGAGCTGCTGTTGCGAGGTCCCCAGACTCTGGGTGAGCTGCGCACACGGGCTTCCCGTATGCATCCATTTGCGGATTTGAACGCCATGAAGTCAGTGGTGAGTGATCTGGCCGACAAGGGATTGGTGGAATCACTCACTCCACCGGGACGCGGTCAAGTGTTTTCACACACACTTCACCCAGCCCAGGAACGTCAGTATCTCACTGCGAAAGTGGAAAAACAGAACGCTTCCCGGACAACCTCGACAGCAACCGAAACCTCAAATTCCAATCGAACCGCGGTGGATCAGTTGCTGGATCGATTGGAGTCCGTCAATGATCGCATTGATTCACTGGAAAAACGTCTGGCCGAACTTGAGAATCCGGATTCATCTTCTTGAGTATTGCTAACACCGTCCTCTGCAGCTGCTGCACCAACAAAAATGATGTGGTGAAAAGAAGGTCGCTGCTCAGGCAACGGGATTCCCGCGTGATGGAAACTCATCTTTGCTGAAGCATTTCAGTTCGGTCCTTGAACCCTGTAGATTATCCGTGTGACCGATTGAGCACGGAAAACCATTCCTGTTCTGGTGTGTGGTTCGACGAGGGCAGTGGCTCAACGAGGCATCTTGTGACACCGTGCCGGTTACGGTCATTTTCAATGCCAATGGCGGCCCAGTACCAGGAAGGTCGGGTTCAGTGCATCGAAACGGACGCGATCCAGTTGATACTGTCCTCGGGCAATATTGATCATGCGAACGTCGCTTCGCAGCCCCGCCTGATCAATTCTTGTTTGCACAGCGACCAGATTATCAGGGCTGGAAACATTGACAACAATGCTTGCACCGGGCTTCATGCGTGACAATGCCGCTTGAACAAGATCGGGTACCATCCGACCGCTACCACCAATGAAAATGGCGTCGGGATCAGGCAGTTCGTTGAACGCTTCGGGGGCCTGGCCATGGATCGGTACCAGTCCCGGAACGTCAAACATTCTTGCATTCTCTATCATCAGGGCAAAGTCTTCTGCATCCATTTCGATTGCAAAGACCTTTCCTTTGCAAGCGATTGCCGCAGCTTCAATTGCAAGTGAGCCACTGCCGGCTCCGACGTCCCAGACGATGCTGTCCGCTTCGAGAGACAATTCAGACAAAGCGATGCAACGCACTTCTGAGGGCGTTAGCAAGCCCCGTTTTGGACGTGATTGAAGAAACAGGTCATCGGGGTTTCCGAATAAACGCTTTCGCTGGCTACCACTCGGTGAATCGGCAGCTCCTTGCCGTCTGACGAGTACCATGACGTTCATTTCGGAAAATGACTGCTCCCGGATTGAATGCAGATTTCCCTGGGTTACCACTTCGTCCGGCGTACCAAGATTCTCACAGACATAGACTGTGAAATAGTCGATCCGTCGATCCAACAATGCCTCCGCGACGACTGCAGGAGAAGCAAGGTCGGTGGTGAACAGCCCAACACGTTCGGCAGTTCGTATGTTGTCCACAACCCGGTCCAGTGACTGTGTGGCCAAGTTTGTCAAATAGGCATCGTCCCAGCTTTCCTTCACTCTTGCAAAAGCCAGTTGCATGCTGCTGACATGGGGTACCACCTCGAAACGGTCTTTGCCAAAGGAATCGGTAAGGTACCGTGCTATCCCATAAAAGAGAGGGTCGCCGCCCGCAAGCATCACGGTGGGTCGTTTTGGCAGTTTGACGATTGTGTCTTTCAGAGATTCGAGGCCAGCTCCGATTTCAATCCGTTCGGCCTGAGTAGCCGGGATTTTCCGTAACAGGGGCGATGTCCCCAGCAGAACCTCTGCCTGTTCGATCAACTGCCGGGCATGTCCGGTAAGACCTTGGAACCCATCATCTCCAATACCAACGATGTGTATGCGTGATGTCAACGGAGAGTATCCTTTTCAGTGGTTCGCCAAAAACAGTTTGGCATCGCATGGCGAGTCAGGTGGAACTCCTGCCAGTTTTGTTTCCAGGGTTCTCAATGGCAAGAGTACCAGAAGCAGCGCAAGGCCGCTGTCTTACAATTTTCTCAATTCGCGGAGGATTTCCTCCACCGTACTTCTTCCCGCATAGGAAGTGCTGACTTTTTTCCAGGCGATTCGCCCATTCTTGTCAATCACAAAGGTTGCGGGATACGCGGTCTGCCCACGCTTGTTCCAGCGAAGTCCCCAGTCATTTACCATTTGCAGATCGTCATCCCGAACCAATGTGACGGGGTCCGGTAATCTTCTTGAACCAAGAAACCGTTCGGCCTGTTTTGCAAGCTGCTCTGTCTTGCCCGGATAAACCAGAACAACACGCCCTGTTTCTGCTTCCAGAGCCTTGGCCCGATTGACCACTGCGTTGAACTGACTTTTGCAGAGGGGGCATTGGTAACCCGGGTATCCTCTGAGCACGATGACAACGACGGGACCCTGGCGATATTCGTCCCGAAGGTTGAGGAATCTGTTTTCACCGACCACGGGTAACTCGAAGTCTGGCGCACGCTGTCCGATCTCGACCGAATCTTTTGTGGAGTCCTGTGCATGCGAACAGCTCGCCATGGGGATCAAGACGATCAACAGAAGAGATGCAGACAAGACCGCCACAGACATTTTTGATGCGGCAGTTGAAAAAGAAGCGTGGTGCAGAAGAAGTAGTGGATTGGCCATCATTCAAATTCTTTTCCTGTGACGCATTTCACCTGATCATGTTGTTCATTGAACTCCTGGAAGCTTCGTGCCCGAAGGCTGAAGCCCGCGAATCTCAGTGATCACGTTTTTCGCGTTGTCGGCGGCTGTACCTTTCCAGCAGTTTGCGTTCCGAGGAGGTCAGGCTGCTTTCGCCATGTTCATGAATTTTCCCCAACAAGCGATCTGCTTCATCGGCTTCTTTTCGAAGCTTTCTGTCGGGATCATGCAGTTTCAGTTTCATTTTTCGTGATCGCTGTGCCATCCGGCCCCGGATGTCAGGCGCTGATGAA
The DNA here is from genome assembly GCA_012270065.1 of Rubripirellula sp. Classification (GTDB taxonomy): domain Bacteria; phylum Planctomycetota; class Planctomycetia; order Pirellulales; family Pirellulaceae; genus Rubripirellula. Next base: position 32,301 of record JAAXJB010000021.1, on the reverse strand, counting down.
AAGCTCAGCCAGCCAAGATTCCAGTGTCCATAATGGTATGCCAACGCGAAGCCCGCACCAGCCAGGTGCACGGTGAATGCGGTTGTGGTTTCACCGCCTGTGAATGAATACAGCGCACCGAACAGATCCATGCCAACACAGATCGACGCCAAAACCCAGGCTTTCATCTTCACAATGCCCCAAAGGAACAGTTCCTGCTGTGGGAAATAGCATGCGAACATCACGACCAGGGCCAGGACACCACCACTGGCTCCTATGGTTGGCGCGGATAGTGCCAGTTGACCATTGGTTTCGGCGGCAGCAAAAAGAGAATTCTTGGCCAAGCCGGCAATGGCACCAATGAAACCACCGGCAATGATCGAAGCAAGATAGAAGCGAAGAAACTCAAAGCGTCCCATTCGAGCTTCAACCATCCGGCCGAAGATGAAAAGCATCATCATGTTGAACACAATGTGCCAGATGGAGTTCAAGTCATGAAAGAATCCGTAGGTCAGGAATTGCCACCACATCCATGGCTTGAACAACGTTTCCGGGACAAAGCCAAAAAACCTCAGAATGTCGAATGGTCTCTCACCGGAGCCGTTGTCCGCAAAGAGCATGCTGATCAGGAACACCGCCACATTGATGATGATCAGGATGGTCGTCATGCTGCGTGGAGGTTTTCCAGCTTGATCCCACGGCGATCTTCCAGCGCGATCCCACGGGTTTCCGGGTGGTTGATAGGGATTCTGATCGTCGCGTCCGTAGTCGCGGTCATAAAGACCCATGGGCGGGGTTATCCTTGAGGCAAGTTGTGCTGCGTGCAGATTTGTTTGCTCGTTGCATCGGCAACCACGTGATTAACAAGGCTGTGTTACCGGCAACGGATGGATTTGGCAACAGTCATCCAAACAGTTGTTGGCTGCTGTGATTGTTACTTGTTGGTCTGTTGTTCAATGACTTCCACCGCACGACGTAGTTGGGGGTCCAATTCCAGGCCCGTTTTCCTTTCCGGTGTGTTCTCCTTCAGGTCTGTTTGTTCCTGACTGTTTGGAGGATCTGCGGCGGCATTGTTTTTTTTCTGGTCAGGCTCGTCTCCAGGCCCAGCTTGATCCGGTCCGTTTGATGATGGTTGCCCGGCTTTCAGCAGATCCGGACCAGTCTCCTCATTGGAGCCAGACTTGGTTTCTGGTGTCATGCTGTTCGATCCATCCTCAGCGTTGGCAAGCGACGGATAGGATGCTTCCCGCCAACGCTTTGCCAAGTCATCGATGGTGTCTTCATCCAATTCGACTACCAGCCCGTCATCCGGGGTCACTCCCCATTCATCGTCTTCCGTGGCATCCTTTCCGCGGTGAATGTTCTTTCCGTTGGGACGATAATATCTTGCCACAGTAAGCCTCAGCGCACTCCTTCCGTATTGCAATGGAAGAATATTCTGGACTGTGCCTTTGCCATAACTTCGCATCCCAACCACCTTGGCCCGTTCGTGATCCTGTAGACAGGCCGCGACAATTTCGCTGGCGCTTGCCGAGTCAGCATCGATCAGAATCGCGATCGGTTTTTTGGGATCCACTAATGTTCCCTCCGTTGCATCAAAACTGTCTTCGACTTTTCCTCCCCGGACGCGTGTCGATACAATCCGACCAGTGTTGATGAACATATCGCTCACTTCTGCTGCTGCATGCAGAAGACCGCCTCCGTTTCCCCGGAGATCGAGCACAAGCCCACTGAAGTCATTGTTGAGGGCTCGCAATACCTGTTCGAGTTCACGAACAGTTTTTTCACCGAATCTTGTGAGCCGTATGTAGGCGATGGTGGGTTTGTCACGCAGACGATAAATCCAACGGTTCTCCTGATCCCGGTAATCTCCAATCACGGATTCCAGTTCAATTCGACCTCGCTGAACATTCAGGAAAACATCTTCGTCACCACGTTGAATCGTCAAGTTGACGCTAGTGCCGACTGGCCCTTTCAGTTTCTTGCTGACCTCGCTCAGCTCTTCCTGAGAAACGTCTTTTCCGTTGACTTGGACGATCAAGTCACCGGGCAAGATGCCTGCTGACAACGCAGGTGAGCCGACAAGGGGCGTGATGACGCGGACTGGTTTACCCGGTTCGGGTTGTTCAACGAAAATCCCAATCCCCGCGAATTCCTGATTCAGTGTGTCCTGAAAAGACTCATACTCCTGCTGCGGAATGTACTCACTATGTTGGTCCAGGGTGGAAGTCATTCCATCCATGGCAGAGATCAGCAATTCATCTTTTTCAATCGGGTCCACATAGTAGGCATCAATCATGTCGAGTGCATTGCCAACAATCATTGCTGTTCTTGCACGCTGGTGCGCGAAGTAGCACAGAAAGCTGACAAAAGCCGTGATGATGATGATGTTGAGGTTACGTGGTGGCATTTTCTTGCTGAAATCTTGAAGCTGATCCACGGTTCTGGTGTCGGACACCTGACGTTTCATTGTACCGCTTCGGCCCGCTTTTCCGAACGCCCATCCAATTACGGTGCGAGATCCCCATTCAGACCCCGCTGAGAAAAGGAACCGGGATTAAAATGGCGTGCTGTTGTACCCAAGTCTGTAGCCCATCCCAACTTGTGTTTTGCGACAGATAGACGAAAAGCAGATAGATGCCAATCACCAAAGGCATCAATATTCGAACGAGATTTCGCGAAATCCTCGCCAAAATGCCCGTTGGGTCAGATTTTCTTCGTGCCCTGCGAAGCGCCAGGCCGGTCGCCATCCTGCCCGGCAGAATGAACGCCACGAAAATCAGACACGGCGTCCACATCACTTCTGTGGGTGTTGCTTCTATTTTCAACAGGTAAAGGGGGATGGGGCTAATGATCAGACAAATCACCATCGCGACGAACCACGCCCATGGTGCTCGCCGAAAGTTCTTTCGGATGGTTCGAATTTCAAACAGAGCTCCGAATCGGTTTTCAGCAGCAAAATGAGCCTGAAGCATGGGAACGTACAGGAGACCAAGTCCCAAGAGCAGCAAAGCGGCGAAGCCAACCAGACCGGCCAAGCCGGTTTCACCGTTACGAAACGCAGAAATGATGATGAACGAGGGTGACAGCCAGATCAGTGTCCCCATCGCCCCGCGCAGACCCAGCCAGAAATACCGGGGAATCTCCAGACAGTTGGTGAACTCCCAAAGACGATCAGGAGCCGTATGCCAGGTGCGCCAACGCCAGCCCTCCCTTAGCAAACGGATGGGCTGTGGCCAGAAGTAATGGACAAGACGGCCTCCACGAATCCACGCCCAAAGAAGATAAAGAGTCATCAACATCGATGTTGAAACTGCCAGAAATCGCATTTGAACCGCTCTTTCCGAGCCGGGATTCACCAGGTTCGCAACCGATTCCAAATGTGTTAACGCCTGTGTGGGTAAGGCCGCCAAGAAAATGGCCACGGCTGCCAAGCCGATTCTTCCCATCTGCCGGAAGTGCGGAAGTGAATTTCGAAGCTTCGAACCGTTCGCCAGCTTTCCGGACACATCGAGTAAATAGCCGTAAGAAATCAGCTGCAGTATTGGAATGGCAGTCAATACAGCCAGGATGACAATGAGAGAGACGAGACAGAATACACTGCTGATGAGCCAAGCGAACTTGCGCAGAATTGATCGAATCAAACCCCTTTTCGGTTCTGACTCCTCGCCCTTTGATCCAGAAGGCGGCTGGGGAATTGATGCACTGACCACCTCCGTTGGATGAACCTCAGCTGATGATTCGCTCGCAGCCCCTTGAACCAACACAGCATGGATCAAATCGGGTTCGTGACTTGCATTTTGATTTTCTTGCTGTGAAGAGATCTCGGCCAACTCGGTACGCTCCGAGAGGTCCTTGGACTGACATGAGTCTTTGCTATCGGCTGCGTATTGATCAGTCACTCGCGCGAGATTTCCAATTGACGATTGAAGACGAACAGGTGTGTTGATTTTGAATTCGGGGCTGGTGGTTGAATGCTCGGCAGATGTCTAAATCGCGGCGGCAATGGATGGACATTGAATTGCGGGTAGAAGCGGGCCGGAATGATAGCTAACTACTCATCGCAAAAACTTGACCTCATGGTGTGAAGACGCGAGCGTAAAAACCAACAGCATGGAGAATTGGTGGATCTGCGTTGTAAGTGTGGATTGGGAAGAATTTACTGGATCTGGGAGGCCCAGCGACCGATGAGACAACAGGTGGTTCATCGAGGGGGGATACTCGACTGGACTTCTGCAGGTCTTTCAGTACCTGCGTTGAACGAGAAACGCATGCCCGGTACATATCATATCCCCTTTCTGTTCGTTTTTCTCGCCATTTCAATGGTTTTGGTCGGTTGCGTCGGGCCCGGTATTCCAAGTGATCGCTACCTTGGGGATGAGATACCTGCCGAGTTTCACGGTTCTGGAACGCACCCGCCTTTGAGCCATCACTGTGAGGCCGAGGAAACCGAGCCGCCCAAGGAGATTCCTTGGCCCATGTTCCACCCAATTCCAACTCGCCCAGTATTTGCTGGCAGCCCTCATCAGGACTGATGATTCGGGCTCATCGCCGCTGGATCACTTGACAAAAAAGTTGCGAAAACACCGACCTTTTTGCGCGCGGTGTTAAGCTTGGCAAACCTTGCGGAGTGGAGTTCCCAAGTGTGAAGGGATGTCGCCGATTGTTCCGATGCAATCAGCCATACCGGTGTTTCCGGTACGTGATCGACGGAGGAACGTAGTTTCCGTCGGACTTCAAGCATCCGAACGATTCGGGTACGGGAATTTATGCCAGCGACTACCCAAGTTTCCCGCGCCGCGACCCACCTGGTTTTACTATCCCTGTTTTCGGGTGTGTGTTTCTGGACGGTCCCGACCGCTGCTCAGTCACCGCGCGGGCCCATTTCGGAGGCTCGTGAGACGCCGACTGTCAAAGCGATTCGTCGCGCTTCACCCGCGGTAGTCAATATCCACGGGCAGAAAACTGTTCGGGCGACTGCCGCCGGGATGGCCGGAGCCCAAGGGCCTGAATCGTTCCGTCAAGTCAACGGCATGGGAACTGGGGTCGTGATCGACCCTCGTGGTTATGTGATCACCAATTACCATGTTGTGGAAGATGTCGATAATATCAAAGTCACCCTGCATGATGGCGAGATAACCACCGCTGAGCTCATTGCATCACGCATTCGCAACGATCTGGCATTGATCAAGGTCAAGAGTGACAATCCTTTGCCAACGATCCCTCGGGGAACCAGTAGCGACCTGATGCCTGGAGAGAGTGTGATCGCTATCGGCAATGCATTTGGTTATGTCCATACCAGCACACAGGGTATTATCAGTGCACTGCATCGTGATGTACCCGTCAACGAGACGCAGGAGTACGTTGATTTGATTCAGATCAGCGCCGGCATCAATCCCGGTAACTCCGGTGGCCCGCTTCTGAACATTGATGGTGAAATGATCGGTATCAATGTGGCTGTGCGTGTTGGTGCCCAGCAGATTGCCTTCGCGATTCCAATCGATCAGGTGTTTGAGATCGTGACGGAGATGATCGAACAGCAGAACGACTCCAGATTGGCTACAGGCTTGCGAACCAGCGGCGGACCCCGCGAGGGTGATGGCGTGACCGTTTCCGATGTCTCCGCTAGCAGTCCCGCCGCACGGGAGGGACTGAAACCGGGTGACCGCGTGGTCCGCGTTGGTTCGCGGGAAATCGACAACAAACTCGATTTTTCGCTTGCTCTGCTGGCACTTGATTCCGGGGAAGCCATGGAACTGGGAATCGAGCGGGGAGAGGAACGGTTTGATTTTGCACTCAAGACAGAAACCCGTTCTCCGGATTCCTATTCGGTGAAAGAGCTGGCATGGAGCATCATTGGTGTGCAAGCCAAACCGGTTCCGGATGTGACCATGCGTCGACTGAACTCCCGCATGAGGACGCGCTATCGAGGTGGACTTTATGTGACAGCAGTCAAACCGGGATCAGCGGCAGAGCGGCAAGGGATTCTCGCTGGTGATGTCCTGTTGGGGATCCATGGTTGGCAGACATCGAGCATGAAGGACCTGGCAGGAATCCTGAAGCATCCGGATATCAAGGAAGGACCCAAGGCAAAGTTCTATCTTGTGCGACGCGAGCAGACTTTGTTTGGACACATGGATCTGGCGGCTCATCCTGGTCTGGCTTCCAAACACCGTTGATCAAGCGGATCAATCGCCTGAACTCACAGTTGATCGCAACCGTCCCGGGGCTACCTGCCGACTGCTCCGCAGTCACAGCCTGCCGACCCAGCCGGGACGCTTGTGTTCATCTTGCCGCCGTCACGTCGAGATTCTTATCACCAGGTGCGGGCTTCTTCATAGGCTGATATCTCGGCTTCCAGCTGCAGTGTCTCTGCAATGTCATCGAGGCCATGCAGAAGATTGTGCTTGCGGCTCGGGTCGATCTCGAAGGTCAAACTCAGACCGTCCGAATCTTCAACCATCTGTTTTTCGAGATTGACAGTCAATTCGTAGGGGGCTGGTTTTGAAGCCCTGTCGAAGATTTCATCAACTTCTTCTTCCTTGAGAATGATGGGCAGGACACCGTTTTTGAAACAGTTGTTGAAAAAGATGTCTGCGAATGAGGGAGCAATGACGGCGCGAAAACCATAATCATCCAAGGCCCATACGGCATGCTCACGGCTGCTTCCACTGCCAAAGTTCTTGCGCGACACCAGCAAGGAAGCGCCTTGCAGGTGTGATTGATTCAATTCGAATTCGGGATTGGGTGTCGTGCCGTCATCGAGAAAACGCCAATCATAGAAAAGAAACTGTCCGAATCCCGTTCTCTCGATCCGTTTGAGAAACTGTTTGGGAATGATCTGGTCAGTATCAACATTGGCGCGGTCCAGAGTAGCAACCACACCGCTGTGAATGGTAAAGCTTTGCATGCGTCTGTTTTTGGATGAAATGAAATTGATTTGAGAAGGCGAGCTGGCAACGGCCAGTGTCATTCTGATGTTTTGTAGTCCCACTGACGCACATCAACAAAATGACCTTTCACGGCAGCGGCAGCAGCCATTGCCGGGCTGACAAGGTGAGTGCGTCCGCCTTTTCCCTGACGACCTTCGAAGTTGCGGTTACTGGTGCTTGCACAACGTTCGCCCGGCGCGAGTTTGTCAGGGTTCATGGCGAGGCACATACTGCAACCGGCTTCCCGCCAGTCGAATCCGGATTCCTTGAAAACACGATCCAGACCTTCCTCCTCAGCCTGTTTTTTTACCTGTCCACTTCCAGGCACGACCATCGCATTGACATCCGAGGACACACGGTGCCCTTTCAGTACACTTGCAGCAGCGCGCAGGTCTTCGATCCTTGCGTTTGTGCAGGAACCGATGAAAACCCGCTGGATCGGAATGCCATGAATTGACGTTTTGGCCTGAAGACCCATGTACTCCAATGCATCGGAGGTGGATTTCTGTTCGGTAGGATCAGTGAAGTCAGAAGGCGAAGGAACCTGATCTGAAATGCTGCGAACCTGTCCCGGATTGGTACCCCATGTGACCTGCGGTTCGATGTCAGCACCTCGGTAGGTGTTGGAACGGTCGTACGTCGCGCCGGGATCACTGCCAAGCAATTTCCATCGCTCGACTGCGGCCTCGAAGTCAGCCGGTGCTTCCGGCAGTCCCCGCAGGTAATCAAATGTGGTTTGATCTGGAGCAATCATGCCTGCTCTGGCACCGGCTTCGATCGACATGTTGCAAACGGTCATCCGCTCTTCCATTGAAAATTCGCGGACGCAGTCACCTGTGTATTCCAGTACGTAGCCGGTTCCGCCTGCGGTCCCGAGTTGACCAATCAGATAAAGAACCATGTCTTTGGCTGTGACACCGGGTGGCAAGTCGCCATCAACACGCAGTTCAAATGTTTTTGGCTTGAACTGCCTCAAGGTCTGTGTTGCAAGCACATGTTCAACTTCACTCGTCCCAATACCAAAAGCTAACGCACCAAATGCGCCGTGGGTCGCGGTGTGACTGTCACCACAGACAATGGTCATTCCGGGTTGAGTGTAGCCGTTCTCAGGTCCAATGACATGCACAATGCCCTGACGCACATCATCGATGTCAAACAGTGTGACACCAAACTCTTTGCAGTTTTCACGCAGTGTTTCAATCTGCTTTTTACTGATTGGGTCCGCGATGGGCAGACTTCGGTCGGAGGTGGGGACATTATGATCGGGGGTCGCAATTGTTCGCTCGGGGCGACGAATTGTACGGCCATTCAGACGCAATCCTTCGAATGCCTGAGGACTCGTCACCTCGTGAACGAGGTGCAAGTCGATATAGAGGATCGATGGACCCTGAGCCGGAGCATGGACAACGTGTTGGTCCCAGATTTTTTCAAGCATGGTCCGCGGTGCGGACGAATTGGCATCAGACATTTGGTTGAAAACAGTGAAAGAGGAATCAGTTCGGAGGAATAACTGTCAACTCTGAACGACAAAATGTCAACGGCTCAGGCCCAGAGAACAGCTCTGGAGAGGTCGATTCTGTTGAGAACACTCCCAACAATCGGCTTTGCCTGTCCGTTCGACGACCAATCAGGTGCAAAACGGCGGATCGATCGAATGTTCTGCTCAACCGGATGCGCCGCTTGATCGAATGCTCCGTGCAGTTATACGGCATATCCCGAGCACTTCGATCGGCGTTCAACAGAGCTCCAGGACCGCTGGCCGTCGTTATCAGATGTTTTCCGGGCAGTAAATGAATCAAACAGAATAATATTCGCGATACCAGTCAACAAATTTCTGGACGCCCACGTCGATGGAAGTCGAAGGCCGGAAGCCAACTGCTGTCTCCAAGTCGTGGATTTCTGCATAGGTCGCAGGGACATCTCCCGGCTGCATCGGCAACATGTTTTTTCTGGCTTGCATACCCAGTGCATTTTCAATCGTTTCAATGAAAACCGATAATTCGATCGGATTGTTGTTCCCAATGTTATACACGCGGTACGGAGCGCCACTTGTCGATGGATTTGGGTTATCACTGTCCCAATCCGGATCGGGTGATGCTATTTTTTCGGACGTCCGGTCAACACCCTCAATGATGTCATCGATATAGGTGAAGTCCCGTTGCATGCGACCTTCGTTGAAGACATCAATGGCCCTGCCTTCAATGATCGCTTTGGTGAATAGAAACAGAGCCATGTCAGGTCGTCCCCATGGACCATAGACCGTGAAGAAACGAAGACCGGTTGTCGGCAGGCCATACAAATGACTGTAAGTATGAGCCATCAGTTCGTTGCTTTTTTTGGTTGCGGCGTACAGGCTCAAAGGATGGTCAACGCGATCAGTTGTTGCGAACGGCATTTTGGTACCACCACCGTATACACTGCTGCTGCTTGCGTAGGTCAGGTGGGGTGTCTGAGCATGCCGGCAGGCTTCAAGAATATTCAGGAAGCCGACAATATTGCTTTCTGTGTAAGCGCGTGGGTTTTCTATCGAGTAACGGACCCCCGCCTGGGCAGCAAGATTGACAACCCGGTCAAATTCGTGGTCCCGAAAAACCCGATCCACTCTGGATTGGTCAGCAAGGTCAGCTTCGATGAACAGAAATTTGTCGAATTCATCGAGGATCTGGAGTCGAGACCGCTTCAGTTGGACATCGTAGTAATCGTTGAGATTGTCGAACCCAACCACGTCTTCACCGCGTCGAAGCAGACGCAGCGCAAGATGAAAACCGATGAATCCTGCAGCACCGGTGATCAGATGTCGACCCATGAAATCTAACTTGTAAAAAATCTAGATTGGTTCTTCAGCAATATTGTTGGCTGAATCGGATGTATTCGGAACAATTCGTGTCACGTTGACCTTGCTGCGTCGGAGTTCTTCGATCTCCGAAGCCATCTGCGCCATCAGCTCGGCGATTTCTGTTCCAGCTGTTTCACCAATATTGACGATCAGTGCTTTCCTTGAATTGTAACTCAATCCTGGGGTCTTCATCACGTTGTCCTCCTGGTTTTGGCAGATAAGCAGATTAGATCGGTTTGCCTTGTCATCACACTATTTGGCGGTCGATGGTGTTCAAGCTGTTCTTATTCAACGGTCACACTTTTTGCCAAATTTCTTGGTTTGTCCACATCGCATCCTCGAAGTAGCGCGATGTGATAGGAAAGCAGTTGCAGTGGCACGATCGTGACGATCGGTTGCAGGAATTCTGGCACTTGTGGAACTCTTATCACATCGTCAGCAATCCGATCTACCAGAGGATCCTTGTCGCTTGCAATTGCAATGATTGGCCCACCACGGGCTTTGACCTCCTCCATATTTGCAATCACTTTGTCGTAGGTTGTTCCCTGAGGCACAATGAAAACACTGGGGGTGGTTGAATCAACCAATGCGATTGGCCCGTGCTTCATTTCCGCCGCCGGATAGCCTTCTGCATGGATGTAGCTGATTTCTTTGAGTTTCAGGGCACCTTCCAATGCAGTTGGGAAGTTGTATTGCCGTCCCAGGTAAAGAAAATTTGCTGATTCGTGGTATTTTGCCGCGACTTCCTTGACGACCATGTCGCAGTCCAGAGCCTCCTTCACCGCATTGGGAAGAGCCCGCAGGTTTCGTATGATCTGCTGGCCCTGTTCAAAGCTGAGGTGCCGCATGCGGCCAAAGTAAAGTGCCAGCATCGCGAGAACGCAGCACTGTGAGGTGTACGCTTTGGTGCTCGCAACACCAATCTCGGGCCCGGCATGCAGGTAAACACCTCCATCAGCAGCCTGCGCAATGGAGCTTGCGATGACGTTGCAAATCGCCAGCGTTCGATGCCCTTTTCTTTTTGTTTCCCGCAAAGCAGCGAGTGTGTCAGCGGTTTCACCACTTTGTGTCAGGCCAAACACAAGTGTGTTTTTTTCGATGGGCGGATTTCGATAACGCAATTCGCTGGCATATTCAACACTCACCGGGATTCTTGCTAATTCCTCCAGCAGGTACTCCCCGACCAGAGCCGAGTGCCAACTGGTTCCGCATCCCGTCAATATGATTCGTTCCACGCTACCGAGCTGCTGAGGAGTAAGATTCAGTCCCCCAAAAACAGCAGTTGCATCCTGATCGTCCAGACGACCTCTCATTGCGTTGCGAATCGACTCAGGCTGTTCATGAATCTCTTTCAGCATGAAATGATCGAAGCCTTGCAAACTGGCTTCCCCACTCTCGATCTCGAGAGTTTGAATGTCGACCCTGACTTTTCCCTGATCACGGTGCAGGACAGAAAAACCTTCGGGGGTGAGTACAGCCAGCTGGTGGTCCGTCAGATAGACAATTCGGTCGGTATGTCCGCCCAAGGGCGATGCATCACTGGAAACAAAGTACTCCCCCTGACCGACTCCGACCACAAGAGGGCTGCCGAATCGGGCAGCGATCATCAGGTTTGATCTGTCACGGAATGTGATTGCCAAGCCATAGGTGCCTTGCAGGCGGGCCAAGGTCAGCTGAACGGCGTTCACGTAACGGAGATTCGGGTTGCCATTGACCTCCGGACTGTTTCTGAGATTTTCAACCAACAAGTGAGCAATGACTTCACTGTCTGTATCAGATTGGAAGCAGTACCCTTTGCCAGCAAGTTCGTCTTTCAGTGCCTGATAATTTTCGATCACACCGTTGTGAACCAGAGCAAGTTCACCGTCGCCGCCGATGTGGGGGTGGGCGTTGGGCTCGGTCGCAGGTCCGTGGGTTGCCCAACGGGTGTGTCCAATGCCCAGGCATCCGGTCACCGGCGATTGTTCCACTTGGCTGGCCAGTGCTTCGATCCTTCCCACGGAACGACGCGTCGTCAGCGTGCTGCCGGTATGAATCGCCAACCCCGAACTGTCGTAGCCCCGATATTCCAGACGGCGAAGGCCGTCCACCAGAAACGAACAAGCCTGTTCGCTACCCACGTAACCAACGATTCCACACATGGATGTGCGATCTCCAGATTCGTCCTGCACACTTGCCGCTCCACTGAGTTGCCGAGCAAGCTGCGGTCAGAACAGTTTCAACTCTCAACGAATTTGATCGTGGACGAAAAAACGCATCGGTCAAGACAGGAAAACGATGTTTTCCCCGCCTCGATTCGTCACTGGCCACATTCTGCTCGCGCGGCGGGCGAATTGGTGAGCAAAATCAGGCTGCTTCGCGAGAGGCATGCATGGTGGACACTTGCATGGAGACCCACGTCTCATCTCGTGAGACGAGTACGGTCGTTGCCGGATGAGAAACGCGGGCAAGCAGGCCGGCAATCGCTGGATGTTCATCCAGCAGGCCGGAGTCGGCCACGAGAACCAAATCGACCGCACCAACCGTGTGAGCAATTTGCATGAGACCTCGATCCACAGAACCTGGGAAAAGCCTCGGATGGATGTTGTGGTTTCGAAGGTGCTGGTGAAACTCCTTCAAGTTGACTCCGCCAGCCATCTCAAATTCATCGATACCGTAATAACGGATCGTGTCTGATTGCCCTGAGAGCGTTTCCATGACTGCGACAGCCTGAGAACCGTCTCCCACTCCAATCTCCAAAACAGATGAAACGCTGAGGGCTCTGAGGCGTTTCTGGAGTGGACTGTGGGGGCCCCCACGGAAAATGCCAAATGTGGATTTCGGTGCCGACTTGACCGCTCTTCCAGTGGAGGATTGGTTGGTCTCGGTTGACTTTTCCAGGGGTGCTTGGGTGTCCCCCGGATGGGACGGTGCGCTGTTCGTAGCTTGACCCCGAAGCGAATTCCAGAGTTTCAACAACGGCATCAGAAAGCACCTCGAACCAGCACATGTTATGAAATCACACCCACCCTTTGGGTATCGGATCAGGGCAACGGGGAAATCGATGGGTTTCCGGCACGTTCTGATTAGGCGATTCGTGGTGGAGTCTTCGCTTTGTGTGTCCTGTGCTAGCAAATTAATGTGTGGCAACAGAAACCGTTCCACGACAAAAACAATCAACCGCAGCAGGTTTCCGAATGCGAAAAACCTGCTTGTTGCCAGGAGTTGCTTCAAGTTTCCAGCTATTTGGGATTCTTGAACCAGGGAGTGCGAGCATTTTCTGTGATTTCGCTGTCGATTTGCGTCATCCTCTTTTGCAATCGCTCGACGATCTCGGGATGTTGTGCCGCAAGATTATTTTTTTCTGATACGTCATTTGCGAGGTCAAATAACATGATCTGAGGTTTTGCCTGTGTACCTTTCTGGTTTTTCTGGTTTCGCCGTTGCCGTGGTTTTTTGACAAGAAGTTTCCAGTTTCCCTGTCGGATCCCTTCCAGATTTCCCTGCGAGGTGTAGTGCACGAATTCGGTCCGGGGGGACTCTTTGATTTCTCCCATCCACAGACGTGATACATCGATTCCGTCAATTCTGTTTTCTGTCGGCAGTGCTTTGCCGGTTAGTGTGGCAATTGTCGGCAGGACGTCGATTGTTCCTGTCAGTTCATCACAAACGGTTCCTGCCGGTATTCCCGGTCCGCGAATCAGACATGGAACTCTTTGTCCACCCTCGAATGTCGTGCCTTTTCCATCCCGAAGTGGACCAGCCGATCCACCGTGATGCTTGAACGGTAACCATGGCCCATTGTCGGTGGTGTAAATGACATAGGTGTTGCCCGTGAGTTTCAATTCATCCAGCGTATTGAGGAGTCGACCGACCTCGAAGTCAATGTGTTCGATGACATTGATATACGCATTCAGAGGATTGGGATCGCGGACGTCGTCCGGAACGTAAAGCGGAATGTGTGGCATCGAGTGTGGAAGGTAGACGAAGAAAGGTTCATCACGATGCTGCTTGATGAAGTCAATTGCATGTTGAGTGTATCTCCGGGTCACCGTTCGCTGGTCTACCGGCAATTCAATGATCTCTTCATCTTTGATCAAGGGTGTTTTCCATTTGGTCAAGGTCGATTCCGGATCCTTCCAGAGCAGATCCATTCCCGCTGGTCCACCTTGTGGTTTGCCTTTATTGTCCGGATGGTTCATGTCGTTGGAGTAGGGAATGCCGAGATAGGTATCAAAGCCATTCGAAGTTGGCAGCACTTCGGGGTGGTGTCCCAGATGCCATTTTCCAAAACAGGCTGTTGCGTAGCCTTGTGATTTCAGATGATCAGCAATCGTATGTTCTTCTGGATTGAGTCCCTTGGTCGAAGTCGGAAAAAGAACATGTTGATGCATGCCAACACGTTTTGGGTAACAGCCGGTAAGCAGCGCTGCTCTTGATGGTGTGCAAACAGGTGAAGCAACCATGAAGCTGGTGAATTTTTTGCCTTCTTTTGCAAGACGATCCACATTGGGTGTTTGAATCGTTTCGGATCCAAAGCAGCTCAGGTCTCCGTAGCCCTGGTCATCAGCAAAAATGATCACGAAATTCGGACTGGACGCATTTGCTCTTCCAGCCAATGAAAGAAAGGCGATGCAAAGCGACAGGAATAAAAGTCGTGGTGTCGATGGTTTCATAGGTGCTGGCCTTGTGAGTGATGATTCAGAAGCATCCCTGTAGTTTAACATGGGAATCTGCCAGAAAGTCCAGCTGCCGGATCTTTCAAATGGAACAAGGCTGTCAAAGGCGTGGCAGCTTGAACATTGGTGCGAATGTTTCTGCAGGCCACGTTTGCCAATTGTCCTAATCCTGGTTTTCACCTGATGCCGGCGGTGACTTGAAAGGCTTCAGATACCAGCCAGACAAGGCTTGCGAGATTCGGGAAAGGTCATCACCTGCCAAGACGGCACATGGCACCAGAAAAAGGGTCACACCAGTGGCAAACAGTACGCCGAAAGCCAGCGAAACTGCCATCGGAATCAGGAACTTTGCCTGAATCGAAGGATCAAAGATCAGTGGCGTCAAACCCACGAATGTGGTGACGGACGTCAGAAAGATTGGGCGAAATCGATTGGTCCCCGATTCGGTCACAGCTTCGATCAGAGAGCTTCCTGCTGCTCGTCGTCGATTAATGAAATCGACCATCACCAGCGTGTCGTTGACCGCTATGCCGGCCAGTGCCAGCATCCCGAACACCGACAGATAAGAGGGTGTCAAATCGAGCAGGATATGACCGAAGATGGCTCCGATGACTGCAAACGGGACTGCCAACAGAACGTAAAGTGGTTGGATCAAAGAACGCAACGCCACAGACAGCAAACCGTACAGAGTCAGTCCCAGCAGAATGGCACCAATCAGCGTCTGGCGTCGCGTTGTTTCAGCATCTGCTACATAACCGTCATATCGAAAAGTGAGTCCTGCTGGATTGCACAACTTTTCAAGCGTTGGATCGAGATCCCTCGCAATCGCTACCATGTCAACATTTTCATCTCTGACATTCGCACCGATACGTGCTACCTCGGCTTTGTCTTTTCTTTCGATGTTGTTGGGAGCTTTCACAACGTCAATCGTGGCGACGGTTTTGAGAGGGACTTCGTCGCCAGATGGTGTGCGTATTTTCAGACGGTCAAGCGTGTGCAGAGATCGTCGCCCTGACTCGGGTAATCGAACCATGACTCGGACATCATCGGTGCCACGCTGAAAACGTTGCGCTTCTTCTCCGTAAAAAGCCTGTCGCACCTGGTTGGCCAGCATGGATTGTGTCAGTCCCAGTTCGGCAGCGCGAGTCTTCAAGCCAATGCGAAGTTCGTCCTGACCTTCGTCAACGTCAGTCCACTGGTCCTTCAGGCCGGGATAGGTTTCCAGCAGCGACTTGATCTTTCTGGCAATCTCTCGCTTGGTCGCTGAATCTGGTCCCCGAAGTTCCAGGTTGAATTCGTCATCATCTGGACCCCACTCACGAACCATGGCTGCCTCGGTGCGCGTCCGGAACTCACGAGCCTCGGGGATTTCGCCAACAAGTTCACTCCATCGTGTTGCCAGATCCGTATTGGACGGTCCCGGTTCACTCCGCTGTTCTGGTGGCAATACCTCGAAAGAAGCGTATGCCCGTGAGCGGTCGTAATCACGCCCGGGTCGAGAGGCACCGGCCAGTGTGACAATGTTGCCCACCATCGATTCGCCGGTGACCGGATCAACCGCTTCTTTTTGCAGGACACGAAGTGCGTCGGTGATGCGCTCAACATAACGCTGGGTAACTTCCATCGGCGTGTTGCTCGGCAAACTGAGCATCGCACTGATGCGAGTGGTGTCCACGGTCGGATAGGGAACGAATTTCATTTTCCCGCTGAGGCAGTAGCCTGCCACCATCAATGCAAGTGAACCAAAACACGACAGGACAGCCCAGCGATTCCGTATCGAGACCCTTAATAGCGGTGCATATACTCTGCTGATGAATGTCTGAAGCAGTTTGGCGACGCCGTTTTGAGCTCGTGACAGCCAGCCAGTCGGTCGCTTGTATCGCAGGTGCTTCAAGTGTGCCGGCAGGATCAATTTCGATTCCACGAGTGAAAACAGCAGCACCATCGCAACGATAGGTGGCACCTGCCGTGCGTAGTCTCCCCAGTTGCCGTCAAAAAACATCATCGGGAAAAATGCGACCACCGTCGTCAGGGCACCAAAAGTGACAGGCGTTGCAATCTCTTTGGTGCCTTCGACCGCTGCCTGCAGTGGATCGATTCCTTCGCTGATTTTGCTGTAGATGTTCTCGGCGGTCACGATCGCATCATCAACGACAATCCCTGTCACGATGATGAAACCAAACAGGCTCATGACGTTGGCCGTCAAGCCAAACCACGGCATGAATATTGCCGCACCGGCAAAGCTGACGGGGATTCCGATCACGATCCAGAAAGCGACCGCAGGACGAACGAAGAGACCCAGAATGAAAAGCACAAAAAGACCGCCCATCGCCAATGCCCATGTCAACGTGCTCAAACGCTGGCGGATCACTTTCGATTGATCGTCCCAGATTTCCAGACGGATTCCCTCAGGAAAGATCGCCGGTGTTTCAGCAATGTATTCACGCACTTTGTTTGCAATATCAAGTGCGTTTTCATTGCTGACTCGCATGACTTCCAGCAGCAGAGCCGGACGATCGTTGTAGTAGAGCCGAGGTTGATCCTCGCTGAATCCATCGGTGACCTTCGCGACATCACCAACTCGGACGACGGAGCCTCCGACTGAACGCAGGGGGATTTGTTCAAACTCCCTGCTGGTAAATGCCTGACCATCTGTCCGCACAATGAATGAACCACTTGTGCTGTCGATCCCACCGGCAGGAAGATCGATGGAAAAGTCACGGATTGCCTGGGCAAGTTCCTCGAAGCTGAGATCATAAGCCAACAGTTTCTCTACATCAGTTTCAATGCTGATTTCGGGATCCAGATCTCCCTGCAGGACAACACGGCTGATGCCGGGAATCTCCAGCAGATCACGTTGAACCTTGTTTGCCACCTCACGCAGTTCGTGTAGTGACAGATCACCGGTAACGGCGATCTCCAGTATCTCGTAATAGTGGGCCGATTCCGGGACGTAGATGCGTGGTGGTTCCGTTTCAGCAGGAAAGGTTGTGATGCGGTCGACACGCGCTTTGATATCGTCAAGCAGTTCTCTGCGGTCTTTACCCCGAGCGGCCCTGACCCAGATCCACGACCCTCCGGGAAAGCCTTCGGAATTGATTGATTCAATGCCCTCGACACCTTCCAGGGCCTCCTCGATCGGGATCAGGATTGCGCGCTCAACGTCCTTGCCCGTCGCACCGCGATACGACATGCGAATACTGATACCGTCCCAACTGAGAGCCGGAGTGACCTCCAGCGGAACTTGTGTGGTCGCCACATATCCGCCTGCGACCAGAATCGAGATCATCAGGAAATTTGCTGCGATCCCGTTACGGGTGAACCAGCTGATCATGGGGTCGGTTCCCCAGAAGCCGGTTGGCCAGCCAGACTTTCAGCCTCGTAGTCCGTGATGATATCGACAACCGCGCCTTCAGGTGCGTAGACCAGCATTGTGGTTGCAACATATTCACCAGCGCTGATGCCAGTATCGGCAACGAGGACGTTTTGCTCATCTGACCACAGAGGCTCGATCTGTTGTGTTCGCAATTTTTTGGTATCGGCGTCTATCAGGTGAACCTGATTCAATGAACGTACCGCATCTCTGGGAATGGTGATGACGTTGTCCAGTGTTGCTCCTCGCACTGTTGCACTGACCGGCTGACCAATGCGCAAAACAGGACCCTCGCGATGCAGGGCGAAGGGATCAGGGATGCGAGCGATCGCAAACAGTTCAAGAGAATTGGGATCCAGCGCTCCCTCAGTACGAACGATTTGACCGTGCCATTGAGCCTCGTTGTCAGGATCAATGGCATCTCGGAGTTTGACGTCCAATGGCTCATCACTCTCACGTTCCGGAAGATTCAGGAAACGTAATTCCCGAGTTGCAACGGGTAGTCGCACCTCGGCATAATCGACCGCAAAGACGTCTCCCAGGGCCGTTCCGACGCTAATCAATTCTCCCAATCCGATTGCTTTGGTCACCACACGACCGGCAAAGGGAGCCACGATGTCGGTCCGCTCAAGATCCCGCTCGGCTTGATTCAAGCTTGCCTGGGCAACTTCCACATCATTCTCGGCCTGCAGCAACAGCGTGCGAGCGGCTTCCAGTTCCGCAAGAGACGCACCATCCCGATCCGCCAATTCTTCCATGCGCTTCTTGGCCGTTGTCGCAAGCTCAAGTGCAGCAGTGCTGCGGCGTACTTCCTGCTCTGCGATTCGGAGGGCTGTTCTGTAATCGCGGTCATCAATCTTCAGTAAAACATCGCCAGCAGAAAAAAAATGGCCCACTTCGAATTTCGGATTGATGGTGATGATGCGCCCCGTGACTTCGGCAGAGAGTGTTACCTGATTATGGGCACTCACCAACCCATGAGTCTCGATGTTGATCTGGTAGCTGCCAAGTTCCAGACGTTGTACACGGCTTCGGACTTGGGTTGGCGGAGGCGGTTCCACAACTTCCTCTGCCACAGGGATCGAGAATTGCTGATATCCGTAAAATCCGCCCGCCAAAATGCAGGCCGGCAGAATCAAACGAACCAGTAACGCAGCATACCGTGATGTCATGATCGTCGAGGGAAACAAAGCTGGAAATGTCTAGGGCAGGGATGCCCAGCAGAAGGTGGGCCGCAGGAGAGATTGGAGCACGGGCGTTGGGGGGGCGGTCATGCCTGTGTCAATTCATTCAGAACCGTGAACATGCCTTCACCTTTTACCCGTCCGGTCATTTGCCAAGGCATGGTTGGCAAGGAACGGCTGGTAAGGAACGGCCCAGTAAAACCGGTACACGCTTGTGAACGCATTGATGGTCAACAGGAAC
>JAAXJB010000021.1:9453-12998 GCA_012270065.1 Rubripirellula sp. | reverse complement strand
TTGATGGTCAACAGGAACATTTTGCTGAGAAAGCAGATTTCCCCTGATTCACCTTGTGGCACCACGTCAGCATAGCCGCTTGCCAACCCGATGTCACTCGTCAGTCGACTCCGAAGTGGCTTGAAATTCAAGTCAGCGTTCAATGGTAATCGCCTTTGCACGACAGTCATTCAAAAATCGGGTGGTTTTGGGATTGTGAGAGGTAAGCACGGATTCCTGCCGGTGGGCGGCTTGGCAAATGGTGAAGGTAAACACTTGAGGCTTATCTGCTTCACCAATCATTGGCTGCAACTCTTCGACCCTGGGCGTCATGTTCCTTGCGTGAGAGTTTGATCGGCTTGTTCGTAATGCATGGGTTGGATGACGAATTGGATTCAGCATTTAACGCAATACTGGCCACGGCTCTTCACAGGATATCGACCATCATCCATTGGAATGAGTTTCTGAGTAAACCTTTACATCAGGTAGAAATTTGCACAACTCGGTGAATTGCTCCTGTGTCAGCCCTGACCATTGAGTGAAGTGGATTTCTTTCAGTCGGGGTAGCGTCTTCAACGGCGAAAAGTCAATGTCATCCGCCATGTCAATGTTGATGCCAATGGATTCAAGTCCACTCAGTTTTGTTACTGGACCAAAATCCTTGATCGTGTCGCAGTCGAGACACACTCCGCGAACCGGATTGAACATGTCCACACCAAACCAATCGACAAGAAAGTCCGGAACAAATGGAATTGAGTAACGACCAGTCGGTCTGTTCACAGCGTACTGGAAACTGATGTGTCCTCGCTGCGCCGCAACCCACTCTCTGCCTTCCATTTGCATTCTGGCCTTGCGGAACGGCAGAGCGAAAAACAATGCGACGAGGAAGGTTGCGAATATCAGAGTTCGAATCGTAAATCGTTTTGGCATGGTCGGAAGTCGCATGAACGTCCAATAGTAACTGGGGTGCAGACTTAGGCCCGAATGACGAGTGTATCAAGGAAATTACAAGGCAGATTATTGAAACCAGTTCATCGATTTGTTGGTTGCTAGGTCATTCCGAGGTCTTCGACGAAACGCGACTCGGGAACAATTGCAGTTGTATCAACACCTAGAACATTCACAAGCAACGGTCGCAGTTCGTCCAGAATCTCTTCGTTCTTCCGGAGATGAACCATTTTGGTTGCGGCGGTGACTCCGGCAAGTTTGGTCGTGATTTCGCCGAAGGTCTTCCAGCCCTCGGGTGGAACGTTACGGTATCTTGCCGTTACCTGATACAAAAATACGATCACACCACCAGCAACGACAGCGGTTAATGGCAGTATCTCCCAGGTGACAATGATCGCTGAAACGAGTGCAAGGACAAGGAGACCCACGGAAATCGCTGCAAGAAATTGGCCTAATAATCGTGGTCTTCGCAGCGGGTTTGGTGGCGCACCAAGCAGATCGGACAATCGCATCCATAGCTCACGGCGTTGTCTTGCGTTCAGGATGGTTGTAACAGCATCTCGCGGTCGGAAACGCAGAGTTTCGTCACCAGTCAATGCTCGAGCTGCCTTGCGAAGTGCCAGAAAAGCCGAAAGCCGGGAACAGTGTTGGTTTTGGGCGGCGATGATTCGAGATTCAATGAGTGAAACCAGGTCGCCAACGGTGCGCACCTGTCCCGCTTCGGATTCCCTGATTGTGATGCCGAAGTGGTCTTCAACATCCATCATGATTTCGGCGCCGTCCATTCCCATGATTGAGGTCAATTGCGTCACACATCATCCGGCCGCCACGATTGATGATCCAACAGTAAACACGCGATCGGCGGCTCCGCGTTCATGCCATGTTGAGGTTCAGTTTCATTTTCTGAAGTACCCCATTTACCTGATGACACTATCGTAACCTTTCGCACTCCAACGGGTGACCGATTCAACAGAACCGTCAACCAACGCCAGATATTCATCAATGTCTCGAAAGGCAATGGGTTCATCTGCATCCAAGAAACTGCTTCTGCTGACACCTGTTGGCTTCATGATCGGGGCATCGTATTCAATTTTCCAACACCGGTCTGCAAATGAATGTTATCCATGTCAAAGCTTCCCTGTTTCGCTGTTCCGGTTCACGTCTTTTTTTAAGATGAACAACAGTGGCAACAGGACTGCCGTGCTGAATACCGCAGAAATCCATTCCGCCATGCCAATCAGAAAAGGTACCATCCTTTGACCCTCGCGAGATTTGTCCCGATTGAGCCACGCGTCGTTTTCGACGTAAAGGCAAATCAAAGCTGACATCGAAACCAAAAGAATGATGACGAACAGAACCATTGAAATTATGCGGTGAGATCGCAACACAAATGCAAGTGCACCAAACGCAAGGTAAGGGCCAACCATGATGACGGTGACCACGGAAGCCACCAGGACAACCGCAACGAAGGATGGACCGGGGTTCTCCAGACCCGTGAAAATCAGGCAAAGAGTCGCGACCGCGGCAATTGAACAAGTGAGTAGCGATGATTTCCAAAACATGTTCAGAACCCGATAACTGACATTTGTGAATGATCTGCCGGAGTGATTTTCCGCGTCAGGATGCCCTGACTTCGCGACTCTGGTGCAATGTGATGACAATCAGGTTAACCAAGCCGACGAGTTCAGGCCGAAGTGACACGATATCAGACGGGACCAGGAACCGGCATGCTTCGCCGCGCCAGTGAAAGGTTTATACACGAACTTCACGGGTTGATCCTGGTGGCTGGAATCCATTGATGGTCCTGAATACCAAGATGCTGAAGACATGCCCGTTTCGCCATTCTCATTCGTCCTGAAGCCGGTCTTTTTCCAAGTTCTGGCTTCCCCGATTGTCAAAAACAAAGACATCAACACCCTCTGCCTTTTCTTCGAGCAACGCTCGATGCGACGATCCGCTTTTGGGACAGGTGTGAAGTTTCCTTCAATTCCAATCTTGAGTGATGATCTGATCAAACAGGCAATGATTGCAACTTGATGCACACTCCGGGTGCCCGGCATGTTATCGCTGAGGTCCAACGTTTTGTTGTCTGGCATTTTGCAGCAAGTTCAGCTGTGTTGTGATTTCAGTGCTCGGTCATTGTCACGGCGTCGCCTTTTGATTCCGCGTTGCCTAGAAAGTTGATGAGAGCATCAAGGTCATTCACGGAGAGTGCTGCAAATCCGTGTTGTTTGCCCGCGTCTTCGTAGTCAGCGTAGTTGTCTTGAAGTACTTGGAGTGCATCAATGATTCGCGACACCTCCTTGATTACCGTTGGACTGGAATCTGAATCGAAAAAACCTCCTAGCGTGTTCCATTGCGTGATGATCGGTAATTCCGGAAGAGGGATAAGCTTGCGTTGCAACTGGAAATTCTGGATCGCACTGAAGAGATGATTGGTCTCTTCAGACCACAAGTGGAACTCAGAGCCGCTGGTTGTCGTGAGGCGGTATTCATCATCGAACAGGCCGTGGGGCGCTGGTTCGACACAACCGGTCGTTCGATAAATCATGGTTCTTTTTGTCATTGCCAGGTAACTTCCCTGTTATTCATGCCTCTTTGCTTGTTCCGTGCTTGTT
>JAAXJB010000021.1:0-9353 GCA_012270065.1 Rubripirellula sp. | reverse complement strand
CATTGCCAGGTAACTTCCCTGTTATTCATGCCTCTTTGCTTGTTCCGTGCTTGTTCCGTGCTTGTTTTCTGGTTCAGGCAGGGGGCAAGCAGTAACGGAAAACCGTCGTGTTGGGCACGTGGTCATTTGAATCTGATGCTCTCTACTTGTTCGTTGTATTTGAAATGGTTGATTGAAGAGACTTTCTGACCGCCAATCGAAACATTGTCGAAGGTCAAGTTCATGATTTTGGCATTGGGTGTGCCCCACAGTATGTCGGGTTGACCCAACACGCTCGCAGCGGCGATCTCGATATCTTTAAACACGACGCCTGAAAGATGACCGCTGCCACGTGCCTGGCCGGGATCGCGGTAGGGTCGCACGCCCTGCATCGCAATCAGAAAGTGTTGCAGGGTCGGACGCGGATCCTCGACTCGAATATTGCGGAATACAACCCCTTCACCGCACGCTCCCTTCCCTTCACCACGCATGTTGAACAGCCGCCCGCCGCTCCACTCGTCCCAGCCGGCTCGGGCATAAATCACGTCGCAGTTTTCGATGATCAGTTTTCGATTTGGAAGGGCTGTTAAAACAAACGTGGATCCGTTGAAGTCATTCCAATACGTCACGCCACGTATTCCCAGGCCATTTGCATAAGTGGAATCGTCCTGTGTTCTGATGAAACAATTCTCGATCAAACAGTTTTCGAATGGATTGATTCCATCGCCGTTCACTCTCCAGCCAATGATCTTGGCCCAGCGAATGGTTGTTGGTTGCTCGGGACGGTGGGTTTCTATGAGCATCAACGAATGGTAGGCCGGATCGGCGATTGTGATACCTTCGACGGATGAGTTTCTTGCTCCCACGATGCGAATCGAGTTATGCAGATTGCTCCGCGCGGGCCGGGGTGAAGCATGATCAGGATGAGCAATCCGTGCCATCGAGAGCGTGCCATAGCCAAAGACACGGATATCGTGACCGTCATCCCACTGCTCATGATTGCTCATCGTGCCGTAAACAATTGCATCGCCAGGTATGTAGTAGTTCCTTGAAGCGTGAAGGGGAAACGCGACACCGATGTCGTGAACACCAGGCAGAAAGTAAAGAGTCTTCCAAGGCCCATCGCTCGGTGCTTTTTCCCCGGGTTTGACAGCATGTACCGTCGGGTCAGTGAGCGACGGACGATCTCGCATCAGTGGGTTGGCGAAAACCGTCAAAGAGTGAATGGGAGGTCCCGAGTACCCTTTGCCTGTATCGTGATCTTCCATTTGCCCATCGATGTCGACCGATATCTGGCATGGCTTGTCGAGTGTGACGAACGCGTAACCATTGCGCACCACACAGGAACGCACTTTGCGTTGAGGTCGAGCCACTGCTTTTCGAATCGGTTGACCGTTGACTTTTCTGATTGCGATCTCAACCGGACCACCCATCTCAACGTTGATATACGTGTGACTCCAGCCACTCAGGTGAGGAAAGTAACCGTTTTTGCCACGGATTCCATTCTTGCACCTGGTGATGCATGCAAAGGCCTGTCGCCACTGTTCTTCTTTTCCGGCTGACCTGACCGCCAAGGCGTACTGGTCAGACGCCTTGGCTCCGGGAACTTTGCTGTACACGATCAGCGCATTGTCCCGCCCTCTGGCGGAACCACTCGTGAGTCCGATCAGAATCAGGCAGGCAATGAAAATTCTCATGTGACTGGTTTCTGTTCCAAGGTACTCTGTGATTTTCATTTGATGCCTGTGCTGGGTGCCATCGGTACAGCGTGCCACCGGATCATGGAAGTATCAATTCCGCGAGAACCGAGGGGTGGCGGTTGCGGTGGGAGTTGGTGGTCCATTTAAAAATGTCCGGCTTCTCGGGTCCGGTGCATTCTATTGGTTATTCCACCTCCGAGCCGTGCGTTGGCTCATTTCTCAACTTCTTAACAGAGGAAGCTTCAATTCCTGAGCCTGCGGCCATACCCAACTCTGCAGGATCCGATGGAGTCTGCAAATGAAATCCGTCATCTCCTGGATTGGCTGGCTCCCGAGTCTTACCTGCGTTCCACGGGCCTTTGATCTCAACGTTTTCTCCCAGCATTGTCGTCAAGACCTCGCGAGGAACTTCTTTGGTAGGTCGAATTGGTGTTTCGCCGACCATGAACTCGTTCCCAAGCCAGGCTTCCGTGCTTTTCACATCCTGTGGGTATTGTTTCAATCGACCGCGGACGGTGACGATTTTTCTCGGTTCACTCTTCTCTTTTGCTGCTTGTTGTTTTTCTATTTCAGCAATCATTTGCTTCGCCTCAACAGCAGCTTCGGACTCTGGAAATTGTTCAAGCAGTTCCTTGAGTATATTGAGTGCGTATTTTGGATGACCGTCGTTGTGGAAATCCTTCGCACCCGCAAGGAAGTTTGCGGCATGCCTTTCATCAATCTCTTTCGGTGTCGGCATTTTTGTGGGAGTGCCGCCAACACCTGCGGGATTCGGCTTGCTACATCCGGTCAAGATGATCAGGCAGATCAGAAGAATTGATCCATGGAAGCGTTTCATTGTGACTCCGTAATGCGTCGGAATGATTGGAAACTTTCTGTTCCCATTCGTATTCGCAATTCCGTAGAACCTATTGTTCGTTTTCTGGAAAATTTCCGAAATTGTCAACGGTCGGAATACGTTGAGTGTTCCACTCGCCATTGAATCAACGCTGCTTGCAGAGGAATAACATCTCGCATCACCTGGCCGGAAATCAACGCGATTGAGCGAATGCAAAGTCGTCTGGTAAAACCGGCTTCGGCTTCTCCGGTTGTCATCTTGCCTATCCACATCAGTTCTCAGTGCCGACAGTTTTCGGTGCCGACAGTTTTCGGTGCCGACCGAAAAGCAAATTCGCCGTTTGTGATCATGCTCGTGGGTCAGCCACCGGTGATATGGAAAGAAAGTGACTCACCCGCGGACTGGCACGTTCCCACTGTCAGAGCCACTTAAAATCATTTCCTGGAGTTCGCGTTCGCGAGAACCGATTCGTGGGAGCTGATATGCAGCTTTTTTGAATCAGATGCGATCCTTGGATTCACGGCATGATTCACCCGCCAAGTATGGATCAATGTCCAACGCCACCGCCCAGTCAGCATCACAGTTCGGACGAGCACCATATAAGGCGTGTGCCATAGTGTACAACCTGTATTCCCGACGTTTAACTTCATATGCCTTGGAAATGGGATCATCCTTGGCAGCGTGGCCTAAACGCAGGCTGACCGCCGATAACATGTCAGCCGTGTCCGTAGCAAAGTGAACGGTGAGTTCATAGGGAGCGAGCCACATCCAATTACAGTGTCGATCCGAGAAAATACAGGCACCGCCAAAGTAATAGCAGGTCGGGTTCTTACTGAATTCGATGAATTCTACCCCATCGCTCCAGTATTCGTGCAAGGCTGGATTGGCCGCGCGCTTGATGATCCTACAGATTAAAAACTCAGTAGCCACTCGAAGGACTGCGTGGTTGCTTTTGTATTCGCTAAACAAGCCAAATGGTTCGGCGTGCCAGAGTCGCACGAGGCGGGCAAAACGGTGATCCGGTGAATCGCATCGGTCGGGGTGGCAGTCGTCGGGGGTTGGTGGCATCGGATAACGCTAATAGCGCTGATGTTAAACGGTGAGAGATGGAAAACCATGATTTTCGAAACCGGCATTCTTTTCCGCTCCGATTCCACCGTTGACTATCCCACATCTCGGGCCGCATGTCGATTCATTTTTTTCAAAATCAAGGCCTCGTCGTGCAACCAGATTTCCCCGATCGCGTGCTTCGGTGCATGTGATGGTTCCGATTTATCTGCGGCGTTTACATTGCTGGGCATGGGCGACAGCTCAACCACCAAGCCCATACCGCCATTAGAAGGCATGGCAGGATAATTGCAGAGTTGGTTCCAATGACTATTGCAGTGTCGCCGTACTGCATCAAAAGCATAGCGACGGTGATTCCACTTTGAACAAGAAATCCAGCACTGGCGCAATGGACAGATACACGCGTTGACCGGAAAGCGGACACCGCAAGCCCAATGAAGGCTGGAATGTTTGTCAGAAACATCATTCCGCCGATGCGGTCGCCTGGGCCTGAAAAGAACAGGACTATGGTGAACGCAACGTAAGCCAGCGCGGCGGCCACGGCCACGGCTGCAAACAGATACGAAACGTGTCCGACGCGATCGTACGGTCGCTCGCTCACAACCGACGTCGTCGCATAGGGATTGTCGTATCGAGTCATAGAATACAAATCCTGAATGTTCGATTGTCCGTGGTTGTACCGGTTAACGACCAGGTTTACCGGGTGCGAATCGACAGCTTTTCATCGCTGGATAAGCGCAAGTCATGCTCCGCGTGTACGCACTGTTCCCGCCGTTTTATTCCGTTGCGTTGATTTTTCTCTGGACGCCAGCAATACAGTTTTCAATTTAATCGGTATGTTCCGGCCATCGTTCTGCAGCAATACGAAAAGCATTGATCGACGCACGCCAGTTTCCATTGGTATCAAGTTTGGAGGCAGCAGCAAACGCATCATCCGCGTTGTTGATATCGTCATCGTCGCACGGCCATTTGCTCTTCAAATTTGCTAGAAACAGATCTCCAGTTCGAGAAAACTCTCGGGAGAATCCTCATACCGGGCTGCAAGGAAATTCAGTGTTTCCCAACGTGTGGAATGATTAGGCGACTCGTAGGTCGGTGTTTCATCGGGAAGAGAAGTCAGCAGATCTTTGCGAATAAGCATCGCTCGAATCTTGTGCGTACGGACAGCACCAGCACGTTCGCAGGTGAGGCAAAGCAAATACTGATGTGAATCGACTTTCAATCCCGCATCACGACGTAATTGCCCGACTGCGAATCGCTCACTGACCTCATTCAAAACTGCGTTCAGGTAGTACCAGCGGTCGGACGAGGGAATTGGTATCAGCGGATCGCTCTCAGTCGTTTTTTTCGACAATGCGACGATACGCTCCGCAGCCGTTCGATTCAGGAAAATGCCACGGACGTCCATTTCAAGGATTGTCCGGATCTTCAAACAGCCGTTGTCGATTGAATTCAGCGATACGTTCAAGCGATCAAGAAACTCCCGACGCTCCCATTGCACTCGAGCTCGACGGCCGGCCAGAAACGACGCCATGAACGCAGCCGCAAGCAACCAAACCAACTCTGGCCAATTGTCACTAAGATAATCGTAAAGAGAACGTAAAATGTCAGTCACTTGTCATTTCCCGTGCAAATCAGATAACGGTGGGTTTCACTGGGTCGCGGCAAACAGCATTGATTACGAAGGACCGCGCGGCCCACGGTTTCGCTGCAACGATTCATGCTGTTCCGTTACCCTCTGGTGAGTCGCTTCTGATTGTATCACGAAGCAGGCCGTTCAATACTCTCAGCTCTGCGCGAGAACCAGATGATAGATGGTAATCATCTCCATGACGCTTTATCTCAGATTCGATGAAGGCATGTATGAATTTGAATCGTGGCCCCTCGTCGGATTCCATGCCAGCACGTTTCAGCATGAGGAGTTCGTCAATTTCCTTCTGGAGGCTGGAATCGGAAACCGTCCCCGCCACAAGTTTGTCGAATTCGATTGGAACGATCCCCAAATCATTCTCGATCCAATTCACCGCGAGCAGTGGCCGCAACACATAGAGATATTTTTTTCGCCGGACGACGTCGCCCTTCAAATAGGAACGAAAGTTGCTGTCTGCCATTCTCAAATAGTGGTAGTGGGCGGCGATCGGGTTGTATGAATCCGGTGCCAATGAACGCAGCCGATTTGCAAATTCACCATGTTCCACGTAGACGATTGGCGAAATCAGCCATTCGTTGAGTGGAGGGTTTGATTTATGAAATAGCTGCAACGTCTTCCGAATATCCCAGCCGCTGATATCGAGGTCATCACTTATCGGCACCTCAATAACATCCCTCCGTCGTTCAACGTCAATCGTCAGGTACCAATCACGAGGGCGGGCGTAGACGAAGCGAACATCGTAATCGCTATCTTGCGATTCAAAGCCCCATGCACGACTGCCAGACTCACACGCGTATAGCACTCGAACACAGTGGTCACGTTCGATGTCCGCAAGGCACCGCTTGATTTTTGCGAAGATGTCTGGGGCAATTGAGTGCATCAACTTTTCACCACATGATGTTCAGGATAACCAGACGATACAACAGCGTTACTGCGGGGATTGACCGCCCGCGTTTGAATTGCGCCGGTTCATCAAATTGTCATGTTGCGTGGCCACGTATTGACCACCACGCCGTTGTTCTGTTGCGCTTTTTCTGTTACGCGGATTCGTTGGATCCAAAGGACCATGTGGCCTGCTGTATCGCGTCGTTGATTGCGGCAAACAATTCAGCAGATAGATCATGATACCGATCATTTTCGGAGTTCATCTCGAAGGACAGATCATTCCACGATCCCATGCCACCAAAGACCCATCCATGGTACGCGGCGGCAAACAGCCGTTGTGCCTTTTCGGGATACGAATCAAGAGAAATGAAATCAACGTAGTCTGGAAACGAAATGGGCTTCGATGAGTTGGTACAGTCCAAGGCCCGTTGAAACCATTCGGACCACAAAGCAAGTTCGTGTTCGTCTGCAAAGTCGCGTGTTCCAGTTAACGCTGATCGTAATCGCGACGTGGCACCATTCAGGTCGGCCACGGGTGCAGTTGATCCGTGATTGGATTTGCCGACGCAGCCATAGGTAACGCTCCAAATACGGTTGTCACTGGCGTTTTGATCTGTAACCTGCCAGCGCGACTTCCAGAAATCGGTAGCGTCATCAGTAGCCAGTACAAGCTGCCAGTTGCTACCACCGCCTACGAATGCTGCAAGCTGATGGGCAGGTGCATCGGTGTTATCAGCAGATTCGAAGGTCAGCCACGCGCGGATAGTTTGCGTATCTCGGAGCGATCTCAACCAATCGTCAGGGTTATTGTGTCGTTCGACTTCACGAAATTTACCGAACAGTCCCTTCTTGATGTCAACGAAACGCACAGCGTTGCAGAACTGAAAGACAGAGTGGTCTGGATAGACCTGGCCTTTGTCCAGAGAATCCGTCATCGCGGCATTTGCAGCGGAACACAAGGCAACGAGTTGTGATAGTTCTCCATTCATGAATCACGTTCTTGCCGTATGACGTCGATTAACACTGACTCTCCAGGGTGATCTATCCATCAAATTTCCGCACCGTCGGAGACATGGGTGCATCCTGTTGTTGTATGGCGTCTTCTTCGGGTGAACCGGGTTATCGTAAACGAGCTTCCATTTCAGGGTCCCATTTTTCACTTAGTTCAATCAGTGAAAGTGTATAGATTAGCATCGCATTTTCTGGAATCTCCGTGAATGTCTTCCGCTCATCATAGGTCAAGTTCGGCGGAACTACGATTTTCCGTCGGCCTCCGACTTGCATTCCAAGTAGACCAAGTTCCAGCACGACAAAACAATCGCGACCGCCAACACGAATTGGATGTGGTCCATCCCGATCAGAGTCAAACACGATGTCGCCCTTTGCACGGGTGCAACGGTAGTGACAAACGGCGACATCCCCAGGTACGACTTGGCGGCCGGAACCAATTTTCTCGTCGGTGATCTTGAGGCTACGAGGCGGTTTCATGGAAGTCCCATTGTATGCAGTGTATCCGGGTGGCGACGGCACGCATTGATTGCAGATTGCGGTGGATTCGCCGTTCCGGGGCCGCAATGGTTAGCTGGCATTTTGTGTTGACTTGTGATGCAACACAAAATCAGACCGGGCCTTCCGTGCGACCAGATCCTGACGGTTCCGATTCTCGCAGCATCGCACCAATACCAATGAGAACGACTCCGAACCCAATGCCCAAAATATTGAGGATCCACAAGGCACTGTTTACGGTCACCATTGGACCCTGCCAATCAACGCTGCCAAGGTAGAATTCTGTGAGGAACCAGTTCAATATGCCGCAAAGAGTCCCACCAATAGCGGCGACGATTCCAAGGATTGCAAATATTGACTTCAAAATCTGTATTCCTCATCTTCACGCATTCAAGTTGCCGGAAACTCAATCGCGGATAGTTTTTGGCCGATGCCGACTGGTGATCACGAGCAGCGCGGAGACGCAATGCGAAGTAACCAAAAATTTACGTCGCCCGCCAGTTCACGTCCTCGATCAAGTTCATCACACAATTATCTGGAGAAGTGTTCGGAAAGTTGTATCCAGAAACAGAATGTTTGGTCAACGGATCCATTGTATTTGGTGATTTCGGAAATCATTCGTGCTCGCAATGCATTATTCTCTTCCTGCCACGGATTGATTAGCACCATTTCATTGGATAGCTGAGTTTCCCCTACGACTATTAGTCCATCGTTGTGGAGTTTGATCACCGAATCAACAACCGCAGTCGCAAATTCTCTATCGTTGCTTTCAGGATTCTGCAGTTGCGCGATTTGGAGCATCCAACCGTAGGAGAGAATATCATCCTCTAGCTGGCTGGTGATTTCGGCGACGAGTTTATCCATGTTGACAGGCATCAGCTTTCCAGAGTCGAGTGAATTATTGTTTTTGTTAAACGGGTTGATGCTTCGCAACGAATCGCAATTGGGTCAGTGAACAATCGACACGGACAACTCGGCTCAGGTTCAGCGTGTTGTTAGGTGGCGTGTTCGAGCAACGCAAACAGTTCTTCGGAGCGGATTGCAGCGAGGTTTTGACTGAGCATTTCGGTTGTTTCGAGGGAATTCACAACATTCGTCAGTCGCCGGATATCGTTAAGCCTGCACGCGAAGTAGGCGGTTTTTTCGGCAATCCTGTTAACCCAAACTGCGACTACAATCCAATCAACACTAGCCAGCGTCGACTTGATTTTCGCTGATTTGATGCCATGTCGAATAAACGAATGTGGGTAATCAGTAGAGTCTGAAGTGCAAACCTAAGCCATGTTGGCAGTTCAATGCTTCCGGCGAACGAGGCATGAATGAGTGGCGTCCGGGAATCACCGTTGAGGACGTCAATGTCTGTCTTTCCGATCAAGGCGATGACTTCGTAAGTAGCATAAGTAGCAGTAGTCGCGTAGTCGATTGCCTGCGCACTTTGTCGGCCAGTGGATCGTGCTTGCGTGGTCGGCCGGGGCGTGCCATTCGGTGATTGTTCTGGATGGATAACTTAGGAATGTGCGGTCGAATCAGGAAACAAGCCTGGACCTCAGTTTTATTAGCGGTTGGAATTTTTGTCAGTACTTGGATTATTCTCCGTCTGCTTCGCCCCATTACAGTTGAAATGGCCGAAAGCACTTTGAAAATCGGGTTTTGGAACTGGAAGTTTATCAACAGTGTTCTGGCCGATCTTGTAAGTTATGTGCACCGCTTTTTTGTGGGTGTTGAG
>JAAXJB010000002.1:463-4091 GCA_012270065.1 Rubripirellula sp. | reverse complement strand
CACACGGTCATGAATGAGGACCCACCGCCGCATGATTTCCGGGTCGGATAAATCACGCCCAAGAGTGGAAAGATCCAGTCCGACCTCGGCCTGATCGCCCTCGTGACATGAAAGACAGTGTTTCTGGAACAGCTCGCGATCTGACTTTTCCTCACCATCAACATCCTCCGTTATGCCAAACACCAACAAGAGCAAACCAAGCCAAAGCTTTGCAAATCGCTGACAAACTCCATTCCCAAACTTGATTCCCATCAACCATAACCAATCAAAATAAGACCATCACACACCATTGCCATCGACATCAGACAGAAAAACCCCAAGGCAATCCGCCAATGAAACACCTTCGTTGGACAGTTTAACCGATACCAAAACACCAGTTTGATATTGCGGTAAAAGTCTGATGCAATCAAGCTGAGCGGGCATCCTCGCCTGCCAAACGAAACGGGGCACGCCACTCAATGTCCTGATTCAGATTTAGCGGAACATGAGACATTCACGTCACGGGGAATAGCCCCTAAAATTTGACACTGTCATGTCCGATCCTTCGCGCAACCGGATATCACAGAAACTACCCGGTAGGCCACTACCCCGCAGGCCACTGATTAGCCACGACATGAATGTTCACTTGTCGTACCGAAGATAACCCACAAAGCCATCAGCATCTGCCGAAATCGATGAGTTCGGAATTACTTTACACGTCCGCACCACAAGGGCTCGTCGCAGGCAGTCGCGGCTTCTGCACAGTGCTGTCTTCAACGGGAATGCCCACGAATTTATCACGCAAACTCGAATCGCTGTCAGGCTACAATCACCTCCACTACCCCGAAAGTGCAAACGCTGAAAAGAACCCAGTCGCATACTCGCATGTCACAACCCATGTGAATGGTCGGCCAATTTCGATTCTCTCTCGAGTCAGTGCGTACGGACTCGATTACGCGAATCGTCTCAACAAACTAGCACATCACATTGTGCCAAACTCTGAAGAGATGGCATCCGCTGGCCCAGCCTGGTTGCTCAACCAACCTAACCTCATGCGAACCAGTTGGGATGAAACTTGCCGAATGACTTCGGCTGGCCCCGAATTGCCGGATGGACAAGTTGACGCACAACCGTGCGAAAACTGGAATTCGGTCATGGCAGATGCAGGGTGGGGCGGCAAACTTGCCGAAACATGGTATTCAAAAACAGCCAAACCGATCTGGATCACGTATGCACCAGAACAGCAAAACCTCATCCTCCCCTTAATCGCCGAATCCACTGCTCTGTTGCCGGAAAAAGACAGATGGCGGGCAACCTTCTCAACGTATGCCACCAACATTCCTGATGATTTTGAATGCCGTGTTCGATGTTTGATTGCCGGCACGCAGGCGGCAAGAATTGCAGCGGCAAAAGGCACAGTTATCGACATCAGTGAGGCGAACAAATCGACAACAGTATCAGCCTGGACCGAGTATGCGAAGACAGGCCGGTACGTTGCAGGCCTACCGTTCCCCGATGCTGCTAGAAAACAACCCTCTCTCGTCAGTGATCATGCAAATCAATCTGTGACGCCGGCACAAGAAAACCAAAAGAGGAAATTTTTATCCATAATTGCCATGCTTGCTTTGCTGCTTGCAGGGTATGTGGGCTGGCATTCCCTGAATTCCACGCCGGTAGCCTCATCACGATCGACGAGTGACCCTTCGGCCGATTCTGCTGCTGCGTCTGCGAATTCAAGTACACAACACGCAAAAAAACTGGAAGAAACCAGAATTGATCAGGAGCCCAGTGAGAGCCTGAACAAAAGTGGGACCAGCCACAGCAACCCGAAAGATTTCGAGGGCCACGAGATACAACCAGATTCGTCTAGTCCAACTGAAAACACGCCAGAATACGCGAACGCACCAAACGATGGCATGAACTCCGGACAGCTCAACCAACCGGACATCGGCAAGCCCGCAAAGATCGTTGACAGTGATGAGGCAGCTATTGCCCATTCAGGTCCCACAGCGAACTTACTCGCACTGGAGAACCAACTGGACAACGCACATGATCTGGACAGTTACGCAGAGGCCTTGCTGCAATATTCGCTGGCAGTAACGGACCCCCAGGCAAAAAAGGAGTTACAAAAAACATTAAGTGCACGCAGACATTGGAAAGCAGCACTAGCTGGGAATACTCTCATCAAGGAAGTCAACGCACTCGATCAGCCAAGCGAGCAGGACCTGAAACGTCTGACTCAACTGCATGCAACCCTTGCGAAAGACAGCGATGACAATCCACAAGTCACCGCAATTGAACAGTTCCTCGCTTCGAGGCACGCAAAACAGGATTCAATGGAGGATGCAGATTTTTCTTTCCTGAGTGAAATGCCTTTTGCAAACCTCATCACGATCGAGAGCCTTGTAGATGAGAATCAGGGCCGTATGTTCATGCTTGCCGACTCAACGATATCGACTGACGCTCTGAAGACCAAACGTGACACGATTACGCTGGACATCGTCAAGGATGTGTCAGGCACTACGGAAGAAAGAGCAATTAATACACCGCTGCGAATCCGTGATGAGCCAAGAGCCAGCATCGAGTGGCTAATTGCGAACACCCCTCCCGAAAATGTCGATTTCACGAATCAATGGGACAAAAACATCCTTGGTTTGGCTGCCAAGATCATGCAGCGTCCAAGACTGGATCATGTGATCAAGGAAGAACTTGTCTTTCAAGTGCTGCAAAAGGGGGCAGATCACAGCCAGTATCTGAGTCAGGGGCTAGCAACGATACTGAACCAACTAACCACACGAAAAGAAAAACGCAGGCTTTGGGCAAATACAAGGACATTTTCTTCTGCGATCGCACCCGAAGTAGTAGACGAGCTAGGACCGACGTTAAGGCGTCTGCACAAACAGCAACAAACAAACACCGCATCAGCAACCAACACTGCGATTCCCTGCCATCAGTGGGTAGGTTTCGTCTGGCGTGACAAGAATGGCTTTCCGGTTCTTCGAATCAACAACGCGTTACGCGAGAATGGATCTCTTTACATTCTAAAGGCACCCACCGGCACAAATGCAGACGCTGTGTTCGTGCGCATCGGGGATTTGGGTAACGAAACAGCAATCCAGACGAAAACGCAGGATGACATGTTACTTGGCTACCCACTGTTTCTTTACCCGCCCCCAATGTATCCCAGCCAACGATCAAATTAGCATGGGCATTGCGTTTTCAGCTTGCAAGAAAGCAGTAAACAAATACTGCTACCAGAGAATTTAATTATTGCACACAAGCGTTCAGCTTAGAATTGAAACCTTCGAATACCACCTGCCAGCTCGAACTGGCTTTTCATTGAACTGCACGGTGGCCCCGGTCGGCCTTTCTGATTACCTGGCTGTCAAATCACTAGTCTTGCATCAGTTCCCCGGGCGGAGCACGAAACCATCGCAGCGTCCCGAATACCGCGCTGAGAAGTGTTATTACAGCCGTGACGCAGAGCAGCAGCGACCATTCCTGCCAATTCGAAGCAAAACCAAATCTGGCAAGGTTTTCACCATAGAGCAGATTTGAGAGAACTCGACCAACGATCTCTCCCGACAAGATTCCCACAAGTGCCCCAAACGCCCAAACAAGCAATGACTCAAAACAGACGATGCCGCAC
>JAAXJB010000002.1:0-453 GCA_012270065.1 Rubripirellula sp. | reverse complement strand
TGTCGCCGTGATTCATGCCCAACGCTTTCAGCCTCCCCGCCTCAACGCTTTTCTGCTGTGCTCTCAAAACTTGTATAATCCAAAGATTCAAAAAGGCGAAGAGCGCAACGATCACGCGAAAAACATCCAACACTTTCAGATGCGCTGCAGACAGTTTACGGACACTTGCTACCTGATCTGCCTGCCCTCGGTCGACAGCACGGTTCTGAAACTGGGACAATGTTTCCAGATAATCTGCCGCCAATGGTAAAGCCAGTGGTTCAGCAAAGTACAAGCCAAGATACGTATATGTAGTTGGAACAGGCCCCGACACCTCAACAGCAGGCAAATTTTGAATGGAAAGCTGCACGACTGCGTCAGTGCTGAAACTCTCATTCACGAAATGCTCCAAGTTGTCTTTTTCCAACGCCCAGAATGTCTCAAATTCTTGTTGTCGCTGGCTATTTACCCATA
>JAAXJB010000118.1:2588-74326 GCA_012270065.1 Rubripirellula sp. | reverse complement strand
GGTAATGACAACCCATTCGCTCAGCCTGTTGCTGGAATCGACGTGGATGCTGCGGGTGTCCTGAAGGTTCGCCAGTTTGACCCCAGATTGGCAAACCAACGCCTTGTTGCAGCACGTACAAAACGGGCTGATAGCGATGTCATGCAGCCTTCGAAATTGCGCAAGGTTTCGTTGAATCGCCTTGAGAAGGCGATTGCGACCCGGATTGCCAACGGTGAGGGCATCGGCGAAGAAATGCAGGCCTTGGCCGGACTTACTGCGGTTGAATATGTTTTCTTCTATCCAGAGACAAATGACATTGTCGTCGCAGGGCCTGCCGAGGGATTCTTCGCAGATCCCACCGACCGCCTGATCGGGCTCGAGACGGGGCGTCCTGTCGTCCTGTTGGAAGACCTCGTGACGGCTCTTCGAGCATACGCCCCCGGCAGCAATGGCACCTCCGTGATCAGTGTGTCAATTGATCCAACTGCCGAAGGTTTGCAGCGGATGAATCAGTTCCTTGCTTCTGTGCGTGGACGTGTTCAGCCCTCTGATGCTCGTCGTCTCGCCAATGGCCTGAAGCAGAATCTGGGGTTACAGACCGTGACCTTCAAGGGGATTCCGACCTCGACCCACTTTGCACGTGTTCTCGTGGAGGCTGACTACCGCATGAAACTGATCGGAATCGGTTTGGAGCGTTTGCCTGTTCGCGTGATGAGCTATGTGGAGCGAGCCAAGCCCAGTGCGGTTGCCGCCAATGCAATGGAACGCTGGTATTTCCAGCCAAATTATGATGGCATCGCCGTGAGTGAGGATGGCTTTGCCATGAAGATCAAAGAACGCGGTGTGCAGTTGGTAGGTGCAAACGAGCGAGTTGCCAATGGCGGACAACGCGTTGCTTCCGGGCGTGTTAACCGAGCCAGCCAGGCGTTCTGTCAGGAGTTCACTGACAAGTTTCCTGAGATCGCGAAAAAGGTCCGGATCTACGCCGAGCTTCGCCAGTTGATTGATGTGGCCATTGCTGCCGCTTACATCCAGCAGCAGGACTTCTATGGACAGGCAGGTTGGAACATGCCCGTCTTGATGGACGAGTCAAAAGTGAATGTGGAGACGTACGTGGCTCCATCCCAGGTTGAGACTGCAGTGAATGCAATCTGGAAAGGAAATACCCTGATGACCCCTCTGGGAGGCGGCGTCAACATGCAGCCTAAATTGGCTCTTTCACGTGACAGAGTCGATTTGGATACTGCTGGCGACAACGTTCGCGTTAAGAAATCCGCCGGTCCATCCGGACTCGCCGAAGGGCAATGGTGGTGGGACTGATTCCCGCGATCAAAGTGAATCGCTTACATTCTTCTGAAACTGCGGAACGGAAAATCTGTTCCGCAGTTTTTTTGTTCACGCTTGCGTGATGTGAAATGGTGGCGTTAACCGCTCTGGCTGCAGGTGCGTTCGGAACCCGTCAGGCAGATCAAGGGACCTGTTCAGGCCTCCTGTTGGTCACTTTCATCTGTTGCTCAGTGTGGTGTTCGTTATCGTGGTTGTGAGTCGGCGCGTGAAGCTGCCGTGACGCGATCTGCGCCGGTGAAGACGCGATCTGGGCCGGTGAAATCGGGGCCGGTGAAATCTGTGCATGGGATTCTCCTGAGTCTCGGTGAGCGTTCCCACGCATGGAATCCTGCAATACGAGTGTGTTATTGTTGTGTTCGCTGGTGCGGGGTTCTCGATGGTCCAGTGTGCATCTGGTCGGCCGGATTCGTGGTTGCCGGAATTTTAGGCTTTTGTTGTCATGAGCGAATTCGAATCCGAGAAGGTGGTGCATCTGTCAGATGAACAGGGGCGTTTGTTGCTGGTTCAGGATCAGCTTCAGCCCTGTCCTTATTTGCAGAATGTGACGGCGAGGATGCCGCTGAGTGTTCCGGTTGGTCCCAAGACACCAGACGTTACAGATCAGTTGTTGTCGATGGGATACCGGCGTAGTGGCGAGTTTGTTTACAACACGGCATGTCCAGCGTGTCAGGCTTGTAAGCCGACGCGTCTCGACGTGCATCAATTTCAGCAATCGGCGTCGATGCGCCGTGTCTGGAAGCGTGGAAAGCGGGATTTGAGATGTGCGTGGGGGAAGCCAAGAGCGGATGCAAAGCGTGTCTGGTTATTCAACCAGCATCGGAACGCACGTGGGCTTTGTCAGGGAACAGGTGATGTCGATTTGGAGGGCTATCGGATGTTTCTGGTTGATAGCTGCTGCCACACCATCGAATTGTCGATCTGGCTTGAACACGAACTCGTTGCGGTCTCGATTGTGGACGCGGGAGATCGGAGCTTATCAGCTGTCTATACCCATTTTGACCCGCATGCCATGAGATACAGTCTGGGGACTTACGCGTTATTGGAGCAAATCGAATATGCTCTCTCGACCGGCCGCAAATACTTGTACCTCGGCATGTATGTCGAAGAAAATCGGCATCTGAACTACAAAGCAAGGTTCAAGCCACAGCAGCGTCTGATTGATGGCAGGTGGCGGAATGTCAATGAGTCAGATGACGCTGGTCAAGATCTCGAGATTGAATGAGGCAGTCGACGGGACGGATGAATTGGGAAGTCTTTTCCCGCCCTGATGTAACCGGCCCTGATCGCTGATCTGCAGACGGAGACTCGATCCCGTGTAGCATTCTGACACATTGCTGCTGCAGCATTTTGCGACGTTTCGCCCACATGGGCCGGTGTAGCCTCATGGACCGGTATTTGCACCTTCTCCCAATCGCTAATTTTTTTCGTGCAGGTTGATGTGTTTGGAAATGGCTTCTGGCAGGATTTATGGAAGGACAACAGGCTTTCCTGCCGCCACGGCTTGTTGCATCTGAATGGCCAGCGGTGCTCTCTGTATTCTGCGAAAGCAGAAGGTTTACGAGCTTGCAGCATGAAAGATGCCGCAAACAACGGGTTTTAAGGATGATTGATGTCGATCCTGTTAAGATGGATGGATTGGTAGAGGCAGGTGTTGCCTTGACCTGCTCACTCACCAGCAGCAGTTTTCAAACACCAGTTCCCCCGCATGAAAGTTTGTTCATACTAGTGGAAATCAACGCCGTTCTTTGACGCTGGAAACTCTCTGACGCTGGAAACGAGGACTATTCATGTTGCACTCATCACACCTCGCGATTGACCAACCGTTTCTCCGCTTGATCGGTATGCTGCTGATTGCATCTTTCGGTTCGTGGAGTGCGTCGTCGCAAGCAGAGGAGAACGGCACTGCGGAGATCCGCTCTGCTGAGGTAGGGGGGTATTTGGCAGCGGGTGAGTTTTCGTCTGCGACGGGGCGGGGACTGCAGTTGCCGTTGAATCAGCGTGATTTTATTCTCGCGCAAGTGGCCGGTGCTCAGGGCAGCGTTGGGGAAACGAGTGCCGCAAGCGGAACGATCCGTGGGATCCAGTCGTCTTTGAGTCGTGATGATGCGATTGCCGGAGCCGGTGGTGGTAGTTTCGCGGACTTCCAGTCTCTGATGGACTTGATCCAGACCACGATTGTTCCGGACACATGGGAGGCACTGGGTGGGCCGAGTAGCATGTCTCCTTATCCTCAAGGGGTTTACGTTGATCCAACGGGCACGGTGCTTGAGTGTGAGAGTTTACCTGTCGATGACAAACTGGCCGAGTTGAAATCTCTGCTCGGCGATGCTGCGAGTGAGCCCGATACTGAGCTGGCATGGCGACAGCCGACCCGCATGCGTTGTGTTTCATTGCGGCGTTTGCTTGATGCATGGACTGAGAACCGCTTGCGGGGGACTCTGCCCAATGCAGACATGATGCACATGGCGGGCTTGTCACGGATCCAATACCTGTTCATTGATGAAGACGACATTGTTCTGGCAGGCCCCGTTGGCGGTGTCGAAACGCGTGACGGCTGGCATGTTGATCGTGTGTCCGGTTTGACGACCTTGCGTTTTGACTTTTTTCTGGCCTGTCTCGCTTCTGCGATCAGCAACCAGCCGTTTGGTTGCACGATTGATCCGACAACTCAGGGTCTCCAGAATGCGGCCAAGGTTGCCGCGGCTGTGCAGGCAGACACGTTGCCAATCGGCAAAGCAGATGCCGCGATGGTTTCAGCATTGGGAATGCAGAGAGTTGAGGTTTTTGGAACGGCAGGTGATACGCCCATGGGTTGCCTGATGGTTGAGGCTGACCGACACATGAAGCAATTGGCGTTAGGACTGGTGCCAATGCCCGAAGGTGCGAAAAACTACTTTGATGTGGTGGAGGCGAATCTGGAGTCCGGCGTGCCCAACGATCTGTTGTTGCGACTGTGGTTCACGTCCTCGCCCCGCCCTGTGCGTGCTGATGAGGACCGAACCATCTTTGAGTTGGCGGGGACGCCCGTTCGCTTGAGCGGTGAGAATGAGCGTGCCATGGCAAGCGGACAGCGGGGCAACGTTACGCGAGATGCCCGCTCAGACGAATTTGTCGCTGATTTCAATCGTAATTGGCATGCCATTCGAGGTGCGTATCCAATCTACGGTGCCTTGGAGTCAATTTATCGAACCGCATCGGCCGCAGAGTTGATGCACCGTTATGCAGATTCGGACAGACAACGGGATTTGCTCGAGTCATTGATCAGTAGCAGTCCCTCTTCGATGTATCGGATGCATACACCCCGCCAGGTGTTGTCGATTGCCCGGATGAAGTCGATGCGAAAAGGCCGTCGAAT
The DNA here is from genome assembly GCA_012270065.1 of Rubripirellula sp. GTDB lineage: Bacteria > Planctomycetota > Planctomycetia > Pirellulales > Pirellulaceae > Rubripirellula. The sequence continues at coordinate 69,642 of JAAXJB010000118.1, read as the reverse complement.
GCACCACGTGTTGCTGGCCAGTGGTGGTGTCTCGGTGAGTCCGAGCCAGACGCTGGTTTCGAAAATAGCTGATTATCCATCTTTGTCTTCGCTCAACCGGCCAACCCGGAATCCGCCCAAGGTAATTCACAGATGGTGGTGGAATATCCAACGCTGATCATTCATCGTCCACCATTTCCGCAAAGGCGGAGAGGCTTGATTGTCGGGAATTTTCGTGCTTGCTGACTGTTCGAATTGAGTTCTTCGGCAAGTTGGATGTTTTGGTGACGGTTGGGCAGTTATCGTCGATTGTTGAGTTTCAGGGCGGTTATTGAATTTCATGCAGCCCTGATGCTTGCCCTGATTTGCGTGTTGGTCATCACCTGTTTTCAGGCAGTTGTGAGCGACCGCGTGAACTGAATTGCTTGCGGGCGGGTTGCGTCAGGGGTAAGTTCCGGTGCTATTGCTTAGAACAGTGTTTCCCCGGTCCGTCTTGTCTGTCAGTTTGATTTCTGGTGCCCGCGTGAGGTGACTGTCGTGCTGCGAATTCTGTTTTTGTGTTTTTCGAGCCACGAGTTCCGGTTGTCGTGCCTGTGGTGGATGGCCGCGTTGTTGGTTGTGTTGCCGGAACAACGCTTGAAAGCTCAGGATGCGGCATCAGAAAATTCCGCTGAGGCGGAAGTTGAAAACGTATCCCGCGGATTCAGTGCGGTGCCAATCAAGGTACCTGAGGGGTTTACAGTTGAACTTGTTGCTGGGCCACCCCTGGTGACGCATCCGACCATGGCTGCCTTTGACAACAGGGGCAGACTTTACGTCTGCAATAATGCAGGTGTGAACATGAACAATGAGGAGTTGGAACAGAATCTTCCGAACTCAATCCGTCAGCTGATTGATGAGGACGGAGACGGTCGTTTTGATTCCTTTCGGGTTTTTGCTGACAAGATGACTTTCCCCATGGGTGGCGTCTGGCATGATGGATCGTTGTTTGTGGCCTCTCCGCCGAATATTTGGCGTTTGACGGATCTTGATGATGATGGGGTTGCCGATCGGCGAGAAATCATAGTCAGGCAATTCGGCTACACCGGCAACGCCGCGAGCATTCATGGCTGTTTCATGGGGCCTGATGGGCGGCTTTACTGGACTGACGGATACCACGGGCACGAGTTCAGTGATGGTGAGGGAGAGGTCACCAGCAAACGTGAGGGATCTTACCTGTTTTCCTGTTTACCCGATGGTTCTGACAGGCGGATTCATTGTGGAGGAGGAATGGACAATCCAGTCGAGGTTGATTTCACGGAGTCCGGGGACATGCTCGGAACGGTCAACATCCTCTACACACGACCTCGCGTCGACTGCCTGGTGCACTGGCTGCATGGTGGGGCATACCCGCATCGGGAACGTGTCCTCGATGAGATCAAGGTTACCGGTCCCCTGCTTGGGCCCGCTCACCGGTTTGGGCATGTCGCCGTGTCTGGAATGACACGCTATCGAAGCGGTGGCTTTGATACCCATTGGAAGAATGATTTATTCGCGACATTTTTCAACAGCGGAAAAGTCGTGCGTTTGAAGCCGGGAATCAAGGGGGCAACTTATGAGTTCACCCAGCATGAATTTCTGACTTCCGGGAGTCGCGATTTTCATCCCACTGACGTATTGGAAGATGCTGACGGCAGTCTGTTGGTCATTGATACCGGGGGATGGTTCTATCGTGGATGCCCTACTTCCCAGTTTGCCAAGCCTGAGTTGCTCGGTGGAATTTATCGTGTCCGCCGTGATGGCATGGAATCGGTTGCTGATCCTCGCGGGCTGTTGATGGAATGGAAATCGCAGACTCCGCAAGTTCTGGTGCAACGGTTCGCTGACCATCGTCACGCGGTTCGTCAGGCTGCATGCGATGAAGTGGTCAAGCGAGGCAGTGAGTTGATTCCCGAGTTGCGATCTGCGATCCGGCATGCAAAGCCACGTGTGCGGCGTCAGGCAATTCTGGCTTTAGGCCGTCTTGCTCAGGAGGCCGCCTCGGCTGAACCGGCGGTTGCCGCCCTGACAACCGCATTGAACGATGCAGCGTCTGACTTGAGGCAGTTGGCCTGCCGATGTTTGGGATTCAGTAAGGTCAGTGTTGATTTTTCTGTGTTGTCCCCTTTGCTGCGTGATGTGAGTCCTCATGTCCGTAGGCAAGCTCAAGCGACCGTGGGTAGGAAACGCATTTCTGCAGGTGTGCAGGCACTCGCGGATTGTCTATTGCGTCCGGAGCTTGATTTGAGTGAGCGTCATGCCATTGTTTACGCCCTGGTTGAAATAGGAGATGAAGAGATTCTGCGACGTGTTTTGGAAAATTGTCCAGCCGATGGCGATTTGCATCTTCGTCAGCGGCAAAGCTTGTTGATGGCGATTTCCCAGATTGACGATGTCGAATTGAGTCGCACGGAAGCGTTGGAGGCAATGTTTGAATTTGAAGAACCGATGTTGCAGCAGATGGCTCTTCATGCGATCGAACGGCATCCTGAATGGGAATCAGAGGTGTCGTCCATGCTTCGTGTCCGGATTGCATCGGCAAAAGCCGGAGATGCCAGTGTGCGGTATCTGCTTGCTGGTCTTGTGGGACGTGATCAGATTGCCCTTTTGGCTGCCGAAATGCTGAAGGGGCCAGAGCAGGGCAAACAACTGTTGGCACTCAATGCGATTGCAGAGGGAAGTTGGACGCGACCTCATGATTCGTGGCTCATGCCGGTGGCGGATTTGATGATGGGTGAGTCCATTGATACCGCAAAAGCAGGCGTTATGGTCGCCTCAAGATGGCCCAAATCTGTCTGGCAGGAAGGCTTGCGGCATGTAGCGCAGGCTCAGAGTGTACCCGTCAGTGTCAAAATGGACGCGTTGGCTGCTCTTCACGCAGGCGCGGTCGACACCAAAGCTTTGCAGCAACTGGTTCGATTGTGCTCTGATTCTGTTTCACCCACGGAATCAGCTCGTGCAGCACGAATCATTGGCACTGCGAGATTGACCGACGGTCAGTTGGAATTGATTCTGCCTCTTCTCGAAGACGCGTCCTCCCAGCAGTTGCGTGACTTGATAAGGCCATTTCAACGACAGTTGTCAAGCGGCACCGCTAATCGTTTCCTTGAATCCATTGACAAAGCTGAAGGATTTCTGACGCTTCCGGAGCACGAACTGTCCGATGTCATCAAAAGGTTCCCCCGTGAAACGATTTCATTTGCGAACAGACTTCTGGATCGTCTGAAAGTCAATCAGCAGCAGAAGCGTGAACGTCTGGAAGAACTTCGTGGCCGCTTGGCGACTGGGGATGCAGTTCGAGGACAACTGCTGTTTGAGAGCGAAAAAGCCAAGTGCAGCAGCTGTCATCGAGTCGGGGATCGGGGGCAGGCGGTTGGGCCTGATTTGACGACAATTGGTGCCAATCGTTCTGCAACAGATCTTCTCGAGTCCGTCGTCTTTCCATCCGCCAGTATTGTTCGTGATTACACGACCTATCAGGTTTTAACACGTCACGGGCAGGTCTTTTCGGGCTTGCTGGTTGGAGAGTCCAGTGACGTGATTCGGCTGCAGTTGCCCAATGGCAAGCATGTGCAAATTCTTGAAGGAGACGTTGACCGGATGGAGCCCCAGAGCGTGTCTGTCATGCCTGCTGGGCTTGATGACTTGTTGACGGAGTCAGAGTTGGTTGATGTGGTGAAATATCTGCAGTCCTTGAATTGAATACTTGAGCCTTTCGTCGGGTGTCATCAGGTTTGTCGGATTTGGTGACGTCGGAAGTTCCCTGCCGTTCCTGCCCATTCGTAGAACTGAGACGCCATTTTCCTGATCTGGGTGGGGGGCAGCGGCTGCTTGAGTGCGGCAAACCGTGTCGATATGGTGTTCGGTACAAAGCGAAGCATCGCCGATACACGTTTGTCTCTGACAGACTGCATGGCGACTCGCTTCGATCAGCGAAGCTCCAATTGTTCATCATGGCCGGCTGGGCTTGGGAGAAATGAGGGGTCGCGAGATGTTGGGCATTGGTTGGATTCCAAGCACGCCATGGTCCTCTTTGGCATTGCCGGCATAGCGAGCAGGTCCAAGTAGAAAAAAGTCGCTAAATTGCGCCCTAAGCGCTTCATTGTGCTGCCATGAAACTAAGCTATCTTCGATAACCTCAATTTCAAGAGACCAGAATCCGTGCCAGAGTCGCTGATTGAACTAGCTGATCGAATGTTTGTAGGTCCTGTATGGCCTGCATCGATTCTCGTGTGTTTGATGGTCGGCTACACGGTGTTGGCCGTGATCGGTCTGATTGATTTGGGGTTCGACCCGCCTGATTTGGATCTTGATCCGGGCTTGGATCTGGATCCTGGGCTGGACATGGACGTTTCTGTCGAGGCTGGCGGGATCGATGCACCGGAGGGTGGAGATTTCGGGATCGACTTCTTGCATGGTTTGGGTGCGGGCAGCATTCGAGCGACCAACTTCGGGCGTGTGCCCCTGGTGTTATGGGGCGGGATATTTACCGTTGCCTTCTGGTCAGTTTCGTATGCGTTATGGCACACCCTGGAGTCAGGCTGGTTTTCGCCTCCAGGCTGGTTTTCAAGCACCCTTCTGGCGTTCCCGAACTTTGTGATCGCGTTGGGGATTACCAAAGGGGTGACTCAGCCAATGCTGAGGTTTTTCGTGCCACCTCCAAAATATGGGCATGAAAAGCTGTTGGGAGCAACGTGCGAGATTTGCACGGCTGAAGCAACAGGCGAATTTGGACAAGCGAAGTTTCGTACCAATGCAGCACCGTTGCTGTTGAATGTGCGAACAGATGGGCCTCATATCCCCAAAGGAACCGAGGTCCGGATTATTGGTTTTGATCGAGACAAACGAATCTACAAAGTCACGCATCTTCAACAGGAGACCACCTCGTGATTCTTGCAATCAACTTTTCCTCTGCTCTGATGGCCCAGAGTTCAAGCCTGCTCTCCAATGGTTGGGTAATCGGCTTGGCGTTGGTATTGACTGCCGTCGTGCTGTCGCTGGCTTTCTTCAAGAAGTACTACATCGTCGTCGGGCCTGACAAGGCAATCGTCAAGTCCGGTATGGGCGGATTGGACGTGACCACGGCAGGTGGCAAGTTCATTATCCCTCTGTTTCACCGCTACGAGTTCATGGATTTGACTCTGAAGAGTTTTGAAATCCATCGCGAGCAGAGCGAAGGCTTGATTTGCCAGGACAACATTCGTGCGGATATCAAAGTTGCGTTCTTCATTCGTGTCGACAACACTCAGGAAGAAATGAAAGAGGTTGCCCAGTCCATCGGAGCCCGTCGCTGTAGCGAAATTGATACACTCCGCGAATTGTTTGATGCGAAGTTCAGTGAGGCACTCAAGACGGTTGGAAAACAGTTTGACTTTGTCGATCTTTATGACCAGCGTGACAAGTTCAAAGACGAGATTCTGAAGGTCATTGGTACTGATTTGAATGGTTATCGCCTTGATGATGCGGCGATTGACTATCTGGAACAGACTTCCCTCGAAATGCTCAGCCCAACCAATATTCTTGATGCCGAGGGTATCAAGAAGATCACCGAACTGACGGCGTCTGAGAAGGTCAAGGAAAACCAGTTCACGCGTGACAAGGAAAAAACGCTCAAGAAACAGGATGTTGAGGCACAGGAAACCATTCTGGCTCTGGAACGTCAGAGAGTGGAGGCCGTTGAAAAGCAGCAGCGTGAGATAGCCGAAATCTCCGCACGTGAGCAGGCGGCCGCCAAGAAAGTTCAGGAAGAGCAGCGATTGGAGTCCGAGCGGGCCAGGATCGTCACGGAAGAGGAAATCGGAATTGCCGAAGAGAATAAGTCGCGTCAGGTTCTTGTTGCACAGCGAAACAAGGAAAAGACGGATGCAGTTGAACTGGAACGTGTCAGTCGTGATCGTGATCTGGAAAAGACCGAACGTCTGCGTGTTGTTGGCGTAGCTGATGTCGAGAAAGAGAAAGCAATCGAAATCGAGAAGCGGAACATTCAGGAAGTGATTCGTGAACGGGTTGCTGTTGAACGCTCTGTCGTGGAGGAACAGGAGAGAATCAAGGATACGGAAGAATTTGCGACTGCTGAAAGAACAAAGAAAGTGCAGATCGTTGCAGCTGAAATGAAAGCCGAGGAGCAGTTGATTCAGCAGACCAAGCAGGCACAGGCAGAAAAAGATGCCAGCACTCTGTTGGCGGACAAGGTTCGTATCGAAGCTGAGGCCAAGCGTGATGCCGCCGAAAAAGAAACTGCGGCCACGAAAATGCTGGCCGAGGCTGATGCCGCTGCTGCCGCTGCTGCAGGTCTTGCGGAAGCGACAGTGCAGGAAGCCAAGGCAGTGAGTCTTGAGAAAGAAGGCTCGGCTGAGGCCAGTGTCCTGGAGAAGAAAGCTGTTGCTGAGGCCAAGGGAATTGAGGCAAAAGCAGATGCCATTGAAAAACAGGGGCTGGCGGAAGCAAACGTGTCACGCGAGAAGTATCACAGCGAAGCCACCGGTATCACCGAGAAAGCAGAAGCGATGAAGCAGCTTGATGATGTCGGTAAAGACCATGAAGAGTTCAAGCTCGAATTGGACAAGGAAAAACAGGTCGAGATCGCCGCGATCGATGCTCAGCGAGGCATTGCTGAAAGTCAGGCAGGAGTGGTCGCAGATGCTCTGCGGTCGGCGAGGATTGACATCGTCGGTGGCGACGGTGAGTTCTTCGATCAGATCACCTCCGCAGTCAAGGGTGGTAAAGCGATCGACCGGTTCGTCTACAACAGCAAGGTGGCAACTGATATCAAAGATACGTTCTTCGATGGTAACGCGGAGTACTTCCAGAGCCAGTTGTCTGATCTCGTCAAGCAGTTCAATCTCGATACTGATGGCGTGAAAGACCTCTCCATCGCAGCGTTGATTGCAAAAATGATGGGATTGGCGACCACGGATGATGTCAGGTCACAGTTGACTGGTTTGCTGAGTATGGCGGGAACCGCGAATGTCGCCGATCAGAAGGCTGGTCGCTTGCTGGCTCCAAGCCCTTCATCCAGCTCGAATGGCCGTAATGGCTAGGGCCAAGGTGTAGGATTACTCCGCTTCCCTGGCACGATGTCGTGATCATTGTGTCAGGGAGTGGCTTTGAACAAAGCATTTGGAGAATTTGCTGGAACCGATCTCGCTTGTTCTGGTTTCAGCCACGACCATCCATGGGCGACCATTCATGACAGAAACTCAACTCGCAGCCGGGACCTATGAAGTCCTTCGCAATCGTTTGCGGGATGCCTCTGCCGACCTGCGCACCCGTCTGACAAACCTGAACGAGTTGCGGGCCGAGGTATTCGGGAACATTGAAACCGTTCTGCTCTCGACGGAGAGGGTGACAACGGATCATAACTGTACCCCGCGTGATCTGGTTGCAGTCGGTGACCAGTTTATCTTCGGATACAACGTCCAATTCGGCTTGAAGTCGGAGATCGATTTGGCTGATGTTTTTTCAGCCTATGAGTTCCGGGAGCATGCGTTTCACGCCCAGAATCTGGATGTGATTGGCGACGAGCGTTTTGTCAGTGATTTTCACGAACTGTACCGGTTCTACAAAGACACTCGTTTCGCCCGTTTCTTTCGCAAAGGGCCAATGTTGCACATGGTGTTCCAAGTGGGCAAAACGTCCAGGGACATCAAGTCTTTCAAGTGGCGTGTCGGCGAAAACCGGCTTGAATACATTGACAATCGCAGTGAACACGAAGTCAAAGACCCGCCACAGCATGAGTTTCGCTGGGTCCGAACCACCAGAGATCAGCATCACTACGGAAGTCATCCCCACATCTCAATCGAAGACGTCGTCTTCGTTGAAACGGTTGGTGGTGATCTGACGATCAAAGTTGAGAACAACACCGACAGTGGGGAGGGAATCTACGCTGAGCCGGTGGATAATCCTGATCAGACACTCGACGATGCTGAGATCCACTATGCGATTGTGGGTAATCTGGTGCTGTTGAAAATCCGGCCTTATCAGGAAGATAAAGACCGCTTTTTTGTGTTCAATGGAAAAATCAATCAGGCGATGCGCCTTGATGAAATTGAGCACTCATGTGTGATGCTGCCGAACGATCACGGGCTGGTTTTTCCCGGCGGTTATTATCTTCAGACCGGCGAATACAAACGGTTCGATCACGGCTTGCGCGGGATGCGTTATCAACGCACTGTGGCTGCGGCCAATGGTGAAGATTTTCTGTATCTGTTTTACAACCCGGAATCAGGTACATACATCCAGCTGCGTTACAACTTGATCAATCAGACCGTCGATACCCCGCTGGTGTGTCATGGGCAGAGTATTTTTGACGGTGGCGAAATGGTCTGTTTTCAGGCTCAGGATGAGCCTCAGAAGCATCATGCCATTCAGGTCTGGCAGACGCCGTTCACCAACGAAGTCATCGCCCCCGAGGGTCAGGCAGACTCGTTGCTGTTCAAAGTCGGAAACAAGGAAATCGTTCGCGGCATGGCGGAGTGCAGTGAAGTTATCCAGTTGATTGACAAGGATGACAGTTACGAGGGGGTCTATGTTGATCTTGGGAAAAAAGCATCTGACATACTGGATGGCTATTTCTGGATCGATAAGGCCGATGCAGAAAAATTGGCGGAACCACTTCAGAAAATCCGCGCAGCTGCCAATGCTGCCGTGGAAGAATACGAAAAGGTGGTGCGAGTTCGACGTGATACCCAGTCGCGTACGAAGGAAGTGCAGCAAAGTGTCGAGGAACTCATCAAGGGGATCGAACGTGGACGTTTCGAGAACATTGATGACTTTGTCGCAACGCTGGCATCGCTTCGCGAGCAACGTGGACATTCGCTGGGACTGAAAGAACTTCGTTACGTTGATGAAGCTCTTGTTGTTGAACTGGAAGAAACAACGGCTGAGTGGGCCGAACGTATCAGCCGCCGATGTGTTGATTTTCTCCTCACACCCGGAGCACTTGATCCCTACGTTACTCGTGTTGAGGAGGCGGGGCAGAAGGTCGAGTCGGTTGCCACGGTTGCCCAGGCCAAGGACCTGGAGGAGGAAATCGATGCCTCGGGTGGCCAGCTTGAGTTGCTGACGGAAACGGTCAGCAACTTGCGAATTGATGATACGACCAAGCGAACGGAAATCATCGACGCGATCGGCAATGTATTCGCCTCCTTGAATCGCGTCCGAAGTTCCTTGAAAGCTCGCGTGAGCGAACTGGTGAGCGTGGAAGGGAAAGCAGAGTTTGCTTCCCAGTTGAAATTGCTTGAACAAACCACTTCCGGGTACCTCGATGTCTGTGATTCGCCGCAGCGCTGTGATGAATATCTGACCAAAGTCATGGTTCAGCTGGAGGAGTTGGAGGGAAGATTCGCCGAGTTCGACGACTTCGTTGTTCAGTTGACGCAACGCCGGGAAGATGTTTATGCGGCTTTTGAGTCGCGAATATTTTATCTTTTTTTTCTACGTAAGCGCTGATCTGAATCATTAGCGTCGGCAGCGGGGCGGATTCTGAAAGGTATCAATTCTCGCGTCAATAAAATGGAGTCGACCGACGAAATAGCCGCGTACTTCGCGGGTGATCTGATGGTCGAGAAAGTACGCGACATCATCGAGCAATTGGGGGAACTTGAGGATGCCATTCGTGTCGAGGATCTTCAAAGCAGATTGAAGACCATTCGTGAAGATGCGGTGCGGCAGTTGAAAGATCGTTAGGATCTTTACGAAGATGGTGGGGACATCATCCGGCTCGGCAGTCAACGATTCGCAGTCAATACTCAGCCTCTGGATCTGACGACCGTGCTTCGTGAAGGGGAAATGTGCCTTCATCTGACAGGAACACAGTTTTTCGAAACACTCAGTGATGAGGCCTTGGTGGCCTCAAAAGATCTGTGGAACCAGGAATTGGTGAGTGAGGATTCAGCCGTTTATCGCGCTGAGTTTCTGGCAACACAACTGTTTGACGAATTGAAACAAAGCGGGGCTGCTGGAGATGCCTCCAGTGTGGATGTCGCCTGGATCCAGAAACAGATGGGAACTCGATTTGATGAGGGCTATGCCAAGGGCGTGCATGACCATGATGCGTTTGCCATCCTCTCAGGGCTGCTGGAAATCGATTCGTCGATTGGTCTGTTGCGTCATGCCCCCAGCATCCGGGCAGCCGCATTGTTGTGGTTCCAGAAGTTACTGGACGCTAAATCACGCAAGGTCATGACTGACTGGATTGGCGGTTTTGCCAAGCTTGCACAAGCCTATCCAGGAGCACGGCCGGCGGTTGAATTCCGTCAGCGTTTGACTGAATTGTGTGAGGGGCAACGTGATCTTTGGGGAGCCCTGTTCCCTGCACACATCACGTCCTCGGCAATCGCGAACTATCTGTTTGACGAGTTGACACATGCTCCCAAAAAGGTGGTGGTCAGTCAGCAGGCAGTTGCTTTGTATGACGAGTTTGTAGCTGCGGTACCAGACTCGGACCGCACCAAGTTGCTTTCAACGGTGCTCAAGGCCGAGTCTGATCCCGTGCGTGGATTCATCCTTGCTCGAAACTGGGTGGATGCATTCCTGAAGAGCCATGAAAAGACTGATGATGTTGATCCGGCCTCAGGTTACCGTGATGAACTGGCGTGGGTTGTTCTTCAGGGTGGCGCCGGGAGCATGAAACGCGTTGAGGCAAAAGTTGCGGTCGAGTTGGAGGACATGGCTGGAAATCATCCTCGGATTCACGAAGGCCGTATGGCTTTGCATTATCACGAGATGCTTGATCGCGTTCGAGGCTATTGTCTCGATGTAGTGCCCCGTTTCCGGGGATTGCATGAGACCAAGGCGCGCGTTGTTGATCAAGCGCGTGAAGACATGCGGCTTGATGAGTTCAAGCCACGCGTCCTTACCAGTTTTGTCCGGAATCGTCTTCTTGATGAGGTCTATTTGCCTCTGATTGGAGACAACCTTGCCAAACAGATGGGATCGGCGGGTGAAGACAAGCGGACCGATCGTATGGGATTGCTGCTTCTCATCTCTCCACCGGGTTACGGCAAGACCACGTTGATGGAATATGTGGCGAATCGCCTTGGGATTGTTTTCATGAAGATCAATGGCCCTGCGATCGGTCATGGTGTGACTTCACTGGATCCTTCCGAAGCTCCCAACGCTGCTGCCCGCGAAGAAATTGAACGCCTCAACCTCGCCCTCGAAATGGGTGATAACGTGATGCTGTATCTGGATGATATTCAGCATACAAATCCGGAATTGCTGCAGAAGTTCATCTCTCTCTGTGATGCTACCCGGAAGATTGAGGGTGTTCGGAACGGTCGGACAAGAACATATGATCTGCGAGGTCGACGCGTTGCAGTGGTCATGGCGGGCAACCCTTACACGGAAAGCGGAGATCGCTTTCAGGTGCCTGACATGCTTTCCAACCGTGCGGACGTTTATAATCTCGGTGAGATTATCGGCGATTCATCCGAAGCGTTTGAGATGAGTTACCTTGAAAACTGCTTGACCAGCAATCGCACACTCGCACCGTTGGGAACGGCGCCGCCAGAAGATGCGCGGGCGGTGATTCTTGCAGCTGAACGTGATTCACTGGAGGGGATTGAACTGCAGAGTAACGTTTCCATGGATCAAGTACGTGAGATGTACGAGGTCATGCGAAAGCTGCTGCGAGTCCGTGATGTCGTCCTGCGTGTCAATCGAGCCTACATTCGCAGTGCCGCGCAGGCGGATTCCTATCGCACGGAGCCTCCATTCAAACTGCAGGGAAGTTATCGAAATATGAACCGTATGGCCGAACGGGTTGCTGCGGTCATGAACGAGGCGGAACTGCAGGCTTTGATTGTCAGTAATTATGAGCAGGATGCGCAGACGCTAACCACCGACAATGAGGCCAATGTCCTGAAGTTCAAAGAACTGATGGGGATTCTTACTCCAGAGGAAAAAGAACGCTGGGATGGAATCAAGTATGCCTTTGTCGAAAGTGTGCGCATGGCTGGAATGGACAGCGAGGATCAGGCTGGGCAGTTGATGCGACAACTGGCATCAATGCGGGATGGCCTGGAATCCATACGGCAGGTCATTTCACGCGCGATCGCAACGTCTGATGACGGTTCGGAAGAACGCATGGACGCTCGAATGGATGCACTTCGACAGAGCATGACTGCAACGGGAACCCAGTTGGTTGAGAAGCTCCAAGCCACCAGCGAACGTTTGGAAGAAATCAGCGAGCAGCGTGCCTTATCACCGCCCGAGCAAAAGGTGTTGGTGCAGCACAAGGTGCCACGTGTGCTGGCAGATCTGGTCAAAGGTCAGTTTCATCTGATGCAGGAATGGCTCCGGCCTTTGCTTGAGGAATCACTGGACAATGGACGTGATCTTGAGGGACTGAAAGCCCAGTTGGAAATGATGCTTGCTAATTATCAGCAGGTACAGGATACGTTCGAATCCGAAGGGAATCGAGAGAAGGCCTGATGATCACGCAATCTGCTGCTACAACAGCAGTAGGAATCGGTTTGATGGTGTTCTGCAACGATCATCACTGGCGATGACGGAAGACGCTCCGGGCAGGATCCTCGCACGTGTCCCGTATCCGGAAAGTTCATTGTTACCGCCTCGCGCCCAAACAACCGCCTCACGCCCGAACAACCGTTTGGTGCCCGAGCAACCGCATGGTGCCCGAGCAACCGCATGGTGACTGAGTAACTGGTGCCTTACGCTTTCAAGCGGGCTGACTGCCGGCCAGTTCAGTTGGTCACTTTTTCAATTCGTGCGGTGATCTCACGGCAGATCGGATCCGGTAGTGGGCCAAGCCGACACGCCGTCGCATTTTCTACCAGATGTTGTTGGTTGCAAGTTCCCACAATCGTAGTGTGGCAATGAGGGTGTGAGAGTGTGTGGCGGAGAATCAATTCTGCACGTGACATGCCTTTGGGGATGATCTCGTCCAGTTTCGCACGCGTCCAGACATCGTTCAGGGCAGGTCTCTGGATTTCAGCATCCGGGCCGCCATGGGCAATGCCACCCCGGATGATGACCCCCGCTCCCGATTCTCCTGCGCGGGTGATCAGATCATTGTGTTCGGGAGCAAGGCAGGAATAGGGAATCTGGAAGGTATCAAAGAATTCCAGATCGATCAGGCCGGCCAGATGCGGGATTTTGCTGGATACACCAATGTGACGAATCAGCCCCTGAGTGCGGAAACCCTGTAGCTGCGAGAGCAGACCGGCGCGCTCGAGTGTCTCGGCGTCGCCACCATGGAATTGCAGGAGGTCGATATGACCTGTTTGCAGGCGTTCGAGGCTTTCGTGAAGGTTTTTTTCGATCACCTCAGGTCGCCATTCGTGATTGATCTCAAGATGGTCCTTGTGTTGCGTGTAGACGCATCCACATTTCGTTGCCAAATAGAACTCTTCACGCCGATTCGAGAGAAATTGGCCTATTCGCTGCTCACTGATGCCGTAATCAGGGGACGTGTCGATGAAGTTGATGCCCATGTCCAAAACCGAGTTCAGAATTTTTTCGGCCTGCTGGTCATCAACGGTGCGCACACCCCATGTTCTGGGACCGCGAATTCCCATGCTGCCGTAGCCCAGGCAGGTGACATTCAGTCCAGTACGTCCCAGTTTTACTTTCGGTAGCACTATTTCATCCATCTTGCTTTGTCCTTGTGCACGGTACAGATGATTCGTATGGGTGGTGTCCCATCCTGTGGCGATTTGGATGCGAACCGCTCTTGGCATGGCGTTCGGTTGTCAGCTGAACTTCATGGGACGGGGCCAGGTAAGCCGCCTCATGACTCATCGGTACATCTGCATCGCGCACATGAATACTTTGCAGCTTCACGAGTGTTACAGATCGGCAGTAGATACTGCCAATCTCGTTTGAATGTGGTGCTGAGGTGCAGGCTCGGTGCAATGGAATCGCTGTACAGCAGAGTTTCTGTACAGCAGAGTTTCTGTACAGCAGAGTTTCTGTACAGCAGAGTTTCTGTACAGCGGAGTTTTCCAGTCGCAAAGGCTTGCCGTCGAGGTTCAGTAGCTCTGCGTGCTTGTGCGGAGAGATCTGATGTGGTGGAGGAGACTGGTCAGCGTTTGCTGAGAATCAATCGCCATCCCTGACGGGAGAGTCGAACATCAAGCGTGGTTGAGTTTTCAGTGGCATGAGTTTCAGGACAAGTTTGCCTCGTGCGACAGCACGGCACGTTGCCGTTCAAGTGACTTGCCGGGATTCAGGAGAGGCTGGCATGCTGGTCGACGAAGAGAGTTCGCCTGAGCATGCCGAGCATGGTTTGATGTCTTTGGTCATACTTGATGTTCTTTTCCGCCTTCGCAACTGCTGATTCGAAGTGCTGTGGGCCGAGGAACATGGTGGCGGGTTGCTCGAGTTGCGCCTCATCTGCGATCCTTTCCAACAGGCGACGGCAGCTCGCATTCAGGCCATGAGCACGGCACAATTCGTGAAGAATCAGGGTTGGTGTATTGACTGCCATCGGAGCGCGGTCGGCAATCTTGTAGCAAAGCATTGCGATTCCGACGACGACCACGGGGATCAGTAAAAACCAGAGGCCGTGGACACTTTCCGTTTCGATTTTCTCTTTGTACGCCATGCTCAAATCGGAGACCGATGTTTCAGCGAGCAATTGTTGAATGGAAAAGAACATCAGGAGCTACTTCTGGAAACTAGGGGATCATGGCATCTGTCGTGCGTTTTTGAATTGCCTTGATTGCAATGTCGCGTACAGGGCATCCCGGCAGTTCTGACATCTTTTTCAAAACATTCAGTGTCGCTTCGCCCTGTGCGTTGCCCATCACCTCGGCAGCGCTGATGCGGGCTTCGAGATGGTCTTCCCGGGCAATGTGCTCGAATGAATGAGAGAGCAAGTCGACTGCGGCCAGCGCATCTGCCATGGCAATCGCCGCCAAGCGGGTTTTCAGTACCGGGTGCCGGATTGCATCGGATACATATTGCAGAGCATTAGGGTCAACCATCATCACCACTCGCCCCAAAATCCTGCGGCTGCGGGGGCGGAGATTCTGAAAGCGATGCATCATCGATTCAGCATGCAGCGGTTGGATGATTCGCTGGATTCCACGAACAATGTTTTCATCCTTGTGATCGAGCAACGCAATCAGCCGATTGAGAAGACGTGCGTGGTCATGCGTGCTTTTTGACTCTACGTCTTCCGCAACATGCAGGGCCGCGCGGACAATCAGTTCAGCATCTGGCAAAGGACACTGAGACAAGGCAAAACAGACAACCGAATCGTAGGCAGGGTTTTTTTGCTCTGCAACCGAAGCGATCAGATGCAAGGTCTGGATCGGGTTGGGGCTGCAGGTGGCATGCACATGCAGCAATGCTGGCGTCTGATTCTGGTGAATCTTGTTGAGGAGAGATTCGTCACCCCGACAACAGGCGGGCATCCCCAGATTGGCGAGGTTCTTCAGAACCATGGACGATGGGTCTGGTGTGACCGCGTTGAGTAGCACACTTCGGAAAGCGTGGTCATTGCGTTGGCGAACCAGTGCGGTAACGTGCTCATCCATCTGACGCCGTTTGATCGAGCCTGCCAGAAGATCCAACACGCCGATGTGGTTGGATTCCATGAAACGCTCCAGAATCAGATCCCGAATGGGGCCCTCTTCGCTCATCGCTTTGCGGAATTCAGTATCACCCCAAATCGATCCCACAAGAAAGGCATCCGTCAGTAGTACGTTGCCGTGCTGATTGAAGTTGTCGAGCGATTTGCGTAAGCGTTCCAGTGCCGGGTTGCGAAGCGTAGGAGCATCGCGGTCGCATCTCGCTCGTCCACCCAGGATATGCGAAAGTTTCAAGGACGCAGTGGTAGCACGTTGTTGAATTTCTTTGGTTTCTCCAGTTTCCGCCAGGTCAACGAGCATCGGGATGAACTTGGCAAGTTCCAGTGATTCCGCAGCGGCAATCGCTGTGAACGTGTTGGAGCCTCGATGCTTCAGGGCCTGCGATACAGCTGGTTCAAACCAGTTCCTGCGGGTTTTCAGAAGCAGGTGATCAGAAGGAGTCAGCTGCTGCCATCGTGTCAGCAGTTTTGCTGGAACCCTGTCTTCTCGGCGTTGCAGCAGTGTGTTGAGCGCCATGTCACGATGTTCACCTAACTCACTGTCCAGACATGCCAGCAACACGTCAACAGCGGCTTCATTCCGCGTGCGACTGAGGACGGCAAAGGTGAGTTCCTGACCGTACATGGGGCCGGCGTTTCGTGAATTGGGTGCGTTGGTTGTTCTCGAGTGGGAAAATCCCAGCGTTTTCCGGGATAATCGTCTAGTGAACGGTAGCTCGCGCCGGGGGGCCCGTTTGGCCAAACTTTTGATTAGGTTTTGCTCTTTTTGCCATTATTCATCCGCCGATCCTACAAGTTGTAGAACCCCTACCATTGGCTCCGTTCATCCCGATAATCTTACGGCTTTAGTCCTGTGGAGGGGGGCTGCCTCGCGATTTCAGCAGCTGATTGGTCAGCCGGGATGCTGGGAACGCCTGCGAATCTCTCTATACTGAAGGCCCTCAAGATTGGGCTTAGTGAACTCTTATACCCCTGTATTCAGCAGCAGCCGACATGCGACCAGCAAGCCAAATCCTTTCGGAATCTTTTCTGGAAGTGCGTGCCAAACTTCTCGAAGTAGCTGCGACTCTGGATCGGATTGAACGCTCTGGTAGTGCTGGAGATGCCCTCTCGGCAGACGCAGAGGAGCAGCGGGCACAACTTGATACCGCCATCCGAATTTTGTTGGATAATGGGGCCGATCGGGCAGAGAGGTTGCAGAAACTGTTTTCGCGGGAATACGAATCGAATTGGCGACAGGAGATGGATCTTTAGTCACTCTGGGCAGAGCCATTTTGGATGCTCGCTTGCAGAACCGCGGTTTCATCATCTTGTTTCCATAGGCAGGAAGCTGGAAAAGGACACGGCGGATTCAACGCAACATGCGATGTCTGACTTACCTTGCGTCGATACACTGCCACCCGCTTTTTTCTATTGATTTGAACTTGGATTTTCATGGACTACATCGACCCTCACATCCACATGGTTTCGAGGACGACTGATGACTATGCGACACTTGCCCGCATGGGATGCGTCGCGATGAGTGAACCTGCCTTTTGGGCAGGTTTTGATCGTAGAAGTGTTGATGGCTTCCGCGATTATTTTCATCAATTGACCGAGATCGAGCCCAATCGGGCCGCGCAGTACGGCATTCAGCACTTCACCTGGTTATGCATCAACGCGAAGGAGGCAGAAAATGTCTCTCTGTCGCGTGAGGTGATTGCCATGATTCCAGAATTCCTCGATTGTCCCAATGTTCTGGGTATCGGTGAGATAGGGCTCAATAAAAATACACGCAACGAAGCAACCGTCTTCCTGGAACATTTGGAGTTGGCAATCAAGCATGATCAGCAGATCCTGATTCATACGCCTCATCTTGCTGATAAATATCAGGGGACACGGATGATTCTGGACATGCTGTGTGATGACTCGCGTATCGACCCGTCGCGTGTTCTGGTTGACCACGTTGAAGAACACACCGTTGCTGAGGTTCTTGATCGCGGATTCTGGGCAGGGATGACTCTGTATCCCGTCACCAAATGTACGCCGGATCGGGCCGCGGATATGATTGAAAAATTCGGTGGCGAGCGCCTGCTGGCAAATTCAGCTGGTGACTGGGGGCCGAGTAAACCAACTGCAGTGCCTGATCTGATTTTTGAGATGCGAAGAAGGGGTAATGACGAGTCCCTGACCCGCAAAGTCGTCTACGACAATCCCATCGCGTTCTTCTCGCAAAGCAAGAATTTCAGTTTCAAAGAGAGAGACGTGAAGTAAGGCAGAGAACGTGACCTGCGCTGGGTGTGGACGGACCTGCGAAGGGACCATGTTGGTGTTGCATTCAGCGTATTGGCTGAGCAAACCGGCGGCGTGCCATGATGTTGCGGGGAATCTGTTTTTGGTCGGTCGGTGCTGGAAATTGCGAAGTCATCATGGGTCACTCCCAGATGATTTGGCATGTTTTTTCCGGTTGCCCATCCCCTGCTCTGGTCGTCCCAGCGTGCTGTTGTGTGGTCACGGACAGTGAGCGTGTTTCGCCAGGTGGGTGGTGGTCGTGCGCGGGTAGCTGCGCTGCGAAGGTAGCCTGAACCGGGCGACCGTTTCATGGCATTCGGCGGTGTTCAAGGACGTGCGTGATAGGAGGGGTTGTTGTCAGGTGCACGAGCATTGAGCATGCTTAGGGGCGAACTGTTTGTGATTCATTACCCCCTCAAGGAACCTGACGAATGCCGCAACTCGCTCATCATGTCTACTTTACTCTCAAGGACCGCAGCGATGAGGCTGCCCAGAAGCTGTTGGATGCTTGCAACAAGTATCTCGACAATCACGAGGGCTTGGTGGGTTTCTCGGTAGGCACGCGGGACCGGGAACTCGATCGGGAAGTCAATCAGGACTTTGATGTTTCCTTGCACTGTATTTTTGCGGATCGCGCGGCCCATGACCGTTACCAGACGGCTGAACGACATTTACAGTTCATCGAAGAAAACAAAGATGGCTGGGCCAGTGTCCAGGTGCTGGATTCCCTGATTCGGTAAGACCGGACACGGTTGGCAGGAATGTTGTCCTGATGGACCAACGAGGAATCACGATCAGGCTCGACAGTCTTCGAATGCAGTTGGTTTCCTGAAACATGCGGTTCTTTTCGTGCCGCCTCGCAGAGAAATTCCTTGCGAATGCAGTCACGCAGCCTTTTTGAAGGCTCGGGTTGTATCTGGGTTACTCCGGCGGGACATGGGTTACACTGGAGAAGACTTGTTTTGTGCTTCATCTACGCCCGTTTTCAAGCTGTCTGATGTCTTATCCCGGTAATTGGCAAGTGTTGCGATTCGTCAGTATTGTTTTTTTGATTCTTTTTTCCTGCGGGCAGCTGTGTGTTGAGTGCGCGGTCGCTCAGGGAAATACTGGCTTGGAAAACAATACCGTTGATTTTTCGGAGCAAATTCAACCATTGTTGCGACGGCACTGTGAACGCTGTCACGGTGAAAAGAATACTGAGGGCGGGCTTCAACTGACTCGACGGATGGACGTGTTGGGCGAAGCAGATTCGGAAGTGCCAATTGTCGTTCCCGGCCAAGCGATCAAGAGTCTGTTGATTAGCAGGGTGAGTGATCCCGATGCGGGGGATTTGATGCCGCTTGATGGAGAACCGCTGACGCAGCAGGAAATCAATTTGTTGCGTCGATGGATTGACCAGGGAGCAAAGTGGTCTGAAAAAGATCTGGACGGAAGGCATTGGGCTTATCAACCGATCCAACGTCCGCAGGTCCCAGACGCGACTGAGTCCGAAAAAGTCATTGATCACTTCATCGATCAACAGCTTCAAAGGCAGGGGCTGACTGCAAACGAATCATTGCAGTTGGCTTCTCTGGCTCGACGGGCTTCTCTGGCGTTGATCGGATTGCCACCCACTGTTGACGAGCTTGATGCATTCATCGGTGATTCTCGTGCTTCAGGTGCCGACGTGGCATACGCACGCCTGATTGACCGTCTGTTGGCGAGCCCTCGATATGGAGAACGCTGGGCTGTGCCGTGGCTGGATCTTGCCCGCTATGCCGATAGCAACGGATTCCAGGCAGATCAAATTCGTGATAACTGGGCCTACCGTGACTGGGTGATCCGGGCATTCAATCAAGGGATGCCTTTCGATGAATTCGTGACCGATCAGTTGGCCGGGGACTTGCGCCCGAATGCTACTTCGGATCAGAAAATCGCCACGGGATTCCACCGTATGACCACTTGCAATGTCGAAGCTGGCGTCCATCCGGAAGCGAATCGGGTCAATCAGGTTGTCGATCGTGTCAACACGACAGCAACGGTCTTTCTGGGAACGACATTGGAATGTGCTCAATGTCATGATCACAAGTACGATCCTTTTTCTCAAAAAGATTACTATCGTTTTTTTGCTTTCTTCAATAACACTCCGTTGGAGGTCAAACAGACTTCAGGGGTTACCTGGGACTTCTATGGCCCCAAAATGGATTTGCCTCTGGAAGAAGAACGTCAACAGAAGCTTGCCACTCTCAATGCAAAGCTGAAGGAACTTCGTGCGGAACGCGCTCAGGTGGTGAAAACGTCAGATTCCCGGTTTGAAGTCTGGTTGAAGCAACTGGCGGATCAGGTCGCACCGTCCTGGGAGCCGGTTGTGATCAAGGATTTCCAGACATCCGGTAAAGAAACCGTGAGTCTGCAGTCGGATGGCTCTGTGTTGTTGACTGGCCAAGTGCCGCCAACGGTTGATCATGAGTTCTTGCTGAAACCTCCAGCCAAACCCATCACCGCGATTCGCGTGGAAATCCTGACTGATGACAGAATCCCGGGTTCGGGTCCGGGACGTGGCGATGCCGCTCGGCCGAATGTGATTCTCAGCGAAGTAACCTGCACGGTCATGGATGGCGAAGAGAGTAAAAATGTGACCCTTTCGGGAGCTGTGGCAGATTATTCCCAGCCAAATTGGGACGTGGCAAAAGCGATCGACGGAGAACCGAAGACAGGTTGGGCGATTGGCGGGCAATTCGGAAAACCTCATTGGGCTATCTTTTTTCTTGCTGAACCAATGTTGCTGGATCCGGAGTCCGAGACCTTCCGTGTGAAGCTGGGCCAGTATTATGGTAACGGACGCGTCGCAGGCAAACCAAGAGTTTCAGTCAGTACGCAGCCATCTGAATCATTGGTGCTGCCGGAATCATTACGCAGCATGCTCAACGGTCAGGAACTGTCAAAGCGTCAACGAAAATTGTTTCGTGTTGAATACGACAAGACGGATCAGCGTCTGATCGAGATAGACAAGGTCATCAAAAAGACCGAGGCTGAACTCAGAAAGGTCGTGCCCGAGACGACGCTTGTCATGCAGGAAATGAAAAGTCCGCGAGAGACCTTTGTGATGCTTCGCGGCGATTACGAAAATCGTGGGGAGTCCGTGCAGGCAGGGATTCCCGAGACGCTACCTCGGGATGACGCGGTCACTGCTTCGGGAGACCGTATGGAACTCGCTCGCTGGTTGACCTCCGAAACAAATCCCTTGCTCGCACGTGTTACCGTGAATCGATGGTGGGCAGAGCTTTTCGGAGCGGGGATTGTCCCCACTCTCGAGGACTTCGGCACACAATCCGAATCTCCCAGTCATCCTCAACTTCTGGATTGGCTTGCCAGTGAGTTGATTGCTTCAGGTTGGTCGATGAAGCATCTTCACAGGTTGATGGTTTTGTCGGCTGCTTTCCAGCGATCATCTGAAATGACCGGGCCCTCCGCATCGACTGATCCTTCGAACCGCTACCTGTGGCGTGGGCCGCGGTTTCGGCTTCCTGCTGAAATGATCCGGGACAATGCGTTGGCAATCAGTGGTCTGTTGTCGGATAAAATGTTCGGTCCGCCGGTGATGCCATACCAGCCAGACAGGATTTGGCGCAGCGTGGGACGAAATCAACCCAAGTGGATTGCCGCCACAGACGAAGATCGTTTTCGAAGGGGAGCGTATGTGATCTGGAAGAGAGCTGCCCCCTATCCCAGCTTTATCAATTTTGACGCTCCTGATCGTGGTACTTGCACCGTAAGCCGAGGGCGAAGTAACACGCCACTGCAGGCTCTGACTCTCTTGAATGATCCTGCTTATGTTGAGATGGCGTTGGCATTTGCCGATCGAGTGATCAGTGAATCGCCTTCGACCGATGATCGTGACCGTGTACGCTATGCTCTGAAACTGGCGGTATCGCGGGACGCGAATGACCAGGAATCTGAAATCCTGATGGATTTGTTGTCCAGCGAAAGACAGGAATTGAAGAAGCAGCCACAATTGGTCAAGGCAAGAACCAATGTTTCCGTACCAAGTCTGAAATTGCGAACGGATGACCAGTTGGAACTCGCAGCGTGGTTTGCCGTTGCCAACGCCATTCTGAATCTTGATGAAACCATGAACCAGTGAATGTGACCAGGTCATGAATGTAGAACCAACACCCTTGGGGCGGAGAACGCTGTTTCAGCGGGCCGGATTCGGTTTGGGCGGCGTTGCGCTGACGCAACTGCTGCGTCTGGCTGATGCCGGTTCACCTGATGCTATCGGCAAAGGTCAGCCGGACCGATCTGATCCCGTCAGAAAGTCGCATTTTCCGGCCAAGGTGAAGAATGTCATTTACCTTCACATGGTGGGAGCTCCCAGTCATCTTGATCTGTTTGACCTGAAGCCCGAACTTCAGAGACGGACTGGTGAAGACTGTCCCGCAGAATTATTCGAAGCAGGAAAATTTGCGTTCGTACGTGATCTTCCCACGTTGCTCGGTACTCCCGACAACCCCCAGCACCGTTTCACCCGATCTGGTGATTCCGGATTGCCCATTTCGAATTTAATGCCGCATTTGCAAGGTGTCGCTGACGAATTGACGCTCATCAAATCGATGCACACCAATGAATTCAATCATGGGCCGGCCCAAATGTTCATGATGAGTGGATTTGGGCAATTCGGCCGTCCGAGCATTGGATCATGGGTGAATTACGGACTCGGTTCCGAGAATGAAAATCTGCCCGGGTTTGTCGTGTTGATTACCGGAAATGTCCTGGGAGCAGGTAGTCCCGCGTGGGGAAGCGGATTCCTGCCCAGTGTCTATCAGGGGGTTGAGTTCCGCTCTGCAGGCGATCCCGTTCTGTTTCTTTCCAATCCCAAGGGCGTTGAGCCAAGTTCACGCAAAAGAATCATCGATACCGTCAATGCCATGAACCGCGCCCAATTGGCTGACGTGCGTGACCCGGAGATTGCTACAAGAATCAGCCAATACGAGTTGGCTTATCGCATGCAGACATCAGTGCCAGAACTGATGGACATTTCCAGTGAACCCCAGACGGTGCATGACGCTTACGGAACACAGCCGGGCAAGACCAGCTTTGCCAACAACTGTCTGCTGGCTCGGCGTTTGGTAGAGCGTGGTGTGCGTTTTGTCCAACTGTTTGATCAGGGATGGGACTCGCACAATTCCGTCTTTTCGAATGTGGCCAAGAAAGCCAAACAGGTCGATCAGCCGATCGCAGCTTTGATACGTGATTTGCGTCAACGGGGATTGTTGGACTCCACACTTGTGGTTTGGTCATCCGAATTCGGTCGGACGCCGTTTGCGCAGGGAACGAAGAATGCGGATAAGGCGGGGCGGGACCACCACAAGGATGCCTTCACTGTTTGGCTTGCCGGCGGGGGAACGCGAGGCGGTATGAGTTATGGCGAAACGGATGACCTTGGATACACCATCGCGGAGAATCCGGTGCATGTGCATGATTTCAATGCCACACTACTGCATCTGCTGGGCATCAACCATGAACGGTTGACATTCCGGTATCAGGGACGTCAGTTCCGCTTGACCGATGTTGAAGGAAAAGTGATACGCGACATTTTGACTTGATGAAAGTCTGCATTCCCTGCATCAGCGAAATCATGCTCGGCGTTCATCCAGAATCTCTTTGACTTTTGCCAACACCTCACGGCTCACGTCTTCGGGAGACTGGTCTGCATTGATAACCAGAGTGTTGTCGCTGCTGTGAGGTAATTGTTGCAGAAACGCCTGGCGTACCTCTTCCATGTAGTCCACACCCCGGCTCTCCATGCGATCCTTTTCGTTACCGAGGCGCTCCATCGATCGCTGGGCTGGCATGTCAAGCAGGATTGTCAGATCGGGCATCAGGCCACCGTTTGCAAGACGCCCCATCTTCCACAGAAGATCCGGTTGAACAACGCCGCCGACGCTCTGATACACCACGTTGGCGAGAAGAAACCGGTCGGAGATCACGGTCTTGCCGTCAGCGATTGCTGGAAGCAGGACCGTTTCGACCATTTCGCAGCGGCTCGCCATGAAAAGCATGGCTTCTGTTCTGCGGTGCAGTTCCAGATCACTTTCCAGCAGAAGCTCCCGTAGCTTTCCACCAATTCTGGTCGTGCCGGGATCACGAACGAGCAGGGTTTCCTCGCCGATTTCCTCGAAATAGCCAAGCAACCGTTTGATTTGAGTCGACTTTCCGACACCGTCAATTCCGTCGAGTGTGATGAACATAGCGAGGCATTAATCGAGCGTTTGAATCGTAAGGTAAGTGGCAGGCGAGATTTTATTGTGCCGGATCTTGCAACGCATCAGCACTGATTGCATCTGTCTGAAGTACCTTTTGGGGTTCCGTTTCCGTCGGACACTCAGCTTCCTGATCCACGCTTGCTGAACTGGTCTGGGCCACCGACGACAGGTAGATGCTGATATTCGGTGATGAGCCAGTCATCGCCGTCTTCTTCGAGTGTCAGCAGCAGTTTGCGAGGGATTTGCGCGTTCTGGACGCCTCTGCCTCCTTTTCCACTGACCCGGACTTTTACCACCATTTCAACGTCCGCTTGTGTCGGGTAAGTGTCTTCGATCACACGGATTTTGTTGATCTGCGTCACCTTGGCCAGTGCGAACGTCCAGTTCTGCAACTCAAGCCGCGCCAGATTTTCGAGTTCAGGATCCGCAATCACGGACACAGCGGTGTCGTGATCGTTGCGTTCCACGGCATCGGCAAGCTCGTAGATCAGACGCTCGATCTGCTCACGGTCTGTTTCCACCTGGCCGGCAATGAGCCATGCGAGCGGAATCAAGGCGACCAGAATCAAGCCTGCCATGGCGACATGCTTGTTGCCGTTACGCAGCCAGCCGTAAAGTAATCCAAGGCCCATCGTCCCAAGCATCAATGAGACGATGAGCGGTTCTTCGACGAGTAGTCGGTACATTGGCATTCCGGTTTCGCGGCACAAGCCGGGGCGATTGATTCTGGTAGCACCGTTCTTGTGCGTTGCCGGTCGTTTGCAGCAATCTGCAGATCACTTCTTGGGGAAAAGTGGTCCACCGTACAAGGCCGTGTCACCAAGCATTTCTTCGATCCTCAGCAACTGATTGTACTTTGCCATGCGGTCGCTGCGGCTCGCTGAACCAGTTTTTATTTGACCGGTCGACATGGCAACGGCAAGGTCGGCGATGGTCGAGTCTTCTGTTTCGCCACTGCGGTGACTTGAAATGGACGTGTACTGATGTCGAGCTGCCAGCTGGATCGAATCGATCGTTTCAGTGAGCGTACCGATCTGATTCACCTTGATCAGAATGCTGTTGGCAATCCCCTCGTCGATTCCTCGCTGCAATCTTTCCACATTGGTCACGAAGAGGTCGTCACCCACCAGTTGGACTTTGTCACCGAGTTTATCGGTGAGCTTTTTCCAGGTCTCCCAGTCATCTTCGGCACAGCCATCTTCGATGCTGCAGATCGGGTACTTGTCGCACCAGTCCGCCATGAAGTCGACCATCTCGTCACCCGAGAGTTCTTTGCCGTCGATGGAGTACTTGGCTGAATCGGCGTTGTAAAACTCGGTTGAGGCGGCATCAAGAGCGATCCAGATCTGTTCACCCGCCTTGTAGCCTGCCTGATCAATCGCCTGCAGGATGACATCGAGTGCTTCCTGATTGCTTTTCAGGTCCGGTGCAAAACCACCCTCATCACCAACCGCGGTGTTGTACCCTTTGCTTGACAGCACTTTCTTGAGGTTGTGGAACACTTCGGTACCGGCTCTCAGTGCATCACTGAAACGCTCAAAACCCAGTGGCATTACCATGAACTCCTGAATATCGACGGAGTTGTCGGCATGTTCACCACCATTGATGATATTCATCATCGGAGCAGGCAGTAGACGTGCACCGGCGCCGCCCAGGTAGCGATACAAAGGCTGCCCGGTGCAGTGTGCGGCGGCATGAGCGGTGGCAAGGGACACGCTAAGGATCGCATTGGCACCCAGCTCTTTTTTGTTGGGGGTGCCATCGAGAGCGATCATGGCAGCATCAACCGCTGCTTGATCGGTGGCATCCATTCCCTGCAAAGCGTCGGCAATCTTGTCATTGACGTTGCTGATCGCGGTCTGGACGCCTTTGCCCATGTAAATGGACTTGTCTCCGTCACGAAGTTCCCAAGCCTCGTGAACACCCGTGCTGGCACCACTGGGGACAGCTGCTCGACCGTGGCTGCCGTCGCTCAGCAGAACCTCTGCTTCTACGGTCGGATTGCCCCTGCTATCGAGAATTTGACGGGCGTGAATGGCTTCGATCAGCGTCATGAGAACCTCTACAAAAGAACGAATTGACGTGTGGTTACGTTGTGTTGTGGGTCGGCATTTTGTTCAATGCACGTTGGAGTGGCTACCCGCCAAGCGTTTTCCAACGTACGTATCTGCTCCCATAATCCCTTGTGTTAATATAGGTGCCGCTATTGGGCATCTTTGTCACGAATTTTTCCCTTGGTGGTGATGGATGTTTACAGGATTGGTTGAAACCGTTGCTGAAATTGCTGTGGTGATCGAGCAGCCGCCCGGCCGGCGGTTCACGATCGAAGCTGGCGATCTTGCTGAGGACGCAAGATTGGGCGATAGCATTTCAATCAATGGGTGTTGTCTGACCGTCATCGCGATCGATGGAACGCGGCTTGATTTCGAGGCAGGTGAAGAGACACTGTCCCGAACCAATCTGGGCGATTTGGACACTGGTTCGGTTGTCAATCTGGAACGCTCGCTGGCAGTCGGAGATCGACTGGGAGGGCATTATGTTACGGGGCACATTGATGCCATCGGTAAATTGGTGGAGCGGCGGGAGGATCCGCCTTGGGCTCATCTGCGGTTTCAGATGCCCCAGCGGCTTGCCTCGCAGGTCGCTGCCAAAGGCAGCATTGCCATCGACGGAATCAGTTTGACAGTCGTTGATGCGGACCGCGACTCCTTTTCCGTGGCTTTGATTCCGCACACGCTGGAAGTCACCACACTTGGCAACAGAAAAGTCGGCGACGCGGTGAATCTGGAAACGGATGTTCTTGCCAAGTACGTCGAACGATCATTGGGATTCGCCAGCGAGTCCTGACTATCCAATCCGCCCTCGGCGGTAGCAGATCTGAACTTACCCATCATCAAACATCACCCATCACTTCCCAACGGCATTCCGCTTGAACCAACCGCGCCAAACCGCTACGTATCTTTCCAAACGTCTGGCCGCAGCTGGGCTTCGCCCTGTTTCGAGGTATGGCCAGAACTTTCTCATTGATCTGAACCTGATCGACTTGATTGCAGATTCTGCGAATCTGACCAAAACTGACGTCGTTCTCGAAATCGGCACGGGGGTTGGTTCCTTGACCAGTCGTCTGTCGGATCGTGCTGGAGCTGTCCTGAGTGTCGAAATTGACGCGAACTTGCACCAGTTGGCCGGCGAGGAGTTGGAGGGGCGGGCCAACGTCCGGCTGATTCATGGCGATGCGTTGAGGAACAAGAATTCGCTTCGGGATGATCTGATGGAACAGATTCGCAGCGCCATGGAAAGGATTGGTGAGGAAGCGCGTTTTCTGCTCGTGGCAAACCTGCCCTACAATGTGGCGACACCCATCATCAGCAATCTTCTGCATGAGACGCCCCCGCCTGATTGCATGGTCGTGACCATTCAGAAAGAGCTGGGAGATAGAATCGTGGCTGCCCCCGGTAGCAAGGACTATGGCGCCTTGAGCGTCTGGATTCAGTCCCTTTGTGACTGCGAAGTTGTTCGCATTTTGCCGCCCACGGTTTTCTGGCCCAGACCCAAAGTCCACTCAGCCGTTCTGAAACTCGATCTTGCTCCCGAGCGTCGAAATGCCTTTGCAGACCTTGGGCATTTTCATCAAACCGTACGGGCGCTGTTCTTTCACCGACGCAAGTTTCTTCGCAGCGTGGTTATCAGTGCGATGAAAGGACGTCTGGAAAAAACGCAGTTAGATCATATTCTGGCGAAACTTGGGCACGATGCGAGCGTCAGAGCCGAACAATTGCCGGTTGGGCAGATCCAGGAACTGGCCGAGGCATTGCGTGTGGCTGAAGCGGAAGCCGAGCAATCCTGAGGCAGAGTATGCTGGCATGGTTCCCACGCAAAGGTTGTATTACCGGAGTTCCTTGTACCGTTTGTTTTCGTTCCGTTGGGCGATGTGATTGTGATGCTGATAGGGGAACGAATTTGTTCAAGCGTAAACAAGCGTGAAGCTTTGATCGGAGATGCTGATGCCGTCGATAAAGTTTGCGGGTAAGACGATCCTCTGTGAAAAGGGAGAAAATCTCCGTTCAGTTCTGATGCAACAGAAGCCGTCCCTGAAGAGCGATTTGTACAACGGGATCAGTACCGTGACGCATTGCAGGGGGTTGGGCACCTGTGGTACCTGTGCCGTTCAGGTCGAGGGACCGCTCAGTCCCATGACAAAGATCGAAAAGTGGCGGCTCGGGTTTCCGCCACACCGATCTGGTACCGGTCTTCGACTTGCTTGTCAGGCATCAGTCCTGGGGGATCTTGTCGTGAATAAACATTCCGGCATGTGGGGGCAATGCATCGCGGAGCAGACGCAGCGACCCTGAACAGCCGAATTCTTGTTTTGTCAAAGAAACAGTGACCGGTTTTCCAGTTTTTGCGACCTAGCAATTGATCATCGGAGCATCCGCGTTGAGCCGCCAGTACGAGCGGCTGGACTTCAAATCAGGTGGTGCATGAGAAGAGGAAGGTGATGGAAATGCAACGAAGAGAATTATTGATGATGCTGGCCGGGACTGGATACCTCGTCTCTGGCTGTAATGGGGATCCCATTGAAATGGCGAGTGAGAGGGTGTCAGACGCTGTTGAGGAGCTTCCAACGGACACCATCGAGCGTGTTCAAGTCAGCTTAAGGGGATTTCAATTGATCGCCTTCATGGTTGGCAAACGCGTTGTACGGCTTCCACATCCTGCGGTCCGGATTCTCGGCATCGCCATCGTCTCGTCGGCATTGATCAGTCAATTGGCGATCGAATACCTGGATGATGAACTCGTGCGTCGAGAGACTCGTGAGCAGCTGACTGGAGACGAACGATCGCGGATCGAATCCCAGCTGGCAGTGGTATTCAAGACGCAGAACGGTCTTGAGGAGAGCGTTGCCTTGGGTCCCAATCGTTATGAATCGGACTCCCGTGGATAGGTTGCCGACCGGTTCGGAGCTCGCCGAACGCCAGTCACGGCAGGAAACACCGGAAGTCTGGCGTGCTGCTGACGACATCATTCGCTCCAGAAGGCTTCTCCACAGACAACACATACCACGATGTGTGGGGGGATGAGGGGCGGGCTGATCCCGGGCGACCATTCTCGACTTTGGCGCAGAATGTTTCCGGGTGAAATGTCATCTGAGCAGTTATAATGTGGAACACATGGGTTGATTGCTGCGTCTGAAATTTCGAGCGTTTGGCGTGCAATTCTCGTCCAAAACCCCGTTTTCACTCGATTTCCTGAAAATCACTGCCTTTTCCGGTGTGTTAAAGCGTAGGGGTCGTGCGGGATTTGTTCGTCCTGACGCCTGTGCGTTGCCGACGGTTAACCGATGACAGCTTTCTGCAGGCAGATTCGGTCCCTAAATGTCCATGTTTCGTGATTCATTTTCCTGCCTCTTTCTGGCTTCTTTTTGAGATTGATCATGCAATTCCCCACTGATTCATCTTCGCCACAGAACCGCCGCCAGCAATTGTTCAAGCAGCTTTGGAAGTGTCTGTCGCGACGCGATGGTCGTCAGGCTGATCCGACTCGCAATCGCTTGCAGTTGGAGCCTCTGGAAAAGCGTCAGCTGTTGGCGGGTGATCTTGAATTGCTGTTCACCGAACCAGACCTCGAATCCGATCTCAACAGCGGGGTTTCCGAGGTTGCTTCCACCGAAATTCCAGCCGTGGGGATGGGCGAGGGAGAGGCAGCTGACGATCTTGTGCAGTTTGCCAAGGACCTTGATTCAGCTGGAGTGAAATTCTACGGTGCCGCCTGGTGCGCCGCCTGTACTCAACAGAAGCAGCTCTTTGAGGATGGTGGCGATTTCTTGCCGTTTGTTGAGGTGACCAATCCGGACCGAACGCTGAACTCGGTGGGTGTGGACAATTCGATTGTCAGTTTTCCCACTTGGGTTTTCCCAGATGGGTCGCGTGAAGAATCCGTTTTGACGGTTTCTGAACTGAGCAGCCGAAGCGGTGTGGTGATCCCTCAGAGTGAAGATCCCTCATTCGCTGCGATTGGTGACAGGACAGTCAGCATCGGAGCTCCCCTGCATGTGCCCGTCGATGCCTACTCGCCCCTTGGAGGCCCGTTGACGGTCACGGTCTCAGTTTCTGATCCAGCATTGCTTGATGCGCAAGTGCTGACCGGCAACCGTTCGATCAGGATCAACATGGAAGGTTATGACGACATGGTGCTCGAACTATTCGAGCAGCGTGCGCCGCGTGCCTCTGGGCGGGTGATTGAACTGGCGCAGAACAATTTCTACGACGGCATCATCTTTCATCGCGTCATTGATAATTTCATGATTCAGGGTGGAGATCCCACCGGAACGGGCACGAGTGGTTCCACGCTTGGGAATTTTGATGATGATTTCCATCCCGAATTGTTGCATGTAGCACCCGGTGTGATTTCGTTTGCCAAGTCATCCGACGATACGAACAATTCTCAGTTCTTCATTACCGAAGTTCCCACCCGGTACCTTGATGGAAATCACTCCGTGTTCGGCCAGCTGGTCGAGGGCTCCGACGTACGGGAAGCGATCAGTGAAACGAGCACGGGCGCCGGCGATCGTCCTGACATTGATATCGAGATGACCACCATCAGTGTATTTGATGACACGGAAAACTCGGTGGTGATGTTGCGACCAACAGGTGCGGGCACAGGGCAAGTGAGTGTGACCTATACGGTCACGGATCAGGCTGGAAATTCAGTCTCGGAAACAACTCAGGTGACCATCGGCAACGATACAGCCAATACGCAGCCATGGTTGAATGAGATTGCGACCCCCGACCCGACTCCAGTGAACACCAATGCCGAACTGCAGCTTGCCAGCACCGATGTCGAGGGGGATGCGGTTACCTATTTCGCACAGTCACTCTCGTCGACAGCCAATGGCAGTGTCGCGGTTGATCCCGACAGTGGTTTGGTAACAGTGACTCCGGCAACTGACTTTACCGGAGTTATCAATGTTCGGGTCGGTGTCCGGCCCGGAACAGGTGTCACCGGGAATTCAATCAGCGACAGTGATACCCAGACAGTGCCATTTGTCTTTGAAAGTGCCGGGCCTTCGGCGCCAACCTCGGTGGACCTGCTGGCCTCGGACGATAGCGGGGCGAGTGACAGTGACAACGTGACCAATTCCGGAGCGTTGACATTTCAAATTGATGGTGTCCAGAGTGGGGCGACGGTCGAGTTGGTTGATTTGTCCAGCAGCGCTGTTGTCGGCACGGCAACTGCCTCCGATACCAGTGTCCAGATCACCACCAGCAATATCGCTGCCCTGGGTGACGACACCTATCAGTTGGTTGCCAGACAGACAGTAGGGGGCCAGACGAGCAACGTTTCAACGGCCCTCACCGTGGTCTACGACACCACCCAGCCAGGCATTGTGTCCGACACAGCCAATACTGACGCCAATGCGGGCACGCTTTACACAACGGATTTGATCAGCAGCGAAGAGGGCAGCGGACTTGTCTACGCACTTGTCAGTGGTCCGGCCGGAGCAACACTCAACAGTAATTCCGGGATCGTCAACTGGACACCAACGAGTGAACAGGTGGGGGCCCAGACCTTCTCGTTCACACTGACTGATCTGGCGGGCAACGTCAGAAGCGATTCGTTCACGGTCAATGTTGCCGAAGCTCCGGTGGCAGCCATTCGAATTGATCTTACGGATCTGGCCGGCAACCCAATCACAAGCATTGCTGCCGGGCAGGAGTTCCTGATGAGGATGGTCGCCGAGGACAATCGGAGTTTCATCGACAGAGATGGAATTTACGGCGCCTTTGCCGACATCAACTTTGATGAAGCTCTCGTGAGGCCAAAACCCGATACACCGATCCAGTTTTCACCAGCATTCACGGTGACACGCAAAGGTTCAGTGGAAACCGGGTTGATCAACGAGCTTGGAGCCGTGTCAGGTGCGACCGCCGCGACGAACCTGCCCGAGAGTCTGATTGCGACGGTTCGCATGGAAGCTCTGGCTACCGGCAATGTCAATATCATCAGCAGCCCTGCAGATGAACTCACCAGTGAGTTTCTGCTGTTTGGATTGGATAACACGTTGCCAGCCTCGGCGGTCAATTACGGCAGTGCAAGTCTGGCAATCGGCCAGTCGTTCACTCTCAATGATGATACCTATTCGCTGCTCGAAGATTCGGGGGACACCGTGCTGGACGTCCTCAATAATGATGTTGTTGATGTTCCTGGCGAATCATTGACCTTGATTTCTGCCAGTCAGCCAACTGATGGTGGAACCGTTACCATCGCGGACGGCGTGCTCACATTTCGACCCGATGACGATTACGTCGGCCCCGTGGTCTTCACCTACCGGGTCACCGACAACGGTGGCGTCCAGCAGAACGCTACTGTCACTGTTGATGTCACCAATGTGAATGATCCGCCGACAGGAGTAGATGACGCTGTCAGTGTTGAGCAGAACTCGACCGGGAACGCATTGAATGTCTTGCAAAATGACGAAATCACTCCTGACGCCAATGAAGATCTCGTCATCACGTCGGTGAGTACACCGAGTGCTGGTGGAGTCGCCGAGGTTTCTGAAGATGGAATGTCCGTTTCCTACACGCCGGCAACCGATTTCGTTGGCGACGAAACTTTCACCTACGTCGTCAGTGACGGGACGTTGCAGGATGTAGCCACCGTGACGGTGACGGTCGCTCCAGCGGACAACCCGCCGACAGCAGTCGATGACGCCTATGGAGTCATGGAGGATGCTGCCGCTGGCGATTACGTTGTTCTTGCGAACGATGTCCGGGATGTTGATAACCAGGATTTCGTGCTGGATTCGGTTGGCGTGCCGGACCGCGGCGGGCAGGCCGAGATCAGTGCTGATGGAACGGAGTTGACTTACACACCGGCTCCTGACTTCAACGGCATTGAGCAAGTTCCCTATACCATCCGTGATTCAGGTGGTGGGATATCAGTCGGTACGGTGACCTTCACGGTCAGTCCAGTGAACGATGTGCCACCGATCCGTGATCTGGATGTGAACTTGAATCGTGCGTCAGCACAAACCGCTGTTTTCAATATGAGTGACTTGCCGGCGAATGTCGACGCCGGAGAAACTCTCATCATCAATGTTCAAAGTGATACCGCAGCGGGCGGGACAGCAGTGGTGGATGTTGAAACACAAGGCATTCTTTACACGCCTCCGACACCTGAATTTGTGGGAACCGATACAATCACCTACACCGTTGGTGATGGAACCGAGACCAGTACAGGAACGATCACTGTTCAGGTTACGGATTTTGAAACACGAACAATCGTGGTCGACATGAATCAGGCATCCGGCGGTCCACGGGTGTCAGGCATTGTCTTGCGTGGTACCAACGTTCTTGGCGAAGTGGTTGAAGTCCCGCTCGGCACTGATGACGGGGAGAATGACTTTGGCGATCTGATGCCGGGGGACTACAGCATTGAAGTTCCGGCAAACCCATTCATGCAGGGTGGTGATGAAGCCAAGACCATCCCGGTGACCAGTTTGCCCGAAGATGGTGATGTCACAATCGATTTGGATGTCGGTCGTTTGAAGTCCAGGTACGTGAAGATCTCGGACTTCTTTGGGTCTGCCACCAGACAATCAATCCTTGTTGCAGTGCAACCGGGAGAATCAAGTGTGTTGACGATCGCTTCACCCGAGGTCGATGTGGAAGTGACCAACGTCGATCTGGATCCTGACACTGGTGCTGTTACGGTGCAAGCAGTACGTACCGAAACCGATGAGCAGGGAACTGTGACTGAGGAGAACGTGGAGGCACTCGGATCAGTTGATGATGCACAGAGAGTGGAGACACGCGGTGTTGCTGGCGAATACCGATTGCTGAAAATTCGACTTGATGACCGTGGACTGAATTTCAACCCGGTGGTGACCACGCCTCCGGCAGGTGATCCAGAAGGAGAATTCTTGCCTCCTGCCGACGCAGATGGTGGTGCCGTTCCGATGGTATCCAGTCCGTTGACAGTTGGCGATATTCAGGCCGAAGGTGAATCCATGGCGGCGTTCGCTGTCACGCAGGCCGATCTCTTCGTGCCGGCCGCCGATGACCAGAGTACCCGCACGGATGCTGCAGTTCTCGCGAATGAGCATGGTGAGTTGTGGTTGGGCGAAACGTTACGTGATGATGGAAACAAACATTCTGAAATGCAGGCAGGGCCACAAGTCGTGGACCAGGTGATGCAGAACGTTGCGGAGGAACTCTCCATCATCAAGTCTGCTGGTGACGACTTGGCAACTCGTGATCCTTTGTCTGATTCATTGCACGAGAGCAGCATCGATGCCGCTTTGGGCAGCGAAATTTAACGGGCACTTTCAAGGGAACGTGCTGTTCCTCATGAACCGTGTTTTTCCGTCAGATGAACGCGGTGGAACACCGTTTAGAACGGTCTTGAACACACCGTTTCCAGCCTCGCAGACTGCGGGGCATGCCACGCAAAACGGCGGGGTTTCCCGGCACAAGAAGACACAAAAACAGCTTCTGAATCGCCCTCGGAGAGGCCCCACGCGAGGCTGTTTTCCACCGAATTCGGAGGGAAGGCTGACGCGCCAGTCAAGACCCCGTGCAAAAAACCCCGAAAAACGTTGGTTTTTTTGGCCAAAGCCGGGTTGCATGGATCGCTACAGGGACATAACACTTTGCCCATAGGAATCACGGGCATGCGTTAATCACGCCCTAGTCGACCCAAAATACTCAACACTGAAGGTTCTTCCCCATGGCAAAAGCTGCATTGAAGGCACCAACTAAAACCCAGATCCTCGCCAACATCGCCGAAGAGACCGAGCTGTCCAAAAAGGACGTGGCAGCTGTTTTCGACGCTCTGGCAGGCGAAATCGAGAAGGCAATCTCCAAAGGTGGCCCTGGACAGTTCGCAATCCCCGGACTCTGCAAGATCGTCCTCAAGGACGTTCCCGCCAAGCCAAAGCGAAAAGGCCGTAACCCAGCTGATGGCTCCGAAATCTGGCTCAAGCCAAAGCCAGCGAGCAAGAAACTGACCATTCGCCCACTCAAGGGCCTCAAGGAAATGATCTGAGGCGTTTTCGCCTGAAATCCTTGAATTGGGTCGAGAATCCGCATGAACCAGCCTCAGGTTGTCTGAGGCTGTCTGGAGGCCGCCCAAAGTTTCGCATACGAACTGGGCACTGCCACTTCGGTAGTGTCCGTACTCTTTTTGGGGAAGCTTTCCAGCCGCTGTCGCGGTGGAATTGAAACCGCTCAGATAAGCTTCCTGCACCTGCTCTGGTCGCCCGAGAACCTTCTCTTTCTGGTTCAGTCGCTCGTCATCTGATGCGGCGATTCAAAGTTCATCAACGGATAGCCGGGTACCGACAAGAACCGGATTGGCCTGGCACAAGATGGATTCAGGAAGGGGGCAGTGGTATCAACCGTCCGTGGGTGGATCTGCGAAAATTGAATCTGCCAAAGGGGCAACTGCGAAGCCGGAGACCTTTCTTTGGAGTCGCAATGCACTGCGAGATGCTATCAATGCAGCGGGCTGGTGACGTTTTTGGGAGTCAGGCCAGAGATTTTTTTCTTCTTTTTTTTGGCGTTTTTTCGCGGACATCGGCGGCGTGACGGAGGGTCGTGCTGCGAATGATCGTCTTTCGCGAGTGAAACCGGTCAGTTGTTCTTTTCAATGACGGATTTGATTTGAACGGCTTTCTTACCCTTGAACGCGCCCGCCGAAGCGTTGTATTTCGGGACGTTCTGGACTGAAAGTTCCAGGGGTGATGTGACTTCTTTTTCAGTTGTGATGATGTCGCCTACAGAGAGGTCGAGTAGATCTCCGGTGCGAATTTTGGATCTTGCCAGAGTGACGACTACGTCCACGGGCGCACGATCCATGCTGCTGGTGATCTTGCCTTTGGTTTCGTCTGTGGGTGTGCCTTTGCCGTAACCAACCCAGCCGTTGCGAGACAGTTTGGCGTTGTAATTCTCGATGGTGTTGAATGGAATGCACAAATTCAGCATGCCGCGATTCTGGGCGAGCATCAACTCAAACCCGACGAGAATCACAACTTCGTTCGGAGGGACAATTTGCACCAGTTGCGGGTTGCTCTCGACACTATCAACCTTGAGGTCGAGTTCAACGATGTTTTCCCACGACTCTTTAAGTTGGCTGAGAAAGATGGCAACGAGACGTCCAATCAGGCGATTTTCGATCTCTGTCAGGGGGCGGCGTAGTGTGTCATTCGGTTTTGGATCACCGCCGAGCATCCGGTCGATGATCGCATAGGAAAGGGAGGGCGCGATATCAAGAATCCAATTGCCATCCAAAGGATCCGGTTTAAGCACATTGAAACAACTCGGGTTGTCCAGGCTGAATACGAATTCGCTGTACGTGAGTTGGTCAACACTCAGTAACTTGACCTCGATCATGGTACGCAACATTCCTGATATTGCTGCGCCAAAATTGCGGGCCAACGCTTCGTGCAGTGAGTGCATCGCCCGCATCTGCTCCTTGCCAACTCTCTCAGGGCGTTTGAAGTCGTAGGCGGTGATCCGTGCTGCAGAACCGCGACTGGAGCTTGGAGCACTGCCCATCACCGGACCGCTTTGACCCGCGGCATCGGTCGCCTTGCCTGCGTCTGCAGGGTCGTTGACGTTTTCCATCGCCTTGAGCAGATTTTCGACTTGGTTCTGGCTGAGTGATTCTTCGGACATGGATTGCGTCCCGTAGGATTCGTGCTGTTGTTCAGTCTGTCAGTTTTGTTTCTGCGGTCGATTTTGTCTGGTCGCTGGGGCAGTGCTGGTGAGCACTGGTTCGATCGCGGGTCGGGGTTGGCGGGTCGGGCTGTGGTTCACCGCAGGGTCAGCATCTGGCTGTGAGCTTGCCGGTTTTGTTCCGTTCCCGTTTTGACCGGGATCATGCTTGAAATCATTGTCTGATTTGTCCTGTTCCCTGAACGATGTACTTGTAGGTGGTCAGTTCGCGGAGTCCACAAGGTCCTCGAGCGTGAAATTTGTCAGTCGAGATTCCAATCTCGGCTCCAAGGCCAAATACACCGCCGTCATTGAATCGTGTGCTCGCATTGACCATCACGGCAGAGCTGTCCACCAGAGTTGTGAACGTATTTGCCGAATTCAGGTTTTCAGTGATGATCGCGTCGGTGTGATGCGAGCCATGCTGGTTGATATGAGTGGCTGCCTGCTCAAGAGAATCAACGATGGCAACGCTGATGGTTGGCCCGAGGTATTCCGCAGACCAGTCCTCAGGAGTGGCTGCCACGGCTTCTGGCAGGATTTTCAAGGCTCTTGCATCCGCGCGAATCTCGATTCCGTTGGCAGACAGACGAGCTGCAATCAAGGGCAGGCACTTTTCGGCGATGTCAGCGTGCACGAGCAGAGATTCACAGGCGTTGCAGACCCCCATCCGCTGGCATTTTGCATTCTCGACGATGTTCACAGCCATCTCAACGTTGGCTGATTGATCAACGTAAACGTGACAGTTGCCGTCGTAGTGCTTGATGACCGGCATGGTGGCTTCGGCCGCGACCCGGCGAATCAGGCTCTCTCCGCCACGAGGAATCGTGACATCAATGAATTCATCGAGCTTCAGGAAGTGGCCCACTGCGTCCCGATCGGTTGTTGCTACCAGCTGGACAGCCGCTTCCGGGATGCCGCATCGACCTGCGGTTTCAGCAAGAACTTGGACAATGGCCTGACTACTGTGGATCGCTTCTTTTCCGCCACGCAAAATCACGGCGTTGCCACTTTTAACGCAGATGCCTGCCGCATCGGCAGTGACATTGGGACGACTTTCATAGATGAAGAAAACCACACCCAGCGGAACACGTTTCTTCTGGATTTGCAGGCCTCCTGGTCTGGTAAATCCATCAATGAGTTCGCCAACAGGATCTGGCAACATCGCGATTTCATTCAAGCCTGTTGCGATCGCAGAGATGCGTCCCGAGTCCAGCCTCAAGCGGTCGACTGATGCGTCTGAAAGCCCGTAATCGTCGGCTGCGGCAAGGTCACGCTGGTTGGCTTCGAGGATCAAGTCGGTCGAAGCGATGAGTGCCGCAGCTGATTCGGTCAACCAGTGATTCTTGGCCAGGGTATCCAGAGAGGCGAGTTGATACGAGGCAGCTTTGGCTGCTTTCGCCGTGTCTGAACAGTATTGGGGTAATTCGATGGACGATGTAGCGGGCATGAAGGCAGTGCTAAGAAGGCAATTCCGGTAATTTAGAACAACCCGCAGATTGTCCGAAATGGTTCCATCAGGGTCAACGTCGATCATGCAGATCTAGCCACGCCGGTCACTTTATTGCGCCGTGTGAGACCGCTCACATCTGCATCCAGCCTCGCCCGATGAAGCGACGTCTGGCTGAGGATTCATTTCATTTTGGGGCATTGAGACGAACCTCAATGCTTGCAAAGCAGTTTTCTGTGCAAGGATTTGAGTTTCAGCAGGAATGCAGGTTTCAATTGGATCGAGGCGTGAAAGTCGCGGTGCGTGGGCAGCGGAAACGGGATCCGTCCAGACTTTCCGTCCCTGCTTTTGGGACTTCGGGTTCTTTTTGAGTGAGAGTCTGTGTCCCATGGTAACCGTTGTGCAACGCCACGCAGTTGGCTGGCAACTCAGTTCACCACCGGTTTTCTGATCACATCGCCGTCAACGTTGGCCTACATCCGGGCCGAGCCACGGTGGGGTTTCCGATTGTTGATCACGAAACGATTGCGCCCACTTGTTTTGGCATCATAAAGTGCTTCATCGCACGCGATGTAGGCTGCTCCCCACGACTCCTCGTCTTCCACTGCGATCAAGCCGGCACTGGCGGTGATAGGAATCGTCAGCGCGTCAAGTTTCATCGGAGTTTTGGCCAGTTTGTCGAGGATACCTTCAACAATCACGGCAGCCCGTTCGATGTCAGAGCCGGGCATGAGCAAGGCAAATTCTTCGCCACCAAATCGGGAAGCAAGCATCCCGTCTTCGATCGAACTCTGGAACAGGCGTGCAATCTCCTTGAGTACCGCATCACCAATGAAGTGGCCGTGCTCATCATTCACGAGTTTGAAGTGATCGATGTCAAACAGAGCGAGTGTCAGTGGTTCGTTATTCTGTTTCGTTGCTGCGTGCAATTCTACAAATTGTGACTCCAGATGCCGGCGGTTCGGCATTCCGGTCAGTGGATCAGTGTCGGCATCTGCTTTAAAGCCCATCACCTTGAGCTGTCGCGCGATCGCAAACCGAACGGCCCGAAACAGCATCTGCCCGGTCACATGTCCCTTGGCCATCACATCCTGAGCACCACTCTCGATGGCCCGGAGTGCCAGCGTTTCGTCATCAGAACCGGTAAAGACGACAATCGGGATCCGAGCGTCCATCGCGCGGATCTGCTCAAAGGCTTCGAGTTCAATTGCGTCAGGAAGGTGCAGGTCAACCAGACTTGCGTCAAACTCGATCTCTCTGAGCAAGTTCAAGGCATCAGCAAGAGTGGTGGCATGTTCGATCTCGAAAGCAACTTTCGGGTTCGATTTCAGCAGACGAGACACAAACATCGCATCGATGTCGCTGTCCTCGATAAGCAGTAGTCGGATCGGACTTGGGTCAGCCATTGGCCTTACTGGCAAGGGGAACGCCAATACCGTGTCCTCGTTTGGTCCCGGGACACTCGTGAATGATTAATTAAAGGTACGTCGAGCATCGGGTCTGTCAGGTAACTGATCAGTGCCCGATACGGACTCCTTGAATACTGCTGTGACGTGTAGCAGTCTTGCCGATTAAAACGTTTCGGCCATCCCGGTTTCAGTGCGGGTGGTGACAGTTATGCGTCGAAAAAGGTCTGACGCGAAGTTGGCCGGGCAAAACGCGTAGTTGTCAGTCTTGATAGATTCGGAACCAGCCAATACTCATTCAGGTACGTCTGGCATGCTGAAAGGTTCACATCACGTGCAGGACCGCACGGGTTTTTAATCGAGTGAGCAGCGCGTGCGTTTTTTGAAGCCTCCGAGAATTCCAGCGGCGAGCCCGGAATGGTCCTGGCTGGTTTCAAGCTTTCAGCGGTTTGGCAGGACCAGACTTGCGCGTTGATCCCTGGCGGTTCGGCCGAAGAACTTGGGGCTTACGAAGTCCGCAGTTTACCTGATTTTACTGTGCCCGCTTTCTGGCTTCAGTCATCTTGCACGCCATGTCAGCAAGAACTCATTGAAATGAGTTAGGGCTTCACTGAATTCGGTTCCCATCGATTATCGGTAAACACAGGTGGCTGAAAGAGTTTTGTAATTTCCAGTGCCGTTGATGGTCGCTCCCCTGCCAGAGTTCAAAGGGGCGTTGACGAACGGCGAGATACTGTCAAAACTCTTGGGGCATTCAGCAACGCGAGCGGACGTGGCGGAATTGGCAGACGCGCCAGACTAAGGATCTGGTGCCCGATTTAGGGCGTGGAGGTTCAAATCCTCTCGTCCGCACTCGCAAAAAACGGCGTTTTTGGCCACCGAAAGGTGAAACCGGAAACGCCGTTTTTTATTGGCTTGCTCAAAAAAGCACATGGCGGATGGCACCGTTTTTCGAGCATCAACAACATGTCCGACAAGTTGGGCACGATATGCATTCGACCAGTTGTGGCAAAGTTGGAATCGAATCTTTTGATGACAGTGGATCCAGACAGGTGCTGTCGGCTGATCATTTGAAACTTGATGATCCTTGTCTCCAAGCGTTCCGAACTGTCACGGGGGTTCATCGCAGCTCCAGCCCCTCATGCGATGCTGGTGCAAATCACTTCTGAGAGCTGATCCGATGCTACATGTTGATGCTCTCTCAGAACTCCAATGAGCCAGGCAGTGCAGAATGCTTCTCGTTTCAAAGGACGGTTGGTTGTTGTTCTGGTTGATGGGGTTATTGCCCGGGCCATTCCTCGTGTGGACTGGATTGTAACCAAGATGATTCGGAAGCTAATTGGTGGGGAATGGTGTGGTGGCCTTTGTCAAATTCCGACGATTGATGCCGGTGTACAGTCAAATGTGCATTCATCGGGCAGATGTGCAGTCATCGGGGCCATGTGCAGTCATCGGGGCCATGTGCAGTCATCGGGGCCATGTGCCCAACGCCATCAAAGGCCCGCATTCAGATGGGAGTTCTTTCTTGATCCCTCATCCACACCATGAGCCGTGTTTCCAAAAAACTCATGGGCTTCTCGATCATTGGCACGCGGTTTCAATGGCAAACGAGAATCATCTTGAGACTCGTTTCTCTGTTTGAAGCTGCATTTACCTTGAATTCAGGCCGATGGTGGGCAGGAAATCATGGCATGAAGATTGCATTGAGAGAAAGCATTCCTGTTTTTCTTTCCTATTTCTGAAGGATGTCATGATGAAATGTTATCTGTACCTGTCTCTTTGTTTTTGTGTCGGATCTGTGTTTGCCGGAGTTTTGAATGCTCAGGAGGTAAAACAGGCCCCAGCCAGTTCTGGTTGTCCTTGTGCAACTGATTCGGCTGAACCGGA
Organism: Rubripirellula sp.; assembly: GCA_012270065.1. Taxonomy (GTDB): domain Bacteria; phylum Planctomycetota; class Planctomycetia; order Pirellulales; family Pirellulaceae; genus Rubripirellula. Next base: position 28,111 of record JAAXJB010000118.1, on the reverse strand, counting down.
GGCTTCAACGGGCGGTGATCTGGTCACGATCCCGGTGTCGATGGGGCCGTTGATTTCGGTCACTCTTCTCAGGGAAGCGTCAGAGCGTGATTCGACCGGTTCGGTTGATGGCGTGATGATCGATTTTCTTTTGCCTGCTCTGTCTGACCTTCCATTCGGAATCGGCGAACGGTTTGATGCCTGGAAGCATAATGGATGCTGGGTCAAAATAACCGAGGAGGTAGACATTGATGGTGATGGCACGGTCGACACTGTCTTGAACGCATGGCGTTTCAAAACGCCATGTCCGTTGTATCAAAGGTTGCCACGTTGATTTGGCGTGAACCAACCCATGCGCCAGTTGTTGGGTAGATCAGTTATTACATGGATCAGGTAACTGACACGCGTGTCAGTTTTTATCTGTCGCTTGAACCGTGGTTGCCCGTTTGTGTCTGAGTGTCTTTTCGTTTTCAGATCAAATGCAATTACTTGAAAGTTCATTGTCCAGATGAAACAGGCTTGGCCAAATGCAACGTCTGGTCTTTCTCAGTGAAGTCAGGCGTTGCATGATATTCGTCAGTGAAGCAGCGTCGAAATCACGCTGTCTTCAGCAGCCAGTGTGTGGCAGTTGCAGGCAAACGAAATCTGTATTGTGGTCTGCCTGTCTCTACGGGCCCCGTACCAGCCGGGTGGAGACTCTGCGGTCATACCGGCCTGCATTAGTGTCGGCGGCAAATGATGCCGCGTCACTGGCATTCTCGATGAGGCAAATCGACCGGGTTTCTGATGACCATCCTTCGGGAAATGCTGTGATTTACGGCTGGGTCTGACGGCTGAAAAGACAGGTTGCCGCTTTGCTTTGTGATCGCACTGGTCTGCGGTGGGTGGGATTCAGTCCACCGGAATCGGCGGTTCATCAGCGAACCATCAACCCACTCCATTGAGGTTCGTCAGAATTTTGCTGTGAGCCTACTGGCATTTGTCCGGTCAACGCATTCGAATGGAAGAACGAATCGGATCGGAATGCTGGAAGTATCTGCGTCATGATTTGGCAATCATGCATTTCTGATGGAGGAAGCCAATGGGCAGAGAGGGGGGGTCCCTGCGAATGCTGCCGGGATTACCACTAGATCCATCTCCGAATCGTAATGGATAACAGGACCAAGAACTTTTGTTGAAAGCCGAGTGCCGTGTTTGCGTCTAAACCTTTGAAGATTGTTGCATTTTGCTGTCTGCTCATGCCGTTGACCGCGAGGTCACAGGAAGCCGATCTATTCCCCCCGACAGGTGGAATGTGGTTGCCTGAGCAGATTCCGTTGTTGGAAGAGCGTCTGCGTTCTCTGGGGCTGGAAATCGATCCTGGTGAACTTGCTGACCCGACATCCAGCACGCTCGAAGCAATCGTAAGTCTTGGTGGATGTTCGGCCTCATTCGTATCCAAAAACGGGCTGATCATTACAAATCATCACTGCGTCGAATCGTATTTGTCGTACATCACCGAGCAGGACAAGGCGGCGTTGAAGGAATTGAATGCCAAGCGGGCAACCGAGGGTTTGCCTCCGATTGAGGCTGACATTGATTACATGCGAGATGGATATGACGCCCGCAAGGGAGGCGAGCGGTTTACCGGTCCCGAGTCTCGGGTGTTTGTCACCTTTGAGCAGACTGATATCACCGAGCGGATGACCAAAGGACTTGCTTCCATTGCGGATCCGTTCAAGCGATTTGAGGAACTGGAACGACGGCAGAAACAGATTCTCAAAGAGGCGGAGACCGACCCGGGCGTACGTGCAGAAGTCAAAAGTTTCTTTCGTGGCGAAACATTCATGCTGATCAGGAAGCGTCAGCTCAAGGACCTGCGGATGGTCTACGCGCCTCCGAAAGCTGTTGGTTACTTTGGTGGTGATGAACGCAACTGGGAGTTCCCCCGTCATGTGGGTGACTTTGCCTTTCTGCGTGTTTACACCGGCCCAGATGGTGAGAGTGCGGACCATTCACCGGAAAATGTTCCGTACAAACCCGAAAATATCATTCCAGTCTCGAGTGGAGATCGCGGACTCGCTCCAGGAGATCTCGTTTTTGTTGCGGGTTATCCCGGACGCACCAATCGGGCCACGACATTCGCTGAAGCCCGCGACACGGTGGGACGCTCGATGCCGTTTACCGTTGACTACCTTGATAAGATTCGCGCCGTTTTTCGAGAGCTTGAAAGTCGCGATGAAGTGCTTGCCACCAAGGTTCAGCCTCCACTGTTTGGAATCGAAAACTACCTGAAGAACAATCGTGAAGCTCTTCAGATCCTCGACAATATTGACTACCTCGGCCGCAAGGAAAAATTCGAGCAGGCTCTGGTGGCGTGGGTTCGTCAGGATGAAGCAAGAAACAGACGATACGCCCCGGTCATTGAAGAGATGAATCGGATTCAGTCGAAGTACGAGAAGAACTGGCAGAAAAGGGCTTTCGCCAGCCGGCTGTTCAGTGGCTACTTCAACGGCATCGTCAGTTCGGCTTTGAAGCTCGTGAGGGTTGCAAAAGAGAAGCAGAAGCCTGATCAGGAGCGTCTGCCCGGTTACCAGCAGCGTGACTACGAGAATCTGCGGGATGAATTGCGGCAGGTGCAGAGCACGTACGCCCGTGACATCGCAATCGAAGTCAGCACGCACTTCCTCAAGGAGCTGATTGAGGCGGAAGGGACCAATCCCGCGTTTGTCGACAAGTGGCTTGGTGATGCGCGTACGGAAAATGAAATTCGCGAAAAAGTCTCTGCTGTACTCGCTGCTACCGAAATCGAAGATGTCGAAAACCGATTGAAGCTGTTTGAGACAGCCACTTACGATGACTTGAAAAAAAGCGAGGACCAGCTGGTTCAGTTGGCCCTGCTTGCCGAGCCTGACCTGCTTGCCGCCGAAGAACTTGGCAAAGCCAAATCGGGGGAAGCATTGCTCGTTTCGCCACTTTACATCGAAATGTTGCGTGACTTCCAGAAGAGCCTTGGTCAGGTGACAGCACCCGATGCCAATTCGACTTTGAGGATTACTTTTGGTCAGGTCGGTGGATATTCAAAGCAGGATGGCGACAAGGTGAAGTATGTTCCGGCATTCACAAATTTGAGGCAGTTGATCGAAGATGAACATCAGCCTGCCAAGAAAGATTTTGAAGTGCCGCCACGATGGATTGCCGCGTACGAGCGTGCCAAGAAACATGGCTATGGTCCCTATGGGGATGAATACTATGGAAACCTTCCTCTTAACTTCCTTGCCAACGTCGACACTACCGGCGGCAACTCCGGATCGGCCGCGCTGAATGCGCGTGGCGAACTCATCGGTTTGCTTTTCGACGGAAATACTGATTCGTTGTACGGTGACTACGTATTCGATGCTGGCGTTCGAAGCATTCTCCTCGATGTCAGATACACACTCTGGGTGCTTGACGAAGTGGAAGGCAACGGCGAATTGCTTCGAGAGATGGGGATCGAGCCCGCGTTCGCCAAATAGGATCTTGTTGCAGGCCCAGGACTGATGGGCAGGCTCTGAGTTGCCGACGTGGAACTCAGAGCCAAGGTGATTGTGACAAGCCGGAGTGCATCTGACGTGATAACGTCATGTCCATGCCATGATTTCTGACGCCACGATTTCTGATACCACGATTTCTGGTCCCAAGGTTTCTGATTCCAGTGTTTGGGGTTCGCCCATGGGTTTTCATCGCTAGCCAATCATGGTGAAGCTGTTTTCCGTTGCCGCTCGTGAAAGCGGCACAGCCTGTTAGAATGCAGGTCTGTACAAATTCCCATGCTCAGCCATTTCCCGGGATTGAAAATGAAACGATCGTTCCACGCCCTGTTGATTCTGCTCATTACTCTGAGTTCGGTTCAGGCCGAGGAGGGCATGTACCCGCTCAGCGAACTGGCTGGTTTGGACTTGGCAAAACAGGGACTGCGGTTGACGCCCGAAGAAGTGTTCAACCCTGAGCAGACTTGTTTGATCGATGGCATCTGCAAAGTGAATGGCTGCACAGGGTCATTTGTTTCGCCACAGGGTCTGATCATCACCAACCATCACTGCGCTTATCGAGCGATTCAGAGTTCCAGCACAACAGCCAATGATTATCTGCGAGATGGTTTTCAGGCTCGGACACTGGGTGACGAGATTCCGGCCACGGGATACACCGTCAGGATCACGGAATCGTTTTCGGATGTTTCCGATCAAGTGCTCTCGGCCATCACATCGGAAATGACTTACACGGAACGGACCAAGGCAATCGAGCAGCGACAGAAGAAACTCGAAAAGGCGGCTGAGCAGCAGAATTCGGGGCAGCGTGCCGAAGTTGCCGAGATGTTTGCCGGAAAAACCTATGTGCTGTTTCTTTACACCTACATCCAGGACGTTCGACTTGTCTTCGCACCACCGGCGTCGGTTGGCAACTTTGGTGGTGAGATCGACAACTGGGAATGGCCCCGGCATACCGGCGATTTTTCATTCATGCGAGCGTACGTCGCTCCTGATGGTTCAACAGCCAAGTACTCTGCTGACAACGTGCCTTACAAACCGAAAAGGTTTCTTCAGGTTGAGCCCAAAGGGGTTGATGAGGGGGATTATGTCATGCTGATTGGTTACCCCGGGCGGACAGCCAGGCACAAGACTGCCAGTTTTCTGCGCTACGAACAGGAGGTGCGTTTGCCGTATGTGGTCGATCTCTACCAATGGCAAATTGAACAGATGCAACAGGCTGGAAAGTCTGATCGTGCCATCGCGCTCAAGCTTTCGTCACGCATGAAAGGGCTGGCCAATGTCGAAAAACGTTCTCGTGGTCAATTGAAGGGACTTGTCCGCAAGAAGATCGTTGGGACGAGGGCGGCGGCTGAGTCTGAATTGCAGGCATTTATCAATCTTGAAAAGGATCGCCGTGACAAATATGGCGATTTGTTGCACGACATTTCTGCAGTTTATCAAGACATGCAGGCCAATCAGCATGAACTTGACATTCAGAGTCTGCGTTCAGCCAGTCGTCTCATGTATTTTGCTTTCACAATTTACGATTGTGCAGTGGAACGGCAGAAAGCCGATCTGGAACGCGAAACACCTTACATGGATCGGAATATCGATCTGACTCGACGCCGTCTTCTGCTGTCTGTCAAGGATTACCATGCACCCACTGATCGAGTGATCACGGCGGAGATGCTGCGACGCATCCGGGCCGCAGGTGACAAGGCAAGTGATTTCATTGCGTTGTTGCCCGGTGATGAGTCGCTGGAAGATGTTTATCGTCGGACTTCTCTGGACGATCCTGATTTCATTGATGCCTGTTTTGACAAGACGCCGGAACAACTTGCAGCTCTCAATGATCCTGCGGTGGCTGCGATCATTCGACTGTACCCCAAGTATTTGCAGTTGCGTGAACAGTCTAAGGCCCGCGAGGGAAAACTTGATCAACTTTACGGAAATCTGGTGACCGTCAAACAGGAGTTTCTCAAGCAGAAATTCGTCCCGGATGCCAACGCTACCCTGCGATTGACTTATGGACACATCAAGGGTTACTCGCCAGAGGACGCCGTCTACAAATCACCAATCACAACTTTGGGTGGAGCCGTCGCAAAAGCGACAGGTGTTGCACCATTCATTCTGCCGGATTCCATCATCTCAAAACACGAGAAGCGTGAATTTGGACAGTTCATGCATCCCACGCTGAAGGATGTGCCAACGGCGATTCTGTACGATACAGATACAACCGGAGGCAACTCGGGTAGTCCGATTCTGAATGGGGAGGGTCGCCTGGTGGGGGTCAATTTTGATCGGGCGTTCGAAGCAACCATCAACGATTTTGCCTGGAACGAGTCCTACAGCCGATCGATTGGTGTTGATATCCGTTATGCCTTGTGGATCACCGGCAACGTATTCGGTGCAAAACACCTGTTGAAGGAAATGGGTGTTCAGTAAGTGTCACTGTCTGGGTTCAACGCGAAAGTCAGAGTTTCGTTTGTGTCCCATGAAAATGCAGAGTGCCGGAATCGCGGGTGATAAACGTCTTTGGTTTTTCGCGCTGTGCGAGCAAGTCAACCCGGTGTTCACAACGCAGAAGTGCGCGTGAAACAATCAAAACACGAGTTTCAAACGGGTATGTTGGTGGCAAGCCTGCTCCGCGAGGATTAAAATCTTCAGTTGCTTTTTCATGCGAATACTGCTTTCAACCTGGCGATCAATGGGAAACGCGACATGAATCAAACGAATACAAATCAGGTTGGTGATCTGCCACAAGGGCTGGCTATTGCTTCCATGGTTACGGGGATTCTCTCTCTGCTTGGGTGCAGCATGTTCGCAGCGATTCCGGCAATTGTTTGTGGTCATATCGGTGTCAGGCAGGCTGATCGAGGTGAGGCCTCCGGAAGAGGGATGGCAATGGCAGGGCTCATCATGGGCTACATTTCACTGGTGGTGACAGTGATCATCATCGCCATTTACGCTGCCTTTTTTATACTTTTTGCAACGGCTGGGGTTTCGGCTGTTTCCATGGGTAACAATGGTGCAAGACTCGCTGCGGAAAGAATGTCGCGTATGAATAACACAAAGATGGTGGCCATTGCCTTGCATGATTATCACGCTGCTTACAAACAGTTGCCTCCAACTTTCACAGTCGATGACGAGGGCGAGGTGGTGAGTACTTGGCGACTCGCAATCGAGCCTTTCATGGACTCGGGGATTCCGACTGACGGTGAATTAACTCTCGAAACCGCAGGCGGCATTGCTCCGATGCCGTTTCAGACGGTTCCGATCACCGATCCCGCTGACACAGATTTGTATGTCATTGTTGCAGAAAACGGAATGTTCTCGCCAAACCCGAATGCAGGAAACAAATTCAGATCCGTACTGGACGGGCTTGCGAATACTTTGATGGCAATCAAGATTCCAGGGCGACCGGTTGATTGGAGATCAACGAATCAATTGACTCCTGACGAAGCTTTTGCAGCGATCCAGTCAGTGGACAAATCGAAACCCATCAACTTGCTCATGGGTGACGGTGCTGTCGAGCAAGTCACGGAACCTTTTGACCGCGCGACATTTGATGCGTTGTTGTCACGCGATGGCGGTGAAACCGTAGACATGTCTTTTCTGTCCTTCTGAACAGGTTGCATCTTGCGGCCAGCCAATGATCGCGACGATATGCGTAACGATCTTCCTTTCGTGAAATCCTGAATTCGGACCCGATAAGATCAGTTTGGCCTTCCGCGTCGGCGCCTCGGAAGATCAGTTCAACGTTTGAGTCCAGACGTCCACATCGTCGATCTCAATCGGTCCTCCGATGCACTGGAATCCGATCAGGTCATTTCTTGCCGTGAAGCTGGGGTCGGAACCTTTCAGAATCCGTTTTCCATCGATCGCCACCGTGACAAATGGACCCCAAGTCATGACTCTGGCCTTGTACCAACGGTTCGGTTGCAGCGTCAGCTTTGTTGAGCTCACGGTCTGTTCGGGTGACGCTGCATCCCGGGGTTTGGTGTCTGAATCCTTTTCCAGCGTGGTTGCCTTGCAGAGGTTCAATGCTTGAGGAGTAATCCTGAGCGAAAGGTGGGATTGTAGTGTTTCAGTTTTGGGATCTTTTGACCCCGTTGAGAATCGAAGCGATTCGCAGTTTTCCGCTAGCATGAACTGGAATTGATAAACCGCATTGCCGGTTTCTGCGGCCCGAGTGATCGTTGCTGATTTGGGTGTTTCGGACATTCCGTTGCCACGAAGTGCGTTGTCCACGACCTTCCACGTTCCACCTGCAATTCGCCATTGCTGACCAAGACTGGTGCGATCAAAAGTGTCGTGCACTGCGTGATCACTGTTGGCAGGCTGCTGGCTCTGCGAAATCGTCGGCGTCAGCACGAGGCAGAGGCAGGCAGCGAATGGATGAATGACGGTATGTTGAGCCGATAAAGATTTCATGCTTGATCCAAGAGGGAGTAAACCGTGTTTTCGCTGGGACTATATATCCGGGGAAAGCTCCACTGAGTGGGCAGTGTTCGTTGGAAATGCTGATCGCATCAATCTTGTGGTGTCTGCAGGCCACTCGCAGGTGAGTCTGATCAATTGAGTCTGATCAGGAGGGGGGACGCCGAGACAGTCAGGCACGCTCCCGGTGCGAAACTTCAGGTGGCGGTCGATGTGTCTCCTGCAGCGACCCGAGCCAGTTCAGGATATGATCCTCCATCAGTCCATAAAATGGATTGTGACGGGATCGCGTGAAGAGTGTACTGGGGATCATCAATGCACTGGGCTCTGCACGCACACTGATGCAGCCCAGTGAGAGTCGTTCGCAATTCGATCTGTCACCGTAAACGGGGTCATCCGGGGCGATGGGGATCGCAACGTGTGATAGCGAGACAAATCCCGGAGGCCAGATGTTGGGAACATGTTTTTCATCAATCTGACCATGCAAACGGGTTGTGATTGACATCTTTTCGGCAGCGTCGTGACGGTTGTGGAGAATCGAGAGACGACAAGGAAGATCGCTCTGTTCGAGGGTGGGCATGATGCCCTTTTCAAATGAAAAGTTCACAAGGTTACTGAGCTTGTCGAGTCGATTGATGTCGAACAGGAAAAGCTCACTTTTCTCGGATTGCAGTCGACCGAAAAGCGCCGTGATCAGCCTCGGTACACTTACGGTAGAATCAACCACCGATTGCATGGCAAGCATGGGGGGCATTTCATGTATCCGTCCAGCCTGCTGCAGATTGACTAGTTTTTTCTCCACAGCTTGTGTCATCGACCACGCTTGTGCATTTGCGTTCATCGGCCAAGAGCTGTATTTGAATGGGTCGATCTCGGCATAAATGTGTGACCACTTTGTTTTTTCATTTCTCGAAATCATTCCCACGAAATGCGACAAGTGTGTCATCTTGGCCATCGGGTTGATGCCCAGCATCGGCGACAGCAGAGCAACACCCGCAACGGGGGGAAGTGATTCGTCCTCCATGGCAGAAAGGGTGTAGTGCACGCTTAACGCACCACCGTTGGAATAACCCGCCAAGAAGATCGGCAGAGAAGCCGGAACTCTGGATCGGAGGCCTTTGACCGCAATTCTGACGGCAGCAGTCCAGTCGTCCCACGAAATCTCGGTGAGGGCATGAGGAGTTGTTCCGTGACCGGGGACTCTCAGCCAAATGACCGTGTAGCCCTCGGAATGAAGGCGTTCTCCCAGTTTCCGCAGAGAGTAAGGTGAATCGCTCAAGCCATGGATCAGTAAAACACCGCCGATCGGGTTTTGGCATTCCAGAATGCGGCTGCGATTCCAATTGTGATCCAGGACAGATGCCGGATCGCAGATTGAATCCCGTTTGAAGCGGTTGTAATCACCCGCATGATCCGTCCCCCAATGGTTGGTGATCAATCTCTCCAATTCCTCGAAAACCCGACGCTCCTGTGTCAGGTAATCATCGAGTGTGTATTCGCTGCTGGCGTCTTTTGCATTGAACTCCGATGCCGGGCTTTGAAGATGCCAGCCCTTCAGATCTGGCAACGACTGGGAAATACGGAGCCAGAAATAAAACGCACAGGCGGTGGCTATCAGCATGGTCAAGACCAGGTTCACCACTAACAGAGTGATGATACGCAGAACACGCTCGCTCATGAGCATGTCAGGCTGGGTTGAGGCAAGCTGCAATGCTTCAAATACGAGCGCTCCAAGCGTGATGCCTGCGGTAACAAGCACCAGCCAGATCAACGCCCGGAGCAGAAGTGAACGTTGTTTCAGGGAGGATGGCATGCGGACAGTCTGTTCAAATGGTGCATTGCTGGGCGCGGATTGAGCTGCAGCCAGCCACCTGCCGCAGGAAAGAAGAATATAGCCGCAGTGTGCTGGTCAAGGCGAATCCAGTCATGGGCATCAGCAGTTGGACATCGGCAGGCAGAGGCAATCAGGCAATGACCCCGACGCCAGAGTTCCAGCTTCCGATTTTCTGATCTTCTGGCTCAGTGTCGCAACCCGGTGCCCATTGGTCCGAAGATCCGGTGATTCCACCAGAGAGGGGGATTGCACTGTTTTTTCGTTAAATTCCGGTGATTGTGCACCGGAGCCAGTGAAGCTGTTGCTCCCTTGCCGGCGATGACATGAGTGAGCGCCGATCGATCAGAACGGCTCGTCCTCTGGGTCCCGGTAAAAAGCTCAAATGCCTTCCTCTGCTTTTGATCATGAATTCACTGGTGTCATGAAGGTGCGACACGTTACACTCACTCACAGCAATTGGATTGTGCTGGTGTAGAATCGAAGATCGCCACACGGTTCAGCCGGATGAGGTTTTCACGATTGATTGGAAACCGGTATCATCCCTTGCTCAGCATGCTGACGGATCCTGATCCCGGAGTCGTCAATTTTTGTGATCACCAGATTATCAGATAGTCACTTGTTCGAATTGTGTGAGACATTTTCTGACGTTCCAGGTACCGGCCATCGGGACTCCAGTGACTTGGTACCGACCGTTGCCTCTTGGCAGTGCTGGTTGACTACATTCAAGACGGAACGGACTCTGGCTTCATGACAAATCTGATTCTGAAGCAAGTTGATGGGGCTCGCGATTTGAAGAGGTTCATCCGCGTTCCCTGGACGTTGTACAGAGATGATCCTGCGTGGGTGCCCCCGCTGCTGCAGCAAGTCAAGGAACGTCTTTCACCTCGACGAAACCCCTATTTTGAGCACGCAGAAGCAGCGTTTTTCATTGCCGAAAGGGATGGGCAGCCCGTGGGTCGTGTCTCGGCTCAGGTTTGCCAGTTGGTTCAACAGTATCAGCAGGCGGGCACCGGACATTTTGGGATGTTTGAATGTGAAGACCGGCAAGAGACAGCTGATGCTCTGTTCGAGGCTGGAGCGGAGTGGCTTCGCAAACGCAACATGCAGCGTGTGATGGGGCCAATTGATTTATCAATCAATGACGAAATTGGAATGCTGGTCGAGGGGTTCGAACGCTCGCCGTGTGTCATGATGGGACACCATCTGCCGTATTATCAGAAGCTTGTCGAGCAGGCAGGATTCAGCAAGGAAATCGATCTGTTTGCCTACAGCAAACCGGTTGGGGAGGCATTCAGCGATCGCATCGAGCGGCTTATCAAATGGGCGTCCAGCAACATGAACATGCGTATTCGGGCGGTTCCCGGAAAAGACCATGATCGTGAGCTGCGAAAAGTGCTCGATCTTTTCCGTGATGCCTGGTGTGACAACTGGGGTTATGTGCCACCCACCGATGCCGAAGTTGATCATTTGATCAAGCAGATGCGACAGGTGCTTGACCGTGGAGCAGTCCTGCTTTGTGACATTGATGATGAACTCGCAGGGTTTATTGTCTTGCTTCCCGATGTCAACGAATATATCCGCGATCTCAATGGTCGTCTGTTGCCATTCGGATGGTTGCGGCTGCTCAAAAGATTCAGGTTTTCCAACTGTCAGACCGTGCGCGTGCCCTTGATGGGGGTGCGAAAGAAGTTCCAACGAAAAAGAGTCGGGGCAGCCATGGCATTGGCGCTGATTGAGACCGTGCGACAGGAGCATCTGCCACCCGGGGCAAAGCTGTGTGAAATGTCATGGATTCTCGAGACGAATCTGCCCATGCGGGGAATCATGGAGTCGGCAGGTTGCAATCGTGAAAAGGTGTATCGCGTCTTTTCCAGAGACCTGTAAACCTCGATCTGAGTCAAGCGGTTCGTTTTGCCATTGACTGGCCGATCTCAAGGCAGCGTTACCATTGTTGTTGGTCTTCTTCTTGATCAACCGCTTGAACCGAATTCACGGTAGAATCAGGGTTTCCGTGATGGGCCGGTCGTAATTGATCCGTCAACCTCTTTCTTTCCGGCGTTTTGCACTCGCTTCCCTGTTTTGGAATGAAGTCTTCCATGCCAATGTCCCGCTCATGCATCAACGTGATACGACTTGTGCTTCTGACGACACTTTGTGGTGCCAGCTTTCAGGGGAAAACCTTGCATGCTCAGCAGGAAACGTTTGCGGACCAGTTCGAAACACCTCACAACTTTCTCAGAGACGGTGTGGCGGCTTCCGGGTGGGATGGATTTCTTGGCGCAGCTGAGCGTGAGACCGCTGACCGTATCGAGGTTGCAGATGGATTACTCCATTTGCAGTCCACCAGAGGACGTTATCAGGAAGCATGGAACCCACTTGGGCCGTTGATTTACAAAACCGTGACGACGGATTTCAAGGCCACCGTTCAGGTCGCAGACTATGAATCCGTCTCCTACAACAACGGTGGGATCATGGCCCGGGTGGCAAGCGACTCTGATGCGGGGCGGGGAGAAGATTGGATCAGTGTTGATTACTTTCCGATTTATGGCGGAATTTACGCGCGGATGGCCGACAATGGCCGCCGTTCAGAGAAGGGCAGTAACGGGCAGGGGAAAAATGCTGATCGTTACCTGCAAATGGAACGGAAAGGAAATCTCTTTTTTCTCAGACACAGTGCAGATGGCGTGAAGTGGCAGGAACTCAATGGATCCCCATTTCAGCGAAATGACCTTGTCAATGTGCCGCTTCAGGTCGGGCTGTTTCAGGCAACCTACAGTGATCAGCAGGGGCAGGTGAGTTACGATGATTTTTCCCTGGAATTGAACGCACCGGTCAAGCAGGCGAGATTGCTTGCACCACAGCATCGATCTGTCGGCTTACCTCCACAACTGGCTTTGCAGTGGATTCCGGGGCACAACGCGACTCACCATGATCTTTATTTTGGAACCTCGAGTGATGATGTCAGCGCGGCGAACCCAACCTCACCCAGAGGTGTGTACCGTGGTCGGTTTTCTGCCGATGTCATGCAGCATAATCTCGAGGGGCTCGATGATGCTTGTGTTTATCATTGGCGAGTTGACGCGGTAACGCCCGAGGGAGTGCAGGTTGGGGAAGTTTCGCGTTTCACCACCTACGATCGGACCTTGGCCGACTTTGATTCGTTTGATTCCAGCGAAGAACTGATGACGCGTTGGAAAGTGACCGGAAATGGAACCGTCAGTCTGGAAACTGGCCGCGGTGAACGGGCTGGCAAGTCACTGGGGCTGACCGCGATCGGTCGACAGGCGGTGGAGACATCGTTCACTTTTGATCAGAAGCAGGATTGGCAGAGTTCAACCTACAACTTCCGTTCCTTGCGGCTTTACCTGCGGACTGATTCCGGTGCCCATCTTTCGAAGCTTTGGTTGGCCTGTGAAGACGGCGATTGGGGGTCGAAGCGGGCTCAGGTTGAATATTCAGGAGATCTGTCGGATTTGGCAGACCAATGGGTGCGATGGGACGTGGATTTGCGTTCGTTTCTTCGATCCAATCCCAGTCTGAGGCTGGACCATATCAACCGATTGGCGATCGGTATTCAGGGGGAAGGAAAGTTGCTGGTCGACGACTTGTCCGTCGAATACCAGGTTTCAGAAACTGATCCGAGCGAACAGACTCTGAGTCCCTCCATTCAAACGGCAGTCTGGCCACGATACATCGACCCAACGCGATTTGTGGATCCCGTCCCCTTTGATCAAGTGACTGTGACCGGGGGTATCTGGCGGGAACGGATGAACGTGAATCGTGAAGTCAGTTTGCCGCATGTCTGGGGGCGTTGCGAATCATCGACCAAGGCCAATGGTGAAGATTCACGGCGACTGGACAACTTCGCAAAAGCAGCCGGATTGATGCAGGGTGGATTCACAGGCACATTTTTCAATGATTCTGATGTCTACAAGATCATCGAAGGAACTGCAAATTCTTTGCAGAATCATCCGGATCCCGAATTGGAAGCCTACACGGATCGTGTGATTGATTTGATTGCAGGGGCGCAGTGGGATGACGGCTATCTGTTCACATTCTATTCCCTGCCAGAGCGAAGACCCCAGGCGCGCTGGTCAAATGTTGGAAGCATGCATGAGCTTTACTGCGCGGGGCATTTGATTGAAGCCGCGATCGCATATGAGCGGGCCACCGGAAAAAGGAAATTACTCGATGTCGCCATCCGTTTTGCTGATCTGATCTGTGATACCTTTGGACCTTCAGGGCGTGGAGACGCACCGGGGCATCAGGAAATCGAATTGGCTTTGTTTCGCTTGTACGACGCGACTGGTGAGAAACGCTATCTGGCAACGGCACGCTTTTTCATCGACCAGCGTGGCAAGAAAGACAGACTTCGCCGTTATGGTACGTATAGCCAGGATCACAAGCGTTTTGTGGAACAGGAAAACGGCGTAGGACATTCCGTCAGGGCTGGTTATCTCTACTGTGCTGCGACCGACATTGCCAGACTCGAACACGACGAAGCCTACGCAAACGCTCTATTCAGAATCTGGGACAATGTCACGAGTCGCAAGATGTACTTGACCGGAGGACTCGGTCAACCAGGAGGTCCCGAAGGCTTTGCCGGAGACTATGAACTCGGGAATGGCTGCTATGCCGAAACATGCTCCGGAATCGCATTTGCAATGTGGAACCATCGGCTTCACCTGCTGACCGGTGAAAGCAAGTACGCTGATCTGATTGAACGGACTTTTTACAACAACATGCTGAGCGCTCTGTCTGCCGAAGGCGACCGGCATTATTACACGAACCCACTGGAAACAGGGGGGCGCCAGCGTTGGCCATGGCCCGGACATGACTGTGCTTGCTGCCCGTCAAATCTCGTCCGGGTCATTTCATCTATCGGTGGGTACGCTTACAGCCTCAGGGAAGATGTGATCCGTGTGAATCAGTATCTCGATAGTCGTGCCGAGGTGACGCTGGGAGACAACAGGATTTTGCTGACACAGCAGACGCGTTACCCGTGGGATGGGGACATTCGGATTGAGGTCAATCCGGATCAGGATGCCGAATTTGAAATGAAATTGCGTATTCCTGGCTGGGCACGCAACCAACCGGTGCCAAGTAATCTGTATGACTATCTCGACTCGGTCAACTCTTCAGTCAGCCTCTCGATCAATGATCGTCCAATGCCAGTGGAAATCCGTGAAGGCTATGTTTCGATCCGGCGGGTCTGGAAAAAAGAAGATGTGATTCATTTGATGATCCCGATGCCAGTTCGCAAAGTGCTGGCACACCCACGTGCTACTGCCGACAAGGGGCTGGTGGCTGTCGAACGTGGGCCGCTGGTGTATTGCGCCGAATTCAAAGACAACCAGCGTGATGCATCATCATGGCAGCTTTCTGATTCTGCCGAACTGAAGGCAGAGTGGAATGACGATTTGTTGGGAGGTGCTGTTACGCTTGTCGAAATGGAGCAGGATACTGATCAGCAGACGGGAAATCTGACATTGATTCCGTACTATCTGTATTCGAATCGGGGCGTTGGAAGAATGCGTGTCTGGTTGCCACGTGTCTCTGGTGAAGACCAGTGACGTCGCATTTGCTTTCCATCAATGCTGCTGATGCTGGATGGTTACCCATTTCCACTCGGTAAACTCGGAAAGGTCCGGGTCCGTGCTTTCTCGTCCGAATCCGCTGTCGCCAACACCGCCAAAGGGAACATGAGGTTCATCCTGAATCGTGGTTCCGTTGATATGCACCATTCCCGCCTCGAGTTCATCGGCGAATCGCATGGCTTGGCTGAGGTTGCTGGTGTAGACCGAAGCACTCAAACCATGACGTGATTGATTGGCAAGTTTCAATGCATCATCTGCGGTGTCCACGGAGTGAATGGTGGTGACTGGGCCGAATGTTTCTTCGTGACTGATCAGCATGTCGTCCCGGACGTCCGTCAGTACGGTGGGTTCGAATCGATTTTCGCGCCAGTTCCCACCGCAGAGGATCTTTGCACCTTTGCTGACAGCATCAGCGACGTGTTCACGAATCCGGTTTCTTTGCCCTTCGTGAATGATCGGTCCGATCATGGTTGCCGGATCTCGAAGGTCACCCATGCCAAGTTTCTGTGCAGCTGCAATGAACCTGCTCTGGAATTCTTCCTGGATTGCTGTTTCAACATAGATTCGACTTGCCGCCATGCAGATCTGACCCTGGTAGAGAAAAGCACCGACGATGCTGGCCTGAACTGCCGGGTTGATTTCTGCATCTTTCAGAATGATCAGAGGATTCTTTCCGCCCATTTCCAGACAGTAGCGTTTGGTATGTTTGCCACACAACGCACTGATGTGCCGGCCAACCCGGTTCGATCCGGTGAAGCCAACCATTCGGACCAAAGGGTGGCAAGTCAATGAATCACCGATGTCAGCACCAAAGCCGGTCACGACGTTGAAGACGCCATCCGGAAATCCGGCTTCTGCATACAGGTTTGCTACTTTCATGGCAGTCACTGGCGCATGTTCCGACGGCAACAGAACCACGGTATTGCCTGTGGCCAACGGCATGGCTGAGTGCTTGATGTTTTTGATCAGCGGCACATTGAAGGGGCTGATGCCAGCAATGACGCCAAGGGGTTGGCGAGTACTGATGCTCAGGCGTCCAGTGGTGTCTGTCGGAAGAGTCTTGCCTGTCAATTGGCGTGTGGCACCGGCCGCAGACCTCAGAATGCCGACGGAAGTTTCAATTTCTCTTTGAGCTTTCAGCAGGGGCGAGCCGATCTCGTCCACCAGCACGTCGACGAAGGTGTCCGCCTGCGACTCCAGTAGCTCAGCTGCACGAAGTAACCATGCTTCCCGTTGTTTGGGCAGTGAATGCCGGTACCGTGCAAAACTTGCGTGAGCTGCCTGCACGGCCACGTCAATGTCTGTTTCTGTGCCGCATGCGCAATACGCATAAAGTGAGTCATCCATCGGATTAAGATCGGGGAAAAACTCACCGTCATCGGAACCAGTCATGGTTCCGCCAATCCAGTGGTGGTGCCGGGGGATTGTCATCGAGTTGGTTTCCTGGGGCGGTGGCAGCTTGCTTCGGGAGACACCGTAAAAGCCCGACAAGGGGCAATCGTGGATGCTCTCGAGCTTGAATGTCGATTACTTATATTCCATCACGCAGTGCTGATGCTAGACGCAGTGCTGATGCTAGACGCAGTGCTGATGCTAGACGCAGTGCTCAGGCTAGACACTGTGCTCAGGCCAGGGTTACGTGTAGAGCGGATCAAATCCACATGGTTTCCTGCCTGATCGAATCGTACCCCGGCAAAGTGTGCAAAAGTCATTCAGTATCAGTGGGAGACGTCCAGCGGTGAACACTTGGATGTTCAATGGAGCCGGACGAATGGCAAGAGGGACAAGAACGCCTGGGGCTGAGAATTGTTTGTGATGACGACCATGGTGCTTGAGGTAGATGGCTTGGGCATTGGATACACATTAATACACCGAGTACGTTGACCCAGAGGCTCACAGACAGAACAATCTTGCCGGGTCAATTTGGGTAAATTCTTATGATGATTTTTCGCGTCCTGTTGTTTTGCTGTTACGTAGCTCCATTGTTATGGATGCTGCCGGCAAAGGCAGTTGCCCAATCCGAGCCGAGTTCCAACCCGCTTTTTCGCCCGGATCGGGTATCTGAAATCAGCTTGCATTTCAGCCGGCAGGAGTGGGCCAGATTGCAGCCACCAGACGATTTGGACTGGGATGTGGGGCGAGCATTTGGCGAGGTCATTTCGGATGCGAGCGAAGGAAAGGCGTTTCGTTCGGGCGAAGAAAACCGGCCTGGGCTGGGTGGTTACCTTGGCTTGAATCATCAATATGGCAAGGCCGATGTGGTCATCGACGGGGAAACGGTCGCCGGTGTCGGGGTGCGTTACAAGGGAAATGGAAGTTTTCTGAGCGGACGCGCGTTCGCGAAGTTTTCATTCAAAATTGACTTCAATGAGTATCAGGATGATTTGGAATTCAAAGGATTGAAAAAAGTCAATTTGCAAAGTTGCGCTGCTGACCCATCGATGCTGCGTGAGGCAGTGTCGTATCGTTTGTTCCGGGACGCGGGAGTCCCCTGTCCACAGACAGGATGGGCTTCGGTAGAAACGGATGTCGATGGGCGTAAGAAACGGAACGGACTTTACCTCGTCGTCGAGCAAGTTGACAAGCAGTTCCTGAAGCGGGCTTTTGGGGAGTCGGCTGGGTTGCTTGTGAAGCCGAGTGCTTTCACTGCTTTTCCCTATCTCGGCGAAGATTGGGAAGACTATGAACCATTCTACAATCCGAAAACAAAAGCGAGTCCCGAGCAACAGCAGCGGATCATTGACTTTGCAAGGTTGATTCACCTGAGCGACCGGGAAGATTTTGAAAATGGGATTGAGAGTTATTTAGACATCGATAACTTTTTGACTTTCCTCGCAGTCAACACCATCTTGTCAAATTTGGATAGTTTTCTGGGAGGAAGCCAGAACTACTATGCGTACCTTTGTCCAGAAACGAACAAGGTGTTACTGATACCATGGGATCTGGATCACTCGTTTGGTTCGCTTGAAATTGTTGGGACACCCGAGTCACGTTTGCAACACAGTGTGAAGCAACCTCAGGTTGGCGTTGGCAGTAATCGGCTCATTGAACGGATGTTGGATATGCCTCGGATAAACGAGGCTTATCTGGCCAAAGTGGATCAACTTCTGGATACGGTTTTTGCGGAGCAGAAATGGCTCGGTTGCGTGGATGACATGTCAGCGATTGTGCGTCCAGGTTTGTCTGAAGACGAAAGGGTGAGAATGGATGCTGCTGTCAAAGGCAGGCAAAAGAGTGATCAAGGCTATTCGCTCACGGAATTCGTGCGTGAACGGCGCGTTTCCGTTCGTGATCAGCTCGATGGAAATTCAGAGGGGCAAATGAACGACTTCAATTCTGGAGTCGACCCGGGGATGTTCGTCGTTTTCTTCTTTTGGGGTTTTGTGCTTCTGTTTGCTGGTTGCTTGAATTTGATCGCCTTGATCTGGTCGGGCATCGCTGGGTTTCGTGTTAGCGCGAAATGGGGGCTATTGAATTTGCTGGTGTATCCTTTGATGCCCCTGATTTTTGGCTTTTTTGTCTCCCGGAAATCAGGTTGGCGATCCGCCACCATGACTCTGGTGTGTGTTGCCTTGCTGATCGGTTCGCTGGTTCCTTTCATTCTGACAATCCTTTCGTTTTGACTGCGGGGCCGCCACATCGGCCTTGCGGTCTGCAGTGCGTCTTGCCCGATTTTCTGCGTGCTGGTTGAGATGATTGACGCTGCAGTATCACGGGTGGCTGATCGAAAAAAACGCCGGCTCCCCATTCATTTTGGGGCTGATCTTCCTGCGGCTTGTCGGAAATTGGCCGATCCAAGCGGCTCATGCAAGGATTCAGGGCGTGAACCCCCGCAAGGCAGCTGGGGGTTTGAGTACGGCAGAAATTGCAACACGAGAAGGTTTTCTGCTCGATGACGGATCTGCTTCCGGGGGGCTAGAACCGGGGATTTGCAGCTAAAAATGCCTTTTCGCGTGCTGTGGGACTGGTGAGTCACGGGGATTTGGGGCGTTCTCGACGGACGGCGAAAAAAACGGTCGACTGAACCTTTCGCGATTTTGATTTGTCCGCTACCCTACTGCCTCGCTGGATTTGAGAATTTTCAGTGAAACGCCTTTTTAACGGCGTTTTGTCGATGATTTTCGTCCGCAGCGAATCGGGGCGTAGCTCAGCCTGGCTAGAGCGCCTGCTTTGGGAGCAGGAGGTCGCACGTTCGAATCGTGTCGCCCCGACTTTGAAACAAGGCTCGCAGTTCAATAGAGAATTGCGAGCCTTTTTTCGTTTGAGTCGCAGTCTGGCGTTGCTTCGCTGTGCAACCAAGGATTTGACGTAAGGCCCACATGCTGTGGCAGGATCCCCATCATTGCAAACACCCGCCTTTTTCCGCTGCTCTGCTACCCTGCGGCTCGGGGAGCTTTGGAGTCAGCCTGGTAGCCGTCTCTTGTCTGATGCGGTATCTCCCACCATCTTCAAGCAGCTGGTTCTCGCAAACGCCGCCGCTTCAACTCGTATGCCCTGTTGCTGCTACGATTACCCTGTTTATTCTCTGACTCGCTGAACAAAAGGCGGGCTGAAGAAAACCATTATCATTCCGAGTTAATTTCGCGCCCCTGAAAATGGAAGAATTGGCCACCTATCAAGACCTTTGGTGAAAATCACCAAAGTTAAAGTCTCACAGCAAGTCCCGGCCTTCCGCCAGATCCTGAACGATGCTCAAAAGTACTGCTTTACAAAAGCTGCTAATCTCACTCAGCGGTAGAACAAAACATGTATCACTGCGAGGTAAATCGACCTGTGTCATCGTGTGAATGCTTTTGCTTCGCGACATGAATAACTTGTCGCACGAAGAACCAAGAGCTTCCATGGTTCGATGGCATTCACGATCTGCTTCCAATCAGTTTCTCCTACCTCCAAAAAGTCATAGTGTTAGAGTATTACATTCGACGCGGACCGAAAATACACGGTCCCTTCTCCATAAATCAAATTGAGAAGGGGCTACTAGCGGGTAAGCTGCGCCAGACTGACCAAATGTCGGATTCAAGGGGTGGCCCTTGGCGAAAGGTGACCACTTATCTTGACGCAGTAACAGAGACCTTTGCCCCACCGTTTTTAGATGAAGACGAGATTGATCAAGCGTCTTCTGAAGCTAGCGAACAAACACCCCTGAATGATGTGCAGGTAGATGATGAACAGCTGCAGGCATTTTTCGATAATGGCACCCTACCATTACGGCATCAGGCTTCTGGAAATGTGCCAGAGACTAACCCGTTTCATGCTGAGCCAACCAGCAGACCTTCAACAGCAGCTTCATCCACCAGCGGGCCACGCCTTACTCCAGCGGACGAAATGGCCCTCTCGGGCTTTGGTGACAGTACCCGGTCCAAAGCGACGGTAGCACTTGCGAGTCAGCCGAACCGCCGTGCGCGAACTTTTTTCGGCAGGCGGCTTGAAGCATTTATGGGGTTGCTTGAAGCTGGCGTGGATTCGATTTGTCATGCATTATCAGTTCTCCATCGCTTCCCCATCTTCCTTGTTCCACTCTTAATTTGCTGGTCCGCGGTTTCCGTGCTGATTCTGTATCTGGAATTCGTTGGGGGGCCTGCCTGGGCGAATCAATATATTTTGACTTACTGTCTTGTCGTGTTGTTTTTGTTTGCATCGCCACTGGCGTTCAGTTGTTTGATTCTTCTTGACATGATTCAACAGATTGAAACTGGCCGTCCACCAAAATTACTTGACGCTACTCAACGTTCCATCAGAAACTACTTTGTAAGAGCATTACCGATCATCTTGTTTTGGGCGGTGATGATGTTTGTCACACTTTTGCTTAGGGCAATCTTTTCTACGTTTTTTTCGAGGTATCGAAATGATAGGCGCGATGAGGGCTCGAGTATGGAGAGGGCAGCTAGAACCCTGACCGAAGATAAAACAGGAATCTTTTCTGGGGAGTATTTAATTCGACAGCTTGATAATTTTGTGAGTATGGTCGTTTTTATAATGTTACCATCGATCGTCTGGCTGAACTGTGGGCCGTGGGATGCAGTGAAAAACGGCTTCGCAGTGGTGAAGCTGCATTTGGGTCATTTTGTTACGGGATTCGTTTTCGCACGAGGCGTTGCAATCATTTTGGGGCTGCCGCTCGGAATCTTCTATGGAATTGTTAATGCCGGCTTCTATTCTCCGTCCGACTTTGTCTGGCTAGCTGTCATAATCTACGGTGTGTTTGGGAGCTGTTTCATCATCTATCTTCAGCAGATGTTTACAGCGGAGTTGTTTTTGTGGCATGTGCATTGGACCGCAGAAAACAAGAGGCGGGAATCTCTTGATTTACCGCCGATTCCACTTGGTGACATCAAGCGTCCCTTGATCCTTGATGAGGTTCCTGATCTGGCAGTTGCGAAAAACAAGTGAGCCGAATTGCAATGCGGAAGACGAAATCTTTTACACGCAGTTTCAAGTCTCGCAAATACCGGAGCCAATTTTGATTGACGCGGAAACGATTATTGTTGAGATGAAATCTGACATTTCAAACGCTGCGCGATTGGACCCAGCGATTGAAAAAGATGAAATCACTTCAAATGATCCGCAGATACGAATACAGAACGGGACGACGTGCTACGTTTATCGCAGCTATTTAGGCAGAAATCAAATTGGCAACAATACAAGATTCGCGTCGCAGTTTTACAAGCGTATAAAAACGGCAGAAGGCAACTACGCTGAAATTGGAGTTTATACGTTGTCGGACAAGCAACTTATAAAGTACCCGTCGTGGCCGTTTATGATTGCAAACCGCATTGGCAGCAAATGGATAGTGCAAAGCGGATTTTGGCCCCATCCGAGTATCCGTGGCTTGCGCTGGACGCCTAATCCAGATTCGGCGGCGGAACCAAATCAAACTGACCCAATCATGGACGCGCGACACACGCACCCGATTGACACGGACCCCGGTGATTTTGACGAGTAGTGAGACAGTGAAACGTGGGACAGTGGGACAGCATAAAATCCCGTCGTTTGCGGCAGTTTCGCAAGTGTCCCATCATAAACGTGGGATAGTGGGACACTAAGCCAAACCGGATTCAAACCGGACCACTATCGGACCACCGAACCCCGGCGACAGCTAAAACGTTCCACAGTTTGTACGTGATACCAATTTGATACCGATTTGTTTTTACGCGATACAAAAACGTCGTAAATCGTGCGAAATCGTGAAAAATATAGAAAACGATAAGTTGTTATTCAGCAACGATTTACGTTTTTGGGGTATGCTTCGGGAGCAGGAGGTCGCACGTTCGAATCGTGTCGCCCCGACTTTTTCTAACTTGTGGTTGAGACGCATCTTGGCGTCACCGGCAACGTGCCGTGCAAGCCTGCAACCCTGTAAGCCAACAGTTTTCATGTAGTCGGCTACATGAAAACCCTTGAGCAAAAGGGAAGCAAATGTCACCTCCGATAACCAACACCCCGAAGCATTGCTTCGCGTTTCCTATCTTCGGTGTCGCGGTGTCCTCTACCGTCTGCACTTTGCGTTAAACGTCATCACCACCGGAACGTGCTTAACCGGCAATCTGTTCCGGTAAGACGTTGTCGAAAGTCATTATGTGTGGACCAAACACGGGACGCTCAACCTTGGTCGGTTCCGTCGTCGTGCTGGCTTCTGCCTGGTTTTCAATGTCACACGGTGGGCAACCGTCGTTTATTGGTCCGAAGGTTGGACGCTCAACCTTGCCAGGACGAACCGAACCGATTTCTGCCGGCGTTTCTGGTCCGTATGTCATATCACCGAACCCAACATCGGCGGCAAATAGTTTGCGGGTTTCAAGGTTCTGAACTGACAAGCGGCGTTTTCTGTTTCGTCTGTTTCGCATCGGTTTTGGCCTGAATACTGGGGTGACTTGCTTACTAATCACCTACAGCGTCAGGTAATCACTGATCCGTCGTGGAAAAAAGAGAAAAATCAAAGCGTCCGGTGTCAGGATTTGTTCCAATTATCGTTCCCACTCATAGCTGAGGGGGTAAGTTTATCCGTCTTGAAGGTGAAAAAATGAGTGAAGAGCAGGACACGATTTCAGAGGGAGAGCCAGCCGCGAAACAGCTCGTTACCGTCGATCGACTGACGCGGGACCGTCAACGGCGAGATACGAAGGCCAAGGAGAGATACCGTGCGTTGCCGAATAAAAAGGGTGCCGAGCGATTCGCATTTCAGTTGTTCCTTGGCTTTCGTGTTTTCGGATTGGCGACGATTGTGTGCCTGCTCGCTGGCATCATGGGCCTGTTCATTGAGAATACCGATATCCCGTTTTTAGCGGATTTCGGTTTCAAGCCTTTCGTCATTTGCCTGATTGCCTACGTCTGGTTAAAAGTCGCGTGGACCACAATAGGTCTCGTGATTGACCTAAACGAGGCGGAGAAGCCGACATCCGGCTGAAATTCGTGTTAAACGTCATCACCACCGGGGCTGCTTAACCGGCCATCTGTTCCGGTAAGACGCTATCGAAAGTCATTATGTGCGGACCAAACACGGGTCGCTCAACCTTGGTCGGTTCCGTCGTCGTGCTGGCTTCTGCCTGGTTTTCAATGTCACACGGTGGGCAACCGTCGTTTATTGGTCCGAAGGTTGGACGCTCAACCTTGCCAGGACGAACCGAACCGATTTCTGCCGGCGTTTCTGGTCCGTATGTCATATCACCGAACCCAACATCGGCGGCAAATAGTTTGCGGGTTTCAAGGTTCTGAACTGACAAGCGGCGTTTTCTGTTTCGTCTGTTTCGCATCGGTTTTGGCCTGATAACAGGGGGAAGTATCGTTTCACCCTCTACAGCGACGGTCAGCGGAAAGTCAGGCGCGGCAAAAAAGACCAAACGTCAGCATGTACCGCCAAGCGGCAGAAGTTATCGATAGCGTAAAGCCGCATCTCAAGATGCGGTTTTTTCTAGAGAGGTCGCAGCACCTGACAGCGAAACGCGAGTGACTTGGACGGAGTGGCGGGAAGAAAAAAGGCTCACGAGGAGCCTTTTCCATCTGCGGCACACTGCAAACCAACATGAACAACCTGCCGGCAGCGCAAGCAAAAACGCTGGGGAAGTAAGCTAAATAAAGTTCAGACTTCAAGAAAAAAGAGAGAGAAGATACAAAAACGGAAGCACATTCAAAGTGAGGCAGATCCATCCCACAATATTCTTTTTCGCGATTATTAAAAAACTGACAGCGAGGCTAATTGCAATAAAACTAAGCCAAAGAAACATCGTGCCGAAGGATAGAATTTCCAGAAATGGATAGACGACTCCATGCGTTAAATCCATCACTGAACGACTTTTGTAGCGTGTTGGATTAAAAAAAAGATAAGCGAACAGCAAAAAAACGTACTGCAAAGTGGTGGACACAACGCAGTAGGGTTGCAGTGACCGGACACTCCTTGGTCTCTCAATTCTGCGCATCGAACAACCTTCTATCTTGCGGCCTTCCCAAAATCTATTCGCGGCCTTGTCAGGGAGTGGGTTAATCCTGCTCCCTGCTGTGCGTTAGCACCACCATTGCCGTGACACTGGTGGTGTGGAGGTTTTAGTCTGCCTTCCGCCAAGCTTTTTCAAGTTCCTTTACACTCATCGCGTCGACTACAGATGGATCAAATTCACTGCGACGTGGTACTTCTTTGAACCTGAAAGTTCCTTCACGATACTCAAGGGGTTTGTCGAGACTTGGATGGGTGAAATGTTTAGTTTTCCATTCATTTAGCACAGCACCATGCTCTCGTTCCTCGCTCAAGTCGCAATGGGCAAGTGGCTACACGTTCATGAAAACCGCGGCCGCGCGGAAAGGCGACCAGCGCCCAGGCTCAACCTGATGACTGCGATTCATCGCATGGTTTTTCGATATCCTCTTGCTTGGGCTCGGCTGAAGTGCGACAGCCTGACCAAAACGTTCTCTCTTCACACAAAGACCAAATTCCAATAATCACACCCCCAGCCAATGTGGCTACAAGCGACATAAAACCCGGAGGTTGACCGATTTTGTCTACCATCCTGTCGATAAATAGGTAAACGAATGTAGCCAAACATCCGATCAGGATCCACGCCCGAAGAAGCGGGAAAACGTTACCTCTGCGGACAAGAAGGACGTGTCCCGCGAGACCCGCAGCCACGATAACAATGCACGTAAGCGGTACGACGGTATTGTCGTCGTAGGATTGGACAACGGCAATGAAGACCA
>JAAXJB010000118.1:0-2488 GCA_012270065.1 Rubripirellula sp. | reverse complement strand
CCGGCGTGGCCCATCAACGCCGCGGCAATGCAAGGTAGAAGCGAGCTTGACGATATTCGGCGGAGCGTCTCTCGCTGCGGGGGGCCACGTTAGCGATAGGTCGGCTAACGCCTGAAATCACCGGTTGCTGACAGCCATCTTGATTTGAAATTCAGCGCCGGACGGCAACCGGGTGCCTTTCTTGTTCTCCACATCTACGCTGCGGTTGCCATCTGAACATCACACCGATAAATCCGAGCGTCTCGGACAATATACAGCGCGTTGGACCGGCCAAAAATCAAATCGGCTATAAGACGCTGGTTATCCGCGTCGGTCAGGTGGAATTCTGAAACTTCATTGATGCTTCCGTTAGGCCCCAATTCCAAAAGGTGGTAATCGTTGCGTTTTTCGTAGCCGCCTGTGAACAGGGCAAAGCCATCGGAGACAGCAAATGCACCGCTGCCAGCAATGGGCATCCTCCAATGTGATTCGATCTGGTGATCGCGTAAATGTACGAGAGGAAATTCAGTGTAGTAGTACAGCCATGTACTTGAATCGGATTCGACATTCAGGGCGTAGCAGTCGCAAATGGAATCCAGTCCGTCTGCGGGGTGAAATTCATGGAGTTTGCTGCCGTGCGAATACCACGCGACGCGCCCAGACGAACCGACGGGATTATTCCACCCACGGTTCCCGAACACGCCCTCATCGAAGAAACTCGTCCAGATCATTCCAGTGGGTGTCGTCTGCACATGTTGAATCCCGTCACCGAGCAGGATTTCGCGGACCAGTTCTCCGTTGGATGAGTATACGCGACCGTTTTTGTCGAAGTCGTCCGGCCCCTTGTAAACCGAGCGGCAGCAAACAAGGAGCAATTCGTCGTTCGGAAGTGGTTGGATGTCGTGGATGTTCAGTTTCTCGTTTTCGATCCGTAGGTCGAGTGTGATGTTGCCATCGCGAATCGCGAGGACGCGATACGTTTGGGGAAAATCGGGTATCGTCTTAGCGAAAATCGCACCGGTTGATGCTCCGATTCGGTAGTCCAATTCGTTTAGGGCAATCGCGGCGTAAAGTTGCGAGTCGTGACCCACGTTCAATGCAACCAACTCGCCGTCACTGAGGAACGACGTTAAGTCAGCGATTGGCGCGAGTTGGAGCGATTTCTTTTGTAGCATGACGTATGAGATCACCGAGCAGCCATCTTGGCCCGAACCATCCGTGAGTCATTGAGGATTATCGACCGACATCACCGGCTTCGGTCACCCATTTATTATATCGCATTTCAGCCAACAATGTCCGCTGCCCGAACAAAGTATGGTCCTCCAAAGCCCCTGTCTTCGTGGGTGTGCACCAGTGTCCATTCGAATGATTCAGGTGTGATGGCGAATTCGAGGTTGTGGAACGTGGACAGGTCGACCAGCGGGCCGTTCGCAGCAAGCACAGCACACCGCCGGGCAGTCCCGGAAACCGGAAATGCGGTGACATGATCGGAAAGAAACAAAACAAGGAAGTTCTGGCCATGCATGGAGAGAAATTCATCCATGGCCCGGGAGCCATGACGGCAAGGGGTACCGTTGCAAAAATGCCCAAAGATGGCTGACCAGTTCTTGTGGGCAGCAAAGGCGTCGCGTTGGGCCAACTCCTCAACAGAAACACCTCTGTCCGTGAGGTGGGTAACCAAGTGTTCGATGCTGGTGATTCTGCTCCTCAGTTTCAATACGAAATCACGTCTTCATAACGACATCAAGTTAACGATCACCGGGCCCGAACGGCAGATCAGCCATTTCAAACCTACACGCTGGTCGGGCATCGCGTTCATCGCACTGTTGCCCTGCCCGCCGTTCAGCATTGCCCTTCAGTATTGCCGTGCTGCCTTCCCGGTCAGCATTCCCGTGCAGGCCAACCCAATCGTTCTATCGCATCCGTGACGCTGCCGATTGTAATGACAAGCTGCTGATCTGCCAATTGATTTTCGATTTCATCTGTCAGGTTCCGTTGGTTGTCTAGGCATTCGGCAGCCTGTTCATGGTTTCCTGCCGTCACCAGTTCTTCTTTCCTGTTGCGAAACTCAGATCGGCGTTCGAGTAAATCCGCGATTGAAGGTCGCAGTCGAACCGGCAAAGTGGCGATGAAAAGTTGTTCAGGAAACAGTGGACGCGAGGAGAGAAGGAAACGGAGGAAGTCGGCGGAATTGGTCGGCTCAATCAATGCAGTTTGACGCAATTCCTCCTCGATGCCGGGTTGAGCACTAAAAATGCCTGGCCAGTCCTTCGGCATCGAATGCACGAATCGAATCAGTGTATTCCCGATTGAATCAGTCAAAGCCATGCAAATCACTCCTAAGCGGGGGAACGGCCCGAGGTTCCGTGTGCATGGAGGGTTGCGAATTTTCCAGCTTGATTTTGTTGCTCGCAAGCTCGTTCGCATATTCGCTGTTAGCAGGTTTGGATGAGCTCGTTGTCGTTGGTGCACGGATGAGGTGTGCTGAAGTTGCAGGCATCGCCGTATG
>JAAXJB010000091.1:7638-20525 GCA_012270065.1 Rubripirellula sp. | reverse complement strand
GGTTCCCGAAGCGCCATTGTCACTTCCAATGAAGATGAATAACGTGTTGTCTGCGATGCCCCAGGTTTCGAGCTGCTTAAGCATCTCTCCTACGCGCATGTCAATGTTTTCAACCTCCCAAAAGATCTTGGCAATCTGCACTGTCATTTCCGGATGAGCACCAAGGAATTTTTTGTAATCCTCATTTGGCATATCACTCGAATCTTCTTTGAAAGGGCCGTGGGGTGATTTGGGTGGGAGATAAACGAAAAAGGGTTTCTTTGCCTGACGTTGAACATCGATCCATTCGGTCGCTTTTTTGAAAAATAGATCGGTAGGATAGGTACCAGCCATTCTCTGCGACTTGCCATTGTGAGAAATGGTGGCTGCCATTCTCGCGCCCTTTTCGTACATCCAGCACTCATCAAACCCGCGATTCTCGGGACGGTAAGGTCCTTCTTTGCCATTGTGCCACTTGCCGAAAAAACCCGTGGCATACCCGGCTGTTTTCAGGGCTTGCGGCAGCGTGATCGTATCCAGACTTAACCGCTCGCGCCCTTGGATGGTATGGGTCACACCACCTAGAAATTCATGGCGACCACTCAGGAGTTTAGCACGGCTGGGAGAACATCTTGCGCTGCTGTGATACCGTGTTAAGAGCAAGCTTTCTTTCTTAAGGGCATCGATATTCGGGGTCTTGATGACAGGATTACCGAAACACGAATGATTACCGTAACCGGAATCATCCGGCATAATAATGATGATGTTTGGCTTGGAATCTTTTAATGGTTTTGCTTCAGCTCGTCCTGCGAATCCTGTTGAGGCTGCAAGAAGGAGTATCAGGGTGATTACTGTTTTCATGTTGTTGCTTTGTCGCGAGATGTGGCACCATTAGTAATGACGGAGTCCGAATGGTTGTTTCCGAATCAGCAGAAATTTTCTCGGCAATCAGTTGTGTTTCTTCGGCCGCTCGATACTGGCGG
Organism: Rubripirellula sp.; assembly: GCA_012270065.1. Lineage (GTDB taxonomy): Bacteria > Planctomycetota > Planctomycetia > Pirellulales > Pirellulaceae > Rubripirellula. Next base: position 19,563 of record JAAXJB010000091.1, on the reverse strand, counting down.
GGCCAATCAGCCGTCTTGATAACCTTGGATTCCCATCACCATGGCAGATTGTTGATCCCGGGATGAATCGGTGTCGTGACTTTCCCAGCAGGTAGGGAGGAATGCTACGGCTGTCAATCACTCGGTTCGTCGGCCCATCGATGCCTGCAATCTCGCAGCTACCGTGTTCCGATACAAAGGACCTCTTTCATGGTTCTGTGATACAGATGACCATTTGCATAGCTGAATGATGATAGCGTCCAGGTTTGACCTGCAGGCCCCAAGTCGCTTACCGACAGAAGCGCATTTTCATCAAGCTGCTTGGCCGAGGCATCAATCACATACACCGTGCCGATCATCGTGGGGATATAGAGGATGTTCCCGACTGCGATCGGAGGTGCTGCAGAAATGTGCCCCCAGCCATTGCCTTTGGATCGCTTGTCAGCGATGCCGACATCAATCCCCCGGGTATTGCGAGTATCGTTCTGGGCGACCGGATTCTTCCAGTGAACGCTCTCTTTGTCGTCGGATTTCCGGTCCACTTGAACGGGGACCTGAAGATATTCAGCTGCTCCGGTTTCAAGATGCACGCGACCGACCATGAACGGTGAGAACGTACGGAAGTAATGATGGTCACCGACGATCAAGTTGGAGTAATGCGTGGTGACTTTTCCATTGAGCTTGATTGAACGGCTCTCGCTGTTTATGTACTGGCCTTTATCAATATCGTAGGATCGGATGGTCACGTTTTTGTTAAGCGGTTGCCGACGAACTTCCTTGCCGGTAGCAGCGTCGATGACAACGTGATGATCTTTGACCCACCAGGTAGCATATTTTGGATTCCACTGGTGCGTGTACTCAGAACCGGTTTTGAGTTCGTAGTTCCAAAGTGTCTTCCCTTCGCTGCCGGCCGCGAGACTCGTTAGCGACAGGCCCTTGGGAGTTTCGATCGGATGATGTCCGCCACCCCGTCCATGAAGCAGGGCAAGTTCTCCATTCTTCGTCTTTCCCAGGCATGATGCGCTGTGAGTCGATGTACTCGCTTCGCTAATCCATTTCAACTCGCCCGTCAGCTTGTCGTACGCGTGAATGAAGGTGAAGTAGTCTTTGTTTGCGTGTTCGCTTTTCAGCTTCTTGACCATTTCGTTGTCGACGAGTGATCTCTGGTCGATAACGGTTGATTTGTCGAGGACCTCGACATTCAGGATGACATCCCCGACCAACAGCGGCTCGAATTGCCGGTTCGCCATGATGCCTCGAGGCGTCCATGAGTGCGTCCAGATTTCCTTGCCATCAAAGTCATAGCAGCCGATCATTCCGGAGACGTTGTAAAACCAAACGTGCTTTCCATCGGTGATGGGCGACGGTGCGGTGGAATCTGAAAAGGGACCTGCGTACAGCTTCAGCCGAGTTCCTTTCAACGTGACTTGCCAGAGAATCTCTCCGGTTTTCGAGTCCAGGCAGTAGCCGATGATGTCTGTCCCCATCGGACCTTTTCGCTTCTGCTTGGCGTCGCTTGTGGCACCTTCAGTCCAGGGAACATTCGACGTAACAAAAAGCCGATCGCCCCACGCAATCACCGATCCTTGCCCTGATTCCGGCAGAGGTGTTCGCCAGACGATGTTCTCTCCTGTCGAAGCAGACCAGGAGGTGGGTGGGTTCTTACCCTCGGCAGTCCAATTTCCGTTGGGACCTGATCCCTGAGGCCAATTCTGAGCCTGGACGGGAATCGCAAGGAGCACGGATAGGACGCAACAACGAAAAATGAGCAACAACATCGACGATACCTGAAAGGTGACTTGGCCTCGAATGAACAAGAAGTAACTACAAGAGTTCCGGCAACGTACCGGTGCTATCGGCGAACGATTCAACCTGAACTCCCAGGCCATGCAACATGGTCAAATGCAGGTTTGATAGCGGCACTGAATCGGGGTACTTCAAGTATTGGCCATGTTTCAATCCAAGGTTACTTCCGCCTGCCAGGACCAATGGGTAGTTCCTGTTGACGTGAGTTTTACTGTTGCTGGAACCAAACAGAACCATCGTGTTGTCGAGCAAACTGTTCGCGCCTTCGGTCGCCTCCTTCAAGCGGCCAACGAAGTAGGCTAATTGAGATGCCAGGAACGCATCGTATTTACCAGTTCGATTACCGTGAGCAAACTTGTGGTGAACGCCTGATTCACCTGTGATCGCTGCCGGAAATCCAGACGCCATGCTTCCGCCCGCTCGCATATTGCCAATCGAATAGGTAATCACACGAGTTGAATCTGTTTGCAACGCCAAAAACATCAAGTCAAACATGCACTTGAGATACTCTTCAGGAGACTCAATCGGAGTCGCATCCAAAGCCAATGAGCTGGGATCAACTTTTGGCTTCGGAGTATTCAGCCACTGCTCGGCTCGGATTGCTTTCTTTTCCGAGTCTCTAACCGAAGACATGTATTCATCAAGTTTCTGCTTGTCGCGATTACCCAAAACTCCCTTGAGCGACTTTGAGTCCTCCAACAGCGCGTCCAACAAACTCTTCTTGCGTCTGAGTGTTTCTTTGGCTGAGGCAGGAATTTTGTCGAACAGGTGGTCGTATAGTTTCATGGTCGAAACCAATGGCGGAACGGTTCGACCCTTTGCTGTGGTGGATACCGTGTTTCGGCGCCCCACCTCTCCGACTCCTTCATCTGTTGAAAGGACGAGGGATGGGTATCGTGTCGATTTCCCCAAAGACTTGCTTGCGAACGTATCGAGAGAAATCGTTTGGCCCGATCCGTCAGGCTTGATGTAAGCACCGGTTAGAAAGTTGTCTGCGGTCGTGTGGCCATTCATCTTTCGCCCGTTGGGATGAGACAGACCACCAAAAATGGTGACATCTTGTTGATACCGTTTAAGGCATTCCAACGGTTTGCTGTGGATAAAATCCTTGCCCTCCCCTTTTGGAAACCAAGCGTACTCGCCGCTCATTTGAACTCCGTACGGAAAGTACAGGCTACACATTCGTTTGCGCGGCTCCTGCAATTCCGCCTTTTGTGCGCCGTAAAGCATTCCATCAAGCATTGGTAAAGCCAGTGCGGTTCCCGATCCGATTAACATTCGGCGACGATCAATCTGCCACGATTTGTCCGACATCTCTATCTCCTGCGCTGGTCCTATTTCGTTTTGAAAGCGTCGCTTTGAACAATGTCTACGATCAGCTGATCCATTTTGTAACCGTTATCCTGGAACTCACTTGAAAGCTGATCGATCAACGGTTGATCCGTCCATTCCAGGGAACGCCCCAAAGCATAAGTGAGCAGATGTTTGCAAAAGCCTTCCGCGAACTCTTCTTTCTTGTTGATGATTAAGTACTCAATCAACTCTTTGCTGCCCGTTACCTCAGTGCCATCGGGTAGCTTGGCATTCTCCTCGATGAGTTGGGGCTTGCGCGACTTTTGGGTGACGTTTGGCTGAGACTTGATGTATTGTCCAATCGCGTTGAAACCCTCGAATGGAAGTCCCCATGGGTCGAGGTTTCGATGGCACCGATTGCAGGATTCGCGTTTTCGGTGATCTTCAAGCTGCTGTTTGAGCGAAAGCTTTTTAGCGGCTGGAGCTTCCTCATCCAACTCGGGAACATCCGCAGGCGGGTCTCCCGGTGGATCACCCATGACACGATCCAAAAACCACCTTGCCCGGTAGATCGGATGACTTTGCGCACCGTTGGAATTCCCCAACAGGAAGTTTGCTTGGGTGAGCACGCCTCCCCTAATCGAGTCGGCTGGTAGTGCAACTTTTTGAAAATCACCGGACTTTGGTTTTTCGATTCCGTAGAACTCGGCCAATCGATCATTGACCGTCACAAAATCGGATTGAAGAAAATTGAGACAACTCAGCTTTTCGTGAAGGATCTCCGCAAAGAAATGCAGCGACTCTTGCTTCATGTCGTCTTTGAGACTGTTGTCAAAGTCGGGGAAATACTCGGGATTGACGGCGACCGCATCTACTCCGTCCAAGTTAAGCCATTGCCCCGCAAAGCCTTCGACGAACTCCCAAGATTGATCGTCAGACAGCATTCTCCTGACCTGTTGAGCGAGGATTGCATTCTCGCTGAGTCTTCCTTGCTCGCAGAGTCGCTGCAACACTTGATCGGGCATGGTTCCCCACAGGAAGTATGACAAGCGACTGGCTAACTCGTAATCGCTTAAAGGAGTCTTCTCCTTGCCCGTACGTTTCGTCTGGTATTCGGGGAGATAGAGAAACTTTGGGGAGACCAAAACAAGAGCGAATACTTCCTGCATCGCATCTTCAAATGAATTCACAGTGGGGCGAACCTTCGCATAATAGCGTGCCGCCCAATCGACTTCATCTTTCGTGGCCGGTCTGCGAAAGGCTCGTGAAACGAAACGCTGGACAACCAAGCGAACATAGACGTCTTCGCTGTCATTAGCATTGCGAACTGGCAGCAGGCGAGCATGAGTTGCTGGAAGCCAGGCGTCATCGATTGGAGTCTCGAATTCCAGCGAGTGGATGACCAACTTGGGTCGGTTTTCAATAATCGGCTCCCCGGCAGGTTCGCCCTTCTTCCTGGGCGGAGCCTTCGGAAGGACCGCGTTATCATCGGTAATGATCACGCGCAAGCCCGGAAACTTCTTGACGGTCGTTCCCGTGTGAAGCGGGAATTCTTCCAAACGACCTGTGAACTCGAATATCTGCGGGGTACCGGGTTTTGCGGTGACGTCCCCTTCACCGACGACCTTACTTGGTTCGACCTTGACACCCGTCTTGTGCCCAATTTCGACGCGCATTCTTGGCGGCGAGTATTGCGGTTCGCCCCCGATGGCACTCGCCTCGATCTTCACCCGAAACGTTCCGGTGAGTGGAAGCTGATCAAGACAAAGCAAGACCATTGCATTTTTCTTGTTGGCGCTCTTTTTCTTTTTTGGATCTTTAAGGCTGTATCCGACAACCGTTCCGCCCAATGCTTTGTCAAATGGAGCAGCAACGAGGTTGTCGAAACGAACTCCTTTTGCTGCTTGAGTGGCGCGCTGATGAATCGGCTCGACGGGATCACCTTGAACGATGGCGGCGGCAAGTCCCTTTTTGGCTGCCTTGTAGTATTCCTCCAGTTGCAGTTCAGACATACTCATGAAGACGCCATTGTTCTTATAGCCATCCATTCCCTTCGTATCTGGCGGCAGATCTTTGCTGTAATCCATTTCTATCCCAAGAAGATCACGCATGGTGTTGTTGTATTCATATCGCGTGAGTCTTCTGAGCGTGACGTGGCCACCGGTGGAACGTCTTAACACAGCTGCCTGGTTGATTTCAGAAGTGATCCAGCTGACCAGAGTATCCTGCTCGCTAGAACTGGGTTGCGACTGATCATCAGGAGGCATATCGCCTCGATTAAGAGCATCCAGTACTTCCTGCCATTGACCACCATCGGTGCCCTCAGCCATGTTTGGGTCGAGAGCATCCAGGCGAAGCTCCGATTCTTGCTCGTCAGGTCCGTGGCATTTGAAACAATACTGCTTGAGGAGAGGTTTGACGGAATCGGTGAACGAGATGATAGCGCGATCCTTGCGATCGACTGCTCGCCCCTTCACCTGACTGTTCTGGGCCTGCGTGTTCGACGCGAGAATGAAACCGCACCAAATGACAGACAGAATTTGACAGACAGGGAATTTCCCGCTCCACGCACGCGCATTCAACCAGGGTTCTCGCCTTCCGCCGCAATTGGCAGACCAATGGCACCAATCATCATGTATAGACAATGTTCGAACCCGTTTGTTTATGAGACCTGCAGATTTGCAGATTTGCTGGAATATCGTTGGTGGGAGCTGCTTCAATAGATACGCCACATGCCTGATTTATTTCGCTAAATCTGGCCATTTGGCAATCTTGACTATTTCTTTGCCGATAAAAACTGACCATGAATTGAAGTATCTGTGTGATAACCAAGTAACTCAGGTGCTGCAGGCTGAGAATCAATCACGTGGCTTGAAAGTATCAACAAGTTTAACCCGCACCGCATCAAGGTAGCGGTCCGAGCCGGCGCCGCCTGGGTCGCGTTTTCCGGCCCCCAGAGAAATCACGAGACTTCTGGTCCCTGGCGGTATTTCCATTGCTACCTTCACCTCGTGCCAGGTTGGCTGATCGGTAAGCTCAGGACTGTAATTTCGACCAACTTGCTGCAGGACAACGTCGTCGAAATGCTCTCGGTCAATCCAGACGGGCTGAACGGCCTCGGGCGCTTCACCGAAAGCCGCCACGTCAATCCGGAAAACCGAAGTTGGATCCAGGTCCGGTGAAAAAAAAGAGCCGCTTACTTCAATCGATCGCGTGTGCTCGTCACTCGGTTCGGCATATTCATCGAGATCCACGACGTAGCGAGCGTAGGAAAACCTGTGTTGGGGCATGTTAGCGAATTGACCGACACGGGTTCCCTCGACAACAGGCATCCCGCCCGTCCCGGGCACAGAAAACATCCCGCCGAACCATTGGTTGGCGTTTGTTGGAAAACGCCCCAGAGATTTCATTTGGGGATCTTCAAAACTCTCGAAGACGATCTCTCTGTTCTCGCTTGAGGATTTACTCACCCGCGGGATTGCATAAGCCCACGCCATGGAAGCACTGAAGATCCCGATCAGGATTCCTGCAGCAACCGATGTGATGCGAGACCAGCGGAAATGGGAACCCGATTTTGGTGCGGGCACCACGACTTGCCCGGTGATCGCCTTCATGGATGTGCTTTGCATCGATTGCTCGATCATGGCATGCACTGAGGCCAATTCCCAATACCGCTGCCGAACCTCGCTGGACTCTTCAATCCAGCGGCTCAACCTGTCTGCGTCGGCATCGCTCAGGCACCCGTCAAGACAAGCACTGATCAGGGTATCAATTTCGCCGTGGTCGTTCATATTCATCTGGTTTCACTCAGCGACACGTGTTTTGGCGTGAATACAATCACGAAGCATGGCTCTTGTTTTTGAGAGTGCGACACGAACAGCGGTCGACGACATGCCAGTTGCGTCGGCCATCTCCACGGAACTCTGCCTTCTTGAATAGCGTCGCCACAAAAGGTCGCGCATCCTGGGAGCAAGCTTTTCAATGCATGCTTCGAGAGCCAGTTCCCGCTCAATCAGCAGTTCGGGCGTGGGGGCGTCATCCGCCAAAGCAATGATTGCGGTATCTGCCAGCACATTGGAACGCTTGTTCTGACGAAAATTCTCGAGCACCTTGAGCCTGGCGATTCCACAAGCCCAAGCCAAAAAATTCGTTCCCGGCTCAAAGCTGGAAGCCTTTCGGGAAATCGTCAAAAACGTCTCCTGCATCACATCATCTGCATCAGACAATGAGGGCTGCAAAGACCTGACAAAAGCCCGAATCGAGTTTTCATGGCGCACAAATAGCAACTGGACGGTTTCCGTGACAGTTGGAGCTTCGTGTTCATCTTGGGATTCATTCATACATTTTGAATGACACAGAGTCTGACCTTGTTTCCAAAAAACCACAGAAAATCAAAAAACTCGTTTTGGATCGAAGAATAAAAGAAGAATTGACAAATGGTTCCACGAAATTCCGAACGGCAGCCTTTAGCCACATAGCCCCTCACACCAGTGTGAACCATCCGGACTGAACCTTCAGGTAGACCAACCGGGGATCATCATTCCAAAATCTGCCCTTCGTTATCTTCCCCAAACTACAGGCGCATTCCCACACGGCTGCAGAAGGCCAACGAGCAACAGGAATCCCCTGGAGCTCCATTGCGCTGGCACTGGCTGAATCAGGTCAATCCTGAATCAGACAGACACCTCATTCCTGTCAACACTTCATTCTCGTGAACAATATTCTCGTGAACAATGGGAAATGGAACACCAATTGCGACCGTTGGAAAAGCAGGAGGCGTGGTGTACTGGGCATGGTGTACTGGGCGTGCAGTCGACAGCCACGCATCGCAACAACACGAACATTGAAGAATTGAAGATCTGAAAACACGGTTATTCTCCCGCGATTCGCATCTCTGCATTGACCATTCTGGAATGCCAGCCCAACAACCCGTGGGCTGCGACTGGAGAGACCAGAGGGTTTTCTATACGCAGAAGTAATCACTCCGCCCTCCGACAACCGCACAAACTCATTGTGAGGATTAACAGAGCCTCAGATCATCATTAAATCGGCAATCAGCCAACCCAATCTGGTTCAGTGCCAATCCGGCAATACAATGAGTAGCAGGAAGAGTGATGTCGGAGCAGCTATCATTGAGCTTTCCCGAAAATCCCGGTCCCGTCCTCGATACAGGACCATCCGCAATACCGGACCATCCGCGATACCGGGCCAATACTCGATACCGGAACCTCCTCGATACCGAAGTGGGCATGCTGACTCCCCAGTCGCCTGACGTCCCTTTTCCGGAAATCCATCTCAGACGCTGAGCTAAACAACCAAAGTCATATGAACACACGCCGGACATCGATCGCTCTGATCGTCCTCATCGCGATTTCTTTGTCAGAGAACATTGCGACTGCGAACGAATCTGCTCGCAAACCCAACGTGGTGCTGATTCTTGCTGACGATCTTGGCTGGAGCGATACAACGCTTTTCAACACAACAAGTTTCTATCAAACACCGAACATCGAACGTCTCGCCGCGCGAGGAATGACATTCACGCGTGCGTACTCAGCCAGTCCGCTCTGCTCACCAACGCGAGCCAGCGTGCTGACGGGCCTGAGTCCCGCGCGGCACGGCATTACCTCACCAAGCTGTCATCTGCCAGCGGTCACCTTGAATGCGACGCCCAAAGCAACCGGTCCGCCCGACGCCAAAGCCACCGTACTGACGTCGGTCTCACGGCTCGATACGAAGTACGACACGCTGGCGGAAACCTTGAAAGCCAACGGTTACGCAACCGGCCATTTCGGCAAATGGCACCTCGGGCCGAAACCGTATTCGCCCTTGCAGCATGGTTTTGATGTCGACGTTCCACATCATCCCGGTCCCGGCCCGGCGGGAAGTTATGTTGCACCATGGAAATTCAAAGACTTCGATCACGACCCGGACATCCCCGACGAACACATTGAAGATCGCATGGCAAAGGAAGCGGTCGCATTTCTGGAAAAGCATCGCGATGAATCATTCTTTCTTAATTACTGGATGTTCAGCGTTCACGCCCCGTTTGATGCAAAGAAGAGTTTGATCGACAAGTACCGCAAGAAGGTTGATCATAAGAACCCGCAGCGCAGTCCAACATACGCCGCCATGATCGAAAGCATGGATGACGCAGTCGGTACACTGCTTGACACGCTTGACCGACTCAATCTATCTGACAACACAATCATCGTGTTCGCTTCCGACAACGGCGGAAACATGTACAACGAGATCGACGGGACAACGCCGACAAGCAACGTGCCGTTACGCGGTGGAAAAGCAACGATGTGGGAAGGCGGTGTTCGTGGACCTGCGATCGTTGTCTATCCCGAACATGTGCAGCCCGGCAGTCGCAGCAATGAAATCATCCAGAGCTGCGATTTCTATCCGACGCTGATGCAACTGCTCGACATTGAGACTCAACAGTCATTTGATGGCATCAGCATCGTCCCGGCTCTTCGAGGTGGGGCACTGCAGCGGAAAGCCATTTTCACCTACTTTCCCCACCAAACGCGTGTGCCGGACTGGCTTCCGCCTTCGGTCAGCGTTCACGCGGGAGACTGGAAACTGATCCGCCTGTTCCATGGCGAAGCGCCTGGCAGGCACAGTTACAGACTCTTCAATCTGAAAAGCGACATTGGCGAACACACGAACCTTGCAGCTGATAACCCTGAGCAGGTGAAAGAACTCGACAGGTTGATCACCGATTTTCTGTCAGAAACGGGCGCCGTTGTTCCGCTACCGAATCCGCGGTTCGATCCCAGCCAATACGACCCGAAGATGATAGGAAAGGCAATCCCCAAATCGACCCGCAGACCGAATACTCCGGGGGCGAAAAAGCCACAGCGCAAAATCAAACCGGTCGCTGGCTGGCAGCCGGGCGGTACATGCGAGCTCGCACTGCAGGACGGTTCCCTCATCGTCACCAGCAGCGGGCGAGATCCGCACATGAGTTACAGACTCCCAGCCGAACTGACTCAGAAAGAACTCGTATTGAAGGTGACGCTGGCGTCCGACTCCAGAGGTTCTGGACAGGTATTCTGGCAGGAGAAAGGCATCACCCCGGCATTCATACGCGACCGCAGCCAGAGTTTCAACGTTCAACATGACGGCAAACCACGCGAATACAGCATTTCGTTTTCCGCAAAGAATCCTGTCATTGCCGTGCGTATCGATCCTTCAAACGCGCCCGGGGAAATCAGGATTACGCGGATCCAACTGTTCGATGCAGATGCCAATGAGGTATATCAATGGAAATTCTGAATCGAATGCAGTCGTTTGAAAAACGGGCTGGACGCACGCGTGAAATCCATCAACTCCGGAATCAATCAATGCCTCAAGTCATTAACGCCACCGCGCTGTTGATCTTCCTGCTCTTGACCAGCGTCAGCCAGGCGGAAGAGCGTCCCAATATCATCGTGTTCTACACGGACGACCACGGTCACGCCGATCTGTCCTGTCAGGGAGTGCTTGCTGACATCAGGACTCCGAACGTCGACGCGCTCGCCAAGAGCGGTGTGCTGGCGAGAAATGGCTATAGCACCGCCCCACAGTGTGTTCCGTCACGGGCCGGATTGATGGTTGGAAAATTTCAATCGCGGTTTGGTGTAGAAACGAATGGTAATGCTCTGGATGGCTTCAACCATGAGCAGACGATCGCCGAGCGTCTGCAAAATGCCGGCTACGTCACAGCGCAATTCGGCAAATGGCACCTTGGTCCAACGCCGAAGATCACCGATCACGGTTTCAGGCACGTTTATGCGCAAAACAGCGGCGGCAACTTTGCGGCGAACATCACTCTGGATGGCAAAGATCAGCAGATGCAGACGGTCAAGCCAACGAGGTACCACATTGATGGATGCAGTGAAGCTGCTGCCTCGATCATTCAACGCTACAAAGACAAGCCTCTGTTTCTCTATATCGCATACCGTGCGCCTCATGTGCCACTCGACGCCCCAAAGAAGTACCTCAACCGGTTCCCGGGAAAGATGCCTGAGCGGCGTCGGAAGGCATTGGCAATGCTGTCCGCTGTGGACGACGGTGTCGGGCTCATCACACAGACGTTGGCAAAGCATCAACTGATGGAGAAGACCCTGATCTTTTACATCGGCGACAACGGAGCTCCGCTGAAAATCCACAAGCTTGACGCACCCGGCGGTGGTCCCGGTTGGGATGGTTCACTCAATGACCCGCTCAACGGCGAAAAGGGAATGCTGGCCGAAGGCGGGATGCACGTTCCATTTGTCGTGTCGTGGCCAGGCAAGATCCCCCCCGGTCAGCTTTACGAGCATCCGATCAGTGCGTTGGACGTTGCGGCGACAGCTGCAGAACTGGCGGGCATTGATTCAAAACCCGGGGATTTCGATGGCGTGAATCTGATTCCATTTCTGAGTGGAAAAAACACGGCGGCGCCCCATGAATTCCTGACGTGGCGGTGGGGCGGACAATCGGCGATTCGCGAAGGGAAATGGAAGTTCCTGAAAGGTGGTGATCGCGAGTACCTCTACGATCTCGAATCCGACATCCAAGAGAAGAACAGCCTTCTGAAGCAACATCCCGAAATTGCGTCACAATTGCGATCAAAGCTTTCCAAATGGGCCGAGGAACTCAGGCCCCCCGGGCTTGACGCGGCAAATCTGTCAACGGCTGCAAAGAAATACTTTGACTTTTACCTCGATGGTAAACCACTGACGCAAACGCGTGCCGAAGCCCTGGAACAACTCAATCAAAGCAACCAGAAGCGAAAGAAACAAAGGCGACGAAAACCTGAGGGTGTCACTCGATGACACGCTCGACAGCATCGAGCGAACACAAAACCACCCGGATCGA
>JAAXJB010000091.1:4248-7538 GCA_012270065.1 Rubripirellula sp. | reverse complement strand
GTCACTCGATGACACGCTCGACAGCATCGAGCGAACACAAAACCACCCGGATCGAACCCGGGCATCTCAGCGCCGGCATAGCAGCGTGGGCATCGCAGCGCAGAATCGTGATTACTTGCTAACACTTCAACCCGGCTGTTTTACCAGCAGGCTGCAAACAAGCGGCCTGCAGCCGAAGCCACAAACTAGGGTTCGACCTCAGTATTGTAAGTCGCAAGAAGCAGCCATTTCCCGTTTTCCTTCTTCCATGTGTTGTGAAGGCGCAGAATTTTCTCTTCTTGTTTATCGTCATCTGAACGGGACAGAATGTGGAGATAGGCGTCGATGATTGCTACATCCCCGACAACAACAACAGTGACCGGAACCAGATGGTGGGCGACAATTTCATCTTCGCCAGCACGTAGCGCAACGTAATACGCATAGGACCGGTTCGTAACAGGATGTGGTAAATGATTCCCCCAAAAAGAACCTTGGGGATGCATGTACTGCTTCATCGATTCAAAGTCTCGATTGGCATCCATGTTGACCTGGGTTTCCAGAACTGCCCATGGTTCCTGTTGCTGAGGTGTCAGTTTTTGCGCATACGAAGTCGAGCACACCAGCAGCATGATCAACTGAAAGACAGCGGTAATTCCAATTCGCATTGCGATTCCTTCGTTTGTTGTCGTGTGAGTGATCGTTCTGGCAGGACTTTCCGGCCACTGATTCAAATTCATCAGCCAAGCGGATACAGCGCGCCTCACCCAGTGCGACATCCAGACGTCTGGTACCCATCGAAAACGATGACCAATCTCAGATTGTCGTGAAACAAACGGCCGACCAGCGGCACAGGACCATCACTAAATTCAGAAGGCGAAAGTGCTTACGATTCTCATCTCGGGCAAAGACAAAAAGCCCACGCCTGCAGTTTCGCTCCGTTTTTGAAAATTACGGCAACCGCATCCCGACGGATTTATCCGGATCGACACAGATGTTCGCGATACCGCATGTGACCGAAGCGATCTTTCCGCCCCACCACCGCTCCTGATCTGCGGCTCCTGACATCCAACCCCAGTCCATCAGAACCCGGCAAGCGCCGCAGACCATCGACAATCCGAAAGCCCGAAGACAACATGATGTGAATGTGAATACGTTTGTACCTACCAAAACGGCAATGGTTAACGATATCCGAGGCGATGGCGGCACTTACTGCAGTACTTCGACGATCTCCGGCACACCACCTTGTCTTGCAAAATCAAGGGCTTTGGCACCACCATTAGCACGCCCCCCTTTTCTAGCTCCATGCTGTAGAAGAATCCTCACAATTTCAAGCTGACCACAGTGAGCCGCATGCATCAGCGATGCCCAGTGCATGACACAAGGTCTCGTGGACTCAGCCCCCGACCGGGTATGCGTAACTGGAATCAGTTCCCAGAGGAATCCCCAGCGTCCAAAAGACAACCAACAGTGTCGACCACAACACAAGGAAGGCAAGACTGTAAGGCAACATCAAGGAAACCAGCGTACCAATGCCGGTGTCGCGTACATACCGTTGGCAAAAAACAACGACTAGCGGGAAAAACGGCATCAAAGGCGTAATGATGTTGGTCGATGAATCACCGACACGATAAGCAGCCTGTGTCAGGTCGGGCGAGATACCAAGATCCATCAACATGGGAACAAACACTGCGGAAATCAGCGCCCATTTCGCTGACGCGGATCCCACCAGTAGATTTACGCACCCGACCAGGATGACAATCCCGAAGATCGTCAAAGCCCCTGGCAGATTCATCGCTTTCAAGAAACCAGCACCTTCGATGGCTAAAAGCAGCCCAATGTTTGTCTGACTGAACATCCAGATGAACAATGAACAGAAGAACGCCAGGACCAGATAGTAAGCCATCGACTCCATGGCAGTTGTCATGCCTTTGACCACATCCCTGTGCGACTTGACAGTTCCAGCCACGTAACCGTGAACAACTGCTGGAACAATGGCAAACAGGAAGATCAATGGAACAATCGACTGCATCAATGGTGCTCTGAAATTGAGCAGGCTCCCCTCGTATCGGAGCGAGGAATCCTGACTCGATCCCCACCAGATCATGATCGCGATTCCCAGAGACACAGTTACCAGCGCTGCGATCATGCCCCGCCGCTCTGCTGGTGTTACGTCCTCGAATTTTGGCATCTGTTCCGGATCACCATCCACCGTCATAGACCGGACTCTTGGCTCAATGATTCGATCGGTGATGAACCAGCCTGCACCAACAATCAATAGAGTGGATGCTGCGGTGAAAACATTGTTGTTGACAATACTCACCTGAGCATCAGGATCATAAAGCTGGGCTGCCGCAAGCGTGAACCCCTGCAGCAGAGGATCCAATCCGCTTGGCACCCAGAAATTCGCTGAGAAACCGCCGGACACACCCGCGAATGCTGCTGCAATGCCTGCCAGGGGATGCCGGCCTGCCGCGTAAAACACCACACCACCAATCGGGATAACCAGCACGTAGCCAGCGTCGACCGCGTAATGCGAGCCAATCCCCACAAGAATCACGGCTGGAGTCAACAGTGACCGAGGTACAACGCTCAGGATCGTCTTGATGACCGCCCCGATCAAACCCGTATGCTCAGCTACACCGATCCCCAGCAAAGAGACAAGAACAACACCCAAAGGTGCAAAGTTGACAAATGTGTCGACCATCGAAGTCAGTAAAAGAGCAATTCCATCACCATTGACTTGATTGACAACCGCAATCGACTCCTGCGTCACTGGATGGACCGCATCAAACTGCAGCCTTGAGAGTGGCCACGACAAAAACCAGACCAAAAGCATCAGGAGCAGAAATAGAATGGCCGGGTCGGGCAGTTTGTTACCGGCGACTTCAATGAAATTCAGAAATCTGTCAATCGTTCCCGCAGGCTTCTTTGCATCGCCACCATCATCTTGATACTTGTCACTGGACATTGGTTCTTCCGCTGGGAGGACTGACTTACGCTCGGTGTCAAAATCTTAATCGATCCAACACAACATCGCACGATGACTCCGAATAGGCTCAGGTCATGCTCTTGCGTACGAGAAGAATTGAATCCACGCATTCCCAATCGACCTCAATGACAATGTCAGCTGCAGCAGATCCCCGCCTCGTGTGGCATCCAGTGGTTGATTTCTTGCTTCTTGCGCAAAGTCGATCAGGGGGCAGAACCTTCCGCTACCCAGGCTTCTGAAACCCAGGCTTCTGGAACCCAGGCTTCAGGAACCCCATGATTTGATTTTCTATCCCAGAATCTGAAAGATTGGATTTGCCACC
>JAAXJB010000091.1:0-4148 GCA_012270065.1 Rubripirellula sp. | reverse complement strand
GGAACCCCATGATTTGATTTTCTATCCCAGAATCTGAAAGATTGGATTTGCCACCCAAGGCGATGGCCGAAGACCGGAAAGTCATCAATTCCAACTTCGAGTGAGTAAATCAAATGGCCGCAATTGCTACGCCAAGTCCCGCTCCCAGGGAAACAGCCAAAGCCATCCAAAGCAGAGAGCGTTGTGGAATGCGCAGCGAATGCGGCAATTCCAGATGGCCTTGGGGTGAAGTTTTGGCAGTCGCTAGCATGTATATCACGAACACCACAAAAATCACGGCACAGACACAAGCGAAAATCTGAAGTAGCATGCCGCTGCCAGTCATGCGAGAAATCATGACAGAGAATAACGTTCCCAGAAAAACAAACACCCACGCCATAAGCTTGAAAATGTTGAACGTTTGACCAACCAAAGGCTGCGGGTTTGCTTGCGGCACGTTTACCCGAATTCTTCCGACGGCAAATAATGCTGCCTTATGAAGGACAACGCAAACAATCGGACAGATGAGCATGGCATTTCTGGAATAAATCATCGGTGCATAACTGATGCCCCAAAACACGGCCAGGACAACGGGAACGGAAAAAAAGGACATCCATGCCGGTAATTCGAGTCGGAGGACATTCCCGCAGGTAGGACAGTTATGCCGGGGATTCAAAAGAGAATAACGCCGCTGTGTGGTTGCACAAACTGGACAGTCACTCCGCCCCAAATCGGACAACTGCATTTCGTCGTCAACAGTATCCTTGGGAGCGTCATAAGGGTTCATTTCCATCAGTACCGCACGCCCATTTGAAAGAAACCACGATCACCAGTGTCGCTTCACCGACAGAAGACACCTTCGCAACCATCCGGCCCACGACGATAACATGATCCAGGCAAAGACAAGTTCAAGCATTGGTGACGAGAAGCCAACATCGAAACCCGGTTGCCTGACGCAAGATGATACGTGCACGGGGGGGAATGCCAACACAGCAACCAGAGGGGCATTGATTTGAAGCAGGTGTGATGTGATCGTCCCACAGGCGTGGTATTCAGCTTGCGGAAGCGAATTGCATGCACCTGTAAATCCTTCAGTGACGAGTGCTATCAGCCCACTCTTCCCTGCCGAACTTGCTGCGATATAACGACCGTTTCCTGCTGCTGCAGCATTGCGAAATTGATGTCCTTTTTTTATTTTTTCTTTGCACCTTCTCAACCTCTCGGCTCTACTCTCGCCCAAGACCAATGAGATTTTGCGTCTGATGCTGTACTCATGGGCCCACAAAACAACGGGCCCACAAAACAAGATGAGCCGGTGTCAAACAATGCTGGGGGAGATTTGCATGAACGCATTCCAGGTTACGTGTCCCGGATGCGGGACGATACTCAAGCTGCCAGCCGGATTTTCAGCTGGGAAAATCAAATGCCCCAAGTGTGCCAAGGTTCTTGCATTGCAGAACCCATCACCATCCCCTGCCCCTGCCCCTCAGCAACCGGTCTCGCAAGCTTCACCTCAAGCAAATCAATCAGACGGTGCATCACCTTTTGACAGTCTTCCCACTTTCGGCTCACCATCATCAGGGCAGCCAGGCATCGGTCTCCCTGCGTCACAACCACCGGCCCAACTGCCCTCCCATGCAGCAGCATTCCACCAGCCCAAAGCAGGTAACTCAAGGAATGCAGCGAAGCCAAAACAGCGCAAGCCATCGAAAGGCTCGCCTCTGAAGATTGTGTTGATCGTGGGTGGCATCATCGGAGGACTTGGGATACTCGGGTGTGCCGGTTTGATTGGGCTAGCCGTCATTGGGGCTCGATCACAAACTGGCTGGCAGACAATCAGTCAGCAAGGAGTCACTGTACAAATCCCTGCTGGTCGAATTCAAAAGAGTTCCAAGTCCAATTCCGCAAGCACCGCCACCAGCTTTCGCGTTAGCCGTGGCCAGACCGGTTCAGTTTTTGGCTTGCAAATCATCGAACTGCGGAGTCCACCGCCAGCCAGCCTTAACGCAATGGAATTGATGGAGCAGGGAGGAACGGTATTCAGTAACACGCGTTCCGTAACGCGGGATGGCAAACTGGGTTATCATGCCACGGTTGTCTCGTCTACGTTCACTGGAGTACCAGCGGGCACTGAAGTGGAGATATTCCGGCGAGGGAGCACATTGATCATCATGGACTACATTGCCTACTCGAAGCAGACTGCCGGGGCGACGGACGCAAGACCACCTCGTGAAAACGAAAGAGAACTCGACAAACCCGATGATTTTTTCAGGTCGTTGAAGCTCTCCTAGTCACGTTGAGACTGCCTGGGCCAAATGCGAAACGCGGCGTGCTGTCAGTCCGACACGATGGGTTTGGTTCGCTCTGCAGCGCTGCTTTCTCTCGGCTCTGCAACGCTGGAACCTGCCAACCGGCGTCTGGCCCGACGCCTCAACAGAATTGAAATGATGGCTACCGGTACACCAAAAACAACGAGTACTCCCCACAACTCAAGAGGCAGAAGAACGGTATAAGACAAACTTCGTAGTTGACTCAATTCGGCGGCATCGGTCAGACCATCACCCGACCAGACACGATCGTCATCGTTAGCTTCAGGTGACGTAATTCCATTGGGCAACACCGCCGTCCAGCCCTGGTTCTTGCCATTAAGATAAACGCGCACCCTCGTACCGATCCCCGGAATTGGCCGATGCCCGCTTGGTGTCAAGTATTCGACTGCAGATCGACGGGATTTGATACGAAAGCACCTGAACTCGATCTCAGCAGATTCCACCTGTCCCTTCTCGACAGCCTCAATGTCCAAAGTGAGGTAGATTCCCCAGTCGTAGTTCCCGAAACCACGCTCAATCCGGGAACGTTCCGACTGGATTCTGATTTCCTTGATGGTCCCAACAACGATCAGTTCTGATTGCCGCAATCGACTGAGAGATTGAGGAGCGATTTCGGCTCTGGTTTCAACTGCTCCGCAGATTGCCACTAGCATGATGACTGCAACGATGCGTTTCACTTTCTTGACTCCAGTACCATTGCAGTCTCTGACATGCGAAAACCTGATGACTACTTGCGAACAGGTCGGTACACATTGAGTTCAGTGTCCCATTTCAACTGGTCGCGATTCTGCCGAATCCATTCAAAGGTGGGCTCTCCCTCCGGGAGCATGACTTGCAACTGGTTCTGCGCGCACTCCTGCAAAGACTGGTCGGGATGCTCGCAGAGTGCAATTAAAAGGTCCAGATTTCGCCACGCATCACGATGACCACACAGTCGCCGCACAATCTCCTGCTGCGCTCGCCTCAGGGGAAGCAGCTCTTCTTTCACAAGTCCAGTGTCGAGCTTGGCGTCGAGCTGCGGTAATGCTGAAAGCCCAATTTCGACGAGGCCCATCTCGTCCGCTTCATCAATCAACTTCTGTACGCGCCCCGCTTCCCGTTGGCCAAGGCTCGGACGCCATGTGAGCATTCGTTGTAACCAACGAATCTCCTCCGGCTGGACTGTCTTGAATCCAATGTTCTCTGTGATGACAGGTCGGCCATTCACGGCGGATCCGGTTTCAGGACCAGTGATATGAAACAAAGGCAACCAGAGCTCTGTATGTCGAAACCCGTGCTGAGTCCTTCCATAGACCGTGCGTACAATGGAGTCATTCGTTTTACAGTGTTTGATGGCAGCCGATGTGTAGCCACCGATTTCTGCCAAAACCGTGCCATCAGGTGAAAAGAAGAGGATCGACTTTTCCAGAGAAGTGCTCAGTGCAAAGCCGTTTCCAGTCGGCGACACACAAACAGTCATGCTGAAGTGATGATCGTTGTCCCAGAAACGATCGAAGACCCCCACCAATTCAGTCTTTCCATTGGGATCTGTTCGAAGCGTGCGAAAGCGAAACTTGTAGGGTCCATGGCTGCTGTGCCCGGTTCCGGTAAGCGATGTCGCTTCAACACGAAACCGACCACCATGGCTGTGCGCCACCGAGTCATAAGCACCACCGCAACATTGACCGTCAGCAGAAATTGCTCCACACGCCATTCCGATGAGCGTCAGGCTGAACAACATTGCAGTTCTTCGAAGCACACATTCAAGTCCAGTCATGACTTCCCCAGTAATTTCTCCTGGGCTCGTGCCCGGCTTCAATTGAAATGGAGGGTGTAGTGCCACTCACGGTGATAGGTGGA
>JAAXJB010000116.1 GCA_012270065.1 Rubripirellula sp. | reverse complement strand
ATGCCGAAACCGATGGCCTCGCCGGGTTGCAGGAATTGGCGGGCAATGCCACCCATCTCTTCTATCGAACCGAAGAAGCCGTGGAAGGCCGCAATGCCTTCCTGGAAAAACGATCACCCGATTTCTCTGATACGGGTTGGTTGCCATGAGCTGAACTACTTTTTCGCTCATTACCGCTTTCAGAATCACAAAAAAATCGGCATCAATGAAGCGTGGCTTCACGGATGCCGATCTGCATGTTGCGTAGTGCGGTGGCCGTTACACCGTCATCATTCTCTTCATCTCGGTTGAGAACGGTGAATCATGCTGCAGGAGCTCATCCATTGGTTCACGGGTCAGGGAATCATCTGGAATCAGACCTGTGCGCGGTGCCATCCCAGCTTTGGCCTCAAAGCCACCAAGCTGCATCAGTGAGCTCCAGTCTGCTGTTTCAAATTCTCGTTTTTCTAGTATGGAAAAATCGGGAAACAGATCGGGCTTTTTGATTTCGGAAGGGGGCAGAAAGTCAATTTCTTTGAGAGTGGGGTGGTTGGGTCCGAAGATAATGCCGCTGTCATAAATATGATCCTGAGCATCGGCAATCATCGGTGCAATGGTGTACACATTTCCTTTCTTCAGCACAGCTTTTTGGGAGGCCAAAGCGTTAGTTGATGTGCCGTCATACTCCCAGGTGAGTGGGCCGCAAGGCTGATTCATCTGAATGTGCTCCTTGAACACGCTTTGGCTTCTGCTGAAATCATTGACGGAGAATCCACCACCGCCTGGCCCTTCCAAAAGATTGGTAGGACTCAGGTGTTCCAGTCGGGCGTTGCGACGACGCACTCGGCCGAAGAAGATGGCTGCTTTGTCGTCAAAGACGCTTGGGGACCATTCATCAAACTCTTCGGAACCGAATTGTGCTTTCCAATCCAACACCATATCTTTCTTTGGTTTGAATCGAATCTCCATGCCGGAGAGGTCTTTGCTGTTGGCTCCAAGCAGTGAAATTCCGGGGTTGTTCCAGTTTGTTGTTGTGTTTGGAGCACTGTTAGGACCAATGGCATCTTCGGCCTTGCCGGTGGTGAAGATGGTGCCTTGATCGATTTTTAGGCCACTTGCGACGCCCTTTGTGAAGGTGCCAAAGGAGTCTTGATCACCATAGGAGTTGACAGAGAGTAGGTTGTAACTACTGCTGTTGGCGCCGCCATCGGCGAGGAATTTCTCGGCGAGAGATTGAAGGCTAAACCCATCGCTTAGTAGCTCGCTGAAGGGTTTGACTTGCAGCGGCGACTCCTGGTCGCATGTCCCGTAAATATCCAAATAGGCATTAGAGATTGTGGCGCTGTCGCCATCATTGTTTGTGTCGAGAACCTCAATACTCCATTCGCCATCTGATGTCTCACCCCAGAATTGATTGGTGATTAAGGTCCTTTCGCCATTGAACCCAGTGGAATCATTGCCGCCCGGAGCCATCAGAACAGAGCGTGTACCAGCTGGTGATTGCACGGCCAGCATCACTTCATCCTGTTCCGGAAGGTTCAGATCAAGAGTTAGCTCAACCCACTCTACTTTCAATGTGTCTTTGACGTCCCAGCTGCCCGCGTCAGCGAGAGAATTGAGTCCACCGAGGTTCCCTTCTGGAATGGTGTAAGGGTTGGAGAGAATTGTGTTTGTGGTGGCTTTTAGCTCATCACTCACATTGTTCCATGTGCTGGCTGCATTGGCTGCAGCACCTGCATCCACAATTCCAAAGCCAAAGGAATCACTCACCCAGTGTCCTGCGCCGTTCTGGAACCAGCCGGTGTTGTGCCCATCGGCAATCCCGAATGTCGTGTTAACACCAGCCTGGAAAGTTGTTCTCAGTTCAATACTCCCTGCTGAGCCAGGAACGGCCGCATCTCCCCCTGCATTGGGATTAATCGCATCTGGCTCGCCATCAGCATTGCTATCCATTAATCCGTTTTTGATGGATGTTTCAGTGAGAATGTGCTGCACATCGCGCACAGTGAGGCTTGGATTCGCTTCTAGCATCATTGCGATGGAGCCGGTCACCATCGGCGCTGCTGCCGATGTGCCATTCATGCGCGTTGTGACTGGTCCATTCGCATAGCCCACATCATCAAAATTATTAGCAGGGTCGTCCGTGACGTCGGATGTGGTTGTGCGTTGTTGGATACTATGGGCTCCAAAAGAATTGACTAAGCATAAGTTGGAGCAATTAACGGGAGCACTTACAAAGACGCTTGCGCCCGGTGTGCTGTATTGCTCAACTTCACCATTTCGCATTGTGGCGCCAACAATGATGTTTTCTCGACGCGTCCTCCCATCGTTGTTGGTGTTGTTCCAGCCTTGAGTTAGCGTGCCGCCCGGATCTCTGTCATTGCCGGCAGCGATGACTTGAATTGAGTTTTGTGTCGCTGTTTCCCAGGTCGCCAGGAACAATGGTGATCTTGTTAATAAAACACCCCCGGTGCCATCCCGTCCCCAGCTGTTGTTTACAACATCGGTGTAGTTGTAATAGCCAGCATCTGGCATGGCACCACCATTGAGATAGCGGTGAGGAACGTATGTTGATTCCGGAGCTACCCCAACAGCCGAGCCATTGTTGTGGCGCGCAAGAGCAATACCGCTGACGGCAGTGCCATGACTTGCTAGTGATCCTCCTGAATGATCATCTTCAAGGATGTCCGGAATGCTATTTCCATTTGCATCCAACTCCAGATTTCCGTCACCATCCAGATCAAAGTTGACCGGAAGATTTCCATTCAGATCGGTGTGGAGAATGTCATGGGGTGAGTCAACAATGCCAACTCTCACACCCTCACCAGTTGTTTGACTCCAGGCACCCACAGCATTCACGCCAAAACTGGCATTGGCTGTATCACTGGCCAGAAGATGAAACTGAGGATCGGGAATGCCATCACCATTCACGTCTGTGGCCGTGACGGCATCGTTCAGGTCCAGATCGAACACCCCCTCCGTGATGGTTAGTGGATCGATTGAACCGTTAGTGATGTCTTCTTGCTTCACCTCTTGCCATAGTTCCAGGTCTAGTTTTTTGGCAAACCTTCTCAGTCTTTTGAAGTCTCGTCTTGAGCCTGGACTGATACCATTGAGCTTCAGATCATCAATTCCAAACCCCTCGCTGCTCAGCTCATTGTTTCCTGTTTTGAGGTTGAACTTATTTGCAATTGCATTAAATTTTTTCAGGTTTTTCTCTGATGTTCCAGCGACTACCCAGCTTGTAACTTGGTTGGATTCTTCTTTCGATAGATTTTTGGGATTTGAGAAGTGTTCTATTGAATTACGGATGTTGTTGCTGAGGCCGTCTCTCCAGTCTTGGTTTATTGTTGTGCTGAAGGGCACTTTATGGGTGTTGGTTTCTTTCATGGTGTTTGTGTTGTAAAGGCGCGTGGCCTTCGTGTATTGGTTATCGCGCTGCTCGTCTAGAAACCCCGTGATCCAGGTCACTGCTGCTCGTGATTCCCCTCAGTCACAGCTGTGATGCGACTACCTTCGAGTCTTCATTGGAAAACTCTTCAACTTTCTGATGACCTTGAACTGCAATCAATCTGTTTTTATGGGTTGGATTTGTATTTCTGTTTCGCCGTCGCTCTAGCGTGTTTGTCTGTCTGGAATGAGGCGATTGTTCTGATTGGATCTGTCTTGCTGGTGTCTTGACCTATTGATTGATAGGTATCTTCTTGTGCATTCGGTTGTTTTATGAATTATCTACGATCAAAATCTTTAGGATTGGTGCTCTTGCCCTGAGATCTTCGCCTGTTGGTCGCGATGCTTCCTCTGTCCCTTCCTGAGCCCGCTCCTTTGCTGCAGGCGGCTTCGGTGGATTCGGTGATGATGGCCATGGCATCCCTTCCTGCAGAGCTGCTGCAGAAACCGGAGCGTCACGTTGTGATGCTCAGAAAAGCGCGGCGTTTGCTGTTGCTCGAGGACGGAACGCTTCTCCACGCCTTTCCGGTGGCTGTGGGCATGCCGGGCTGGGAAACACCAACGGGGGAGTTCAAGGTGCTCCAGAAGATCGATAAGCCTGTCTGGGTTCATCCAGTGACCGGTCAGCGGGTGGAGGAGCAAGGGCCCGACAACCCTTTGGGCAGCCACTGGATCGCCTTTCATCGCGACTGCCTTGGCCGTGATGCCCATGACGGCGAGGCCTGGATCACGATCAAGGGATGCACCACCA
>JAAXJB010000079.1:17507-20810 GCA_012270065.1 Rubripirellula sp. | reverse complement strand
CCTTGTGAATCCTGACCTTGTGAATCCTGACCTTCCTGTCCATGAACAACACACGGAAAACATAGGACCAGCAGCATGACAACTGCCGTTGCACGGGTGAAGATCATGACACTCACAGCTTTGAAAATGTTCTTATCCATTACTCGCTCATGCACAGGAATCAAGCCAGACCTTTCCAGCGTCTCAGACCCCACTCACCACAAAGACAAAGCATCGCCAGAAACATCACCCATGGTCGATGCCAGATCGGGTAAATCCATGTTTCGGTGACAGGAACATCCCGTTCCTGAAGCGTGGCTGCAAAACGATCCAATGCAGTTGAATCAAGCACGTCGCCACCTGTCTGTTCTGCGATTTGCTCGAGCAATTCTGTGTTCGGAGTCAACTCCTGAAACTCCGCCGACCCCACTTCGGAGGTCCAACCTGTTTCCGCGTTTCCGACATCAGTCCCATCAGCCGCTTTTACATTGGTTCTGACAGAATAACCTCCCGGCTCCCGTGACCAATACGAAGCAACATACTTTCCTGGCTCATCGTCATCCATTTCACCTTTGAGCGTCAGTTCATCACCAGACATCTGTGAAACGACGATTTCAACCGAAGCATTATCCAGTGGCAGGTATTCCTCATCACGAGCGTATACCACCACCTCAACCGGCTGACTTGGATCATCTTTTTGATCCACCTGAACCTCAACTCGCCGAGGCACATCGTTAACAAGCCAGTGAGACAACTGCCTCCAAGCCTGAGCGGGATCGTCTCTGGCATCAGCTTCTGCACTGCCGTCAGACCGGGCGTTACGTCTCATTGACCAGCGCCACATGTCACCGATGGTCAGTGCCGCAGTTCGGCCTTTCCCAAATCGCTGCGCGACCATGGCCGGAAATTTCCCGCGATCTCCGCCATCAGCACCCGCAACCGAGGCCGTTGCCAATTGCGATGCACCAGGCTTCACCTCGCCAACCTCATTGAGAGTCAAAAACGGCGGCATGGTTTTCATACGATCCTGTTCGGCAGATTCTGTATCACGCAATCGGACCCACGGCTGAAGCAAGCCCTCACGTGTCAGCTCAACGGTATAAGGGCCAGACAATTTTGTTTTGCCGGAACGTGGAGCATAGACAGGCGACAGTTCACCGAGGGGCGTGTCAGCGAATTTTTCGGAAGCGAACGACTCTGTGCCTCCAAGAAACAAAAGGCCACCCCCACGGGCGGCAATGAATTTTCGTAACAGAAGCATCTGATCCTGTGTAAAAAATTTCGATTCCACGTCGTCAAGAATGACGCCATGGTAAGCAAACAGCTCCTCAGCGGTTTCCGGAAATCCATCGCTAAGTTCTTCGGACTCTTTCACTCCAAGCCGGATAATTACCGGTTCATCATACTGCTGCGCCGCTTCTTCCTCTTCTTCTCCCAGACCGGCAAAGAGGGGATTCGTTGAATTGACTGACTTGTCACGGAAACTGAATTTGGCTTCTTTTTTCGCGATTCGGATCAACCCTACCAGTTGAACCTCTGCATCTTCCTGCAAAGCACGCCGAATGAATTTGAATTCCCAATTGGGACGACCAGCCACATACAGGATCCGATACGGCCCTGTCTCCCGATCAACAGTGACCACACGGTGGTTATTCATCAGCGTCGCTTCCAGCTCACTGTCTGAATCATTCCAATCGACCTTCTGGTTATCGGCTGTTGCAGAATCGGCTGTTGCTGTACCGGGAATCGCGGACTCATTGCCCGAATCCGTTCCGCTTTCAACCGCTTCCGGATCTCCGCTCAGTGATTCTGCCCATGAACGGTCGCCCGGTGTGAAAACCGATGCGTGATAGAACGTTACCCCGGTTTTTTGAGGACGGAATCTGAAACGGGCTTCCTGCCGTTCGCCACTCTTTTCCACAGTGACCTGCTGTTCTTCGATCAGCGTTCCACCGTCTGCCTCCACCAGACGCACAACCACCGTCTCACCTGCCATCCCAACCGAATCGAATGACACGACCACCGTTGTTGGTGCGGACTCAAAATCGGTTTGCCGAACACTTACATCCGTGATTCGAAGATCCTTGTACGCGGGGCTCGGTGCCAACGTGACCGGAAACACCGGAAAACCAAGCGTCGACCAGTCCACTTCACCCGAAGGAAGATCCGTTAAATTTCCATCCGTGAAAAGAAGAACACCGGCCACCGGACGACCATCAAATCGCTCACTCAAGCCATTCAAGCCTCCAGCGAGAGAGGATGCGAAACCGTCCGCCGGAAAATCCTGCAGTCCATCCACACTTTCCAGACGGGAATCAAACAGATAGGAACGCACATCAAATTCCCGTGCCAACCGGCGGCGCCAGTCGGTATCCTCATCAACCAGCCGTGCAACCTGCGTCTGACGGCTCTGCCCCTCACTGTCAAGCTTCAGTTTCATGCTACGACTGTTATCCACGACAATCGGAAGCACGTTTGCTTGAGGTCGGGGGCGAGATCCGGTGCGCATCGGCTCAAGAAGGCACAACGCAAGCAGTACGATCGCAGCCAACTTCAGAATACCTGCCGCCACGCGGACGTTGATTCCCATCAAAGGTCGCGCATAACTCCACAGGACGAGAATTGCCAGAACTCCAGCAATCAATGCAGCCGGCATGATCCAATGCGGAGCCCCCCACACGACCTCACCGTCAATCTGTCCTATCAAATAGCAATGATTCAACGACCACTCCCAAGACTCTCATAATACTTCTGGACTGCGTCCGTGAACTCAACCGGAACGGGATCCCGGTCAATGGGAACCGGCGCGTGTTTCTCGGCAGAGCGCCGCAACAATTCCTCGGAAACATTTCGTTTCAATTCACGCAGTGGCTGGGCAATCATCTCCTCAACCAGATCCCACTGCGGCTCCTTTGAACTGCGGCGAAACTCCAATCGCACATCTCGCGCACGATCGCGGATTCGTGCCGCCTCCGAACGTAATTCAGGCGAATCAACCATTTCCTCAACATCACGGAGACGATCTGACCATTCGATGAATCCATCCCCCGTCAGTGGGTCGCTTGCGGGATTCTGGTCAAGAAAACCACCAAAACCATCCGCAAACCGACTCCCACCGTTAGGTGAACGAGGCTGACCGGGTTGCTGGCCAGGCTGTTGACCGGGTTGATCGCCTGGCTGTTGACCGGGCTGTTGACCGGGCTGTTGACCGGATTGCTGGCCGGGTTGTTGACCGGGTTGTTGACCGGATTGATGTCCGGGTTGATGACATGGATGCTGGCCTGGTTGCTGGCCAGGTTGATGACCAGGTTCCTGGCCGGGATG
>JAAXJB010000079.1:3473-17497 GCA_012270065.1 Rubripirellula sp. | reverse complement strand
CTCCCCGTGGCGCGGTGCTGGGTTCTGTGCGGCTGGTTGACCTGGTTGCTGTCTGGTGTGTGGTGCTGGTTGATGTCCTGGTTGCTCTCCATGATGCTGACCGGGTTGATCGCCAGGTTGCTGACCAAGTTGTTGACCAGATTCTTGTTCTTGCCCCGACGGTTGTGCGGGCTCCTGTGAATTTGCCGCACGACTGTTTCGCTGCAACTCTCCATCCAAGGCCTGTTCAAGCTGTTCCAACTCACCTAATGCACGCTCCAAGGCACGGGTTTCATCCCCCAGGACCGTACTAGCGGCATCCTCGAGATCCTGCCTCAGTTGCTGAACACCTTCGGCGGCTTGTCCTTCCAGTTCCTGGGCTTGTGTATCAAATCCCTGTTTCATCAGTTCGGCCACATCGCCAAGTTTTCGATCCACTTGTCGCTGATTCGTTTTTCGGAACGAGTCGTAAAGTTTCTGTGCAAGCAGCGGTTCGGCTGTTTCTGCCTCTTCCACGGTCTGCCGCATCTGATTGAGCAGATCATCGAGTCTTTCACGCTGCTCACCGATCTGCTCCTGAATTTGCTCGCGATTGTCTTCACTTCTGAGACCGGTAGCAGCCGGCTGGTCCTGCAGATCTTCCAACTGTCCGGAAAGCTGTTTCTGTTTCTGCTCCAGGTCCTGTGCGTCATTTCTCATCTGCCGGACAGCCTCATTGAATTGGCCCGCTGCGCGCTGCCGGAATTCGTCTCGCAATTCCTCAAACTGACGTTCAGCTCTTCTCCCCGAAGTGAGTGCCTCAGCGGCGTCCTGCTGCTCCAACGCCTCAGATGCCTGTCGCACATTTTCCCGGGTCTGCTCGACCTTCTCTGATGCTTCTGCCATCTCTTCCTGATTGTCAGATTCCTGCATCCGTTCGGCCAATTCATCCGTTTCACGTAACAGGTCCTGCTGCTGATCTCGGAGACGTTTGAGCTGCCTCTGGATTTCGTCGCGTTCTTCCTGCTCCTCGGCTTCTTCCAGAGCCGACTGCAGCTGGGCGAGTTCTTTATTCAGATCCTCCTGACGTCTGGCGAGATCTTTGAGACGGTTGAGCAGTTGTCTTACTTCACGGTCAGCCTCAGCCTGTTGACTGGATTCTTCGGCCTGTTGCTGTGTTTCATAACGATTTTCGTCCTGTTCAAGTTCGAGTTCATCCAGCTGTTGCTGTCTGCGCTGCCGTGATTGACTTTGCGAACGGCTCTGGCTTTGCTGCTGCTGTTGGCGTGTCACCTCAAACTCACGTGCACGCAATCGAAGCAAGCCACCGTAAGCAGCCTGCTCCATGCCCATGGCCGTTGGCAGCTGTTTGACATCCAGTTGCTCACTTGCCATCGCAAGCTGGTCCAACGTGTCCTGCATGTCATTACGCACAGAATCGAGAATCGCAACAGACTTTTCGTCCTGGACTGCCTCCGCCAACTCTTCAAGCTGGCTCAATGCGTCGGCCTGTCCCTGCATGATGAGTTGCAGGTTGTCTTTGAAATCATCACTCACGACAGTTCCACGTTCATCACGAATGACTCGCCAGGTCGAACTTATGATCTGTTTCTGCAGTTCAGCAAGTTCTTCTGCCTGTTGCCCGTTCTGGCTTTGCTGCTGTTGCTGCTGCTGTTGTTGCTGCTGGCCTCCGGGTGGCTGTTCGCCAGCACGGAAAATCTCATCAAAGGGCCTTACCTCCGCAAAGAACATGTCGCTTTCTGTCCGACGTGGTTGTCCATCAGGGCCTGTGTCTTCCGCCCAGAAGTAATAGGAAAGCAACTGGTCAGGTTCAGCCTGCAATTCCTCGAAAGCCAACAACTGCGAGATCACCCTTTTTTCGCCGCGTTCCATCTCCTCGGCAAGCACAATTTCCTGAGCAGGTTGACGGTCAAATGTGTAGGACAATCCCGCGCGATCGATTCCGAAGTCGTCACGTACCTCAGCCCCCAGCTCAACTTCCTCCAAGGGTGACACCGTGAGATCACCGCCCTGTGTCAACTTCAGTGACGGGGGCCGATTGGGAAGTACACGGGCAATCAACTCGGGTGGATACTTGTTGTTCCTGCCCTGTTCGTCAACCAACACCAACTTCTGCCGGGTTGATTCAGTGAGAGTGACGTTGAGCGTCCAGGCATCAGGATAATCCGGATGCTGCTGCATCGGCGTCACAGTTCCATCGGCAGCCACCAGTTGAGCCGTGACGACAGTTTTATTGAGGTAACAAATCCAAGTCAGTCGGGTACCTTCGACGGCAGACACTCGAACAGTGTCCTCAATGAGTTTGTCAGCCAAGCCACTGTATTCCGGGTAGATCAATGAAGCATCACTGCGAACCAATGCCGGAAATTCAAAAACTTCTACCTGATACGACTCACTTTCCCAGCCAGGTGCCAGGACACGATAGGAAAACGACTGATCAACGGCGGAAACAAGCCCGCCGAGAACCGGGTCATCGAGGTTCCGCGACATTTTCACTTTTTGTACATCACCCCCGTCGAACTCACACCGCACCTCAGCGTACTCGGGAACCAATCCTTCAAACGTGGCCGTGACAACCAGACTGGACCCGCGTTCAATCTGGGCATCCCCCGGTTGCACCTTCATTTCCCTGGCGGCGTCGACCGGATTGGCAGCTGCACTGACCTGCGCCATGTCCCGACTGGGGTACAACAATCCAAGCACAAGCACCACAAACAGCAATGTGGCACTGAGTCCCGAAAGCCGGCTCCAGACGACATGGCGAGTTGGCACCGTTTCGGCCCAACGATGCTTCCTCGAATGATCCCGCGCCTCACGGACCACGCGTTGTTGCAGAAAACTCAGTTCCTTCTCGTTCTGACTCAAAGCGGTCAGCAGACGTTGATCCAAACTCGGGAAATGCTGCTCGATCTGCATCGCCACCGCACGCGGATTACGGAAACTGAAACGGGAGAGGAGAAAAGCGACAACCGAGACACCCGTAACGCTGGCAAGAAGCAAGCGTCCCAACTGCGTGCTATGCCCCTGATCGGCATTCATTTGCTGCTGAATTACCCACGCGCATCCCGCACCACAGAAGGTGATCACTGCTAGCAACCGCCAGAAACGCACACTGCGCAAACGCCGCGTGACAGGTCGAATACGATCCAACAATGTTTCGTTCATGTGTTCTCATCCATCTTTTGAATCAATCGCGCATAACCGGCATCATGCTTCGGTACCAGCTACCCCATTTCGGACATCACTGCCTCGCCCACTTTTTGCCCACGGCTCAGAATTGTTCCCAATACGGTTTCGATACCCAGCAGTGCCAAGGCGACGATCAGCAACCATTGCCAAAGCCGCTGCTGGCTTTCAAGCTCCCGATCTCTCAACTGCCTCTGGTTTTCCAGGGCTTGCTGGGTTGAAACATGCTCCCCCAACAAAACACCAAAACCCGCCAAGGCTTCTTCATCCAAAGGTTCGGTGCGACTTTCCGCCGGATCCATATTCACCGCGAATGGCACACTGTCTTCGGAAGTCTGATACCGATAAACCCCGGGGCCTTCGTCAAGATTTCCGTCACTGCTCTGCTCGTAATCCAGCGAGTTTCCCGACGGCGTCAAAATATTGGCAGCTCCCGAAGGTTCAAAATCAAACTGTCTTCCGAGAGTGAAAAGCTGACTGGACTTTTCGCTGGCGGATGCATCAAAAAAGCGGAACATCAGTGGCAGGAATTTTGTCGACAGAGCCAATTGGCTTTCGGTCGGCTGCCAGCCACTGGCAAGAACGAACAGACGTCCCTTGCCGATGGACTTTTCCAGTACAGCAGGATCCCCATCGTCGTACTCAGCCGCAACATTCCAGTCTTTCCCTACTCCACTGATCGATCGGTGCGCCCAAAAGCGAATTTTGGAAAAATCGTTGAACTGCGGAT
This sequence comes from Rubripirellula sp., assembly GCA_012270065.1. GTDB lineage: Bacteria > Planctomycetota > Planctomycetia > Pirellulales > Pirellulaceae > Rubripirellula. The sequence goes on along the minus strand of JAAXJB010000079.1, from coordinate 13,602 downwards.
CAGCCATGGACTGAAACAATGGGTTACTGAAATCGATCCGACCAAACATGGCATAGTCAGCAATTCCTGCTTCACTGAACTCAAGATCTGAATCGGAAATCAAGTTGACAGTCGCCCCCAGCGGGATCATTTCTCCGTCATCGGACACAACCCCAGAACCTTGTTCGTCGGTTGCAGATTGCGGCTCATCCGCATCGCGCATCGGCGACAGAACGATCAGGACCCGTCCACCAGATTCACAATAGGTTTTGACTTGTTTCGCCGTCGTTGTCGCCAACTCCTCGGTAACCACCACCAGCGGAACTTCGTCTGGATCAGGCACGCCACTGAATTGGTCGGGCTCAACTGTTTCCACGGTCACCACCCGACGAGGATTGTTGAATGGTATCCTTTGCAGGTAGAACAGCAGGTTGTCACGCGGTTCACCGACAATGCTTCCCAGATGAATCAACCTGGCAGGCCGGGGTTCGACCGTCACGACATAATGTCTGTTATCAAATTCCTGGCGATCCCCCCGCAGCAGCAGAGTGGTAATCCCCGGTCCCGGGGCGGGCATCCTGATTACCCGGGACTGCCCCGGAGGCACCTGAACCGGAAACTCAGCCGAACGTTGCAAATCATCGCCTTCGCTGGCAGTACCGTCTGCCTGTGCTTCCCCTGTCCAGCCGAGCGTGAAGTCTGTCCTGGTCGCGTCAGCCGAATTTGAAACACGGACACGCAGACGACTGACATCCTGCCCAGGCTCGGGGGGTGATTCGAGTATCCGCGCGAAAGCATTGGTTCGTTCCGCTGCAATCACGCGCCGCACATCGACTCGAAGTTTTTTTGGCCACGCGTAAGCCTGCAAACGATCCAGTTTGCTACCTGCAGCCATGTCACTGATCAGAACCAGATGCGATGCCGAACTGGCCGCTTCAACCACAACTTCATTCCCGTCAGTCTGGATGCTCTTTGATTCCGCTTCGTGACTGACTGCTAAATCACCGGCAAATGCCAGTGCCCTGCCCAGATCTCCGTGCAACCATGTGGGCTGGTTGGTTTGCAAAAGATCCTTGAGTCTCGCCTGCAACTGGTCGCTGTTTAGCTTTGCCGCTTCGTCAAAAGACAATATCGTACGAGGCTGGTTATCAAAGAGCACAACTGCCAGTTCGTCAGCCGTCTGAAAATCAGATAGAAATTCATCGGCCTGCTGTTTTACCTGTTCCCAGATTCCATCACGCTTCATGCTCGCACTCTGGTCAATCACCAGAACGAAACGTCGACCGGGAACTTCAGCGGTGGAAAGTGTGTCGCTTCGCAAGAACGGCCGGGCAAATGCGATTGCCATGAGAATCAAAGCCAAAGCACGCAGCAGCAGCAAGAGCCAGTTGTCGAGCCGACTGCGACGCGTCAGACGCGGGGGCGTTGGCTTCAGGAACATCAATGAACTGAACGGCACCTGCCCCTTCGGTTGGCGTCTTATCAGATGAAACAGGATTGGTGCACCGATTGCAAAAGCACCGATGACATAAAGTGGTGCCAGTAAACTCATGTTGCAGCACCTCCTCCCGGCGATGACAGCATTCCGGCCCGTGACGGTCCACTCGCACGCCGTTGATGCGTACTGACGACACGGAACAATGCATCTTCCATGGACTGGTCAGTTCTGATTTCATAGATCTCAACGCCCAGCGAATCACAGATTTGCTGCAACTGGTCGCGATGTTCGCCAAATGCCTCCGCATAGCCCTGATGCGCTGCTTCAGGATCGAGATAGATTTCTCGCTGAGTTTCCATATCCACGACCATGCTTGGCGACTTCAATTTCAACTCAAGCTCAGCAGGATCAACCACCCGAATGATCAGTACCTCATGACCGCGTGACCTCAGGTACGCCAAATTGGTTCGCAGGTCATCTACAGGTGCGAGCATGTCAGATACCAGGATGATCAACCCTCGCCGCCTGACCAAAGCAGCAATCTGCATCAATGGACGACTGAGGTCGGTCCCAGCCCCTGTGACCGGACGTGCCAATGCGACCATCATCTGACGGAAGTGCCCTTCACGCTGTCGGGCACTGATAAACTCGCCCACGGCTTCGTCAAAAGTCATGAGCCCGACGCTGTCGCGCTGCAAAGTAAGAAAGTACGCAAAAGTGGCAACAAGTGTCTGAGCGTATTCAATCTTGCTGTAATCCAGTGACCCGAACCCCATTGACCGGCTTTGATCCAGGATCAGGTAACAGCGACGATTGGTTTCATCTTCGTACTTTTTGATGTAATAGCGATCCGTTCGCGCAAAAAGCTTCCAGTCAAGACTGCGCAAGTCATCGCCACTGGTGTAGGGGCGGTACTCACTGAATTCAACCGAGAACCCATGGAATGGACTTCGGTGCAAACCGTTGTAAAACCCTTCCACGACCGTTTTCGCGCGCAACACAAGATCCTTGATCCGCATGACGGCCAACGGATCAATGGCAGCCGAAGCATTTGCCTTGGACTGGACCTTTGCCTTGACCGGGCTTCCCGTCGGGTTTTCCATACCAACCGCCATCAGTCTGTGGTACTCGCAACCGTGGTCAACAGACGGTCAATGACGTCCTCAATGGAAACTCCCTCCGCCTCCGCCCTGTAGCTGAGTAGAACCCGGTGTCGGAGAGTAGGATGGGCCAAGGCCCGGATATCATCGAGGCTGACATGCGCGTTACCGTTCAGCAATGCTCTCGCCTTGGCGCCAAGGACAAGCGTCTGAGCGGCTCGCAGACCAGCGCCCCAACTGACCCACTCGTTGACAAAATCCGGAACACCATCTCGTCCGGGACGCGTGGCTGCGGCAAGGCGAACGGCATAAGCCCCCACCTCTTCCGCGAGCGGAACTTTGCGAACCGCTTGATGAAAACGCACCACATCATCACCCGTGAACAGAGGTTCGATGCGTTCAGCAGCCTGCGAAGTTGTCTGCATCACCACAGCCAGTTCATCCTCGGGAGGCAGGTAATCGATCATCACGTTGAACATGAAACGGTCCAACTGAGCTTCGGGAAGCGGATATGTGCCTTCCATTTCAATTGGATTCTGGGTAGCCAACACAAAGAATGGTTCTTCCAACTGATAACGGCGTCCAGCAGCGGTGACTTGATGTTCCTGCATCGCCTCCAACAAAGCCGCTTGAGTTTTTGGTGGTGTTCGATTGATTTCATCAGCAAGAATCACGTTCGCGAAGATGGGGCCCTTCACGAATTGCAGGTTACGCCGTCCATCAGAATCCTGCTCGAGAATCTCTGTGCCCGTGATGTCTGCAGGCATCAGGTCGGGTGTGAATTGAATCCTCTGGAAATTCAAATGAAAAATCTGCGAGACACTTCTCACCAGCAGAGTCTTTGCCAGTCCCGGAGCCCCCGTGATCAAGCAATGACCACCGGCAAAAAGTGAAATCAGAAGTTGTTCAATGACATCGTGTTGCCCAATGATGACCTTGGACAACTCAGACGAAATTTTGTCACGCCCCTGCAGTATCTGCTCCACAACACGGGCTTCCTCTTCGACAGACATTGATTCGGCAGACATAGGCAATCCATAGCAGCAATGTGACAGGTTGTGACATCTTAGAGAGTCATCAATATAGCCATTTAGCCCGGCAAGATGGGGGAAGTAAAAAGCAGACTGGCGCTGATACTGCTCGAAACTTGGCGTCGCTTCAGAAGCGACAAGCACACGCCCCCCCCTCGTCTCAAAACCCGATGGTTTCCAGACATGCTAAATGACGCAGTTTGCCGCAGCCCGCAGAATGCGGCCCAAAGTCCACTGCGTTTCTGTGTCAGTTTGTACCACCGATACTCTTGAATACGCCGAACCGATCCGACTGGCCGATGTTTGCCCACCAAAAGGATGCAAGGATCAAAGATGCACCCTCATCGGGTGCCCGGCAATGAGGGATGGACACCGATCCCATGAAAAACAGAGAGTGGTCAACCCGTCACACTTGACTGGGACGTGGCACAAATGACCATCGGTGCGACAAACTGAGTGCCGCTGCGTCGATCAGACAGAACACAAACGATGCACACCCGTCCAACATGCAGCACAAACTCAAGCAGATTCGCTGAAAAGATTTCCGCCAAGTTTTTCTGCACCGCTTGTTGCCCCATACGTGGTGGGCTCTGAGACTCCTGCCATGATTCGCACCACATCATGAGTCAGATTGGCAAGATGAAACTGGCAAACGAAAAGCGAAACAGCATGATTGTTGATGTCAGCAATCATTTCTGCGATCATCTCACCTCTTTGACGCAGAAAATCCGACCGCTGGTCGTTGAGTGATTCGAGCTTTTCAAGCAGTGTCAAACCGGATGCCGGAGCATCCTCCGCGCGTAACAGCGTTTCCCGCTGCGTCACTTTCTTTTCCAGATCGGCAAGAGCTTCGGCAAGACGCTGCGTTCCCTCATTCACTTTGTCAGCCAAACTGGTTTCAAGGCCTGACTGCGACTGTGAATCCTGTCTCGCAGGTGGAACCTGATCGACGCGCATGTCTTTCATCTGTCGAGTCAGTCCGTCTGCGCTAACCTCCAGCTCATCAAGGTAAGCTTCTACCCGATCGATCCAAGTCATCATCAACTCCGTTTTTGCATATTGAATAGATCGAACATCGGTGACGCAATCGAATCAGCAGAAGCCTCGGTGAGCTCCTCAACCATCACCTGATCAAGTTGCTTCTGAAATACTTCTTCTGCCCGACCACCGTGCAGGTAAGCAGGCTTTGACAGTGTTTTGCGCATCGACGCGAGCATACTGCCGTAGAGGGTTTGGCCCACAAACTCGGTGAATTTTTCTTCCAGCTCGGATGGTTCTTCTGGCGTCGCAGCCGTCTCCAGCGCGCTGCCAGGAGAATCCGTCTTCATCTGAAACCGCTCCTGAGCCCCGGGCTGGATCTTCATGCCTGTCAGCCCAGCGGGTTCGTTTGACTTCGTGTCAACGGAACCCAGCCGTTCTGCGAGACCAGGTTCCATTTTCAACAAATCAGCGAATCCGGGCTCGACTCGCCGATTGGATAGATCTGCTCGTCTGGCAACGGGAGCCGGCGCATCGATCCGTTCCAAATTCAATGCTTCCGAAGTACCGTTCATTGATCTCAAATCCATGCCTTCACTCTTGTCATCGAACTCAGAGAAACAGCGGAAAAATCTTGCCAAGCGTCACGGCATCAACCATGCGATGGCAAACTGAATCACTCAAAAACAACCTCACCGAACAGATCACCTTTCTTTTGCAGCGTCTTGATAATTGCAATCAAATCTTCCGTTGGAACTTCCAACGCATTGAGAGCATCCGCAAGACTTTGCAACGTCGGGTTGGGTTGTCGATCAACCGGAACCACAGTCGGACCACCGCCAGCAAGGATGCGCAGATTGCGGTGTGAAATCAGACTGGGTGCAATTTCGACGCCCTCCCCGATCACAACGATGCCATCTCTTTCGTTGATCACAACTCTTTCCGATCTGAGTGGGACACTCACTGGCACCTGTGACTCAAGCAGCGAAATGAGCCTGACAGGATCATCTTTATAGGTGTCCGGAATGAGCACCTCGACATGTTTTTGGTCAACCGCTTTTACCCATTTGTCACTCATGCCCTGTGAAGTCGAGTAACTGAGTTCACCCCCAGGCTGCCTCTGCAATGATTGCAGTGAAGGTCGACCCTGATTTCCGAGGTATGAGCTCATGAGGTTTTCGATTTGCGAAACAATATGATCTGCAATTTCGAAGGACGCAAAATCATCCTTGATCACGAATGTGACTTTTCCGTTGTTCTCAAACTTGGTTTTCACAGTCGCCTCCATCTTTGCCCCATTTTCGATGGTGGCTTTGGTGGTGGGACCATTCAGAGAAACTCGCAATTCGCCCTGCGCCATGGCGTAGACGGTCGGATTGTCTGCTCTTGGTCCGAGCAGAGGCGTCAACATGAGCACACCACCCTCGAGGCTCTTTGCAGAAATTGCGGTTACCGTTACATCGACAAGGTCTCCCTGCAGAGCCCCGAACCGAGGCACCTGGGCGGTAACAAAGACCATGGCCACATTTTTGGTTTCACCGAGTGCCTTTGTATCCAACTGGCCATTGCGTTCCAATCCAATGGGTCCCCCCATCAATTGGATCATTCGACTGAGCGCCAAAGAAGTTGCTGTCGAATCGGAATCGCCTGTCCCACGCAAGCCGGTAACCAATCCCCAGCCCTGAAGCGTGTTGGTTTCCTGCCCTTTCACACGGCAAACATCTCCGAGTGTGAGCGCCCCATCCTGGGCGAGCACCTGCGTTTTCGGCGAACAAAGAACTGCAAACACCGTCAGGAGCAGTAATAGAACATTCAGCGTACAGTATTTCATCATGCATCCATTCATGAAGACAGGCGGCATTTCAACAAATCCTAAAACGGACCGAACCGGTCAACCCACCGCTGGACCCATCCACGACTTGTTCCATCTCGCAATTGCCCCTGATCTTCTTTGCGAATCTCAAGATCAATCAGATCCTTACTGAGTACTACATTGTCGGGCCCAATGTCGATAGCGCGACAGATACCTGTTAGAGAAGTTTCCCAGAGATTGTCATTGATCCGGATATGCTTTCTGGCCTCAAGGACAAGATTGCCATTGGGGCGAATATCTACCACTGTCGCAGCAATATTGAAGGTCATCGATTCCCGCGATTCAACCGACGCATCGGCGCGATAATTTGACTGTGACTGGAACGCTACTCCTGGCTGGCCTTCGATCATCGGCTCCGGTATGAACCTGAAGTTCACGAACCGGATCCAGTCATTGACAATCGCATCAAACAGCGTCCGCTTCCGATTATCGATATTCCCCTCAGCCATCACACGCGTGATTTCATCGACGCGAATGGTGACCACATCCTGTTTCTGGAACACTCGCAGGGGAGGCGCAGGCTGATAGGTCCAACTTGCGTCGTTCAGCATGACCGGCGCGGAACCGGGATAGATCAACCCAGGCACATTGAGCTGACCGGTATTCGGCAACCGCTGCCCGGGATTTTTTAACTGGTTCGGAATTCCGGACTGGCCCGCAATACCCGCCTGGTCCGGGTCTGAAAACTGCGTTGTTCCTTGCCTGCCATCAACCAGACCTGGCGCGGGAGGCTGAGGGACCTGCATGACGTTCGCTAGTTGCATGGGGGGTTGCCCAATTCCGCCCGCCCTCATTTGAGAGCTGCCTTGTGGTGCAACCACGGGGGCAGTCAACTGCATGGCCCCATTGCCCTGCATGGCTGGTAGAGTCACTGGCACGCGTGTGCCTGGATTGCTTACCCTCAGCAGGGAACTGTCCTGGCAGAACGCATCCCCGCACAGCAACACGGCCAGTCCAGACAACATCAGGCAGCGGAACGCCAATCTTTGAATCAACTTCATTTCCGACGTGTCTCCAAAATTTTCTCAACTTGAGGTGGACGCGTGAGTATCTCAACCACTCCCGGACCAACGACTCGGGCAATTTTCTTTTTTCGCGGTCGCATCGTTTCAACTTCAATCAGACCATTGAGCGGGCCGTCATTGAGCGCCTTCGCTGGAGTGCTCACCACAATGCCAGCTCCCACCACACGCAGATCCAACAATTCACCGCGTTTGACTACCGTTGGCTGCCTGACATCACCCGACAGGATCGGTCGATTGACGCGAAGCGATTTACTGACTTCCATGCCGACGAGTTGCTGCAACGATTCAAATTGCTTGTTATCGACCTGTTCTGTTTCGATTGGAATCAAGTGCAGATCCTGCAACATCAGGCGATGCCCGCGAGGAAAGCTTTTCCGAGGAGCGGCAACAAGTCGCTTGGACTCAAGAATCAGACTGACGACAAGATCAACTGGACCATCAAGGCCGTGACCTTGCATCCGGAATCTGCCCAGTCCCTCTTGCAAATCATGCAAACAACTCACTGAATCGACTCGCGTGATGGATTCAAAATCACGATAAGCCTCGCGGTCAGGTGACTCACGAAAACCCTGCAGCACCTGCCATGAGCGACCGATACCATCAGCTGGCTGGCCAGCCAGAGGCTCTGTCGCACTGGCGAGCATGACTGCTTCTCCGGCATGCATCGGTTCATGTGACCCGGCCTCGTCTGGAGTGACAACACACACCTTGCCGACCTCGAACCACTGTTTAACCGTGTCTCTCTGGACTTTCACCACGCCATCGGCACCGATCTGCAATTGAACGGCATCCGATGGAATATTCACCGCGGGGTGCAACGGTGTGATCAACTTCTCGTTCGCGATGACGAGATCACCATTGATATCGACATCAAGCTTTCCGGCTAATGCATGGGCCACCGATCCTGTCGAAGGATCAAGCACCTGCACCAGACCTTTACCCAGAATGGCAATGTCGAGCCTGCTTTGCGAGGGCCTTATTTTTTCAACATCGACAATCCGAAAATTGTAAAGATCCACACCGCCGGGACAGGAAGCGGCAAGACCTGTACGGATCCAACGCTGCATTTTCACCAGCAGTTCACGGTCAAGTTGCTCGATCGAAAATTCTGATTTCGGCGTGTCCGCCGAAAGTCTTGCTGCTGCTCCCACCGGCTCGGTCGCCGATACACGGAGGATATCCGATACGGACAATCCAGCCGGTTTTGCCCCCGAAGCACTGGACGGAACCAACTGCCGATTCAAACCACCCGCTGCACGTCCGTAGCAGACACGTATCGAAGCGGGTCCAATCCAACGGATCAGTGTGGGTGATTTCTGACCGCGACTGATGAAAGATTCCAGCCGCTCACGGTCGATCACCATTTCCGACCCATCGACCGGCAACAGTCCAATGCCAAGCCGGGAAATCTGCTCCCAACCAGGCAGATTCGAATCCATGGGTTCCACAACATCACCAAGACGGATCAGGTTTGTAGATAGCTTGACATTCTTAAATGAACGAAATGTCACGGCTGCCAAACGCCGGCTTTCCTCATCACTGCTGTACTCGTTTTCGAGCTGCTGAATCACATCCTGAGCCGATGCACGGCCATTGGAACACACCGCCATACAGACACAGATAAATCCTCCAGCAAACAAGCTTGCCACGAAGCATGATCGCCGCAGAAATGCAAATGAGAATGATGACAGAATCGCCAAGGAAGTAACCTTAAAAACACGAATGATTCAAATCAGCCCGTTAAAGCCAAAGACACCCCGATACTAGAAACGACGAAGATTGGAAATATTCTGCATGATCTGGTCACCTGCCTGAACTGCTTGACTGTTCAACTCAAAAGCCCGCTGGGTCGTGATGAGGTCGATCAGTTCCTGCACTGGCTCAACATTGGATGCTTCCAGAGAACCCTGGACTATTTGTCCGTAGTCTTCCTCGTTCGGATTTCCGGTCGCTTCGGGTCCTGAAGCATCTGTTGCCAGATACATATTTTCACCGTTCTTCAGGAGACCATCTGGATTGATGAACTTGGCCAGCTCAATTTGCCCCTGAACAACCAATTCAGTCTGCCCCGGGATCCGTACCTGGACTTCCCCGTTGGGAGTGATCACCAGATTTTCTGCGTCCGGAGGAATGTTGATCGGCGGATCCAGACGGCGTCCCGTTTGTGCAGAACCAATGACCAGATCGCCCTCAGCATTGATGTCCAGATTTCCGGCCCGCGTGTACATGGTCTGCTGACTGGCCGGATCGATGACTTTCAAATAACCGTTGCCCTGAATGGCAACATCGAGGGCCCGATTTGTTTGCTGAAGGGTGCCCTGCTGCTGATCAGTCTGGGTACTGGTTACTCGCACACCAGTTCCAACCTGCGTTCCAACGGCGGTTGGAACCTGGGTTGCATCGAGAGCCCCCGGGTAAACCTCAGCCCGGTAGAGCAGGTCTTCGAAATTAGCACGGTCCTTCTTGAATGCCGTGGTGTTGATGTTCGCGAGGTTATTGGCGATCACATCGAGTTTCGTTTCCATTGCTTCCATGCCGGAAGCAGCGGTGTAAAGAGTTTGAACGCTCATGTCATTTCACCTGTCATAGTTACCAAGAAAATCTGGTTTGCGTCTGTTTGCATGTGTGCGTGTTTGCGTTTTTGCGTTGCCTTTGCAGAGAAGTGCTTCTCATGATCAAAGTGCTTCTCATGATCAAAGTGCTTC
>JAAXJB010000079.1:0-3373 GCA_012270065.1 Rubripirellula sp. | reverse complement strand
AAGTGCTTCTCATGATCAAAGTGCTTCTCATGATCAAAGTGCTTCCCAGGATCAAAGTGTTTCTCATGATCAAAGCGCGTTACCAACGACGTTTCTACGAGAACCACGAAGCGATCACCTGCATTCACTTCAACATTCGTCCGATCAACGTGCCCATGACCGAATCCTGATTTTGGATCATTCGAACGTTGGCCTCGTAAACTCGAGACGTCTCAATCAGTTCCATCATGGCTTCGGTCGGACTGACAGCAGACTGCTCCAGCACACCTGCTACTACCTGTCTCTGTGGGCGGGGAACAAGATCAAAATCCGCCAAAGGCTTGAACTGGTTACCCCCCAAATGCGACAAATCCCCCATGCTCTTCGGCTTACCCAGCATCAACTCCCATACGTTCTCGCCCTGGGTGATGCGTCCCTCGGCCCCCACCGCATACGGCAGATTCGGATTGAGCTGAATTGATTTCCCGTCACTTCCCAAAACCTGCTGCCCAGATTGGTCGATGAGGCGACCCTGAGAATCAAACTGGAAATCACCGGCACGCGTCAGCACGCGCTCACCCTCGGGTGATTGCAAAACGAAGAACTGGTGGGGATCCTTGATGGCAAAGTCAGTATCGCGTCCTGTTGTCTTCATGGGGCCCAGAGCAAACTCGGTTTGCGCCTTTTGGATTGTTACCCCACCACCGATGTCATCTGCCCCCCCCAGGCCTGCGGGGACCTCGCCCTGTTCGATTAATTCCGCAAATCGAGCCTGCAAAATGGTTTCCTGCGGCTTGAAACCCGGCGTATCCACATTCGCCAGATTGTTGCTCAGCATTTTCATCCGATGACTTTGCGCATGGGCACCGGACGCTGATAAATACACGCCATATGGCATGGGACTGCCCTCACAAGACGGGAAAAAGTTCGCAATGACTTGTCGTTAACAAGTCGCGAGAACACGGCACAAGGTCATTCGGCGAAACTTATCGCACCAAAAAAACGTGGATTCACCCGCAATTCGAGCTCCACACCTGCATCACCCGGGATTCTGAACAACTCTGGGGGTCGCCGATTTTTGACAGTCAACCTAAACTTTCATGCGGGCGGAGAGCTCCCAGACGCAGTGCGCTCAACAAGAATGCGATAAACAGATGACCAGTGAACAAGATATTTACGAAGAGCACGTTCTTGACCACTATGAGGATCCCTACCACCGAGGGCCATTCGATCAGGCAACCCACGCTCATGAGGCAGACAACCCATTGTGCGGTGACAAGATCCAAATCAGCTTGAAACTGAGCGATGATGGCAAAGTCAAAGAGGCATGGTTTGATGGCGAAGGGTGTGTGATCAGCCAGTCCTCTGCTTCGATGCTGATGGAGACCATCGAGGGAAAATCTCTCGAAGAACTCAACGAATTTACCGCCGAAGATATGCTTGCATTATTCGGCCCCAAGCTGACGCCGAATCGACAGAAATGCTGTTTGCTATCATGGCGAGTGCTGCAAGCTGCCGTTCACTCGCCACTGGATGCTGACGATGATGAGATGGAAACGCCCAGTTTTGGCGGCCCCAGCCTGGGTGAAGAGACCTGAGATGCCAGATTGCTGGACAGTTTGCTGGACACTGGTGTGGACAAAAAAAGGCATCGCCCGTCGCTCCCCACCACAAGCTGCTTCGCAGCGAGGGACGCAACTCTGACAACAAAGGATCCCGTCTACATCCAGCCCACTCAAATCGTGCACACCGACTTCTGGTGCCTGACAGATTTTGAGCGAAACATGCACAACACCAACTTCATTGGCAGTCGACCACCGTCGCCGCACTCCCGGAAGCCCATTTGAGAGGCAACACAACCAACCGCGGTAAAACCGAACTGTGCTCAAGTCACTCAATTGCTGGCTTGCCCGATGATCAACATCGAATCACGCGTCAATTTCATTTTCTCCCTTCTCTTACGATCACGGCCAAATGCCGAATCTCACAGACTGTCGAGACGACTTTCCGATCCTGCAGCGCGTTCTGAGTAACGGGCAAAAGCTGGCTTTTCTGGATAACGCAGCAAGCACGCAGCGCCCCTCATCTGTAATTCAGGCGATCTCTGAATGCTATGAATCCTATTACTCCAACGTCCATCGTGGGATTCATACGCTCAGCGAGGAATCCACCGAACGCTATGAGCGTTCACGTAAGAGCGTTGCAACATTCATTAATGCGAAAACCGACCACGAGATCATTTACACGGCTGGTGCAACCGCAGCCGTGAACACGGTTGCTGGCAGTTGGGGCAGACAAACGATCAAACAGGGAGACACAATCCTACTGACAATCGCCGAGCATCACGCGAACATCGTTCCTTGGCAGCAACTTTCAGCGGAGACCGGCTGCAAGCTTCAGTTCATTCCACTGGACAGTGATTATCGCATCACGACCGAAGCGGTCTCAACTGCGTTGCAAAAGTACCAACCCAAACTGTTCGCCTTCACTGCAGCAAGCAATGTGCTGGGCACTGTTTCTCCCGTGACCGATTGGACAGCCTTGGCGCATCAGCAGGGCAGCACGGTTCTGGTGGATGCCGCCCAGGCAGCCCCCCACCAAGCGATGGATGTTCAAGCGTGGGACGCGGACTTCGTCGTTTTCAGCGGACACAAAGTGTGCGGGCCAACCGGTATCGGCGTTCTTTACGGGCGTGAGACTCTACTGGAAAGCATGCCGCCATTTCTGGGCGGCGGTGGCATGATCAATCGTGTCACCACGGAAGGATTCACGGCGGCTGAATTGCCTGAAAAGTTTGAAGCGGGCACTCCTCCCATCGCAGAAGCCATTGGTTTGGAAGCGGCAGTCAAATACATCCGTTCGATCGGGCTCGAAGAGATCGAGCAACACGAACAGACACTTGCCCGTCACGCTGAAGCGGGGCTTCGCCAAATTGAGGGCGTACGGGTGGTAAGCCCGGAGAACGGCGAAAAGTCCGGCATTGTCAGCTTTGACCTCAGTCACGCTCACGCTCACGATGTGGCCCATTCCCTGAGCGGGCGTGGAATAGCAGTCCGAGCGGGCCACCACTGCACCATGCCACTCCATCACGCTTTGGAGATAACAGCGACGACGCGAGCGAGCTTTTATTTCTACAACACGAGAGAAGAAGCTGATCGTCTTGTCGAGGCGATCGCAGACATCCAGGAAAAATTCAAGCCCACGGGCAGACGCAGGCGGAGACGACGTGCAGAAGGCGATCGTCCGTAAACGCGAATTCAAATGTTCTGCGGCTGATAGAGCAGTGAAGGTTCAAGACAGCATCTTTGAATCCCCGCTCTCGCTCAGCCCCGCTCCACGTAAAGCCCCTTTCACGCCCCCTTATATACGTGGGTCCCAATTGCTAGCTGGGGTG
>JAAXJB010000016.1 GCA_012270065.1 Rubripirellula sp. | reverse complement strand
ATGATTTGATTCCACCTATTCGTTGACTTGCTCCCTAAGTGGTCGGTAATCTCCGGAATTCATGATGAGTCTCCGGTAATGTTCTATGATCACACACGCCCCGATGATGCCCATGATCAGAATGGGCCACATGAACAGGCCTCCCTGGAACAGGTATCCAATTGGCGGGGTCTGCAGCAGGTTCATCAGAAAGGAATCTTCGGGACTGTTTTCCCCGGATGCGTTTTCTGAGTCGCCTGTTTCAGATTGCCCGTCACTTGATTCGTCACTGGATTCGCCGCTTGATTCGTTGTTTGCTGCGGCATCCCCGTCGTTCCCTGGAGGGTCGGGTTCCCCGTTCACGCTGGGTTCAATAGCGTCGGCAGTGGCGTTTTGATCCTCAGCCACTGATGCTGGCGGCTGGTCGGCTTCGGTGGTTTGAGCATGAGTTGTGCTGATGCCCGTACTCAACGAACAAAGTACCAGCATGGACAGCGTCAGCAGGCTGACCCTCTTGCGTCGACTATGCTCGGAGAAACTGTTGTGGTGGGGCTGCGTCATGGTGCAACTGATCGTTTCATTGTGGGATGTCATGGTCGCAGGTCAAATGCTGGAACCGCCGAGCGACAGAGATAGTAGCGAAAGAAATTGGGAGAATACACTCTGGGGGATCATTCATTGTCAACACTGTTTGCTTCTGCTTCGAATTGCTGCAGCATTTCCGGCAGGGCCAGTCGACCGCGAGCATATTTTGCCGCCTCGCTTTCGGGGTAGTCCCACCGGCAGCGATTGTATCGGCGGAATGCTTCACTATTGTTGTTTGCGAGACGGTACGCCTCACCGGACCAGAAAAGTGAATCAGCGCTGAGTTCGTCTTCTGGAAACTTCTTGGCGAACTCATCGAACGACGAGCCGGCCTGTTTGTAGTCCTCTGTCTTGTAATAGCACTGTCCGACTCGAAATGCCATTTTGGACGCATGGTCGTGTCCCTCGAATCTTTCACCGAACTTTTCGCCAACCTGCGCTGCGACCTCAAAGTCTTCATTGCGATAGAAATAATCGGAAATCCGGATCATGACACTGGCGATCAGTGGACTTTTTGGGTGGGTTGCGGCCAACGTCACATAGGCTTCCAGGGCGTCGTCGAATTCGCCTGCTTCTTCATAGGACTGCGCCAATTTGTAACGGGCGTCAGCAGCAAGCGTGTGGTCCGGGAAACGCCGGATAATGAGCTCGTAGGATCGGATTGCTTCGTTCCAGTCTTCGAGTTCCTGTGCAAACTGGCCCAGAAGATAGGAAATGCGGGGGGCGTATTTCGGGTCAGGGTAATCTTCCATGACTTCACGGAGAACACGGCGACCCGCCTGCAGATCCTGCTCCTGTTCCTCTTTGCGTTCCAGTTGTTTGTGGCTCTTGAATAATTCGAAATAGCTTTCCGCGATTCTGAATTTGGTTTCAACTGCCAGCGTCTCGTCATTGAATGTTTTGGTAAACGCGGTGACCAGACCGTCAGTTCCAATCACAACCGGAATCTGCTGTGTTACTTCCAGAGTGTCCTCCTGGCTGGCAGCTGACTGGTCGAGGTAGCTGGCGGTGATGGTGTCGCCGAAATAACACTCAATTGCCGGATCTTGCGAGTCAAGGTTGCCGGGCGTGGGGGCCTGCGATGCTTGGAGATAGAACGAACCCGTGAATATACCGCTGTGGGACAGCGTTTCGAACAATTCCACCGTTTCACTTTCACCAAGGGCGGTGGTCACCTGAAGCGATAATGAATCACGTTCATTGCTGGTGTCTTGATCCGGGTCGGTGACCGAGAAGTAGATCTTTTCACCGACATGTAGGGATTCGACCGGTTTGAGGTACTCACGGTCTGTGATTACGAGTGTTCCATCCGATACCAGTCTCGCGGTGTCGGTCAGACGCGTTGCTTCGGCTTCAGGTCGCTGCTTGTCATTATACGCGGCTGTGATGGTATCCTTGCCTGTCAGATTCAGGACGCGAACGACCATGTCAGGAAGTGTTTCGTCGTCATCCGGATCGATGGACTTCACTTCGCCCACGAGACTCCTCGGCATTGTGACGGTTCGTGGCACCAGGTCGGGGCTACCTTTGCCACCGAGTTGCAGAACAACTTGTCCAAGAAAGCGACCTTGCTCCAATGCACTCAATGCGTTTCGACGCGATCCTTGCTGGTAGGCATTGGAAATGCCGCATTCGACGATGACTGCCGCTCCTCCATTCGTAATGACAGCGACTTTGACCGTGCTAGCGCTGTTTTTTGCCTGATCAGGATCGATTAGTTCAACTGTCAAAGGCGCGTTCAGTGAAACAAGGCTGTCCGCTTCTCCTTCGGGGGCATCGGTGACGCTGACTCGCGCCTCGCGAAGGTCTCCGTCTTTCCTGGGAACGGTGCGCGTTTGCAAGATGCTGAGTTTTGCTTCTGTCGGTTTTGATACCAGCACAAATGACTCTCTCGGTACAGAATGTCCCGGAAAAGTGTTTTGCTGGTCAAAGTACCGGATGTAGATCCGGTCGCCGGGTGCGACTGTCAGTTTGCCTTTTTCATCGGTGGCGGTCGTGTCTACTTCTTTGGTGAAAATTCCCGAATAGGGATCGGTCTCGGTTGCCGTAAGAGCAATGGGTTCGCCGTCGTTCACGAAGACTTCAAAATCGATTTTGTCCTGATTTTGGCTGGTGTCTGCATCGTAATCGGTGATCTCGACGATCACTCTGTCTCCGGCATCAACACGCATCAGGTTGAGGCGCGTCTCCTGAACCTGCCCATTGCCACCCCGCGTGAACGCATAAGTGATGGGTGTGATGGTGGCATTGTTGTAGGTCGCGGTCAATTCTGTGTTCAATAACTGGCTTGTGCCAGATTCATTCTGCGTTAGCTCATCGGTGTAGTTCGCTGTAACCGTATCACCGGCAGCGATTTCGAGCTTCTGGTTGGTTGCCAGTGCAAGCACATCTTCGTTCGTCGGTATGTAAAGATCTTCCTTGCGTTCGCCTCCGACCTCAACATGATTCACGGCGACGCTCTCACCCACAAATTCATTGAACACCATGCGGACATAACGCAGGTCATGCTCAGGAAAACGGAAATCCCACTGTGGTCCTGAAACGACCGTTGAGGATCCACTGGCTCGATTGAGTGTGATGCTCTGGAGATTCATCAAATTGCCGGATGAAATGGTTTCTGGCACAAGTTTCAGGCTGACTTCGCCGGGTTGCTCGATGATGATCTTTCCAATCATCATTTTCTGGTATTTGTCGGCACCCTGCGTATCAGGAATGTCCAGCGTAAGCGTGTTTTCGCCCACACTGACGTTGACACGATTTCCTGATCCTGCGGTGGCACAGTTGAGCCATATTTCATAGGCACCGGGTTGGGGTGCTTTGAAATTCCACGTCGCCGCGTCTTGGCTGTCGTTCCAGTTGTCAATTCTGGATGGGGTTTCAGCGATACCTGCGCCAAAAGATGCGGTTGTTTTTTCAAGTGTTGCCATGCTGGGCGTGAGAGTGATTGTCTCTTCGTCGCTGGCCGGTATTTCGGGCTCCGCGGTGGGTGCATTTTCAAGATCAAAGTCAGATTCATTGAAAGGCATCAAGCGAATCTGTTCGGCGTTCATGGTTGCGCGAGCGATGGTGGCTTCGACACCTTTGCTGCTGCTGTCGGTACCAGCGAATATTGCCAGGTCGTGCGTTCCCTTTTCCAGCCACAAGTCGATTGTCTGATTACCACGAGCAACGGGCAAATGCAGAACATCGCCGATCGCCAATCCTGTGTTGTAGCCGCGGATTGATATCCGCAGGGCGCCATCCCGGTGTTGTACAAGCTTGCCGGACCAAATGACGCCGTACGCTGTTTTCTGTTTCGGGGATTCTTCTTCGCGGCTCCACACAAGAGTGTTGACCACTTCCGTTTCGTCCGCACTGCGGTTCATACCCAGATCGGCTACCTGATACCACTCGGTGATGCCGTAATATTTTCCTTTGTAGATGCGCTGTTGCATCTGGCCAAAGTCCGCTGCTACCGGGGCGGCTGTGTCAAGTTCAGGGATGCCACCCAAACGAAACCAGAATTCCCCGTCATGGCTTCCGCGTAGTTCTGTTTTCAAAGGAGCACTGGTGGTTTCATCCGGAGTTGACATCCGCACTCGGGCAACCTGGCGCAGGTCCTTCATGTCGATGGTCAGTGTTTTCGGGGATGCGCCGTCGGGTTCGGCCAGCCAGTAGGATTCCTTGTCCAGGTCAATCGCCATCAGCGGGCTGTGGTTGATGGCCGTGTCACTGGCAAGAGCCCCGGCAGGAAGTTCAGCGGTGGGTGCGGTGCCCTCAAAAATGCCACTGTGAGGTTCTGTTTCGGTCAACAGGACTTGAAGATTGTCACCACTGTCGGCGACCATTTTTACAGGGATCGTGTCACGCTCGGGGCTCATGTCGCGGTCGTAATCGATCACTCTCAGGTAAACGTCATTACCAGGTTTGATCTGATTGGCCGGTCTCTGTTGCGAGACACGCTGGTCACTTGCTGCCTCTTCAGCCTCTTCGCGGGCGATTCGCTCGCTGAATGTTTCCTGCTGTTCATCGACAATCTTGCTGCTTGAAGCCTCGAACTTTGCATTGGATGCGATTTTGATGTCAACATCGGAAAGAGGAACCCGCTTGAATTCGGCCTTGAATTCTTCCGGATAATCGCATTGGATGGTGTCCTTGCCCAGCAATTGCAGCACACTGTCATTTGGTTCTGCATCACCGAGTCGAGTTTCAACGTCAGCGCGAAAAAGGCCTCTTCCTGCCCCTGTACTTGTCAACATGATTCGTTCGGTGTCGCCACCGGGGGATGTAGTGACAATCACGGGGATCTTGTTATGCCCCCGGCTGATGCCCAGATCACTGTCGTGAACGACGATCGAAAGTGGCAAACCGGGTGCGTGCAATCGCGTACTTCGCCTGCCGAGTCGACCGACAGTACGTAGCAGGTTCAGTTGGTCGATGTAACGTTCTTCGCTTCCGTAGACTTCCGACAGGTTGAACAGAGCCTGGTTGGCCAAGCCAACACTGGGAACCCTCTCAAGGACACTACGGAAAATATCCCGTGCGTCATCACTGTCTCCGCGGCGGAAGGCAAGTACGCCGCGCAGAAATTCTGCCCGCACGACGATGTCCATTTCCGGGTTGCGGGCCAATTCTTCAAACACCAGTTCGGCCTGGTCGTAAACCTTCTGTGCCATGAACGATTCACCGATCCCGAACTTGGCTTCAGTTGCCTGCGTGGTGTCGGGATAACGATTGATGGTGGTTGTGAATTCGCTGCGTGAAACGTCGTATCTGCTCGCTTTGTAATAGTTGGTAGCAAGCAGAAGCTGCACGGTTGCTTTTGAATCGTCGTCAATCTGGGCTGACTCGCTGTTAGCCACCAGCCAGCCACGCAAGACGTCCTCCACGAAGTTGTGATTGTCATCGCCACCCGCTGCCATGCGTTGTCGGCAGACAAAGGTGATCAAATCAACCGGCAAGACGTTTCTGTTTTCATCGAACAGCGTGCGGTTGGCATCATAGGTGCTGTAGGAAAGTTTCTCGTCTCCAAGGCGCAGGTACAACGCGGCTTGCAATAGCGGAGCGATTGGGCTGTCTTCGTCAATGGTCAACCCGACACTGCCCATTCTGGCGTAACATTGGGTGACAATGTCGCGTACTGACTTGAGTCGACGTTCATCTGTCTGTGGCAGATTCGATAACATGCCCGAAGCAAGTGTCGCTGCTTGAAGGTAATCGCGTTGCGTCAATGCAGATTGCGCGAATGGAAAAATGGCATCCCAGGCATTCCAGTCCGAGTCAATGGGAAGCGTGTGCTTCTGAATCTCAAGCACGCGGTCCATCTTGGCGGCGGATGGTTCGGCTGATTCCAGCGTTGCCAGAGATGCGATCGCGGAGCACGTTCCAAACTCCATAGCCTCAACGATGCGATAGATTTTCGTTTTCTCAGGATCCTTTATCTCTGTGTTGGAGCGTGTGTTGGTTACCCAACCGCATACGACGCCCAGATCAAGATCCCATGACTGAAGTGGATTGTTGCGATAGGCTTCCTTGGACTTTTTCAGTATTTCGGCAAAACGGTCAAGCTGGTTTTCCTGAAGATAGAGATCGGCAAGCCATGTCGAGTATCTGCCCTGGAAGTTGGTGTCGGTTTTCAGTAGAGACTCAATGAATGCCCGTTTCCTGGATGTTTCCATTGTTCTCAGCAGTCGGGCAGCACATTCCCGCGACTCGCTGCTGTTTGGGTCAGCCTTGACATGGACTGTCCAGTAGGAAGTTGCCTGCTCTGGTAGTTCCAGTTGGTTGAGTATGTCACCAATGTAGGACGCGTAACCTGAGTCTGTACCACCAGCTTTCTG
This sequence comes from Rubripirellula sp., assembly GCA_012270065.1. Lineage (GTDB taxonomy): Bacteria > Planctomycetota > Planctomycetia > Pirellulales > Pirellulaceae > Rubripirellula. The sequence goes on along the minus strand of JAAXJB010000016.1, from coordinate 69,966 downwards.
GCTGGCATTGATCCAGGCAATCGCTCTGCCCGCCAGAGCAGTATCTTTGTTCTTGTCTGCAGCGATCATCAGCCGACGGTAAATGTCGGACGTGGTTTTCTGAGGGGGAAAACCAAGCAGGTGCGTAGCGGCTTCCGCGACGACTTCCGGCGTGCTGTAATCCGTTGCAGCTTCTAGCCAATGTCGCGCTGCTTCAAAGTCTTTGGGAAGCCGCTTTGCAAGTTTACCGTAGTACGTTGCAGATGCACTTCGCTGATTATTGGAAACGTAGCGTCGGTAATAATACCCCTGCGTTTCGAGTAGCCGGTTCACGAAGTTTGTATTGAGCTTGCCCACAAGGTCATCTGCCAACAACGCATCGCGTATCTGGGCCTCCTGCTTGGTATGATTGAAACTCTGTTTCGACGCGAGCTTCATGATCGGATCGCGTTCTGCCTGCGCAAGAGCCTCATCCAGCGCCTTGACGTTTTCTTTTCGCTTCGAGTCCCGTCGTGCCGTTTGACGCCAGTCAGTCATGAATCGCGTGAGACCCGGCAGTTCCGGATGTCGCTTTTGTGCCTGAATCACGCGGTTCACTTCGCTTTTGAATTGATTCAAATCCTGTGCGTTGTCGAGCAGCCAGACGACTGCGGTTCGGCAATAACCATCATCGGAAGGAGAGCGGTCAATCAGTTCCTGGAGAACGCGGCGGGTTTTTTCAATGTCCTTGATCCGGTCTCGGAAAAGCGGGAAAGCAAGTGTGTATCTGAGGTAGGCAGCATGTTTTGCGTTCTTGTTGATTGCCTCACGCAAAACACGTTCCGAATCTGCAAGCTGACCAGGTTCGCTGCCATTGGTCTGGATGAAAAGTTGCGCCGCGTTGTTGGTCATCGCGTCGATTGCCAGCGTATTTCTTAGCAATGTCCTGGCAGCATTGGTGTTGTTCTCCCTTAGGTGTGCCTGCACCAGAATCATCAAGCCACGATAGCGGTCATCTCGATCCGGATATTTGGCGGCATAGTCTTTTGCAACAGCTTCAATTTCCCGGGCGGTTGCTTTTCCCGTGTTGAGTTGGTCCAACTGTTTGCTGTGTAGTTCATGATCATCCCGGATTTTGCGGGCTTCGGCGAAGCTTTTTGCGCTGCTGCTGTACTGACCGAGCCGGCTGTAGTTTTCTGCCATCTGTGTGTGCAGACTGCGTTTCTGTTCCGGGGACTTCAAGGCGGCGTTGCGAAGCAGTTTCGCGGCAGCGCGATTGGATTCGGAGTATTTGGCTGCTCTGGCCCATTCGCGCACACTATGCAGTCCAATGTTTACCGCCAGCAGTCCCCCATTGGCGTCCATCACGTCCTCGGCCAGTTGGGCTCCGGCGGTGATGTATTTGTTACCAGACTGGGCGTAATATCGGATGGCACGCGCTGCAGCGATCCGGCCCTGCTCATTATTTCCAAGACGCGTCCAAATGGCGTGGTAGGCAGCAGCAGTCGCTTTTGATTCACGGCCGCGTGACAGAGTGTCGGCAAGTAGTTGTTCGACTTTTGAACACTCGGAGGCCGTGGGGTGTTGGACGAGAAACTGCCGGCATGCCACGATCAGATCCGAATTCCGGCTAAGGGCCTGCAAACCCTCAATCGTTTTGAGCATCACGGCTTCATGCCGCGGGTCGTTTGGATGAGTCGAAATGAACCGATTACCGATTCGCACCAAACCGAACAGTCTGGCATCGCCGTGGTAAAGGTCCGTCAGTTTGACCATGACGTCTGCCGCTTCAGGGGTGGCGTCATTGTATTTGCCAAGTTCTGCTTCCAGTTGCGACGCCTGTTGGCTGATTTCATCAAGCGTCGTCTGTGCTCCGGCGATGCCCGTGATCGTGACAGCAACGCCCATCAGGAACAGGGTCGCCAAGCGGTGTCTGAACTGCATTTTGTATTGACCTGAGTTTCGCATGGTTTGTCTCTGGTGCGCGAGATCCGCTGGTTCCTGTTCCACTCGACACGTTTCAGCATTGCCTGAAATGATTCGCCGGAAGACGGTCTCGCGTTCCCTGTCGGTGTGAGCCGGAAAGTAATTCATGGTTTGTCGGTTTTGGTGAGCTGGTGAGCTGGTGAGCTGGTGAGCTGGTGAGCTGGGGGATCTTTCCGTGAATTTCCCTGGCGCGGACGCCAATCTGCGTCAAAATCCTGCGGTTCGTAAAGTATCCGAAATCTGCTTTGCATCACTGGCAAGTGGGCTTTCGGGGAAGTCCCCAATCAGTTGATCAAACCGTCTGCGTGCATCGCTCTTACGATCCATGCGGTACAGACAACGACCGTAATTGAACAGAATCACATCAAGGAACTTCGCGTCCGGATGGTTGTCGAGAACATTCTCGAATGTATCCAGAGCTCGCTGGTAATCCTCGCGTTCGTAATAGTGCTCAGCCATTTTGGCAACGGACTCGCCAACGCGACCGCTGTCAGGGAAGTGATCAAATACTTTCTTGTACTCTTGAAATGCTTTTTCCATCAGCGCGTTACGACCATTTTCGTTTCCTTCCTCAGCCATGCGTTCGTAGGCTTCAGCGATTCCGTATTGAGCTTCGCCCCTCAGCAGACTGTCTTCCATGTTGACAAGTCGTGTGTAGATTCCGATTGCCCGGCGATAGTCTTTCTGTTCGGTAGCGACTTCTCCGAGTTGAAGCAGTGCATCATCAACAAAAGCACTGTTGGGGAATTCCCGCTGTAAACGTTGGCACATCGTTGCTGCCAATTCCAGACGATCCATTTCAAAATAGATGTGCCAGAACTGAACGTAGGTTTCTTCCAGCAAGCGGCCGCCAAGTCGTTTGGCATCGATCATGATCTCTTCACATACCACAAGGGCAGCGTCGTATTTTTCACGTGCTTTGTTTTTGAGTCCAAACTCCTTGTAACGGTTGCCAATCTTTGTCATGGCACTGGCTGTCTTGAGCTGTGTTTGGACACGCAACTCCTGGTCCGAAATGTTTGCCCGGGTAATCCGGACCCCGCCGATGTTGCCCTCAAGGCAGCGTGCTTTGGCTGAAATCGTCAGTGATTCGTTCGAGCTGTTGGCTTTGTCCGTATAAATGAAGCGGACCTGATCACCCGGCATCGCCTGCAGTTGCTGGTCACCAAGGTTTGGCTGCTCAAGTTTGATGAGCTGCACTCCTCCGTGAAAAACACCCGAGTGGACCGCTTTTTGGGCAATGTCCCCAGGTTGCCGTGGGGTTGCAGGTTGCTGCGGGGATTCTGATTGCTGTGGTGATTCTGGCAGCTGTGGGGGTGCCACTGTATCATCAGTGACGCCTTCCATTTCGAGTTCCTCCAAGGAAACGCCCAGCTCGTTTTCAGTCAGGATCGCTTCCTGCAAAGTTACGGAAACACGGTCGATCAGTTTGTATCGATCGATTTGCTCTGCTTCCGACTCGGAAACATCACCTTCTGTGTTGCTGGAACCCAGTGCGATCATTTCGTCTTCGATTTCCTCGTCTGTTTTGAGACGATGAACTTCAATGGTTGCGGACAGGCTGTCGGCACCGTCCGATGTATCGAGGTCAGGATCACTGATCCGAAGGTTGATGGTTTTCCCCAGCACCACGCCATTGAGTGTTTCTTCGAACGCACCGTCAGTGATCGCAACGACTCCGTCGCCCACCACAATCGCTTTGGCAATGATAGGCCGGTTGAGAGTCTTGTCGGCAGTGTGTTCGTCGATGTAAGTCACCGTGACGGTGTCTCCACCTTTGATTTCGAGAACACCATTTTCAGGGCGAGGGACACCCAGACGTGATGCGATCGATCCAAGCACCAGCCTGACATTACGGCCAACGGAGAAACATTCAATGGTTTCGCTGTCGCCGCCGCTGGAGACGCACTGAATGGCAACACTTTGCGCTGGATCAAGTACAGCGAGATCGGCGTCTTCCACTTTGATGAAAAAGCGTTTGCCGGCTTCCAGTTTGTTGCCCTCGGTAGAGTTGCTCGTGAGCGTGGTTCCAACACGTTCCAGAGCAACGATGGCGCGACTGTAGTGTGCCAGTTGAAAGTGTCCCAGGCCGATGTAGTAGTAAGCCTCATTGACCTCCGGACTTGTTGGAAACGTTTCAATGACTCCCCGCATCAATTGGAAGCACTTGCCATAATTTCGGAGGTGATAAAAACAGACGCCCATTTTCAACGTGGCTTCGCTGCGCTGCGACTCGTTGGTGTTGTCTTCGCCACTGACAGCTTCAAATTGAACACGGGCCTGCTCATAAGCCCGGTCACGGTCCAGGAAGTAATTGCCCAGACGCATGTGAGCTTCAAAACGGACTTTGCTTCTCGGGTAGCGTTCGATGACCGATTGCCAGATTTCGACTGCCTTGGCAAGTTCCTCGGCATCAAATCGAGCATCTCCAGCGGCAACCAGTTTCTTTGCCGCCCGGTCTTCCACCAGAGATGCCCTGGCTGGTGGTTGCCCATGAGCAGAACAGCACTGCAAACCGATCAACAAGGGTAGCCAAGCGATCAGCAGCCAGTGGCGGGTTCGTGCGGGCTTCGGTTGCCTTTCAGAAAAGAGTTTGAAGCACGAGGGGACAGGTTTGGGCGACCAGGTCAGAGGGGCTGTGATGTGCATGTGTCTCTTGAGTCAGGGATCGTCATGTCGGCAAGAGTTGGGGGGGCGAGACTGCTTGTCGGGGCAGCGCAGCCGTCTTTGTCATTGTAATCGTCGTGGACGCGGTTGAGGCGGCAACCACCTGAAACCGTGGGTTTGTGTTCGAGGTTTTAACGGTCGTGAGGTTTTCCGGATTCTAACGGGCGATCGGACGTTGCCGCCAACGTTTTTACGGTTTGCGGATGCACGCGACACCGCCCGCTGGACGTTTTGCAAAGCCGCGTTCTGGTTGCTGGCGGTGCTGGTTGCTGTTTACCAGACGCATCCTGCCGCCAGTTTCCCGACCAGCCTCCATCTCGTTCATTCAGGCCCTTCCGCTTGGCGGACGTACCCGGGGTCATGGCGCGCAGCAGCACACCAGATGTGGAGGATTATTTTTCAGAGTGTCAGCCAGGTGCGGGATCAGGCAAGCAGACCGTCGATCGTGCTGCCATCATCGACCAGTTTCATTGGGCGGCCCTGACGGGTGTAGACTTCCTTGTACGGATCAATGCCCAACGCGTGACAGATCGTTGCGTGGATGTCAGGAACGTTGACGGGATTGTCTTTTGGCATGCCACCATCCTCGTCGCTCGATCCGATCACGGTTCCACCTTTGATCCCGCCACCCGCCATGAAGCAGCTGAAACATTTTGGCCAATGGTCGCGTCCGGCGTTTTCGTTGATGCGTGGTGTGCGGCCAAATTCTGACATCATGATGACCATGGTTTTGTCCAGCATGCCGCTTTCAGAAAGATCCTGAAGCAGTGAGCCAAGAGCAGGATCCATGATCTCACCATGTTCACGCATTCGTGTGAAGTTATCACCGTGAGTGTCGAACCCGCCGCGATTGATCTGAACAAAGCGGACGCCTTGCTCGACAAGCCTTTTGCTGAGCAATGCTCCTCGACCAAACGCAGTGTCCCCGTAACGCTCCAGTTCCTTCGCTGGCACCTTATCCAGCTCAAATGCCTTCAACGCAGGACTACGCATCAACCGAACCGCGTCATCAATGGAGGTTGATGTTGAGGACAGGCGTGGATCAGTCGTTCCGCGGTTGAAGCGGTTATTGAATTTCTCCAACCGCTCCAGTCGCTTGTTGCCCTGATCCATGGTCACGCCAGCGGGAAACTTCAAGTAGGGGTCAGGGTCTCCCGGGTTGGCAATGAAGTAGGCTTCACAACTCTGCCCCAGATAACTGGCAGTTCGAGCCTGTCCACTGATGGAGATGAACGAGGGCAGGTCCCCGAGTTTCTCTTTCTCGTGGGCAACGACCGAGCCGATGCCTGGGTGCTGAACGGGGCCCGGCAGGAAACTTGTCTGAAGGTTGTAGGAGGCTCTGGCGTGTGCACCTTGTGTGCCGGCAATGGACCGAATCAGAGCCGCATTGTGCATCTGCTTGGCGACAGTCGGGAAGATCTCTGAAATCTGGACGCCATCTGCAGAGGTTGAGATCGGCGCGAACTCGCCCTGAGTGGGGCGCCCGGGCTTTGGATCCCATGTGTCCAAATGGGACATCCCGCCACCGTTCCAGAACAGGATCACATTCTCGCACTGCGCTTTGTGGTCCTGGCCAGATCCAGCGATCAGTTGATTCACCGGCATGCCTAGCAGGGTTGCTCCTGCTGCTGAGTTGGCGATCAACTGCCGGCGTGTCATCTTGTAGTCATTACATCCTGACATCGCAAAATGCTCCGTTTGAGAGTTGCCCCGAAAACACGGGGTGGGGTGACGGGATTAGTTCAAGGTAGGAAACGAAATTCATTTGAGTTGAGCAGGATCCACCGGAAATCGGCAAACCCAGTCAATTTATCTCGGCCAGACTCGATGATCTCCGTTGCCTCTGCAATGTCGGCGGGAGTCGGTTCGCGAGTCAGGATTTCGACGTAAGTGTATTGAATGGCTTTTTCGAGATTCTGACTCGAGCCGGTCAGCATCTCATAAACGGGTTCCAGTGGTCCAACCCGTGCAGCTTGGTGGGTCAATTGCCCGTTGAGCATCAGAAGTGCCTGACGCATGGAGGCGTTTTCAATCCGTTCATCACCCAGATCGACACGGGCAGGCTGCCCAAAAAGTCGCAGGAAATGACCTGCCGGTGCTGGTGTTGCCATGCGATAGGAGGAGCTGAACTTCGGATTGTCATCAATCGTGCGTTCGACCATCTTGGTGACATACTTCACTCCCGGTTTGGCTGCCGGAGTTTCGGTCATCCTCATCGCTTCGATTTGTTCGCGTGACATCTTTTGCATCGAATCGATCATTGGTGAGGTATCGTCGGCAGCCAGAACGGCGTCGAAGTCGATTTCAATCGCCTTTTCCAGTCCGTAGTCTGCTGTTGAGGCCATCATGTTCTGCTGGGACATCATGGCAGCATCTTCGTTCGTTTCAGCCTCCGCGTTCTCCACCGCAACCAGATCACCGGTACCAGGCTCGTCTTCACTCATTTCAGCAGGCACTCGAATCCGCTGTTGGACAACCCGTGGGTTCTGACCCGCCAAATGCTTGACTTCAAACAGGTGGCCGGCAGTCACGATACTGTCATACATGGCCTCTGCTTTCATGCGGCGAATTTTGGTTACCAGAAATGCGTCTTCCAGCGTTTCCCGCTCGGCAGCATCCGCGTCGCGGGGCGCGTGAGCCCGTTGGTAAGCAGGTGTGCTGACAATCTCCTTGACCAGCCAGCGGATACTGAAACCATTCGCGACGAATTCTTCCGCAAGATAGTCCATCGTTTCCGGATGGCTGGCAGGATTGTTGTCACGGAAGTCATCCACTGGCTCGACAAAGCCTTTGCCTACGAGATCTTTCCAGAGACGATTCACGATCAGACGCGAGAAGTAACGATTTCTGGGACTGGTGATCTTTGCTGCAAGTTCACGACGTAATTGACTGCGTCTGTACAGGTCGGCGTTGATGTCGATTCCGCGGATATCACTCTTGGCTTCGGTCGAGACCTTGAGCAAGTCAAGACTGCCACCTTTGAGGCGACTCTTCGTTTTTGCTCCTGCGGATGCCAGCAGATCATCCACCGAGGGACCACCTGTCTTCTGGCTCTCGGCCTTCTGCTTTTCACGAAGGGCTTCCAGGCGTGTGATGAAGGGCAGTTCCTGACTTTCGTCCAGGTAGGGGAATGGAAAGCTCGCCTTCATCGGAGACCTTTCTGACGCATCCGACTCGTCTTCAGGTGGCCACATGACAGTCGATGTCTTGTCTTCGGTGGTGTACACCGTTCGCGTCAGATTGTTTTCGCGCCGCCGGGTTTTTCCGAAAAATGCCGCGACGCTATAAAAATCCTCGCGCGTCCATTTGTCAAAGGGATGGTCGTGGCATTGCGCGCAACTGATCCGTATTCCCATGAAAACCTGCGCTGTCGCGCTTGCCAACGCCATCGGGTCAGCGTCGTCACCCAGAATGAACCCGACTTCCGGCGTGCGACCTGCTTTGCCGTTGGTCGCGATCAGCTTGCGGCACATTTCGTCATACGGCATGTCGGTGGAAATCGCCTGATGCACGTAGGCCAGAAGTGCGTTCCCGCCCTCCTGATTACTGCGAATTCGCAACATGTCAGCAAAAAATGCACTGAATCGATCTGCAAATCCCTTGTCTGCCATGTACTGTTGGATCAATCGCTCACGACGCTCGCTCTCTGGCCACGCAAGAAACGTTTTGATTTCCTTGCCCGTTGGAATTCTGCCCACCAGATCAAGACAGATCCGACGAGCAAATCCCAGATCATCGACCGTATCTGCCGGTGCGGTGGTGATCCCTTTGGCCTTGTTCTCCGACAGTAACGTTTTCTCAACGGTGTTCGGATCAGCGATTGCGGCCGACGCGGTCAGCAAACAGAGAATCGCAACTGCAGATGCATTTCGAATCACGGAATTCTCCAATAGTCCTGTTGGAATCGTGAGTGCTGCCAAAGCCTTGGTTGGCCATCATTTGTTGTGACAAGCCAGCATGGGGATAGCTGCTATTTGGGTAGGAACGCAATAGTATAGACAGATGTACCCAAACTTGCATGGGTTTGCATGCCTCTCCGCAACCGCGTTTCAGGCATATTGCATAAACGCACGAGAATTAATGCTGTGGAGATAACCTATTCGGGGGGGTGGGCGGCACTTCGGGTTGATGAGCCAAAGGCGTTCTGTATGAACCCATTACTTTCGTGATCGGCGTCCAATGATCGCAAGGATGTCGATTTGGAAGTCATGTCGATTTGGTTTTCGTGCCCTTGCTGTACACATGAACCCGTATCGCGGTCGCAGAAATGCCTTTCACGGTTGCACATCAGAGGGATGGACCTGCACTTTCCATTTCTGTCAGCTCCCGTGGCCGAGCCGAATCATGGTCGTCAAGATTTGATTCCCGTCTCTTCTAATCAGATCAGTCCCTTCTTCGTTCATCAAACCAGTCAGAGCAACATTCGTTCGGTGTTTTGTCTCTGTTCGAGTGAATGGGCACGTGAATTGGCACGCGATTTCAAATCGCAAAATTGGAATCAAGTTCGCCTTTTGCGAATCGACCCCCATCCTGTTGTGCAACACCCCCTGAGGCAACACGCTTCGAAAACCGTCTGATTACAGGAAAAAACAGGCGTTGCGCGCGACGTTCGGTCGGCAACCCCTCGTTTGGTATTTCGATTGCCTTAATGCATGGCTTCATCTTTTTTTATAGCCATTGCAAAACGAGATAGGTCCATGTTCCCTCAGAAACGAAAAAAAAAGAAAAATGCGAAAAGGAAATCTCGCCGCCGATCAAACCTCCGTTATCAAACCCTTGAACGGCGACAACTTCTCGCAGTCACGGCGGGTCTGAGTGGTACAGATTTTTCACTGACAGGCAACTTTGGTTCAGACGACGTGATCGTCTCAGTCAATTCCGCTAATGAGCTCCAATGGAGCCAGGATGGAGGTGCGACGTACACCACCGATCTGGATGATGGACTTGCCGGGACGCAAACTTTTGTCATGTCGCCTGCTGGCACGACACCCCCGATCCCAATCAACGTCACGATCGATCTGGGACCTGGCAATGACAGGCTGAGGTTGGATTTGGAAGGGCATTCCGGGTGGCAGGATGTCACGGTTGTTGATGCTGGTGACGCTGACGTCGATAGCGTAAGAGTGGTAAGCGATCTCGATTTGCTGACGACGGGTGGTGAACTGAACATTCAGGCCGAGATCGCTACCGTCGCCCCAAACGCCATTGTTGCGGCCCCCGGGGGCATCACTGTCACCGGGACAGGGCGTGATGCGCTGATAAGAATCGGTACAAATGCAATCCTGTCAACGCGGACCATACTGCCCGGTGGTGACCACTATCTCGATCCTTCCCTGGCAGATTCAACGTCGATCGAATTAACCTCCAGCACGATTGAAGTTGATGATGATGCGAAGTTACTTGCGCACGTGGAGTCTGGTTCGGCATTTGCAAGCGGCGACATAACCCTGGATGTCAGCGAAGATTTGCCGACTTCATTCGAGTTTTATGACCTCCTGAATGATATTGCTACCGGTACCGTTGTTTGGACTGACGCGATCAATCTGTTCAATCAGGAAGCGACCGCCACGATCGAAATCGGCGCAGCTGATCTGCTTGGATCATCGATTCATTTGAATGCCCGGGCTGATACAGAGACCGAAATTCCAACCCTCTCGGACATTGCGGACGCTGTGACCAGTGGTGCCGGAATTCCAGCTGCGCTTCAGGAGACATCGGATTACCTCAGCGGGCAGCTGACTGATTTTCTGGTTTCGACGGGCGTATTTGCAGCTTGGCGGGTAAAAGAGGTGACCACGGCGATCGTTCAGATCGGTGATGACGCCAATCTGGAGGCTGATGTCGATGTAATCATCTCGGCAAAAACCAAGTCCAAGGAAAAGAACAAAGTCGATAATGTCACTCAGGCGATTGCTGTCACTGAGGTTGAATCGACAAGTGAAGTCACGATTGGTGAAAGAGCTTCGATCCTGGCTGGCAATGAGGTCAGCGTGACCACCGATGCCACGATCGAGGCTACCGCCGAGGCCAAAACTGCAAAGAACCTGGGGGCGGCAAATCCGGCCGAAGGAACGGCCATTGCTGTTGCAGTCGCAAAGTCAGATTTGAACTCAAAAATTTCGATAGCCGAAGATGCGTGGGTAAGGGCACAATCCGATCTCACGATTCACGCCAAAGGTACGCAGTCCGTTTCGGCCGAAGCAAGCTCCGGGATTCAGGTTGAGGGTGGTGTTGGAATCGCAGCTTCGTTTTCCCTTCCCACTTCAAACGTAACGACGGATATTCACGGATCACTACGATCGGAAGCTGGCTCAGGGCAGAAAGGCATCGTCATTCTGGCTGAACTGGAAACGGATGAGCAATCAGTGGCTATGACCGGTCTGGGAGGCGCTGCCATGCCAGCGCCAGTTTCGTCATTGAACATCAATGTGCAGAATTTCCTGAACACCTACATCAAACCCATCATGGACGTCTTGTTGCTCAACAGTGTGGGCAGTCTGGTGGGTAACAGTCTCGATTTCTCCACCGCCACAGCGGTCATCGATTCCGATAACCATGTTGCAGCAACGATTCATGGTTCTGCCAACGTGGATTCCACGCTTGATTTGGATGTTGATGCGAAGCTTACCGCCAAGGTCCGTACCTTTGCTGAAAGCGTGGTTGATCAGGATCCGGCAGTCAAACCCAAGGGTGATGTCGTCAGTACGGCTGTCGCCGTTGGCATATTCAACAATCAGACGACCGCCAGCATCGAGGATGGCGCAAATGTAGACGCGTCTCGCGATCTGAGTGTCAATGCGACAAGTGAATACCCCTACAATCCACCGCTGGTTCTTGTCGAAGAGGGTGGAACACGGGTGATCGAAATAGAGGGTAACTCATGGGCACGATCACACAGTACTGATGGGCGCTCGGACTATGCAGGTTCGCTGACCTATCAGGATTACAACAACTTGACTGCGGCGACCATTGGCAACGGCGTTCTTGTGAATCAGACGCCAGCGTTTGCATCACCTCAGCAGAGCGTTCAGGTCACGGCCGATTCAGACATTTATACGCTTGATATCGCCGGGCTGTTTGAGTTGGTCATTGATGTTACCGCGATCACCGATACGAACGCATATCAGAACGCATTCCAAACCGGCGGTCTGCCCGCTTTGCTGACAGAGATACAGAACGCCGCAACCACTTCCTGGAATGACAGCGATATCGATTACGGAGCAGGCTCCGAGAAGACAGGGATCGGTGGGTCATCTGCCTACGTTGACATTGAAAATGAAACCATCGCCAGCATCGGTGATGAGGTGTTACTCAACACTGGCGGTGATGGTGAGTTGATTGTTGATGCGGATTCGCGTGTGAGGCAGTATTCGTTTGCGATGTCGGGCATCGAAGCTGGAAACCTTGGCATCGCAGGTAGCGTCATTCTCAACCGCCATGATAACCAGACAACTGCAAGCATCGGTGTGGGGTCGCAGATCGTCGGTGGCTCAATATCAGTCACAAGTGACAGCGAACTTTTAGGAATGGGGTTCGCTGGTGGCGTATTGCAGGCCGGAAACTATGGGTTTGGCTTCTCTGTTGCTGACAGCCAGGTTGATCGACAGACAAACGCCTACATTGGTTCGCCTGCCGGGGGTGGCGGTGGTTCCATCACTTCCACAGGGGACTTGCTGGTCGAAGCGAATAACGTGGGAGGTGTCTATGGCTTCGCACTTTCGGGAGCAATCCAGTCCGAGGAACTGGCCAGTTCAGTTGCGCCGCAGAATACAAATAATATCACGGGCGTTGTGCCATCCAATTTCGCCTCGGCTGGAAACCAGGGGTCTTATGGCATCGCGTTTTCGGGTGACGCGGCGGTCAACCATGTCAACAATCATGCTCACGCATTCATTCATGAAAACGCTGGGATTGATGTTCAGAGAGCATCCGTTCGTGCGACTGACGAAACTTCAGTGGTCGCCGCTGCAGGTTCAGCAGCACTGACCTCCAAGAAACAGTCAATTGGGCTTGCTGGCTCTCTGGCCTACAACGATGTCGATGGATCAGCTTTGGCGTGGATTCAGGATGCTCAACTCAGCACTGGTTTGGGTGACGTGCTGGTTGCCGCTGAACGCGGAAGGGCCTCAGGTGTCTGGGCGGCCACTGCTTCCGCTGCACTCAGCAAGGGTCAACTGGCTGCTGCGAACAATGTTTCCTTGAACAAAGCGTCGTGGAAGACTCAGGCGAATATTTATGATGCAACCATTCTTGCCGGTCGGGATGCCCTGTTGCTGGCAATTGATGATTCAAAAACGGTCTCGATTGCCGCTGCTGCAGCATTGCAAGGCAAAGTCGGATTCGGCGCTTCTTTTGGCTGGAACTCGATGACCGGAGTGACAGCGACAGGTATTGATAATTCGAGCGTCGACGTTGAGCGTCATCTGTTGCTGGACTCCGTGACCCGTTCGCAGATTGTATCCGCAGCAGGATCCTTTGGTAGCGGAAAGAATTTTGGTTTCGCTGGTACTGTCGCGATCAACGAGCTGGAAGGTCAGGTTGAATCGGCAATCACGGAATCAACCGTTGTGTCTGGGTCATCAGTGACCGTCAATGCAGCTGATGAGTCCAGCATCCTGTCCATTTCGGGCGCAGTTGTCGCTTATCAGGGCAGCGGATTTGGTGGAGCTTTGGCGATCAACCAGCTGAATCAAAGCGTCAATGCAGCGATCGATCAGTCGGATGTGAATGCTGGTCAATCGGTCTCGGTCACCGCGAATGGTACAGCTGATATCAAGTCATTTGCTGTTGGTGTTGCCGGCCAGGAATCGGTGGGATTGGCCGTCTCGGTCGCAATCAACCGCTTGGATTCCATCGTTGAATCGAGTGTTACCGATAGTGTCATTACGTCGATCAGCGGGGTGAATGTTCAATCTGATTCTGCGGATGTGATCGGATCCTTTGCAGGTGGTTTTGCGGGCGCTGGAAGTGCTGCCGTGGGTGCGGCAGTGAGCTTGAACGACATGGTGTCTGATGTCGTAGCGCGTGTCGCTGACTCGATCATCGCCACGCCGGCAGGTCTCGTACGTGTTGTGGGTACTGACGATTCGAAGATCAATACCATCGCGGTGGGCGGAGCCGGCGCCGAAACTTTCGCTTTGGGAGGCGGTGTCGCCACGAACGACATTGAATCCACCATGGAGGCAAGCATCGTCGACTCCTCGGTCAATGCTGACCGTGGCATTGAGATATTGGCAGCCAACAGCAACCGGATCAGTGCTATTACCGGTGGTCTGGCTGGTGCGGGGGCGGCTGCAATCGGGGCCGGTGTCAGTCTGAATGAGATCGATGCAAACGTGGCTGCCAGAATGACCGACACTCAGGCCACCAGCGGTAATTCGGTTCGGGTCACAGCCAGCAGTGATTCAAGCATTGAAGCGATGGCTGCCGGGGGTGCTGGCGCAGGCAGCTTTGCCCTTGGGGGTAGTGTGGGGACCAATGAAGTTCAGTCAGAAGTCGAAGCGCTCGTCACGGGGTCGGACGTGACAGCTGCAAATGATGTCGACGTGTCTGCTTTGAACGCGAGTGAGATAAGGACTGTTTCCGGTGGGCTCGCGGGTTCGGGGGCAGCGGCGATCGGAGCGGGAATCAGCTTGAACGAAATTGAATCCAATGTGCATGCCTGTGTGATTGATTCACAGATCAGTAGCGGAGGCGATGTGGCGGTGGCGGCCACGAACTCCGCGAGCATCGAGGCACTTGCGATTGGAGGTGCCGGTGCCGCAACATTTGCCTTGGGCGGCTCTGTTTCTGTCAACCGAATCGGTGGCATGATCTGTAGTTGCATCATGGACGATTCAAACGTCATTGCTGCAGGGGGTATCAGTGTCACCACTTTTGATGCATCGCAGATTCATGCACTCGCTCCAGGGTTAGCCGGCGCCGGAGCCGTGGCCATTGGATTTTCAGTCGTTGACAACGATACGAACCGAATTCTGAAAGCCGTGATTTCAGACTCGGATGTCGATGCCGGCAACGATGTAGTCGTGGATGTGAACAGTCGAAGTAGCCATCGTGCAATTGCTGTGGGCGGTGCGTTGGCGGCGGATGTCGCTGTTGCCGGATCGAGCAGTAGTAATCGTATCACGCAATACACTGATGCAGCGGTGGAGGGAGAAACGTCCGTGGTTGCCGGACGTGATGTCGTGATTCATTCAGTGACAACCGAAGTCATCGAAACGGATGTGTTGCAGGGCGCCGGCAGTGCAGGCTTTTCGATTGCCGGGGCCATCGCTTCCAATCACGTGGATACCGTCGGACGCGCACGGGTTGGGAAGGGCGTTGATGTAAACGCGGTAGGAAATGTCTCGATCGAGGCTGTCGACCAGACCGCTGTTGATTCGAACGCGGGTGAAGTCGGTGTGGGCGTTTATGTTGCAGGGGCGGGGGCAAGTATCAGCACCGTACAGGTACATAAGGACGTTCAGGCCTTCATCGATGCCCAGGCCAACGTACAGGCAACTGCAGCTCATCCAGGAACAATTCAGGCATATTCAGGTGAGCACGATGCAAACGGCAATTTCCTGCGGGAGGAAATTCGCGGAATCGAGGTTCAGGCGACCTCCAACGAAACGATCAAAAATCGGACATTGGGTGTCAACGCCGGTCTTTACGCTGGAGTCGCCGCAGCGGTGACTGCCACGGTCGTTCAGCCACACGTGGAAGCATGGATTGGAAAAGAGGCAACGGTGGATGCTGATTCGGGTGGGGCACCGGGGGCCAATGGCGAAAAGGTCCCGACCAATGTCAATGTCTCGGCAGTCAATCACTCGACCATCGAAGATTCTGCAACCGGTGTCGGATTGGGCATCGCAGGTGTTTCAGGTGCGGTCGATGTCGGACGTGTTCGGCATTTCGTCTGGGGTCACGTTGACAACGATGCTGATGTGAAAGCGTTGAATGATATCGATGTTCATGGGCTTTCAAAGAAAATGATTGACAGCAATACGGTTTCCGGTGGGGCAGGCGCGGTTGGCCTGTCGGGATCGGTCTCTGTATGGAACATCGGTGCTCCGTTCAATGCCGAGTACATGCTGAATGGTACAAAGATGAAGGCGTTGGAATCGGGAGGAACGGCCGTTGACGAATTTGCCAGTGCAGCTGCCGACTTGGTGAATGTGCGGCTCGATAAGAGATTTGGTCCAGGCACACCGAGCAAGAAAGACCTTTACAGCGATTTGCACGCCAAGGATCGACTGTCAGGTGTGATCGCAACCATCAAGCAAAATGCGATTCTAACCGCTGGCGATGACATCGATGTCCGCGCTAGAGAGTGGATGCAGATTGATATATCAACAGGTGGTGCAGGCGTTGGGATTTATGCCGGAGTAGGCGCTGCTGTGGCAGTCACAAACGTCCACAGCGATACGGATGCCGGTGTGTTCGGTCACCTGAATGCTGGAAATGACACCCGCGTGCAGGCGACACTTGAGGAGACAACGGTTTCCAGGTCATTGAGTGGTGAGATCGGAATCGGAGCCGCAGGGGCGGCCGTTGGTGTGGTGAATGAATCCAGTGAACAGTCGGCAAGAGTGGCCTATGGAGGTTGGATTGAGTCGACCGACCGGTTGTTGGTGGAGGCGGATGAGTATCTCGATGTCGATGTGACAACCGGGCAAGGCACTTTGGGTCTGGTGGCAATTGCAGCAGCAGTCAGCGAAATTCATGAAGAGGGGCTGACCGAAGCCTACCTCAGTGACGCTACTATCGGCGACGTGTTTGATGGTGGCGCGCATGATGTCTGTGACCCATCGTTATCGCAGGTTCGCTTGGCGGTGGTGCGTAGCGATGTGGATCACGACCTGACAACGAAAGCGTCCGCGATCGAGGCCGGAGGCGTATCCGTCTCCGTGACAAGATCAGAGGTCGACGATCAACATCGATCAGACAGTTGGGTAGGCGACGGATCCACTGTGATGTTGCGTGAATCCCTGTTGGTCGGAAACAGGACGTTCCTCAATGGTGACGCCGGTTTGACGGCTGCAACCGCTGGAGCTGTCGCGGTGGCCGTCCCTGTTTCACGGGTGGAAATGCAACCTGATGTATCAACCTATGTTGAGGATGCCCTCGTCTGCGTAGGCGATGATGTTTTCATTCAAACGAATAACGATTCTCTCGCAAACGCTCAGGGAAATGCAGCGGGGATTTCCGCGGCAGGCTTGGAAGCAATCAGGGTCGATGCTCTTGCTCACCCGGATGTCGATACGTGGATCAAAGGACGGGAAACACGTATCCAGACGGGTAACGATGTCTCGGTTGAGTCATCGGTAACGCAGAATGCCCTGGTGAATGCATCGCGAGGGGCAGTTTCGGGATTCGCGTTGGGATCAATGAACGCCAAGGCAGACAATTCCGGCTCCACTTCGACCAGAATCGGAGAATCAGCGAAGCTGCTTGTCGGCAACAATTTGGACATTCGCTCGGATGCGAGCGGCGAATCTGCCGTTGATGTGATTTCACCGACCGTGTCTGGTGCTATTATTCAGGATAACAACGTATCTGCAGTGGCTTCATTCGATACGGAGGCTCGTTTGGGGGCGACCGGGGTGGTTGTGGTTGGTGGAAACACCACCATTGAGTCATTGTCAGACCGAAGTGCAGCAACAGATGTTGCATCGATTGGCGTGTCTGGTCTTGCGGGGGCAACTTCCAATGCGCAATCCATAGCAGATGGTAGAAACGATGCCGTACTTTCTGGACGACTGAACTCAACCAGTGATTTGACGGTGGTTGCGTCTGAAAACAACCGCACCGTGACAAATGCAGATTCTTTTTCGCTGTCCGGTGTCACGCTCTCGGGACTCGATTCCAAGACAAGCGCGAAACCTGTCGTCAGAGCGGTGGTCAGTGCGCCGGTTGATGCGACAGGAGATATTGCGATCATGGCGAATGCCGACATGGAAACTTCTGCCTCCGGTAGAACCATTGGCGTCAGTGCGGTGACAGCCGGGCAAGCCAATATCACAGCCGAATCCACACCAACAGTGGTGGCGGAATTGACCGGAGCGGCTGAGGTGAATACCGATGGCGACATCAGCTTGTTGGCAGAACACTCTCTGGGACCCGTGGTCGCCGGAGAACCGGTTGTGACTGGTTTTGCGGCAGAAGTCGGATTGATTGGCGGGTACACGGGGATGAACCTCACTGCCGATTCCGTTCCGACCGTTGCGGCACATGTGGGTGATGGTGCAGAAATCATCGAAGCGGATGATTTGGAAGTGAAAGCACAGTCAGAAACGCAAATGAGCGTGGAAGACCAAGCATTCTCTCTCATGGGGGCCATCGGTATCGGGGGCACGAACAGTGCCATTCACAGTGGGGGTAACATCTCATCAAATCTTGGGGGAATCATTTACAAGGTCGATGATGTCGACGTATCCGCCAGGAATGAGTCAGTCGTCAATGCTGGCTCCACTGCCACGAGTTTGGCAGTAGTGGCGGCAGTACCAAGCGGAAGGGCAGAAACCAGCGTGGACCCCCACGTGCAGAGCACATTGACGACAGACGTGTATGCTTCGGGGAACGTCAACATGCGAACAGAATCGGTTTCGGATGCTGATTCAGAAGTGCGTTACGACAGCGGGGCATTGCTGGCTGCGGTTGGAAACACGGAGGCACATTCTTCTGTTTCACCCGTGATCGAAACGGTGGTCAGCAGCGAAGTGACGGTGCACGCGGATGGTTCGATCAACTTGGAATCTTTGCATAATGTTGATCAATCAGGAAGTTTTCTTCCCAACGGTGCAAGTTCAAGTTCAGAAGCCGCCGCTTACGCCGGTGGGGCGGCCGCTTCGAATTCTATCGCAACTGCAACTTCAAATCCTTCGATTAGCACCCGAGCTGACGAGCGTGCCGAACTGGTCACCGAGCAAGGAGATATCGCGTTGCGTAGTCAGTCCTTCAGCGATGCGACAGCTGTGGCAGATGCGACTCAGGTTGGTGCCGGTGGAGTGGGCTCTGTCGAGTCGAGGGCTTTGTCGTCTGGTTCCGTCGAGAGTGTTCTGAACGGAGTTGAGTCTGCCATTGCGAGGAACGGTGACATCGAGGTGTTTGCCTTGACACGCAACGACTCGGCTGTGTCTGGCGTGGGGACTCAGGGTGGAATCCTCGCTGGCCTTGGCAATGCCGTTGAAACGAATGCCCGATCAGCGCCCAACGTATCTGCCAGAGCCGGAGCTACCAATGTGATCGACGCCGGACACGATGTCCGGTTAATTGCCATGGGGGCCGGTGATGTCGATGCGGATGCAGCCGAGACGAGTAGGTCGCTTCTGTTCAATCTAGGCGCAGTCAACGCCCGTGGATCCTATGAGCCTGTGGTCGAAAGTCTTGTTTTGCCCGATACTACGCTTACTGCTGGTAACGATGTGAACTTACTCGGCTACGGAAACGTTCTGGATGAATCCGGTGCCTACGACACAGCTCGCGCGGTCAATGTTGATTCAGTTTCAAGAGGTGCCGCACTGGTCACCGGCCGGTCGGCAGCTTCAGAATCAAACGTTGACTCACTCGTTACTGCGTTTATCGGGGATAACGCAAATGTAAATGCGGGAAATGACGCTGTGGTAAACGCGCGTTCCTACACACAGGTTGACACGGATTCATTCACGCGTCTGATTGGACTGATTGGATTTCAGTGTCTTGCCTCTGCAACGAACTTCATTGAAGTTTCAACTTTGTCGGGGTCGACAGATCCGACGTCCCTTTCCGGATTTACCCTGACAGCGGGCGATGACATTGAAGTTGTCAGTGATACAGATCTGCGTTCCCGTGCTGATTCTGATGCTGTGATCATTGGTCTGGGAGGGCCACAGGCCAATTCGGTAAATGATATTTCGAATGTCGACACGGTTGCTTTGTTGGGCAACGGAACATCAACCAATGCGGGAGATACGCTTCTGGTTCATGCTGAGAAATTTATCGGTACCTCCGTTACGGCCAATATTGTTGGCCTGGGCAGTCCGTATACCTACGATTCCATCACAGCAGACACCGCAGCAATTGTAACAGGCACCGCAACGTCCATCGGCGGCACTTCGATTACTGTGTCGGTCGTTGATCCTATTGTTTCCAGAGTCAAAAGTACGGTGACGGACCGGGATAGTTCGGCTGAAGATTGGGCCCAGGCGGTCAAGGAAGGACGCATCGGTGCACAGGCGGAAGTTGCAGCGGACGTTGTGTTACTTTCGGGCATCGATGATGGCGTTGCCGTCAACGCTGACGAAGTAAGGGTCATCAATACACTGGCCAAACTCGATTTGTCGGCTGATGCGGAGTTGAATACACGCCATCAACACGAAATTGAGTTGTTGGAATCAGAAGAATTGAAACTCAAGATTCATACCAAACTGGGAGATGCCGCTGAAATTAGCCGGAAAATGCATTCTGATCCGGAAAGTGGCATCGGATATCGAGCGGTACTCAAAGAGGACAAGCGTGGGGGAGTTTCGGCCAAAGAAAAATTCCGTGAATTCGGGCAAGGACGCAAGAAAGGTAAAGCAACCGCATCAAGTGTTGGTTTTGAAACTGACAAGGATCGACGTAAAAAAAATGAGGACAATGTTGATTTGATCTTCCAGTTGATCGGTCGTGACATCGACGGATACAAATCGTGAGGGCTGGCAGTTTAGTGTGCTGATAACAGCATCGGTCCAACTGGAATCATCGGGTTTTGCTCATGATTCCAGTTGGCTTTCGCTGAAGCATTGTTTCGGGGTTTATACGGCTTGATCATGGTTGTACGTTCGTCAATTCTTCTCAAATCCATTCGAATGGAAAAACGCATGAGCTCGCTGGACACTGAAGCGTGAACCGCGCTGCCGCTGTTTGCTAACGTTGGGCTGAAACGCAGTGCGGTAACGATACTTCACGGGATTTTCTGCCTGACGCATGCCTTGCGTTGGGCTGTGGGAAAAGCGTTTCGCGTTGATATTTGGCGTGCACCAGATACCGGGGGTGCTGCTGGACTGCCCCTTTCGATATTCTGGGCTCATGATGGAATCAGATGATGACTACATGAGCTGCGCGCATTGCGGTGCGGTGTTGGATGTGAACGCCACGTTTTGCCGTGAATGCGGCAGCAGTCATTCGGACGGTTGGCGGGAAGAAGCAGACGTTGGTGATGATGATTTTGAAGACGATTTCGACTATGAATCCTTTGTTGCCGATGAGTTTTCGACGTCAGGTGTCAATCGTCAGATTCCCGTTCTGTGGCGTTGGGTTGCCGTTGGGTTGATCGGCCTATTGCTGGTTTTTTATGCAATTGGCCTGTTTTGAACATGGGCTCGTGTCAATGCTTGACTCGCAGACGCTCAATGAGACGGGAGTAATTTGAAAATGCTTGATCTTGATGGTGACGTGTGCCCGGATGGCATCCGGGCTTTGGAGAACCTCATCGCATCAGGTTTCTGTGCATCGGCAGAATACTGCCAGACAATTCCGTCAACCAATACGCAGGCTCTTTTGGCCATTCGCGAGTCAAAATTGGACGATTCAATTTTGCCTCGCTGTTACCTCGCGGATGAGCAGACGGCCGGGCGCGGTCGACACGGAAGGTCTTGGATAAGCGACGAAGGAACACTCACGTTTTCTCTGGTTGTTTCGAGAAGTATCGACGATTTGAAACAGATTCAATTTCTTCCCTTGGCCGTTGGATTGGGGATCGCCCGGTTGATTGAATTTGAATTCGCGCCAGTCCAGGCAAAATTGAAATGGCCCAATGATGTCAATGTTGGTGGTGGAAAGGTCGCTGGGGTATTGTTGGAAACCACAGCAGAGTCACCTGACATGACCGTGATCGGTGTGGGTATCAACGTTTCGTCTGACCCATCACTGGAGGATAACCAACTCGGCATAACAACAAGGAGTTTGACTCAGATAGCCGGGCGTCGGATATCGCGTTACGAAATCCTGGGACCATTGGTGGAATCAATCATCACTGCCATGAACGAATCGTTGGTTTCGCCTGCAAATTTTGTTCAGGAATTCCGCGACCGGTGCCTGCTTACCGGTCGAGAGATTACGTTCCGTCATCGCGACGCAGAGAAAACCGGACTTTGCCAGGGAATTGCAGATGACGGGACACTGTTGGTGAAGACACCTGAAGGCACACAGGTGGTCAGCAGTGGTGAAACGAGGCTGGTGCGTTTTGTGAAACCGTGAAAACAACAGCGAGAGAAATTTGTATTCCTGGGATATCTGTCTTTCCGGATGCAGAGTATCTTGCGACCGAACCGAACGAGCCGTGTTAGTGAAAACAATCAAGATCGATGGAAACAGTTTTTAACCGAAGGTGTTAGGTATGAATGGTGAAAGTCGTCCCGTTGCTTTGGTGACCGGTTCAGCGACCGGAGTCGGGCGGGCATGCGTGTTGCAGTTCGCAGGCCGTGGATACGATGTCGTGGTGAATTATTCACGAAGTGAGGCGGAAGCCATCGAAACAGCCGCGGATGCAAAAAAAATCGGAGCAGAGGTTTTACTCAGCCAGTGCGATGTTTCGGATGATAATTCGGTACAGCAGATGATCAGCGACGTCGAGGCGAAGTTCGGGCGACTTGACGTGGTTGTGAACAATGCCGCGACGACCAGTTTCATTGATCACTCTGATTTGGATGCAATGACCGAGGATTTGTGGGACAGAATCCTTGCGGTCAATTTGAAGGGTGCTTTTTTTGTAAGCCGTGCTGCTACACCTTTGCTGAAAAGTGGAGATGGCGGAGCCATTGTGAATATCAGTTCCGTTGCGGGGATCACGGGCAGTGGATCATCTGTCGCGTATTGCGCAAGCAAGGGGGCCCTCAATACGATGACCAAATCACTGGCTCGTGCACTGGCGCCTGAAATCCGTGTCAATGCGGTTTGTCCGGGGCCCATCGAGAGCCGATGGATTCGTGAAGGGAATCCCGATGTCAGTATCGAATCGATGGTTGAAAACTATCCGCTGCCGAAAGCATCGATGCCTGATGACATCGCCGATGCCGTCCTGTTCTTCGCGTTGGGAACCAGCATGGCAACCGGGCAGTGGGTCAGCATCGATGGTGGGCAAACGCTAGGCTGATGTGCTGTGATTTCCGGGTAACCCGTTCGACTTGAACTCTTGGCCATTGCCGCCGAATCGGTTCGGACGGAAATGACCACAATGCTGGTGCCGTTGTTTTCGGGTTTTGTTGTGCGAGACCTGTGCATCAATGTCATGTTCAAGTGGTGGAACAACGGAAGCAGACAGCTTGTGTCTTTCCGCGGTGATTCATGGGAGTTTCGGCGATGGAACCCATCGTTGTTCGATTTTGGCTGCACTTATCATGCTAAATCAGGCCATGCGATCATTGTTGCCGGCATGATCGGAACTTGAATTCGCAGTGCAATGGTGGACGCTCTGTTGCATGAGTGATTACAATTTCCGGAGGTTACGATGGAGATCCTGTCCTCGTGACTTTCCCTCTCAATCACTTTATCCACATGAGATTCCCATGAATTTGAAAGCGTTTGCCGTGCTTACCTTGGCGGCTGTCATCTCCATTCCCGCATTCGCTGCTGATGATGAAAAGCAGAAGAAAAAGAAGAAGGGCAACCGGGGACAGAACAGTGCGGCTGGCCAGCTGTTGAAGCAACTGGAAGATGTTGGACTGACGGACGACCAGGTTGCAAAGGTCAAAGAGCTGGGCAAGGAAGTTGCTGCGAAAATCAAAAAGATCAAAGATGACGCTGGCATCACGAATGAACTACCCAAGAAACGTCAGGAAATTGCGAAGGCAATGAAAGACAGCGAGAAAAAAGGTATGGAGCTGGCGAAGGCGATCAACAAGGAGGCCGGTTTCACGGAGGCACACGCCAAGGCATTGCAAGTTGCCAATGAAGTTCGAATGGAGTTCCACAAAGCCGTGGTAGGCATGCTCGACGATGGGCAGAAGGCGAAGCTGCCAGAACGTATGCAACGGTTCACCAAGCAGAAAAAAGGCAAGAAGCCAGGCGGAAAAGGTAAAGGCAAGGGAGCCGATGCAGAGAATAAAAAACCGGCTCCTGCAGCAAAATAGCTTTAAGAGGTCGAACCTCAATCAAACAGTCCCCGCCTCGAATTTCGGTTTGAGTCGGGGATTTTTTTGTGCGCGGAAGGAAGTGAAAAGCAACAGGAGGGATCAAAATGAATTCACCCCATCGGATCAGGGTGGGGTGAATGCGAAGAGAAACTGTGTGTTCAGCGGCGTTCAGGATAAAATAGGTTTCAGCGCATCCAGTTTTACGCCAAGGTGGCAGCAGATGATCAAGGCTTCGCGATCGAGACGATTACTTTTCCGGATCGGAACAACCAGAAGCATCGATTTCACGTTCCGTCAGATGAACTCTCTGCTGAATTGATGTTGGATTTGGCATTTCAAAAACTACGTCTGATGGGTTCGATGGGGTAACATACAGGCCCATTCACACGACGGACTGGATGCTGTCTGATTTCATGGCAGAAAAACAACGATTACACCGGGTAATACTTCATGACACCTACACTGGGAACGAAGCTCGACTGCCTGGCAACGCTTGATCCGACTGATGCGGGTTTTGCAGTTGATGCAGTCAACGCAATACTGACGCTTGCGGTCGGTTGCGGAGCCTCGGACGTTCATGTGCAACCTCGTTCAGAGGGCTGGGAAGTCCTTCTGCGGGTGGACGGTGTGCTGTCGGTCAGGGGCGAGTTACCCGGAGGGGGATCGGGTGATCCCGTTGCGAGGCTGATGGTTTTGTCGGGTTTGCCCACTTATCGCAGTGGTTCGCCCATGGAAGGACGGCTCGCTTGGGAAGGCCTCGAAGATGGGAGTCTTGCGGGGAGTGGTATCTCCATGCGGTTGGGGGTTTTTCCGACCGTGCATGGACCACGCGGGGTTGTGCGCATACTTCGACAGCAGGGACGATTTGAAACAATCGACTCATTGGGTCTTGAACAGGAGCAACGGCAGACACTTCGGGAATTGTGCGACGAAACGAGCGGGCTTGTTTTGCTCTCGGGGCCTGCCGGAAGCGGCAAAACGACAACGATGTATGCGCTGCTGCGTGAAATTGCTTCTGGCAGTCCGCGGCGAAGTGTCATGACGATTGAGGATCCGGTGGAAACGGTGGTGGATTCAATCAGTCAGAGTGAACTTGACCCGGTAAGTGGATTGACGCTCGCCAGCGCTTTGAAGAGTGCCGTTCGTCAGGATAGTGAGGTACTACTCGTCAGCGAAATTCGTGATCCAGAAACCGCTGAGGCTGCAGTTCAGGCGTCCCTGACTGGCCATCTGATTTTTTCATCGTTGCACAGCACGGATGTCGCGTCCTCCCTGCGGAGGCTCACACAGTTGGGAATCCCGCATCATTTGGTACGCAGTGGCGTGCGAGCGGTGATAAATCAGCGTTTGTTGAGGCGTGTTTGCACCACATGTCAGTCAGCCAGTTCGCAGCGTTCAAATGAGCAGACGAACATCGAGGAAGAATCTCAACAGGCAGGAGGCCAGATCCCGCACGCTTCAGACTGTGCCGACTGTGCGGGCACGGGATATCGGGGACGCGTTGCGATCGCTCAGTTGGTGCGATTGGACAATGGCGATCCAGTGGGCGAAGCACTTGCCGATACCCTGCAAGCGGGCGATTCAATCCAGCGGATGCGTACAGCTGCCCGAGAAAAAGGGGCCGTGGATTTGCATCAACTCGCTGCCTCCTATGTTCAACGAGGTATCACCGATGAAACGGAAGTCTATCGTGTTCTTGGTAAACCGTGATGCAACCGGTTTGAAGTAGAAGGCCGTTGTGCATCGTGGCCTTTTCGCCAATGAAGCCCTTCTACGGCAGTTCGGCTGAAGCGATTCTGTCAGCCTCTGCAGATCAGGAACTGCAGATGAAATCAGAGGATTGCCGGACTCACGCTGCGGTATGGCTGAAAGGTCCTTCGACGCGATCGAACTGGCGTTACGCAGCATTCAGGGGATTCAATGAGGATATACATTGAACCAATGATCCTCGCAGAAATGAGGTATTACCGTCGCTGTTGGATTGTCACTCGCCGTTCATGGCTACCTCTCAAAGCACTTGTTCATGACATTCGAGCATGGCGAGACAGGAAGGCTGCCGTGGTTTCGGCAACGAATGTCAGGTCAGCAGGTTCATTGACCAGCAGGTGATCGGCTCCGTTGAGTGCCACAAGGCTGGGAACATGCGGGTTCTCTGGTGCGTTCTGAAGCAGTCCCATGATCCTCAACGCATGGTCAAAATTGACAGTCGTATCGGTAGGTGAATGAAACAGAAGCGTGGGAACTTTGATTGTGGGAATCAGTCCGGTCAGATCGTGCGTGCGAAAGTCGTCGATCATCTGTTTTGTGATATCCCAGGTGATTCCCCCGATGGTGACTTTGCCGACACCCAGCTTTTCGATATCCGGGTCGCGCTGGGAAAGCAGGTTCGCGAGGTGCTGGGTATCACTGGGGGCGGCCAAGGTGACCAGGGCTTTGATGTTGGGATCGTTGTTGTTTTGAGCAGCATGAGCCAGTGAGACTGCTCCGCCGAAACTGTGCCCGATCAAAGCTGTCACTGGCCCCAGTTCAGCATTCGCGAATCTGATGGCGGCCACCAGATCAGCTTGATTGCTGCTGAAATTGGTTTCAGCAAAGTTGCCCCCACTGCCTCCCAGTCCGGTCATGTCGTAACGCAAAACGTTGACCCCGAGGTCGGATAGAGCACGCGAAATTCTGACGATTGCCTTCAGATCCTTGTTGCAGGTAAAGCAGTGACTGAAGATTGCAACAGGTGCGTTTTCAGCAAGTGATGGCTCGCGATCGTCGCCGGTGTGCGTTGGGCGATCGACAATACCTGCAAGGTCATATCCGTTTCCGCCCGGAAAACTGACGCGGTAGGATTTTCTTTTCACGTGTTGATTTTGAAAGGAGATTTGTGTGATTGGGTTTTTTGGAAACCCCGCTTCCGTCAATCCGCCAGATGGGACCTAGCGACGCAGAGAACGTCTGTGAACCGCGTCGATGGAGGAACAGCAGGCAGACGTCATGCCAGCGGACGGGTTTGTTTGCTGTGCCTGATGCCACGAGCCATGATCGGAATTTTTCAGTTCAGGTACGGGATCGGCTGATTCTTGGCGTTGGGGCTTCTGGCTGGCGGATGTTTCTGTCTTGTGCAGAGGTCATCGGCCTTGGATCACACGACACTACTCGGCAGTGATGCGACCGGCCTTGAATGCTTCGGCCATTGCTTTCGGAACTTCGGCTTCCGCGAGCACAAGTTGAGATCGGTTGTCAGCAACTTTCGCCTTCATCTGTTGTTCTTCCGCAATTGCTTCGGCTCGTCTACGTTCGGCCTGGGCGCGGGCAACTCGAGTGTCGGCTTCAGCCTGGTCACTCTGCAGGCGTGCACCAATGTTTTCACCTACATCAATATCAGCAATGTCGATCGATACAATTTCGAACGCTGTTTGTGCATCAAGCCCGCGAGAGAGCACAACGCGGGTGATCATGTCCGGGTTTTCCAGAACATCGAAGTGTGTTTCGGCAGACCCGATGGAACTGATGATTGCCTCACCAACACGCGCGATGATGGTGTCTTCAGTCGCACCACCAATGAGTTGAGCGATGTTTGTACGCACGGTAACACGGGCACGAACACGCAGTTCAATTCCGTTCTTGGTGATTGCACTCAACGTGCTCTTTCCGCTTCGGTTGAGGTCTGGGCAGTCGATGACTTTCGGATAGACACTTGTCTGGACCGCATCGAGAACATCGCGACCAGCGAGGTCGATTGCGGCAGCCTGGTCGAAGTCCAGCGGGATTTCGGCGCGATGAGCAGCGATGATTGCGTTGATGACATTCATGACATTACCACCAGCCAGATAATGTGCTTCCAAACGGCGTGTGCTGATGCCAGTGTTGCGGTTGGTATCGAGCTCTGCTTGGGCTGACATCACTTTGGCCTGCACCACCACATTTGGGTTGACCTTCGTGAAGTGCATTCGGATCAAGCTATGAAGCTGCACGTCCGCAGCCGACATGTAGGCCTGAAACCAGAGTTTCCAGTAGCGGGCGACAAAGAAAACCAGCAATACCATCATGAACAGAAAGATGGCGGCAGGTCCCAGAAAAAGTGGGTTCTGGAAAATTGATTCGCCCTCGGCAAGTAACATCGATCCCATGGGTTGGAAGGTTCCGGACGCTTCGGGCGTCTCCAACAAGCCTGTCAGGCAGGTCAATCCACTGAGATTCAAAGTCATGAGGGGGGCCTTGTAATGAATGCGGGCCGGATTTTATTTCCTAAATGATAAGGTTGCTGGCGGCCGCTGCAAGTCTCGCCGCTGCCGGTGGGCAGGCGTTTTGCAGCTTGAAGTCAGGGGCAAAATCTGCACTGGCCGCCTGAATGCGGCCAAAATCAGCGATCAGATTCCCGGATTCAGGCAAGGCTGGATCTTATAGCAGGCGTCAAACGCACGATTTTCGTCTCTGCACAGACTTTCTCAAGTTCCTTCTCAGATCCGCGCTCCACGCCAGATTGCGTCACAGCTCCGTCTGGAAATGCCCGCTTTCTTCCGCTGGCACATCTGTCTTCCTGAGGAAAAAGTGCGGGTGAATTCGGCTCACGCCGCCTCTTTGTTGCTGTTTTCCAGCCGTCGCTCCGATTTCACACGTATTTTTTGAGGATATTGGCGACCAGCTCGGGGTCGTCCTGTTCCCGAAGGTGTTCGATCTGGTCAGCCGGCAGTCCCACCTTTTCCAGATGGCTCGCCAGACGCTTCCAGATGGTGATCCGTTTTTTTCCTTCGCTGAGGTAAAGCTCGGTAATTGCCTCCTGAGCCTTTTGCAGTCCGATCGCATCTCGATTGCGATAGTAGTTTTTGATAATCTTTTCCTGGTGACGACTGCGTTCCGGTGGCATCGGCGACTCTCTGCAAGGTTGGGTTGTGTATTTCGGGAACTGACCCGATTATCGGCTCCCCTGACGCGGTTCTACAGTTGTGTTGTCGTGTTTCGGTCAGCAAAAAGACTCTCACGGCATCGAAATCGAATCTGTTTTAACAATTTTGAGTGAGCCGGGAATGACCGTTTGCCGTGGAGTACGTGGCGCGACCACTGTTGAAGCTGATGATCGCGATCAGATCCTGCGTGCCACGCGGCAGATGCTGGCTTTGATGATCCGTCGTAATGGAATCGAAGCCACCGATGTTGCCAGTGTCATGTTCACGGTGACCCGCGATTTGACTGCTGAGTTTCCCGCTTTGGCAGCCCGACAGCTGGGCTGGCTCGAAGTGCCCCTGCTTTGTGCTTACGAGTTATCCGTTCCGGACTCGCTGCCACGCTGCATTCGAATGATGCTTCATTGGAATACCGACAAGGAACAGTCTCAAATTCAACACATTTATTTGCATGAAGCCAAAAAACTGCGGCCCGACTTGAATGTTTTGCCGCCCGTTGATTTTGAAGAACTGGAAAACTGGATCAACGACCACATGTGCGAGGGCTGACAGTTTGGCTTGTCGAACGACCATTGAGTGGATCTCCCATGCCGAATTGAGTGCCGCACACGCAGCCTACTCAGTGGCCACGGAGGCCACATGCAATGACCAGAAAACAGAAAAGTTGCTTGTTCAACCCGTTACCGAAGTGAACAACCGTCTGTTTGCCTCGGCTGTGGATGTCGGGCAGTTTTGGCAGCAGTATCTGCTGCTAATCATGTCAGACATTCCCCTCGAAAAGGCATGTGAAGCCGCCTTGCTTGCATCAGGTGCCAATGAGATGCAGCTCGACCAGACTTCCAAGGCGGTCGCCAATCGCCTTGGCGATGCCAGGCATGCATTCTTCAGCCGTTATCCCAAGATCACGGAACAACTCGAACTGAGGGCTCGGCCACTGAGGGAGCGTTGGGACACTTTCGGCCCTGGTCTGCTCAATCAGGTCGGGAAACAGATCTGGGGTGATGGACCACCCGAAGACTGGTGGCAGCAACAGGTCACCGCGTTATGTGTGCAACCTGTCCGCGGAGGCGATGGTGGGTACCACCCAAACCAGGCTCGGATCTGGCTGGAGGCGATGCTGACGGATGTCGACGCGTTGGTGCCCGAGGTGTTGAGAGTTGCCTGGCTTGTCACGAGCATGGCCATCGATTCCTACGCACGACAAACATCCAGTGATCTGCGGCTAATGCAGCCCTGGCTGCTGGCGTCCGTCCCGCTTGTGCTCAATGCAGGGAGCGAACTGGAATTGGTGAGAGGAGATCGACTGCCTATCAATGAAGCCATGAAATTGTGGCGGTTTGGCGATGACGAAGTTGGGACAATTGTGGCACGTTGGTGGGAAAGCACGCTCGGCAGCGAGGCTCCCATGCCAGCTCGCCTGAAACAACTCGACGAATCGTTGCCAGATCCCAGCCGTCGGGCCGACGCAAGTGATGTTGGGTTTTGATCTTCCGACTCACGGTTTGTGCTTCTGGCAAATGTCCGGGTGAACCAGCGATGTTGCAGCATTGAAATTCCATGACCGTCAGACGGTTCAAAAAGGATTCGTGGTGACGTCAATAAGGCACGTTCAATGCGTCACAAAGAAACGTCATCATCGGTCGAGCTGCTTTGACCCGAGTGAGCAGCCGTTCGACGAAATCGTCAGAACAGATCGCCTCGATGCTGAGAGGGGAAACACCGATGAAATCGATGCGACGCAGATCCTCGATTTGAGGGTGGTCCTTGGGGATCCCTCTGGGAGCTGTTTTGAGGGAATCACCTGACAAATGGTAATGAGTGCCAAAGCGTTTCGATCGAACTGCCCGGTGCCACGGCCCAGGATCCTCCGCAATGGCATCGCGAATCGCAGTAAGCGCGGTCCTTTCGGGACGCCAGCAGCCAACGCCCAGAAAGGATTCGAGTGGATCCAGATGCAGATAGACGCCTGGCGCATGAATCGTACCGTCAGCATCATGACGGAAGGAAATTCCGACACTCGTCTTGTAGGGTGTTTTGTCTTTTGAAAAACGAGTGTCTTTGTAAATCCGCATCACAGAACCACCATGTCGTTTCGCAATGACGTTCAGCATCGGAGCGATTTTTCCCAGTGGCTTGTGCAATTGACTCACCAGTTCCACACAGGGATCCAGCACCTCCGTTTCGTAACGCGACTTGTTTGCCTTGAACCAGTCCCGCCGATTGTTCTGCGTGAGTTCGGAAAGGAATTCGAATAGTTGTGGACTGATCGGTGACATGTGGGATCTGGAAACGGTGCGGGGACTGGGGAGGATGTATCGAATATTCACCTGTCAGCCAGCGCCGGTACTGCGCAGGAAGCTGAATATGA
Source organism: Rubripirellula sp. (assembly GCA_012270065.1). Lineage (GTDB taxonomy): Bacteria > Planctomycetota > Planctomycetia > Pirellulales > Pirellulaceae > Rubripirellula. The sequence goes on along the minus strand of JAAXJB010000016.1, from coordinate 39,019 downwards.
TGGACATCTGCGACGTAAACCGGCCGACTCGGGTTCCTGGTGGATCATTTTTGTGATGCGGCGGTTATACTTGAAACAAACACAGTTTGTCGGGATGGCAAGCCGTTTCGGGCAGGACACACGCTGTGCTGGACGACTGAGAATTGTCTCGAAGTCGCAAACTCCCGTGCGGAACTCCCTGCGGAACTCAAACTGCATCTGCGAAGTGCGGTCCAGAGTATGTGGCTGTCGTGCAGCAAAAAGAACCTCGCAGCAGCCCTCGGGTTTGATCGTCGTTCACTTCTGTCGAGTCACCTGTCCCGTAATCTATCGTTACCCAATCACATCCTCCAGCGTATCGGCGTCCCTTGTACGAGCACGGTATTTTTCGAATCACGGCTGCGGCGCCCGCTGTGTCGGTTGCCAATCCGCAAGCGAATGCACATGCTGCGATCGGAATGATCGAAGACAGCGATGCTGACCTGGTGGTTCTGCCGGAATTGGGGATTTCTGGGTACACGTGCGGTGACTTGTTCCTGACAGACAGTCTGCTTCAGGCATGCCTTGAATCACTCCAGTACCTTTCAGAACACAGTGTTGATCACAAAGCGATGGTCGTGGTTGGCCTGCCATTGTCTGTGGAAAGCGGCGTGATGAACTGTGCTGCTGTGATCTCGGACGGTCAGATTCGAGGAATCGTACCGAAAACCTATTTGCCGAATTATCGCGAGTTTTACGAACAGCGACATTTTCGGGCTGCCTCTTCAGCTGATCCAGCGACCGTGGATATTCTGGGGAACAGGATTCCATTTGGCACCGATCTGCTGTTTGTCCGTGGTCAGGCAAAAGTTGGCATTGAGATCTGCGAAGATCTGTGGATGCCGATTCCGCCCAGCAGCCATGCTTCGCTCGCAGGGGCAAACGTGCTTGTGAATTTGTCGGCCAGTAATGAAACCATCGGCAAGGCTTCGTGGCGGCGCGATCTGGTCCGCAGTCAATCGGGTCGATGTCTGGCTGCGTATGCGTACGCTTCGGCCGGTCCCGGTGAGTCGACTTCCGATCTTGTTTTTGGCGGTCACTGCCTGATTGCCGAAAACGGACTTGTGCTGGGGGAATCCCGGTGCATTGGTGATGGAAATGATTCGGCTGTTGAACCGGCGACCTCGGTCACCAGCGATGTTGATCTGCAACGGTTGGAACATGACCGCTGCGTGATTGGATCGTTTGATGATGGACGAGCGGGGAAACTGGAATTCAGGGCAATCGATTGTGGGGATCAAAGTCAGGCCGGGATCGTCCAGCAACCTGAGTCGACACAACTGCACTCGAAGAGACCTGATTTGAAACGGAAAGTCGACGGACAGCCGTTTGTGCCTTCCGGGGAACAGGAGTTGTCCGAAAGGTGCAGTGAGATTTTTGGCATTCAGATTGCTGGACTCGTCAAGCGATTGTCGCGATTGCCTGATGGAAACGTTCTCTCAATCGGAGTTTCGGGCGGGCTGGACAGTACGCTCGCGCTTCTGGTTGCGATTCGTGCCTGTGATGTTGTTGGCAAATCCCGTCGTGACATTTGTGGATTGACAATGCCAGGCTTCGGCACGACCCGGCACACCCGCCAAAGTGCTGATCAGTTGATTGCCGCGACAGGGGTTTCCGGTGAGTGCATTGATATACGTGGATTGTGCCTCGATACATTTCGATCACTCGGACATCGGCCATTGGGGGTCGATATCAACTCCGAAACGACGGTTGAGAGTCTGCAGGATCAATTGGTTGACCTGCCGTCGGGAAAGGGCGACCTCACATTTGAAAATGTTCAGGCACGTGTCCGGACCATGCTGCTGATGAGTCGGGGGTTCGTGTTGGGTACCGGCGACCTCAGCGAACAGGCATTGGGTTGGTGTACGTACAATGCTGACCACATCTCCATGTACAACGTCAACGCTTCGATTCCCAAAACGCTGGTCAGGTTCCTTGTGCGCTATGCGGCTGACCATCTGTTCGATGGTAACCTCAAGGAAATCCTGCATCGTGTTGCCGACACGCCGATTTCACCTGAATTACTGCCACCGGCTGCTGATGGCTCCATCCAGCAGAATACCGAGTTGGAAATTGGCGATTATGAGCTGCATGACTTCTTCCTCTTTCACTTTGTCCGGAACGGATTCAGTAAAGAAAAAATTCTTTACCTTGCCAGCCACGCTACTTTCAGTAAACCGTATCCCGCTGAGGTGATCGCCTCCACGCTCGATACCTTTTTCACGCGGTTCTTCTCAAATCAGTTCAAACGCAACTGTGTGCCGGATGGGCCAAAAGTCGGATCAGTCAGCCTTTCTCCACGCGGTGACTGGAGGATGCCCAGCGATGCTGATGTGGATGCGTTTCGAGATGAGTCGTAAAACCAGGCCGTTTGGCCGGATCAGGCAGCCGATCTCATCAAACTCTGCTGAATCTCGAATTTACTGATCGCTTCGAACACATCTTCAAGACTCGCTTCGCCTCTGGTTCGCCCAGTGAATCTGAGTTTTCGAACCAGTTCCAGAGGACCTGACTTGAGTTCGCTCCGTCGAGTTTGCAGAGCATGCAAAGCCGGCTGGCGGTAAATGCCTTGACTGGAAGCATTGGGTCTGGTCTGCAGGTCGATTGATGGTGTTCCAAGTGCGACGGAAATATGCAGGGGTTCCAGATTACCGCTGATGTACAGATTGGACACTTCCAGCAAAGCAGAGAGATGATGCAGGTCAGTCGTGGGTGCCAAACTGGCTGCTTCTTTGGAACGTGAAACGACTTGTTTCGCAAAACTGCGTTCAGCTTCGTTGTTCCAACAGATGATGCTGCGATGGTCGTGTGAACGATGGAGATGCAGGGCGACCTGCGCGAATTTCTCGACATTCCAGTAACGCGACCCCAAGGCCGTACCAGGATCAAGCAGCGTGATATTGGCGTGAGAAATGTTTCTTCGCCACTTGGTAGCCCATGTTCGTGCGGACGGTGGGATCGGTAATCGCCAGCGAACTCGGGGAGAGTGAATCCCCAGTGGAATCAGCAATTCCAAAGTGCGATCAGTCACGTGCTGGAATACCGGACGGATCGTTTCGGTGGTGAAGGAACGGTTGAAAACATGGCTGCCACGCCCGGCAAAACCGATACGGCGCGAGATGCCCGTTTGCCAACCCAACATTCCCGAGCGAAGGCTGCCTTCACAGTCAATGTACACATCGAAACGTTCGGCCTTCAGCAGGCGACGGGCCCGATACAGATTCGAGACGGATCTGGACCGGCGTGAATCGAAGGCGATGACAGCATTCAACGCTGGGTGTCGCCCGATGAAAGAAGAACAACGTTTTTCAGCTACCCAGCCCAGGTGTGCGGAGGGGAAGGCGTCGCGGAGCGCACAGACAACCGGAAGCGTCAAGATCGCGTCTGACATCGTACCCAACCGGCAGATAGCAATCCGGGGTGAAGCCTCGTTCGGCATCATGGCGTTCCTGCGACGATACAGTGATTTCCTGACTTTCCGGTCTGCCTTTCCAACATTCCGGCCAACACAGGAGTTTAAGCAGGATTTTTACTGTGCTGCCAGAGCGTTTCGGTCAGGTTTTTCCCGGTGGAATTTTTTTGCCGAAACCGGCGGGTTTTCTCCGTTGGCAACAGGCAGGCCACTGCAAATTTCGCGCTACAACGCTAAAACTATCAGTGCAAGAAAACTTGGAAGGTGGCTGTGATTTTGCCACTGATCGCTTTGCTTTCAAATGCTTGTTGCCGCGATTCACTGACTCGGTCTCTCCAATGAAAATCCAACTGGTTTCACTATTCATGTTGCAAATGGCCATGGTTTGTTCAGCTCCGAAACTTCGGGGCGATGAAGGCATGTATCTCTTCAACGACTTGCCAGTCAAACTGCTGCAGGAGCGTTATGGGTTTCAAGCTTCCGAGGATTGGGCGAATCATCTTCGGCTTAGTTCAGTTCGATTCAACAGTGGCGGTTCCGGGTCTTTCATTTCCAGCAATGGCCTGGTTTTGACCAATCATCATGTTGCGAGTGACACGCTGCACAAGTTGAGCACTCCGGAGCGAAATCTGATTGATGACGGGTTCCTGGCAACGTCGTCGGATCAGGAACTCAAGGCGCCTGATCTGGAATTGAACCAACTGGTATCCATCGAAGATGTAACGGGGCGTGTTGAGGAGGCTGTCGATTCTCAGGCATCGCCAGCAGAATCTGCGAAGCAGCGTCGTGCCGTGATTGCGAACATTGAAAAGGAATCACTCGATGAGACGGGTTATCGTAGCGATGTCGTGACGCTTTTCGGTGGAGCCAGGTATCACCTTTACCGGTACAGGAAATTCACGGATGTGCGTCTGGTATGGGCGCCTGAAACCGCTGCAGCGTTTTTCGGTGGCGATGCGGATAACTTTGAGTACCCGCGTTACAACCTTGATGCGACCATCATGCGGGTTTATGAAAATGGCAAACCGGCAAAACTGGATCATTATCTGAAGTGGAGTGCTGCTCCGCTGGAATCTGGTGAGTTGGTTTTTGTCAGTGGAAACCCCGGTCGCACCCAGCGAATATTCACGGTCGCCGCTTTGAAGTATCTTCGTGATACGAGGATTCCCTACCTGCTTGATTTCCTGCGTCGCAAAGAGATCTTGATGCAGCAATTCAGTCTGGAAGGCAAGGAAGCTTCACGCCGTGCACGGGATGAACTTTTCGGATTACAGAACTCCCGGAAGGCTTACACTGGGATGTTGGCAGGTCTGCAGAACCCGGGCACTTTGCAGAACAAACAGGAACGCGAAGCTGATCTGTTGGACGCGTTGGCCAAGGATTCCGGAGCAAGCGATCTGGCAAACGCATGGACGGAGATCGCAGCTATCCAGCACGAGAAAGCACAAATGCTTGGAAAGTCGGTCAGTTTCCGGAGCAGCCTTTTCGGGTATGCGTTGCAACTGGTCCTGTTGGCAGCGGAAGACCAAAAGCCGAACGAGCAGAGGCTGCGTGGTTACACTGACGCGGCAAGGGAATCACTGTTGCAGTCGCTTCTGAGCACGGCTCCTGTCTACCAGGATCTGGAGCAGGTCAAGCTTGCCGACGAACTGTCACGTTTCATCGAAACCTGGGGAGCGGACCATCCGCTGGTGGTTGAAACGCTGGCTGGGAAAAGTCCACGCGAACGGGCTGCGGAACTTATCAATGGAACTCGACTTGTCGAGGTTGCCGAGCGGAAAAAACTGGTCGATGGTGGAAACGAGGGTATTGCGGACAGTTCCGATCCCATGATCGTTCTTGCGCGGATGGTCGAAGAAGAGTATCGAAGACTGCGAAGTGAAAATGAAAGGATTGCCGAGAGCGAACGACAAGCCTACGCACGGGTCAGTCAGGCGGTCACTGCGGTCGAGGGAACTGATGGTTACCCGGATGCCACTTTTACCCTCCGTTTGGCCTTCGGCGAGGTCAAAGGATACACCGAAGACGGCAAGAAAATACCCGCCACAACTGATTTCGCCGGTGCTTACCGGCATGCTCTCGAACACGCCGGGCAACAGGATTTCGACCTGCCAGAATCATGGCTCAAAGCAGAAACAAAAGTGGATTTGCAAACACCACTGAACTTTGTCTGCACGGCAGACATCATCGGTGGCAACAGCGGTTCGCCAGTGGTCAATCGTGATGGCGAATTGGTGGGTCTGATTTTCGACGGAAACATCCAGAGTCTGACCAGCGACTACTTGTACAGCGATGATCAGGCGCGGGCTGTCAGCGTTGCCGGTGTTGGAATCATCGAAGCTTTGAAGGCGATTTACGGAGCGAAAGACCTGGCGGATCAAATAGGTCGGTAGTTGTCTGCAGGAATGATTTGGAAAACACCAGATTGAACAACCAGCATTTGCATTATTTATCAGGGAGATGATTGAATGAGTGAGCCGACAACCGAATCTTTGAGACAGAAGAAATGCCTGCCGTGCGAGGGAGGTGTGCCGGTCATCGAACCGGATCAGGCGGTGATCTATTTGAAGACCACTCCCAAATGGAACCTTTCAGACGACTCCAAATGGGTTTCTCGGGCGGTGGTGTGCAAGAATTTTGTAGAAGTGATGGCCATGGTCAACCAGATCGCGGACCTGGCCGAAGAGGATGGCCATCATCCCGATCTGCACATCACCGGCTATCGGAATTTGCGGATAGAATTGACCACGCACGCGATTGGCGGCCTCAGTGAAAATGATTTCATTCTCGCAGCCAAGATCGACGAGATCCTGAGTTGATCCGGCGGCAGCACGCTACGCAGCACAGGTAACAAACGCGATCGGCTGACTGGTCGATCACCTGGTTTTTGTTAATCGGAAGGATGGGTTCTAGGACGGGACATCATGGATGAAATGCTGAGGGATGAACCCGAGATCGGCTTCGGTGCAGATCCCTTCAATCCGCACGAACCGAGGCCGGTCGAGGTTGTTGGTGGCAAATCAGCCGATGACTTGAAGAAACAGGTCATGCAGGCATGCCCCCGTGTGCCCGGTGTCTACGGCATGTTGGATCGCAAAGGCTGTCTGATCTACGTCGGAAAAAGCAAGTCGCTTCGCTCCCGTTTGCTGAGCTATTTTGCTGCTTCCAATGCGCGCGAGAAGGGCGGAAGAATCATCGAGAATGCACGCGCGATTCAGTGGGAAACACAACCCAGCGAATTTGCGGCCCTGGTGCGGGAACAGCACCTGATTCGAAAGCTCTCTCCACGCTGGAATGTCCAAGGTGTCCCCCAACGCCAGCGTCCGGTCTATCTTTGTCTGGGAAGGAATCCCGCTTACTTTTTTCTTGCGGCAACACCACCGCCGGATTGCGTGGGTGTGGAGGGACCGTTTTTTGGTGCATCACGGATGCGAAACGCAGTGGATTGCCTGAACAAGGTATTCATGCTTCGCGATTGCAGTGAGAAACAGCTGTTTCATTTTGCAGAACAGATGCAGCTTTTTGATCTTGAGCATCGACCGGGGTGTCTTCGACTTGAGGTAGGAACCTGTGTCGGGCCATGTGCAGCGGCATGCACACGGAGCCAGTACGATCGGCAAGTCAATGCTGCCGAGAGTTTTCTGGATGGCTTCAATCATGAGCCGCTGCTGGCAATGCGGCGGCAAATGCGGCAGGCAGCAGAAAATCGGCAGTATGAGCTCGCGGGCAGAGCTCATGCCATGACCAAGTCGCTGGAATATGTTGACCGGAAATTGGGCATGCTGGCTCGTGCACGACGGCGGTACACATTCATTTATGCCGTCCCTGGATTTGATGGATGTGGGGCGTGGTACCTGATTCATTGCGGGGAAATAGCCGATGTGGTGGCAGCCCCCCGGGATCGTAATGAATATCGCCGCTTGCATGAAAAAATTGGCCACTGGTCCGCCGTGACATCGGAAAGACTGGCACGCGGACACGGGCAATATCCGCATACGTTGCAGTTGGTCGCGTCCTGGTTCCGGAAGCACCGGGATGAGCTGCAGGCAACGTTTCCGCCGTCACAGGCATTCAAAGATTCGCATTTCCGCAGCAGGTCAGATTCAGGGGTTTCCGGCGCCCTATAGTGGCCAAATCACTTCAACAAACTCCTTATTAAAGGATTACTATGCGTTTCACGATGTTTTTTAACGCTACGCTCGCAGTTTTTGCCACAACTGCGGGGCTTGCTTACGGGGCCGACTGGAATCAGTGGCGGGGACCCAACCGTGACAGCCAATTGGCCGAAAAAGAATGGCCGGACGCACTCAATGGCCGGATGAAGCTGGTGTGGGAAAAACCACATGCGCCAAGTTACAGCGGCCCCATCTCACAGGACGGGATGGTATTCACGACTGAAACCATCGACAAAACAAACGAGAAAGTGACCGCTTACGATCTCAAATCGGGCAAGGTGGTTTGGGAGAAGGAATGGCCCGGCGCGATGGCTGTCCCGTTCTTCGCTGCTTCCAACGGTGACTGGATTCGATCCACTCCTGCTGTTTCTGGTGACAAGCTGCTCGTGCTCGGCATGCGGGACGTGTTGGTCTGTCTGGATACGAAAACCGGCAAAGAGAACTGGAGGCTTGATTTCCCCTCCAAAACTGGTTCCCCGCTGCCTGCGTTCGGGGCTGTATGCTCGCCTCTGATTGATGGAGATACCGCGTACGTTCAATCTGGCGGAGCTCTGGTCAAGGTTTCAATGGAAGATGGTGAGGTTTTGTGGTCCAGTTTGGAGGACACCAAGGGCATGATGAGCAGCGGGTCTTTCTCAAGTCCCGTCATCGCAACCCTTGCAGGTGAGCGGCAACTGGTGGTTCAGACTCGCCAAGCGTTGTGTGGAGTCGATATGAAAACAGGAAATGTTCTCTGGCAACAGCCGATCCAGTCCTTCCGGGGAATGAACATTCTCACGCCCGTCATCAAAGGCGATCGCATTTTCAACACGGCTCACAGCGGAAAAGCACAGTTGTTCGAGATTTCCAAGGAAGGAGATCAATGGTCGGTCGAAGAAATCTGGAGCCAGAAGAGTCAGGGTTACATGTCTTCGCCAGTTTTGATCGGTGACACGATTTATCTGCATCAGAAGAACCAACGGGCAACCGCTTTGGGTACCGAAGATGGCGAAATCCGTTGGACCAGTTCACCGTTCGGAAAGTATTGGAGCATGGCGACCAACGGTCAGAAAATTCTCGCTCTCGACAACTCTGGTGAATTGCTGCTGGTAACACCCTCAAGCGTTGCCCTTGAGATCGATGATCGAATGAAGGTGGCTGATGATTCATGGGCTCATATCGCAATTCAGGACGATATGGTGATCATTCGTGATCTGAACGCTCTCAAAGTTTATCAGTGGAAGTAGTTTCCACTGACTTACTCGGGTGTCCAGCGATCTCAAATGAGCGTTTGATGAGGTCACCGCGACACCGTGAACGCCTGTCAGTGCCGCCACTGACGGGCGTTTTTTCGTATCTGTCACCGCTGCTGGGGGATCACTTCACAGGTGATGGAAAAGGCGGAGCGTCGTAGAGTTGACGCAGACGCTTGAATTCGTCTGTCAGCGCGATCCGAATGGCCTGGTACTGCTTGTCCTCATGCACGCTCCGCAATTCTTGCGGGTCTTCCTCCAAGTCAAACAGGTTCCACGAATCACTCTTGGGGAAATAGATCAGTTTGTGGGTTTGCGTACGTACGCCAAAGTGCTGCGGGACCGCGTGTTCGCCGAGTTCATAATACGCGTAGTACAGAGAATCACGCCATTTTCCGGATTCATTTTTGAAAAGAGGCAGGAGAGATTTTCCTTGCACTTCCTTCGGCGTTGGCAGACCAGCCATGTCCAGGAATGTTGGTGCGTAGTCAATGTTCTGAATCAGCTGATCAGGTCGGGATCCAGGGCGAATCACGTTTGGCCAACGAATCAGGAATGGCATTCGAAATGATTCTTCGAACATCCAGCGTTTGTCGTACCAGCCATGTTCCCCAAGGAAAAAGCCTTGATCTGACGAATAGATGACCACCGTATTTTCGGCGAGTCCATTGTCGTCCAGATATTTGAGCATTCGTCCAACGCTTTCATCGACCGCTTTCACTGTGCTGAGGTAGTTCCGCATGTATCGGCGGTATTTCCAACGAACGACTTCGTCGTGACTCAGTTCACCCGCCGCAAATTGCTTCAGGAACTTCTGGTTGAGTGGTGAATAATAGGCGTCCCATTTCTTTTTCTGGGATGCCGTCATGCGGTTGTATTCGGGGGTTCCGTAACGATCCGGTTTTGGCAGTTGGACGTTGCCTCTTTCATCTTTACGGATCTTTGCGTCGTACGCCCAGTCAAAGTGCCGGTCGATTTCCATCTCGTTCTTCGCCAGTGATGGGTGGCGGTTGTAGTACTTGTCGAAGAGTGTTTCTGGTTCTGGTATTTCGATGTCATCGAAAGATCCCAGGTGACGTAGCGCTGGTGAAAATGTACGGTGCGGAGCTTTATGCTGACACATCAGAAAGAACGGTTTTTTCTTGTCGCGATTATCCAGCCAATCGATCGCTTTCTGGGTAGTGAGGTCGGTTGCGTATCCCTCAAAGCGTTTCTTGCTGCCATCCATCTGAATGAAGACGGGGTTGTAGTAGCTGCCCTGCCCGGGAAAAATCTCCCAGTGGTCGAAGCCAACGGGATTGGTTTTCAAATGCCATTTGCCGATGACCGCGGTGTTGTAGCCGCCTTTTTGCAGCGTCTTGGCAGCTGTCCACTGGCTGGGGTCAAAGGTGTTGCCATTCCGCATGAAGCCGTTTTTGTGGCTGTGCTTCCCGGTGAGAATGTTTGCGCGCGAGGGGCCGCAGATGGAATTTGCACAGAAGGAGTTGGTGAACACCGCGCCCTGTTGCGCGATGCGGTCAATATTCGGCGTTGGCGCAACTTCGGCTAATGGACCGCCGTAGGCAGAAATCGATTTGATGGCGTGATCGTCTGAAAATAGAAACAGGATGTTCGGTCGCTCCGCCGCCGTGTCCTTGCAGAACACGAGTGTGATCAGGATCAGCGAAAATGCGGAAAATGCGAGGCAACGGGGAGAGTGATTCACGATGGGACTCAGTGTTCTTTGTCGGCAAGGGAATGGCGTGGATATGCCAGAGGCGTTGTTGTCTCGGCGCCCGGGAGCGGTAAGCCTCTGCCAGAAACGATAGCACGGCACTGCGATGGTTAACAGGCTTTGGTTGTACCACAGAGTGATGATTCTGGGTCGATGTTCTGCCCATCGCGTTGTCAACTGTTTATGATAGCGGCCCCTGTCTGTTTTTGCCTGCGCCTTCAAGAGAATGAATCTCATGGACGAGATCTTCATGATCGCGACGCCAACGATGATGGACAGAAGGATGTAACTGTGTCAGGTTCATGAATTGGTATTTTTGAATTCATCAGGAGATTGTTTGTGTCGATGACGTGGTGCCACATTGGATGGTCAGCAGGTGGGCGTGGCCGTGTTTACGCAGGGCCAATGGTCATGTTGGTTCTTGTCTTGCAGCAGATGGTGAACGCAGAAACACTGCGGGTACCAGAACAACACGCTACCATTCAGGAAGCCATTGATCAGTCAAAGGCTGGTGACCACATTCTGGTGCAGCCGGGAACGTACAAGGAGAGGTTGAAGCTGAAACCCGGTGTTTCACTGCGTAGTATTGGCGATGATGAAAGGGGGCAAGTTGGCCTGCAGCGTGCGGAGCGTACCATCATTGATGGGGGTGGAGACAACGGTGACAACGCGGGTGTTCAGATGGCCGAGGGTAGCCGTCTGGATGGTTTTACTGTCACAAATGTTGGCAAGTACGATTCAGCATCATGGGAACGTCATCATTTGACGTCCGGAAATGAGCAGCCCTACGATCCCATCGGTGCGCCGGGAATCGCCGGGATCTCAGTTGATGATGTTAATTGTGATGTAATGCACAACATCGTTCATCACGTCGGGTACACCGGAATCGCAGTTCAAGGTCCCTCCACAACCGAAACACGAGTTTTTGACAATGTGTGTTATCGGAACATGGGGGGCGGTATCGGTTTCATGAATCAATCGCGAGGCCATGCGCAACGCAACCACTGTTTTGAAAATTTTTACGCAGGGATTGGTCACGAAAATGCATCCCCGGCGATTATTGACAACCGTTGTTGGAATAATATCCGTGCGGGAATCGGCATCAGTGAAGGAGCCTGTCCCGTTGTGATGCGCAATCATTGTTACGGTAATCGACGGGCTGGAATTGGAGTCAGGAGCGGACAGGATACGCGTCCGGTGATTCAGGATAACGACTGTTACAGCAATGGCATGGCAGGGATCGGCGCGGAGAAGGAATCGCAACCTGTGATTCGTGCAAACCGCTGTTACCGCAACAAAATGGCAGGGATTGGCTCACGTTCAGGAGCTTCCCCGATGATTGTTGGCAACGAATGTTACGAAAATGAGATGTCGGGGATTGGTCAGGCGGGAAACGCCACGCCGACATTGATCGACAATCATTGTCACCACAATCAGCTTTCAGGTCTTGGGTTCGATGCCTGCGAACGCGGGGTTTGTGTCGCGACGGGTAATCGCGTGGTGGACAATGGCAAGGTTGCTGTCGGCGTTCAGGCCGGGTGGGACGTCACATTGTTGTCCAACCATTTCGAGAGGACGGGCGGATTGCCACCGATTGTCATGGTGTTTGCAGGTTCAAAAGCGTTGTTGCGTGACAATGTCATTTCCGGCGAAGGTGTTGCTGGCGTGCGGGTCGCGGGGAGCGTGGTGCTCGATCAGAACCGGCTGATTGGTAAAAACATGCGGCCGGGCGGGCCACCGAATTTCGGGATCTGGGCGCTGCAGGACAGTGAGGTGACATTGATGAATAACAGCTTCAGCAACTGGCGGCACGCTGTGCACGCAAGTCAAGCGAAGCTGCGGATGGAAGGCAATACCGCCTCAACGTTTCACCGAGCTGCGTTTCATCTTGTGGACCCCAGGCCAGGGAGCGTGGTGTTGGCAAATCAGGTGACCGCATCGGCAGCTTCCGATGCGATTTTCAATGCGAACGCGTCTGGCTGGAAAAATGCCGATATACGTGTCGAAGGGAATGAACTTGTGCCGGTGAAGTCAAAATGACCAGTTAAGAAAAATGACGCACGACGATGGTATGTCGTCTGCTTTGGCGTCAGTCGTCATGAACATGAATGGATTTCACGATCGATTCAATGTCACCGCCCTCGACGCGGCTGCGGATGTTGTCGCCGACCTTGACCTGATTCGGATCCTGAATGGTTTGATCATCGGCATCAAGGGTAACGCTATACCCGCGGGCGAGGACATTCAAAGGTGATAACGCTGACAGGGTTGCCGCTGCTTTACCGATTTTAGCCTTGTTCAATGCAACCCTTGCGAACATTGCTTTTCGCGCTCGCGCGTCGAGTTCGTCCAGTTGTCTGAATCGACGCTGCACAAGTTCATGAGGTCGTTTCAAGATGGAACGTGTTTGAATTGCATGGAGGCGGTTTTTCCTCGAGGTGATACCGTTTCGTGCGCTGCGATGAAGGCGAGCCTGCAGGTCAGACAGGGTATTCACCACCATGTTCCGGTCCGGCAGGGCACAAGTCGCTCCGTCCGTTGGTGTCAGGGCACGCACATCGGCAGCAAGATCACAGAGTGTGATGTCGACTTCGTGCCCCACCGCGGATATTGTCGGAATGTCGCAGTGGGCAACGGCCCGAACGACCTGCTCTTCATTGAAACACCACAGGTCTTCCAGGCTGCCACCGCCTCGAGTGACGACCAATGTGTCAAGCTTTGGGGTGATTCGCTGGGCTGACTGGATCGCTTGAGCAATGGATTCTGCGGCGCCTTGCCCTTGTACCAGAGTGGGGATGATCAGAATTTCAACTCCGGGCCAGCGTTGGGCAGCTGCTTTCAGGAAATCACGAATGGCAGCACCACTCGGGCTCGTTACCACTCCGAGACGCTTCGGAAAACGTGGAATGGGTTGCTTGCGTTCCGCCGCGAAAAGACCCTCGGCATTGAGCTTCTGTTTCAGCTCCAGAAAAGCCTGTTGTAACGGGCCCAAACCTTGGGTCTGTACCTTGCGCACAACCAGCGAATACGTCCCTCGGGCTCCATAAACTTCGACATCTCCGAAACACAGCACAGATTGACCCTCTTTGATCTGTGTTTTCATCCGCGCCGCAGTGCTCCGCCAGATCACGCCGCGAATCTGGGCGTGTTCATCCTTGAGCGTAAAGTAGAGATGCCCGCTGCGTGGTCGGGTGAGGTCAGAAATTTCGCCTTCGACACAGATCGAAGGGAACGTTCCTTCCAGAATTGCTTTGATGTGTCCTGTCAATTCGCTGACGGAGACAGGCTTCGCTGGGGCAGTGTTCACGATCAGGGAGTCCACGTTCCTGTGAATACTTCGACAGCAGGGCCCGTCATCATGACATGGTTGCTTTCGTCATTCCATTCCAGAATCAGATCGCCACCGAGCAGGTGGTTGGTGATGCGTCGTTCTGTTCGTCCTGTAAGTACACCAGCCACGCATACAGCCGAGGCACCTGTACCACATGCCCAGGTTTCACCCGAACCGCGTTCCCAGGTCCGTTGGCGAACTTCCGTTGGCGATATGATCTCAACAAATTCGACATTGATGCGATTGGGGAACCGTGGGTCGCGTTCGATGACCGGGCCAGCCTGAAGAACAAGTTCATCCGTGGCTTGATCGACGAACACGATGCAGTGAGGATTGCCCATGGAAACACAAGTGGCTTGGAATTCATGCGTGCCAAACCTCACGTCGACATCAATCACCTGACCGGATTCCCGCAGTGTGGTCGGTATTTGCGGTGCCTCGAGTTCTGGCGGACCCATGTCCACGGTGACCTGATCGACTTTGCCGTTGTCGGCCAGCAACAGATCGATCCCCAACACCCCCGCACCGGTTTCGATTTTCAGCGATGGTTTGGAAGCAATGCCGTGGTCGTGAACGTATTTTGCCACGCAACGGATTCCGTTACCGCACATCTCTGACTCACTGCCGTCCGCATTGAACATCTGCATTTTCGCATCAGCGATCTCACTGGGGTGGATCAGAATCAGACCGTCTGCTCCGACGCCAAAGTGACGGTGCGAAATGTGACGTGCAATTTCTGGCAGGTTGGCAGGCGGTTTTTCGGCAAAGCAGTCAACGTACACGTAATCGTTGCCCGCGCCGTGCATTTTGGTGAATTTCATGGCCACATGGTACCGGCAACCGGCCTTGATGGGAACCAAACTAAAGCGGCTGGATGGGCTGCCGTTGAGTCTTTGTCGTCGATTCCTGTGTCTGCGACCGATCCTGTCGAAATGCCATCCTGAAACCGCTTGACGGGAATGATTTTCCGATGAATTCCAGCACGTGTGACGTGACGCGTGCTGTTGTACCTGGAGCAGCCGCAGGCAACGAGGAGAAGTTGGGTAACAGATCCGTCCTGACTCGTCCGTTTTCAGGTCTGCCTCTGGTTCATTTCCAGCTTGCCTTTGATTCATTTCAGGCGTGCCTTTAACGCACGCCACTTCCATGATGGCTGCCCGTGCCTTAGTGTTTGTGTACGTGTGACTTGTTTAGCTGTTGCTTTCCGCAGTTGTTTCCGACGAAGGTATCCATGGTCGATTTGAAAGATTTTGTCCGCAATATTCCGGACTACCCCAAACCGGGCATCCTATTTCGAGATATCACGCCGTTGTTAGGAGACGGAGAGGCGTTGGCGGCTGCGATTGATGCCATGGCGGCGCTCTTCGCCGGTGAGAAGGTTGATGTGATTGCCGCTGCTGAGGCGCGAGGGTTCATTTTCGGTACGCCGCTGGCGTTGAAACTGGGGGTTGGTTTCGTACCGATACGAAAGCCCGGGAAACTTCCATACAAGGCACATTCCCACACTTACGACCTTGAGTACGGCAGTGATGAACTCCAGATCCATGTGGATGGAGTTCAACCGGGACAACGTGTTTTGTTGGTGGATGACTTGTTGGCCACTGGCGGCACGATGGAGGCATGCTGCCGGCTCTTCGAAAAAGCTGGTGCCGAGGTCGTGGGTTGCGCGTTTCTGATTCACCTGCTTGATCTGCCGGGTGAACAGAGGCTTCAACCGCATCGCTGTCGATCCGTGTTGAGTTATTGAGCTTGAGGTACCCAGCCATCGCCAACAGACTCGTTGCTTTGGCGGAAATGGCCGCTGGAAGTTGATGCTGGCGTGATCAACTTTTCGACTGATCGGAGTTTGACCCGAGGACCAGTTGAACCCGCTGACCTTTATCGCTGGTAACGGACTCCGCAGCGGTAGCAGAAATCCGCGTCACTTCGTTGTCCCGTCGCGCCGCATTGTTCACATGGAGCGGCCTCTTCGGAGTTTCTCTGACGCTTCTGGAGGAATTCGGCGCTCACAAAGGTGGATGGGACAATGATGAGGCTGTAGCCAAGCAGAATCAACATCGCTGAGATCACTTTGCCGGGGGCGGTTTGGGGAACCACGTCACCGTAACCGACCGTGGTCATGGTCACGATCGCCCAATACATTGACTGCGGTATCGAAGTGAATTTGCTTTGAGGACGGCTGTTGATCTCGCGAATGGATTTCACGACTTCCAGTTCCCGTTCAAGGGTAGACTGGGTATCGGGCGTCGACGCCGTTTCGATCCTTATTTCAAGTTTGTCAATCATGTCTTCCAGATTGACGGCTGCCACCATCTTCACGATGGCATCAGGACCGATGTCGGCAGAGAAAATGTCATCGTTGTATTCTTTCTGCGCATTCAGATACTCATCTGGTGTGAGTAGTTGGTGGTATTTCAGCGGCGTCGCTCCGGTTTCCAACACGATGTAATTCTCCTGATCCATCACCTTGCCGATCGTCGTGGGATCAAGATTCAGAACGACGGCCAGATCTTCAGCAGGTTCATCGATGATTCCCTGCGAATAAGTTTCAATGTGGTACATCAGTGTGCCACTGATGGTGACGGCCACCAGAACAACCGCCACGAATACGATGATTTTGTCGCGGACTTTCCAGATTGCCGATGCCAGTTCGTCAGCCTCGTTCATCATCCGCCACAATTTCAACACCCGGAAAACACGCAACAGGCGGATACTTCTGATGATCACAAAGGACCGCGAAGATGTACCAATGAAGTATGTGATGTACGACGGCAGAATGCTCAATACATCTATCAGGCCCCAGAAACTGAATATGTAGCGAAGAGGTTTTCTTACACAAAACAACCTCAGCAGGTATTCGATCGTGAACAGAAACGTCAGGATCCACTCCGAAATGTTGAACAGATTCAGCAGTTGTGGTTGCTGTGTGAAACCGGGAACCGTTTGCAGCGATTCAATGGAAATGCTGACAAGAATGGCAAAGAGCAACGCGATATCGAATGCCTTTCCTGCCGGGGAATCCGCTTCAAAAATGATGTCGTAAATTGTCCCACGCAGGTTTTGTCCTTCGGGGCGGAGGCTGTCGCGGCGGCGTTGAACACGTTGTTGATTTGAAGACATCAGTTTTCAGACGTTGCTAGGCGTGGTTCGGGGGGTGATCAGGAGGTGCGTCGCCATTGATTCTCTGCATGCAACCACTCGGCTGAACTCCTCTGCATTCATATGGCATGAAAGCTGCGTGGAGGTGTCGCTGAATTGCTCGAATCGATACTCAGAATTTCCAACGATACTCCATCCTCGTTCCGTAAACATCCTCTAATCCGCCACGCCAGCCATACATGGTGTCAAATCGCCAAAGCGTTGAGTTGCTCAGAGGAATCTGGAATCGTAACCCCAGTGCGTATTGATCGCCTTTCACTGCGGCATTTCCGTTTCCGTTAGGGGTGAGGTAAGAAGCTTCCAGCAGGAGCTGTTTTTCAAGGTCACGGCCCAGGAGATCCAGTCCGATTGAACCACCAGCAGTATCACTTCCCGAGGCATCAAGTGTAGCCAGTCCGTTCAGGCCATCGGTGTCGAAGTTGATCCCGGTGTTGCGGAGAATTCCACCGGCAATTCCAGCCCGTGCTACCGATTGCGGACGGTTCCAGCCCGCGAAGAAGTTGGCGTACGGTACCACCGTGAGGGGATTGGATGTGATCCAGCTGTTCTCCACCAGGAGCAGCACACCGTCAGCGGTTCGTTCGGCGGATGGCAGGTCCTGTCCGGTGTTGATGATCACACGAATGCTGTTGCTGATCCGGTCAAAATAACGCCGGGTATAACTCGCCGTGATGTTGTGATAACTCAGCGACGACTGATTCCGGTTCCGCACATAGGCGTAACCGGTCTCGATGTACCCGTGATAGGCTTCGATGAACCATGCTGTTCCGAACGCCTGGGCAGCATGGTCATTCGTTCCGAAAGCGGGGCTGTTCAACTGGTCAAAGACTGCGAAGAAAGTTGCATCGTAATTCGACCAGTTCAGTAGATTGCTGTGGCGTGCGGGGAGACTGAACGCGGCGCCTGTGACCGCATCCTCCATCCAGATCCCGTTTTGAAAGAACAGCGGAATCAGCCCCAAAGTGAATGGAAACTCAAACGGCGCGCTCTGCTTGGTCAGTCCACCCAGGATTGAACCAAGGTCGCCTTCAAAGTAGCCAGTGAATGGTGTGATGTCGATTTCCTGCCGGTACTGCAAATCACCGTCAACCAATTCAAGCCGCGTGAACTGTCCCTCGTTTTCGATGGGTCCGATGAAAGCATGCAGGTGCTCCGTGTCGGTGATTTTCAAGTCCATGTCGAGGTTCAGCCGGTTTGCCCAATTGTCCGTACGGCCCGCTGCATTCCTGCCAGCGATGATCCCTGACCTGAAATCACCGTAGACGTAAAACTCCGGTCGCACGAGGTTGGTGGCTCCAAACCAGTTTTTTCCGCGGGGAGTGATCCCATCCCCATAAAAGACGCGTCCCCATTCGACCCACGGCCTTTGTGTTGGTACGTCATAGTGATGGTCGTAGACCCATTGTTCACGATGTTCGTCGTGGTACATCGATTCATTTGCGATGGGTGTCGGTGAAAAATCGTTGTAGAAATTCATCGATGGATCGCATTGGGGCGATATCCCATTTGCCGGTGTCATGCGCTGGGTGAGTTTTTTGAGTGCATGTCGACGGTGGCGATTTGAACCGTTGGTATTTGAAAAAATGGAAGTCGGTGAAGCGACCGTTTCAGAAGATCGGGTGGGGTAATTGTTTTGTGGGGTCTGTTCAGAGTTCTGTATCCAAAAAGGCACTGCGAATGCACTGTTCTCCGTTTGGCGTTCCCGTGCCAACGCTGCTGGTTGATCTGATGGCGATTCGGTGGAATTGGATGCAGTGGGTTGGAGCAGTGTGACCTGGGGGAACACGACCGAATTTTGACGTTTCTCTGAGTTGTTCCTACCGGCACGGTTTTCATCTTCAGTTTGCTGGGAAGGAATGCCCGTCTGATGTGGTTCACTTTCGCGAATAACGAACTGACCACGGGGTGCTCGTGAAGGTTCGTCGGCCGGACTTCCGAAAATCCTGCGGTACCATTCAGCGGGTATCTCATCTGATGGAACGACTTCGGAATCCATTCCGGGTAATGCTGTTATTTTTAAAAACGTCTCGCGATCAATGGTGGGTGGACGAACCTCGGAGGATTTTGGCTGCGGATTGGCTGTTTGGCCAAGCGGTTTTCGGTTTGCTGGTGCTAGTCGGGACTTTGATGATTTGAGGGTTCCTGCTGCCGAGTCGGCTAATCGGCGGTTGTGATGATTTGCCTCGGTTGCATTTGCATCAATGGTGCACCACAGGCAAGCCAACCCCAGCACAATCGTCGCGCACAATGCAATTCTGCGCAACCGCCAGGATGCGTAGAAAAGTGACGAAGGTGACTGGGTTGAAATGTCCACGACGCGTTTACTTCACCAGAAATGTGTGACTGCTGATTCGAAGATCCAGCATGTTTTCGTTCATTCGACGGATCATGTCTGGGGTACTGTGAATTTGCCGCATGAAGTACATGGGCTCGGGACGGCTTCTCATGCGAACGCTCAGTCGGTAAGCCCCTCGTTTCGTCAGGGCTGAAGCCGGAATGTGGTATTTCGGAACACGATGATCCAGCGCGGGGATCGAGTGCGCTTCCATTCGGATGAGTTGTGGATGATTCAACACGCTGACAGGAACATTCGCGGGCCGAAGCAGAGCGAGTTGGTCAAGACTGAAATTCAGTGGCAGTGCGACTTCGCGATCTGTTCCTCGCACATTATTGATCAGGAATTTTGTCTGCAGGTTGAATAGATCCTTGTCACGTGGGATGACGCCTTTGGCAACATCAACCGAATGCATGTCGGCGAGGTCACCGTTACTGTCGAGGTAGCCGCTTTCCCAAACACGGCAGCCATCCGGATCGATCAGCACCACGTTCAGCCAGAGCTGGGGCTGTGCTCCGAGTGACCCGGACGGAAGATTGTGACCTTCGCTGGTGTTGGTGACGCGGTATCCGATTTTCAATGGCTTGCCAGCACGGGGATCGCGATAAAAAATTGGTCCCTCAACATCGACACTGGCTTCCATGGTCATTGTCGCGTTGGCACGTTTCGTTGCCAGTTTTTTCAGATTTGCGTCGATGATGCGACGTCCATCCATTCGGTCGTCCACGTTGTCCCAGGGAGCAGGGAAACTCATGTTCGGCACGACGTTGTCTTCAAACGCCGGTGTTCCCCATCCGGCACGGTAATCGAACTTCAGCCATTCACGGGGACTGTATTGTTTCGCTTCGTGGTTGATTGGAAACAGTCCCGGATGTGCAATGGAATATCCAGGACCCCAGAATGTGTGGTTGGAATGTTTTCGCGGTTCACCATAGGGTTTCCCATTCAGTACGGCTGCGTGGTCCCAGGCATAACCTTCAGGTTTCCCAGGCACGGCGCCCATGTGGCACTGCTGGCAGGTGATGCCTTTCTTGGCGGCCGGGCCGTGTCGATATTGCGCGTGGACGACTTCCAGCCAGATGCCCGGGTGAACAGCAACCTGATGGCATGAGATGCAAACGTCACTGTTGGTGAGTGGTTCAAAAAAGTAGCTGGATCGGTGGATCGGTTGGCCGGGCCCCTTCTGGTTGGGGTCGGTCTTCAGTTTGTATTTCTTGGCGTCCTTGATGGCGTTGGCGAGACCCTCACCTGTACCCGCGCCACCGATCGGTTGGTAGATATCACCTGGTTCGATGCGACGGTCTCCATGGCTGCGACTGTAGTGTTCGCGGATCCGATGGCATGAAATGCAGGTGACACCTTCGCGCACGATCTGGGGCATTTCAAGCATGCTCTGTGAACGAGGCAACTTGAGCTGCGTTGCAATGGGTGAGTGACAGCGAACACAGAAGTATCCGACTGTGCCACGTGTATAATCAGTCATCGCCTGTTCAAAGCGCTGATACATGGGTGAGATCGTTGCGTAAGCGTGGCCGCTTGCACGCCACTCCTCGTATTGGGAAGGATGGCATTTCCGGCACGATTCTGCTGATGGATAGCAGGTTTCTGTCCAAAGGCCCTCATGGGGGTCGTCTTGAGTCGACGCTGGTTCCTGCTGGCCAAGTCGGCGCGGAAGACGCAGGTCACCATTACCCGGATCCTTCTGATTCGATGGCGCGAGCAGTTCGTCCAGCGGGTCGTTCAGCTGAGTCGCCGGTCCTTGAAGCAGAGAATTGGGGTCATCAGCTAGCGAATTGGGCGCTTCAAGCAGTAATTGGAGTGCATCCTCCTTTGAAAGCCGGGGTTGTTGGCCACCATCCTCATCTGTTGGTTGGTCTCCTTGTGGATTCGCAAGCTCACTGTCAGCCTCGGTCTGTTGCAGGGCCGCTGCAATGCGGTCGTACCAGCGATCGCTCATGGTTTGCGGGAGGCGTTGCGGAATCTTTCGCTTGGGTGATTCAGCGCGTGTTTGGGCCGCGCATGGCGTAGCAAAGCAGGCAGCAGCACTGACAAGCAGGAAAAACGCGATTTGGGCGACAAACTGGCGGGGCATGGCACCGTACATGAACGGGTTTCATGGGGGATCGCGGAAAACGACCCTGAACAAGCGTGACATAGCTCTTTCAATCCATCGACACGGAAAGACCCCTAAAACGCTTGTAATGCGCGACCCGGGTAAAGACGATGCGATCGTTACGTTTTACGGCTCGTTGAGAGCGTTCCTGCCCAGTTCGACGGTACAGAGAGGCTGAAAATCACAGGAATTGCGTGTCCGGCCGTTATTTTGCTCAAGGTCCGCGCCTCGCAGGATTTCGTGAGGTAGGTTTTGGTGAACTATGCGCTTTGTTCGGTTTGGGCGAAATCTGTGTGCCCCACACACAGTCGCACATGCCCCCTCATCCAAGCGTCGTCACCTGTATTGACTGGCAGAATGACTGAAACACAAGATCCAAGCTATTACCGCTGTCCTGTTCATGAAGATCAGGCTGAGGCCGTCCTATGCAGTCGCCGAAGACGTCTGAAAGTTCGCGTTCAGGAGACGTCGATCGATGGTTTTACAGTTTTGGTGAAGCCTCACGATGCCAGTCGATTGACCATTGGATGTCCCTGGGTGCTGGAGTATGAGGGGACGAGAGTGGAGGTTCATGGGCAGTGGATTTTCAATTCGCCCGATGGCCACCTTCAAATGGGGCTTCGGCGGCTCAGGGATCTCACCAAGCCAGAGAACACCAGGGTCGCGATGTTGTCCCGTGGACCGACCCGTTCAGGAAATGGCGAGGGACTGTCCGGCCTTGTTTACACCGGCATGCTGTTTGCCGTCTTTCTGTTGCTTGCCATGCCTGGTATCGGTGACGCCCTGGGAACCGCTCCGAAAATTGAGTCTGCCGTCATGTGGCTTTGGACGGGTTTCGGAGACATTGTTCGCGGCGTCCGCTGATTCTTCCGAGCCCAGCGGCGTCTCGATCAGTCGCACTTCGTGACAAGTGCTATGTTCGACGCGCGGCACATCTTGGGCAACTGGTGGTGTTCGACCGTGATGATGGCCGGGCTTATGCTTTTACAAAACCGTGTATGAGGCGCGGTGCGACAGCGTCGGCTGGGGGGCCGGATGAATTCACGTTCCCGGGGTGGAACGGTGCAGCGTGACGGATTCGATCTGCTTGCGGACTGTCGTCAGGATCAGTTCCATTACTTCGTCGCGGCTCATGTCATCACTGTTGATGATCACCGAATCCTCTGCAGGTCGCAAAGCGCCCTGTGGACGTTCACGATCTTCTGCGTCGCGTTGATCCTGGGTTGCCCGAATCTGTTCCAGGGGAATCGGCCGGCCTGATTCCGCGAGTTGTTGATATCGACGTTTCGCGCGTTCTTCTGGTGATGCCGTCAGAAAAAATTTGCATTCAGCATCGGGAAAAACCTCGGTGCCCTGATCCCGACCCTCGGTGACAATGTTCTGGCTCAACGCGATCTCTCGCTGTTGTTGGGACAGCACGTCGCGAATTTCGTTGATGTTGGCAACGTGTTTGATTGAGTCGGTGACAACTGGCGTACGGATCTCTCGGGTGATGTCATCATCATCGAGAATGATTCGATCGCTCAGGCATTGAATGCGAGATGCTTTTGCATGGGCAATCAGACCTGCCGGATCCGAAAATTCAATTTGTTTTCGGATAGCGCCCAATGTGATTGCCCGATACATCGCGCCGGTATCAAGGAAGATGAATCCAAGGGTCGCGGCAACCTCACGTGCGATGCTGCTTTTGCCCGCACCAGCTGGTCCATCGATGGTTACTATCATGCTGACGACTTTGTACGCGATGATTCCAGAAGCAATTCGTCGACATTTCTCGTCAGGTCGCGCAAAGCCTGATCAATCGACTCGGATGATGCAGCAGCATCCATCATCACGGCGTTGGGATCAAGGCCGGAATTGCCAGATTTGCCTTGGATCCGATCACCACGAAAGCGCCTGACATAAAATTGCTCGGTCAGGAAACTCAGGTGTTGGTGAATCAATCCCGCTTGTTTCGCCTGCGCCGTGTCTTGCGGACGGTTGGAGTATTCATCGAGAAGTTCTGCCGGCGTTTGAGAAGCCGTGCGGTTGATTCCCAACCGGACAAGCTGATCCAGTGTTCGAGCGTAGAAATCAACGGAAGGACGCATGATCTTGCGGTCCCGCTTGGTTTGCATTCTCCGTTTGATCCATTTTGGCAGTGGGACGCGAAGGAGAAAGACAGCAAAAAGTGTTAGCAGGAAACCGAGAATTGCGGCAGGAACGGAAAAAATGTCCTTTCTGCCACCATCATCCGACAACAAAGTTCCATTTTTCAATCTTTGGAAACTCATTCTCAGCCACGCCACAAATCTGTCATATGAACTGTTCATGGGCGTGATGCCACGGCCCAGAAGCGTTGTTTCCTGACGTGTCCGGTCCATGTCAACCACATAGTCTTCCCAGGCGTTCTGGGCAACGTCCAGAACCTGAGTGACTCGGCTAGGTTGGTTGCTTGACGAACTGGTCGAAGGTGTTGGATCCAGACGCAGCCAGTACTGCTGCGACTTCGGTTGGCCGAAAACGTTGCGATTCGGGTTCAGTTGATCTCGGTCAATCAAAGCTTCAACCCACGCGTGCGCATGCATTTGTCTGGCAACATATTGCTTCGCCAGATCGTTGTATTCGTTTGTCTTGTAACCCACCACGATTCGTGAGGGGATTCCCTGGCTACGCAACATCATTACCAGAGCTGCGGCAAAATACTGACAGTGACCGCGTTTGTCGACGGAAAGAAACTGCTCCAGTGGATCGAGACCTGCAATGGGCTTGGCACTCAGGTCCAACGTGTAGGAGAAATCTGGTGATGTCGCCAGATAACGTTCCATTGCTTTTGAAAGCCGATAATCCGAGAACGTCTGATCAGACTCACGCCTTTTGCCAAACCGTTCAGACAGCAGCGCAGCACTGGGGATGGCGTCAATGTCATATTCCAGCAGCACGCTTTCATATCTTTCCGTTTCACCTTCGCTGAACTCCATGCGGGAGAAACCCGTGTCAAGCGGATCCCGTTGCTGTACAGCATCACCTAACGCGAACCGGGCGATCAATTCTGTTTGAAGTCCATCCTTGAATGCATTACTGGCAAAGCTGTAACGGAGTCGGGAGAACCGACTCAACCTACCCGTAGCGGCGGCAGCTTTTCTTTTCAATGTCCAGCGATCGGGCAAATGCACAACGACGTTTTGTGATGATTCGCGGTGATAGGGCGCCGGCGCGAACAGCGAAGGTGTACGCATTGCACTGCAAGTGATATCAAAATTTGTGACATCAAAAAAATTGGTTTCAACGCTGCGAGGAGGGGTAGGATCTCGTGGCAGCGGTTTGCCAGCGGACATACGTCCCAATGCGATTGCTGTCCACTGCGCGGAAGTGAAGCCGCGCCGGGTGGGTTGAACCTCATAGTTCTCCAGTACTTTGCCGCGCAGATACAAATCTCCCACGATCTTGTACGGCTTGCCCGTTTTTGCGTCGACGATTTTCGCCCGCAACGCAATCGCAGGATTCTGCTGCATTTTTCCAATCTGCTTCAGATTCACCTGGTCGTTGAATCCGACCAGTGCATTGCCTTGTCCAGAATCGCGCGCGGCGTTGGTTATCCGGGGCAAGAGATAGAAAAAGACCGCAGCCAACATGATGACCGATGGGCCAACACTGAATATTGCCAGCAGTGGCAAACGCCGGGCAGCGGCGGCAATCGATTTAGCACCGTCTGTGGAGGTGATGGTGATTGTTTTTTCGGTGGTGATTTCTGATTTTGCAGTATCACCCGCTGTTCTGACTTCCGGACCCTCCAGGTTACTGAGCCCTTCAGATGCAGATACCACAGCCAACAACGAAAGTGCGAAGGCGGCTGTGATGCATAGTGGGATCATGAGGAACCCGAACGCAATTGTGTTGCCGAATACAGCAGCAACGACAAGATCAAGCAGACAGAAGACACCTAATTGCTCAAAGATCCGCCGGTTCTTCTTTTGAAGCATCAGGATGGCCTGCACAAGCACAAGTAACTGTGCGACGGATGCCACGGCATTGTTGCCGTCTCTTTGTGGGCCGCTTTCGCCGCCAAGGAGAGGCAGGAGGATATCGCTCGTGCTGTAGACCGCAGTGACGGCCATGGCAGCATAGGCAATGATTGGTGGCAATGAAAAGATTCTCAGCCAGTCAACAAAGATGTAACCGAACACGGCAAAGAAAACTGCAATGAATGGCGTTGAATCATTTTCACTGGACAACAGAAGAACCAGTCCGCCAAGTCCCGACAAAATGGCGAACAGGAGTTTCAGCCGCTCATAGGTTGTGTGGTTGATATTCTCTCTTTTCGGCGAAACGCTCAGGTCGGCGGAGGTCATGGCTGATGCTTCTCCGCTGGTGTGTCATTTGCGATTCTCTGTTCTGGTTCCGTCTGATGTTGATTGGGAGGTTCCGCCGAAGAGCCAGCAGGTGTCGTTGCAACTGCCGCAGTGGATCCTTCCGGTTTTTCGTTCGCTGGCGTATCGTGGTCAGTTGCCAGTTGATTGTGCGTATCTCGATTGTCTGAAGATGTCTGGTTCGCAGTTGTTTGGCTGGATTCACGAACACGGCTTTCATGGCGTGAGCCAACGACCCATTGCTCGAGTTCGCGACTGCCAACATTGATCCAACGGAAACTGCCAGTACGCATCCACGGGGCGAGGCATGGTTTCAGGTCCTCTGCGTCGGAGATCGCATCCTGCAGAGATCGCGGGCTGATTACGAGCAGGTCCTGACCGCGGCCGACGCTTTGGGTGACCTGCTGGACCGCAGCTTTCAAGTCTGGTGCCGGGGAGTGAGCCAGTTCACTCAGCATTTCCAGCATTTGACGTTTTCCTGCGGGCGAACCGCCACCGATCACGGTACCTGATTCAGTCCCTGCGCAAGCGAGCGTCATTCTGTTTGACGGAGAAGTTGAGAGGTGGGTCAGGAACGTGGCGGCCAGACTGATTGCCAGTTCCAGCGTTTCATCTGATTCTTCATTGGGGCAGTAAGCGTCGACGAGAATGCAGGTATCGAACCGGCGTTGCTGTTCGAACTGGCGGACAGCCGGTTCGCCCAGTCTCGCAGTGGTTCGCCAGTGAATCCACTTCCGGCTGTCTCCCGTCTGCCACTCACGTAAACCGAAAAAATCACCTTCAACCGATCCGCTTTGCCGCGCGGTCTTCGACTCACCACCGCTCCGGCTGGCAAGGCGCATCTGCCACCGGTTGCGGAGTTTCAGCAGTGATGGAAAGACGTAAAGTTCATCGGTCTGCTCGCTGTATTGCTTGGAACTGAAAAGTGAAAACGGAAAAGTGGTCATCAGTGCCATGGGGCCGAAACGATAACGGCCGCGACGAGTGATCAGACAGTCGCAGTAACTGATCAATGTCTGCTCGGGGTTCAAGCGTCCCAGACCACTGACTGCGACGCTTTTTTCAGATCCTGCCAAGGACTCGATCTCGTCTTCCACACGAAGGGTCCAAACTGCGAGCAGTCGACTGACGTTCGTGAAACGGTAACGTAGGCGAAACAGCTGTCCCGCGAATGCTTCGCGTGGAAATCTTCTGCGGACTCGCACGCACTCAGCCGACTTGCGTGACCATCGCCACTGCATCAGCAAAGCACCAAATACGAGGGCAGCGAGAATTAGCAGCAGATTGGAACTTCGGAACGCGCCGCCAAACATCGCAAAAGCGCCGACGAACAGGAAATGAAATCCAAGCTTCGTCAGACGGTGTTTTCGTTTCGTCTCGCTTTGGGATGTCGCGGGCAAAAACTTTTCCTCCAGAGTTTCTGCGATGGATGCAGAATTGGGTTTTCAGTCCGAGGATGACACAGGCAGCAGATGGGGTCCTAGATGGGAACGGGAATTTCCTGAATCACGTCCGACAATTCAGCTTCCACTTCGGTGCGGTTGGCACCCTGGAAAATGCCGCGAGGCAATACCCGGTGGGCAAGACAGGGAACTGACAATTCTTTGACATCGTCTGGCGTGACGTAGTCGCGACCTTCTGTGATCGCTCTCGCCTGGCATCCACGATAAAAACTGAGCGCACCGCGCGTGCTCACACCTACCTGGAAACCCTCGTGTTTTCTTGTGGCCTCGACAATATTCAGCAGGTAGTCGACCAGAGTTTCGTCGAATTGGACATCGCGGGCAGCCTGCTGGGCTTCAAGCAGGTCTTCGGTAGAAACGACGGGTTCGAGCTTGTCTACCGGTTCACCCTGGCGGTGCGTCTGTAATACCGTCCGCTCGATTTCACGCTTTGGGTAACCGATGGAGGTTCTCATCAGAAAACGGTCAAGTTGACTTTCCGGAAGCGTGTACGTGCCTTCGTACTCAAAAGGATTTTGAGTGGCAACGACGATGAAGGGCTTTGGCAAGTCGTGTGTGGCGCCATCAATGGAAACGCGACTCTCGCTCATTGCCTCAAGCAAGGCGGATTGGGTCCGTGGCGGCGCTCGATTGACTTCATCTGCGAGCACGACGTTGGCAAAAATAGGACCCGGGCTGAATTCGAAATCACGGGTGTCACTTCGATAGATCACACTGCCTGTGATGTCACTTGGCAGCAGGTCAGGAGTGAACTGAAGCCGGGCAAAATCGCCCTTGATGCTCTGCGACATCGCCTTGGCTGCCAACGTCTTTCCTACACCGGGAACATCTTCTAAAAGCAGATGCTCGCCTGCCAGCAGACAGGTAACCAGCAGTTGAACGATATCAGGCTTGCCCAGTACCACGCTCTCAATGTTACTGCTCAGTGAGCGGGATGTTTCAAACGCTGCCTGCGACATGATCAAACCGAGCCTGTTCGTTGGTGATGGATTCTGTGAAGTCGAGGCAAGTTCGACGTGTTCCGGCTCGGTGATTCCCACCGAGCTATCTGTATCGTATCGACTGCAGCACGTTGATTCTATCCGGGGGTTGGTTGATTCGGTGGGGAAGGTGGAATGAACCGGACGTGACGCAAGGTCTCTATCTCACCCGTATTTTATCAGCTTTCACGTGTTCCGCGTGGGTTCAGTGCGTAAAGAATCCCGCCATGCAGTGATCGCAGTAAAAAAATTTGCCGTGCATGACATTTCCGATTGTTGGAACTTTTTGTGAGGCCGTGATCTGTGGTTTCTGTCAAGCGTATCGTGGCAATTTGTTTCGCGTCATGTGATGGCACCGTTTTTTGTCAGAGGCTGGAAGACGCAGCAGCGAACACATTGGCTGTCCTTAACGACGGAATTCAAGCCAACGCCGCATCAGTCCTGCAACTCTGGGTGTTAATCGCGTCCGGTTGAATTTGTCTCCCAGTTTCCTCAACGCCTCAGCATGAGTCGGGTAAGGATGGATCGTATTGGCGATGCCTTTCAGGCCGATCTGGTGGTTCATGGCCAAGGTGATTTCGTTGATCAGGTCACCAGCTTGCGGCGACACGATGGTAGCTCCCAGAATTCGGTCTTTCCCTTTGGCAACCAGCACTCGCACAAATCCGTCCGTATCGCTTTCGAGAATTGAGCGGTCGACTTCGGAAAACTGGACTTCGTAACAGTCGGTGGGGATGTTTTGGGCATTTGCCTCGTGGGGGTACAGTCCCACATGCGCAACCTCCGGCGCGGTGTAAGTTGCCCATGGGATCAAAAGCGAGCTTGCTTTCCGGCGGCCCATGAATAGGGCATTCTGAATCACTACTCTCGCCATGAAGTCCGCCGCGTGAGTGAACTGGTAACGCGATGCCACGTCGCCGGCGGCGAACACGTTAGGGTTTGTCGTCTGCAGTCTGTCGTTGACCTGAATTCCGCGGGTGAGGTCATAATCGATTTCTGCCTTTTCCAGTCCCATTCCGGCGACGTTGGGAGTTCGACCGACAGCGGTCAGGATCTCGTCACAGAGGATGTCCTGCTCACCTTGGCTGTCGCGGATTGTCACCACCTTGTGATCGTCCAATTGTGTGATGCGAACCAGCTCGGTGTCGGTGAGTATGGTCGCACCGTCACTTTCCATCGATTTTCTGACGAGGGTAGATGCGTCAGGTTCTTCACGAGGCAGAATCTGCCCAGAACGTTCCAGTTGGGTCACTTGGGATCCCAGTTGCGCAAACACCTGTGCGAGTTCGCATCCGATTGGACCTCCACCGACTACGACCAGTCTCCTAGGTAGTTCGGTAAGCGAAAAAACGTTTTCGTTGGTCAGCACGTGCGTCTTGTCACAGCCGGGGACATTCAACTTGGCTGCTTTGGCGCCGCTTGTAATGACGGCTTTGGCAAACTGCAACCGCGTTTCGCCCACCTGCACCTCGTTTGTGCCGGTGAATTTCCCATGCCCCAGGAAAACATCAATGCCGGCTTTACGAAACCGGTCGGCCGAATCATGTGGGCTGATGCTGGCACGCAGCTGCCTGAGACGCGCCATCACAGCCGGGAAGTCGGCGGTTGCCTGCTCTTTGATGTCAACGCCCAAGCTTTGCGCACGTTTCATGCTGTGCAGAAAACGCCCCACACTCAACATTGCCTTGGAGGGAACACAGCCAACGTTCAGACAGTCTCCACCCAGCAGTTCGCGTTCAATCAGTGCGACTTTGGCACCCAGTCCAGCAGCTCCCATTGCAGAAACAAGTCCTGCTGTTCCTCCGCCAATCACGACCAGGTTGTATCGCCCGGTTGGCTCAGGGTTCACCCAGTCAGGAGGGCAGACGTTGGATTCAAGCTCGCGATTGAAGTCGTCGTAAGGTTGCAATTGGGGTGAGGTTGGCATGGCGCTGTCCGGACAGTAAGTGAACGCGTGTGTGCTGACATGGTTCGCGATGGTATTCACGAAACACGGTGATTTCGGGTAATCATGTCGTTGATGGTGGCGTGCCACGGCCAGCCCATTTCAACAATCTTTTGACAATCAGGGGAAAGACTCCCAGCATCGCGAAAGCAATGAACAATTGAACCAGCTGCTCTGGACTCAAGACTGCTGCGGGTCCCTGATCAGCCAATTGGCTTAAATTGGGAACTCTCGAGCCGGCATAAACATAAACTGCGGTGCCAGGTAACATCCCAAGTTGACTGACCCACCAATAGGTCCGCGTTGATAGAGGAGTCAAACCCATCACAAGATTGATCACAAAAAATGGTACGACCGGGATCAGACGCAGGCTGAATAGATAAAACGCACCCTCCTTTGCCAAGTGTTCATTGAAAACACGCAATCGCTCACCAAATTTCTGCTCAATGCTTTCTCGCAGCAGGTGCCTGCTGGTGAGGAACGAAATCGTGGCTCCTGATGTTGATGCAAAACTGACCAGCAATAAGGTCGGAGCGAATCCGAAGTACCACCCATACAAAAGTGTTAGTGGTGCTGCTCCGGGGAGCGATAAGCCTGTGACGAGAACGTAAATCAGAAAAGCGACTCCAAATACGAGCACAGGATGCTGCGTTTGAATTTCGCGCAGGTTGGTCTCCTGGGTGGCCAGGTAATCGAGTTTCAGATATTCGCCGAATTGCCATGCCAGCAGCATTGCAACGGCGGCAATGCCGATAAGAGCCAGAAGCTTGTGGCGGCGGGGAGACTTATCCGATCCGACGGATGGTTCGTCTGGTTCCATATCGCCAGCACTTGATGGTGGCGAGTTCGACGTCGGTGTGTCGTCATGACTCATGGTGCAATTCCGCTAAAAATGGATTCGGCAACGGGACCGGAATTGATGCCATGCCAGCAGCTCGTTTCCGTCCATCTTAACATCGGCCATGATGGCAAGCCATTTGTTGTTTCAACCCATTTGCTTCTTTCACGCGTGGGCACCTGGCGCCGGAGTTATCCAGTGGCTTGTATGCCGCTGGAATCCAGCCCGATAAAAAAATGGGAACTGCATAAAACATGCAGTTCCCATGATTGATCAGGATGCGAACGTTGAAGTAACTGACTTCAGACCGTTCGACCGGTTACCAGATTCGTACACGATCTTCAGGTTTCAGGTAAAGGCTGTCGTCAGGTTTGACGTCGAATGCCTTGTACCATGCATCCATGTTGCGCACGATGCCGTTGACTCGGTATTCGCTGGGGCTATGGGGATCCGTCACCAGTCGTTTCAACAGCTCCGGTTCACGGTACAACCGTCGCCAGATCTGTGCCCAGCCTAGAAAGAACCGCTGGTCCCCGGTCAAACCATCGATCACCGGTGCTTCTTTGCCATTGAGCGACAGACGATAAGCCTCATAGGCGACGCTCAAGCCTCCAAGGTCTCCAATGTTTTCACCCAGAGTGAGTTTTCCGTTCACAAAGTTGCCATCGACTGGCTCAAACGCATCGTATTGTGCCACCAGCCCCTCTGCGCGACGTTCGAATTCTTCCCGGTCTTTTTCGGTCCACCATTTTCGCAAGTTGCCGTTTCCGTCGTACTTGCTGCCTTTGTCATCAAATCCGTGACTGAGCTCATGGCCGATTACCGCGCCGATGGCTCCGTAATTGACCGCGTCATCCGCTTCCATGTTGAAGAAGGGGGGCTGCAGGATCGCGGCCGGGAATACAATCTCATTCATCACGGGATTGTAGTAGGCGTTGATGGTTTGAGGCGTCATGTGCCATTCATTGCGGTCAATCGGACCACCCAGTTTCTTCAGTTCCTCTTTGGTTTCGAACCGTGAAGATGCAAGGATATTGGTGGCGAGAATCGGAGAAGATATTTTCAAACCCGAGTAGTCCTTCCACTCATCCGGATAGCCAATCTTGGTGGTGAACATGGAAAGCTTTTCAAGTGCCTGTTTCTGTGTGCCCTTGCCCATCCAGTCCCGGCTGGTGATCCGCTCGGCGAATGCCTTTTTCAGATTTTCAACCAACTCGTTCATTCTCTTTTTGGCGGCTGGCTTGAAGTACTTTTCGACGTACAACTGGCCCACCAACTCACCGAGGACGCTGCTGGTGACGTTGACGCCACGTTTCCACAGAGGTTCCTGTTCGGTGACGCCACTGATTGCGGTGGAGTGGAATTGAAAGTGTCTCAGTTCCAGTTCTTCCGTCAGACTGCTTGCGTAGCTGTCGATCACCTGTAAACGCAAATAGGATTTCCAGATATCCAAATCGGTTTCAGTCAACAGCTTCCCCAGAGCTTCGAGGTAACTGGGCTGACGAACGACGAATTCACTCTGCTTCGCAAGTCCCGCAGCTTTCGTGAAAGTCGCCCATGGGAAGTTGCCCAGCATGGACTGGACTTCGTCACTGGTTTTTTTGTTGTACGTCTTTTCAGGATCGCGGTTTTCGGTTTTCGTCCACTGCTTTTCGGCCAGCGTACGCTCAAGTTCGAAAATCGCTTTGGCAGATTTTTCAGGGTTTTTGGCACCTGTTGCGGCAAGCATGTCAGCGACATATGCCAGAAGTTCCGCACGGAGTTTCTTGTAACGCTCGTCGTCCTCCAGGTAGTAGTCGCGGTCGGGCATCGTGAGCCCGGACTGGGTCAGGTACACGGTGTATTGATCACTCTTGCGTGCGTCGGCATTGATGTACGGGGCGAATGGTCCGTAAACTCCTGCTTTTAACAGGTAACCCAGTGCCGATGACAGGTCTTCGGTTGATTGAATCTTGTTGACTTTTTTGAGCAGGGGCCTGATCGGTTTGATTCCTGCCTCGTTGCGGGCTTTCATGTCGAGCACCGACTTGTACAGATAGCCCACTCGCTGTGCTGGAGTCCCAGGCGCGGCAGCAGCGTGGGCCGCTTCTTCGATCAGGGCGCGTACTTCTGCGCGTGTCTTGTCATCCAGAACTGTGAAGATCCCGTAGTTGGATTTGTCACCGGGGATGTCGGTTTCATTGAGCCATTCCTGGTTGGCATACCAGTAAAAATTTTCACCAGCGGTGATATCCGGACTGAACAGAGACTTGTCGATTCCCGAGATCTTGTCGCTTGCTGCATCAGGATCTGCGGCAGTCAATGCCGCAGTGGGCAGGCAAGTCAACAAGGCGACCAAAATGAAAGAATGTTTGAACACGATGCTTTAAGTGGGTTGAAAGGACCAAGGTCGGGTTCGGATTTGCCAGAAGGACGCTGGGACGCTACCGGTGCAGTACCAACGAACGAAATGCCCAATCCCCCGCCGGAAAAGGAGCGCCCAAAAACTCAAAGGGCAGACGACACCGGTTCGTCAAAAAGAACCTCCCCGCACGCCGTTGCCATATCCTACGATCTCCAAGGCACCGTGTTAACTGCCTGGTGGTGGCAGGGTTAACGAATTACGGGCAGATAGGTCGAAGTTTTTCTGCCATGTTCGCCCAGTGCAAGGTGAGCGGGTGGACTGCAGGGTGGACAGTGCCAATGCCCCTGCATCGAAGTCACGAGCGACGGTTGAATGGCGGCCATCAAGGCGAAGGAGGCCCCGGGTTTCTTTTCGTCACTGGTTCTTTTTGTCAGTTTTCCAAATAAGCGGTGTTTCGGGAGAAACGACGGGTGTAGGCAGGGGAATTAACAGGGAGAACCCTTGACGTTGGCTGCCTCACCCGGGAAACCACGGTCTGCCAGGTGTTTTTTTTCAGCTCGTTGTTGGCTTGCTAGACCTGATACCCTAGGGCAATGTCATTGATCGCGTTCTGTCATTGCCAACGCCATGTGAATGTCAACGCGTGACTGTCAACGCCATTCGCTGCACCAATCCTTGGTGTGAACCCCACTTCGAATTCGCCATTCCCGTAATTCAGCCAGTAGTGTTTCTTTGACAGCCAGCGAGTTGGGATCATCCCACAGGTTCTGAACCTCGTCGGGATCATTCACCAGATCGAACAACTGGCCGTGCGGCTCATCAAGAAAATGAACCAGTTTGTGTGTCTGTGTACGAACCATGGTCATGAACTCACAACCGGTCAACACAGCGTCTTTGACCTGCTCGCAGTAAACATGTTCACGACCGTTGAATTGGCCGCTGTTGTCTGGATCAAGCGCCTCGTTCAGCGAACGCGCCTCCCAGTCTGCAGGTGGCGTGATGCCTGCCCATTCCAGAATGGTTGGGCCAAGATCCATCTGTTGCACCATGGGAGAAATCCTGCGTGATTCTCCAAATTTGTTCGGCGCCCAGATTATCATTGGCACACGTGTGATCTGGTCGTACATCGTCCACTTCTGACTGTGTCCGTGGTCGGTAAGGCAGTCTCCATGGTCACTGGTGAAAATCAAGATCGAGTTGTCCAGGTAGCCATTGCGTTCCAGGGCATCCATGATCTCGCCAACCTTTTCATCAATCATGGTGACGTTCGCGAGATAATATGCACGCTGACGGTGGCGTTGCTCGTGGGTCGGATTCAGATCCATGATCACTGAATCATGATCAATTTCCTGATTGTGGACTCGCAGCTCTTTCAAGGCGGGCGGCTGACCGGCCAGTTCCTTAGGCGTGATTTCCAGCAATGGCAGGTCCTTTTCAAGATATGGATCCGCGTATCGCTTGATGGGATCGTAGGGCGGGTGTGGACCCGGAAAACCGATCTGCAGAAACAATGGTTTCATCTTTGGTTTGTTATCAATCCACCACGTCGCCATGTCTCCGACAAACACATCCGGATGTGTGTCTTCGGGGAGCTCCCAGTCGAAGGCGCCCAAGGCAGATGCATAGTCGGCACGCTTGCGGTACTGTTCACGTTGTTGCTTGACCAATCCTCGATATCGCAACGCACGATCCCATTCATCAAAGTAGTACCTGCCCTCCAGGTACCTGTCCTTGTTTTCGACGACAAACCGTTCATGGAAACCGAGTTCGGTCTGAAAAGGCCATGAGTGCATCTTGCCGATGTTGGTGCAGTAGTACCCAGAGTCGTTCAGATGTTGAATCCAGCTGCGACGCCACGAGTCAGCGTTCTTGAGAATGCCTGTGGTGTGAGGGTAATAGCCCTTGAACAGACTGGCGCGTGCCGCAGCGCAGGAGGCCGCTGTGACGTGACATTGGTCAAACGAAACTCCCTCCCTGACCAGACGGTCCAGATTTGGCGTGTCCATGTACTCATAGCCCAGCCCAGCAATGGTGTCATAACGCTGTTGGTCTGTGATGATGAAAATGATGTTCGGGCGATCATCATTCGGAATGGGTTTGTGGACGAACATGGGTTGTTGCTGCGAAAATTTCTGATGGGGGGATTTTCCAGAACGCAATGGATGCGTTTCATGGAAGAATGCCTCGGTTCCGGTCGGTACCAGTGCGAAAAGGCGACTGATAATTTAGACAGCCAGTCCCCGTTCAGACAGTTGCCATGGTGAAAAATTTGTTCTCCCCGCTTTTGCGCCGAGTTATCCGGTCGCCAAAAGTGATCTCGAATGATTCGCGACGTCCGGTTTTTGTGCCAATCGAGTGGTTAACTCGGTAGCCCAAACCCGGACTCCGATGGCTCGTCACAGCAGCACGCCGGGAGTTTCGGTGAAACGACAGAGGTGGCGTGTTTTGCTGGGCCGGGATACCATGTTGTCTCAGGGCCAATCGGTAATACCGCTCAGAAAACTGGACGCTCAACGGATCCTTTCCTTTGCGAATCCAGGGAAGGGCCCATCCGGGAATGATCAGAAGAGCAGAATACGAAAACGATATCCCATGACAGATTTCTTCGACTCGCGTTATCCCTCCATCGAGCACCTTCGCGAAAAAGCGCGAAAACGCATGCCACGCTTTGCGTTTGAGTATCTCGAAGGTGGGTGTTTTTCCGAAGTCAACCTGCAGCGGAATACCAACGAGATACGACAGATTCAATTACGTCCCTACTACCTGCGAGATTACGCGGGGTCCAACCTCGAGACGGAATTGTTCGGTCAGACACGGAGCGCTCCGTTTGGCATCGCGCCGATCGGATTGCAGGGCATGATGTGGCCCAAAGCGACCGAATATCTTGCACAGGCAGCGTTTGCCGAAAATATTCCTTTCATCCTCAGCACCGTAGCGCCGGCCAGCATCGAAACGGTTGCCGAGCTCACTCAGGGCAACTTCTGGTTCCAGCTTTATCATCCAGTCGAAGATGAGCTCCGCGACAAATTACTCGATCGGGCATCCGAGGCTGGGTGTCAGGTGCTTGTCATTCTCGCCGATACACCCACGTTTGCATGGCGACCCAAGGAGATTCGAAATGGGCTTTCGATTCCTCCCAAAATGACACTGCGAAATATCGTGCAAATGACGACATGTCCCTCTTGGGCATTGGGCCAGCTGCAGGCAGGCGTGCCAGAGTTCAAAACCATGAAGCCCTACATCCCCAAGGGACTCAACATGAAACACCTGGGGCTCTTCATGAACAAGACGTTTTCGGGACGACTCAATGCAAAGAAGATCGAAGCGATTCGTGAACGTTGGAAAGGCAAGCTGGTGGTCAAGGGGATCGTGAACGAGGAAGACGCCGAGAAAGCGATCGGATTGGGGGTCGACGGAATCATTGCCTCAAATCATGGGGGACGGCAGCTGGATAACGGGCAGTCAACGATTCAGCCGCTTACCGAATTGGCCAAAAAATTTGGCGACCAGACGACGTTGATGATCGACAGCGGTTTGCGGTCCGGACCAGACATTGCCAATGCATTGGCCAGCGGTGCCAAATTCTGTTTCATGGGCCGTTCGTTCATGTATGGTGTCGGCGCACTGGGTAAGAATGGTGGCCATCACACCATCACCATGTTGAAACGCCAGGTGCAACAGGTGATGGAGCAATTGGCCTGTGAAAAGACCCGAGATTTTCCAAAACATCTGATCGCCTGAGTGCGGGGCGCCATTCGGGCGGGGCAGGATCGAAATCCGGGATTGGATCACACAGTTCCTGGGGCACATTGATGCTCCGCCAGTCGTGTTGTTCCGCCAGTTGTGTTGTTTGTCGGTTCGGCAGCAAACGTCATGCGATCAATGCGGGCCCGCGCTCACAGAGGGTTTGTGAGCGACTCACGTACGATCAGTTGCTGCGGGTACATGGGATTCATCGCACCGTTTTGAATGACCGTAAGTGGTTAGTGTTACCCATAAGAGCGTCGACGCTGAACGCGTTTCACTGGAAACCAGTTATGACGTAAGAAGTGTCACGTGAGACGTGTCAACTTGGCTTCTTTCCTCACGCGTCGAGGCGTTTTCTCAACGACGGGTCTTGCCCCATTTCATGCCAGTATTCGACACCATTGTCATTCGGGTGCCAGCACAGGCAGACGGCCCGGCGGTGTATCACTGCGGGGAAAGCGACTGTTCCGTCAAATGGCAGATGGGGTTCAACCCCCAGCGCGTTCAACTCGCGGATGCAAGCCTGAAAGCGTTCTTCTTCTGTGACCATCGATTCGCGGATGTCGGCCAGTTCCTCCTGGTAATCAGGCTGGTCGATGGTATCGGGCAATTGGTCGATCACATTCAAACGCTCACGCTGGCGTTGAACCGTCTGATGGAGTTTTTCCATGTCGGCCACGATCCGACTGATCAGTGGCAGCATTCGGGTCGCCGTCTCGACAGTGAACGGCTCGCCCACCTTCTTGGGCAAGTGCTCGTCGGAATTTTCGATGGCGTGGACCATGGCGAGACGGTGAGGCTGGAGGCTGTTGGGACAGTGCAACGAACGGGACGGATGATAGGCGATGGAGACAGCGAATCAACGCCACCAAAAGCCTACTTTGATAGGACGCATCTGGCGGGCGATCGGTTCTCTTGCTTGCACTTTGTGGTTGCAATCGGCACCAAAATGTCGCTTTAAGACGGTTCTCGCCCCTAGGGGGATGGTATGCGCGAGAAACGGCGTGGCAAGGCGTCACTTGTATCGAATTGTACAGGCGCGAGCCAGATTTCAACCAGAAGTGTCCAAGGGACGGCCATTGTTGGCTGTTTCCGCTGCTATTTGCCGCTTTCGGCGGGTAAACACCACCTCTAGGGGCGGCGTTCATGAGGTTGAGCGTGAGGAATTGAGGGTAAATGGGGAGGATTTTTTGCTTTCACCGGCCCATTTTGCCGGTACGGAGGTCAAAAATCGGGTCTTGTCAAGTCGTATTTCCTTGACGCGCACTTTTTTTGGAATAGAGTTGAGGGTGTAAGGAACGTGGGCCCCTAATGGAAATGGCCCACAAAAACAACCGGCCTACGTGGTGGTGATCCCAGAACCAGAAGTACAGTACGGTTCCTGCCACACCTCGACCTTGTAGGCGCACGCTAAATACAAATGAATCGGGCCGGTTAGAAAGGACTGGATCATGTTAGTTTTATCAAGAAAGAAAAACGAAAGTATTGTCATCAACAACGACATCAAGATCGTTGTGGTGGAAATTCGTGGCGACAAGGTACGCCTTGGTGTGGAAGCACCCCGAGAGGTGCCTGTGCACCGTCGCGAGGTTTATGACGCAATTCAGCGCAGTATCGAAACTGGTGACGCGCCGGTGGAATCTTAGTCCGCCGATCGTAGGTGAGCCGAACCGTCGGCAGGCGAACCGTCAGGTTGCGTTTTGACGGGCGATATTTCGGCGGAGTTCGCAGATTGGCGTCCTGATCTTCCGGAATTGAATCGAATCGAAAACCCTCGGATATGAAGTCCCATCGGCAACGAAATGCGGTGGGGCGTGGAGATCCGAGGGTTATTTTTTCGCCTTCACAGGGGTTACCATCCGTT
>JAAXJB010000050.1:2315-77020 GCA_012270065.1 Rubripirellula sp. | reverse complement strand
ATCAATCCTGATGTGGCATTTCGTCTGATGTGAATGTTTTTAAGCCTGTTATTTGTTCATCTGCTTCTTATTGGCACGGCCATGTTCTACTTCAATTCGCTTTTGCGCAGCTTCTGTCTTCCAGTTCTGGTTGCTCTTGGTGTCCCCAGCATGGATCCAGAATTGCTCGCCGAGGATGATGCTGATGAGATCATTGTGATAGCCGACTTCGAAGCCGAATCTTACGGTGCCTGGTCCATTCGAGGTGATGCATTTGGAAAAGGCCCAGCGTTGGGGACGTTGGACAAGCAGATGCAGGTTTCAGGATTTCAGGGGAAGGGGCTGGTCAATACTTTTCACGGTGGCGACAAGACGATTGGCTCTGCGACAAGTCCATTGTTTGTGATCCGCCGACCGCGTCTTGCGTTCCTGATCGGTGGTGGCCGGCAAAAAGATCTATTGGCAATCCAGTTGCTTCACAAAAACAGGATTGTCCGTACCGCAACGGGGGCAGATTCGGAGCACCTGCTGTGGGCATCCTGGGACGTTTCTGAATTCATCGGAGAATCAGTGCAGGTTCGTATCAAGGATGAAGCAACCGGTGGCTGGGGGCACATTTGCATTGATCAGATCATTCAGACTGCAGCTCCACCATCACGCTACGATCTTGAGAGCACGCTTGATAAATATCGGGCGCAAAAAGATTACATGAATGAACCCTTGCGGCCACAGTTTCATTTCAGTTCGGAAGTCAACTGGATCAACGATCCGAATGGACTCGTTTATCATGCCGGAGAGTACCATCTTTTTCACCAGTTCAATCCCGGCGGTAATTCGTGGGGCAACATGAGTTGGGGACACGCTGTGAGTCGAGATCTGCTTCATTGGCGCCATTTGCCTGTCGCGTTACCAGCGGATGACAAGCGGATGGCTTTCAGTGGTTCCTGTGTTGTCGACAAAAATAATTCCAGTGGCTTTGGTAAAGATGGTCACCCACCCCTGATTGCCATTTATACCGGGCATCAGCCCGGCAGGCAGGTCCAGAATCTGGCATACAGCAATGACCTTGGACGTACATGGACCGAATACGACAACAATCCTGTCCTGGATTTAAAAAGTCCTGACTTCCGTGACCCAAAAGTCTTCTGGCATGCCGCGACTGGCAAATGGGTGATGGTTGTTTCACTGGCTGTTGAAAAAGTGATTGTTTTCTACGGATCGGAGGATCTGAAAAATTGGACGGAATTGAGCCGTTTCGGACCCGCTGGCGCGATCAATAAACCGAACTGGGAATGTCCGGATCTGTTTGAACTGCCGGTGGAGGGAGAAGCTGGAAAGAAACGATGGGTTCTCGAAATTGACATGGGGAATGGGGCAATCGCGGGTGGCAGCGGGAGCGAATATTTTGTGGGCAACTTTGATGGCACGCGTTTCCAGACACAACAGCATGCTCAGTGGGTTGACCATGGCCGTGACTTCTACGCGCCCATCAGCTGGGAAAACCTGCCAGATACCGATGGCAGGCGGATTTGGGTGGGGTGGTTCAATAACTGGCAGACCAGCGGTATCACGACCTCGCCGTGGCGAGGTTGCATGACAATACCCCGCGTTCTGAGTTTGAGGAAAGTTGCCTTGAATGATGAAGAGCCTGCAACCTATGCGCTGATTCAAAGGCCGATCGTTGAGTTGGATCGTTTGAAGGGTGAATCGGTGGATCTCAATACTGATGCCATTTCCTGGCCGCCTCGTGCAATCACCCGTCCTGGCGAGATTCGTGACCTGACTTTCGAAATCCGGGCGACACTGAAGCCGGGTTCGGCAAGATCGGTCGGTCTGCGTCTTCGCACGGGCGACGATGAGTTCACCGAGATTGGATACGATCGCCGGGCAGGGGGAGTCTACGTTGATCGCAACAGGTCCGGGCTGGTGAATTTCAACAACGCATTTGCTGGACGCCACATTGCACCAACTCGCGGAAGTAACGATTCGGTATCTGTTCGGATTCTTGTGGACCGGTCGACTCTGGAAGTTTTCGTCAATGATGGCGAGAGTGTGATTTCGGATCGTTTTTTCCCCACTTCCAGAGAAGTGATTCTTGAGGCGTTTGCCGGAAATCAGACTGCGTCAATCCATTCTGCAACACTTCAGATGGTGAACTCCGTCTGGTCACGCAAGTTCGAGTGATGCAGCTTATCGGTCTTCGATCATTCGCCACGGAGCAGATTCGTGATCCAATTGGTGCTGCCGCACGTGACATGGCAGTGCCTTTTCTGAAATCAGAATGTTCACTCAATCTTCGACAGGAATCCAGCCGCTGCTGCTGTAAACCGCTTCGTTGCCTGTCTGAAGGTGTGGATGCCGGTAGGTTTTGGTCGAAATCAATTCCCCGTCTTGAAACCGGTTCACGACACGTCGATACCATGCTTCTGATTCACCTCCTGCTGCCCTGCCGCCTGAGTCGAGCAAGTCAAATTGCATATCGATTTCAGGCTTGCCGTCTTCAAGACTGAACTGTTTGAAGGCATGCATGAGCCAGATCTCCTGATTGGCAGCCACCCAGACAGCCAGACGCTGACCGGTTTCAAGGTCAAACGCATGGTTGATGCGATAGGTTCCACCAGGAAGATTGAATTCATTTTCCTTGGGCAAGGAAGCGACCGTAGCCACATTCACCAAATGTGTCTCTCGTTTTTCAGGCCATTCCAGTTCATAGCTCGTGGGATGGTGGTGCAGTTTCACTTCCTTGATCTTCCCGGGGATCTGCTGGGTGAAAACCAGGTCCGTTCTATCCATGGATCCAGCCTTGCGGACTTGAACATCTGCTTGTTCCCCGTCCTGTTTCCAGCTGGTCACTACGTCGAGCGTTGAATCCCAATCGGGGTGGTTGCCGAATCGATTGCTTGCGATGGCGTTGATGATGTTTGGTGGAACATCTCCGTCGTCGTATCGCCACCAGCCAGCAACCTGAGAGGGAAATCTGGCAGGATCATGATCACCGGAGAACAGGAACCAGTGGCGTTCGCCTATTGAGAGGGAATCGTGCCGAAGCACCTGTGTTTTTCGCTGTGCCTCATGTTGGAGGATCGATTCCACCGGCATCATGCCACCATGCTGTATGACCAGATAGAGGAAGTCTGGAACTTTGCCCGACGATTCCTCGGGTTGCAGCCATGCTTCGATGAAGTGATCACCATCGGATGGCATCTCGTTCTTTTCAACAAGCTTCACCACAGTCGCGAGACAGGCACCATTGGCGCGTTTCATCAGGATTTCAGCAGAATCCGATGGGACATCTGCAGATGGATGCGTTGCAGGATTGCACCCCAGGCAAAATAGCATTCCAAGTAAAAGTGTGGTTACAGTACGCGACAATTTCGACTCCTTGGCAGGAACACTGCATGCTGTTGATTTCGTCGCCCGTGATCGGGCAGCAGGATTCAACGAATTCGTCGCATGTTTGTTAGGATCGAAATTCCAACAATCGCTGTCATTGCCGGCTGCCTGTTGTCCACGATTGAAAGTGAGCCAATGCAGCCCACGCAAAGTTCTCTACCAGTCATCACACGCCGATCGTCGGCAGTGAGTTTTCGGGCAGTGAGAGCCTCATTTTTCGATTATTCGTTTGGGCCTCAGTACAACACGTATTCCGATGTATGGGGCATCGTTCAAATCATGTTGCGCGTTTCTCATGGCAGACCGGCAGTAGGATGGAATGCTCAGCCAGCTTCCTCCGCGGATCACCCGGCCTCGACCATCCCCTTTTTCCGCTCCCAGCGGGTCGGCGCCACCAGGGAGCTTTTGTGAATAGTTGTCTGAACACCACTCCCAGACGTTCCCGTGCATGTCGTGTATTCCCCAGGAATTGGCGCGATAGCTGCCTACCGGTGCTGCTAGTGCAAAGCCGTCATCAAGGTTCCGGTCAGCATATCGGTAATCCGAAGGTTTCAGTTCATATAGTTTTCGGTCAGCGAAATTACCATGATCTGGCAAGCGACTGATGGATTGTCCGAAGCTGTAAGGGGTATTTGTTCGGGCGCGACATGCATATTCCCATTCTGCTTCTGTCGGTAGCGAGTAAGTCCAGTCGAGGGGAATATGGCCCGATTTGTGTTCCCTCTCGGTCAGCTTTTCGACGTATCGTCGAGCATCACTGGAACGCATGTCGACACAGGGGAATCGATCTCCCTGCTGTTTTCTTGCGGTGCGACCGGTGACTTCTTTGTACTCGGCTTCAGTGACTTCAAATTTGCTGATCCAAAATCCCCTCGTGATCGAAACTTTGACGGGAACTTCATCGTAGCTGCGTCCGACTTCATTTTCCGGGCTACCCATTTGAAAACTTCCGGCCGGACACCAGCAGAATGTCTGGTCTACACTGTTGGCCACCTGTTCACCTGGATTCGATCCACGGATTCGATCTTTCGAAAGCGGTCGGATTTCCTGCGCAAGGATGTGAGCCGTGTGGCAGCAATGAAGCCAGAACATGGCAAGGCTGATGACAGCAACGCTACGAGCGTTGGTGGTCTGAATCATTTGAGACAGTGACATGGTTTTCTGTTTAGATACTCAGCTCACTGAGGGGGCCATTTTGATCAAGGTGATCCAGTTTTGGATCCGCCAATCCAAAGCGTTCTCGTCGATCTCCAGCGGCATGCAACAGGCTCGTGTACAAATTGGCCATGGTTCTGTGTCCGCTAATCCCATACCTTGGGTAGCATAGAAACCTTCCCCTGGTATCCAGTCGTCCACCAAGATCACCGAGCAGAACAACGGGCCATTCCCAGCAGCGGCTGTGATGACTTTCGGCGGCATCCGAAAGGTAGATGATCAAAGTATTATCGAGCATCGTGCCCTCACCTTCAGGTACGCTTCTAAGTGTTCTCGCAAGGTTTGCCATCAGAGCAAAGTGGAATTTCCGGATTTTGGTCGACATCTGCTCCGAAGTCATCCCGTTGTAGCTGCCACCGTGCCCGATGGAGTGCTTGCCAAAATTGATGTCCAGTCCAGTGAACTTGATGCTGAAGAACGGATCACCGCATCCTGAAGCAATGGTAAGAACATTTGTTAAACCACTGATCAAAGCCGCAGCACCAATGTCAAACTGAGCTTCGAGTCGATCTGTCTCGATTGCACTCGTGAATTTGTCAGTGGGGACGGGGCGATTGCTCTTCAGGGCATCTTCGTTTTGGAGCAACCGGCTTTGCCGCTTTCTCATGGCCTCGAAGGCACCGAGATAATCTCCGAGCTTTTCTTTTTCTCTGGAATTCAAACGTCCTTGCAGTCGTTTTACATCATCCGCCATGAAGTCAAGCAGGTTGGTTTTTGCATGAAACTCATCCACCGCTGCACCTTCGGCAACGCTTCCGAAAAGCTGCTGGTATGCCAGGTGTGGCTGACATTGTGTGGGAACTTTCTTTCCTTTGGCAATCGCGGATGTGTTGTATATGATCGAGTGTTCGGCTTTATCCGAGATCCCCAAGCCTACTTGTGGAAAGATGGAAGGCAATTGTTTGGCTAATGCCATGTCGATGGTTTCGCCAAAGGCACCGGCTTTGCTGGAGTAGACCCCAAGTGCACCAAAATTATTCGAGTGCCCGCCACCGCAAATCCTGCTTGAGAGACCCTGAATGACTGTCAGGCGGTTTTTGAATTCGTTGAGAGGCTGCATTGCCTCGGACAGACTGTGATTTTCCAGCTTCATGTCCTGCAATTGACTGACGTCATTGCGACTCTGCGCACTTTTCAATCTTGGTATCGTGCTGGGCTGTGCTTGAGCTGGGTTGAATCCATTGCCTTCCATCACGAATACAAAACGTCGGGGATTTGAAGAACCCGCATTTTCAGCTTTGAGGCGATTCATGAACGGCGCCAGTAGAACCGAGGAAGCGCCGA
Source organism: Rubripirellula sp. (assembly GCA_012270065.1). Lineage (GTDB taxonomy): Bacteria > Planctomycetota > Planctomycetia > Pirellulales > Pirellulaceae > Rubripirellula. The sequence goes on along the minus strand of JAAXJB010000050.1, from coordinate 71,149 downwards.
GGGACATGCCCTGAAGAAGATTTCTCCGTGTCGTATGCATTTCTTTTTCCGGTGGGTTCGAGTCGGAATTAGTCGCGTTTGATCCCAGCACCTAAGGGGCGATCCGATTGCCGGGGTCGTCGGCAAAGCCGTCAATACGAAGCAGGAAAGAATCGCTCGTGAGTAAACTGGTTACCAGAGCCCGAAAGCTTCCCCCGCTGTCAAGATAAGCCCTGTCAGCGTTTATCAGGGTTGAGCTGTCATTGAGCGTCTCGTTTCTTCCCATGAAGTACCTGAACGCGTGCCTGATAAAGACCTGTCTTGCATGATCAGTCCTGGCAAGCTGTTGAATCATATCGACCGCGTTGTTGTACGCCATTTCAAGCTCAGCATCTCCTGTGAATTCTACCATTCCCTGCGCATTGACAGGGACAGTGCGGCGCACCGTGCCAAGGCTCTTGCCTCTTTTGTCTACATTTTTTTCCGTTGCCTCGAGGTCGACTACCCTCTCGAGAGTCCGGTAACGGCCAAAGTGATCGAATGTTTCGAACGCCAGTCCCAGTGGGTTCATCATTTGATGGCAAGTCCAGCAGTATTTCTCTCTGGTCACCCGTAGCCGGTGCCGCAGGGTATGTTCGGGTTCTTCGGGAAGTTGAGCGTCAACGGTGATTGGCAAGTCTGCCACTGTGCCCCCTAGCAGGTGCTCGCGGATCCATTTTCCACGCAGTATCGGATGGTTGTCAAAGTTGCCAGAGTTGGCAACCAGCCATGATGGTTGCGTCAGGATTCCGGAACGTTCACCGGCAGGCAAATCAACAGGTTGGGCGGGTGTCCATTTCCAGTCCGGTGGCAGACCATACGAAGTATGGATCAGGTTCTTGGGCTGTGACGGCATCACTGTGCCACGTTTCTGATCTTTTCGATAGTTCACAAAGCTCTTGCGAGTCGTCATCAACTCCTTGAAAACATCCTGATCTTTTTCGAGGATCCACTCGATAAGCCGATCGGTGTCCGAGACCAGAAGATCAGCGCGGTGATGCGGGTTCAGTTCTTTGTCCTTGAAGACTTCCGTTGCCTTTCCGTAGCCGAAATATTCGCGAAAAAAACGGAGCAATCGGGGTTTCGAAATTTTTTTGTCTGCGAGAATTCTTTGGACTTCGCCTCTGACTTCGTCCCGGGTCGCAAGGCGGCCTTCTGCAGCTGTTCGCAGCAGTTGGTTCTCGGGCGGTTTGTCCGTCAGGGCGTAGGCAATTGCAAATGACAATTCGCGGGGCGCCAGCATTGTCCGTCCGTGTTGATCGGGTGTGCCATCACCCAGTTCGAACCGGAAGACAGCTTCCGGTAACAGAAGCACAGCAGTCATGGTGGTTCTCACACCCGTGATCATGCCTGCTGTCTCGATGTTATGTTCCAGAAACTCAATGAAACGCAATTCCTCTTCTTCCGTTGGTAACCGTTTCAGTACCAACTGGAATTGCCTGGCAATGGCTTTTCGTTTGAGTTCCTCGTCAGGCGGTTGGATGGTCGAATTGAAAAGAGCAACCATTTCTTTGACCGGTTGCGGGTAACCCTTGGCTACCCACTTTCCCTCTTTCAATTCACCGCGTGTCTGTGCAGCAACGATGGCTCGCGCGTTCCGGATCAGTTGCCCCGTTGTTGCCTCATCGATCGAAAACGCATCCGAATAGTCTTTCAGCCCTGATCCTGTTAATTCGCTGAATGGTTGTGCAACACCTTTTGCATTTTTTGCCAATTCGCCTTTCATCATCGCTTGATAGGCGTGGGGACTGACTCGCCATAATCTGCCCGTGGTAGATGCCGGTTGTCGGACCGAGCCATCAAATAGCATTTGATGGTCAACCTTGTTGGCGTGCTTGGGGAGATAGTGATCACTGGGTTCCATCAGGCTGACGCCTGCTTTCCGCAACATCTGGGTAAGCCATCTGATGACCTTTTGACGTGAGGCTTGCCCGGGTTGCGGCTGGTCTGCAGGTGGCATTTCCTGCATCAACAGTCGATAGCGAATCTGATTCCAATGCCCGGTTTCACTGTGTTCTCTGTCGTCTTCCCAGTTATTTCGCAGAAGGTCGATCCGCAAATCGGCTTCGGCAGTTTGCTTTCCATGGCACCGGAGACAGTGTTCGGTCAGAAATGGTTTGATTTCCTTTTGAAAATCTGCCAGCGGCTTCGCGGCGTACACTTCCGCCGGAATCATTAGAAGGATCCACCAGTTGCAAATTAGCAGATGCCTCATCAATGCAGTCCTGTCTCAGTAGCATCAAGTGGGGGTATCAAAACATGTGACTCGGGACACGCATTGTTCCTGGACGTGATCCGGCCTGCCCGTTCCTTCTCATTCTATCTCTCGGGAATGTTCCCTGCCATTGTATTTCTTTCGTTAGTCCTGCGGATCCTGTCAACCGACATTTGAAGTAAGCATCAAATGTGCACTGGCCGCGTTAGCAGATCTTGAGGATGCTCTACATCATCATCCATGACCTCGTATGGTTCCGCGAATTTAGTGCTGTCCTGATCTGAATTCGCCATCTTGAGGCTTTTCCATGTCCAGCCTCAATGACAGTTCATCAGGCTTGCTGCCGCGTTCCTATTTTACGGATGACGGCTTCAATGATTCCGCTTGCCAGAATCAGGGTCACACCGACTGGCAGGAGAATCGTTCGTGATGACTGTTCCCGGAATGCGATGAACAGGACCCAGATGCCCAGGCTCATCAAACTGATCAGGACCATGCGGGCCGGGAATGTATCAAACGGAGATTTCGGTTGTTCGCCGTGCGGTGACGCATGGCAACAGGCATCGAGATTCATCGCACCAATGTCGTCCCCTTCGAGGAGTAATTCAAAACCAATCAGCAGACAGACTGGAAAAAGCACTCCGACGAATAGTTCCACGATCACCTTGTTAGCCAGCACGTACTGCGTCAAAGCCCACAACCTGTCACCTTCCTGCGTCACGGCAGGAAGACCAAATCGCATGATCAAGCCCAGTGAAAAACTGGTCAATGCGACAATCAGCAGATGTTTCAAGCCAATTTTCCGGCTGAATACGCCCCATAGCGCTGGAGCCAGCAGTGGCACGACAAGTAAGGAGTTGATTGTCACGATCAGCTTCTCTGCCCCGCCCATGTGCGGGACCATGATCGCCGTTGCTACCAACAGCGCACCCAGCAAGGCAGTGAAAAAACGGCCTGCTAGTACGAGTTTCTTTTCGGAGGCGTCTGCGTTGAGCAGCGGTTTATAGAAATCGTTCGTCAAAACGCCTGCGAACACGTTCAATTGCGAGCTGACCATGCTGGCCGTGGCTGAAAACATGGCAGCGACCATCAAGCCGAGCAGGCCGGGGGGCAGCACTGATTGCGAGGCCAGAATATAGGCTTGCTCTTTGTTGATTCCCTCAATCTGCGATCGGTAAAGAAGTGGCGGAAGCATCCAGAACAAGGGCGTGATCAGGTACATGACGCCGAAGAGACAGGCAGATTTCCGGGCGTCGCTGGGGCTGCGCACAGAAATGAAACGCTGGACAAAAGCCCATTCTGCTCCGATCGTAAAGAAGTTGATCGCCGTCCACCCGACAAGGAAAAACCATGTGTACTTTCCACTGGTGGGCTGCAAAAAGCCAGCAGGAATGTTCTCGCGATAGTGCGAGAAACCGCCGCTTTCGGTCAGCATCAATGCCGCCACGATGAATACCATCACGGTCAATACAATGAATTGCAGCACGTCGGTCATCAAAACTGCCCAGAGGCCTCCCTGCATCGTGTAAAGGACGACGAGCAGGCCAAAGATGATGATTGCGGTTTCGAGCGATACAGGAAGAATGGGCTCGCCGTCTCCCGCTTGCGCTGTGAGCATGACACCAAGCGCATACAGAGACACCGATACACCCATGATCCGTTTGAGAATCATCGTCCAAGTGAAAAAGTGCAGGCCGGTTATGCCAAACCTCCGGCTGACGTATTCAGCAGGTGTGTCCACACCCATCCTGTTCCAACGTCCTGCAACAAAGTAGCCAACCAGTAGCGAAGCAACACCATAGGTAAGATTGATGACAACAGCGACCAGTCCGAGTTCGTAGGCAATCCCTCCCCAGACGACAAACGTTCCGGCAGAGAAAACGGTCATGAATCCACTCAGTCCACTCGCCCACCACGGCGAACTGCGGTTTGCTGAAAACATTTCCCGCTGGTTCGTGTTCCGACGCGAGGCTACCGTGCTGATCGCAAACAAGCCAGCCACGTACAAGAGAATGGTGATGAAATCGAGCCTTCCCATCTGTTAGACCCTGTCCATTCTCTGTTTCATTTCACATGATGGCTCGACCCCTATGCCGGGGGTCTCGGTGATTCCGTAGGCTCCATTTTCGTAGGTCAGTACATCACCGGTAAAGTGCCGGAACGGTTCAAGAAGTGAATGTTGGAATTCATGCGAGACTACGTTTCCAAGTGCCGCGCTTGCCTGCAGGCTGGCGGCCAGGAAAATACCAGATCCGATGGTAGCGTGGGGAATGATTGTCAGATGGTGGGCCTCGGCGTATCGACCGATTCTCATGAACTGGGTGATGCCAGTGTGTCCCATTTCCGGTTGCACAATGTGAACCGCTTGTTTGTCGATTCGAAGTCGGGCGTCGAATACAGTTCGCCATTCTTCTCCTACGGCTACTGTCTGACCAGAGTGGGTTGCAACCTGCTTGAGGCCATCAATGTCCTCGGAGGGCAAGGGAGCTTCGATGAACCACGGTTGATACGGCGCGATCTGTTGGGCCAGTTCGATGGCACTGGCTGTCGTTTGAGTCCAGTGCAGGTCGCAGGCGATTCGAGTCTCCGGCCCCAGGGCATGACGCAGTTCGCGCATCTCAGTCACGACACCGTCATCAGCAACAGGTGATGCGAACTTCACAGCGTCAAAACCGCGGTCTCGCCATGTGCAGGCAAGCTCACAACGTTCCGACAGGGTGTCGCAGGGTAACCCGGATACGTAGCAGTGAATTCGCTCGTGAAGGCGGCCGCCAAGCAGTTTGTGGATTGGCTTGCCTGTGATCTTGCCGACAATGTCCCACAAGGCAATGTCAATTGCAGCCAACGCATCGAGATAGTATCCGCCGTTGTAGCCCCGGACACGCATCAGGTCATAAAGCCGGTCATGGATGACCTGGACGTCAAACGGGTCTGACCCGATGACAAAACCTGTCAGGAGATCCTTGATGATCTCCGCGGTGGCTCTGGGGGCCACGATGCCGTATGTTTCACCCCAGCCTTCGACGCCATCTCTGGTGACAAGCCGCAAGACGAGCGAGCGGTTTTTTCTGGGGTATACCGTTCCATTCTGTTTTCGAACGAAATAACCGTGTGGATCGATTTCTTCTCCGTCGCGAAGTGCCCCCAGATAGGGTTGTTGCTGGCTGAGATCCACGAGGAAAATCTCAATTGCAGCGATCTGATCGGTCATCGTAATACCTCTTGCAGATCAGTCAGCATTGTGTCGATATCCTGTCGGGTGAATTCGTCCATTTCGGGCAGCGGAGCCCGGACAACAACGTCGTTGGCAATTCCGCGATGATCGAGAACGTATTTGGTCAACCGCATGCGGTAAATGAGCTGTGAGACAAGCAGCGGAAGACTGTTGCGGTAGAGCACTCTTGCATGATCATGGTTGCCTTGTGAATATGCATCGTAGATCGCAACGTGCAAATCGACGATCTCGACGGCTGGCATTGCTGCCAGGGCACCGCGATTGAGTTCGTCAATCATGTATCGTGATCCGCCACCTCCAATCACTCCTGTCAGATGATCGATCCCGCTGCGAATCAAAGCGGTGATGGCGGGGCCCGAGGGAAGTGTCTCTTCTTTTACATAAGTGATCTTTGGATTCGATTTCACCAGTGCAATGAGTGCGTCAATGCCGAGTCCTGCACCCACTGGATCAGGTGCATTTTGAAGAATGATTTCTGTGTCCTCACTGAGCTGTCTGCTGATCTCGGAAAAGAATGATTCGTGTTTCGCGGACGCCTTGCCGAGGCTCTTGGGTGCCATGATCATCAGGTGTCTGATACCAAAACTCAGACAGTCGTGGGCAGCAGACAGGACCTCATCCACAGTGCTTGCACTGGCACCACCGATGATCGGCACCTGACCATCAACTTCATTGACAACCAGTGAAACAAGAGTTTTTCTTTCCTCAAGACTCAGGAAATTGTATTCGCTTGCAACCGCCGGGCATACGACTGCAGCGGCACCATGCTTCAGTGCAAAACGGACTACTTTTTTTTGTGCATCGATGTCGATCGTGTTCTGATTGGTGAACAGCGTGGGAATGACGGGTAGGACACCCCTCAGCCTCTGCGATCGTTTGTCTGTTTTCAATGGTCCGCCTTCACTCGTTTTGTGCCAGTATTCTGGAATTGGTTTGGCATGACCTGAAGTTGAGTCACTTCAGGCCGGCTTGATTTGGCAGAGCGGCTCTGGCACCTGACGCACGACCAGGGCAAACGCTGAATTGTCTGCCTGCAATTGCCTGTAACTGTTTTCGTTCAAAACGGGACGGAGGTTTTTCCCGTTTTCATGTCTGGGCAAACGCCTTTTTGAATCGCGGGCCCGGTTCATTGTTCTCGCAAACGGATGGTTGATCATTTCCTCTGTCACTCCTTGTCTGGTTCAGACGACGTGTCTCAAGAACTGGACAGCTAAATGGGATGTCCATGGCAGTGAGATTCCTTGTTGGCAAACACGGGGAATCATTTTGTTCGGAAGGTGTCGCTGGCAATCAACGCAAGAATCAGTTCACGGAACCCGGCATCGTTTGCATGGTTGTGTCGGACAATGCTATCGATCTCTTTCCGTTCTGCGTAGTTCAGCTTGCGACCCGTTCCATAAACCATCAACTTTTCCGCCAGGTTTTTGGAAAAGACCACCTCGTTGCGGACCAGCCACTTTTTCAAGTCGATGACATCGTTGATTGGTGATCCATCGGGAAGAACTACAGATGCGTTAATTTTTCTGTCAGTACCGGGCCAGCTTTCACGCCATTGTCCAACCGGATCGAAATTCTCCAGAACAAAACCCAGTGGATCAATGTGCTGATGACAGCTTGCGCAGGCAGTTTCGTTGGTGTGGGCCATCAGCATTTCACGTGGCGTGGTCGTGCCACGGATGTCAGGTGTCAGTGCAGGAACATCATCGGGAGGTTCCGGGGTGGTCATTCCGAGGATATTCTCCATGACCCATACACCACGCAGAACGGGTTGTGTATCAACACCGTTGGCTGTCGTCATCATGATTGCCGACATGCCCAGCAGCCCACCATGCCGGCTGCCGCGTGGAATGGTGATGCGTTGAAGTTTGTCCCGGCGGCCTTTCATGTTTTTGATCTGGTAGATCTTTTCTGCGAAGTATGGCGTCGTCCACATGAAGTCAGGATCGACGAAGTCTCGCAGCGGCCTGTTGCCTTTGATCATGTCGGTGAAGAACAGCTCAACTTCTGCTTTGGCGACACTGATTTCGCGTTCCCCAAACTTGAACTCCGGGTCTGGCATGATGGATCTGAGACCTCGCGTATCAAGCCACTGGCCTGTGAAGTTCTGCACAAGCGGATGGTCGCGACTTGTTGGCATCAATCGCATTGCCTGTCGTTGCAGTTCCTCCGTTTCGGTGAGCTTGCCCGCATGAGCGAGGTCGTTCAGCTGGCGATCTGGTGGGCCCTGAGTGAAAAAGTAGGAGAGTCGTGCAGCCAGGTCATGATCATCCAGTTTGCCCGGCCGTAGTGATCGGTAGAGAAATTGTGGTGAAATCAGGATGTTTCGCATCAACAGGTGCATTCCCTCGTTGAATGAATGGCCCTGACGCCAATGCTCAGTGGCGATCGACAGAAATGCTTCAGTCGTTGTGTCGTCAACAGGGCGTCTGAACGCACGAGGCAGAAAACGTTCCAGCATGTTCCGTGCATACGCTTCATTGCTCAACTCACCTTTCTCCGTGCCGGCAATCTGCTTCGCGATCTGTTTGTATTTCTTGTCAATGTCACTGTCGACCAACCGAAAGGGGCCTTCAATTGTGTAGCCGTGAAGCTGGAGTGATGGACCGTTGTTGAAATAGTAATGACACAACGCGTCTCCGAGATTGTGTGTGCCGCCACCGACGGTGCTCAGAATGCGCAGCAGCTCTTTCGTTTCAGCCGAATCCATTGTCGCTTCACTCATGTCAAGGTTCGGATCATTCAGCGCTTCACTGATCACATTCCAGCCGTTCAGTCCCCGCAGCGTCTGGATCGGAGTTCGTTTTTTCAGACCACGGGGAAAGACAGCCTGTTGCCACGCTGCAAGCCACCGTCTGTCTTCATTGAACCACTCGGTCATCAGTTTGACGGTTGCTTTCAGGTCATTGTGGTCGAATTCGGCATTCTTCCAGCGAAACGAGAGTGTTTCGCCTTCATAAAGCTCTGCTTCGAAGGTCTGTGATTGTCCTGATTGTGACGAGAAATCCAGATCCTTCAGGAACCGGAAGTTGCTAATCACAGATCGTTCTGAGGCTGAGACCTGACGGGCGCGGATTTCCAGTGTCATCGGCAAATCACCATCACGTGGTTTGAAGACGGAGCCTTCGACAGTGATCCGGTAAACACCCGACATCTTTGCCTGGTGCTGCTGGGGCCAGGTGCAACTTCTCATGATGTCCCGCGCCTTGGATGCAAGTCGCAGTTTTCCGTCCTTGACGGCTGAGGCAGAGAAACTGAGCACAAGATCGTCCACACCGCCCTTCTGTATTTTTGAGGGGACACTCTGCTTTGGCTGTGGATACAGAAGATCCGCCACCTCCGAAGCAACTTGCGCGTAGGAAGCCATGTGCGATGCTGACATGACAAGGCCTTCACCGCTGTTGTCGAAGCCATTTGCTTCACTATCACCAGGAAAGCCAGGTGGCAGTTCGTAGTCATGCATGTAAAGCAGTTCACGGAGTGTTTTTAGATATTCCGCCTGATTCAGTCTTCGCGGAGGCGTGCCACCAACTTTAATATGCGTGGTTAATTGTGAATCTAACCAGGCCGAAAGGACTTTCCGTTCCTCCGGGCTCGGCTGGTCATGATCCTGAGGAGGCATCAAGCCATGTTGGTTGTTGAAGAGAACTTTTTCCCACAACTCCGTTCTTTCTCTGTCTGTCCAGCTGATTTCCTCAACGTCCAGGTTGATGTCAGCTTCCTGATTGCTTTGGCTATGGCAATCGCTGCAGTAGTCACGCAGGATTTTGCGAGGTCCTTCAGGAATCAGGACAGGATTGCTGTCAGCATTGGCGACGCCATGTGGCAGCGTGCAAGCGAGTGACAGAAAAAACAGCAAACTGATTTTGACGGGGGTGGCGTTTCGCTTGAAGATCACGAAATCACCTCGTTCATGTTCCGTTTGGCGTTGGAGAATGCATCAATTTCCAAACCAAGGCTTTGGGCAATTGTGATGTACAGGTCACCCAGAAGTGTATCTGGCCTGTTCGCCGTCGCTACGTGGCCCCTGTGCTGGAAGCCGCCGCCAGCAACCAGTGTTGGAAGGTCGCGATTGCTGTGGCGACTTGCATCGCCCATGCCCGTCCCGAGCAGCACAATTGTTTCATCGAGCAATGACTTTCCGTTGGCACCTTTTTTCTGCTTGAGCGTCTGCAGGAAGTGTGCAAAACATTCAACATGTGCCGTGTCCAGCAGAATCAAGTCAGCGATCATCGCAGGATCATTGCCGTGGTGGGAGAGTCCGTGATAGCCGGAACTCAGTGCCCGGCCGTCGATCGTGAATACCTGCCCGAGGCCATCGAGAAACAAGGTCGCTACGCGGGTCAAACCACAGTCCAGTGCAATCGCAATCAAATCGTACATGATCACCGAGGCTTCCATCTGCAGGTTCGGTGTGATCGGGTCATTCTCTGGCAACTGGTATCCCGGGTCGGTGACCGGTGCATCCAGTGTCGTCAGTTGTCGAGCCATGCGGCTTTCGAGTGAACGGACGCTGTGGAAATATTCATCCAGTTTTTCGCGATCGTTGACAGGTAGGGAGGCATTCAGACGTTTGGCTTCTTTAACCACGTGATCCAAAGAACTCCTTCCGCTCTTCAGAAGGTACTCGGTTCGAATTCGATCTTCGTTGGTGATGAACATCTGACGATAGAGCACACTGGGGCGACGCATCATCGGCAGGTAGATATTTTCTTTCGAGAAGTTCATTGCTCCTTTGCCGGTACGGTTTTCGCCAGAACCGGTTGTTAGCTGCAATGAAGCAAAGCGGGAATGTTGGCCGATGTGATCGGCAAGCAGTTGGTCGAATGAATACGTTCCCGGCTGACTGCCGCACAGAAAGTTGCTCCAGTTGTTGTGCCCGTTGCCTGCACGATGATCGAGGCCCGAAAATACCGTGAAGTCACCACGGTATTCTGAAATTGGCTTCAGTGTCGCAGGCATTTCGTAATCAGTGCCTGTTTGACTGGGGTAGAACGCTTTCTGGTGCCAACCCAGGTAAGTGCCGATCGCAACGAAGTTTTTTGGCCTGTCCGGTGATTCCGAGGTCTGAGTGTCTGAAGATCGGTCTTCTGCGAAAATGTCCAGCGTTGGAAGCGCAACGCAGCCACTGGCTCCGCACAGGAATTTTCGGCGGTCGAGAGTCGAGTGTATAAACGGGATCAAAAGTTGGCTCCTGGCTCATTCCAAGCTTGTGCATGGACCGATAAAAAACTTCTGTCAAACTTGCCGACACTGTCAGCAGGGCCGGTGTGCCTGATGTTACCATCCGATGTTACAATTCAGCCGACAACGTCACATTTTCCTTGTTGAACGTGTGTGATACAAGTCAGTACCCGTGGGTTGACCGGGATTATTACTTGCTTGGCGGCGTTCAACACATCAGTAACGATCTTGTCAGAGATCCGGAAAAAATGTGGGAGCATCAACCGGTGAGGCAAAAAGAAATTTCCCGGCCGGGCAGCTGATTCGGCAGAGGGTGGGATTTCTGTTTGCGAAACACCGGGAAAGTTCAGTGCGTGACGGTCTGGATTCATTCTGGATGAACGTCGGGAGCGGAAAGTGTACGCGCGCACGGCAGGCCAATGCAACGCAAGCTGGGTAGTTGCAAAGCATCGACGATGGTCGTCTGCTCTCCAGTTTGAAAATATCAGTCTGTTTGATTCCCAGCGTATCTCGTGGGATTTGCCGTTGCATTCTGATAACTGAATTTTTCGGTCAGCGCTACCTGCGATCATTCACGCCAGTGCCTATGTGACGCAGGCGATAAGTAGGTTTATATTGATGCCGTGATGTCGTGCCTTCGACAGAATGTTTTGCCGGGTTTTTGTTTATGAAATCGCGGGAACGGGAGAGCGTTTTATGAAACCGTCTGGATTGCTGTTGATTTTTCTATTCGTTGGCCTTTCTGGATTGTCGGGGGCGTCCGCTGCTGGCTTGCCCAATATTGTCCTGGTTTTGACGGACGATCAGGGGTGGACTGGGACGTCCGTGCAAATGCATCAGTCCTTGACCAGTTCCACCAGTGATCTTTATCGAACGCCGAATCTTGAGAAATTTGCAAAGCAGGGAATGCGGTTTTCAAATGGTTATGCTCCTGCGCCCAATTGTTCACCAACTCGGATGAGTATTCAGACGGGGAAAACAGCTGCGAGATTGGGAGCCAGTGACATCATTGATGTCGTGCCTCGGGCTGGAGATAATTTTGGACGCGGCTTTTACAACAACTTTTATGTCAACAAGCCGCTGAATGTCCATTTGCCAATCAGTGATCTACCTGACGGCGAATTGACAATTGCTGAATTGTTGAAAGAACACAGCAAGGATTTCCGGACTGCGCATTTTGGTAAATGGCACATGGGGGGCGGGTCACCGGAGCGTCATGGTTATGACGACCACAGCGGTCCCACGACAAATGCTCAGGGTAGGCGAGGAGAACCGGATCCCAAAGGGACTGGAGATGTGACCAGACAGGCTGTCGAGTTCATTCGAGCTCATGCCGGGAAGAACCCATTCTTTCTGCAAGTCTCTTACTATGCAGTTCATACTCCTGTCCTCGCAAAGACAAAGACGATTGATGGGTATTCACCCGATGCGGGGCGGCAGCACATGAATCGGGCTTATGCTGCAATGACAGAGGAACTTGATGCTGGATTTGGGCTGATTCTCGATCAGATAGATGCATCGGAGATCGTTGATAATACCTATGTGATTTACACCTCCGACAACGGTGGAGAGATCAGTGGTGGGGTCGTCACGAGTAACACGCCACTGGCAAAAGGTAAGACGAGTGTCTGGGAAGGTGGGATTCGCGTTCCGTTGGTCATTCGGGGACCTGGCATTGAAGCCGGCACGCAGAGCAATGTTCCTGTGATAGGTTACGACTTTCTTCCCACAATCGCAGGTTGGGTAGGCGCGCAGGAAAAGTTGCCAGAACTGCTCGACGGTGGCAGTATCGAGTCCGTGTTGAAAAGTGGTGGCGTGGGAAAGGTAGATCGTGGCACAGATGCTCTCGTGTGGTATTACGGTGCCTACCGGAATAATAAGCACGTGGCACCCCAGGCTGCGATTCGCAAGGGGGCGCACAAGTTGATCTGGGAATTTGAATCAGATCGAACCATTCTGTTTGATCTTGACCTGGATATCAGTGAAACAACTGACTTGTCCCGCTTTCGTCCCGAAATTGCCAAGGACATGCATTCGGAATTGAAGGAGTATTTCAAATCCGTTGATGCCAAATTGCCAACCATGAATGTGGACTATGACCCTGCGAGGGATCCCGGCTTGGGGACCCGGAGTCGCCGATTTGGTAATCGGGGCATGCCTGCGGGAAGAAGCCCGCGAAGGCAGGGGGGGCCTTCTTCAGATCCTGAAGACTGAGTGGTTTTCCCGTGCCTTGCCCCAGGCCGATCTGTTTGTTGGGAATCAACTGCGTGGGCACTGTGATTGCATCAATAGCGATCGTGTATCACGGAAAAATTGTGCGTCTGAAGGAGCGATGCCAGTTCAGATTAGTGTGGGCCGCAGATTTTCGTTTCCGTGGTGTTGGCAGGCCTTCATCGTATTGTGCGTGTATCATGGGTTCGGGAAGGTTGCCTTTGATCGTCAGTTTCATTTTTGCGCTTCCTTGATATTGTGTGTCTGTGTAATCCCTGTTGGTGGAGGTGACAACTGTTGCGAAGTTTTTGTGAACTGGTTTGGATGCTGGTGATTGCTGTCAGTGTTCATTTGGGAGTGGAATCGCACGCAGACGATATGCCCATTGTGCCTGATGGTTTCGCGGTGGATGTGGTGGCAAAGGAACCCATGGTCAGTAACCCGTGTGTGATGGCATTTGATCGTCTGGGACGTCTTTGTGTTGCGCAAGGTCAGCAATGGCGAGCGCCTACTCCCGAGACTCCGGGAGATCGGATCGATATCCTGATTGATACCGACGGCGATGGGGTTGCGGACGGCATCAAGACATTCGCCGAGGGTTTCAACAGTGTTCAGGGAATCGCGTGGAACGGTGGTGATTTGTGGATTGCTAATGCGCCGGACTTGACCGTGGTTCGGGATACAGACGGGGATGACGAAGCAGATGTGTATATCAGGGTTTATACAGGCTTGGGAAATCTTGAGCATTCGCTTCATGGGTTGAATTTTGGTCCCGATGGCAAGCTTTACATGTCCAAGGGAAATTCCAAAGGTTACAACCGCCTTACACAGCTCGCACCCAAAGCGTTTCGTGAATTGTGGGGTTTGACATCGCCCGATAACGCGCCTGATTACACGGAAGTTCAGGTCTTTGACAAACAAAACTACCGGCGTGCCTATCACACGCCCAGTGATGACTGGGGGCAGCAGGGGGGAATCCTGAGGTGTGATCCTTACAGCACAACAGATACAGAACGATTGCCACAGGACATGGGACGGAATCTGGAAATCGTCTCACGTGGGTTCCGTAATCCTTGGGATATCTGTTTTGATGATGGATTCGATTGGCTTGGAACCGACAATGATCAAACGACAGGCGATAAGGTTTTCGCGCCGTTTCATGGAGCGCACTTTGGATGGGGACACCCATGGAGTTTTGATTGGAAAGGAATCGATCACTTGCCAACGATCCCAATCAGCATGCCCCTTTATGAAGGCTCCGGAGCTGGAGTCATTCACTACAATGCAACACACTTCCCATCGGAATACCGCGGTGCATTTTTTGTCAATGATTGGATGCGTCGTGAAGTCTATCTGTTCAAGCCGGAGTGGGACGGAGCCTTCAGGCAACATCAGGGTGGCGGTTTTCCGGATGTCTTTGCCCATGCAGAGGGAGGGCGTTCATTGCCCGCCAGCTCTGGTCGCGTATTTGAACCAACGGATATCGAGGTTGGTCCGGACGGAGCGTTGTACATTCTTAGCTGGGGACACGCGTACGGTGGAACCATCAAAGATGGTCAACAGGTTGATGCTGGTCGAGTCTACCGCATACGACATATGGAAACTGAACTCGTTCCATGGAGTGAACGTGACCAACCCCATGTTGAGAGGAGTCTTGAGGAACTACTGGTTGATCTCGGGAGCAGCGTGCCTGCTTGGCGAGTCGATGCCCAGAATGAACTTCTTCGTCGAGGGGATGAAAGTCGCAGGTTTCTGGAGGAAGTGCTGAGTAGCGATTTGTCAAAGCGTCGCTTGTCGAAGGCCCAGCAGACATGGGGGCTGTGGACGCTGGGGCGTCTTTCCATCAACGCACTTCTGCGTGTGTACGGCCTGCAAGAACGCAATAGTCCAGTCAATGTCCATTTGCAGGCACTGCGAATCGTTGCTCAGGAACAGCCGGAGGGCATTGACCGTCTGTTGGCATGGCAAAGTCCAAAAGCACGTCTCCGGCATGCAACCGTGCAGGCAGTGTGGCAGGCGCGAAGGGTTGATCTGACCAATGAACTGGTAACGCTGTCTGCTCGTGAATCGGATCGTGTCGTGTTTTATTCCATCTGGAACGCGATGGGAGATTTGCTACAGGTCGATGAACTGAAGCGACTGACGGAAGATTCACGCCCGCGTGTTCGATTGGCGGCATTACTGGCATTGTTTCTGAAAGACAGAATCTCTGCCGCTGAGGTCTTGCCGTTTCGCCTCGACAGAGATCCACAGGTCGCCACCCTGGTTGAAATGTGGTTGCAGAAGACAGGAAATGCAAAACCACTGATTTCCCTTGAACCACCCCCGGGGGATTACGCCGGGCCAATTTCGGTTCAAGTGAATTCAGCTCTGGAACGTTCGATTGTGACTTACACGATGGATGGTTCTGTGCCGGTGATGACAAGCCAGCGTGTAAGTGGACCCATCGTGATTGAAAAGGATACGGAGATCCGCTTTGGGGTATTTCAGGATTACACACAAGCTGGGGCGACGGTGAAAGCGAAATACGGGGTGCGAACGGTCAAGGCCTATCGGCATCGCCCGTTCATCACCAGTTTTTCGTCCGACAGTGGATTGCCCTATGAGTTTGACTGGAGTGGGCTGGCGATCGGCAAGCGACATTACACCGACAGGAATTATCGTATCCGGTCCGTTCCGCCAGAACTCATGGGCCTTCCCTTTTTGCGAACAGCCAACGGAGATGACCGTAGGCTCGTCGATCGGCTGATTTCGTTTGTGAGTGATACAGATGTTACCGTTCTGGTCGGTGTCGATTCGCGAAATCCTGAACCCTTGGAATGGATGGAAATCGGTCAGGCAGATGGTTTTCAGGATGTTGGTTTGAAGTTGATTACGGATGATCCTTCCTTCAATTTCTATTCAAAGCGTTTTCCAGCGGGCCGCGTCTCACTCGGACCCAATCTGAATGGCCGGAAAGATTCGGGGCGTGGTAACTACATTGTCGTTTTTGAACAGGAACTGCTGGAAACTGACATGGTTGGTGAGGCGGCAACTGTTGAAGCAGTGCTCGCGAGAATGACGGATGCAGATCCCCGTAAAGGGCGTGAGTTGTTCCTGAGCCCTTTGGGTGCTGGATGCTGCAAATGCCATCAGATGCAGGGGATCGGCCAGATTCTGGGGCCGGACCTGTCTGACATTGGTAATCGTGTCAGGGAACCAGCGACGTTGATTGAATCCATTATCCATCCCAGTAAGGTCATCACTGAAGGGTTTGCGCAGCAGAAAATACTGACGGAAGATGGCCGTGTAATGCTTGGAACTGTTCTTGAGGAAACAGGTCGAGGCATCAAACTGGTGGACTCAGGTGGAAATGTCACTCATGTCGATCGTGACATCATTGAGAAGCGTATCGGTACGAGGGTTTCTCCAATGCCAGATGGTTTCGCAACTATGATGAATGCCCAACAGATTGCAGATTTGACAGCCTGGTTGCTGATGCAGAAAACAGTGGGTGATCGTACAGGTTTCTGGTACCAGAATTTTGAGGACGCGCTGCACATCCATCTTGGCAAACAGCAGATTGCCAGCTACATCAAACGACATCCGGAGCTAAAACGCAGAGCGCTCGTGAATGTCAGAACGCCTGGAGGAATCCAGGTGACGCGTAATTTTCCTGTGCGATTTCCCGAGGATCTTGATCCCGGTTACCGTGCTGAAAAGGGAATCATCCACCCCATCATGCATCCGGGAATCTGGCTTGGGTTCGGGGATGTCAGCGGTAACGATTACTGGCGTCTGAAGTCAGAGGTGATTTTTGACGAGTTCGTTCAGCCACCGCAGGCAGAGAAAGACAAAGCAGGTTTTACGGCAGTGAACCGGTTCCTCAGTCAGAACGAGGAGCAGGAGATATGTGTCGAGACTTCACGCTACCTGTTTGAGCGTGTTCCTGAGGGGATTCTTCTCCGTATTGAAGCTGAATATCGCTGCCAACAGCGCGACTTTTATTTTGGCGATCAGGAAGAATCAGGTCTTGCAGTCCGCGTTGCGTCGCCTCTGCGAGTCAAGGGTGGAAACGGTACCATTGTGAATTCGCGGGGTGAGAAAAATGGGGCAGGTGTCTGGGGGAAGGAAGCCAGTTGGTACGACTATTTCGGAATCATCAATGGTCGAGAAGTAGGAATCATGGTTGTTCCCGATCCGGCGAACCCTCGGCAATCATGGCTCCATGCACGTGATTATGGTGTCGTGGTGACTAATCCGTTCCCGAGACAACCCAAAGAACGTCGGGAACCATACGTAAAGACCCACGTTGCCAAAGGGACACCATTCAAACTGTCGTATTCCATCCTGATTCATGATCTGCCAGCAAATAAGGCGTTGGATCGTGACTCTGCAGCAGCGCACCTGCTTTCTGCATTTGGCCAGTAGGAGACAATCATGAAAGCAGCGTTCGCTATTGGATGGCAGATCCTGTTGATCTCTCTGGGTGTTGTTTGCCAAGCACAGGAAACGGCGCACTTGAATTTTCTTGTCAGTGACGCAGACGGAAAGGAGATGCCGTGCCGTATTCATGTCAGGGATTCGACGGGTGCCGCTCAGTTTGCCGAGGGCATGCCTTCGTGGAAAGACCATTTTGTGTGTCCGGGCAAGTTTGTCATGGAGTTGAAGCCGGATGAATATTCCTTTCAAGTAGAACGCGGCCCTGAATTTGAACGGGTGAAGGGTAGCTTCGTTGCTGAGAAGGGAAAGTCGATTACCATCCATCAGAGGCTACACAGGCTGGCTTCGATGCGTGGTGAGGGCTGGTTCAGCGGTGATCTGCATGTTCATCGTCCAGCAGCGGATGTTGAACTCTTGATGGCGGCTGAAGATTTGGATTATCTTCCCGTGATCGGGTGGTGGAACCAGCCTGCGCCCAACGCCTCCCCGCTTCCGGAAATAGACTTTGCAACCGCCGATGGAAGGATCTATAGCATCGGTGCCGGTGAAGATGAACGGGAAGGAGGAGCCTTGCTATACATTGGGCTGAAGCAACCATTGGATTTGAGTGTGCGATCTCGTGAATTTCCATCTCCAATGAAGTTCGTCAATCAAGCACGGGCGGGGGCCGCGAAAGTCTGGATCGACATTGAGAAACCGTTCTGGTGGGATGTGCCAGTATGGCTTGCTGTTGCCAGGCCAGATTCGATTGGTATTGCACACAATCACATGCATCGTGACGGAGTCCTGGGGAATGAAGCGTGGGGGAGACCACGTGATCCTGACCAGTATCGCGGAATTCATGGAAATGGTCATTGGACTCAGCAGATTTATTACCACATTCTGAATTCCGGTATCCAGATTCCACCTTCTGCTGGCAGTGCGTCTGGTGTTCTTCCCAATCCGGTCGGCTACAACCGTGTCTACGTCCACTTGGGTCAGACTGAGTGTACCCGTGATAACTGGTTTGACGCATTGAAAGCTGGAAAGTGCTTCGTCACCAACGGACCACTACTGAGAGTCAGGGCGAACGGCAAGTATTCTGGTGCAGACATTCCGTTTCAGGCTGGGGAAACAATCGCTCTGACCATTGAGCTTGATTCCAATGATCCAGTGTCCAGCCTGGAAGTCATTCACAATGGTAATGTCATCAAACGGATTAGCACTGATCGGATCCAGCATCAGACAATCAACACAGAATTCGTCCTGCCCGGTCCGGGCTGGTTTCTGGTCCGGGCGATTGCAGACGTCAGGCATACCTTTCGATTTGCATCAACAGCCCCCTGGTACGTGCCCCGGGAAGACGGTAGCGAACAGGTCAGTCAAGTTTCGACCCAATTCTTCCTTGACTGGCTCAACGAGCGAATTGAGCGAGTGAAAAAGAACGTTCAAAGCACGGTGGAACGCGATCTTGTATTGTTGTGGCATTATCAGGCCCGGAGCTTCTGGCAGAATCGCCACCGCAATGCAAACGCTGATCTGCTGCCTCTTCGAGATGGGAATTGGCAGCAGATGAGAAATCGCCTGCGTGCCGCTCTGCATTGTTTCAACGTCAATCAAACAACACAAAAGGTATTGTCGGATTTGAAGCAGGTCGGCTCCCGACTTGCACTCAACCGGGTAGTGCAGCCATTGGTTGTACTGGATGTGTCGATCAACCCGGAGTCACGGGTGAAGGTTGCCAGTCGCCTTGGGAAACTGAGTCTCGAGCAGAATCGTCCACAGCAGTTTTTCGTTCAAATTGACAATCTTGCGGGCATCACGGCAGCCTTGAACCTGTCAGCAATCGATCTTGCGCTCAATCCACCCGGTGTTGCAAAGTGGTGTTCCATCGAAATCGTCGATGACCCGTTTACATCCCGTTACCTGTCCGGGGAAACTACCGAGTTCAAGGTTGTGGAAATCACCCCGCACGCGGCAGGAATTCGGGAAGTGCGGATTGTGGGTGATGCCGGTCAGGGAACTCAGGACCTGGGATTTCGTGCGACGACAGATGTATTGATCGATGTTCAGCCAGCCTCAACCGACAACGATTCAAAATAGGAGATATTCAATGAAGCGTATTTCAGTTTTCCTGATTTGGATTGTGACTGGCATTGCTGCACGCAGTGTTGCGGATGATGCTGAAAGCGAAATTGCAGTGCCCTCACAACCGCTGTTGGCTCAGGTGCATCGGCTCTCGGAAGCGTTGGATGTTGTTGGCAGTCCATTGAGCCAGAGTTCACTCTTGCAATTGTCAAAGGCAAAACAACTTGATTCGCCCAAGCTTGTAGCAAAAACGGTTCAGGGAATTTTCGATCCCATGTGTTTGGCGGTCGTTGACGTCCAGGCATCAGGGCCTCCTGTGATTTCCCTCGGATCTGCAAAACCAGCGTTACTCGAGCAGGGATGGCGGACTTTTCTTGTCAAAGTGATCAATCGGCACGGAAGAACCGGACGTCTGTTTGTTGAGAGTCCGAATGCCCGCCCTTTGCCTTATGCTCCGCTTGAAGAAGTCGAGTCACGGTGGATGCAGATCTCATCCTTCGATGGACAGCCCATGCGAGCGAATCTCAGCGGACTCGCACTCGAGTACAGGATCATCCAGATTTATAGCCGTGACCCCGGTCGAAAAACGGCAATGCTTGAATTCAATGTTACCGGTGACCCTGATGGAGACCGCGATCTGATACGCGAATGGCGTTTCGACAAAGACACCGATGGATGGAATGAAATGAATCAGATCTCGATCAAGCCGAGTGATGGTTCGTTGGAGATTACTTCTACAGGTGAAGACCCTTTCATGGGAGCTGTGGTTGAATCCCGTGGTGGCCCAATGATGCTCCGATTCTGGGCGAAGACCGATGTGGCTGGCATTGGGCAAGTGTTCTGGTGGACAAAGGAGATTCCCAATGCAACAGCAGATCGGCAAACGAATTTTATTCTTGAGCCCAATAAGGAGAATCTCTACGAAGTCCCATTTCATGTGGATGGTGAATTGGCAGGGGTTCGAAT
Source organism: Rubripirellula sp. (assembly GCA_012270065.1). Classification (GTDB taxonomy): domain Bacteria; phylum Planctomycetota; class Planctomycetia; order Pirellulales; family Pirellulaceae; genus Rubripirellula. The sequence goes on along the minus strand of JAAXJB010000050.1, from coordinate 50,834 downwards.
TGATCCGTTGGTCAAGCCGGGAAAAATGCGAATCGACTGGATTGATCTGTATTCGGCGCAACGCAGCAAGAATTGGTCCACATTGTCTGTCGATTTTCAGTGCAGTCCTTCCACCATGGTGAAATTCAGCATTGTTGATGAGGGACTTCCTGCATTTGCAAAGTTTGAAATCCGCGACAGCGAAGGCAGGATCTATCCGGCCCAGTCCAAACGTCTGGCGCCAGATTTTTTCTTTCAACGCCACATTTATCGTGGTGATCAGGAAACAATCTCGTTGCCACCAGGTCAGTATTCCATCACCTGTTCACGCGGCCCCGAAACAATTCCCGTCACAAAGGAACTGGAAGTGGGGCATGAGCCAGCCGAGCTGGTTTATCGCGTGAATCGGTGGATTGATCCTGCGGCATTAGGATGGTGGTCCGGTGATCACCACATCCATGCTGCCGGGTGCCTGCATTATGAAAATCCGACCCAGGGTGTGAAGCCGCAGGACATGATTCGCCATATCATGGGAGAAGATCTTAAAGTCGGATGCTGCCTGACATGGGGGCCCTGTTTCGACTATCAGAAACGTTTCTTCAGTGGCGAGGTTGCGGAACAGTCACGGTATCCGTACACGCTGCGATATGATGTGGAGGTGTCCGGTTTTGGTTCGCACATGTCCGGGCATCTCAACCTGCTGAATCTGAAACAGCAGATCTATCCCGGTGGTGAGTCGAAGGATCATTGGCCGACGCTTGGATTGAATACCCTTCGTTGGGCAAAGCGGCAGGGAGCCGTTTGTGGCCCCGCACACTCCGCTGCCGGTTTGACTTCCATCGTTGGCCGTATTCCCGGAACCGAGGGAAAAGACGGACCCAACGATTTGCCAAATTTCAATGTCCCTGCCTTTGACGGAATTGGAGCCAACGAGTTCATTGTTGATGTGACGCACAAGGTGCCAGGGGCTGATGGGAATCTCGTTCCGGCTGTTGATTTCATTTCCACGATGAACACGCCTCGTGCCACTGAGCTCAACATGTGGTATCACGTTCTGAACTGTGGTTTCAGGGTGGCTGCAAGTGGAGAAACAGACTTTCCATGCATGAGCGGAGAGCGAGTCGGAATCGGTCGTGTCTATGCAAAGGTGGACGGAGATTTGACCTTCGAAAAATGGGTGCGTTCCATTGGTGATGGCCGGAGCTACGTCAGTGATGGATATGCCCATCTGCTCGATTTTTCGGCGCAGTCTTCGGCATCAGGTCACCGGAGACAGGTGGGGGTGGATGGCAGTGAATTGAAACTGTCGCGAAATGGTGAAGTCGTGTTTCAGGTTGATGCGGCAGCGCTGCTTCAGGGGCAGGAGACGGCTGAGGTTGAACTGGTCGTCAATGGTTTTCCGGTTGCCACAAAAAACATGCAAGCCAACGGGGAGTCACAGACACTTGCGTTTCACTATCCGATTGTGAAAAGTTGCTGGGTTGCAATACGCGTTTTTCCACACGCGCACACCAACCCGATTTTTGTCGTCGTTGACAACAAACCGGTGCGGGGCACCATCGATAGCGCGCGATGGTGCCTGGCTGGAGTCGAGCAATGTTGGAGATCCAAGCAGAATACTTACGCTCCGGGTGAGCAAAACGATGCGCGTGCCGCGTACGAGCATGCCAGGAAAATTTACTCACAGATGATTTCAAGGATGGGGAAGTAAGTTGGTGAACTGCCCACGTGCCGCGTGCCTGAATCTACAAACTGCGTTAATTCATTGCCTCATGCCGGTGTGGAAAAACCAGGTGGATTGCCCTCGCTCGCTTTCGCGTCACTGGCAGCATCAAAAACACGGCATCAGCAGCAAGTGCTAAAATATTGGCAACGCTGAAACGTCGACATGTAGTGGCTCGCTCTGGCATCAGTCAGGGTCATCAGCCATTGAGCTGATAGAGCAGCACGGGCAAGCAATGTTCAACAGTCAAGCGGTGATCCAGAATCAGAAAGCCCGTGTTCCGCCATCATCAGGAAAAAAACAGATGCGATATCTTACATGCTTGGTCTTCTTTTGCGCAGTTGCACAATCGCAATCGAATCTGCTGGGGCAATTTGACCTGACTGAAATGGTCACAGGAAAGCCTGGCCGATTGATCTATCACAGCAAGCCCGTTCCTCCCGACCTGGTGAACCCATGGCCTCAGCAGCTTGAAAATGATTTTCAGCGAAGGGCTGAGAGTGTCATTCTGAAGCAGCGAAATGAGACAAAGGCAGGTGTAAATACCTACTTCGAAAATGAGAAACGCAGTTATGGATATCTGATGGCTCACGCTTTGGGTGGCAATGCAGAAGTTGCATTGAAGTATCTGCAAGCGACAGATCACCAACATGACGAGTGGCATCGGGAAACATCGGGCATCGACTACTTCGCATGCTTCACACTCAAGCATCAGATGCGAAAGTATTTTTATTTCGGTGATCTGCTTGCTCCTGATTACAGAAAAAAGATGTTTGATGGAGCGAAGCGATGGACACAAAAAGATCCAATGCGCCGACCCCATTATGCCCACCAACCAGGCAAGCAGGGATGGGGGCCTGATGCGAAAAATAGTTGGGTTGATGTTCGAAGCACAGAAAATCTCTGGTTGATGCGGACAACCAGTGTTTATCTGATGGCGGAAGAAACCGGGAATGAAGCAACACGGAAACTCTACGGCAGGCATCTGCTTGACTACGCAAGAACGCTCTACCGGATTGGAATCGGTGAATGGGATTCAGAGAACTACCATGGCCATTCCATCATTCCATTATTGAATCTTTACGACTTTGCAAAAGACACGGAGGTCAAAGCTGCAGCGAAGGCTTGCCTCGATTTTTATGCGATTTCCGGAGCGATCAAGTATTGGCGTGGTGGTTTCAATGGTCCGACCAAGCGGGATTACAACCATGCCCAGCCATTCGGCGGTAGCGCCGCAAACTCTCTGTGGATGTGGTTTGGCGGACACCCTACGGGAAAAGTGGCGCATTGGGAGTCTGACGAAGTGCATCAGGTCACCAGCGCTTATCGCCCACCTCTCGCGGCGGTGAACCTCGCAAACAAGAAATTCAAAAAACCGGTGGAGATTTTTGCTGCAAAACCGGCCTACGACGCAACCACCTCATTTCGGCTCGACAGTAAGCCAGAGTATCTGGAAACACAGTACATTGCCCACACTTATCAGATGGGGTCTCTCACCTGTGGTACCTCCGTTGATGGTGGTGATGTCAACGGATTCAAGATGCTTGTCTTTGATCAGGACAATGGTGCCGTTACCCTTCAAGCCACTCCGGGGGCAAATCCGGCGTACCCCGGGTCACCAATGTACAAGACAGGAATTGTTTCTGCCGAAAACAGGGTTGCCCAGCAGGAGAATATCGCGATCTGGCTGGTGAAAGATGGCAAGTCGCCCTGGTTGTGGGTCGTGCCTGAGCAACTGGAAATCAGCGAAAAGCGGGGAGTTACTTTCATCAAGTGCGACAGGACGTGGGTTGCTATTCGACCACTGGCCACAAGCATTGTGAAGCATGACCGTGAATTGACATCGCAACTGCTGGCCACGAAGAATAACCGGTTTGTTGAGCACAAAGTTCTCGCTTCCACAGGCAATGGAAAGAATTACTGTGGACTGGCAATTGAGGTGGGTGAGCAACAGTCGCATGGCACTTTCGACCGGTTTGTGAAATCGGTGCTGGCGGCCGAAGTTGACGTCAGTGAACTCAACTTGGGTGTCGTTCGTTATAAGGCCGCAGATGGCAAGTATCTGGGGATTCACTGGAATGATAACCCACTTGACCTCGGCGTTTGGCGTAACGGAGAAAGGCGTGATTTGGCCAATGCCAAACTGTTTGACAGCCCGTTGGTGCAAGCCGAGTGGGGGACGGGTATTTTGGAAGTGCATACCGATGGTGCGGAGTTCAGGCATGAGGAAAAGTAGCTGGACTTTTACCGGCAAGGCCCGCGCTACGTTCGTGGTTTCTCTGCTGTTTTGGCTGGCAGGTGATGGCTCTGCTCACGGAGAATGGGAAGTTGTATATGAAGAGTCATTCGATCATGTCAGTGTGGGGGCCAGAACCGCATCCGAAGCACTTTCGGGTTGGGAAGGTGGTGCAGCAGCCGGACGGATTTTTGATGGAAAAACAGAAATGTTCGGCCGTTTTCTCGTGGCTGATACATCGTGGGCATCTTTCAATCAGGGACCGATCTTCAATCTTGATCTGACAGCCAATCCCCACGATCAGGTTCGCGTTCGATTTGATCTGTATACATTCGGGGATTGGCGGGGGAAGCAGCAAGCAACTGGCGGACCTGTCCACAGGTTGATGTTCTTTGACAGTCAAGCGAGTCCACGATTTTCGTTTGATACCAGTTTTTCTACAAACCCGGCTTTCAAGCAGTCTTGGCCGCAACGCAATGATTCGGTCAATGAGGCGCTGCGTGGTGCGCATGAGTGCAGAATCGACAAGACCGGGCATTTTCCCAAGGCATACCGGTGGCCGGTTGATTTTGTGTATCCATCCAATTCATCGTCCCTGAGGTTCACCGTCCTTTGTGGAGCTGCTGCTGGTAGTGGAAAGCCCATGCCACCCTTTGGAATTGACAATGTTGAAGTGTCGGTCCATTCCACGGCTCCGAGTATCAAACTGGTCGATCATGGCGGGCAACCAGGCCGAGAATCAGTGTCGCCGACCGGGCACCAGAGCGAAATCACACTTTCAATTCCAGATTCGGGGAGGACTTCCATTGGTGTTTTTGACAAGGTGAGCGGTAACCTTGTGAGAACAATTTGGAATGGTGAGTCGGCGTCTGCCGTCAAACGTTCTGTTCGCTGGGACGGGTTGGATAATCGTGGCCGTCCCGTGCCCAAAGGTGAATACGAATGGAGGTCGATCACGACACCAGGGTTTGTTGCACGGTATATCACCACCATCGGGATCAACCCTCCTGGTGGAGAACATCCGCAACCACGTCGCTCGTGGGTGGGGGATCACTTGGGGGCTGGGATCGTTGATGTTGATGATTCGGGGGTCTACGTCGGATCCCCAATGACCGAGGGCTTGATGATGCTGCTGAAGATTGATGACCGCACATCCAAAGTCACCTGGCGTCGCGAACAGTTTTACCAAGGTGGACGAATGACGAAGGCGGCCACCAGTGGCAGATTCGTGTTCATGTTGCATCCAAATGGAAAGTTGCGGCGGCTCGACAAAGAGACTGGTCGCGTCGAGGCGGAATGGCAGCTTGCGGCTGATCGTGAAGCACCAGTGGATATTGATGCGCGCGGCCTGAATCTCGTGGCCGCGGATCCGCATCAGAACAAGGTGCGTTGGCTTTCTGTGAGCACTGGCCGGGAACATGCAAGTGTCAGTCTGAGCGGCGTTTCTGCAGTCGCTGCAATTGAAAATCGTGAGAAAGGATTGGTGTTTGCGTCATCAGGAACGCACCTCCATCAGCTGGGGCCAGATGGCATCAAGAAGACTGTTGACCTTGGAGAAACGGTGACATCGCTCGACTTTGACCCTGGCCGCAGGGAACTTTGGGCGGTAATCAACCAGAACAAGGTCTGCCGACTGGATGCTTCGCTTCAAGTTGTTCAAACGTATGGTGGCGAAACCCGGGAATATGGTCCGTACGATCCAACGCGATTCGCAGGGATATACGACATCGCCGCAGACCTGCAGGGTGGTTTTTTTGTCGGTGAACCGAGTCACCCGCCGCGTCGAATCGCGCATGTCCATCGAGATGGTTCAATCATCAAAGAGTGGTATGGCGGGATGTCATTTTATGTTGGCGGGACGTTTGATCCGGATGATCCCTCGCGTTTCTTCGGCATTGCTCCGGAGGGTGCGGTAAATGTGTATCGGATTGATTTTGAAACGGGCAACTGGAAGATCGAAGAGACGTACTCAACCGGTCGTATCGGCGACAGTCTGTTTCCCAATGCTTCTGCTTTTCGGGCAGTGCGTCGCAACGGTGAGCTCTTTTTGTACCACCGGGTCATCCCGGCAGTTCTCAGACTTGACCAACGGCAAAGGCGAGCCATTCCGGTTGCCATCGCTGGTCGCGTGATCAATCAGGGTCGGACATTTTTCCAGTTTGCCGGCTCTGGCCGTGACGGTTATCCCCAGCCCTGGGTGGCCGCTGCCGAACACCATGGCTATCAGGATCTGAAAAAAGCACCAGTTCTTTATTCGTGGGCCGACTCGAATGGTAATGGTCAGTTCGAGCCAGAAGAGTTCCGGTTTTACCCCCATGCCAAACGTGGTCTCTCTTTTCACAACCCCGGTGATTTTACATCAGGCGGTGACTTCCTTGGTGCGACGGGGACCAACACCTCCCAGGCACTTGTGCGTTTGCCGGTCGCCAGTTGGGAAGGCCCAGACAAGACTGCGCCACGATGGGATTGGAACCAGATCGAAATGAACGGCGAGATCATCGCCGATTCCTGGGGTTATGGTTCAGTAAGAGGGGTCAGTGTAGGCCCCGAAAATGCAGTGTCCGTTGCGTATCAGGCCGGCATCATGATCCGCGAGCATGGGCAGTATGAAGGTGGCCGGTGGCCCGAAGCCGGAATGCGTGGATCCCGGTTGCTCTCGTTCAATGCAAATCTGAAGCCGGTCTTTTCCGTGGGACGCCAGTCAAAGATCGCAAGCGAAGCAGGAAAAGGTGTCCTGTATTATCCGATGCAAACAGTCAGTGGTCCAAACCGCACGGTAATCGTGAATGATCAGACAAAGCAGTCGGCTCAGGTTTGGACACCTGACGGACTTTATGTCGGAGGTTTGCTGGATGGAAGAGTCGACGATGGGTTGGATGATGGTTTTTACCAGATACACGGTGATGACAATCAGGGGGCAACCGTTGTAACGACGCGCTCCGGAAAGCACTTCTGGTTAAGTCCCTATCAGGGTCACAATCGACTTTACGAAATCACCGGTTGGGATGGCTGGAAGCGTCAGAGCGGCAAGGTGAATGCACCGGTGATCACGCCACTGGCGAATTCTGAAGGTCAGGGGCTTAAAGCGAGGTATTATCAGAATGGCAAGGTTGTTTTCGAGACCATCGAGACACCCACTTACTTTCAACCTTTTGGGGCTGAACCTCACACTGATAAGGTGACGCCATTTTACAAGGTGGTCTGGACTGGCGATCTGCACCCACCCGTGACCGACCGTTTCCAGTTTCAGACTTTGCTTGGCAAGTCAGAGCGAGTTGCAATCTGGATTGATGGAAAACTCTGTCATGCCAATGGTTTTGGGAAAGCTGATTTTGACCTTGCTGTTGATTTGAGTGCGGGAAGCCCGGTTCGAATACGCATTGAGTACATCAATCCGGATGCCCGCGCCGAATTGAAACTTCTGTGGCGTAGCAGAATCATCGACCCGCAGCCTCTGCCCAGAAATATCCTCTTTGCAGCGCCGTAGGGCCTGTCACCATCTTCTCATTCAATGGCCGTTTGCCGTTGGGATGTAGGAGTGGATGATTCCGTGTCAGGGCCTTTTGAGAAAATCCACAAGCCTGGATGTATCCAGTGTCCGTGTCAGGCGGAAGACTCCTGCCGGACCATTGGGGTGCCCACTGTAGAAAAATATATGCTGAACGTTGCGTTCCCGGTCGATGACTGCTCCGGCCGGATGAAAACCGTCTGCATCCGAGTAGAACTTGCCGCTGCGTTTGAAAAGGCGGCATTCCCGCTGCCATTTCCCATTTGACCAGTCCGACGGCGCGATGCTCCATAGCCACAGTTCCATGTGGTGCCTCTCGCTGCGAACCATCTCGATTCTTTTCGTTGTCGGGTTGTATGTCAGGTCGACCGTATCAACCAGGCGTGGATCCTGCAGGTTGGTTTCAATCACCGTTGGTTGATGGTCTGGTTGCCAGCTTAACTGGCGGTGTGAACGGACTTCGTTTTGGTCACGAGTGACAATGCGATAGTGATTGTCGTGATAGATAGCAGCCGGCTCATACTGCTTGAAACCGACCCCGTACTCTTGCGAATTCCAGGAAGCACCGCCATCACGGGAATTCAGGACAACAAGTTTTTCTGAATATTTATGATACTGATCAACTTCACCAAACCAGTTGCCAAATACCAGCAGGCCTCGTTCAGGATCATCAAGTATGCGAGGACCGATGTTGATGATGGGATGTTTGAAAGTGTCTTCGCGCAGTGCTTCGGAAAAGTGTTGCCAGCTTTTGCCGGCGTCCTTGCTGGAGAAAACACCGTGGTTGTTGATTGCGATCACAGTACCATTGCGTGACGTTCCAATTGCATGAAGATGCACCTTGTATCCGAGCGGCGATTCATTTCCCTTGTCGAATTTTGCACGATGGGACAGTGGCACGACTCCACCCCGATTGCGATCTTCCGGTTTCATGCAATCACGCAAGTCGTATGGCTCAGACCATGTCTCACCACCATCGTTGCTGCGAAGAACGACGCCATAAGACATCGCGGGGTTCGGTTTCCCGGCCCCCTTGGCTCGATGTCCAGGAATTCGGCGGTGCATCACAATGATGGTATTTCCCGTTGCTGTTGCAATCGGCCAGCCGAAGTGATTGCAGTCTCCTGGTGGATTGACCGGCAAGTGGACGGGCGCGATTTTGAGGACGCCTTCGGTCTCGCCGAGTGACAACTGTCTGCTTTGCTTTTCAGTAGCCCCAAGCATTTTTTTGCCAAGTAAATTCAATTCAGAGGGGCGTTTCGAATTTTTTTCAGAATCAGTTTTCGTCTGATCAGGCGACTTCGTTGTGTTGGCATCGGTGGAAGCACAGGACGATTGCCCGCAAGTGGCGGGGCATTCACCACTTGCATGAGGGTGTGTCAAGCAATGGAGTGCAAAGGCAAGCATCAGCATGGTCAGCTTCAGTTTCCATTTTTGCGTCCTCTGCTGTTTTTCGATTTGGTGGCTTTGTTGGTGAATTGTCATGGCGTTGCTCGGCGAGAGGGTGCTGGCTCAGGACGCTTGCAGTTCGGTTTTGGATTGGATTGCAGCATTGCCTGCGTTGTCCCAGTCCTGCGTTGCCCCGGAACTGAAGTTGTTCTGGATGGTGAGGTGTCTTTTTTGTTTCATCGGTCCGTGTTTCTGGACTTGTTTCCTGGCTTGCGGGCGACTGGATTCACCGCGCCCGCCTGACGGCTTGGGAGCGGTTCGACAATCTCTTGCTCTGCAGGCAGCATGGCGGTATCAGACTGAAGTAACAGGGATTAGGTCGACGGAGTACATGTGAAAACGGATTCAACTCCGTTACTGGCAATGTGTGAACAGCAGTGTAACGTCTTCATGCTTCGTTGAGCTTGACGCTTGGGTATCGGACAGCGTTGTCTAAGAAATTTGTGTACTGGTTGATGCCAGGGAGTCTCTGTTCCCGTGGCAGTCGTGCCTTTCTGATGCCTGACGACTCGATCAAGGGCATCGGATATACTGTTGCTCCGAGTTTCAGCAACGTGTTCATGACCCCGTGGAGTTGCTCCGCTCATTGCACAGGTTTGCTGTGGGAAAGCAGGGTTGTTGTGGGAATGATGATCGCGACATCCTGATGCGTTTTCAACTTATTCACGGTATTTGACCATTCACCTTCATTTGTATAGACAGCACAGGCTCATTGGCCGAGCCACTTGATAAAGAGGAGATCAAACGAATGACTGGAATTCCGGCTTCGGCTTTTCGGGTTTTGCTACTTCTTGTGATTCCTTTTTCGTGGGAATCAAGTTTGTTCGCGCGGGATCCGATGGTTCCTGTGCCTTTGATTTTTGATACAGACATTGGCAATGACGTTGATGATGTCCTCGCTCTGGGGATGATTCATGCACTGCAGTCGAGAGGTGAATGCGAATTGCTGGCGGTGACCATCACGAAGGATAACGAGCTGGCGGCTCCCTTCACCGATGCGGTCAACACATTTTATGGGCGTGGTGAAATTCCGATTGGTGTCTGTCGAAGTGATGTCACCACAGAACAGGGGAAGTTCAACGGGCTTGCCACTGTGAAGGATCAAGGCAGACAGAGGTTTCCTCATGATCTGCTTTCCGGAAAGCAGGCGCCGGTGGCGGTTGATGTTCTTCGTCAGACGCTGGTGAATGCCGAGGATGGGTCCGTTGTGATCGCACAGGTTGGGTTCTCAACCAATCTTGGCGACCTGCTGCAATCCCGAAGTGATCAAATCAGTCCGCTCAGCGGGGTCGAACTTGTGAAGAAGAAAGTTCGTTTGCTGTCGATCATGGCCGGCGCGTTTCGTCAGATTCGTGATCACAAAGGGAATCTTTACGATCACAGGGAATATAACATTATCAAAGACATTCCTTCAGCCAAACGCATCGTTTCGGACTGGCCCACGCCAATCATCTGGAGTGGTTATGAAATCGGTAAAAATCTGACCTATCCGCACGAGAGCATTCTGCGGGATTACGACTACGTGGAACACCACCCGCTTTCCGAAGCTTACATACTTTACAACCCGCCACCACATGATCGTCCAACCTGGGATCTTACCTCCGTGCTTCATGCAGTGAGACCGGACCAGGGGTACTTTGACTTGTCGCCAGCTGGGCAAGTCCGTCTTGCCGAAGATGGATTGACAACCTTTCAAACGCAGGAGAACGGACGTGACCGGCATCTGATTTTACGTGACAGTCAGAAGTCACGGGCAACAGAAGCTTTGGTCCTGCTTTCCAGTCAGCCACCGCAGCGTGCAGGTAAGTGATGGTTGATAGATCCAATGCGCCCTCGGTTGTCGTTCTCGGATCCATCAACATGGACCTCGTTGCGCACTGCAAGACACTTCCCCGTCCTGGGCAAACGCTGACAGCAGATTCGTTTTCGGAGATTCCGGGTGGAAAGGGCGCAAACCAGGCTGTTGCAGCCAGTCGGGCCGGTGCCAGAGTCTCGATGATTGGTCGTCTCGGTCAGGATGCTTTCGCGACGCGGCTGCGTCAAGGTTTGCAGGAAGACCAGGTCAATGTCGATGCGATACAGGAATCTGTGGGCCCTTCCGGGGTGGCGTTGATCAACGTTGCCGAAGATGGTGAGAATCAGATCGTGGTTGTTCCCGGTGCCAATGGATGCTTGACCAGACAGGACGTGGAGCAATTCTCGCAGTTGATCGCTGAGGCTGACGTCTTGCTGTTGCAGTTGGAAATCCCCATGGACTGCGTGCTGCATGCAATTGGCATTGCCAAAAACTGCAAGACACGGGTGATCCTTGATACGGCACCGGTGCCCGATCATTGGTCCGAGGAATTGTTTGATGTCGATCTGATTTGTCCCAACGAAACAGAGGCCGCTGCGTTGACGGGACTGCCGGTCGAAACAACAAAACAGGCAGAAACAGCCGCCAGAACACTGCGCCAGTTTGGGGCGAGGGCCGTCGCGATCACGCTGGGAAGCAGTGGTACCCTGCTTCATGACGGCATGAGTACGACGCTGGTTGAGCCATTCGAAACGGACTCGGTTGATGCCACCGCTGCAGGTGATGCTTTTGCAGGAGCGGTGGCTGTACACTGGGTCGAATCAGGTTCATTGCCGGCTGCAATTCGATTTGGCAACGCTGCCGGTTCTCTGGCTGCATCACGAACAGGGGCTCAGCCCAGTCTGCCCAAGCGTGCTGAAATAGACATGAAGCATTTGAAGTAAAGGAAGAAAGATGATGAACAGACTTGCATTCCTGATTTGCGTGCTGTTTTGCTGTGGTTGCGGTAAGCAGACAGATTCTTCAGTTGACCGTGCCGGGAGCACTGGCGGGGAATCTTCCGGTGATAAGCCGCGAGTTGCATTGATCATGAAATCACTTGCCAATGAGTTTTTTTCCACCATGGCTGCTGGTGCAGAAGGGCATCAGAAAGAACGTGAAGGAGATTACTCCCTGATTGTGAACGGAATCAAGGACGAGCGGGATCTCAGTCGTCAGGTCGCGCTGGTCGACGAGATGGTTGCCAGCGGTGTGGATGCGATTGTCATTGCACCAGCAGATTCAAAGGCGCTGGTGCCAGCACTCAGGAAAGCCGTCAACGCAGGCGTGGTGGTGGTCAACATCGACAATCGACTGGACGCAGAAGTACTCAAACAGGAAGGAATTTCGATTCCATTCGTCGGCCCGGATAACAAGGCGGGTGCGAAGAAGGTGGGTGATTATCTTGCCAGCCAGCTCGATGAAGGTGACACCGTTCTGGTCCTCGAAGGCATACGGACTTCGTTCAACGGACAGCAGCGGCGCGAAGGGTTTCAAGCAGCCATGGATGATGCTGGCATCAGGATTGCAGACAGTCAGTCTGCAGAGTGGGAAATGAGCAAGGCCAACACGATCGCTGCCTCGATGTTAAGCGAGCATCCGCAAGCCAAAGCAATTCTTGCTGCAAACGACAGCATGGCCCTGGGAGCGATAGCGGCGGTCAAGAGCGCGGGATTGAACGATGCAGTCAAGATTGTTGGTTTCGACAACATTTCTGCCGTCCAGCAGGCAATTCTGGAGGGAAAAGTGCTTGCCACCGCCGATCAGCACGGTGACCAGTTGGCCGTCTTTGGAATTGAACGCGCGCTACAGGTGTTGAATGGTGAAGATGTTGCTTCTGGCGACGTTGAAACGCCGGTTGACCTGATCACGAAAGAGACGTTGCAGCAGTGAATCCGGAGGCGTTGAATCTGCTTGAATTGAAAGACGTTACCAAAAGCTACGGATCAGCGAAGGCGGTTGATGCGTGCAGCCTCTCGTTTCGTGCTGGTGAAGTCCATGCATTGCTCGGTGCCAATGGAGCCGGGAAAAGTACGCTCGTGCGAATGGTTGCAGGATTGACCGCGATGTCCAAGGGGGCAATGGCATTTTGCGGCGAGGACTATGCACCGACGGGTAAACGCGATGCAGAAGCTGTTGGAATCGAGATCGTGCAGCAGGAACTCAATCTGATTCCTACCCTGTCGGTCGCAGAGAATCTGTTTCTGGCCGACTTGCCTGCTACCGCTGGAGTCATTCGGCGTGGCGTGCTGCGTCAGCGGGCTCGTGCAGCTCTTGATCGTGTTGGGCGTAGCGGCATTTCACCGGAGGCTGAAGTTGACACATTGGGTGTCGGTCAACAACAGATGGTCGAAATTGCAGCTGCTCTGAATCGAAAATGCAGGCTGCTGATTCTGGATGAACCAACGGCGGCACTCAGTTCGGCCGAATCGGAAACCTTGTTCGACAGGCTACGCGGACTCCGCAGCGATGGGGTTGGAATCATCTACATCAGCCACCGCCTCGATGAGGTTGCAATGCTTGCCGACAGCATTTCTGTGTTGAGAGATGGTTGTTGTGTTGGAACCTTCGCCGCAGCAGACTGTTCAACAGACAGAATGATCGAGCTCATGAGCGGGCAAGCTGTGCATCGGCATGCAGAACATGCAAGTTTCGTCGATCAGCGTTCTGAGGTGCTGCGAGTGGAGGGTTTAACAGGCGGGTTGGTCAAAGATGTGAGTTTTCAACTGCATCGTGGTGAGAAGCTTGGGATTGCGGGGCTGGTAGGTTCGGGGCGAAGTGAGCTGCTGAGGCTCGTTTTTGGTGCCGATGTCGCCACAGCTGGTGGTGTTTGCCTGGGTGAAGGGGATGCCTTGCAGTGCTTCCGGCATCCTTCCGAAGCGGTTGCCGCAGGAATCGCAATGGTCACCGAAAACCGCAAGGAAAATGGTCTGTTGCTCCCCGCATCAGTTCAAACCAACACAACCCTCGTGTCGATGTGGCAACGTTTCGCTTCATTTGGCATGGTGCGTTCACAGGCGGAAGCTGACGCAGCCCGTAGTCAGTGTGATGCTCTGAATGTGCGCTGCGAGACCTTGCAGCAACGCATCGCAACGTTGAGTGGTGGAAACCAGCAGAAGATTGTGCTGGCCAAGTGGCTCGTTCATGATGCGGATATTTTTCTTTTGGACGAGCCGACGCGTGGGATCGATGTTGCGGCTCGCCAGAGGATCTACCAGCTTGTGGACGCTCTTGCAGCAGACGGAAAATCAATCGTCATGGTCAGCAGTGATCTCGACGAGTTGCTGGATGTCTGTGATCGTATTGCGGTCATGTCGAATGGCCGACTGGTAGAAACATTCAAGCGTGAAAGCTGGTCGTATGAAGGCATCATGCAGGCAGCCTTTTCAGGGTATCGTCGTGGGAGAGCAGGATGACGCGTCGGCAAGTCATGAAGCTTGGTTGGGATTATGGAGTTCTGCTGCTGGTTCTGGCTGGTATGGTTGCTGTCTTCAGTTTCCGTAGCGAGAATTTTTTCCAGCAATCGACATTTGTCTCCATTGCGAATCAGATTCCGGACCTGACTTTCATTGCTGTCGGGATGACGCTGGTTCTGCTTGTCGGTGGAATTGATCTTTCTGTCGGGTCTGTGCTTGCTCTGTCATCAGCGGTACTGGGAACCTTGATGGTGGATCATGAATGGTCACTATGGTCAGCCATTCCATTGTGCCTGCTGGCGGGAGTCATCTGCGGTCTATTCAATGGTGTTGTCTCGATCGGTTTGCGAATTCCTTCGTTCATTGTGACCCTCGGCATGCTGGAAATGGCTCGAGGCGCAACGAAGGTTGTGACCGATTCTCAAACCAGATACATCGGATCAGCAGTTGAGGCCATTGGTGAACCCATTCCGGTACTTTTGCTTTCACCTGCATTCCTGTTCTCGTTGGTGGTGGTTGGGTTGGGGCAGTTTCTGCTGACGCGAACTGTATTTGGTAGATACTGCATTGCGATTGGAACCAATGAAGAAGCCGTGCGTATGTCGGGTATCCGGACGGAACCTTATTCGATCGCGGTGTTTGCGATCAGCGGACTCATGTGTGGATTTGCCGGCTTGTCACAGGCATCACGACTGTCTTCAGCCGACCCCAATGCGGCAATCGGAATTGAGCTGTCTGCCATCGCGGCCTGTGTGATTGGTGGCACCAGTCTGATGGGAGGTCGCGCCAACGTAGTCAGCACTTTCATCGGCGTCTTGATCATCGCGGTGTTGCAGACGGGACTGGCGCAGCTTGGTGTTTCAGATGCAAATAAACAGATCATCACAGGAGCTGTGATTGTCGTTGCCGTGCTGCTGGACGCCTGCCGGGGGCGTTTAGGATCGAATCGTGTGTGATCTGACGGCTGGTCACAGTTTCCGACCGGCCGTGTTCACTGGTTTGTGCTGTTTGAGCACGATAGCGGCTTGAATCCGGGGACGCTTCTGGAACGAAGTGTGATCGGTGACCGGGAATGGCCTGCCATGTAGTTGCTGTACGCCTGAAATCGGGGTATTTTCTTGTGGATTGCGATCCTGCTTCGGGAGTGATGGAATGCGGAATTTTTTCGTCAGCCAATATCTCTTTCTCATTGTCGCATTGGTATGCGCTTCAAGCAGTTTGGCTGCTGACAGTCGACTGCAGGTAATCCCAGCATCGGTGCGACTGGATCGGCCCGAGGCCATTCAGCAGTTGTTGGTCATGAAGGGTGGCAACACGACCGGTCTGGATGTGATTCGGCGTTGCAAGTTTGAGACGACTGATCCACAGATTGTTGAAGTTGATGGCGATGGACGAGTCGTTCCAAAACGCGATGGGAAAGCTGCCATCGTGGTTCGTTGTGATGATGAAGTGGTTCGCGTTCCGGTGCTTGTGATCGGGCTGGGTTCTCCGGCCCCCGTTTCATTCCGCAGGGAAGTGCTGCCAATCCTGACGAAGAGTGGGTGCAGTTCGGGTGGTTGCCATGGCAAAGCAGAGGGGCAGAACGGCTTCAGGTTGAGTATTTTCGGGTTTGATGCAGTTGCTGATCACAACGCATTGGTGAAGGAGGCACGCGGTCGCCGTGTTTCCATGGCAGCTCCGAAGCAGAGCCTGCTGCTGAAGAAGGCAACGGGCATGACGCCACATGGCGGCGGAGCCAAAATTGAAGTGGGTTCGCCCTGGTACCGTCGAATTGAACGTTGGATCGCCGAGGGCAGCCAGTTGGATGACGAAGCGTCTCAGGGTGTCGTTGCGATTGATGTTTACCCTGAACGGATCCAGATGACACCCAACAGTGAGCAGCAGTTATTGGTGACTGCCGTTGGCTCCGATGGAACCCGACGTTGCGTGACAGTCGAAGCCGAATTCGACTCCAACGCAAAGGAGATCGCAACTGCAGATCGTGATGGAAAAATTCGCGTCAGCAGCAATCCGGGTGAAGCTGCCATCCTTGTTCGCTACCTTGGGCATGTCGGTATTTGCCGCGTGACGATTCCGCAAACCCTCGCAACATTCCGGCGGCCAAAGGAGAATAACTTCATCGATCAGGCAGTCTGGAACAAACTCGAGCAACTCGGCATTCAGCCTGGTCAGTTGACCGACGATGCTGCATTCCTGCGCCGTGTCCATCTTGACACGATTGGCTGCTTGCCGGCTCCCGATGAGGTCAGGCGGTTCATCGCCGACTCGTCGCCAGACAAACGGGAGCAATTGATTGACCACCTTCTGGAACGCTCCGAGTATGCCGACTTTTGGGCAATGAAATGGGCAGACATCCTGCGTGTGGACAAGGCGATTGTGAAACCACAGGGCGCTGTGGCGATGACGCGATGGCTTCGTGATCAATTTCATCACAATACGCCATACGACCAGTTTGCACGCGAAATCGTGACGGCGAAGGGCAACACGCTTGCCGAAGGTCCAGCTTCGTTTTATGAAGTTCACAAGGACCCGGAGATGTTGGGACGTTCGATCAGTCAGATTTTTCTGGGGGTTCGGATCGAGTGTGCTCAATGTCATCATCATCCGTTTGAGCGGTGGGGGCAGGCTGATTACTACGCGTTCGCCGGATTTTTTACCGGGGTTCAACGCAAAGCAGCTGCCTCGGGGGGACGTAAAATCTACTCACGCGGCGGCGTGAATCTGAAACATCCACAGACCGGCGTTGAGTTACTGCCTGTCGGGTTGGGGGCCAAAGAAGTGGCTTTGGATGGGGTGGAGGATCGACGGGAAGTGCTTTCGCAATGGATGACATCTCCAGAAAATCCCTTCTTTGCCAGAATGATTGTCAACCGGATTTGGTCCCATTACTTCGGACGCGGACTCGTCGAGCCGATCGACGATCTTCGGGCAACGAATCCCGCGACCAATGAACCGCTGCTGGAGGCTCTTGCTGATCATCTGGTGGCGCAGCGGTACGACCTCAAGGCGTTCACTCGTTCGATTCTGAATTCCAACGCGTATCAATTGGATTCTGTGCCGAATCAGTCGAATCAAACGGACTCGCAGAATTTTTCCCACGCGGCGTGGAAGCCCATGCCTGCGGAGGTCTTGCTGGATGCGATTTGTCAAGCGACGGGAGTACCGGAGCAGTTCAATGGGTGGCCCGTGGGGTATCGTGCGGTTCAGATCTGGGACAATCGGATGCCGTCTTATTTCTTTCGTGTTTTTGGACGCCCTCAGCGTGTGAGTGTGTGTGAATGCGAACGCGGCAATGAACCATCGATTGCCCAGGCACTGCACTTGATGAATTCTCCGGAGTCTGTCCGTAAAATCCGTCACCGTGATGGATTGGCCGCACGTCTAGCCGCCTCGGAAAGATCTTCCACGCAGATAATCGAAGAAATATATCTGGCAGCATTGTGTCGCCTGCCCACGGAAGCAGAGCAGACTTTGATGCAGCAGGCATTTCAGGAACCAGGTTTGACGCGTCGCGAAGCTTCGGAAGATATTTTATGGACGCTGCTGAACACACGAGAGTTTGTCTACAACCACTGATTCAAGGTACACGGCGGAATCATGTTTAAACTGAACTTCAATGAGCATCGATGTTGTGATGGAATATCACGTCGTCAGGCGTTGCGTGTCGGGGGAACTGGGTTGCTGGGGGGAATTTCGTTACCTCAGGTACTTCAATTGGAAGCGTCGGCTGCCGGCGCAGCACCTCCCAAGGCCAAGGCCTGTATCTTCATCATGCTGGAGGGCGGTCCGAGCCACATCGACATGTGGGACCTGAAGCCCAATGCTCCGTTGGAGATTCGCGGGCCGTTTCGACCGATCTCGACAAAGGTCCCCGGTACACAAATCGGTAATATCCTGCCCCACTGCTCAAAAATTACTGACAAGTTCACGATCATGCGGTCGCATAGTCATCGTGATAACGCGCATCAAACGGGGCGGCATTGGGTCCTGACCGGGTACCCCCCGAGTTTTGGTGATGGTCAGGCAAAAGGAATGCCGTTCAATGAGCTTTACCCCTCAATCGGTTCGATTGTTTCGCATGAACTCGGGCAAGGTGGTGCGGTGCCACCTTATGTCGAGATGCCGAATCCTTTGGGGCCGGGCGGTCCGGGATTCTTTGGCGCACAGCATGCTCCCTTCACGATTGAGACTGATCCCGTTCAGCCAGATTTTGAAGTTCGGGACCTCAATCTGCCCAGCGACATCGGCGATCACCGTTTTCAGTTGCGAAAAAAATTGCTCGCGGGAGCGGAACGACTCGGTACTCAGGAACGCCAGACAGGGCGGGCCCGCACCATGTCCAGTTATTACGAAAAAGCACTTGAACTGGTGACTTCGCCGGCTGCGAAAAAGGCATTTCGAATTCAGGACGAATCAGACAGGATGCGCGAACGTTATGGCCTGACTTCCATAGGTCAATGTGCACTTCTGGGGCGAAGGCTGGTCGAAGCTGGATGCCGTTTTGTTGGTATCGATCATGGAAGCTGGGACACGCACGTCGACAACTTCACCAGCCATGAGAAGGCACTGGTTCCACCAACCGATCAGGCATTCAGTGCGTTGATCAGTGATCTGGATGATCGAGGTATGCTGGACGAAACTCTGGTTGTGATGATGGGCGAGATGGGGCGTACTCCCAAAATCAATGCGGATGCCGGCCGCGATCACTGGTCACAATGTCAGACGGTTATTTTTGCCGGAGGCGGTGTGAAGCGGGGCGCCGTTATCGGTGCCAGCGATCGAACGGCAAGTTTTCCCACCACGACACCCTACGGCATTCAGGATTTGCTTCGAACAATCTTCCATCTCATGGGGATCGATGCAGACAAAACCCACCACACCCCGCTGGGCCGCCCCGTTCCGATCGTCAACGGTGGTGCAGTGATCGAAGAATTGCTCGCTTGAAACAAGCCGTTGTATGAATCAGGCCTTTCCGGTGAGGCAGAAACATCATGACTCCACGATTACCCGCTCCGAGAAGGTTGTGTCCGCAACTGGTCATCCTCTGGTTGATGGGGATGTCCAGCGTACTTGCCCAAAAGGCTCCCGAATTGGGATATGTCTTTCCCCCTGCGATAGCAGTTGGTGAGACGAAGCAGGTCATTCTGGGTGGTTATGACTTCACCCCCGACATGGAATTCTTTGTCCATGGTGATAACACCAGCTTGCAGATCGAAGGCCCGCCAGGTGATTTTCTCATTCCAGAACCCCCGTACTGGTTTGGTGAAAAAGGCAGCTCGCCTGCCTTTCCGATCCCGCGCGAGATACCGGCTCGTATCAAAGTGGATTCCACTGGCCTTACCGGATTGAAACGCTGGCAAGTCGCGAATGCTAACGGTTCTGCCGCCACCGCTGTTTTTCTCGTCAGTGATATTCGCGAGATCACGGAAAAGCGATTTCGTGATGAACCGATGGAGGTTGGGAGCCTGCCCGTTGGTGTTTCTGCGCGTTTGAGTCGCATCGCAGAGGTTGACCGTTACCTGATCCGTGCTGAACGCGATGGTCCCGTAAGTGTTGAAATGTTCGCCCGGCGTTTGGGCACTGATTTCAATGGAGTGTTGCAGGTCCATGATATGCGTGGCCGCATGGTTGCTGATGTGGCCGACACGCAAGGTCGGGATGTGGCACTTACATTTGATGCGCAAGCGGGCATGGAATACACGCTGAGATTGCATGATGCTGACTTTCGCGGCAACCGGGCGTTCGTTTATCGACTGGCAATCACTGCCGGGCCAAGAGTTGTCGCCACGGTTCCAGCGCGGCTCACACGCGGTAAAACACAGCAGGTTCGGTTCATCGGTCATGGGGTCGCAACAGGCGCTGCAAGGCTGGAATCTGTTGTGCGTTCCGTGGTGGCCCCTGCTGACAGCAGTTCATCCACACTGTCGATGAGGTTGGAAACCGATTTTGGGGAATCACCCGGTTTCGAAATACCGCTCAGTAATATGGTAGAAGACACCGGTTTGCCTGAATCGAATGAAACGCCGCGAGCGGAAAGCCCACGTCGCCTGTCCACCCCGGGTGCGATCACAGATTGGATGCCAGAAGAAGCAAAACGTCGGTTTCGGTTTGCGGCGAAAAAGGATGAAAACTGGACGGTTTCTGCCGAATCGCAAGCGATCGGCTCGGAACTCGATGTGGCAATTGCGATTTTCAATTCGGATGGCAAGCAGCTCGTTGAGAATGACGACTTCCCGGGTGGCTCTGACTCCAGAGCTCAGTTCGTTGTACCGGCTGATGGTGATTACGATGTGGTCGTCAGTGATCTGTCAGGGCAGGATAAGAATCTGGCGGCGATCTTCCGCCTGGTGCTTGAGAAACGAGCTGCGGATTTTTCCTTGACGATCCCACAGCAGTTGAATGTTCCAATTGGTGGCACAGCGCAGCTGGCTGTCGCCGTCGAACGAATGGGGGGCTTCGCGGATGAGATCGCGATCGAACTGGAAGGGATGCCCGATGGAATGACCACAAAGACTGAGCTGATGATACCGGCCGGAAAGGATCAACTGAAAATCACAGTTGAATGTGCGGATACCGCTGCAGCAGGCACAGCACGATTTCGTGTTGTTGGAAAAGCTTCGATCAATGGCCATCAAGTTGTAAAAAAATCATCGAGCCCGGCGGCGGGGAATCTTGCCCCTCGTGATGCAGTCAGTCAGCGAGTTGCTGATGCCATGTGCACGTCCATCATGAAACCACGTTTCACCGTCCAGTTGATCGACAAGAACCGACAGCGGGCTGTCCATCGTGGAACAACCTATCCCGCTCCGTTTCTGGTCAACCGTGATGAAGATTTTGATGGCCCGGTTCATCTCCACATGGCCGCCCGGCAAGGCCGGCATCGGCAGGGGATCACTGCCCCAGTGATCACCGTTCCATCAGGAAATTCAGAGGTTCTTTACCCCTGCTTCATGCCAGAGTGGCTTGAGACCAACCGGACAACGAGAATGGTCGTGCTGGGGGTTGCCGAGCAGAAAGATCCACAGGGGCGAAGCCGTTTTGTGACGGCCCCCGCGGACGCCCGCATCACCATGATCCTTGAGGGCGCGTTGCTGAAAATCTCTCATGAAGCTCCTGAATTGACCATCGGAGCGGGTGAAGCTTTTCAAGTACCAGTCACCGTTTCACGTTCTGCCAAACTGCAAACACCAGTGAAAATCAAAATCGTTCCGCCAGAACAGATTCAGGATCTGCTTTCAATGGAACCAGCTGAGGTTACACTGCCTGTCGGCGTTGAAAAAATGTCACTGAAGATTGATACGCAGAATGCTGAGCGATTGCAGGGGCGATGGCCGATCGTGATTCGTGCCAGTACGCTTCAGGACAACCATTGGCGCGTGATGTCACAAACGGAGGTCGTGGTTGATTTCACACGCTGAAACCGCTTGCAGCAATGTTGGCAGATTTTCCACACTTGAATGACGTTTGATGGTCATGCAACGGACTCAAGCGACAAGCTTGTTTGGGAAGATGGGCGCTGACTGAATGACACGCTGGAAGCACATCAGGACAAAGCCTTATACTCCTGACTGACCGTATCGCCGATAGACTCGGCTTTTTACATTTCATGCAGATGAGAGGCTTTTCTGATGCGTACGCTCCTTGTTCTGGTTCCTGCATTTTTGAGTGGTCTTTTTCTATCCGCACAGACTGGTTTCTGCGGTGGGCCCTATGATCGCCCTTATGGCGAAGCACATCAAAGTCGCTCAACTGTGATTTCAACTCATGGGATGGTGGCCACCAGCCATCCTTTGGCAGCCTCCGTTGGATTGGACGTTTTGAAGCAGGGTGGAAACGCCGTGGATGCCGCCATTGCCACCAACGCAATGCTTGGCTTGGTGGAGCCGATGAGCTGCGGAATTGGTGGCGATCTGTTCGCCATTTACTGGGATGCCAAAAGCAAGACGCTTTATGGGCTCAACGCGAGCGGTCGAAGTCCCCATGCGATCAATCGCAGGGTTTTCCAGAAGCGTGGTTTGGATCAGATCCCTTTGGAGGGACCACTTTCCTGGTCAGTGCCCGGTTGTGTTGATGGCTGGTTCGAACTTCACGGACGTTTCGGCAAACAGTCGATGCAGCAGCTTTTGAAGCCATCGATTGAGTATGGAAAAGAGGGATTTCCGGTGACCGAGATCATTGCCGGTTATTGGAGTAAGGCTGATGAGGCGTTTGCCGACCAACCCGATTCCCGGAACACGTTTCTGATTGATGGCAAACCACCCGTCGAGGGGCAGATTTTTCGTAATCCCAATCTCGCACGAACCTACCAGCTGATCGCTGAAGAAGGCAGGAAAGCGTTTTATCAAGGTTCTATCGCGCGTCGGATTGTTGATTACAGCAGCAAGCACGACGGATTTTTTTCCATGAAAGATTTCGCGGACCATCGTTCAACATGGGTCGAGCCCGTTTCAACAAACTACCGGGGATATGACGTATGGGAATTGCCGCCCAACGGTCAGGGTATCGCCGCGCTGGAAATGCTGAATGTTCTCGAAGGTTATGACCTTGCATCGATGGGAGCAGGCAGCGCCGAATACCTTCATCTTTTTGTTGAGGCGAAAAAACTGGCTTTTGCTGACCGGGCAAAATTTTATGCTGATCCGGAATTCAATTCCCTGCCGGTATCAGAGCTGATTTCGAAGCCCTACGCAGTCCGGCAACGTGCCAGGATTGACACGCGGCGGGCAGCATCGGATGTCGATGCAGGTGACCCCATCCTGCAGCATGGTGATACGGTCTATCTGACGGTGGTGGATCAGGATCGCAACTGCTGTTCCCTGATTCAGAGCAATTATTATGGCTTTGGTTCCAAGGTAACGCCCGGCAATCTTGGTTTCGCATTGCAGAATCGCGGTGCCCTGTTTTCCCTGTCCGAGGATCATCTCAATCGTCTCGAACCTCACAAGCGACCGTTCCATACAATCATCCCCGCGATGGTGACGAAAGATGAAAGGCCCTGGCTGTGTTTTGGTGTCATGGGTGGCGACATGCAGCCTCAGGGGCATGTGCAGGTGCTTTGCAACATGATCGATTTTGGAATGAATGTGCAGGCCGCAGGCGATGCACCTCGAGTCAGGCATGTCGGATCGCAGCAACCGACCGGCGTGCCCATGGATGGTGCGGGCACTCTCAATGTTGAAAGTGGGGTCTCTGATGCAGTCGTGCGCGGTCTGTTGTCGCGGGGGCACAAGATCGCACGAGTCGCCGGCGGTGGCTACGGCGGTTATCAGGCGATCCGGATTGACTGGAGCAATGGAACCCTGCATGGTGCGACCGAGTCCCGCAAGGACGGTGTCGCATTGGGGTATTGAGCCGATGTGTCCAAATCGCCGACATCAGCAAATCATTTGCGTGGTGCTTCCTCTGATGCGAAGTGGCATTGTTGTTTGAATCTGGAAACTTCCGGCTCTCATCGATCATTGCTCTCCATGTCCCTGCTCCAGCCCACAACCCACTGCTCATGAGTTTTGCGTTCATGCGTTTTGATCCGTATGAGTTCAATTGCATGGACTTGAGCGGTTGTTGCTGGAAAACTCAGGAACACTGGAAGAGCATGATGGATCGATGCAAATGTGAATCGACTCCTGCTCATTCACATTTGACTTGGGCAGCACTGCGGATCACGCGGCTTATTTCTTTGCAGCTACTTTGACATCTTGCGAGTGATGTTGCACGACTTGCAAGAGAGCGTTTGAATCCTGCATTGCTTTTGCTGCTGTGGCTGCTTCCATCCGTGACGCATGTTCACTTTTTAGTGTCCAGGCAATGCTGCCGCACCTTAGTTCCTGCCCTGCGAAGACACGATAACTGATCGTCTGCGAGCTTGTGTATTGACCGCGGTTCTCCTCGACAAGGTCCGTTGATTTCACAAGAACGTTTCTCCATTTCTCGCTCGCCTTTCTGGCCGCTTCATTGACCTCGGCGATATGATTGAAAGTGGCTTGGTGATAACGGCTGCGACAATTGCTGCAGAAAAGTTCGTAAACAATCTTTGGTTTTTCCACCGTGAGCGTTTCTGGCTGGATGACAGTTTCGCCGTTTTTTTCTTCGTTGGGCGTTTGTGCGATGGTAAGGGATGCCATGGCAAAGGATGCCATGATGGTCGTCATGCCTGCCATGCAGAATTTGAAGAGGGATTTGTTCATGATTCGTCCTTTTTCAAGTTGGTTGCAATGAATCAGCCAAGATGGCTGCCTCTATACAACCATGCGGAGCAGACAGACAGGGCGGGCCATTTTTTTAAAAAAATTCTTATCTGCGGAACTTCCCCGTGTCGTGCAACGTTCAACATGTCGGCGGTGAAACCCGGATGTTATGATTGATACATGGCTGAAAAATCTTCGACCGACACCACCGATGTGACGCAGCGTTTGCTGGTGCAGGCAAATGCAGGGGATGAAGCTTCGCGCGAGCAGTTGTTTCAGCACTGTTGTGAGCGACTCGAGCGACTGGCCCGCAAGATGCTCGTCGACTTTCCCACTGTCCGTCGTTGGGAACAGACGGACGATGTTTTTCAAAATGGAGCGGTGCGACTGGTGAGAGCTCTGCAAGACGTCAAGCCGGATTCGGTGCGGCACTTCTATGCATTGGCTGCCATCCAGATTCGTCGCGAATTGCTTGACATGGCGCGGCATTACGGCGGTGCAAACGGTCAGGCACACACTTTGGAAAGTGCGCATGTTACTCGGCGGGAAAGCAGGTCTGTGGGGCTTGAGGCATCGGATCGTTCAAATGCACCGGATCGTCTGGCTTCGTGGACCGAGTTGCACATGCTGATAGAAAAATTGCCTGATGAAGAACGCGAGGTGTGTGAGTTGTTGTGGTATCAGGGGCTGACTCAGCCACAGGCTGCGGAGGTTTTGCAGATGCCGCTCCGTACCTTGAAGCGGCGTTGGCAGAAAGTGCGGCTCAAGTTGCACGAGGTTTGTAACGACCGGATTTGATAATCGGAGTGATGCAAAATGTCGATCGAAGTGCAGTTGGATGACTTGCTGTTTCGCTGGGAGGAACTTGCCGAAGGCGGTGATCCGCCGTCACCTGAGGTATTGTGTGCCGATTGTCCTGAACTGGCCGACGAACTTGCCCGGCGGGTTGCCATGCTCAGGGACATGGACAGTGTTTTCGACACGTCGACAGTACTCGACAGTGAACAGAATCGTGGCGGCGAACAGGATTGCACACTACCGGGTTTTTCTGTCCCGGGTTATGAGCTTCTCGATGAGATTGGCTCTGGCGGAATGGGCGTCGTCTACAAGGCTCGTCAGATCAAACTTGATCGCACGGTCGCGATCAAAACCATGCGGGCTGGTGTGAATGCAACGAGAGAAGACGTTGATCGTTTCCATACTGAGGCTCAGGCGGCTGCAAAACTGTCTCATCCGGGTATCGTTGCGATACATGAAGTGGCAGAAGCCGGCGGGCGGCATTTCTTCTCGATGGATTTTGTCGAAGGACCGAACCTGGATGAACTCATCCGTGATACCTCGCTCTCCGGGGAACGTGCGGCTCGGTATCTGAAGTCAATTGCAGAGTCGATCGAGGTGGCACATGGGCAGGGCATTTTGCATCGTGATTTGAAACCATCCAATGTTCTGATCGACTCGGCAAATCAACCTCGAATCTCGGACTTCGGTCTGGCGAAGCGGATTGCCAGTGATTCAAAGCATACGGCAACAGGGCAGATTATCGGGACACCAAGTTATATGCCGCCAGAACAGGCGACCGGCGATAACGACAAAGTGGATCGCAGAAGCGATGTCTATGCCCTCGGTGGTTTGTTGTACGCCATGTTGACCGGCCGCCCACCGTTTCGGGCGGATTCATCCATTGCGACGGTGATG
The DNA here is from genome assembly GCA_012270065.1 of Rubripirellula sp. Lineage (GTDB taxonomy): Bacteria > Planctomycetota > Planctomycetia > Pirellulales > Pirellulaceae > Rubripirellula. The sequence goes on along the minus strand of JAAXJB010000050.1, from coordinate 24,810 downwards.
CAGGTCATCAACGATGATCCGGTGCCACCGAGACGATTGAATTCTGGCATTGAACTTGATCTTGAAACAATTTGCATGAAGTGTCTCGAAAAGAGCCCGCGTGCGCGCTATTCAACGGCCGCTGAGGTCGCGGCTGAGTGCGAGCGTTTTTTACTTGGCCAGCCTATTCATGCTCGACCCATTGGCCGTGTTGAACGTGGGCGTCGGTGGTGTCGCCACAATCCCACAGTCGCGACACTCATCACCGCGGTGGTGGTCGTTTTGCTTCTGGGGACATGCGTTTCCTGTTATTTCGCGATACGTTCCAATCAGAATGCGATCGCTTCCGACAGGAATGCGAAAAGAGCAGAACAAAATCATCTCAAGGCTCTGGAAAATGTTGAACAGGTCAAGCAGCAGAAACTTCTTGCCGAGCGAAACGAGGATCGAGCCAGACGCGCCGAGGCAAAAGCCATTCAGCAGTCTTCGCAATTGGAAACACAGGCGAATCTTTTGGAGAATCAAACGAAGGAACTTCAGACGCAAACGCAACTGCTGCGACAGAGCATTCATTCCTATTTGAAAATGTATTTGCGGACTTGTTCCATCGGTGGCGACATTGCTGCATCGTACGATAGTGAAACTGCGAAAGCCGCCTACGCAAGATTTGATTCAAGCGAGCAACTGATCACCAACAGCAGAATCTCGCAGGCCCAGGAAGCAATTCGTCGTCATCTGATTGCATGGGCAAATGACGGAAAACGACCAGGCGAACTGAATGCGGCTGTTCTGGAACTTTCTCGGCAATGCCGCCTGGCGTGGGAATCCCACTGTGATGACAATTTGTCAGTCAATGGGGGACGTGGGCGAGACAGCGGGCCTGCATCCGATTTTGTCCGTGATCTCGAGCGACAGTTGGTTGCATCCGACCTTTATGAACGTGCAATCCGGATATCGAAGGCAATCGCCACTGCGAGCAGCGTGAGTGATGCCGAACAGCATCGCCATGCCTTTGAAAAACTGTATTGGGGTGGATTGCATTTCGTGGAAAGTGACCAGCTTGACAGTGACGCTGTGGAAACCGTCATGCGTCAGATTCGGGATTGCCTGCAGTCGTGGAAACAAGGTCCGGCACCAGTCGCACTTGCCGAACTCGTGGTCAGGCTGGAACATGCCTGTGGCAGAGCAATGAACGACTGATACGAAAGCATGCGTGTTTGGTTCCGTTGCAGTTCACTCCACCGGTGTGAAGTACCACGAAACCTGACTGAAACCCCATTTGCCACCCTGTTTTGACAGGCCCAGAAAACCCTTCGCAATGGTGAACGCCTTTCCGTCCCCGTTCATGCCCTCCATGGTCAGGCCGACCATCGCCGTGTCTTCTGTTGACGCGAATACCTGAATCTTTTTGACCTTGTTGGATTTCCAGTTGAAGTCGGTTTTGATGAGGTTCCAGAAGGACTCGAGCTCCAGTTCACTTGCGTCGTTCACGACGGTGAATTCCTGTTCCTGGTTGAGCGTTGAGTGAGGGAAATGAAAACAGGCCTGCACTTTTTCAGCGTCTTCCTGGTTGAAAGCCGAAACATAAGCGTTGATGAACTTCTTGATCTCGGAGCCCTTCTTCTGGTTTGGCTTCTTTTCCTGTGCAAACGCAACATTGGAGATGAGCAGAGCAACGATCAGGGTGGGAATGAATTTCATGGGATCCTCAAAAGATGGTCAGTTACGAGTTTCTGTCTGAAGCAGGACAGCGAACTTAGCGGATCCTGTCAATCATTCAATCCATTGGGCGATTTGCCACACTGAGGTTGGGGGGAAGGAAGCTGCCTTAGGTTGGGGCGTGACCGCTTTGTCCTCGACCACGTGATTCGAAGGCCGTGGCATGTATTTTCCAGCTTTCCACCCGCAGTCCTGTGCAACTCATGCAACGGTGATACACATGATGTCCGACAGACTGCTGAACGATCGGAAATTGTGGAATTGGATGGATTCTTGTGGGTGCCGCCATTTTTTCAGTGCTGACAGGGGCATCGATCACTTTTGGGAACAGGGCGGAAGAATAGAAGCTTGCGTAGAATCAGCGGTGGTGCTGCAGCGAGTTGCTGATCATTTGCAACGCCCCGCGATCGCTTGAAATTCTTGACGCGATCCTGATGCCGGTAAGTCACAGAGAGATCGTCGTCACTTGTACCAAGTTTACGTTTGAACTCAAAGAATGTGATGTATTGCTTTTGGTCAATGAAATGCTGGAATTCCAAATTGTCGGTGCTCAGGATCTCGACAAGATCATCTTGATATTTGGCAAGACGCAATGCCGGTATGAACAGGTGGTTGTTGATACCGCCTTCCGTGCGGAGATTGCTGTACATGGTGAAGCATGTTTCTGTCTTGAAACCAAGGTACTGCGAGCTTCCATTGAGACAGACGAGAAGGCACATAGTCCAAAGCCATTGAGGCCGTGCTGTTGCATGGTGAGGTTTCCACTCATGCCTCTGGTGAAAGTGCAAATTCATGGCATTGAAATAGATGCATGCGATAACACATGACCAAATTATCCAGAACGCCCATGCAAAACGATAAATCAGGAACGGGCCGTATCCCGCGCGGTAGTTTCCTGATAGATCAGCCGCGAGGAGCAACACCACACCAGCGACCGTGAAAAACCGGATCAGCTTCCAGAAAAAATCACCTTGCCGTTTCAGACGTTGTGATGCCCGGGCAAGGTGTCTTTGGGCGACGAGCAGCAATGGTTCCATCAGGAATAACCCGTACAAGGCAAATGCCAGGGCGGAGAACGTACGATGTCCAATCAGGCCCAGCATCAGGTGGAATGGCATGCCGATGGCCACCCCTGCGTATCGGGTGCGGCGAAAAGTCAACAGAATTGGAATGGCAGCTTCGATTGCGACCGTGGACCAGATGGCAGATGTCTTCGCCCACCCAGCCGTGGGTATGAATGGGATGCGGCGAACGAGATCTCCGTACATGAAGGACACGCAACTGAGATCAACGTCAAAGAAGTCCACATTGAGTTTCGCAACGAAAGCAAAGTAGTACATGATGACCATCATCGCTTTCAGGACCGGCGCAAATCGGTCGTAAATCTGTTCTCTGAGAGTCTCTTTGAGAATCAGGGGGAACGCACCATCTTTTTTCGAACTTGAAAACGTCCAGATGATGGCAGTGAGGATCGTGAGATTAATCAGGGTTTCGACCAGAATGTGATTCACCACGAAAGGCCACTTCACCACGTTGTACGTGACGCTCGCGATTAGCATCAACACAAACAAAGAAAGTGAACGCGGCATGAGCATGGTCGCCATGGCCGCAAAGGTGAGAATCCATCCCAGCACGTTTCCTTCAGCCAGCCAACTGGAATAAAACTCCTGATGAACCAGAGCCTGACACGCCCACAGGAAGGTGAAGATCGAAAGACGATCTACCCTGGACTTGGAAGTAGCAGTTGGGGCCGTCGAGTCATGGATCGCGTCTTGCATGACCTCTTACTGTAGTCGCGCGTTATGAAAGTCGGAAGCTTTGGGTGGGGTTTTTACCTGCCCCCTGAATTCGCTTTGACGGCGGTTCCTCTCGGCGCGTCTGTGTTTGCGAGACCGGAAGTGGAAAACGAATGCGTGTTTTCGCTCGATCAAGGATCGTGCGGTAAGGGGGCAGACCTGACGTGGATGACCTATCGACGATTTTGCCACGCGACAGCATTTGCAAGCAAAGGGAGATTGTTTATTCGGCTGTTTACGTTCTTGGAGGCAAAACGAAGTACTGGCGTTGCATCCTGATTGTCGTCTGGCTTGTGGTTGAATCATTGAAAGGAGTGCTCAATGTTAAAATGGGAGGTTTGTTTGGATTTCTACGGTTTTGAACAATCGTGCCTGATGTGCTGCCGATCTACCAAGGAGAGGTTAGTTTCCGAGGCAGGTAACCGATGTTTCGATTTTCATCATGTGCAGTATCGCTGAGCATTGTGTTTGTCGTAGGTTGCTACGCGCCACTGAAATCTCCCGGGATTCCGGCCAGCACGTTGCCTGATTCATTCCGGACACCAACCAAGCGTTTCAGTAATGACCTCAACTTTGCGATGCTTACCCAACCGGTGCCCGCTTCCTATCGCTTGGGACCCAAAGACAGGATTCAGGTGGAAATCGCTGATTTGAATCCGCGATTGCTGCGTTTGGGGCAGCCCGTCCCCGAGAATCTGCCGGGGGTAAGCTCACCCAACCTTGTTCAGGCGGAACTCGATGAATCGGGACGCGTACTTCTGCCACTCATCGGAAGCGTGACCTTAAAAGGCAAAACCCTTTCTGAAGCGAGATTACAGCTGATTTCCTGGTATGCAGATGGCTACCTCGATGATCCCAAGGTTTCTGTAATGCTGCTTGCGCCAGCGACGACCCGAGTACTGGTTCTTGGTGAGGTTGCCAATCCGGGTGTTTATGAGTTGCCGAAGTACGAGAACGATATCGCACATGCGATCGCACTGGCGGGTGGATTGATTCTTGAATCGGCGGATGAGATTACGGTGCACCGACGTCAGGCGTCGGAACATGTTTTACCCGCGCAGTATCAAGCAGCAGCGGAAGTCGCAAAAGAAGCAGTATCGCCAGCCTCCGAAGAGGTCTCGCACCCAAACATGAGCGTCGTCCGGATTCCACTTCGTTCACCGCTTCCGGTCGAACTTCCGGCGGCCGATGTTGTGTTGGAGAACGGGAATGTCGTGGTTGTTAAAAAATGCGCCGAGGAAACATTCTTTGTCGTGGGTCTGCTCAATCCGAACGGCCTGGTGCGATTCAATCTTGGTCGAGACAATCGGGATTTGGGGAACGGATTTACCTTGCCCAAGGATCGCGATGTTGACGTTGTGACTGCTGTGGCAATGGCTGGCTACATTGATCCCATCGACTCTCCCACGACAGTGACGGTTCATCGCACGGGCCCTGACGGAAACCCCATGTTGATTCGCGTCGATCTGATTCAAGCGAGGTACAATCGTGATGAGAACATCATGGTTCAGGCGGGTGATATTATCTATCTCAATCCAGACCCAGCATGGTGGTGCCGTCGCACTTTTGATCGAATTGTGCCTTCTGTCTTTACAGCACCTTATTTTGAAGCCATGCAAAGGTGGATCAATCCGGGACGCATCAACTAGTTGATTTGCGGTTCACTTTTCCTGAATCGAGGGAGATAGTCGCCACCACGGTCATTCTGGCCTGCGAGCATGCTGATGCCGTCTGCCAAGCCGAGTAGCAACCAGAAATACCGGATGTACGACATGTGCAGAAAGAGGCCAGTTGTCAGGTAAAGAATGAGGGCAACGGCAATGCCTTCGGTCAACGCCGCACTCACACTATCTTTGCATTCGATCGAGCGACGTCTGCTTCGCAAAAGAGCTGACAGAACTGTGATCACCAATCCGGAAAAGACAAGAAAACCGGTGATCCCCGTTTCTGCAAGGATATCCAATGGCAACGAATGTGCTTCCCGGCCGTTGCCGAGTGATCTCAGCCCGATCACTTGACCGTATCTTTGCGAGTATTGGGAGAACATGTCAGGACCAACGCCAAGCAGCGGGTGGTCTCGAAACGCCAGGACAGCGCCGGCCATTTCAGTCAGCCGTCCCCTGATTGCTCCGTCTGTTTGGCCACTCGCGCCCATTGGGCTGGCGAGGGTTGAGAGTTCTGTCAATGATGCCAGGCGGTTCAGGTACTGCGGAAGAAGCAGCAGAACGATCAAACCACCAAAGGCGAGCCATTTGATCTGTTTTCGCGGCAGCAGTTTCAACGCCATTGCGATTACCACAGCGAGAATTAATCCGACCGCTGCACCGCGCGAAAATGCGAGCGCGAAACCAGCGAGTCCAAAAAAAGTTGCCGCAATGGCGAGCCCCTTGTGTTTTACATCAGATGAGATGGGTACCAGGGCAAGTGAGATGGGAACGAGAATGATCATGAACTGCCCGTATCGGTTCTGTTCTCCTATTGTTCCTGTTGCACGTTGTTGAGGAATTTCGCCCAGCAGATTTGCATCGGTTTTTCCCAACGCTCCTCCTGCCTGAGCGAATCCACCAAAGTCAGATGCGTAATTGCCAGTGGCCTGCTTCAGCAGAGGAACTCCCCCCATCACAATGGCGCATAATGCAAATGCCCAGAAGCAGGCAACCGCAATCCGTCGTGTACGGATGAGGTTGGACACCAGCACATAGATGACGACACCTTCGAGAAGGAATGAGAGCACGCCCGGTAATGAATGACGTGGATTTGTGCTGAGCACAGCACTGATGAACTGGACGAAAATGTAGGCAAAGAGAAATGGAGTTGCCGGAGGCAACAGGAGCCTTTCTTGTTTTATGAAGATTCGATAGACAAAGGGCCATGCGAGCATCCCAAGTGTTGCAATGGGAAGAGCCGAGGGAGCGCCGTGGAAACGTACCAACACCACCGAAATATTGCTGTAAATCAGTCCCAGTCCGATCACCGTGGTCAAGTCCGGCCACTTCAACATCGCTCCCGCTGCTGCTGCAAGGAGACAGAGCATCACGGCAACCAGAATCAGGTTTGTCTGTGTACAAACCAGCAAAACCAGGCTCAATGTGGTCAGTAGGCCAGTCAGTGGCCACATGGCAGAACGCATCTTGCCGGTGGATTGGCTTCCAGATGCGTTGTTCATTTTGCACTCACATCCTGAAGTGTTTGGGCATGAACAGGCTGTTCGGAAAGCACTTGGAACTCTTTGTCTCCGGTTGGTTGCTCGTCACGCGGAGATTCCCATCGATCAATGGTCCGACCTGACATGAAATTGAATGCAGCCTGCATCGCTGCGAGATTCGCAAGACTGAAGAATAGTGGAATTGAGCCCAGCTTTGATAATCCATGCCAATTACGAAACAGCAGACTCAAGACACCGAGTGTGTAGAAAACCGTTTGAGCTACCGCCAGGCAGGTCATCCAGCCGCCTTCCTGCCATAACCAGGGGGTCATCAGCAACAAAGCAAGGATCGGGAAAGCTACCAGACGCCGGAGCAGTTTGTGGGAAAACAGCTGGAGAGAATAAAATCCGAATCGAAAAGGGTTCAGAAGCCCTCTCACGGTCCAGAGTGAGCGGAATCCCCTTGTCATCACGCGAACCTTGCGGCGGTATTCGGATTTCGCTTTTCCTGCAACTGGTTCAGTGGCAATCGCTTTTCCATCGAACACCAACCGGAATCCCTGCAAAACCACTCTTGTCGAAACGGTAAAATCGTCGGTGACTCCCGGAGGCACTTGCTGGAAGAGATGCCGGCGAATCGCATAGATTGCTCCCGTTGCGGAGATTGCGTTTCCCGATTTGCTTTGTGCGTCTTTCAGGACGCGGTCATAATTCCAGAATGACTTTTCACCAGAAGCCGCAGCACCACTTGCAGTGTGATCGCAGTACACCTGGTTGCCTGCAACACCACCCACACGCTCGTCGCTGAAATGCCGCACCAGATTCTGGAGGGCATCTTCGTGGAAAATACTATTTGCGTCGGTGAAAACAAGGATGTCTCCCGTTGCCTTGCTTACCGCATCGTTGAGTGCGGGTATCTTGCCCCGTCGGTCGAAAGCCAGGTTCGTCATTCGCAAGCCGTGGTAGCGAGCCACGACGTCATGGGTACCATCATCCGAGCCATCTGATCCGACGATGGTCTGAATCAGGTTCCCGGGATAGTGAAGCGCGAGGATACTATCAAGCTTTGTCTCGATGACGTCCGCTTCATTATGGCAAATGATGACAATTGACACGGTGGGATTGATCTGGTTCTGTTTCCACGGTCGCGGAAACAGCCATCCACGTGCAATGCAGATCACGGGGAACAACACATAGGTGTAAATGATGACGACCAGCATCAACCCCGCAATTAGTTCAACCATGAAGAAATCCTAGCTGTCCGAAACGGTGGCAGATTGTTGTGACAACCACTCACGCAACAAGGCCAGTGACAGACCAACTGCCAATCCGACGCCTGCCGCAAGCGGAAACAGCTTTTTGGCATTTGGCCAGGTCATGTCATTAAGAACCAGAGGGCCGTCAAGTACGCGTACATCAATTGATGATTTCCCTTCTGAAACAGCTGTCTTGCGGGTTTTCATTGACGTGAGTTTCTCCTCGGCAGAAGCATGTAATCGCTGTAGTCGTTCGATGTCCTGAACCAGCGTTTCTTCTCGTGAAAGCAACTTCTGCGCCACCCTGACCTCTTGCTGTTTCTCTGCAAATACAGACCGTACCTGACTCTCCATCTCCACTGTCAATCTGAGGTTGCTGCGCAGACGTTCGCCGGCATCAGCAAGCCGCTGGGAGACATTGAACTCCAAGGTTGCCAATTGCTCTCCCGCTGAAATCAAAACTGGATGCTTTTCACCGTAAACTGCATTGAGTTGTTCGTATTGAAGTTTGGCGAGGCGATGGTTTTCCTGCGCCTGTTGCAATGCAAGTGCCTCTTCGGTGTCAAAAATCGGCAAGAGCCGACTGGCGACCTGTTCATTGTCCGTTACAGGCACTTTCAGAGAAGTGATCCGGTCGGATTCTGAATCGCTCAACCTTGGCACATTGAATGTTGCTCCAGTCTCGATTTCGCGGATTTTTGCTTCGGTCATCGCCCTCGTCTTCTCAAGTTCTGCCAGACGGATCTGATAACGATTCAAATCCGTGATCGCGATCTCGATCGCGTTCTGGCCCTTTGCAATCAATGGACTTTGATTCAACAGTTCCTCGTAAAGCTGTTCTGCACTCGCCAGATCATCACGCAGGGTCTCCTCCTCTGACTGTGCAATCTCAAGGTTTGTGATCGAGTCAGCGGTGTCGATGGAGGAGACATGCTCTCGATAGGCATCGATCACTCCACTGATCACTTGTTCGCCCGTTTCAGGATCCGGGCTTCGGTAACCGATTGTCACGACATTGGCGCGAAGAATCGGCGTGACGGTCATGGAACTGAGGACATGACGAACAGGATCAAATGTTTCGATGTCCTGTCCCGGGGTGGGTAGCACTCTGATCGAATTGAGAGCTGCCCCGACTGTGATTGGGCTACGTATTGTCTCCGCCTGTGTCGGCAGAAACTCGGGATCAACGCGTCCCAGATCGGATACCTCCGGTTTCAGGCTGCTTGGCTCAATCAGCACCCGCGCATGCATGTAATAGGATGCAGGCGTGTATTTCAGGTAGCCGTAACTTGCAGCAACACCCGCAAGTGTGCAGAAAAAAACGAGTGGCAGATGGCGTTTCAATGCAGTGAGATTGAGTTCCATATGAACCTTTCGAGAGTTGAACCTTGATAGATCGGTCAACCGTCTGCGTGTTGGAGGTTTCTGTGGTGACTTGGAAGGTTGAAAACGAAGACGCCAGGAAATTTGCTTGAAGCTAGCACTTGGGGGTGATGCAGCAAGGTCCACCGAGGTGGGACAAAACGACGCATTCCGTCCCGTTTGCATTCTTACCATTGGAGCAGACTGACATTCGGGAGATGCAGAAGCCGTGCGCAAATCACTCGGCCTCAGCGAAAAACAATTGGAAATTCGCTTTTAGAGGTATCAGTCCCCCCCCTAAAGGTTATAGTTTGCCCAGTCGGAATAACCGGAACGTCGAAATCCAGAACTCTTTACGGGGGTAACGCCGCTGAGGGTTGGTTTTGACCACTACCAACGTCCGTGATGCCGTTTGTCGATCAGCTGTGGTTTCACCAGGCAACCGTGTGGTTTATTTGAAACGTCGTTGATTTTATTCGACCTGTGTTGTTGCCTAGGGGCGACATGGCGAGTGCTCGTATTCACCAAAAACACAAATGCTGCATGAAATCGAGATCGTTTTCTGTAACCTCGCCAGATTTTTTCCATTTGGAGCGCAATCTGCCCTGCTGGGCCCCAAGACTCGTTGAACTCCCAACTTTGGACCCTCCCTGATAAATACTTGCCGGATAGCGCGACGAACACGTGGATAACAACATCGAGACGATACATTGGGAATCACCGCACTCAGCGCGGGTGATTTCGCATCAAGGATACAACGCGGCGAAACGTGTGATGGATCTGCTGCTTTGCTGTCTGGCTTTGCCGTTGTTTGTGCCTGTGTTGGTGACCTGCATGGTTGCGATTCGTCTGGAAACTGCTGGGCCCGTCTTTTTCATTCAGCATCGTACCGGTCGCTTTGGTCGCAGATTTCCGATGTTGAAACTGAGAACGATGGTTGAGAATGCAGAAGAACTCAAGCAGGGTTTGACGCAGCAGAATGAGTTGTCGTGGCCGGACTTCAAGATGGCCGATGATCCACGCATCACGAAAGTTGGTTCCTTTTTACGCAAAACAAGTCTGGATGAGTTACCCCAGATCATCAATGTTCTGAAGGGTGATATGAGTCTTGTCGGGCCGCGACCAACTTCGTTTGATGTGAGTACCTATCAGTTGTGGCATACCGAACGGCTTGAAGTTCTCCCAGGTATTACCGGTCTCTGGCAGATCAGTGGAAGAAGTGACGTCGGCTTTGATGATCGAGTGCTACTTGATCGTGAGTACATACGCAACAAGTCATTGATGCTTGACTGCAAAATTCTGTTGATGACCTTCGTTTCGGTTCTCAATCGAAGAGGGGCGTATTGATGAAGTTTCTCAACATGCGGGACGGTCGCTATCCAAACATGGATAGCAGTATGCTGCGGCTCCGCTTGACAACAGCAATCATGCTGATCTGGTTATGTTTTATCTGCAACATTGAGAGGTTGCACGAACCTATCAACATCGCATCTTTCGTTTATCCGTATCTGTGTCTTGTCGCCGCTGCGATCGTGATGACACGGAAAATTCACCGCGCTGGTCTGTTGACTGTGTTCTCGCTGACTCTTGTCGTTTACGGCTTTCTGAAGTGGGGGCTCAACTGTTCGTTCTGGGGTGAATTTCTTCCGCTCGCTGTCATGGAAATTGTGATGCTCGGTCTAACGAGCTGGTTGGCCTGGGAATTGGGGCGGCAAATTGACGATTTCATGTCCGCGGCCAGTGACCTGACTGCAATCCGTGGATGTCAACGCATGTTGTCGTTGGAAACTGGTGAAAAACGGATGTATCAGGAAGTTCAAAGAGCCAGACAGCACCAGCGTCCCTTGGCGCTGGCGACGCTTGCATTTTCTGGCGAGATGAGTCACTCGCAAATTGAAAAATTGACAAAAAAGGTGCGTCTTGAGGTTACCAAACGCTTTCTGGAGTCCAGGATTGCTGAGCGACTCTTGGACACCTCTGGCCCCGGCGACCTGGTTGTTCTCAGGAATGGTGAGTTTGTTCTGCTTTGCCCGGAAACGACTACAGACAGGATTGCTCAGTACATGAAGGAGTTCTCCGAGCAATTATCGCAGGAGTTGGGACTGAAAATCCGCTTTGGGGTGGCGGGATTCCCAGATGAGGAATGCACTCTGTCGGGCTTGATTGAACGAGCTGATTGCAACTCGCGGAGTCTGCCTCAGCACTTGTCGGCGCATATCGTGTCCTCGGATGCACAGACGGCGGATTGTTGATCTCACACACCGGATTCTTTGCACAACGTTGAAGCCTGGGGGGCTACCACGGTTACCGTTCGCCAGTCAAATGATTCAATTGCCAACGCATGAACCCATCGCCCCCGTTTAAAAAGCGATTGCTCCGTTCCGTCGGAGATTCGTTTGCATTTCATAACTTTGCACGGGCTGTGGAAATTGCAGATCGAGGGAGAAAGTATCTGCGTGTGCTCACGTACCACCGCATCGACTGGCTTGACCGACGAATTGACCTCGATCCCTCACTCATCAGCGCGACCCCCGATCAATTTGCTCGCCAGCTCGATTGGCTAATGCAGTATTTCAGCGTTGTTTCTCTGGAGGCTGTTCTTGACTCAATGCGCGGAGAAACAAGTTTGCCGGCGCGTGCTGTTCTCATCACTTTCGATGATGCGTACGAAGATTTCTATCTTCATGCTTTTGACATTCTGCGTGACCGTGGTCTTCCTGCTTCGCTTTTTGTTCCAACTGCCTATCCCGATCAGCCTGACCGAAGATTCTGGTGGGATCGCCTGTATGAAACGCTCCTTTGCGATCATGCGGGATCCCATCTCGAGACGAAACTGGGGAGCTTTGACGTTTCAAATGAAATCAGCAGGGGGCAAACGCTGCGTGAACTCAAACAGTCGCTGAAGCAGTTGCCATGGACAGAGCTCAACGACGTTGTTGATTCCATCTGCATGCAATCAAAAGCGAAGCCCTTGGTTCCTGCTGTAATGAGCTGGGATCAATTGAATGAAGTGTCAGACCAACATGTCACTCTGGTGCCGCACACGCATACCCACCCACTGCTGGACCGCATTTCACCAAGTGAGGTTCGCAACGAGGTTGAATTGTCAATGCAAATGCTCAAACAGAAAACTGGGTGCAGTTTGCCTGCAATCGCTTACCCATCAGGTCAGTATTCAAGGCAGGTGGTTGAACAGTCAAGAAAAGCGGGGTGTGAACTGGGGTTCACGACGAACCGCGGCATCAACCGGATTACCCACTGTGATCCGATGCAGTTATGCCGCATCAATGTGGGGCGGGAAACGCCAGATAACGTGATTCGCTTTCAGCTCAATCCTGCGTCACGGCCAATGCAGTGGCTTTTGAGGTGAAAACGACTTTTCCCGAAACGTGGTCCCGAAGAAAAATACGCAACGCCAAACCTGATGATGACTAAAGAATTTTCGTTATGCCATCTTGTCAACTCTCAACAGCCAGATCTGGCCATCGTTATTCCTGTCAATGCGCAAGGTGACCTTGATAACGTTTTGTTGCTGCTTCAGGACATTTCGGATTACTCGGGTGCGAACCGATTTCAGATCATTTTGGTCGTCAACAACTATCCGGTGGAAACACCTCCCGTCAATCACATTTCGAGATACCGTGCTGCAGGTGTGGAGATTCTCGAGTTGCCTGAGTTGACGGGACACGCCGGAATACCACCGGGCCTGAAAGCACGAATGGCGGCACTCGATTTTGTGAAATGCCGTGCTGCGGTATTTTTTGATGCGGACTGCCGTATGCCACACCCCACAGTGTGCCTCGATTGGTATGCAGAGGCTTTTAAAGATCCCTTGACCCAGCTTGCGTATACAAAGATTGCCTACTTCAACTGGCCTCCTGGAGTCGGGATGTGGCTATGGCTTCGAGTCCATTACCTGTGGCGGTGGACTAAGCGAAATGTTTTGCGAATTCCTACACCGCAAGGCGCGAGCTATGCGATGGATCGCAAAGTCAAGAAAGAACTGTATGACGGAGGCTACCTGGCCGACGAGACCGCTATCGGTCGGCTTGCTCAATCTTTCAGTCACAAAACTGTTTACAACGGTTCTCGTCCCTGTCGGATCCTGACTGATGCCCGGATGTACGAAAATGCGAAACCGCTGCGTATGTTCACTGTTTATGCCTGGCGCAGAATTCGCATCAATATCGCCAGCATGATGGTTCGTAATGATTCAGCTGAACATACGGGGCGTGAGCATGATGAACCACATCTTTATGACTCCGATGGCCGTCGTGTCGATGTTAATGAGGCTTGAATTGAGTAAGGAACAAACATCTTCAATTGTCCATCATGGAACTTCGTCCGATCGCAATCACCACGCTGGAAGAATCAGGGGGATCAATTGTTGTGAGTTGAGTGTCTGGTTTAGCCGCTAATTCATGTGATTGATAGCGAAAAATCTGGACACACGTAAAGCAGCTTCTAGTATTTTAGTGACGTTGAGTATTGAAACTTCCAGATCGATCTGACCAGAGCGTTGTTCGCCGTGGTTGAAGCCATTCGCCGGCTCTCGATTAGCTGTTGTCGTTCAATCACTTCCTGTTTTTGAGACTGACGCTTTGGCTGGGGGTGAATTCATGCATGTCGTCTATTTTGAGACCCATAGGTGCAAGCTTCTGTATTCGCTTCGAACAACTGGTTTTGTTTCGTTTTTGCCAGAACGGCAAAGCAAGTGATTCTGCCTTGAACTCCGCTTGCAATCAAAGATGCAACACGTGATTTGTGAGACCTGAAGACACTGTGAATAACATTGATCGATCTCACCTGCGGGGCTCTATCCTATTTGCGATCGGCCGTGTTGTTGCACTATGCATCAATTTTCTGGTGCAAATCCTCACAGTGCGTTACCTGTCCAAAGCTGATTACGGGTTGTATGCCTTCTGTCTGTCGATTTCTGGAGTCATTTCTGTAATCAGTGTCTTTGGAACTGACAAAGCCGTGTCCAGGTACCTGGCGGTCTATTTGCACCGCAAACAGTACACACAATTCTGGTCAGCGTTCCGCGTCATGCTGGCAACGATTTCTGTGGTCAGCTGTTTTTTCTGCATTTGTTTTTTTGCTGTCTGGTACCAAGGGATAACATTCAATCAGGACAACCCAGCCACCAGCACTTTATTGTTGCTGGCCTCGTTCTTTGCGTTCTGCAACGCGACGGATGCCTTTCTTTTGTCCTTTTTTGCTGCTGTTACGAAACCCTCGATTGTGTTTTATCGCAGATATCTGATGACACCTGCCTTCAAGCTCTCCGCCGCCACGGTGGTGGTTTTGTCAGGTGGAGGATTGATCGCCTTTGCGGTTGGACAACTTGTTGCCGTGCTTGCAGGGGTCGTGATTTGTTTAGGTGTGTTTCGTCGTATTCTTGCTGAGAACGATTCACTTCGATTGGCGATGACAACAAGGATGGCGATCCCAACGCGAGAAATTCTTGGCTTTGGTGGGACTGTCGTTCTCGGCGATCTTGCATTCTTATTGCGAAGTGCGGTCATTCCAATCATTCTCGGGTTTTCGTTTGACGAAGCAGAGGTCGCTTCTTTCCAGGCGGTCGTTCCCGTTGCCAGGTTGAATGAATTCGTTTTGATGGCCTTTTCGGTATTGTTTCTGCCGCGTGCAGCGAAACTTGCGGACACACAAAAGAAGCAGGCACTTGATTCCCTGTACAACACGACAGCAACCTGGATTCTGCTACTGACCTTTCCTGTCTTTGCAACTTCGATAATTTGTGCCGATGAACTTCCCCAACTCCTCTTTGGGGCACAATACAAGTCCTCAAATACGATTTTGATGTGGCTCGCCTGTGGATTTTTCATTCAGGCAACCTTTGGCCTGAGCACACGATTGATGCGGGTCGCCGGTCAACTGAAAACCCTGATCTGGGCAGACATGACGATCAACATCCTCTCGCTCGCTACCGTTTCTCTTTTGGCCTACGAGTTCGGCGCCAAGGGCGGGGCGATCGCTGTCTGCTTGACGTTTCTTCTTCAGGCTGGGATTCACCAGATATGTTCCATCAAGACGATGCAGGTGAGTACTTTGACACGTTCAATGGTATTTCATTTTTCGGTTGCGATGACATTGGCTTTCACAGGACTGATGGCGGTGCGATATCTCAACGGAGGTATCATCTCTTGTTTGGCAGTTTCAGCACTCGCATCGCTACTAATGTTCCTGCTATTCGGCAAACAACTTGATGTTCCAGGAACTGTACCTGAGCTCGCCAGGTTGCCATTCATTTCACGATTCATTGCAGTTGAGACCAAGGAAGAAGACGACGTGCCTTCCATGGAGGACAATGACACATGATGAAAGCTTCTGATTCAAAGTCGTTGCGCATCGCTTACATGATGTCACGGTTTCCGAAAGTCACGGAGACATTTGTGCTCAATGAAATGCTGGAAATGGAACGTCAGGGATACACGATCGAGGTGTATCCGTTGCAGCGGGAAAATGCTGCCGTGGTTCAGGCCAAAGCACGGGACTACGTTGAGCGTGCTCACTTCACTCCGTTCATTTCCTGGCCGATTTTTGTCGCCTGCCTATCATCATTTGTTTTCAATCCCTTGAAGTTCATGTCGACATTGCTGCAAGCGATTTACGAAAATCTTGGCAGTCGGCGATTTTTGGTCGGTGCTATCGCTTTTTTTCCGAAGGCGATTTACCTTGGCATGGAAATGAAAAAGGCCGGTATTGCCCATGTTCATGCTCATTTTGCCAGCCATCCGGCTTATGTTGCCTGTGTTATCCATCGTATGACCGGCATACCCTACAGTTTTGTTGCCCATGGTTCGGATCTGCACCGTGATCAACACATGCTGCGAACGAAAGCCCGTGAAGCTGCCTTCGTTGTTGCAATCTCGCAGTACAACAAGAACATGATTGTTGAAGTGTCTGGTTCAGCGTTGGAGACCAGCGTCCATGTCATTCATTGCGGTATTGATCCCCAGCAGTTTTGGTCGAAGCAGAGTCAGCATGGTGAACAGATTGGCGATCGACCAGTGCGGCTCATTTGTGTTGGTACGCTGCATGAAGTGAAGGGGCAGCACCATCTACTTGATGCTTGTGCCTTGCTCGTTTCAAAGGGAATCGGATTTGAATGTGCTTTTCTGGGAGACGGTCCTGATCGGGAATCCTTGGAGGCCAAAGCCGAGGTCCTCGGTTTGAGCAGGCACATCAGGTTTCTTGGCAGCGTCACAAGCGATATCGTACACACTGAAATGCAGGCGGCCGATATTCTTGTCGCTCCGAGTGCACCGAGTAAGGATGGACGACGTGAAGGGATCCCCGTCGTTTTGATGGAAGCCATGGCCGCGGGTACTCCCTGCATTTCCAGCAGGCTGTCTGGAATACCGGAACTCATTCAGGATGGTGAAACCGGGATGCTCACCGATCCGGGGAACGCGTCCCAGATCGCAGAAGCGATCGGGATTCTGCAATCAAGTGCTGATCTTCGCCGTAAAATCCAATCGCAGGGACTGGAAAAAATCAAACGGGATTTTTCCCTGAAAGGTAATGTGTCAAAACTCGCAACTCTTATTCTGAGCCACCACGCCACAAAGAAATGAATTCGAAATCAGATCATATTGGAATTCTGCATCTTGGAGACCTTGGGTCGGGACTGGCTGTTTTGCTGCAGCAGAACCCGAAACTCACGTTGCTCACCTGCACTGCGGGAAGAAGCTCTGCGACGCAGGCACGCGCGGAAAATCTGCCAATCACCAATGTGGATTGTCTGGAAAACCTGCTGGACAGGTGTGGCATTATCCTTTCGGTGGTATCTCCAAGTGCCGCGATTCAGATAGCAGAGGCGTGTGCGAAGTTCAAACGAGCCACAAATCAGGACTGTTTGTTCATTGATCTGAATTCGATTGACATACCGACGCTGCATGCCGTCCAGGATACTGTTGTTGCTGCCGGGTTCCGCTTTGCGAATGCTACTGTTCATGGAAACGCGAAGCATTTGGGTTCGATGGGAGTGCTTTACACGAGCGGTGACCATGCTTCTGAAGTTGGACGACTGTACACCAACTTGATGAGAGTTGAAAATCTTGGCACGGAAACGGAACAGGCGAGTTATATGAAGCTGCTCATGGGGGGGCAATCAAAGTCTCTCTGCATTCTGTTTCTGGAAGTTGCGCATCTCGCGACTAAACTGGGCATGCTTGACAGTTTTCTTGCTGAGCAGAAAGCATTCTATCCAGCGATTTTTGAATCGCTGGAACGCATGCTGCCCACTTATCCCCATCATGCTCGCCGACGTGTCGATGAATTGAAAGGGATTTCACAGCTTTCACATGATCATGGTCGGGATGAAATGCTGTTCAATGTTCTGGCTGCCAGATTGCAGATTGCATCGGAAGCGTGGGCTCAATCTGACCAGTCGACAAGTGGCACGAAGGCGACGATTCTGAGCGGTTTTACAAACGATTCTGGCGACATGACGAAGGAATAATGATGGCATCTGCACGACCAAAATCCGCGGAGATCAATCCGGGGCCGGGGTTCCGGGTCAAATTGTCATACCCCTCGGTGGAAGCAGGCCTTCTGGATGAATTACGGGCGTTTGAAGTGCCAGATATCTCAGACACCTTGAATCGGCTTTATGCGATTGACAGCAGCATTGTCTGCCAGAATGCGCAGGCCACCACGCTTTGTGGCAGCGTTTGTACTGTCCGCGTATTTCCAGGTGACAATCTGATGGTTCACAAAGTGTTGGATGTGGCACGGCCCGGTGATGTGGTTGTGGTCGATGCCCATGGTGAGAGGTCGATGAATGCTGTGCTTGGCGACTTGATCTGCACCAAGGCAAAGCACCGCGGCATCGCGGGGTTCATTGTAGATGGACTGGTGCGCGACATGCCCGGAATCGATGAGCTTGACTTTCCAGTATTCGCCCGTGGCACGACAGCTGTAGGACCGCTTCACCGAGGTCCGGGAGAAATCAATTTTCCTGTCTGTTGTGGAGGTGTTGTGGTGAATCCCGGTGACGTCATCAAAGCGGATGCATCCGGGATCGTTGTGGTTCCTCGCGATCATCTCAGTGATGTCATCGATCGGCTCGGAACACAAAAAGAGCGGCAGCAATCCTATCTTGATTCAGTTCGCCGCGGCGAGTTTTCCAACGAGTGGGTTGACCAACTGCTGACCCAACAGGATTGCGAGTCCATCGATTGATCGGTGAGGGAAATATCAATGCATTCTTTTGCCACTTCATCTCTCGCTGTTGCAAAGCTCCGTTACTATGCCAAGCGTGCCAGTTTCGCGTCGCGGTGGTCGTCGCAGCAGAAAGACCAGCTTTACCTCAAATGCTGGACAGATGCTGCCAGGGAATTGGATGCTTTGGTCGACACGGGGCACGACAATCTGCTTCGAATAACCAGGGGGCGTGTGGCGACGGTTGTCTGGCGGAATTACACCGATTTGGATGGACCGGTTACCCTGCGTTCGGTGGGCGACAAGCGTTACGTGCAGGATGCGCTGGCAGGACAACAGATCCCTACGCCCCGTGCTGCCACCTTTCAGCTTTCTGACTTGGCTGAGGCGTATCGCTTTCTGGGTGAGCATGAATGCTGCGTGGTAAAGCCTCTTTCGGGAACCGGCGGGGGATGTGGGATCACGACTCGAGTTCAAAGCCAAAAACAGCTGCGAATTGCCAGTCGGAAGGCGGCTGGATATTGCAGGAATTTGCAGATTGAGGAGTACATCGAGGGTAGTAATTTGCGGCTTCTATTTCTCGATGGCGTTCTCATTGATGCGGTTCAACGCCATCCACCATCGGTGATTGGTGATGGCCAATCAAGTCTGTCCCGGCTCATCCGCAAGGAAAATGAAACCCGAAAACAGCAGGGGTTTCGACACGCACAGGAGCTTCTCGACTGCGATGCTGATATGACTGCAACGCTCAAGTCAAAACGGCTGACGATGCGGTCGATTATTCCTGAGGGTGAGTGCGTGGCTGTCAAAACGGTCATCAACCAGAATTCGACCTCTGAGAATCGTCCGGTGGTCCCTGAAATTGCTCCGGAGGTAATCGCCATCGCCAGAAAGGCCGCTCAATGCCTCAATGTCAGGCTAGCTGGTGTCGATGTACTGACGCCAGATCCAACCAAAGATCTCAAAACTGCAGGTGGTGTGGTGCTTGAGGTCAATACAACCCCAGGCTTCTTCTGCCATTTTCGCGAGGGTGGTCCAAATGTGGCAGTCGCTATTTTGCAGGCCTGCCTCGAAGATGCAGATCGCAACATGGGATCAGGTGACGAGCGAAAAAGTGCCATGCAAGAACACCGTTCTGCGGGAGTGTTCCATGTCGACTGACAAGCAGCCGGATGAAATCGCCGGATACTCGGCTCATCAGCCATCCGTGATCCTTTTGCACGGAAACGACAATCTCTTTTCCATCATCAGAAGCTTTCGAAAGCGTGGCATTCCAGTTCATTTGTTGAACCAGCCACGCGCGGTTGCAAGACATTGCCGTGGAGCAACTTTGATTGATCTGCCGAAAGATGTGCCGCTGATGGAGGCTGCCTTTCAATTCCTCGTGGGCAACGAGTCTGATTATCTCAAGGGCAGTGTTTTGCTCGCGGCGAGTGATGATGCACTAGAGTGCCTTGCCACGCACCGCAAGGCACTCTCTGCGAAGTATCGATTGGATGCCTGTAATCCAGTTGCCCAGTTTGCCATGCTGGACAAGCTCCAAACGTATCGGCTTGCCACGGATGCAGGAGTGCCAACTCCGCAATTCTGGAGTGTTGAAAAAGATACGGATCTGACGGCACTTCGGGATGAACTTGTTTATCCTCTGCTGGTGAAGCCTCTGCTGTCCCACGAGTTCCAGAAGAAGTTTTCCAGGAATGTCAAGTTTGTTACTGCCAACAACTTTGACGAAACGCAGGATGCTGTTGAACTTTTGCATTCTCTGGAAATCGATGTTTTGCTGCTGGAAAAAATACCCGGTCCTGACACGCAGCTTTGCAGCTACTACACGTACATGCATGAGGACGGGACGTCTGCTTTTGACTTTACCAAGCGTATCGTGAGGCGCTATCCCAAAAACATGGGTTTGGCGACCTGTCATGTCACTGACCATGTGCCCGACGTCAAGGACCTGGCCTTGCGACTGTTCAATGAGGCGGGGTTGGTTGGCTTGGCAAATGCGGAATTCAAATTGGACAGTCGGGATGATCAGCTCAAACTGATCGAATGCAACGCACGGTTTACCGCCGCAAATGGGCTCGTTGCGCGTGCAGGAATTGACCTGGCCAGCTTTGTTTACAATCAGCAGACGGGGCTTCCGCTACCTGACACGGAGCATTTCGAGGACGATCTGACCATGTGGGATCCGATCCGTGATTTTCGAGCTTATCGTGAATTGAGGCAGGCTGACGAAATCAGTTTCCACGCGTGGATGAAGAGCGTTTGTAAACGCCACACTTACCCATGTTTTGCGTGGAATGATCCTTTTCCTGCAGTTGTCCGTCTGTTCCAGAGAGTTGGCAAGCTGAGAAAAAGCCGGGGATAGTTTCCCCGTTCAGCTCTCCGGCTTTTCGTCACCTGGGAGAAACCCACGATCACCGCCGTGCATTGGTCCCCGGGGGGCGACCGGGACCCAAGGTTGCTGACCGGCAGAAACGTTATGCGGGGCGGGGACGTATCCGCAAAATTCCGCAAAAAAGTCTCCGGGGTATTTCACCATGGCAAGAGCGAACGCAATAATCGAAGTAGCTCGTTTCCAGTGATGCTTCCTTCAATGAATTGGCGACTGTCGCCAAAATCAAATCGCAGGGGGTGAAGTATCAAGTTCTTTCAATGCAGATTTGCCATGATCAGACTGTGCTACATCCATGTCATCCTGATTTCTTTTCTCATGAGTCCAGTTGCCGCCGAAGAAGCGTGGCAAGTGACTGCCAAAGCCTGGGATGCACTCGCTGCCAAGGACTGGAACGCCGTTGAGCAACTGGCCAATCGTGCGGCGCGTACCTGGGGAGCCAGTGCAAAGGAGTCCAATGATGGATTGAGTAACTTTCCAGCGGGAAACGAGGCAAAACGGTTTTCGAATCTGAATGAATTGGCAACAGTCACGTTCCTCAAGGGAGAAGCTCTGAGGAAGAAGGGTGATACTGATGGCGCTCTGGCCGCCTATTACACCTTGCTTGCAGACTACAACTTTGGGCAGTGTTGGGACCAGAAGGGTTGGTGGTGGCAGCCAGCGTCTGCTGCGCGAGACCAGATTGCAAAACTTGCCCCTGGAGTGAAGGCAGCGATTCATCTGGATGCCGATCCGCTGAAGAAGCCGTTGAAATTGCCGGGAAAGAAGGGGGTCTGCTTTACGCTTCGTGAGAAAGATAAAGCAGGTTCATGGGAAGAGAATCTTCCAAGAACCAAAGTGCTGAAGCCATATTGGAACTATTCATGGGGGCTGGAACGCATCGATCAACAACCGTCTGACATTGCTTTCATGCCGATGGTTTGGGGAGCCTGGAATGCAGACAATCTGCGTGCCAGTCTGGACGCGCAGGTCGTTCCGGAAATCAAGTCAGGTGACGTCCGCTGGTTGTTGGGATTCAATGAGCCGGATAAACCAGAGCAGGCGAACATGCCTTACAAGGAAGCTTTGAAATATTGGCCTCAGTTGGAGGCGTTGAACATTCCACTCTGTAGTCCTGCTTGTGCAAATCCGTTGAGTGATGTTGATGACAGCACGCAGGGTGTGAGAGGAACCTGGATGCGCGACTTCGTCAAGGAAGCAGATCGACGCGGTTACCGGATGGATTACATCGGTGTGCACTGGTATGGCAGTCCCAGTCCGACAGCGTTCAAACAGCGCATGATCGAAGTCTATCAGGCTTACGGAGAGCGTCCTCTTTTGATCACAGAGTTTGCCATCGCTGATTGGGGTGCAAAAACAGCCCGCGAAAATGCCAACAAGCCTGAGGACGTACTCGCATTCATGAAAGACGTTGTGCCCTGGATGGAACGCCAGAATTGGATTGCCGGTTATGCCTGGTTCTCTTTCGGAATTGATGACCCCAATGGCACTTCTTCGGCTCTCTTCGACAGAAACGGAAATCTGACCGCCAGTGGCAGGTTTTACCAGAGCGTGACGAACGAAGATCCTGATGGTGATCAGAGCATCAAGTTCTAGGTGCATCGATTTCCAGATGCATCGAGAACCAGTTGCATTCAGTTATCGGCCGCAGTCCGGT